>JBKEEJ010000006.1:0-92500 GCA_047777345.1 Lachnoclostridium sp. | reverse complement strand
AAGCTAAAAGCATGCTTTTTACTTTTGTTAGCGCAGTCAAAGTTATGGTCAAGCTAATAAGAGCGCAGGGTGGATGCCTTGGCACTAAGAGCCGATGAAAGACGTGATAAGCTGCGATAAGCTGCGGTGAGGAGCAAATATCCATTGACCCGCAGATTTCTGAATGGGGAAACCTGGCGGAGGAAACCTCCGTCACTGCTAAGTGAATCCATAGCTTAGCAGGGGGAACCCGGGGAACTGAAACATCTAAGTACCCGGAGGAAGAGAAAGAAACATCGATTTCCTAAGTAGCGGCGAGCGAACGGGAAAGAGCCTAAACCGAAGGATTTATTCTTCGGGGTTAAGGACCGCAAAAAGCCAAGACGGAAGGTAGCAGAATGGTTTTGGGAAAGCCAGCCGTAGAGAGTGAAAGCCTCGTACGCGAAACCGGAAGTCAGCGAGCGGGATCCAAAGTACCACGAGACACGGGAAACCTTGTGGGAAGTCGGGGGGACCACCCCCCAAGGCTAAATACTACTTAGTGACCGATAGAGCAGAGTACTGTGAAGGAAAGGTGAAAAGAACCCCGGGAGGGGAGTGAAAGAGAACCTGAAACCCTGTGTTTACAAGCTGTGGGACACCTATTTACAGGTGAACCGCGTACTTTTTGTAGAACGGTCCGGCGAGTTACGTTTACTGGCGAGGTTAAGGCCAAAAAGGCTGAAGCCGAAGGGAAACCGAGTCTGAAGAGGGCGAAATAGTCAGTAAAAGTAGACCCGAAACCGGGTGATCTACCCATGTCCAGGTTGAAGCTGCCGTAAAAGGCGGTGGAGGACCGAACACACATCCGTTGAAAAGGGTGGTGATGAGGTGTGGGTAGGGGAGAAATTCCAATCGAACCCGGAGATAGCTGGTTCTCCTCGAAATAGCTTTAGGGCTAGCCTTGGTTTAGTCTGATGGAGGTAGAGCACTGAATATCCTAGGGGGCGTCAAAGCTTACCGAAGATTATCAAACTCCGAATGCCATACAGATGATGACCAGGAGTCAGACTACACGAGATAAGTTGGGTAGTCAAAAGGGAGAAAGCCCAGACCGCCAGCTAAGGTCCCAAAGTGCGTGTTAAGTGGAAAAGGATGTGGGATTTCGAAAACAACTAGGATGTTGGCTTAGAAGCAGCCATACATTAAAAGAGTGCGTAATAGCTCACTAGTCGAGAGGTCCTGCGCCGAAAATGTCCGGGGCTAAAACACGACACCGAAGCTGCGGAATTGTAGTAATACAATTGGTAGAGGAGCATTCTTAACGCGAAGAAGCAGTACCGGAAGGAGCTGTGGAGAGTTAAGAAGAGAGAATGCCGGAATGAGTAGCGAGAGGAAAGTGAGAATCTTTCCGGCCGAATATCCAAGGTTTCCAGAGTAAAGCTGATCTGCTCTGGGTAAGTCGGGACCTAAGGCGAGGTCGAGAGACGTAGTCGATGGACAACAGGTTGAGATTCCTGTACCTTGTAAGGACAGAACTGTGGGGACGCAGGTGGAAAGCCAGAGCCGGGAATGGAAAGACCGGTACAAGCGAGGTAGTAGTGTGGCAGGCAAATCCGTCACACAATACGAAGGCGTGATGTGGACCGAAGATAGGAGTAGGGAAGCTGGCGAGCCAACTGCCAAGAAAAGCCGCTATAGTTTTTTACAAGCCCGTACCGTAAACCGACACAGGTGGATGAGGAGAGAATCCTAAGGCCGACGGGAGAAGCATTGTTAAGGAACTCGGCAAAATGACCCCGTAACTTCGGGAGAAGGGGTGCCTGTAGAGATACAGGTCGCAGAGAATTGGCCCAAGCAACTGTTTAGCAAAAACACAGGTCTATGCGAAACCGAAAGGTGAAGTATATGGGCTGACGCCTGCCCGGTGCTGGAAGGTTAAGGGGAGACGTTAGGGGAAACCCGAAGCGTTGAACTTAAGCCCCAGTAAACGGCGGCCGTAACTATAACGGTCCTAAGGTAGCGAAATTCCTTGTCGGGTAAGTTCCGACCCGCACGAAAGGCGTAATGATTTGGGCACTGTCTCGACAATGCACCCGGTGAAATTGAAATACCAGTGAAGATGCTGGTTACCCGCGCCAGGACGGAAAGACCCCATGGAGCTTTACTCCAGCTTGATACTGGGATTCGGTATTGCATGCACAGGATAGGTGGGAGGCAAGGAATCGGTGACTCCGGTTGCCGAGGAGCCGCTGTTGGGATACCACCCTTGCAGTATTGGATTTCTAACACGTGTCTGTGAACCAGGCAGTGGACAATGTCAGGTGGGGAGTTTGACTGGGGCGGTCGCCTCCGAAAGGTATCGGAGGCGCTCAAAGGTTCCCTCAGAATGGTTGGAAACCATTCGAAGAGTGCAAAGGCAGAAGGGAGCTTGACTGCGACACCGACGGGTGGAGCAGGTACGAAAGTAGGACTTAGTGATCCGGTGGTATAAAGTGGGATTGCCATCGCTCAACGGATAAAAGCTACCCTGGGGATAACAGGCTTATCACTCCCAAGAGTTCACATCGACGGAGTGGTTTGGCACCTCGATGTCGGCTCATCGCATCCTGGGGCTGAAGTAGGTCCCAAGGGTTGGGCTGTTCGCCCATTAAAGCGGTACGCGAGCTGGGTTCAGAACGTCGTGAGACAGTTCGGTCCCTATCCGGCGCGGGCGCAGGATATTTGAGAGGAGCTGACCTTAGTACGAGAGGACCGGGTTGGACGAACCGCTGGTGGATCGGTTGTACTACCAAGTGCATGGCCGAGTAGCCAAGTTTGGAAGGGATAAACGCTGAAGGCATCTAAGCGTGAAGCCCCCCTCAAGATAAGATATCCCATAGCGAAACGAACTTGTTCGTTTTAGCTAGTAAGACCCCTGAGAGACGATCAGGTAGATAGGTTAGAGGTGGAAGTGCAGTAATGCATGGAGCTGACTAATACTAATAGGTCGAGGGCTTGACCAAAGAAGGAAACTTCTAAGAGGTTGTGGATTTAAATATATGGATTTCATGTGCAGTTTTGAAAGTACAAGTAAAAGGTTACTCTTGGTAGCCTTTTTTTATTGTTAAAATAAATTGAAATAGGTACATAATGGCTCTGCGTCAAGCGTTGGTGCATGCAAATAAAAATGCAAAACAATAGTAGCTCATGAAACAATATAAAAATTTTTTGCTAAACCCATATAAATTAACTAAAAAGTAAAAACAGGAGGAATGCGTCCCATTCTAACGGAAAAAAGTTATTTTGCAACGCATTCCTCTTTGATAAGATATTTTAATTAATAACATTATTTATAGAATAGTTTATCTATAAGGCAGTTTATCTATTATCTTCAGCCAATACTGTTTCAGAATAGTTAAGTCAAGAGTGTTCATTTCATTATCGGCGTTTACATCCATGGAAGCTATATTTTCCTTTTCCGGAATCATGATATGCTCTTTCAGCAATGCCAAGTCCAAAGTGTGGATATTTTCGTCATTGTTATAATCCCCATAATTAACCGGCGAACTATTGTTTTCAAAGAAACCTACTCTTTGCATTTCCGCCCATATTGCATCTGCTGCCGCATAGCTTCCTTCTGTTGTAGGATGAATACCATCGGGCAGTATATAGGCAGAATATTTGCCTTCAAAGGTAGGTCTTAGATCCAGAAAATATCCTTTTGGATTTACTGAATTTGTTACCAGCTGCTGGATCTGTGGTCTTAGTGTATCCAGATTTGGTTTTAGGATACCGGCAAGAAATCCCTGAGGATCCGGGTAAAAGAGATAAAATACTTTCAGGCCGCTGTTTTTTCCCATTTCTACAAACAAATTTCTGGCTGCTGCATATGCAGCATTTACATTTCCAGCTAAGCAGTCATTACCACCGCCATCCATGATTACATATTTTACAGTACCATTTCTGATTCCGTTCATATACTGTGTGGGAATGTTTGGCGATATTCCACCGCTAAGCATGGTTCCGCTGACCGATAAATCCCTGAAACTATCGTTGGCATCCAAAATGCCTGCATTTTTCGCATTCTGTTCCAACCTTTTGGTAATGTCATGAGACATTGCCAAAAAAGAATCTCCAATAACCAGTACTTCACTGCCTTTGATTTTTGTAGTATTTGTTGCGGCAGAGGTAATGGCAGGCATCCAAAAAGAAGATATGATTAGTAAAATAACCATGGAGATTGCTATAAAGTTACATCTTTTCATTATACTTCCCCCTTATATATTATTTATAGATACATACCTGTATCTAGTTAACGAGTGGTAAAATATTTACTATTCGTATCTGTATAATCCATTTTCATAATTGGAAAATATTTACTTATATTATATATCTAAAAGATGAAAAAGTCAAATAATGGAAATTGATTTCAGAAAATATTAAGATGGTATTTTTACTTCTTTCCTTATATTTTAGTGAGATAGCCTGACTTTAAAACTTGATTTGTAAAATTAATTATTTTACAATTTATTCTTTAAGAATATTTTAATTTGGCATTTAATTATAATATGTTATAATAAGTTAAATGGTTTTACTTAAATTAGTTAATAAGAAAGGATGATTTTAATGGTTTGTAAAGCCTGTGGAAGAAATTCGTCCAGTGAGGATGCCAATTACTGTGAATATTGTGGTACTTCCTTTCGTGAAAATGTCCCTTCCTTTAGGCAGGAAGATTATCAGTTTTCCAATACACAGCAATCAGCTGAAGCAAATACCGGGAGTGAAAAGCCCATATCATTCGGCAACTGGATGGGAACTCTGTTGTTACCATTTATCCCTGTTGTCGGTATCTTTATTTATATAGTTATGATGTTTGTCTGGGCTTTTGGCAATGATACGCCTGCCAGCAAAAAAAACTGGGCAAGGGCTTCATTAATCGTAACTGCTGTGTCTATCGTATTACTTATTTTTATGTTTACTTCAGTCATGATGGACATTATTAACAGCGGAGTAGATATTAATCAGTACATGAAAGAGTTTTATTAAAACTTCAAATAGTACTATATGAACATTTTATAATTATAAAATATAAAATTTGGTTATAAATATTTATTTTAAAGGCAGCTTTCTGAATCATTCCTTAGATTCGTTGCTGCCTGTTTATAAGTACAGAGGATTTTTAAGTGTCATGCCTTTTACTTGACAGAATATAGTGCTTGGATTATATTATAACCTATAAATACTTGAACTAATGTAGCACATACTAATGATTACAACAGTTCAGAGACTGAATAGAATAGGAACAGGAGCAAACGAAATATGAAAAGAGTAAGAACAAGATATGCACCAAGCCCAACGGGCAGAATGCATGTGGGTAATCTAAGAACTGCATTGTACGAATACCTGATTGCCAAACATGAAGGAGGTGATTTCCTTCTTCGAATCGAAGATACGGATCAGGAAAGATATGTGGAAGGTGCAGTTGATATTATATATAGAACATTAAAGCTTACCGGATTGGTTCACGACGAAGGTCCGGATAAAGACGGCGGGTGTGGCCCCTATGTTCAGAGTGAACGTCAGGCTGCCGGAATTTATATGAAATATGCAAAAGAGCTAATTGAAAAGGGAGAAGCATATTATTGCTTCTGTACCAAAGAAAGGTTAAGCACCTTAAAGACTGCCATAGATGAAGATGGCAAGGAAATTACCAAATATGACAAACATTGTCTTCATTTGTCTAAAGAGGAAATAGAAGCAAACCTGGCGGCAGGAATTCCTTATGTAATACGGCAGAATAATCCTACGGAAGGCACAACGACTTTTCACGATGCCGTATATGGTGATATTACAGTAGAAAATGCCGAATTGGATGATATGATTTTAATTAAATCAGACGGTTATCCTACTTATAATTTTGCCAATGTGGTAGACGATCATTTGATGGGAATCACCCATGTGGTAAGAGGAAACGAGTATTTGTCATCCACTCCGAAATACACCAGACTTTATCAGGCTTTTGGATGGGAAGAACCCATATATATTCACTGCCCTTTAATTACCAATGAGGAACATAAAAAATTATCTAAACGTAGCGGACATTCTTCCTTTGAAGATTTGCTGGAACAAGGTTTTGTACCGGAAGCTATTGTGAACTTTATTGCTTTGCTGGGTTGGAGTTCCGGAACCAATGAGGAGATTTTCTCCCTGGAAGAACTGGTAGAAAAATTTGATTATCACCACATTAATAAATCTCCTGCTGTTTTTGATATGAAAAAGCTTCGCTGGATGAACAGCGAGTATATTAAAAAAATGGACAATGAGCGTTATTATGAGTATGCATTGCCTTATATCCGGCAGGTTATAAAAAAAGACCTGGATTTAAAAAAGATTGCCGATTTGGTAAAGACCAGAATCGAGACCTTTTTGGATATTAAGGATATGATAGACTTTTTTGAGGAATTGCCTGATTATGATACTTCCATGTATATTCATAAGAAAATGAAGACAGATAAGGAAATTTCTTTAACCATATTAAAGGAACAACTTCCTTTACTGGAGGCATTGGATGATTACTCCATAGAAGGAATCGAAAAAGTATTAATGGGATATATCAGGGAAAAAGGTATTAAAAATGGTACGGGATTATGGCCAATTCGTACCGCCGTATCCGGAAAGCAGTCAACCCCTGGCGGAGCTTATGAGATTATGAATATCCTTGGCAAAGAAGAAAGCCTTCGCCGTGTTCGGATTGCCATAGATAAGTTAAGCAGGGGTTAAGTAGGTAATCTGCATATGGAAGTAAATAAGTCCCAATTAATTGCAATCAATCATAACAAAGGGCCCATGCTGGTATTAGCTGGGCCCGGTTCCGGGAAAACCCTTGTAATTACCAGAAGAACACAGCAGCTGATTAATCAGTATGGCGTTAATCCCCGTAATATACTGGTAATTACTTTTACCAGGGCTGCCGCCGGGGAAATGAAAGAGCGATTCTTAAAACTTACCGGTGATAAGGGATATGGAGTTAATTTTGGAACCTTTCACGCCGTGTTTTTTACTATTTTAAAATATGCCTATCATTACAGTGCTGCCAATATTATCCGGGAAGATCAAAAAGTTCAGTTTTTCAGGGAGATTATTGAAGATCTGGATTACGAAATCGAAGACGAAAAGGAGTTTGTATCCGGCATTATCTCCGAAATCAGCCTGATTAAAAGCGAAAGAATGGATTTGGAGCACTACTATTCCATCAACTGTTCTGAAGAAATATTCAAAAAAATCTACAATGCTTATGAAAGCAAACTCCGTAAAGCAAATCTAATTGATTTTGACGATATGCTGGTATTATGTTACGAACTTCTAAAAGAGCGTCCAGATATTCTTTCTTTATGGCAGAATAAGTTTCAATATATCTTAATTGACGAATTCCAGGACATTAACAAAGTACAATATGATATTATAAAGCTTTTAGCATTACCGGAAAACAATCTGTTTGTGGTAGGAGATGATGACCAGTCTATTTACCGCTTCAGGGGGGCAAAACCGGAAATTATGTTAAACTTTGAAAAAGATTATCCTGGAAGTAGGCGGGTTTTGCTGGATACCAATTATCGTTCTACGGAAAAAATTGTGGAATGCAGTGCCAGATTAATCAAAAATAACACGAAGCGTTTTCCGAAAAACATCCGTGCCAGTAAAAAAGGTGGATCGGATGTAGTAATCAAGGCTTTTAAAGATTTAAAAGGACAGAACAGTATGGTTGTTGCGGATATTCTTCGATACTATAAAGCAGGCCTGCCCTTTACTGATATGGCGGTTTTGTTTCGGACCAATACCCAACCCAGGGCTTTAATTGATAAGCTTATGGAATATAACGTACCTTTTCAAATGAAGGATATGATTCCCAATCTGTATGACCACTGGATTGCTGTCAACATGATAGCTTATCTGAAACTGGCCGCAGGATGCCGGGACAGGGCTTTGTTTTTACAAGTTGCCAATCGGCCAAAGCGCTATTTAAGCAGAGAGTGTTTTAAAGATTCTCAGGTGGATTTTGACAAGTTAAGAGAATTCTATAAAGATAAGGATTGGATGATTGAACGCATTGACAAGCTGGAATATGACCTTAATCTTATGAAAAATATGAGCCCTTTTGCTGCCATTAATTATATTCGAAAGGGAATCGGTTACGAAGATTATTTGACAGAATATGCCGAATTCCGAAGAATCAAGGCAGAGGAACTATTTGATACCTTAAATGAACTTCAGGAATCGGCCAGGGAATATAAAACTTTTGAGGAATGGTTCCGCCATATTGATGAATACCAGGAGGAATTAAAAAGACAAACACAAAATCAGAAGCAGAACAGAAATGGCGTGACCCTGGCAACGATGCACAGTTCCAAAGGACTGGAATATAGGGTGGTATTTATTGTAGATGCCAATGAAGGCATAACGCCTCACCGAAAAGCCGTGCAGGAAGCCGATCTGGAAGAAGAAAGAAGGTTATTTTACGTTGCCGTTACAAGGACAAAGGAATATTTGCATATCTATTCTGTAAAAGAAAGATATAACAAAGAATTAGCCAGTTCCAGATTTGTGGGAGAACTTTTGCTAAATAGGGAAGATTTAAAGCCAGGAACCAGAGTCTGGCATAAAACTTTCGGACCGGGTACCGTAAAATCCAACCAAAAGGGAAAAGTTATAATCTATTTTGATGATTTGAAAAAAGAAAGAACCATGGATTTGGAATTTTGTATTCAAAATATGCTCCTGACCATAAAAGAATAACGTATGGATCGGGCCGGTATATTTATAAAAAAATAAGCTGTTGCATAATATACTCAATGCTACAGGAATTACAACAGATATCCCATAATACACGGTTTTGACGGATATCGGGTTCATTTTGTATGCATAAAGCAAACATTTATGTTTGATTTGTGTCTACAAAATGAATCTGATGTCAGGAAACCAGTATGTGAGGGATACCGTTGCACAATTCCTGTACATAAATCTACATTAATGCAACAGCCTTGCCCGTTTTATAGGAAATTCGAAGAATTTTCCTGTTCAAAAGATAACGAATCTTAGATTTCTTCGTCCTCTTCTTCCTCATCAAACAGCTCGTCAAATTCTTCGCTGTCCATTATTTCGTCAAAAGCATCGGATACTGCTTCAAACTCATCGTCATCTTCAATATTGAGTAATTCGATTTCATCATTTTCATGTTCGATGAACTGATATAAGAAGATTTCACCGTCATCTTCATTGTCATTATCATCTGCAGGAATCAATGCAATATAGTCTTTTTCGCCAACCGGGAATATGCATAATACTTCACATTCTAATTCAGTACCATCATCCAGTGTTAATGTAACAGTCAAATGGTCATGATCATGTTCGTGGTCATGTCCGCAACCACAGTTGTGTTCGTGTTCGCTCATTATAATATACCTCTCTTTCAGTAAGCCCGCTTTCGGATATAACTACAGGCAATAAATATTATGGCAATAAAATAAAGAAATATTCTATTGCAATACACAATTTGACTTTAACAGATAAGCAGGGAAAATGCAAGGTAATTCTTAACTATAAATTAAAATTTATAAAAAAATTATATATTGACTTTATGTAAAAATCGAATAAAATATACAATAGATTTACAATAGAATAAGGTAAAATAGATAAATATATCGTATTGATTTGGATAAGAGAGGAGAACATTTAATGGCTACAACCAATGCTAATGATAGTAGACCAAGTAAGCATCGTGACAATGCCAGATTAAGCGGACAAAAAAGTCCGGGAACTTATGGAGAAGCCGGATATCCTACTTCCGGGCAGGGAAAACAAGACGGAAAACCTGTTAATCGAGAAAGCAAGCCTTTTAACGTGAATAAAAGTTCTAACGGTTCCTTTAACAGGGAGAATAAACTTTACGGTAAAGATTCCAAATCATATCCTGTTAAGGACATTTTAGAAACCAGTAGTTTTAGCCGGAACCGAGATCTTAGCATTGGTGGTTATAGAGCTAAAACCTTTCAGACGAAAGAAAAAGAGCAACAGCCTGACAAACTTGTTACCATTAAGCGGCTGGAAAGGGAAAAGAAAGCGTTGCTTAAGAAAAAAACAGAACTTGATGAAAAAGCAGAAAGACGAAGCAAACCGCAGATAAAGCACAGAAGAACAAAAAATATAGACTGGACCAGAGGCTATGCCAATGGCCTGTATGGAGACGACGACGAGAATTATACCGAATATATGTAGGAAAGTTTTATTTACCTATAAATATTAATGTAAGGCATCTGGGTGAAAAAAACACTTTAGATGCTTTTTTTATGATACAGTTATGATACAGGTCCTGGGAAAAAAGACGACGAAAATGGACATACTAGGTATCAGAAGAAAGAGGAGAAAACATGGGAAAAGACGCAGAGAATCTGGTAAAAATATCCGTACGGAATCTGGTAGAATTTATTCTTCGTTCCGGTGATTTAGACAATCGGGGACCAGGAAGAAGAGATACGGATGCCATGCAGGAAGGAAGCAGAATCCACAGAAAGATTCAAAAAAGAATGGGTTCTTCTTACAGCGCAGAGTTTCCCTTAAGTATAGTTACCACAATTACTTGTGACGATATTACTTTTGACCTTTTGGTAGAGGGAAGGGCAGACGGAATTATCAGCCAGCCGGAAGAAAAGCCAGCTGTTATTATCGATGAAATCAAAGGTGTCTATATGGAACTAAGCCATCTGGAAAATCCGGTAGACGTTCATCGGGCGCAGGCCATGTGCTATGCCTATATGTATGCCAAAAGATTTAACCATGAGGAAATAGGAATCCGGCTTACCTACTGTAATCTGGAAACAGAGAATATGAAATATTTCCATGAAAACTTTACCTTTAAAGAGCTTGAAAACTGGTTTTTAAACTTAACCCGGGAATATGGCAAGTGGGCCGCATGGCAGATACGCTGGAATAAGCGGCGGAATGCAAGTATAAAAACCCTGGATTTTCCTTTTAGTTACAGACCGGGTCAGAAAGATTTGGTTACGGGTGTTTATAAAAGTATTATAAGAAATAAAAGATTATTTATTGAAGCACCAACCGGTGTCGGAAAAACCATATCTACCATATTTCCTGCCGTAAAAGCCATGGGTGAAGGGCTGGTGGAAAAGCTTTTTTATTTGACGGCCAAAACCATCACCAGAACCGTAGCGGAAGAAACTTTTGGGAAACTAAAAGAAAAAGGGCTTAATATGAAGTCTGTTACTATTACGGCAAAAGAAAAAGTATGTATACTGGATAAGCCAGACTGTAATCCGGTATCCTGTCCCAGGGCCAAAGGACATTTTGACCGGGTAAACGATGCGGTTTATGACTTGTTAACCAATGAAAATGATATTTCCAGAGAACTGATTCTTTTGTACGCCGAAAAACACTCGGTATGTCCTTTTGAAATGTGTCTGGATGTTACTACCTGGGCCGATACGGTCATATGCGATTATAATTATGCTTTTGACCCTAACGTATATCTGCGTCGTTTCTTTCAGGGTGAGAAAAAGTATGACTATGTTTTTTTAATTGATGAGGCACATAATCTGGTGGACCGGGCCAGGGAAATGTACAGTGCCACCTTGTACAAAGAACAGTTTTTAAATGTGAGGAAAATAATAAAAAATCAAGACAAGGATGAAACTGTCCCATATAACACAGGCAAACTGGAAAAATGCCTTATGGCCTGTAACAACGATTTACTGAAACTAAAAAGAGAATGTGATAATTGCAAGGAAGTTGAAGACATTTCAGGCTTTGTTTTTCACCTGATGCGGCTTTTGACAGAATATGAGGAATATCTTTTGGAATATAAAGGCACTTCCGGAAAGGAAGAAATTCTAAGCCTTTATCTGGACATTCGCCATTTTCTTAATATTTATGAAATATACAGTGACAAATATATTACTTATACCGATTATAATGAGCAGGGAGATTTCCGTATCAAACTATTGTGCATGGACCCTTCGGACAACCTGAATGCCTGTCTGGATAAGGGAAAAAGTGCCATATTTTTTTCTGCCACCCTTTTACCCATACAGTATTATAAAGAACAGTTAGGCGGCAGGGAGGACGACTATGCCATTTATGCCCCGTCTCCCTTTTTAAAGGGAAATCGGTTAATTATGATCGGAAGCGATGTAAGTACCAAATATACAAGGCGAAATAGGGAGGAATATGAGAAAATAACAGAGTATATTGTTCGTTTTACAAAGGCAAAAAAGGGCAATTATATGGTTTTCTTCCCCTCTTATCAGATGTTAAACCAAGTTGCGGAACTTGCTAAGGAAAGAATAGAAGGGCTGGTAGTTCAAAAGAGTAACATGACGGAAGCGGAAAAGGAAGTATTTCTTGAAGATTTTACGGCCAATCCGGATTCCAGCAGAATCGGTTTTTGCGTTATGGGCGGCATATTCAGCGAAGGCATTGATTTAAAGAATGACCGGCTGATTGGGGCGGTTATTGTAGGTACCGGTTTGCCTATGGTAGGCAATGAAAAAGAACTCTTCCGTAAGTTTTATGACAAACGAAACGGAAGAGGTTTTGAATATGCTTACCTGTATCAGGGCATGAACAAAGTGCTTCAGTCAGCCGGAAGAGTTATCAGGACCATGGATGACAGGGGTGCCATATTGCTTCTGGATGAAAGATTTTTAAGACAGCAGTATGTAAATCTTTTTCCCAGAGAGTGGTATCCTTTTGTTACGGTTGATGTAAAAACGATGGAGTCAGAATTAAAGCGCTTTTGGGAAAAACAGAATGAAACGGTTTAAAAGTAGTAAGAATTGTTGTCAAAGGTGTAATTGTTTCTTTCATCCAAAAAATCTTTATCGGTAAAAATGAAATATATCCGGTTTAAGATGTAATACAGGATTGCACCCAAAAATCCGCCCAAAAGTCCTAATATTACATCATCAATGTCCACTTTGCCAAGACCAGAAATGTATTGCAATATTTCCACCAGGATTGGAAGAAAAAGAAATCCCATTAATCGCATTAACTTGCCACGGTAGCGGAATAACAGCGTGATATAAAAACCATAAGGCAAAAATATTAAGGTTTCCACAAGAAAGAACCGAATCATAGCTTTTAATTCTAAATAACCATTGATATAATCCTCTATCACAGTGGCTATGGTGATTAAAGGGGCCAGGTTAGCCTGAATATCACTGGCATAAGTCTGTACAAAATTCATGTTATCAAGAAATAGGAGAATAGTCATGAAATATATATAAAACAGGATAAAAATCAGATTAATGTTGCGGTAAAATATTTTAAAATGACGGTACTTGCCCGAGTCATCCGTTAAATTGCGGATAATGGAGTATAACAGTGGAATACTCCAGTTTATAATAACAAACCAAGCCATTTCCGGCTTTAAGGGATATGAAAAGTCGGTTCGATTGAAATAGAAAAGGACAATAATGCCGGTGCTTAAAAAAATATTCAGTAAAGAATAACTGAAACAGGAATCGTAACTAAGACTTTGCTCCAGCAAAATATGGGTAAAAATTAAGCAAATAATAGCGGCGACAATAAATGTAAGAACAACCATATCAGAAAAAAAATAAACACCAAATTGAATCAATATTGTTAATATACTGAATAAAATAACAGATGTTGCGTTATTCATATAACTCCTATGCATATGGCACCTTCTTTCCTATGGTAAAAATACTGTATAAATAAAAACCACTTCCGGATTAATTGGCCTTAAATTTATCTATTTATGCCACAATTTTTAGCTGACCTGCCAGGCAGGTTACGGATAAGCCCTTATATTTGCCGGGACATTCTCCATCATTGTGAATCCAGGCCGGTTGATCCACTTTTATATCCAAAGAGCGGCAGTTAAAAGTTGTTACCCCTTTAAAATGTATGTGCTTTCCGATTAACAGAGTGGGAAGAGTAAAAAAAATCCGAAGTTTGGATAATCCATGAACGACACATACGGATAACTGACCGTCATAAGGGTCTGCAGCAGGGGCAATTTTCATTCCGCCGCCTTCATATTTATGAATCATACTGGTGACCATTAATATTTTTTGCAGGTTAATTGGTTCACCTTTGTCCGGAGTAATGGTTCCGTTTATAAACTTGCATGCAAAAAGCTGCTTTAAGGCTATGAGAATATAAGTCAGTTTACCGATACCTAAGCTGTTTAGTACCTTTTTTAACCTGGAACGGAAAGTCTCTTCGCATATTGCGGCATCAAATCCGATGCCGGTACTTACCATAAAATATCTTTTAAAATCAGAATGATGGTCTTTTATTTGTCCGATATCAATATATTGAAAACGGGAAAGTGAAAGTATATTATTAAGACCGGTCAGAGGGTCTTTTGGCAGTTTTAAACTTCTGGCCAGATCATTGCTGGAACCGGAAGGAATATATCCTAAAATAACTTCGTCTAAGTTAGAAATCCCATTAATCACTTCATTTACCGTACCGTCGCCGCCCAGTACCACAATATTTTTCATGCCCGGATAAGAAACACAAATTTCCCTGGTTAATCTGGTGGCATGAGAGGAACCTTCGGTTATATGAAAGGAATAGGTAACTTCTTTTTTATCTAATTCTTCTTTTACAGTTTTCCAAATTTGCAGCCCTTTTCCTGAACGGGACTGGGGATTAATAATAAAATGATACATAAAATACTCCTGTCTAAATTTTTGCAGTAATTGTATATCTATGTAAATTTTATATGATATTATAATTAAAGTCAATGCACGGATAATAGACTATAAGTATGATAAAGAATTTCAGGCAGAATATTACTATATTTTCTCTTTTGATTCGAATACAACTTATAATATATGGAAATAAATAATAAGAACATGTATAAACCGGAACACATTCCTATCTTTAACATGACAATTCTTCCGGGATATGGTATAATTACCTGATAATCGGTCTGATAATTGGAATAAGTAATTTGAAATTTATATAAACAGGCCATCAAATGGCAATTGTATATTTATTATTTATTTTTTAAGGAGGATTTAATATGTCCAGAAATCTAAAAAGCAGCAGGGAACTAGGCGAACTTCCCGCTTATGAGCTGATAATGGAAGAAGAATTAAAGGACATTAACAGCTTAGGATTATTGTTAAGGCATAAAAAAACCGGGGCAAGGGTAGCTGTGGTAACCAATGACGATAATAATAAAGTATTTTCCATAGGGTTTCGTACTCCCCCCTATGACAGTACCGGTGTACCTCATATTATTGAGCATTCCGTACTGTGCGGTTCCAGAGCCTTCCCGGCCAAAGACCCATTTATCGAACTGGCAAAAGGTTCTCTTAATACCTTTTTAAATGCTATCACATATCCGGATAAAACCATTTATCCCATAGCCAGCTGCAATGATCAGGATTTTCAGAATCTGATGCATGTATATATGGATGCCGTTTTTTATCCAAACATATATAAGAGGGAAGAAATTTTCAAACAGGAAGGCTGGCATTATGAGCTGGATAGTGAAGATGGGGAATTAAAATATAATGGCGTTGTATACAACGAAATGAAGGGAGCTTTCTCATCTCCGGAACAGCAGTTATTCCGGACCATTCAAAATGCCCTTTTTCCTGATACGGCATATGGTGTTGAATCGGGGGGAGATCCGGATTTTATACCCGATTTGACATATGAGAAGTTTTTGGATTTTCACAGAAGGTATTATCATCCTTCCAACAGCTATATCTATTTGTACGGAGATATGGATGTAACGGAAAAACTGAACTGGCTGGATTCCGAATATTTAAAAGACTTTGACTATGAGCCGGTGGATTCGGAAATTAAGTTTCAGCCAGCTTTTCCTGTAAGAAGAGATATCGAAGCCATATATTCGTTAAGTGAAAATGAAAAGGCAGAGAATAATACTTATTTAAGCTACAATTTATCCATTGGCACCAGCCTTGACAAAGATTTGTGCATGGCTTTCCAGATTCTTGAATACGTACTTTTATCAGCGCCTGGGGCTCCCTTAAAACAGGCAATTCTGGATGCGGGAATTGGCAAGGATGTTATCAGCAGTTTTGATACGGATACTTATCAGCCCATATTCTCTGTTATTGCCAAAAATGCCAGAGAAGAGCAGAAAGAAGAATTTTACAATTTAATCCGTAACAAGTTGGAGGAATTAGTTAAAAACGGATTGGATGAAAAGTCCTTAAGGGCTGCTATTAACTATTATGAATTTAAGTACCGTGAAGCGGACTTTGGCCAGTTTCCCAAAGGCCTTATGTATGGCATACAGATGCTTTCCACCTGGCTTTACGATGATAACAAGCCTTTCCTAAAGCTGAATTCGAACCAGGTTTTTGAAATGCTGAAATCCAGAATCGGAACGGACTATTATACCAAATTAATATCTCAGTATCTGTTAAACAATACCCATCTGGCTATGGTTACCTTAAAACCTGAACCCGGGTTAACCGCCAAAAAAGAGGAAGCCTTAAGGAAAAAGCTTGCGTCATACAAGGCAGGTTTAAGCAAAGAAGAAATAAAGAAGATTGTGGAAGATACCCGTAAGTTAAAAGAATATCAGGATACGCCTTCTCCAAAAGAAGATGTGGAAAAAATTCCTTTGCTGAAAAGAGAAGATATTGGAAAAACCGCCCAGCCGATATATAATGAGGAAAAGGAAGTGGATGGTATTCCCATTGTTCATCATAATATATTTACCAATGGAATTGCCTATTTAAAACTGATATTTGCACTGGACGACATACCAAAGAACCTGATTCCTTACGTAGGGTTATTGTCCTCTGTGTTGGGCTATGTTGATACGGAGCACTACAGCTATCTGGAATTATCCAACGAAATAAATATTCATACGGGCGGAATTACTGCTGATGTGGCAAGTTTCGGGAAAAAGGGAAGTTCCACTGAATACCTGCCCACATTCCAGATTGACGTTAAAGTTTTATATGAAGAAATGGATTTTGCCTTTGATTTATTAAAGGAAATTATCAGCTTTACAAAACTGGATGATGAAAAGAGACTTTTAGAAATCATTCTGGAAACAAAGTCAAGACTGCAGATGCAGATTATTGCCTCCGGCCATTCCGCAGCCGTTGACAGGGCCATGTCCTATTTTTCACAGGCAAGTAAATTTAATGAAGAAACCAGCGGAATTGCTTATTTTAAATTTATTGAAAGCCTGGAAGCAGATTTTCCGAATTGGAAAGCGGAAATCATCCATAATTTAAAACTACTGATGAATTATATTTTCCGAAAGGAAAATCTCATTATTAGCTTTACTTCCAATGAAGAAGGATTAAAAACATTAGACGGAAGACTATTGCCTTTTGTGGAACAACTCCGGAAGGAACCGGTTGAGAAAATTTCAGAACCGTTTAAGCTTTGCCGGGCCAATGAAGGATTTAAAACATCAAGCCAAGTTCAATATGTGGCAAGAACAGGTAATTTCCTGGATGCCGGCTTTAAATATACCGGAGCACTGGAAGTACTGAAAGTTATTATGAATTACGATTATCTGTGGAATAATATCCGCGTAAAAGGCGGGGCATATGGCTGCGGTTGCGGGTTTTCCAGTATCAGCGGCAACGGATACTTTACTTCCTACAGAGACCCCAATTTAAGGGAAACCAATGAAGTATATGAAAAGGCAGTGGATTATATCCGCAATTTTACGGCCGACGAAAGGGATATGACAAAATATATTATTGGTACCATCAGCGGATTGGATGCGCCCCGTACTCCAAGAAGTCAGGGAAATATATCGATGGGGGCTTATTTGGCCGGAATAACCCAGGAAGATTTGCAGAGACAAAGAGATGAAATTTTAAATGTTACCGTAGAGGATATCAGAAACCTGGCGGATATTGTAAAAGCAGTTTTAGACTGCGGAAATCTTTGCGTAATCGGTAACGAAGTAAAAATTGAACAGAATAAGGATATGTTTATGGAAGTAAAGAATTTAATAAAATAAAGTAAGTGATAGTTTCAAATGATAATCCAATTATGATGGGAGAAAGTATGCTAAAGGAAGAATATAAATCAGGATTTGTAACCTTAATCGGGCGTCCTAATGTGGGAAAATCCACTTTAATGAATCAGTTAATCGGACAGAAAATTGCCATTACCTCCGATAAACCTCAGACTACAAGAAACCGGATACAGACCGTGTATACCGATAGCCGGGGACAGATTATTTTCTTAGATACGCCCGGTATCCATAAAGCAAAAAATAAGCTTGGAGAATATATGGTCAGCGTGGCGGAAAGAACCCTTAAGGAAGTGGATGCCATACTCTGGCTGGTGGAGCCTACTACCTTTATCGGAGCCGGAGAGCGTTATATTATAGAAAAACTGTCCGGTGTCAGGACGCCGGTTATTCTGGTAATCAATAAGATTGATACGGTAAAAAAGGAAGAAATTCTGAAATTTATCGCAACTTACAAAGATGTTTATGCCTTTGCGGATATTGTTCCGGTATCTGCTCTGAAAGGGGAAAACACCGGTTGCCTTATTGAAACTATTTTTAAGCATCTTCCCCAGGGACCAAAATATTTTGACGATGATACGATTACCGATCAGCCGGAGCGTCAAATCGTGGCGGAATTAATACGGGAGAAAGCATTGAATCTGCTGGATGATGAGGTGCCTCATGGAATAGCAGTTGTCATCGAGCAGATGAAGGAACGTCCGGGAACCAATCTGGTTGATATTGACGCCACTATTATCTGTGAGAGAGAATCACATAAGGGTATAATCATAGGAAAAAAAGGTGATAAATTAAAGCAAATCGGATCGGCAGCCAGAATAGAAATCGAAAATCTGCTGGATATGCACGTTAATTTAAAACTTTGGGTAAAGGTTAAAAAAGACTGGAGAGACAGTGATTTACTTTTAAAAAATTATGGCTATAACAAGCTGGATATTTGATTTTACCCGCAGATAATAAGTACCGGTTTTAACAGGGCCCCTTTTTATTTTTACAAATGGGATATTTTTATTAGTTTAGAAATTTCAGTTATGGAAATCCTATTAATGTAACATATGAAATTATTTTAGAGTCAGGCAGGCAAAAGACTATGTTTGCGGACCGTCTAAAATATTTTGAAACAAGGGGGTTTTTCAATGAGAAATGAAAAATACTGGGAAAGATTTGAGAAAACCGGAAACATAATGGATTACTTAAATTATACGGCTTGTACGGCCGAAGAATTGCACCAGCTGTTATCAGTTGATATTAAAGAAGGTGGAGACAATGATGATAACAGCCTCAGTAACGGGGATGGTTTTATCGGCCATGCCTATCGGGGACTATGATAAACGTCTGGTTATACTTACAAAGGAAAGAGGTAAGATTGCTGTATTTGCCAAAGGCGCTAGAAGACAAAATAGTGCCTTTTTGGCATGCAGCCAGCCTTTTTCATTTGGCGAATTTATGCTGTATGAGGGTAAAAATTCCTACAATCTGGTATCGGTTGATATTACCAATTATTTTGACGAGTTGCGAAGAGATTTGGAAGCCGCCTATTATGGCATGTATTTTTGCGAACTGACGGATTATTTTACCCATGAAAACGAAGACGGGACTTATGCTTTAAAACTGCTTTATCAGTCTTTGCGGGCATTGACCCAAAAGTCCATAAAAAGGCCTCTGGTAAAATCCATTTTCGAATTAAAACTGATAGCGGTAAATGGTTTGGCCCCCCAGGTTTTTTCCTGTGTTAAGTGCGGAAAAACAGATTCCTTTTCTTATTTTAATAAGGAAGCGGGGGGAATGCTTTGTAACAGTTGTAAAGAAAAGTCGGCCGGTTCTGTAAAAATTTCCGCAGCCACAATCTATACCATGCAATATATCATTTCTTCCTCCATCGGGAAACTATATACCTTTACGGTGTCACAGGAAGTTATGTCTGAGTTAAAAGTCTGTGTGGAAAGTTATATAGGACTTTACATAGATAAAAAGATGAAGTCCCTGGATTTACTTAAGAAGCTTTTCTGAAAAATTTAAGTTGAAATAAGGCAATTTTAAGGTTACAATGGAAAAAATTCAATATGCAGATGGAGGATTTGTTTATGAAAAAGTTTTTACTTTATGCAATGCTGGCCCTTTGCTTGATTTTTTCTGCCGGCTGCAATAAGAAAGATAAAGTAATTACTGCCGATAAAGTAAAAAATAATACCATATTGGTGAAAAATGACGGTAGTGTACAGGATGCTATTGTGGAAGCCTTTGATAAGGATTATTACAGCCTGGATGAATTAAAGAGTTTTGCCATGGAGCAAATCGATAAATACAATCAGGCAAACGGAGAAAATTCCATTGTAATGGATTCGCTGGATTTATCTGATGGCAATGCGGTTTTGATATTAAGCTATTCAAGTTTGGATCATTACAATGCTTTTAATAAGGCAGAAACTATTTTGACTACCACAGCCGATGCGTTAAGAAGTGATCTGAAACTTCCGGATGCTTACTTAAGTGCCAAAGACGGATCCTACGTATCACCCGATGTGGCTTTGAAAAATGAAAAATATATGGTTTTGATTCTGAATGAAAAAACCAACGTAATCGTTGATGGTACCATTAAATTTTTTGCCAACGGCAAGATGAATGGCAAATCTGATTTTGAAACCGGTTCAGAAGAACAGTCCGTAATCATATATAAACCTTAAATTTACACATAGTTTCAATATTGTCTTTTGTGAGGATATAATTTAAGTTTAGGATTTACATTTTCATGAATATCCGATAAAATTTATAAGTTAACAGTAGAAGGTAAGCCCCTTATTAGATAAGGAGCTGTCGCAATGTTTCAGCTGGGATAATGTCTTACTTTTATGTCCTATAAGCTACATTTTGCCACAGCCCCTCAATAATTTTTTCTGCAATTTATCGCTTTATACTATTATACTAAAAATATGCATTATCAAGTGCAAGAATGGAGGAAAAGATGGAAAAAACAATGGAAAAAATTGTTGCCTTAGCCAAGGCAAGAGGATTTGTTTATCCGGGTTCGGAGATTTACGGAGGCCTTGCCAATACCTGGGACTATGGCAATCTTGGTGTTGAATTAAAAAATAATGTGAAAAAAGCATGGTGGCTGAAGTTTATCCAGCAAAATCCTTATAACGTAGGTGTTGACTGCGCCATACTTATGAATCCTCAAACATGGGTGGCTTCGGGGCATCTTAGCAGTTTCTCGGATCCTTTAATGGACTGTAAGGAATGTCACGAAAGATTCCGTGCCGATAAATTAATTGAAGACTATGCCCACGACAATGGAATTGAACTGGAAAAATCCGTGGACGCCTGGTCCAATGAAGAAATGGCACGTTATATTGAAGAACATAGTATAACTTGTCCGACTTGTGGAAAACATAACTTTACTGATATTCGCCAATTTAACCTGATGTTTAAAACTTTCCAGGGAGTAACCGAGGATGCGAAAAATGTGGTTTATTTAAGACCGGAAACAGCTCAGGGCATTTTTGTAAATTTTAAAAATGTGTTAAGAACATCCAGAAAGAAAATTCCTTTTGGTATTGGTCAGATCGGTAAATCATTCCGTAATGAAATTACACCTGGTAACTTTACTTTCCGTACCAGAGAATTTGAACAGATGGAACTGGAGTTTTTCTGTGAACCGGGTACGGATCTGGAATGGTTTGCTTACTGGAAGCAATACTGTATTGACTGGTTAAAATCACTGGGTATAAAAGATGAGGAAATGCGTGTTCGTGATCACGATGCGGCAGAGCTGTCTTTCTACAGTAAAGCAACTACCGATATTGAGTTTTTATTTCCGTTTGGATGGGGCGAATTGTGGGGCATAGCGGACAGAACCGATTATGATTTGACCCAGCATCAGAACGTGTCCAATGTGGATATGTCATATTTCGATGATGAGAAAAAGATTAAATATGTACCTTATGTAATTGAGCCTTCTCTTGGGGCAGACCGCGTGACGCTGGCATTTTTATGCAGTGCTTACGATGAAGAAGAAATCGGGGAGGGAGATGTGCGTACGGTACTTCATTTCCATCCGGCAATCGCACCGGTTAAAATTGGTGTTCTGCCTCTTTCCAAAAAATTATCTGAACCGGCTGAAAAGATTTATCTGGAACTTAGTAAGCTGTATAACTGTGAGTTTGATGACAGGGGAAATATTGGAAAACGTTACAGAAGGCAGGATGAGATCGGTACTCCATATTGTGTTACTTATGACTTCGATTCAGAAACAGACGGATGCGTAACGGTACGTGATCGTGATACCATGGAGCAGGAAAGAATAAAAATTGCTGATTTAAAAGCCTATTTTGAGAAAAAATTTGAATTTTAAAAGTAAAATAATTATTTCTTAATTATAAAAGATATGTTATAATGTTAAATGGCGACTATAAAGTCAAAATTATGAAATATTCTAGGAGGTTAATACTAAATGGCAAAATGGGTCTATTTGTTTAAAGAAGGCAAAGCAGATATGAGAAATCTGCTTGGCGGTAAAGGCGCTAACTTAGCCGAAATGACTAATTTAGGGCTTCCGATTCCTCAAGGATTTACCGTAACAACCGAAGCTTGTACAGATTACTATAATAATGGTAAAAAAATAAGAGACGAAATTAAGGAACAGATTTTTGATGCATTAAAGACTCTGGAACAACAACAGGGCAAAAAGTTCGGAGATACAGAGAATCCTTTGTTAGTATCTGTTCGTTCCGGTGCTAGAGTGTCTATGCCTGGTATGATGGATACTATCCTTAATTTAGGATTAACTGATGTCGCAGTGGAAGGTTTTGCAAAGAAAACCGGAAATCCAAGATTTGCATATGATTCCTACAGAAGATTTATCCAGATGTTCTCTGACGTCGTAATGGGAATAGACAAGGCTAAGTTTGAAAAAGTATTGGACGAAATCAAGGAAAAGAAAGGTGCCAAATATGACACTGATCTTACTGCTGATGATTTAAAAGAAGTTATTGCTCAGTTTAAAGCATTATATAAAGAAGAAAAAGGCACAGAATTCCCTCAGGATCCTAACGTACAGTTAATCGAAGCTGTTACTGCTGTTTTCCGTTCCTGGGACAACCCTCGTGCAATTTATTACAGAAGAATGAATGACATACCTGGCGACTGGGGTACAGCTGTTAACGTTCAGGCCATGGTATTTGGTAACATGGGCAATACGTCCGGTACCGGTGTTGCATTTACCCGTAATCCATCCACCGGTGAAGCTAAGATTTATGGTGAATACTTAATCAATGCTCAGGGTGAAGACGTTGTTGCCGGTATCAGAACTCCTCAGCCTATTGCTAAACTTCAAGAAGACATGCCTGAAGTTTATGAGGAATTCATGAGAATTGCCAAATTACTTGAAGACCACTACAAAGACATGCAGGATATGGAGTTTACAATTGAGGACAGAAAACTTTACTTCTTACAGACTCGTAACGGTAAGAGAACAGCTCCTGCCGCAATTAAGATTGCCTGCGACTTGGTAGATGAAGGAAAGATTACGAAGGAAGAAGCTATTAAGAGAATTGAAGCAAAATCCTTAGATCAGTTATTGCATCCTACTTTTGATGCAGCAGCATTAAAGGCAGCAAAACCGATTGGAAGCGCATTGCCTGCTTCTCCTGGTGCAGCAGCTGGTAGAGTATATTTTACAGCTGAGGATGCTAAGAAACATCATGAAATGGGCGAAAGAGTTATTTTAGTTCGTCTTGAAACATCCCCGGAAGATATTGAAGGTATGCATGCATCCGAAGGTATTTTAACCGTACGTGGTGGTATGACTTCCCACGCAGCCGTTGTTGCCCGTGGTATGGGAACTGCTTGTGTATCCGGTTGCGGAGATATTAAAATCAACGAAGAAGAAAAATACTTTACATTAAACGGACATACAGTAAAAGAAGGAGATTATATCTCCCTTGATGGTTCCACAGGTAATATTTACCTTGGAGACATTCCTACTGTAGAAGCTTCCATCAGCGGTAACTTTGAAAGAATTATGAAATGGGCTGATGAAATCAGAACATTACAGATCAGAACCAATGCAGATACTCCTGCAGATGCAGCTAACGCTGTTAAATTCGGTGCTGAAGGTATCGGCCTTTGCCGTACAGAGCATATGTTCTTTGATGCAGACAGAATTCCTAAGATCAGAAAGATGATCTTATCCAAAACTGTTGAAGCAAGAGAAGCAGCTCTTAACGAATTAATACCTTTCCAGAAAGGTGACTTTAAGGCCCTTTATGAGGTTATGGAAGGAAGACCGGTTACTATCCGTTTCTTAGATCCGCCTCTTCATGAATTCGTTCCTACTGACGATGAGGATATTGCAGCACTTGCAAAAGATATGGGACTTACGTTTGAAGAAGTTAAGGCTACCTGCGAATCCTTACATGAATTCAACCCTATGATGGGACACAGAGGCTGCCGTCTTGCTGTAACTTATCCTGAAATTGCTAAGATGCAGACAAGAGCCGTTATGGAAGCAGCTATTGAAGTAAAACAGGAAAAAGGTTATGATATCGTTCCTGAAATCATGATTCCATTGGTTGGAGAAAAGAAAGAGTTAAAATTCGTTAAAGATGTAGTTGTAGAAACAGCTGAAGCTGTTAAGAAAGAAAAAGGAGTTGACATTGAATACCATATCGGTACAATGATCGAAATTCCTCGTGCAGCATTACTTGCCGATGAGATTGCTGAAGAAGCTGAGTTCTTCTCCTTCGGTACAAATGACTTAACACAGATGACATTCGGTTTCTCCCGTGATGACGCTGGTAAGTTCTTAGATGCATACTATAAGAATAAGATTTACGAATCAGATCCATTTGCAAGACTTGACCAGAACGGTGTTGGCCAGTTAGTACAGATGGCAGCAGAAAAAGGACGCAAGACAAGACCTAATATCAAGCTTGGTATCTGCGGTGAACACGGTGGAGATCCTTCCACAATCGATTTCTGCCACAGAGTAGGTTTAACTTATGTATCCTGCTCACCTTTCCGTGTGCCTATCGCAAGACTTGCAGCAGCTCAGGCAGCTTTAAACAATAAATAATCGCGAAATAAATAAGAAAGTACGTAGTGCTTGATAAAAGAAACACTCACCCGGGTGCTTGCACCAAAGGGTGAGTGTTTTATTATACCATAGAAGTGAGCAGAACATTATTCGAATAAACACGTTACAAATTAAACTAAGGCGTATAGACTTTGTATAAAAGATGGTAAGTTTATTCAAATGATAGCTACTCCTTCTTTGAAGCATTCAACAGGCAGCATTCAACAATAATTAGGGGTTGTAAAAAAGACCCCAACAAAAGGAGGAATTGTTTACTGTGCTAATGCCTATAATAGAGAAAACTGTCCGGGTAACCTTAAGTTTATGGAGAAGGATGGAAAAAAATAGCAAAAGAAAGACTGATAAACAGTGGCTTCTATGATTTAGCCACAGCTTATCAGTCTGTGCATATATAAAAAGTCTGATCCGCCAAAAATAATTTCCATAGGACCAAAGATGGGAGATCCAAGTATGTTTCCTGTTACTTCAGTATATCCGCAACCACATCATTGGGAATTACAAATTCTACGGTTCCCATATAGGCTGGCGCCACATCACCTTCATTGAAACAGATCACAATTTCATTGTCAGCGTTGATATAAAAGGAGGTATCGTCCGTAATTTCTTTAAAGTTCCACTGAGGATATTCTTCATTATCTACCCAGTAAATCACATTGGGATCATTAGCCATTTGTTCTTTCATCTGTGTCTTGATGTTTTCACTGATCACACCCTTATAGTCGCTGCCTTCCTGAAAGAGATCAGCAAGTTTAACCCTTTCTCCGGTCTTCAGATTAATCGTATAAAAATGATTCTCTTCGTATCCGCTTCCGGCTGCCTGAAAGCAGATCAGCTTTAATGTAAAATAATCTTTACTGGTGTTTATCACTTCTGATTTAATTGTAATATTCTTATATCCATCGTCTTCCATATTAGCCTTAAATTTTTCAATCCATTGATCGGTCAGATTCCGGATTTCTGCATTAATTTCTGCTGTTGTATCCTTTGCGGTTTCAGCAGCGGTATTGTTAACATGATTGTCTGCATTTCCCTTAGGAACTTTCATGGTTATCTCCGGAACTTTCACATCAGCCACATTCTTCTCGTCTTCATATTGATAATCCCGGAAAGTTATCACTTTGAAAAATTTCCCCACCAGGGGTATATTTTCCATGGCATGAGCTGCTGTGCCGGATGTGTTTGGTAATATGACCAGTGCAAGGACTGCGGCTGTAACTAGACCTGCAATCAAACATTTATAAGACTTCTTCCTTTTTTCCAGCCTATATTTTGCCTCTTTTCCATCTTTCATTCGTGCTATCATAGCTTGATAAGCATCGTCACTCATGGTAATTTTTTCGTATTCTTTCTGATATTTTTTTAGTTTATTTTCAATATTAGCATCCATAATACTTAACTCCCTTCGTTACAATCACCTAATGCAACCTTTAGTTTCTTTAGTCCGCGGTATAGCCGACTTTTAACTGTGCTAAGATTTTCACCCAAAATCCGGGCAATCTCCTCCAGCTTTAATTCGTCATAATATTTTAGCTGTATTACTGCCCGATCCTTTGGAGAAATGCTGTTCAGGGCTTTTTTTAAATCGATATTCTCATAATAATCTTCGCTTGGAGGTCCCATATATTCTTCCTCCTCAATGGATAAAGGCTTCTTTTCATTCAGGAATCGGAATATTTCGTTTAGCATAATACGATATACCCAGCTACCTGCATATTCGATATGCTTCAGGGAACCACTGTTTTTTATGGCTTTGTATGCTCCTTCCTGCACAAGATCAGAAGCATCCGCATCATTATGTACATAGCTGTATGCCATCCTGTAATAGCTGTTATATTTTTCGCAAATGATCTGTTCAACGATCTCTTCTTTTCGGTTCGTTTCCTTTTCCCGGGAAAACATGGAAGGATACCTCCTCTACGTTTGTTTCTATCTTTTAGATTTGTCAGAAATATAAAAAGTTTCACATAATGTTAAAGTTATTTATTTTTACATTTTACATCAAAACATAATAAAGTATATCAATTTTGCGATAATTAATTGACAAACCGTCATATATGGTATTATATTATGCAAAGATATTATAAAAAACATAATTAACTCAGGTAGTTTAGTGAAAAACAAACAATTTATAAAAGGGGCGGTTTCCAGTGTTATTAAATAGTAAGAATAATATAACAGAAAAGGATTTTGTAATTAAAGAATCAGGACCACGTACACAGGATGAAATTTTAACATTAGTAAAAGAGAGAATGAAGAACCGTCCGAAAATTATTGAGATGTTTCAAAATTGTTATCAAAATACATTAGAAAAGACCGTTAGGAAAAATAGTAAAGATAATACGGTATTTATGTTAACCGGTGATATTCCTGCTATGTGGCTTCGTGATAGTGTAAATCAATTAAGACCATATCTTCTAATAGCGAAAGGTAATAAAGAAATACAGGAAATTATAGAAGGGGTTATAAAAAAGCAGCTTCTGTGCATTATGCTGGATCCATATGCCAATGCGTTTAATGAATTTCCCAATTCAGCCGGGCATCAAAGTGACATAACGGATATGAAGCCGGAAATATGGGAAAGAAAATATGAAATCGATTCGTTATGTTACCCGATACAGCTAGCTTATCTTTATTGGAAAAATACCAATAAGACAGTACACTTTAATCAGTTATTTAAAAATGTAATGGATAAAATTATTGATTTATGGATAACAGAGCAGAATCATATGGAAAAATCAAATTATCGCTTTATACGTAAGAATTGTCCTTTAACAGATACGCTCCCTAATAATGGGAAAGGAGCTTTTGTATCTTACACTGGTATGACATGGTCCGGGTTCAGACCGAGTGATGACAGCTGTATTTACGGATATTTAATTCCTTCTAATATGTTTGCTGTGGTAGTTTTAAGGTATATGGAAGAAATTAATCAAAAATTTTATCAGGACCAATCACTTCAAAGAAAAATGGTTAAGTTAAAAGAGGATATTCAAAAGGGAATAGACCGGTATGGAGTGATTAGGACAGATGACTTTGGCGAAATATACGCTTATGAAGTGGATGGTAATGGTAACTATATCTTAATGGATGATGCCAATGTTCCAAGTTTGATGGCTATGCCGTATTTCAATTATTGTGAAAAAAGTGACAGAAAATATCAAAACACACGAAAATTTATTTTAAGTAATAAAAATCCATATTATTATGAAGGAAAATTTGCCAAAGGGGTGGGCAGCCCTCATACTCCTGAAAATTATGTCTGGCATATTTCTCTTTCGATTCAGGGAATCACATCATCAGATAAAGCTGAGCAGGAAATGATTTTGGATTTTTTTGAACGAACAGATGCAGGTACGAATTTTACCCATGAAAGCTTTGATAAGGATAATCCCAATAACTATACCAGAGAATGGTTTTCCTGGTCCAATGCGTTATTCGTGGAATTTGTGTTATCCCTATGCGGCTTGAAAATCTTGAATTAGTATATTCTCCTAATTTGGAAAAATCAGGTTAGGTGTATATAATTATCCATTATGGTATAAGGAGGTAGTCTATGATATTTGAAATGTATGACAGAATTGTATTTGCAGGAGATTCTGTAACAGACATGGGGAGCGCACAGCCTGTGGGTGAGGGACTTTTTGATAATGTGGGAAGAAGCTATGTTCGTGTGATAGAGAACATGCTGGCAGCCTACTATCCGGAGATACCGGTACGTATCACCAATTCAGGGGTAAGCGGAGATACCAGCAGAGATCTGGCGGCACGTTTTGACAGAGATGTGGTAGCCCTTAATCCGGACTGGGTGTCTATTTGCATTGGAATCAATGATGTATGGCGCCAATTTGACTGTCCGGCCATGTTGGATGTACAGGTCATTCCGGAAGAGTATGAGGAAAATCTTGAACAGATGATTGAGAAAGTAGAGAAGACGGTAAAGGGGGTATTTATACTGTCTCCTTATTACATTGAGCCAAACAGGAATGATAAAATGAGGGCAAGAATGGATGAATATGTGGCAATTGCAGAAAGACTTGCAAAAAAACATGGCTGTGTCTTTGTTAATTTTCAGGAAATGTATGAGCGTTACTGCAGTATACGCCACTCTTCATTTATAGCATGGGATCGAATACATCCGAATCAGGTTGGCGCAACCTTGATGGCAAGAGAATTTTTAAAGCATTGCGATTTTGATTATCAGCATGAATGGCCGGCCGATAATTGATTAACGAAAAAGAGAAAAGCCTATGCTTTGGCGGTTGTTTCAGGATAGATAAAAATAAAACCTTTTGACTGAAAGAAAAGCGTTATTCCTGAAAAATATCCCGCTAACGGAAAAAATTTGATTTTAGTGGATGCCGGATTACGGCAAGGAATGGATTATTACCAAATATAAGAACAGGGGGCTTATAATGAGATACGAAACTTTTGATTGTAAAATCAAAGATTCCAATGACAATGTAAATTTAAAACTGTATTTACTGGATAACAGTCCGGAAATTGATATAAAAACAAGGCCAATTATAATAATCTGTCCAGGCGGAGGATACGAGTTTACATCGGACAGGGAAGCTGAAATAATTGCCATGCAGTTTCTTTCCATGGGGTATCATTCTGCTGTTTTACGTTATTCTGTTGCGCCGGCCGTATTCCCAACGGCATTGATGGAACTTGCAAAGTCAGTAATCTATATCAGAGAAAATGCGGATACATTTCATGTGAATCCAAATCAGGTTATATTATGCGGATTTTCAGCAGGGGGACACTTGGCAGCAAGTTATTCGGTATTTTGGAATCAGGACTTTTTCATGGAGAAAGTTCCTGTTGACAATATTGAAATCTGTAAACCAAATGGGTTGATTTTGGGATATCCGGTTATAACATCCGGTGAATATGCTCATGAAGGCTCATTTAAGAACCTTCTGGGAAAATCTTATGATTCCAAAAAGTCGGAAGTTTCCCTGGAACATTTTGTTGGAAAACAGGTTCCTGAATGCTTTCTATGGCATACTTATGAAGACCAGGTTGTTCCCGTAGAAAACTCAATGCTGTTTGTCAACGAACTGATAAAGAACAAAATTCCTGTTGAATATCACATATTTAAAAAAGGCGGGCATGGACTCGCTCTGGCCAACCGATTGACAGTATCCCCAAATGGATTTGGAATGGAACCGGCAGCGGCTGTATGGATTCAGCTGGTGCATACCTGGATTGAAAATTTATTAAAGGAAAGAATGGAATGAATAAAAAACCAACACATCAACTGATTTCTTGACAGGTTAGGTAATTAACTTCAAATCTGGTAGTATTAATTGGAGATGTTGGATTTTTTCCGGTAATGACCTTAGATACCAAATGGAATGATGATAGCTGTGAAAAACAGAAAAGTTTAATTGATAATAAAATAATCTCAATATACAAAAAGATAGCCCATAAAGGGGGTTGGGATTAGGGATTTACGAAAACATCTTCAAGCGGAATAATTTTGAAACGACCTCACAGTGGCTATTGTACCATCTGGGAGGTCGTCTTCATTGAACTTCAGATTTAGTTAAACCTTTCCTCTACTCAAATAGGGGGTTTTATTAAAATAAAGTTATTGCGTGTTAACAAATGCTCTGAACTGACCAATTGTAAAGTCTTTTCTTCACTTTTATTAAACAAAGTAATACGCCAAACATCATCTCTCATAATAGGTAGGTAAAACAAATGACCCGTTAGAAGCGAAGCTTGTTTATAACATTTTTTTAGTTCTGCAACCTTAGCAATATATATGTTATTGTCAAAGCTAAATCCAGCTGATTGATTTACACTCTTTACTTCAAAGATGTGTATCCTTCTAAACTTATCCTTCATAATGAAATCTGGATAAGATAAGTTCAAGGCTCCTAAATAATACTCAAATTTAATAGTTGAGAACAAGAGTTTCTGGCCATTTTACCTGTTTTCTAGTTTTACTGTTGACAATTAAAGACCGCTACATATACCGAAGTATGCAGCGGTCTAATTTTTGATAAAGTCGTGACACAGTCGTGCACTTTCTACTTTTACAACGGCAAAGCCCTTGATTTTACTAGATTTATTCCACAGTCACCCTATTTAACGGTAACCTTACACTTATAAGTTTTACCATAGAGTGTAGCTGTTATCACTGCTGTTCCCTTATTTTTTGCTGTTATCTTACCATAATAATTAACTGCTGCAACCGAAGGGTTGCTTGATTTCCATGTACATTTTGCATAGCTGTTCATTCTTAGTTCAAATGTTTCTCCTTTTTTTAGGGAAACCTCTTTCCTTTGCAGTTCCAGTTCCTCAACTTCCCATCCTTGATTCTGTAGATTCTTAACAAATGCTTTGTTCTTATCGCTCTTAGTTAAGTATATTTTACAAGAAGATTTAATTCTTGAAATATTTATAAGCATTTGCTTACATATATTTTCATTCATTTTCTCCGAAAAAGTGATATACTTTAATCTACGACAGTCGGAAAAAACATTACTGGATATACTTTCACATGATTCGGGAAGAGCAATATTATACAGTCTACTGCATCCTTCAAATAAACCAAACTCTAAACTTTTTAACGAATTCGATAACTTTACGTTTTTAAGTTTTCGGCAATAGCGGAAGGCTTGCTCCCCTATACTCTCCACAGAATCTGCCATTCGGACACTTTCCAAGTTCATACAGTTAGCAAAAGCTGCATGCCCTATGGATTTTACTGTATCAGGAATTACAACATGGTTCATTTCTTTAGCTAACGAAAACGCCCCTCCGGCAATATGAGTGATGCCTTTTGGTATTTCTACATAACCAGAGCAATTTTTGCCATATACCAAGATATTATTGATAATTACCATATCAGACTTTTTAAGTTCTTCTTCCATCCAACCAGTGCCAAAGAAGGCACCATAATCACCTACAAATCGTAGTTTATCAAGACTTCCCAAGTCATAAAGATTTGAACAGTTAGCAAATGCCCTCTTACCAATTGTCTCTATGTTTTGCATAGTGTGAATAGAAGACAACTTTTCGCAGTCTCTAAATACTTCATCACCAATATAGATAACAGATTTGCTCATACTAACGCTTTGTAAATTAATGCAACCATCAAAAGCTCTGTCTTCAATTCTTGTTACGCCGTCCGGCAATATCACAGATCTTATAGTTTGATTATCTTTAAAGGCACTTCTTCCAATAACTGTTACTCCGTCAGGTACTATCACTTCTGAATTAATTCCCTTGTATTTTACCAATACACCATCCTTAATCTGAAAGTCCTTTGTCTTCTCTTCTTTGGCATAAATGATACTACTTCCAAACAAGCATGTGGCGATTATAGCCAAAGTTATATAGTAATAGAATGATCTTTTCAATGCTTACGTCCTCTCTCTTCATATTTAGTAAGTCATTGCATCAAAGACATTTTTATGGGCCATATAATAGCTTTCATCAATTTCCTTTGCATATGTAGCAAACCTACCCAATGTAAAGGAACCATCATAAATAGTGCTGTTGGCTACATTATAATAATCACTTATGCTTCCAGATCTAAATCTCTTAATATTAGCTATTATATAACTAGCCATAACTTCGGTACACTTATATCGATTTTCTACCACAGAGGTTTCATCTGCTCCACCATCATGGTTTATATAATTTCCATTACTATCGTATGAACTATGAGCAAACGTATCTGAAGCTGTATGCAAAGCCATCCCGTAAATAAATAGTGCCTTATTTCTGTTATTTACTGTATTACCATTTAGTACGGTACTCCAACTTAAATTTGCCTCAAGATTGCCAGAAGAATCGTAATCATATATACCAGCATTATTACTTCTAAATAGCTTAGTTATATTATTTTTAACATTATTTGTAATATACACGGTCGGGGTTACAGTCTTCGGATCAACTCCATTATATACCGCAGAAGCTATTTCTGTCAGATAAATATAAGCAGACATATAGTTTGAATAATATTGCCACACACCATTTGGTTTACTGCTTGTAAATCCATGCCATTCAGGATTAGTTGTCATACCTGGTATATATTTATCAGGTGCCACCGCACCAAGTTTAACAATCTTCATACCTTCTTCAGATAATGGAGTACCTGATTCCGCACTATCTTCTTCTGCCAAATCCTTGTGTTCACTACCATGCCAACTACCTACTACATAATCTACATCTGAAAATACTGGCACTTCGCTATTGTTTCTCTTCAATAATATTATCGGAAAATAAATCAATAATATCAATACCTGTCAATGAACCATTATATTTCTTTTTCAATTTATTATATTGTTTTAAAGCGTTTTCATAATCTACAAGTCCAAATCCATACTCATCCATAGGTCCATACTGATTAGCACTAATATCTAATACTAAACGAATGAACTCAGCAGAGCAATTCAAATCTTTTTCCCACAAAGCGGAAGCAATTCCAACTACGTGTGGTACTGCCATACTAGTTCCGGATGATACTGAGATGCCTCCTAATGATCCTCTTGATAATATCAATTCACCAGGAGCCACTAGTTCCAGACCATCTCCAATTGCACTGCCTTGACTGCGCTCTCCCTTAGAATCAACAGAACCAACCGCAATTACTTCATCGTATGCTGCTGGGTATTCAATTATTCCATTGTTCCCTGCAGCTGCTATAATCAATATACCTGCATTATAGGCATCTTGTATAGCCTTATGTAGCACCTCGGAATGATTTAATGTTCCAAAACTTATATTTATAATATGTACATTCTGTTCTATTGCCCAATAAATTGCTTCTACAATGCGGCTAATTGGGGCAGATAAATTATCATCTAGTACTCTGGCAGAGTACAATTCAACATTTGGGTTAATCCCTGTAACTGGATCCCCGTTATCCTTTGCTGCTATGATACCTGCTACACTAGTTCCATGTCCGCTCAAATCTTCGTAAATTATGGAAATATCATTTTGATCCGAAATAAAATTCTTTCTCACATGCACATCAATATCTGAAGTATAATCGATACCTGAATCAATCAGTGCAACTTTTACTTTATTAGAAGGATTCGTATCTGGTTTTTGTGCCTTCACAATCTGAAGATTCCATTCCATATTCGGATTCTTCGAAGACAATTTTACTGTTTTTATCTTGTGGGGCTTTTTATTTATTTTTTTATAATAATCTTTTAGTTCTTTTTTTGAACCTGTCACCCATTCATCTTTGGCAAAAGCTATTATTGAATCCGTTTTATTTTTAAATTCCTCCGCTTCTTCTAATGTAAAATTATAAACATGTACTTTTTTTGGATAGTGTAAAATAAGTTGTGTAAATAAAAATAGAGAAACTCCGAGGCTTATGGTAAAATGTTTAATGACCAAATCAAACATAAACCATTTAACGAAGGAGTTTCTCTATGACGAATGATAACACAAATGCCACAAAGAATCTAGACCTTAATCAAACATTAAATGATTTTCTTATTGGTCTTTTAAAACAAACAATGGAACGCCTCATGCAAGAAGAACTCACAAATGTTCTTCAGTATGAAAAATATAGTTATGATGGTCACGGAACAGGTAATTCCAGAAATGGTTTCTATTGTAGAGATTATGAAACCAGATATGGAGCAATCCATAATCTAAAAATCCCACGTGACCGTAACAATGAATTCAATCAACAGCTTATACCTCCTTATGCTAGACGCGATGATTGGCTGGAAAACCTCATCATACGCATGTATGCCAGTGGTATTTCTACCAGAGAAATCGCTAATATCATAGAAAAACTATACGGTAATTCTTATAGTGCTACAACTATTAGTAACATAACCGATGTTGCGATTGATGAGGTAGAAAAAATGGCATAAACGCGACTTAAAGAAGCGTTATAGCGTTATTTATATAGATGCTCTACATGTAAAACTTAGACGCACTACGGTTGATTCTGATGCTGTTTACTTCATACTTGGTATCGATGAAGATGGCTACCGTGAAGTAATTGACTTCTTTATAGGTACTAATGAAAGTGCCTATGTTTGGGAAGAAAACTTACATGCAATTAAAAGTCGTGGTGTAGAGCAGGTACTTCTTTTTGTCATGGATGGTCTGGCTGGCTTAGATGAGGCAGTCCACAGGGTATACCCAAAAGCTGAAATTCAGCGCTGCATAGTTCATAAAATCCGTTCTTCCATAAAGAATATCCGGAAGAAAAGATATAAGTGCATTTACTACCGATTTAAAAAGCGTATATGAATCACCTAATATGGAATTAGCAAAAAGTGCTTTAGACGAATTTAACCAGAAATGGGGAAAGTCCTATCGCAAAGTAGTCGATTCCTGGTGTTGTGATAATCAACTTTTTACTTATTTCTTATTTCCAGAATCCATTCGTAAATGCATTTATACAACGAATTGGATTGAGCGGTTTAATAAGGAGGTTCGTCGTCTAATCAAAACGAAAGACAGCCTACCTAACGAAGAGGCATGCAGCAAACTGGTATACTATAAAGTGATTCATTACAATGAAAGTTGGTCTACCAAAAAACTAAGGGGTTTTGCTACGGCTTATGATGACCTTCAGGAGATGTTTAACCTGAAGTATTCATAAATCTATTTACACAAAATTCTTGACACTATCTTTTTTTGAACCATTTTCATTTATAATTTGCTACATATTGTTGTTTATCATTAGTTGACTCAGTACCAAATACATTAGTTGCCATAAAGATAGTAAAAGATAATGTTAGTGTCAAAAAGCTAGTAAAAATTTTTTTAATACAATTTCTCATCGTGCATTAACCCCCTTTCTCCGTTCGCTCCCTATGCAATTGGATAAACTATAATAATATTATATTGAATATATTTTATTCAATATAGTAACCTTATCATATTTTTTGCTATTTGTCAATTAATACCATGTCATTACATTTCTTTCCGCTTTAGGTGTATTAAAATTATTATTAAAATCTGTGAATATGCTTAAAAAAATGATTGTTTATTTTCTCAAAGAGCTGCAGCTGGTTGAACTGTGGTAATAAAGCTATATTGATAGGCTTATGAGTGCAGATCAAAAGACAGTTTACTATTGAGTAATTTTCGACAGAATCTTCAATGAGATTCTCATGTATACTAAATTAGATTCAAAAAAAACTTAACGCTAATTCCTAATTATTATTACAAATAATATCATCTCTAGTTCTATTCTCTATATAATATATTCTCATTTTTTAACCTGCTATGTGGATAGGCTATACTAAATAGGACAGTTTTTCTCCGAACATGATATAATAAAATTATTGGAGGAGAAAGACATGTCAAAAAAATATTATGAGGAAAATTTCAAGAAACAAATTGTCAAAATATATAATCAAGGCAATCATACTTACAGAGAGCTAAGTGAGCAATACGGGATAGCCGCTTCAACTATGAGGCAGTGGGTAATAAGATATAATAATACTAGGTCCTTTAATGCGGAAGATAATAAAAACTGATGAAGAGAAAAGGATCAAAGAGTTAGAAAAGAAAGTTAAACAGCTTGAAATGGAGAATGACATTTTAAAGCAAGCGGCACTACTACTAGGGAAAAGGTAGACCTCATTATTTCTAATAGAGAGAAATACAGTATTAGTGCCATGTGCGAACTTTTAGAGGTCTCACGTAGCTTAGTATATTATCATTTAAATAGAGAGACTAGCGTATCTTCAAAGGAAGAGGAAATTATCGAAGAACACATAAAAGAGATATTTAGGCTTAGTAGAAATAATTATGGAACAAGGAAAATCAAAGTAGAATTAAAGAAGTTAGGTTATCAAGTATCAAGAAAAAGGATATCAAGACTTATGAGAAAGAATGGCCTAGTATCTAACTATACAGTGGCTCATTACAAGGTACATAAGAGCACTTGTAACCAGGCTGATACCCCTAATGTTGTAGATAGAGACTTTGACAATAGAGAGAAATTAGAAGTCGTTGTAAGTGATTTAACTTATGTTAGAGTGGGTAGTAATTGGAATTATGTTTGCAACTTAATAGACCTTCATAATCGTGAAATTATAGGTTCAGCTGCAGGAGAAAAGAAGGAAGCTAAACTGGTAGAAAAGGTTTTATTAAGTATACCCTATTCATTGAAGGATATTAAATTTTTTCACTCAGACAGAGGAAATGAATATGATAACAAGCTTCTCGATGATGTTCTAGAAGCATTTGAAATAGAGAGGTCTCTAAGTAATAAAGGTAATCCCTATGACAATGCAGTAAGTGAGGCAGTAAATAAAATAATGAAAACTGAATTTATATATCAGAACAAATTTGAGACATTAGAGGAGTTGCAGTTAAAATTAGCAGAGTATATTTATTGGTATAATAATATAAGAATTCATGGTTCTTTAGGTTATCTAACGCCAGTGGAATATAGAGGGTTAAACACTCTGAAATCAGCTGGATAAGAACTGTAGTTAAAGTAATTTCTTGTTCGGAGTAATTTTGTCCAAAAAAGGGTTGCCAATCCAATGATTAGGTATATATGCTATAGAACGTTTCAAAGGTAAGTGGCAAATAAAAAGCATCTTTTTATAAATTCCTGACATGTTAGTATCTTGTCAGGGCTTAGACTTTATGAGTTTGGAAAGTCTACAAAATCGCATATTTTTGCAACTTTAGAAACTTAAACATGTACGATTGCCCCGGAAGCAGATGCTCCCAAAGTATGAATAAGGACTATCATGCCGGAGGGTTAACTAATATTTCGTATTTTTATGTGTCCTTGAAGGGGTATGAACCACGGTATCCCTTTTCCTTGGGGTTCTTAGTCGCTCTGGTTCAGGAAAAAGTCTCTGCCAAAGCTGCTCATCCACCTGCTTTTTTTGTGTTTCATAGCTGTGGTAGGCATCAGACCATGGCACCATATCCTTTAGGAAACTTTTGTCTGACTGATCCAGATGCTTAGGGATCTCTTCAAGCAGATACTGAAGGTAATAGCGTACATTGACATGATTAGCCTATGCACACACTCACAAATGGCGATAAAGCCATAGAGCAATTACTTCTTGAATTTATCGGTGTATATATCTCCAATATCAAGGGATGGCGAATGAAAAAAGCACTTTTTCTTGTAGGCGATGGTGATACCGGCAAATCTCAGCTAAAGAGCCTTGTGGAGCGATTGCTTGGCAAAGGAAATTTTATTGGCATTGACCTTAAGGAAATAGAAGCCAGATTTGGTACCGGTGCTATTTATGGTACACGCCTTGCCGGTAGTTCAGATATGAGTTTTCTCTCTGTGGATGAACTGAAAACCTTCAAGAAAATAACCGGTGGCGATAGCCTATATGCCGAGTTCAAAGGACAGCAAGCCTTTGAGTTTACCTATAACGGTCTTTTATGGTTTTGCATGAACAGACTTCCCAAGTTTGGCGGTGAAGATGGGAAGTGGGTATATGACCGTATTATGGTAGTTCGCTGTCCTAATGTTATCTATAAGAATAAACAGGACAAAACACTCATCGACAAAATGTATGCCGAGCGTGATGGCATTGTCTTTAAGGTTATAAAGGCACTACATCAAGTTATTTCTAATGGCTACCGTTTCTCGGAGCCAGAAAGCGTAAGCCTCGCAAGAGAAAAATATATGTCAGAGAACAATACTGTGATCTCCTTCTTTGAAGAGTGTATGTGTAAATGGCCTGATGAGAAAATCAACAAGCACTGTAGCACAGGCCGTATCTACAAGGTTTACCAAGGTTGGTGCAGGGAAAACAATAACGGCTTTGCCAAGACTACTAAAGAGTTCCGGGAGACCATCGTTTCATACATTGGAGCAGATTATACCAAAATTACCACCCGGCAGAACGGCAATACCTACTATAAAGATTATTCGCTCACAAATGAAGCAAAAGAGCAGTTTTCGAGGGAATATTGCTATGACGGAACTGAGTTCTTATAAAAATGGTAGCAGTCGTAGCAGTGCCGATAGCAGTAAAAATCACAGCTGCTACCACACCAAATGCCCACAGTACAAGGCTTTGAGGGCAATCGGTAGCAGCTGTAGCAGTTCTTATAACTTCTTAGCGAAATTTTAAAAAAGTTAGTAGAGAAGAAAAAAAGAATACAAAGATTATGGGAAGTGTGAGTATAAACACGCCCGGTACTGCTACTTCTGCTACCAACCGGCTGGAAACCCTTGATATACCTCACTTTTCTGCAGTAGCAGTACCAAAAAACTTTGCTACCAGTACTGCTACTACTGCTACTAAAAATCGAGATATGAAGGGAGGAAAACAGCATGAAGCTAATTTACTTACTTTCTGACAAAGCGGTATGAACGCAGAAACCTTATACCCAGACAGTTGATATGGCTTAAGCTCAAAAACGAGTTAAAGTATTTGGTACATCCCACAACAATAATTTAGGAGGAATTTAAAATGGCAAACTATCCACTTACAAAAATGAATAAGGAAGGAACGCTCCTTCACCCGCAACACTCATACTACTCTTATGAATATGCAAAGAACACATTTGATTTATTCCTGTCAGATTGCATCGTTGAAGATGAATATGGAAAACTGCACATGTATTATCGTCTCCATGCTAAACAGGCTCACCATATGGAAATGGCTTTTACCTATGATATTCATTGCCCTAATTGTAAAAGCAGTATGCTAAAGCAAATTGGCAGTCCACTCAGTTATAACGAACTGGGCCTATACAGATGCCCTGTTTGTGACAAGAAATAAGGAGGGAAAAACTATGATTGTTTACACTGAAAGATTACCCTATACTGGGTCACCGGAATATGACAAGCATTTCTGGAATGCTATGCGCGGCAATAATGGCAGTTATGCCGAACTCTCAAAAGGTCGCAACATTGAAACTGGCACTTATACCATGCCGAACAATGCCTACAATAAGTACATGGCCGCCCTTGAAAAAGAAAGTCTGTTCCGGAATATTGGTACAGCAATTAAGGCATATGACAACGGTTACCGTATTTTTGCCAAGGATAACAATGACCTTGCTCAGTGGGTAGCAGAAGGTGATGCCATCCCAATTTACGAGGGTATAGATGATTTCACCGTTAACACTGTGGACAGTTGGAAACTGGCTGCTTTCGTAAAAATGGACGAGGCTTTCGTTCGTGATACTGGTTTCGATATCGAAAACTATCTTATTAACCGCTTTGGTAAGAACTTGGGTAGAGCCGAGGACAATGCCTTTATTAACGGCACCGGCATTCAGATGCCCATAGGGATTTTGGATGCAACCAATGGAGCAGATGTGGGTATTACCACTGCTGAAATCACCTATGATAATGTTATTAGCCTGTACTTCTCCGTAAAGCCGGAATATCGTAGAAATGCAGTGTGGTTGATGAACGATGAAACTGCACTTGCTCTGCGCACTCTTAAAGACAGCACAGGTAATTACCTCTGGGGAGATAATGATGATACCATCCTCGGCAAAAGGGTAATCATCTCCGAATATATGCCAAATGCTGAATCAGGCAATAAGCCTATCGCCTTTGGTGATTTCAGCTACTACTGGGTTATTGGTAGAAGTCCTGTCAGTTTCAAGACGCTCTCAGAGAAGTTTGCTCTACATGGCCAGATTGGCTACCTTGCCTTCGAGTTCCTTGTGAAAACTCATCCGTCCAGAGGCAGTAAAGGTTATTCAGATAAATACCGAGGACATTGGATAAGACATACAGAGATAGGCACAGTGGATATTCTGCTGTGCCTTTTACTCTGAAAATGTGCTTTTTTATGATGAGATTCATACTAGATTTATCACTTTTATATGTAGTTTATCTTTATTGTACCTTTAATACCCCGTTTGAATTCGCGTTTTTTTGCGCGTTACCCCACGCCCGTTGCACGCTTGAAAAGCTGTAGAGATTTGATACCCCCTACCCTTTATAATTAGAAAGGATGTGTATCTTATGAATGAAAAGAATATAAGCATTACCGAAAAAGTAATCGGTGATACGCTTTACATCATCGAATCGGTTATCAGTAATGTTGCCAAAGAGACTGCTTATGACAAATTAAAACGTATGATACTAAATGGTACTGAAATCTCTGAACATAATACGAACTCCTAATAATTAACTTGACTTCTTCACAGTAGTACGGGAATATAGAGTACCGCTTGAAGAGTGTCGGAAAGGAGGTAAACATGAATAATAAGCAGACTAATACTGCTGTGAAGAGTAATGATAAAATAACTGCGTTGTATTGCCGTCTCTCAAGAGACGATGAGTTACAGGGTGATTCTAATAGTATAAAAAATCAGAAGTCCATTTTGCAGAAGTACGCTGATGATAACGGTTTCACTAATACCGAGTTCTTTGTGGATGATGGCTATAGCGGCACCAACTTCGACCGTCCGGATTGGCAGCGACTAATCTCACAAGTAGAGGAAGGGAAAGTTAGTACCATCATTGTAAAAGATATGAGCCGCCTTGGTAGAGACTATCTTAAAGTAGGTTATTACACCGAGGTTCTATTCCCCGGTTCTGATATCCGTTTTATTGCCATAAACAATAATGTTGACAGTGCCAATCAACAAGATAGCGATTTTACACCGTTTCTTAATATTATTAACGAATGGTATGCCAAGGATACGAGCAAAAAGATTCGTGCTGTTTTTAAGTCAAAAGGTCAATCCGGCAAACCTCTCTGCACCAATCTGCCTTATGGATACATCAAAGACCCTGCAGATAAAACCCATTGGATTGTTGATGAAGAAGCAGCTAAAGTAGTGCGTGAGGCTTTCCACTTATGTATGCAAGGGTATGGTCCTTCACAGATAGCCAAAGAATTCACTAAGCGTGGAATTATGAATCCTACTGCTCATGCAAAAAGTAATGGAATTAATGTTCCAGACAACAGAGGTCATAATGATGATTATATTTGGCGAGATAGCACCATCGTTCATATGCTTTCAAGGCAGGAGTATTTAGGACATACGGTTAATTTCAAAACCTATCGAAAGTCCTATAAGCAGAAAAAACAAATGAAGAATGATCCTTCAGAATGGATGATTTTTAAAAACACCCACGAAGCTATTATAGAGGAATCTGTATTTGAAGTTGTACAAAGAATCAGAGATGGTAGACGAAGGCTTACTCCTATGGGCGAAATGCCAATTCTCTCCGGCATGATGTTCTGTGCAGATTGCGGGAATAAACTGTATCAGGTGCGTGGGCGCGGTTGGGAACATGAGAAAGAATATTTTGTATGTGCTACCTATCGTAAGATAAAAGGTGGCTGTAGTTCTCACCAGATACGCAATGTGGTGGTAGAGGAATTGCTCCTTGACGGTATTCGTAAAGTGACAGCTTTTGCCAAAAATTATGAGCAAGAATTTGTGGAATTAGTAACCAAGAAGACAAGGACCGAGCTTGATAAAAGTTTGCGTGATTGCAAACGAGAATTGGAACAGTCACAGGCTCGTATCAAAAAGTTGGATGAAATAATACAAAAGCTTTATGAAGATAATATCGAGGGTAAGATATCCGACGAGCGATTCGCCAAGATGAGCGCTAACTATGAAGCTGAACAGCATTCTCTTGAAAACAGAGTAGCCGAACTACAATCCATTATGACAGAGGAAAAGGAAAGCGCTCTCAATGTTGACCACTTCCTATCTCTAGTAAGAAAGTACACCGACATAAAGGAACTCACAGCGGAAATAATCCGTGAGTTTGTTGAAAAAATCTATGTATACAAAGCAGAGCGTATTGATGGAAGACGGGTACAGCGAATTAAAATCGTATGGAACTGCATTGGTGAATTTGAACCACCGGCTTCCACATCCACCAAGAATGAAAAATCGGCATAGCCGGTAAATACATACCGAACTATGCCGATAATTTCTGGGATTAAAAATCCCTAAGATGAACCCTCTAACGCTGGTAGTTTTTTATTACTCATCTCAATATGATGTTTTACATCTAACCTTTCATTAAGTCATCATACAGGCGCTTTCCTTCCTTTTGATTACTGGCCCGTCTGTTTTCCACCACAATTTTATGATTCAGTTTCCTAATCATTGATTCCGCCCGTTCCCTGGTCTCCGGGTTACTGCTTAAATATAATATTCTTTCCGCACAGGATAATACCCTGGAATTGTTAACTTTAGGCAATTTTTCGCCATTTAATCCTTTATTGACCAAATTAACAATGTCCAGCATATCTTCCAGCTCAAAACAATCCGCATTTTTCCGGAATAAGCCACAATGTTTTTTTATACTTTTCTTTTTTATACTTGTTATTCTTAAGGTTTTATGCACCTGTTTACCGTCAATAATAAAATCACTCATTTCAGACACCGGCCCCTCTGTTATTAAAATCGATGATTCCGTACAAAATGTCATACAAGCTTATAATGTTAAACTCTCCCTCTTCTAAACTTTCAATCTTGTATTCCAATGAAGTATCACTGGCACACTCTTCTTTCTTTACCTTTATGCACTTATGTTTCACTCTTTCTGTATATATTATGTATATGACGGGAAAAAAGGACTCATACTCCGCACATGCCACAATATTTTTTATCTTTTCATACTGCTCTTTACTGATAAGTCCATCGTCGTAGTTTCTTTTTGCACCGGTTAAAATGCCTACCTTGTTTTTATCAATTTCCACCGTATGTCTGTCACTGGTTATGATCTGTTCCAGGTATCTTCGGCAAATGGTTAAGGGATTTGAAGTAACCGGCTGTGTTTTTGAATCAAATTTTATTGTGCACCAGACGTAATGCTTTTTATAATATCGTTTGGCTATCTTATATGCCAAAAGAGTACCGACAGAATAAAGTAACGGTACGTTATCCAACTCATCAATCATTATATATCCCCTTTATTATACATGTCCCATCTTTATTGTAATACAAATATTTACAGCTGGCAATATAAATTTGCAAGATACAGGAAAATAAAGATTTTTATTGTATTCATTATCACGGTATCAGCATCAATTGTACTTGTCATACTGCAGTTAGTTAGCAAATACAATTAAATAAAATAATACTTTACTTTAAAACTTTATCGTGTTAAAATTAATCTGATATAATATACATTACAGGAGATGGAATTATGAGCAAAAACATCAGAACTTCTGCTGTTGACCATTTATTCGAAGCAATTTTGAGTTTAAAAAATATAGAAGAATGCTATACTTTTTTTGAAGATATCTGCACTGTAAACGAATTGTTATCCCTGTCCCAGCGTTTTGAGGTTGCGCGTATGTTGCGAAATCACAAAACCTATCTGGAAATCGCTGAAAAGACAGGTGCTTCGACAGCAACCATCAGCCGGGTAAACCGCTCTCTGAATTACGGTAAAGACGGTTATGATATGGTATTTTCCAGAATATCCGATTTTAATGACGATGACAGTGACGAAGAAATGAAAGTAAGCGATGGGCAAAAATAACTTTTAGCTCTTTGAAATACCTGTCGCAATAAGAGAAAAGGGTTTTCGAAATGTAATAATGCTACAGGAAACTTATGTAGACTTTTTCTGTAGCATTATTGCAAAGGTCTTGTTAAACTTGCACAGATTCTTTGTCTTTGTCTTTTTCTTTCTCTTTTTTCTTTTCTTTCTTACTTTCTTTTTTATTCTTACTGGTATGATCTTCGATAAATTCGTCTATTAATTTTTCAATCATCTGCTTTTTTACGTATACCTCAAAACTTAGCATACAGATAAAGGAGAAATTATTTAAAAACTCTCGTTCCTCTTCGGAAACCACATTGGGAAAAGTTTCCCTGGACTTATTAAATTTTCGGACAACATCTTTTAGCATATTCTCCATTTGGTCCTGCTCATAACTGAACACTTCTTTGTATATTTCTTCCAAACCAATCTCAGCGTCTTTGCCATAATATTTTTCCGTTAAGGGATTAAAAATCTGCTGAATATCACTAATGGTTAAAATGTTTTTGAAATAATATATAAAGATCAATAACAGAATATGTTCCTTAGAATACTTCTTTTTGTTAGGCGGCGGCAACAATTCATTCTTGGTATAATTATTGATCATAGTTTTGGTAAGAAGTTTATCTTCACTGCGCCGTTTGGATGCTTTTAAATGCTCATCCATAAACGTAGTGACCTGATCCATATATAAATCTATATTAGGAATTTCATCAGGATTTATATAATCCAGTTTCCTGATACATTCAATTAAACTCTGCAAGTAGTCCTCATTACTTATATCCACCGTTATCACCTCTTAAATTTATTATATAGTATTTAAAACTAGATGTAAACAATTATTTACTCTACCTGATATTACAAGATATACACATGATGGCTTACCATATGTCACTTCACATGTCAAAGATTACGGGTTTATCCGTTTTTATATAATAAATATATAAATATTTTCATCATTTTCATCGACATATTTCAAGCTATCAAATCTGCAGTTTTCATTTTGACCTGTCAAAAACTGTGGTTGTGCAGCTACCCTTTTCATGTTATAATATAAACATATGTTTGCAAATTCATAAATGATTTTTGTTAATTTTAATTATGGCGTTGTTATAAACTGATAAAATACATGAATACATAAGTCAGGTGGTATAAAATATGAGCATATATGATACACTTAATAAAGAACAACGAAAAGCTGTGGAGCATGATAAAGGCCCCTTGCTTATTTTAGCCGGCGCCGGTTCCGGGAAAACCAGAGTATTGACTCACCGCATCGCATATCTGATAGAGCACCGGAACGTAAGCCCCTGGAATATTCTGGCCATTACCTTTACCAACAAGGCTGCCAACGAAATGCGGGAACGTGTGGATAAAATCCTGGGTTACTGTTCACAAAATATATGGGTCAGCACTTTTCACTCCACCTGTGTAAAAATACTTCGCCGATGGATTGACCTTATCGGCTATGACAGAAGTTTTACCATATACGATACAGATGACCAGATGTCTTTAATGCGGGAAGTCTGCAAGTATTTAAATATTGATACAAAGGTTTTAAAGGAACGAACTCTACTGTCTATCATATCCTCAGCCAAAGATGAACTCATATCTCCCGAAGAATTCGAACTGAATGCGGTGGGTGATTTTAACAAAACCAAATATGCGGCTGTCTACAAGGAATATCAGAAACGTTTAAAATCCAGCAATGCCCTGGATTTTGACGACTTAATTTTTAAAACCGTAGAGCTGTTTCAGGCAAGCAAAGAGGCTTTGACCTATTATCAGCAGCGTTTTCGTTATATTCTGGTAGACGAGTACCAGGATACCAATACCGCCCAATTTAAATTAATCAGTCTTTTGGCAGACGGTATTAATGAAGACGGCATTAAAGAGCATAACCTTTGTGTGGTTGGTGATGATGATCAGTCCATTTACAAGTTCCGCGGTGCCAACATCTACAATATTTTAAACTTTGAAAAAGAATATCCCAATGCAAAAGTGATAAAACTGGAGCAAAATTACCGTTCCACCAAAAGAATTCTGGAAGCGGCCAACCATGTTATCAGCCACAACACAGGGCGAAAGGAAAAGTCTTTATGGACCAACAATCCGGAAGGAGAACCCATACATTATATTCAGTTTGATTATGATTATGAAGAAGCTGAGTATATTGTTACTGAAATTGCCCGTACCGTATCATCCGGCAAGGCATCCTATCAGGATTTTGCCATACTGTACCGTACCAATGCCCAATCCCGTCTCTTTGAAGAAAAATTAATCCTAAAGGGCATTCCTTATAAGATTATTGGAAGCATTAACTTCTACGCCAGAAAAGAAATTAAAGACTTATTGGCTTACTTAAAAACCATTGACAATGGACTGGATAACCTGGCGGTAAAACGTATTATTAATGTTCCCAAACGGGGCATCGGACTAACTTCCATTGACAGAATTGATGATTACGCTTTTAAAAACGGCATCAGTTTTTATGAAGCTTTAAAACAGGCCGAATATATTCCTGGCCTTGGCCGCGCCCTTCCCAAAATATCATCCTTTGTCAGTTTAATCGAAGTATTAAAATCCAAATTATCCTCACCGGATTACGGTCTTACCGATTTATTGGATGAAATTCTGGAAGCCACCGCTTACATTGAACATCTGGAGGCACACAGTGCGGAAGATGCGCAAGACCGAATTGAAATAATCGGAGAATTAAGAAGTAAAATAAAATCTTATGAAGAAAATGCTTCGGAATCGCCAACACTAAGCGGCTTTTTGGAAGAAGTGGCCTTGGTTTCCGATATTGACAACCTGACAAGTGATAACGATGCGGTTGTCCTCATGACCCTCCACAGTGCCAAAGGTCTTGAATTTCCTTATGTCTACCTGTGCGGTATGGAAGAAGGCATATTCCCCAGCTATATGTCCATCCATGCGGACGATCCGGTAACGGAAATTGAAGAAGAACGCCGCTTATGTTATGTGGGAATTACCAGGGCTATGAAACGGTTAGGAATAAGTTCCGCATTTATGCGTAAAATAAGAGGAGAAAACCAGTTTAACAAACCATCCAGGTTTATCAGCGAAATACCAAGATATTTACTGACAATAGAACAAAATCCTTTTCATTCAAATCCTTATAAGAACAATAATTATAACAGCCTGTTGCAAACAAGGACAGAAGGTAATGCCTTAACAGAAAACCCCCAAAAAATACATGACACTCTTTTTCAAAAGCCGTACACACCCTCTGCTCCGAAAGACTTTGGAAGCGGAAAGTTAGGGCCTATTGATTATGGCGTTGGCGATACGGTACAGCATGTAAAATTTGGGGTTGGTATCGTAACAAACATCAATGCCGGTGGCAGAGACTATGAGGTTACTGTCGATTTTAGTAAGTATGGAACAAAAAAAATGTTGGCATCTTTTGCAAAATTAATAAAATTACAGTAATTTCATGTATTCACCGGAATTTCTATAGTAAAAAGTCTCATATCGTGGTATAATAGCATAGAACTCATTTTCCATGAAAGGATGTGCTATGATGAATGCAAAACTTGAAGAATTACTGAACGCAGCCAGATTAAGTGATTTACTTCACAAGAAAGAAATGGAAGAAGAAAAGAGAAACAACTGCATACTTATTGTATTAGCTGTAATTGGAGCAATTGCTGCGGTGGCCGGTATCGCATATGCTGTATATAAATACTTTACACCGGATTACTTGGAAGATTTTGATGATGATTTCGATGACGATTTCGATGACGACTTCGATGATAATGAAGAATGTAACTGTGGATGCGATTTTGGCGATAAAGCAACAAAAGCATCTTCCCTGGATGAATCCACTCCTGAAACACAGGAATAATTCTAACGGTATCAACAAATATTGAAAAGTATCTCATAATTAAGTCGGACAAACTCTAAGGAATGATTTTTATAGTGAAATGATAGTAAAATGAGCCTGTGTTGGTTAGACAGTCAGGCTCATTTTTTCATTTACTTTTTTACCGCTTTTTTGGAAAATTCAGTATTAACCAGGTCTTCATAAGGTACTCTTTTCGTTAGGACACCTGCGTCTTCCAAAATATCCTGCAATAAAGTAAAGCTTTCTTCCTCAAATATGGTATTATTTTTCCAGGTATCCTGATCATAATATCTGGTCACAATGGTTGTTATGGTATCCATATCTGTTTCCTTAAACTGAGGCGCTATCACTTTGGCGATTTCTTCCGGCGTATGACTATTGACATAGTCCAGTCCTTTCTGAATGGCATTGGTAAATTTCTGGATAACCTCCGGATTTTTTTCTATATAGCTTTTCTTTGCCGAATATGCCGTATAGGGAACTTTACCGCTTTCAATGCCTAAGGATGCGACTACTTTGCCATTTCCTTCTTTTTCAAGAGCTGTTGCGCCAGGTTCAAATTCCACCGTATAATCTCCGGTTCCGGCTGAAAATGCCTGTGCTGTCAGCCCGAAATCAATATTTTGAATAATGGTTAAATCATTTTTCGGATCAATACCATTTTTCTTCAGGATATATTCCAAAACCATTTGAGGCATACCACCTGGTCTGCCGCCAACGATAGTTTTTCCTTTTACATTGTCCCAGGAAAAATTTTCATTTTTATCTCGTGAAACTAAAAAATTTCCGGCTCGCTGGGTCAATTGGGCAAAGTTAATAACATAATCTTCTTTTCCCTCGTTATAAACATAAATAGAGGCTTCCGAACCCATAAATCCAATGTCAGCATCGCCGGCAAGCAGGGCCGTCATGGTCTTATCAGCACCTAATCCGTTTACCAGTGTCACGTCAAGGCCTTCATCCTTAAAATATCCCTGCTCAATTGCCACATATTGAGGAGCATAAAAAATGGAATGTGCAACTTCGTTTAAATGAACCTTGACCAGATTATCATCTTTCTTATTGCAACCCGGTAATAATATTGCTGCAAGAACAAGCATGGCAACTGCTACTATGCTCTTCTTTTTCATTATTTTTCTCCTTAAAAAATAAACTGTTACAATATGTATATCAAAAAATAGTTTCATTGTGCATGTCTGCCGACATAATTTAAGGAAAGGCAACATATATTCCGTAAACGCATCTGTCGCCTTTCCTTAAAACAACTGGATTTTAATTATGCCAAAATCAGTATTACAAAACCGCATTGCACTGTACGATAATCCTGATAATTACTGATAGTTGTTCACTATATTTATTTCAGGTTACGCTATGGTATAATCTTTAAACTTTTAATGAATCGCTAATTCCCGGCGTAACATTAATTGCTGTTTTCTTTATAATAGTTCAAATTTTCCAAGGCCCATTCCTTATTATAATAATGGCTTTCCATAGAAGCCGGATCACTGGCCGAAGCGCAGTAAACGGTTCTTTTTCCTTCTTCCAATTCTTTAAAAAATTCCAGATACTTCCACTTAAATTTTTTAACAAAAGGAAGATTCTTATTTAAATCCTTATGAATGTTAAAACAGGTATTTCCTGATTTATCCAGTTTACAGAAATCCTTTACGATACATTCTTCACAGGTGATGCTTTGGGCCATATCAATAACTATATGGGATATCATGTGTTCATCACTCATAAATCCGGCCTTGAATCTGGTATAATTTACAACTCTTGGGGAAAGCTCCGCATCACCATAACAAGTTTCTTCACTCCAATAACCGATTTCTTTTATTAATTCAGGCCTCATTCCCATGCAACAACCGTGTACAAAATCCAATAATACATCCACATATCCGTTTTTTAATTCCAAATAAGATACGTTATTTTTACATCTTGGTATAACCTGGGGATAAATAGGATAATAAGGTGCCGTTCTTTGAACACCCAACAATCCTACGTCAGGAAACGTCTGAAACACTTTCATAAAAAGGGAAATCCAATTTTTTGTCCTTATTACCACATCACTGTCTACTGAAAAAAAGTACTGATTTTCCTTCCTTTTTGAAAGATTTAAGTTTAAAGCAAATACCGGCCCATAATTCTTTATCAGCCTGGTAATTGATTTTATACGGCTGTCTTTTAATGACTTTATATACTCCCAGGTATCATCTTTGGAATTGCTGTCTATAATATGCATTTCAAAATCTTCCGGCGTATCAAGTATGGATTTCAGACTTCTTGCCGTTAAGCCAAGGCGATTAAAGGTAATATAGCTTAAAAAAGGAGGAACCATAATACATCCTTTCGAGAAATTTATGATTCATTATTTCAAATCATTGTATGTCGATTAAATTAATCTGTTACTATATGGTTCCTGACCTTATCATAACAGGAAAAATAATTAACCTTTTACGGCACCTGCGACCATGCCTTGAATAATCTGTTTGCTGAATACAAAATAGAATACTACGATAGGAGCCATAGTAATAAGCATGGCAGCCATGATTTTTGTATAGTCGGAACTAAACTGTCCCGTAAACTGAGTCATAGCCAGAGGTACGGTCTGCAATCTTGGATCCTTAATAAGTACCAAAGCAAAGGAAAATTCATTCCAGCAGCTGAAAGTCTGGATTATGCCGATTGTGGTAAGTATAGGTTTGCACATAGGCAATATAATGGAAAACAGTGTCCTGCTGAAACTGCTGCCGTCTATGGCTGCTGCCTCTTCCAAAGCAACCGGTATTCCTTTCACATAACCTTCTACCAGGAATATGGATATGGGAAGTCCGAAGGCCACATAAGGCAATATTAAGGTATACCAGCTGTTGCTTAATCCGGTACGGGTAAATACAACATAAATGGGCACCAAAAGAGAATGAATCGGAATTAACATACCCATTAAAAAGGCAATGTATAATAATCGGTTTCCCGGAAAATTAATTCTGGCTAAAATATAGCCTACGATAAAACCAAACAGGATTATAAAAAATACAGATAAAACTGTGGTTCTTATGCTGTTAAACATGGATTGGAAAATGTGATAATCCGGATTGGTAAGTATGTTAATATAGTTGCTGAAACTGGGATTCTTCGGAAGTCCCATTATATCTGCATTAAAAGTTCTCTTTTCCTTTAATGATGAATAAAACATCCAGATCAGCGGGAATATACAGGATAAGGAAAATATGAGCAATATTGCGTTCATAAATACGGATAAGATTTTCGATCGTATTATAGAAGCAGCATCTCTTCCACTTTTTTTATTAGCCATTAATAAACTTCTCCTTTCTCCTTGGACAGTACTCTGACTAAAAGCTGAGTAGCTCCAATTACCAACAAACTGGATATAAATATGCCGATGGATATTGCACTTCCGTATCCCATATTCTGCTGTGCAAAGGAAATTTTGTAACCATAAAGTGCCATAACCATGGAGGCATTGCCAGGCCCACCGTTTGTCATTACATAAATATGGTCAAAAGCTTTCATGTTACCGGCAACACAAAGAGTGACACAAACCAGTAAAGTGTTCTTAATCAGAGGAAGTACAATATATATGGCTCTCTGGAATCCATTGGCGCCGTCAATTTCGGCAACTTCAAATATTTCTTTGTCAACAGAGGAAATAGCCGACAAAATAATAACCATATAGTAACCGATAAACTGCCATATAAGGGGAATGGCAATTAAAAGCATAACCAGTTTGGGCTCATTAAGCCATACTTTTACCGAATCATGTTTACCAATCTTGTCTAAAAACCAATTAAGGATACCTCTTTTATAATCGTAAACCATGGTCCAGATAAAACCAATGGATACGGCAGCTAATGTACTTGGGAAAAAACCGAAAGTACGATGTATGCCTTTTAATACCACAAGGCGTGAGTTAATCATTAATACAAAAATAAAAGCTAGACCTATCTGGCCTATAATACATGCAATTACCAAATATATGTTATGACCGAAAGACTGCCAGAAAACCGAGTCTTTCAATAATGTCGCATAATTTCCGATTCCAGTAAAAGATTTATTAGGCCCGCCTTTCCAATCAAAAAAGCTATAGAATGCGGCGGTAATCAAAGGAATAAACACCGAGAATACATACACTGCAAGAGGAATTAGCAAATAGAAAAATACAACTCTGTTTTTGGGTCGAATTGAACCTAACATTTTTCGCCTCCTTAAGACGCTGTCATTATTTAGGTCAGGCCTTACCTGAGAAACTGCTCAGATAAGGCCTGTTTTAAGCAACTTACAAAACTATATCTTTAATAGTATAAAGAATTAATAATTTTCTTCATATGCCTTTTGGGCATTCTTAGCAACTTCTTCAGGAGAAATATCTCCATTTAACATAGACTGAAGGTCAGTATTTAAACCATCCCATACAGCACTGGAAATATAAGAGTCATAGATTTCGCAGGTTTTATGATCAACATATGTGTAGTTATAGAAATCTATTGTAAATTGATCAAATTTGCTTAAGTCAACATCTTCCACTTTTGTCAAACCACCCAGCGCATAGTTTTCAGCTACATAGCTTGCAAAAGCAGGGCCGGTCAGTTCATATACCAAATCTTTTGCTGCTTCTAATTTATCAGGATCACTTGCAACATTTGAATTGATTGCCATAGCATATCCAAGACATATGCGTGGGTATCATAGGAAGCTGTGGCACCTTCCGGCTGAGGAAGAACTGCAAATTTGGTATTTGTATAAAGGTCTGTGTCCTTTATAGCGGATTGGATATAGGAAACATCCAGTTACCGCCAATGTATGCAGCCGCATCACCGGAAATATAATATTCTCTCGCATCTTCGTTGGATATAGCGTTAAAGTCTTCATTAAAGATTCCTGAAGCGAAAATGTCTTTCGTGAATTTAAGAGCATCAACAAAAGCTTGGTCTGTAAAGGCGGCACCTTTCTTTTCAATCAGGCTGTGAGTCCAGTCTCCACCTGTAAATCTGTCACCAATCGTTTGAAAGGAAAGTGGAGTTAACCTGCCATTTACCTGAGTTACCAAAAGCAATTGTGTCCATACCTTTTTCATCAAAGAAATCTTTTGCTTTGATTACATCATTCCAGTTATCAGGGAAAGTATCATATCCTGCTTCTTTCCACAATGCGGAATCATACACAACTACAGCACAGGTACGCCTGTTAATGCAGGAAGTCCATATATTTTGCCATCTGCTGTAAACGGATAGAAAAGTGAATCATCATACTGAGAAGCATAAGGGGAATTCTTAATTATGTCGGTCATATCAAGAATTAAGCCCTGGGCTGCCCATGCCTTTGTATTCATGCCCTGTAATAAGAATACATCCGGTAAATCGTTGGCAGCAGCTAAAGTTGCTATCTGGGTTTTGTAATCATCGTTGGCCAGTACATTTTCAACTACTGTAATATCAGGATGAATTGCCTCCCAGTCTGCCAATACGGAACGGAAACCATCAGAGCCCGCCGTTACCTTCTGCCTCTTCTGAAGTAGAGAAATGCATAATTTCCAGCTCGCCTTTATAATTTAAAGTATTGTTAGCTATCTTGGTTTTGGTCTCTACCTTTCCAGTATCGGCTTGGTCAGTTCCGGTTTCATCTGTAGCAGCAGTATCATTCTGTGTCTGCTCGGTTTTAGTATTATCTGTATTACTGTCATTAGTTTGTGTCTTACTACCGCAACCTGCCAATAAAGCTGCTACCAAAGCACTTGCAAGCAATACACTTAAAAACTTTTTTTTCATAAGCTTGTCCTCCATTTTTATTATTTTATATTATTATCACCAGAAAGGTGATATAATACCAACATTACAGCGGTTACTTATTAATCTTTTTTATGGTTTCTCCCTTTTCTAGATTTCCTGGGACAGTGATATGTTCAATTAAAGTTGTTTTTGGTTGCTCAATGATGGAGATTATTTTTCCGCTGCTAACCGTCCCATTTCCTGAGCATCCTGATTAATGGTTGTCAGTCTCGGTTCAATATATTTCATAAATCTGATACCGTCATACCCTGCCACAGAAATATCTTCCGGGATTTTTAGGCCTCTTGCCTTTATTGCATTAATACCCCCCAGACTGGCAAAATCGTCGGAAAACAGAATACAGGTAGGAGGATCGGGCAGATCCAGAAGTTCGTTGGTTAATTTGGCAGTAGTGACAGTATCTCTGTAAGCAGATTCTCTTACATACTCATCCGGAACTTCTATGCCATGTTCTGCCGCCATAATATAAAAACTATTAAGACGGTTTATAGTAACTGCCGATTTTCCTTCGCCATGTATGTACGCAATCTTTCTGTGACCGCAATCATAAATATAGGTCAGCAAATCTCTCATGCCCTTAATGTTGTCCGATATAATGGCAGTTCTGTCATTAAACAGATGGTCAATAGTTACTACCGGTATATCGCTGTGAACAAGCTCGATTACCTCTTCCTCGTCATAATCAATACAAGCAATTACCACGCCGTCCAGCCCCCGGTATCTGCAATGTTCCAGATAAGACATTTTATCCTTCCTCTGTTTACTGCCGCTGATAAAAGTTATATCATAACCATATCTTTCTGCGGTAACCTTAAGGCTTTCCAATATCATTACGAAATAATCATGGGTTAAACCGCTGTGGGCTTCATCAATCATTAATACTCCAAGGTTATAGCTTCGGTTGGTTTTTAATGCCCTTGCTGATGAATTAGGAAAATACCCCATCTCCTTAGCAGTTTTCCTGATTAGTTCTTTCGTTTCTTCTCCGATATCTTTATGTCCGTTTAAAGCCTTACTAACTGTTGCAACAGACACACCACATGTAAGTGATATATCTTTCATAGATACCATGAAAGTTCCCCCCTTCCACCTTATGCATGTTAACGATTAGCTAAAATTTAGTGGAAATCCTACTTATTTCGAAATTGCCATAAACGAAATATGTATAAATTAACTACTTAATCGATTTACTATAACGATTAAGTATGACTATATTATATAATGCATTAATCGTAAAAGCAACACTTTTTTTCAGTGTGTTCGTAAAATTAAATAACTTCTTTCTTAATTTTATAATTTATATGTTGATTATTACTTTTTTATGTGTTTTTCCATTTTAGCGTTAATAATTTATCATGAACAATTCTTCATTATTTTGAATTTTCTACTAAAAATTATATTTTTTTTACTTAAAAAATAAAATATTTAACATACTGTGATAAATCTGTTTCCTTATTACTTAAACGTTTTCATATGCTTTTTTAACTATTTGAACTAATCCTGTTTTACCGTTTAACTGAATTTCTTATCTTTTTTAGTTAATTTTATTGAATCTGGCTTTATGTGAAACGAAAACCCTTACTGATAATTTTTATCTTAAACGTTATAGTAAATTTTCAAATTTTTAGTCTATAAAGTCGAAAAACAGGGTTTTTCCTATGAAGACATAACCCTGTTTTTAATCTCATTTTTTATATGTATATATTATGCACATATTTTATATGTTTATTATGTATATTTTATCTGATATCATTTGTTTATTTTATTCTTCCCTGAAGGGTAAGATACTGGTCAAATATCAGCCGGCTGACTTTTGCACTGAATATGGTAGCCGGATGGTCAGGATAATATATGGAATCTGTAAAGTTCTTATTAAACAATACAATTACATATTTGCCATATGGAGTGGAAACAATGCCACCGTCGTTTCTGCAGGCATCCATGCTGCCGCTTTTTGAGGCCACATAAATCAGCTCTTCGTCTCCCGTGTCTTCACTGTCCAGATAATACTGGGGAAAATATTTGGTAATGGCAGAATTATAATGCTGCTGTTTCAGTATCTTAAGCATTTGTCTTGAAGCATCGGCACTTACCAGTTCCTCATTGCATATCATTTCAAAAAATCTGCCGTAATCCTTTGGTGTCATAGTCCCAAGCTGCTTATATTTTTTAAAATCAATTTTATTGTGTAAGCAAGTATCGGAAAAGCCATGGGAACGGATAAAATGATTAATGGTATCCAGTCCCAGATAATCAATCATCATATTGGTTGCAATATTATCGCTAACAATAATCATTAAGGTTGCAATGTTTTTGACAGTCAAGGACAGTCCGTAGTCAAGACTTCTTAAGACACCGCTTCCGTCCACTTCATTTTCCCTGGTATAGGTTAACATATCCCACAGGCTTTTTCTTCCCTCTTTGACCTCGTCAAACAAAGCGCCTAATATAAAGCACTTAATACAACTGGCCGATTCAAACTTTTGAACAGTATTAATTTCTATTTTATTTCCTTTCAAATCATTTACATAGATTCCCATAAGGCCGTTATAACTGGCTAATTCCGCATGGATTCTGTCTTCTAAGCTAATTTTTTTCATGTGTTCACCTGTTATTAAAATTTATCTGTGAATTATCTGTCAATAATCAATACATATAGTTTTCATTATGTCTATTCCATAAATAATTAATCAATATGTACACCTGATTATTCAACAGAAGTACATTAACCTTACTGATTCTTATTTTAAAACCTCTTTATATACCCGAAGCACATTTTTATAAAAAATGGCTTCTATTTCGCGTTGCTTAAAACCTTCCTTTTCCAGGGCTTCGGCTAACAGGGGAAGGGCCGAAGCATCCTGTAAGTCTTTTCTTACAGGTATGCCGTCAAAATCAGAACCTAATCCCACACATTCATATCCACCTATATTGACCGCATATTTTATATGTTCTACAATATCGGCAATACTTCCTTTCGCATCTTCTTCTCTTTCCGTTTCTTCCAGAAAGCTGGGGCAAAAATTCATTCCAATTACTCCGCCTCTTTCGGCCAACTTTCTTAACATGTCATCAGATACATTTCTTACATGGTTACAGACGCCTCTTATATTGGAGTGACTTGCCACAAAAGGTTTTGTGGTATATTTTAACACATCATAAAAACCGGCGTCGGACAGGTGGGATACGTCAATAATTATACCAAGTCTTTCCATTTCCTCTATAAAAGATATGCCAAAGTCTGTCAGCCCGTCTTTTGCATTTGGAGTACGAAAATCTGGTTTTTCTCCTTCGATTAACCGAAAATTCGGATAACCGATACCATTTTCGTAATTCCATGTCAGGGTTATCATTCTTACTCCCAGGCGATAGAAATTTCTTAAATGGGATAAGTCACACCTGGCTGCTCCTCCATCTTCAATAGTCAATAAAGCGGACATTTTACCATCCTTTTGGTTTTTTACAATGTCATTATAACTAAGGGCCAGCGCAATTTTTTCCTGATTTTTTTCAAGTTCCTGATAAAACAAATCGATAAATTTTAAGCACTGGTCCAGGGGATCCCCATGTCTTTTTATATTTACAAACATGGCAAAATTCTGAATCAGGTAATCTCCTTTTGTCATTTTTTCCAGATCCAGCTGGAAATGATTTTTTGCCAATTCTGCTTTTTTCCCTTTTTTTCTGGCATAGTAAATCTCTGTTATAGTATCACAGTGCATATCTGCTACTTTCATAATATCCTCCTTAATGCTAAAACAAGCTGCCAACTGCTTTTATTTTTTGCGCCAAGTCTTCCCGATAGTCCGTATCACACGGATTCAGGCTGTTTATCACTACACCGTCACTGCCGTTTTTCGCGGTGGAATGAACATATTTGTTATTTCCAATATACATAGCCACATGGCCTGGAAAAAAGATTAAATCCGCCGGTTTCATTCTTTCTATGGATATTTCATGAATTGGGAACCCTTCCACTATATCCGCATCCCGGTATATCAAAATACCATTTAACATATAGGCTACTGAACAAAGGCCGGAACAATCCATTCCCATAGGGCTTTTGCCGCCCCACCGGTATTGTGTTCCCATATAGGAAAGAGCCGTATTTACTATTTTACCGCGAAGTTCTTCTTCCTTGTCCAAGGTATAAGAAATGTAATAAGGCCCCAGGTATTTTTCCTTTATATATCCAGTTCTTCCGTCACACAGCATAACCTGAACCCAGCCATTTTCATCGGCACTTTTCAGTATGCCTACAAGTCCTCCCTTTACCAGACTGATTACGTGGTGTCCCTGTACTTTTGGCATGGACAAAACATCCGCAAAAGGCTGCAATACCTGCTTTTTATTCATTTTCTCCCATAGTTTTATTTTTTCCGTATCAAAGAGAAGCTGTGATATATGAACAAATCCGGTATACTGATACTGGGTCCTTACTTCAAACCACTCCTCTGACACTTGGGAAAGAATTTCAACTTTTCTTCCGTAAAAGTCTTCATCCGACAATTCACTGTCCCAGGTTGGTTCCTTCATTAAAAAGGCAAGGGCCGTCACAATAAGCGCATCCTTCATGATTTCTTTCCTTTCAATTTCATTCATTAATAATTCCATAACATGACATATTTACGGAATACAAATCTTACTGTAAATTTATATCTTACTGTAATATTCATAAACAGCTTTGGAAATTCGGCCAATCCACTTCTTTCCATATTCATTGTCAGGCCCATCCCAGGTAAAAGCGCCAAAATAGTAAGCTAGTCTTTCCAGATAAAAGATTCCCGCATCGTGATTTAAGAAATCCAGGCCACCGGTTTTATGGGCGACTTTCACTTCATTGCTGATATAACGCATGGAATTTTGCTTATGACGTTGCCTTAAAAGAATACTTATGGCATAATCACATAATTCCGGCGTAAGAATGGTTTTCTGATACAGGGCCTTATAAAGGGTACACATATCAAAAGCGGAGGTATAGTTATTATATCCATTCTTTATGGCATTAAAATCTAGCATCAAACGCTCCAATCGGGTATTTTTTAAACCAAGCCTTTTACAGGTCCGGTTTATTCTTTCCATCGACAGCAGGTTAATCAGACAATTTGTTGCCGTATTATCGCTGTTAATTATCATCCACACCAGTAATTCGTCGAGAGTATAACTTTTCTCTCCATATTCAAAAACTTCCGTATCTTCAAGAATAAGGGAGGAATCTACCGGAATCAGCATATGTTTACTTAATGACCCGGCCTGAATTTCTTCCAGGGCCGTAATCATAACAGGCACTTTTATCATACTGGCCGAAACCACAGGAATATCGGCACAATAAGAAACTAATCCCTCGCCGGTCGTTAAGTTTTCCACCAAAAGAGCTGTTTTTGCCCTGGCATTTTGTATTTCTTTTTCTATTAACTTAAGTAACTGTTTTCTTTCCATACTGGCTCCTTCTGTTACAATACATCTGACTTTAATAAAAAAACAAAAATTATACCAGTTAAAACAATTATACTACAATAACAAATTATATGCTTACCCTTTGACTAATTTACCGTATTTTTCAATCTCCGGCTTATTGCCAAGTACGAAATGGCCTTTTTCAATCTCAACCCATTCCGGTTTATAGACAGAATAATCATGAACGGAAGGGTCATATATCTTAAGCACTTTTTTCTTTTCCCTGATTGGATCCGGCATAGGTATGGCGGATAATAAAGCCCTTGTATACGGATGAAGGGGATTCATAAATATTTTTTCCGTTTCTCCCATTTCCACCAGTACCCCCTTATGAATTACTGCTATTCGGTCCGCAATAAAGCGCATAACAGACAAATCATGGGCAATAAAAAGGTAGGTCAGGTTTCTTTTTTTCTGTAAACCGGATAAAAGGTTCAGCACCTGGGCACGAATAGATACATCCAGTGCGGATATGGGCTCGTCTGCAATAATAAATTCCGGCTGCATAATAAGTGCTCTGGCGATGCCGATACGCTGTCTTTGTCCTCCGGAAAATTCATGGGGAAAACGGCCTGCAAATTCGGGAAGTAATCCAACGTCCAGTAAGGCCTTTTCTACCATCTGCCGCTTTTCTTCCCTGGTAAATTTTTGCTTTGTATTATATAGTCCTTCCGATATAATGTAATCTACCTTGGCTCTTTCATTTAAAGAGGCCATAGGGTCCTGAAAAATCATCTGAATCTTACGGGTTATTTCACGGTCCTCTTCCTTGGATAATTTACCATTAATTTTTTTCCCGTCATACAGTATTTGGCCACCCATAGTCGGAATAATACGGATAATTGCCCGACCGATAGTGGTTTTGCCGGAACCCGATTCTCCTACCAGGCCAAAGGTTTCACCTTTATAAATATCAAAGCTTACGTCATTTACCACTATGGTTTTACGCCGTCCTTCCCCATATCCAACTTTTATATTTTTAACCTCCAATAATTTTTTCCGGGTATTAAGTATCATCTGTCAAAACCTCCCTGAGTGCGAAGTTTTTTAATATATGGCGGCGGTTCTGCTTTCGGGGCTCTTGGGTCCAGCAGCCAGGTCCGGGCCTTATGGGTAGGGCTTACCTTAAAAAAGGGAGGCCTTTGCAGAAAATCTATCTTTAGGGCATAGGGGTTTCTCGGCGCATACGCATCTCCTTGTATCTCCTGATACAAACTGGGCGGAGTACCTTCAATGGTATACAAGTCTTCCCCTTTTACCCCCAGCTGGGGAAGGGATGACAGCAAAGCCCAGGTATAGGGGTGTTTCGAATTATAAAACACTTCTTCGCAATTACCGATTTCTACAATGTCACCGGCATACATTACGGCAATCCGGTCGGCCACGTTGGCAACCACGCCCAGATCATGGGTTATGTAAATGGTAGTAAGCTCATATTTTTCTTTTAGACTTTTTAGCAACTCCAGAATTTGGGCCTGAATGGTAACATCCAGCGCAGTTGTGGGTTCGTCGCAGATTAACAGCTTTGGCCTGCAGGCAATTGCTATGGCAATAACTACTCTCTGTCTCATTCCGCCGGAAAATTCATGGGGATACTGTTTATATCGTTTTTCAGGCTCGGAAATGCCCACATCTTTTAATATGTCAATTACCGCTTCCTTTAAGGTACATCCCTTTAAGCCCTGATGAAGCCTAATCGCTTCACCGATTTGTGCGCCAATGGTTTTTAAAGGGTTAAGGCTCGTCATGGGGTCTTGCAGCACCATGGCAATTTCCCGCCCTCTTATGGTCAGCCATTCTTTTTCCGTTTGAAAAGCCGCCAGGTTCTTACCCTTATAGAGAATTTCTCCCGATTCGATATATCCATTCTTATCTAACAGCCCCATAAAGGTCTTGGTAAAAACCGACTTGCCGGAGCCGGATTCTCCTACTATTGCCAGACTTTCTCCCTTGTAAACATCCAAAGATATATCCCGGATGGCATGGAGCACCTTTCCCCGAAGACGGAATTTTACATTAAGGTTTCTTACGGATAATATTATTTTTCTTTCCATATTTTAACGGTCCTCCTACATATGGTTCTTCGGATCAGCGGCATCCGCAAAAGCATTCCCGATTATATAAAATGAAATGGTTACAACGGATAATACAACAGTAGGGAATATAAGCTGATACCTGAGCGATGGACTGGCTAAAAGGTTTCGCCCATTTGTAATCAGGTTGCCAAGGCTGGGAATATCCACCGGCAGTCCTAAGCCTATATAAGTAATAAATACTTCGCTTCCAATGGCCTCCGGAATAGCCAAAGCCATGCGAAGCATTATTACGGATACCAAATAAGGCAAAAGATTACGAAAAATAATCCGGCTGGTGGGAGTGCCAAGACAGCGGGATGCCAGATTATAATCTCTGTCCCGGATAATGAGAATCTGATTGCGGATAAACCTGGCCATACCAATCCACCTGGTAAGGCTCATACCGATAATTAAACTGATAACGCCAGGTTTCATAACATAGGAAAACAATATGAGAACAATGGTGGAAGGTATGTTATCCAATACGTTGTAAATTTCAGTAAAAACAAAATCCAGTTTGCGGACATACCCCCACAATACCCCTACCGTAATGCCCACAACCGCTTCAATTAAGGCAACCACAAAACCAATGGCAATCGAGGTACGGGTTCCGGCCCAGACACGGCTCCATAAGTCCTGTCCGATGGAATTGGTACCAAACCAGAATCTGCTATTTGGTTTCTGGTTAATGATTTGCATCCCGTTTTCATCATTATTGACCAGATTGGGATCAATCTGTCCCGGCAAGAAGGGCTGATTACAGGTAAATAAAAGGATAAATAGAATAACCCCCAGCAATATAACGGCTACTTTATTCTTCATAAGTGTCCGCAGGGTACTTTTCCAGTAGGAATAATTGGAGTATCCGCTCCTTTCGGCCAAATCTTCCTTAACTTTTGCAAATTCAAATAGGTCGGATTGCTCTTCTTGTATAGTTTCAGTAAGACTTTTTTCCAGTTTTACAACCTTTTTGCCAAATATGGTCAAAAGCGGACACCTCCCTTTTTGTGGAAACTGATTCGGGGATCAATAATGGTCATTAATATATCGCCAAGTATCAGGCCTAAAATTCCGACACTGGCAAACAGGATAACAATGGCCTGAACCATGGTATTATCCTGGCGTTTTATCACATCCACCAGTAAGCCACCCATTCCGGGCACACTGTAGAGGGACTCCACATAAATGGATCCTACGATAGTATTTAAAAATGAACTGGGCAGATACTGTATCATGGGAACAAAGGCATTGCGGAAAATGTGCTTTCGCAAAATGTCCTTTTGGGAAACACCTTTTGCTATCGCCAACTTTACATAATCCTTATTGCTTTCGTCCACCATATAACGCCTAAGCCACATGGCATAATAAGCAATATTTCCAAGAGATAGGGAAATAACAGGAAGTACCCACGCAGAAATATCATCTTTTTTAAACAGCATAGAAAAGCCAAAAAGATCATGACCATATACCTGAATAAATAAATAATAAACCGCAGCCGGAACTGCCTGAATAAAAACAATAAACCCAGTGCCAAATTTGTCCCAGAACTTTCCCTTAGAACCTGCCATCAGCATACCTAAAGGTATTCCAAGAATTAATGAAAGTATCAGGGAAATACCTCCAAGAGTCAGTGAAATAGGCACTTTGGTTTCCAATATTTTGATTATGGGAACATTTGCCCGGTATATACGGGAAACCCCGAGATCCCCATGCAATAATTGTTTAAAGAAGCGAAATAACTGGACCGGAATTGGCTTATCCAATCCCATATTAACAATACCCGCGTGGATTTGTTCCTCCGTCAGTTTATCATAATTCTGAAAGTATCCTTCGATAGGCATAAGCCGAAGTAAAATAAAGACAATGGATATAATAATAATTAATGTAAGGATAGAGCGGGCTAATCTTTTCACAAGATATTTTATCATTGTACAGCTCCTTTTCCCATTATTTATTAACGTCCTAATATAAGAAGGTCGCCCCATCCTGGTTGTAAATCACCAAATGGGACAACCTTGCCATAAATGATATAGTTTCATAAAAGTATGCCATTGCTTTTTCTGTTTCATTTACTTTTCTATTTTATTTACTTTTTTTGTGTTACTTTGCCGATAGTTTTTCACGTTCTGCTTTCCATTCATCCAGAGCCTTATGATAATCATTCATAGACATGGGCTTATCCAGCAAATGCTGACCTTTATAGCGCAGTACGGATACCCCGAAAGGAGCGTATTGCCCTTCAAAAGGATTCAGTTTTGTTACCACATAATAAGAACTGCTGATGGAATAAGGTACTACTAACGCATGTTCGATTAAATATGCTTCCGCTTTGGCAAAGGCTTTGTATCTTGCTTTAAGGTCAATGGTTTCCGCCCTGGCAGCATCAACCAAAGCATAGTATTCTTTTACCGTATCCGCAACCGGATTTTTGGCTTTCATGGCCTTATCCATAAAATTATAGGTATTGCCCTCGGTAAAAGGATCTGTCCATGTCTGAGGATCTGCATAGTCGGCGCCCCAGTTGGTCAGCATAAAGGCATATTTGCCGGCACGGCGTACCTGGGACAAGAAATCCGTGGAAGGGCCTGCTTCCACAATAATATCGATATAGTCTGTTCCGAGCAAAGCTTCCATCTGCTGTTCCACCACAACGCATTCTTTATCCCAGTTAGTGGTACTTGGATTATATGGCATCAAAATTTTTATCGGAAAAGTCGCACCCTCAGCCTTTAACTCTTCCATGGCTTTTTCTTTATAGGCTAAGGCTTCTTCTTCATGAAAGCTGTCGCCTTGTGTAATAGGCAACAGTTCGTCAAATTCGGTGTAGTCCTTGCCATTTAAATCCACAAAAGCAGGAGGATTAATGGTATTGTTTAGACGTGCTTTGGGATCTTTTGGTTCGCTGACGGTCAACGCTTTGATACGGTCTAAGCCGGCTTTTAAGGACTGACGGAAATTTTCGTTATTTACGGCTAACTTCCAGTTTTCCGGTTCATATTCCTCATCAAACTGGGGATCAAAATTAAAACTGTAGAAATAAGAATAAGAAGATTTTGCACGGGTTCTGCTGACCATGGGTGATCTGTTTGGATCCGACAGCCAGTCATCTATAATATCCGCACCGATTTCCGCATAATCAATTTCACCGTTTTCAGCCATAATAGGCGCCAGTGTGGAGCTTTCCGCATTATACGTTTCTTCAATTTTTGTTATGTAAACCTTATCCGCATCCCAATAATGTTCATTTTTCGTATAAACCCTTTTTTCCTGAGGTGAAAATTCACTTAAAATATAAGCTCCGTTATAGTACATCTTCGTATTGTCCGTACCAAATTCAACCCCCAGTTCCTCTAAGAGAGGTCCGTAAGCCGGCATGTAGCACACATAGGTTAAAGAAGACAAAAAGTAAGGAGTAGGCCGGATAGCGTAACTTTACTGTAGGAAATAGATAGACAGAGAGCACCAAAGATGTGTTAATAGAAATCACATCTACACTATAGCTTTTTATTCATACTTTTACAAGCCCCAAATGTGTGTATAAAACCATACGTATTTCTTGGCACCTTCACTTATCCTATGGTTTATGCTCTCAAAGTATTTCCCTATTTCTTTGTGTCTGTTCTTTTCTGCTCGCAGCATTTCTGCACTGCTTATTATATCGTTTTCTTCGGCACCTACAGCCCTTGGTAACTCTTTTTTCTGTTCCTTAACCAGTTCTAACATCCTTCCGCCATTCCAATAATAGGCTCTTAATCGTGCCATTTTATCAGCACCTATTTTACTCCATCCCATTGGTCTGGAACTCATCCTTGAAGACAACACATGGCTAACATGTCCTTCTGCACTACAACCTATGATACCTTCTTTTTCTGTCAGGCGTACCTTTGCTGCTGACCAGTTAGACAATATATATTCTCTGCTTTCTATAACTCTTTTTTGTGCCGCTTCTCCCTCTGTTACCTTTAATATCTTTCCTATCAGCTCCTCAAAGTTTGCTCTTGTCCCATTCTTTATAGTTTCATATATTTCATTTCGTACATCTTCCGCTGAATCTAGCAAATGGGAGGTTGCTCTTATAATATACTTACTTAAATGAAACTCATCTATAACATAAGTAAGTCCTGACAGCTTCCTTTTTCCTGCCTTTATCCAACTGCCTCCATCTCCATTAAGATATATTTTCTCAATGCTGTCTATATCATAATTACAACGAATGTATTCATATACCTCATCCCATAGCTTTTCATTTTCTTCTCCTGGATATGTTCCGCAAAAATAGTGTGGGTTTATAAGCTTATTTCGTTTACTTTTAGGCCCTTCCTTTTCTATACCCTCGTACACATAAACAATCTTCGTTATTATACTGTTGCTCCTTTTCTGTCCATCATTCCTTGACAAGTCACCTTTATTCTCCTGATACTGCAAGGATATATGGTCTTCATCAGCGTCTATGTATAAATATTTTACTTTCTTCTTATTAGCTAATTCTTTATATTCATTATTGAACTTTAGACTATGTATCTTGTTCTTTACAGTCTGTTTACTTACGATATCACTTATACTGATTGCCTCTCCCGCTTTACGATAGCAGCTTTCAACTGCCTCTTCCAACATCTGCGCTTCAGCATCTTCAGTTAATCTTTCATGTGATTTTATGCCTAGAATACGGTCTAACAGATATGCTCTTTCTCCTGTTGCTTTGTTCTTAAATAGAGTCTTTTCAAAGCAGACTACTCCTAAAGATGTAATTAGTTTTTTCTCATCTATTTTTACGATTTGCCAGTTCTGCTTTCTCTTTTCACTATTCCTTATAATTTCATCGCAATTTTCAAGGGTTTCTTTTATAATATCCAGGCCTAACTTTATAACAATATCCTTAACACCACATACAAAGGAAGCTATATCCTTAGGATTTTTTAAAAATTTTTCTACCACATTTTCTAAATTTATAATGCCAAATTTCTCAAAATGTTGTATACTATTAATCATAAGAGAACACCTTCCTTTCTGTTATTGTTGTGGTAACTATATTTTAACACAAAGTTGGTGTTCTCTTATTTTTTATTCCTATTTGTCCTACAAAAATTTTACGCTAAGGAGTAGGCCGTTCCAGCGTATACTCTAAAGTATAATTATCCGGTGCCTTAACACCAACCTGGGAAAAATCGATGTCTAAACCGTTTCCTTCCACTTCTTCCGTAGACGGGTCATCTTTAATCTGGCTGTTATAATATTCTTCCGCATTCTTAATAATGCCAAACAGATTCTGCGCTGTTGCACTTTCATAAGCAGGAGTCAATAAATATTTAACCGCACTGACAAAGTCATTGGCCGTTACATCTGCCACTTCGTTTCCTTCATAATCATACCATTTCTGTCCTTTCCTCAAATGAAAGGTATAGGTAAGCCCATCGTCACTTACCTCCCAGCTTGTTGCCAAAGAAGGCTGAATCTGCCCTAAGTTGTCATATTCCACCAAAGTGTCAATTACATTGGCCCCAATAGTAAATTCATTTTCCGAGCCTGTTACCAGATAATTCATTGTGGTAACTTCACTGAAATAAAGCTTCCGGTAAACATTATCATCTGATCCGCTCTTTTTACCGCAGCCGAAAAAAAGAGAAACAATCAGGGCAATCCCCAGTACAAAAGCTACAAGTTTTTTCATCATAAAACTTCCTCCTTTATTTTTCAAAACCATTCAATATCTTTTGTATTTATTCCAATATCTTTCGGATTACCCATTTGTTTGTCGGTCCCTTTAAATAAAAGGGCCATGTGGCTATCCAAATTTGACACAGCTTGTTATCAGTCCGCAATATTTAGCCCTCTTTTGCTTTTCTTTCTTTTTTCCTTGTTTAGCTTTACAAAAAAGGGAGTAATCTTATGACTACTCCCTTTTTTTACATATTATAGTAAATATTTGGTATGAAGTCAATACTTTTTTCGGTAGGGAATTTAGGTGAACCTTACAGCCAAAACAAAGAGTTGACAATATTTTCTTTTGGTTTTATTATATTTTAATAGATTAACTTAATAAAGTAAGTCTTTTCCTGAAATTAAGAATCAATGAAAAACACCCATAAAGGATAGGAGTCAGATATGAGTTATATACCAAGTGTTGAAGAAGCATATGAAATACTAAAAAAATACAATAAGGATGAATTTCATTTAAGACATGGCCAAATTGTATCCGGTGTAATGGGTTATTTTGCCAAAGAATATGACCCGGAGCGGGTAGATTTCTGGAAAGTGGTTGGCATGCTCCATGACCTGGACTTTGAACTTTACCCGAATGAGCACTGTATAAAAAGCCAGGAAATCATGAGGGAACTTGGATTGGATGAAAGTATTATACATGCTACCGCCAGCCACGGATATGGCATAACCGTAGATGTTAAACCGGAACTTTTTATGGAAAAGGTTCTCTATGCCGTAGACGAGCTAACCGGATTAATCGGAGCAGTTGCAATCATGCGTCCTTCTAAGAGTGTGGCAGACCTGGAAGTAAAATCCGTAATGAAAAAGTTTAAAACCCCCAAATTTGCAGCCGGCTGTTCCAGAGAAGTAATCCAAAAAGGTGCAGAAATGCTAGGCTTTGAATTAACCGAGTTAATTGAAAAAACAATTTTAGCTATGAGAAGTTTGCTTCCGGACATGGAAATCTAATACGGATTAAACAATTCTTACACATAATCCTGATGCCGGCAGTATATGACTTAATATGAATTCTGCCCGGTATCAGGATTATTCCATAATCCATTAATTATTACTGTATGTATCATGTATTTTTCAGTAATTTAGAGTATCCGAAACCAATTTCACATACTTAGTCTTCCTGTTTTTTTAAGTCTCTTCGTTTTCATTGTTTCCTTTATTTTTATTTTCTTGAATTTTATTCTCTTCATTTTTATTTTCTTCATTTTTCTGATTCTCTTGATTCATCTGGCCTTTTTGGTTTTCCGTGTCTTTCGTGTTTTCCTCGTTTTCTTGGTTTTTTGGCTCATTGCCACTTTCCGGACCGTTTCCATTTTCTTCGTTTCCCTCAGGGGCCATATCTGTGTTATGGGGAATATTGCCCTGGGGATTTTTATCTTTATTCTTCAGGTAATGTTCCACCGCCGGGTCTTTTATCTCATAAACCCTGACCCATTCTTTTGTTTCCGGGTTTTTTACGGTTTCCGAACGGTTTCGGTATAAAAATTTAACTATCTGGTAACAATCAATCCAGATTTCGTTCATTCCTTCTTTCTGAGACTCGTCAAAAATAAGCTGTATCCCAAAATGCAGGTGGGGTGTGTCAATGTTATTGGTATTCTCTTTGGCGCTGTATCCGGTTCTTCCAAGATACCCAATAACATCTCCTGCCTGGACGATACTACCTACTTCCAGCGATTTATTATAAGGAAAATTCTTTCTTAAGTGGGCATAGTAATAATACCTTTTTCCGTCAAAACTTCGGATTCCGATACGCCACCCTCCGTACTGATTCCAGCCTAAGGCTTCCACATAACCGGATTCCACCGCAATTACGGGAGTTCCAACCTGCCCCATCATATCATGGCCAAGATGCCTTCTTTTGTAACCATAACTTCTTGACACGCCAAAATCATCATAATCACTGTAGGGAAAATGCTTGGCAATAGGCAAAAAAGCTTTCAGCCCGTATTTTTTTACCCACACTTTTTCTTCCGGATTTTCCTCACTTGGCACCTGTATTTCATATTCTCCTACAAAACCGCCAAGCACTGCGCTATAAGCCTCATAATAATAATCATAATATTTTAACCCCTCTGTCAGGGTACCGACAGTTTCTTCTTTGCTTTCAAGCTTTTTTACCAGCTCAGTTAAATCTTTTTCCTTATATCTGGAAAAATCTCCGCCATACTTACATCCCAAATAAGCCAAAAGTTCAATCCAGTTTAATTTTACTTCCTTTGTCTGCGATGCCACATCATATTCATATGCCTTTCCCATGGCAGATGAAGTCACATTAAAATCCACCCATTTAATATAATCCCTGGTTTCCGAATTTGGTAAAAACGCATCTATAATATTATCTTTGTAGTTTTCAAATATGAAATAAGAAAATAACGAAAACAGTAATATGAGTTCAAAAAGAATCGCGTATTTTAATTTGACCCTGTTAATCATGGAATATCCTCACAAACAAACTGTAGTATAATATTATGATTTAAAGAGTTTTCCTAGTACACATATAAAAAAGCATTTTCGTTAAAATAAGTGGATGTCCGGTTTTTCATTTTCTATAAAAAAAGAGACTCATAATCTTATTTATCTTTTATTTCCGGGGAAGTATGCTATAATAGGATAATGAAAAAAGGAGACTATAACAATATTGGGATATTCCAAACACTCCAAAATTATATCCCATAGAAAGAGGTTTACATGAATTCAGAATGGTCATTGGACATTTTATACAAAGGCTATCAGGATGAAGCTTTTCAGACAGATTTAAAAAAGATTCAGGAATTAATCAGGACAATAAAAGAATATACCGCAAACTTAAGCGGATATTCCGAAGAGGAGGCAGTACCTGCTCTTATATCCTTCCTCGAGCAATATTCCTTATTATTCACAAAGCTTTATTTCTATGTCAACCTGCGCCAGTCAACCAATACAACTGACAGTGAAACAACTGCCATACTAGGTAAGTTAGAAGAACTGGACAGCAAAATATCAAAAGAATTCTCCATCATTAAAAAATATCTGGCAAAAGCAAAAAAATTAGACCAGATGATTGAATCTGACCCTAAATTAAAGGAATATAAGTTCTTCCTGGAAGAAAACAGAAAAGACGCCCAGTTTGCCTTAAGCGACGACGTGGAAGAAGTAATCGCAAAATTAAATCTGTCGGCCGGTTCCGCCTGGGCTATGATGCAGCAATATTTAACGTCAACTCTGGAAGTGGACTACAACGGTGAAAAAACCACCCTATCCGCTATCCGAAACTTAGCCTACAGCCCGGATGCAGAAGTCAGAAAAAGCGCTTATGAAGCGGAACTTGCTTCTTATAAAAAAATCAAGGATGCGGTTGCCTTTTCCCTGAATAATCTGAAATCTCAGGTAAATACCATTGTGGAGCTAAGAGGATACGAATCCCCCCTTTCCATGACTCTTATCCAGTCCAAAATGAAACAAGAAACCCTGGATGCCATGTTTACGGCCATAAAAGAATATTTGCCGAAATTCTATGCTTATTTAAAACGCAAAGCCGAGCTTTTGGGCCATAAAAATGGACTGCCCTGGTATGATTTATTCGCACCTTTGGGAAAATCTAACCGTACCTTTACCATAGAGGAAGCAAAAGATTACTTAGTAAAGCATTTTCGCGGATTTGCCGATGATATGGCAGATATGATTGAACAGGCTTTTGACGAAAGATGGATCGACTTTTATCCCCATGCCGGAAAAGTAGGGGGTGCTTTCTGCGAAAACCTGCCTTTTGTGAAACAAAGCCGCATTTTAACCAATTTTGACGGCACGTTAAGTGATGTGGTAACTTTGGCTCATGAGCTTGGTCACGCTTATCATGGGCTTCAAATTCAGGACCATCTGCCACTTAACTGGGATTATTCCATGCCCGTAGCCGAAACTGCCTCTACCTTTAATGAAACCGTAATTATGAATGCTGCCATTGAAGAAGCAACCGGCAAGGAAAAATTAACGTTGTTAGAGAGCCAGTTACAGGATGTAACACAGATTATATGTGACATTTATTCCCGTTTTCTTTTTGAAAGTGCCGTATTTGAAAAACGCAAAAATTCCTTCTTGTTTTCCGATGACTTAGAGCAGCTTATGCTGGATGCCCAGAAAACCGCTTATGGCGACGGCCTGGATCACTCTGTTCTCCACCCTTATATGTGGATATGCAAGAGCCACTATTACAGTGAATCCTTAAGCTTTTATAATTTCCCATATGCCTTTGGCGGCTTATTTGCAAGAGGTTTATACGCCAAGTACCAGAAGGAAGGGGCTTCTTTCGTTCCGAAATACCGTGCCCTATTACATGCAACTACCGTTAGTTCCGTTGAGGATGTTGCAAAAATGGCAGACATTGATCTGACTACTCCTGATTTTTGGAGAGAAAGCCTTAAAACCGTATCCGATTCCATTGATTTATTTATGGAGTTAAGTAAATAAGAAATGGACATTTTTACAAAGTGCTTTGAATAAATTAAGAAAGTGCTGACTTGATAGACAAAACACCTGGCCGTCGGAACAATCCATAAAAGCGGCCAGGTGTTTTTTATATAGTTTATGCAGTTTGTTCAAACTGGGAATTGTACAGGCTTGCATAAAATCCGCCTTTTTCAAGGAGTTCTTCATGGTTGCCCTGTTCCACAATATCTCCGTCTTTCATAACCAGTATCATGTCCGCATCCCGGATGGTGGAAAGTCTGTGGGCAATAATAAAGCTGGTTCTTCCCTTCATGAGGTTATCCATAGCCTTCTGAATCATAATTTCCGTTCTTGTGTCTACCGAGCTGGTAGCTTCATCCAATATAAGAATCTTCGGATCTGCCAGAATAGCCCTTGCAATGGTAAGAAGCTGTTTTTGTCCCTGGGATATGTTGCTGGTTTCTTCATTTAACACCATATTGTAACCATCCGGAAGAGTAGAAATAAAGTGATGGGCATGGGCTGCTTTGGCGGCTGCGATTACTTCCTCATCGGTAGCATCACTTTTACCATACCGGATATTTTCCATAATGGTACCGTTAAACAGCCAGGTATCCTGTAATACCATGCCAAACATCTGTCTTAACTGGCCCCGGTTAAAATCTTTAATATTATGGCCGTCAATGAGAATTTCACCATCGTTTACATCGTAAAAACGCATTAAAAGCTTAACAATCGTAGTTTTTCCGGCACCGGTAGGGCCAACTATGGCAATTTTCTGACCAGGTTTTACTTGAGCGGAAAAATCCTTAATTATAATCTTATCCGGATTATAGCCGAATCTAACATGCTTAAATTCTACCCTGCTTTCTACCCTGTCCACATTAACCGGATTGGCAGCAAACTGTTCTTCCTCTTCTTCTTCCAGAAACTCAAAAATTCTTTCTGCCGCAGCGGCTGTCTGCTGAAGCTGGCTGGATATCTGGGCAACCTGGCCGATTGGCTGGTTAAAACTTCTGACATACTGGATAAAAGACTGGATGTCTCCCACTTTTATACGGTTCTTAACTGTCAAATATCCGCCAAGGATTGCAACTGCCACATATCCGATATTTCCCACAAAAGTCATAATAGGATGCATCATACCGGACAGAAACTGGGACTTCCAGGCTGAATTATAGAGAGTATCATTGGCTTTCTTAAATTCTTCCAATACTTTTTCTTCTCCGTTAAATGCCTTTACGATATTGTGTCCGCCATATACTTCTTCGACCTGGCCGTTTACATGGCCCAAAAATTCCTGCTGTTCTTTAAAGTATTTCTGAGATTTGTTAACGATAAATCCCATTAATACTCCGGAAAGAGGCAGTGTCAGTATGGCCACCAAAGTCATAGTCACACTGATGGTAAGCATCATATATAAAATACCGATAAGCATAGTTACGGAAGTAATAATCTGGGTAATACTCTGATTCAAACTCTGGCTTAAGGTATCCACATCATTGGTTATTCTGGATAAAACTTCACCGTGAGTTTTGGTCTCAAAATATTTCATCGGCATCCGGTTTATTTTTTCGGAAATTTCTTTTCTGAACTGATAGGTTACTTTCTGAGATATATTGGTCATAATAAAGCCCTGAATTAGGGAAAATACCATACTTAGCACATACAACCCCAATAACAGCAGCAGGGTCTTTCCGATGCTGTCAAAATCTATGCCGCCGGTACCATTTATTTTTTTAATCAGCCCTTCAAACAACTCTGTTGTCACATTACCAAGTATCTTAGGCCCGATAATGGAAAATATGGTACTGGCAATCGCAAAAATGACCACAAAGATAAAACCGACTTTATATTTGCTCATATAAACGGCTAATTTCTTCATGGAACCTTTAAAATCCTTGGCCTTCTCGGTTCCTCCCATGGGACCGCCCATAGGGCCACCTAAACCTTTTCTGCCGGCAGGACGTACTTTCTTTTCATTACTCATATGCCAGTTCCTCCTTTGACAATTGGGATAAAGCAATCTGTTTATAAACTTCGCAATTTTTCAATAATTCCTGATGAGTTCCCTTGCCAACTATTTTGCCATCGTCCAGTACCAGGATCTGGTCCGCATGTATAACAGTACTGATTCTTTGGGCTACGATTATAACGGTACTGTCTTTGATTTCATCCCTTAAGGCCTTTCTTAAAGCTGCATCTGTTTTAAAATCCAGAGCGGAAAAGCTGTCGTCAAAAACATAGATTTCCGGATTTTTCGCAATGGCTCTGGCAATGGAAAGTCTCTGCTTTTGTCCGCCGGATACATTACCGCCACCCTGGGAAATGGCCGTATTATATTTGTCCGGTTTTTCTTCGATAAAATCGGCTGCCTGAGCTATCTTTGCTGCCCGCAGTATTTCTTCTCTGGTCGCATCCTGTTTTCCCATCCTTAGGTTGGAATCAATAGTTCCGGAAAACAGAATACCTTTTTGGGGCACATAACCTATCTTTTCCCTTAAATCATGCTGGCTTACCTGTCTTATGTCCACACCGTCTATTTTAATGCTTCCTTCCGTCACATCAAAAAACCGGGGAATCAGTTGAACCAGAGTGGATTTGCCGCTTCCGGTACTGCCTATAATGGCTGTGGTTTCCCCAGGCTTGGCAGTAAAACTGATACCGGATAACACATCATCTTCCGCATTAGGATAGCGGAAGGATACATTTTCAAACTCCACATATCCCCTCTTGCTGTCCATAAATTTTTTCGGTTCTTTCGGATCTTTTATCGTCAGATCCGTATCAATTACTTCTATAATACGTCCTGCAGACACAGATGCCCTTGGAAGCATAATGGAAATCAATGATATCAATAAAAAGGAAATAATAATCTGCATGGTGTACTGAATAAATGCCATCATGTCACCAACCTGCATTTTACCACTGTCAATTCCATGGCCGCCGTTCCAGATAATCAATATGGTTATTCCATTCATAATAAAGGTCATAACAGGCATCATAAAGGTCATGACACGGTTTACAAACAAACTGGTTTTGGTTAAGTCCTTGTTGGCTTCATCAAATCGCTTTTCTTCATGCCTTTCTTTATGGAAAGCCCGGATTACGGGCAGACCGGTTAAAATTTCACGGGTTACCAGGTTCAGCCTGTCAATTAACTTCTGCATCAGTTTAAATTTCGGCATGGCAACAACAAACAAAGTTCCCACTAATATGAAAATAAGAATTACTGCCATGGCTATAATCCAGGTCATGGAAACGTTGGTGTTTAATACCTTAATAACCCCGCCAATGGCTATAATCGGAGCATAAAACACAATTCGGAATAAAAACACCAGGGTCATCTGTATCTGTTGCACGTCATTGATACTTCTTGTTATTAAAGAAGCAGTGGAAAATTTATCAAATTCCGCATTGGAAAAGCTTACAACTTTTGAAAATACTATGCTTCTTAAGTCCCTGCCAAGACCTGCCGCAATTCTGGCAGACAAAAATCCCACCAGTATGGTGGCTACCATGGCCAGTAATGCTAATCCTAACATCTTAAGTCCGGCAATCAGAATATAATTGGTCTGAATTTTACCGGTATCCATACCTAATGCTCCATATTCTGCCTTTACTAAACTTATGGCTCCCTGGTAGGTTATGGTTTCCGGCATTTCGTCTATTTTTTCTTCTATAGCAGTTAATATTGGCCTGCTTTGTTCCTCAGGCATTTGCTTTAGGATTTCCAACAGGCTATAATCTGCCATTTCTGCCGGAAGTGCAGCGGATAATTGATTTTTAAGTTCCCTGGTCTGGTCGGAATCCGTTTCCAGGGCGCTTACAAGAAATAAGGCCTTGCTCATAACAGAATCCAGTTCGTCTTTTGATTCTATTCCGGATTTAAGCACATATATGTTTTCACTGGCTAAGGCCGGATATTTTTTTAAATAAGAGTTATATTCATCTAAGGATACCGAATCCTTAGAAATTAATTGATACGCACCTTCTATGGTTTCCCTGCTGCTTTGATCCATGGTAAATAAGAGGTTTTTAAAAACACTTTCACGGACAGCCACCGGAATGGCATTTTTAATTCCTCCCTGCTGGATGCCCACATCCACAATATCGGAGGTATAGGAAGGTAAGGATAAATCACAATATGCCTGAAGGCCCAGCAAAGCAATTACGATTATTATAGGCACAATGGATTTTTTTAAAAAGCGTAATATTTTAAGCATCAAAAGCTCCTTTCCTGTTTTAATTATTGAAATAATTTATTTTTGCCGTTTTGAAAGCATCTGATTCGTTTCGTCCTTAGGCACAGATCCCGCCTGATTTTTATCTTTCTGGCAATACATTTTTTTTCTTTCTTCTATTTCGTCATATATGGCATCACAGAATTTATCCAGAAGACGAACCAGTTCCCTGGCATCCTCTTCTCCTAACCGGTTAATGGTATGCCTGGTAAAATCATACATATGGTCAAGGGCTTCCTCAATTTTTTGCTCACCATAAGCTGACAGCCGAATGTAAACTACCCTCCGGTCCTGATTGTCAGCAATTCTTTCTATAAAGCCTTTTCCCTCCAAAGTGTTTAACATTTTGGAAGTAGCCGGTTTCGTAGATCGAAGCAGCCTACTTAACTCACTTACCTTTACACCAGGCTCCTTGATATGATTTTCTTTTTGTTCTTTTAAGCAGTTATATATGGCTCCAAGCATCATTAATTCCCCATTATGTACCATAATACCTTTGTGGTAATAATGATTTCTGCCCGTCAGCCTTCGAAACTTATTCATTACCATTAAAAAATCATGAGTAATTGATTTATCCATTTTTCCTTCCTTTCAAAATATTGCCAAATCAACATTTTTTATAGCCATCGGGGCTAAAACTTTTCAAATCACTTCAGATTGTTAACCAACTCAACTATTGAGCAGGTTAACTAATAGTACTATTTTTCTTCTCTTAAGTCAATACCTCTGATAAAATTTTATTATATTCTAAGAGTTACTTTATAAAAACTTTAGGAAAGTAATAATTAACAGAAATAATGGACTGTTGCTGAATGTGGCCAGGTATAGGAATTCAAAATTGCAGGAATTAATTCCTTAAAGGCCTGTACCAAATGGACCACATTCTGCAACATCCCCTGTTAGTAAAGATTTGTTTGACAGATAAAAGATATAGATATATATAATGATGACAGATAGAAAATTATACTCCAAGGAGCCTTTTTACCACTGTGACAGCTTCCTGGGCATCTTTGGCGTAACCATCAGCTCCGATTTCATCGGCATAACTTTGGGTAATTACGGCGCCTCCGATGATAACCTTGGCTTTCAGCCCTGCTTCCTTTTTCAGCCGTATTACCTGTTTCATTTCAAGCATGGTAGTAGTCATTAAAGCAGACAGGGCTATAATGTCCGCATTGTTTTCTCTGGCCATTTCAATGATTTTTTCGGAAGGCACATCCTTGCCCAAGTCGATTACACGAAATCCGTGATTTTTAAGCATTAAGGCCACCAAATTTTTGCCAATATCATGGATGTCGCCTGCCACGGTGGCAATTACAATGGTACCATTTTTTTCATTACCTTCTTTTTTTAACATAGGTTCCAGATAGTCTATGGCAACTTTCATGGCTTCCGCCGACCCGATTAGCTGGGGCAGAAAGTATATCTGTTTTTCAAACAGAACCCCTACCTGATTAATGGCAGGTATTAACAGGTTATCAAGTATACAGCCAGGCTCATTTCCTTCTTCCAGGGATTTTTTCACAAAATCCAGGATACTTTTTTTATTTCCTTTCAGAACTGCGTCAAAAATGTCCTGGTTTGTCCGGCTTTGTCCGGCTTGATTTTCAGCTTTGTCATCACTGGCTGTGGTGTTTTCCTGCCACCTTTCTTTTCCGTCCGCAGAAAAAGATTTGCTGAAAGCAGCATCTGAGTCTTTCTCCTTAGGGATTTTCTTATTATTGTCCTGATTTTTTTTATCCTTTTTCCCGGAAATATCACTGTTTACAAATGTCATGGGTTTTTGCGTCACGCGATTGATATAGCGAATGTCCGCTTCTTCTTTTCCCATTAATAAATCCGCGGCAAAGGCAGTATTGACCAAAAGCTCCTGAGAAGGATTGGCAATGGCCATAGTAAGACCGGCCTGTACGGCAAATGCCAAAAAGGTACTGTTAATAACCGAGCGTTCCGGTAAGCCAAAGGAAATATTGGACAGGCCAACGACCGTTGCCAGCTCCAGTTCTTCTTTGCAGTAACGGATAGTTTCTATGGTTTGAATAGCCGCATATTTATTGGCACCAACCGTATTTACAAGGCCATCCACTATAATATCCTCTTTGGTAAGACCCCATCGTAGGGCTTCCTTAAGTATCGTTCGAATAATTTCCTTTTTTTCTGTTATATCCTTTGGAAGCCCTTTATCCGATAGGGGCAGCAAAATAAACATGGCACCATATTTTTTGGCTAAAGGTATCAGCTTTTCAAATTTTTCTTTTTCCAAAGAAATGGAATTGATAAGGGCACGGCCCGGATAAATTCGAAGGGCAGCTTCCATGACGCTTACATGGCTGGAATCAATACATAAGGGCAAATCCGTTACGGCGGTTATTTCCTGTATGGCCTTAACCATGGTTTCTTTTTCATCAATACCGTTCATTCCCACATTCACGTCAAGTATGCAGGCTCCGTTTTCCGCCTGCTCCTCAGCCATGGTACGTATCCTGCCCAGACTGCCTTTTCTTAATTCTTCCTGCAGCTCCTTCTTACCCGTAGGGTTAATCCGTTCTCCGATTATTTGTAAGGGTCCGTCCAGTTTGATTTCCAGAAGTTTTCGTTCGGAAGTCAGGGCCCGTTTCCTGGAATTAGTTATTACATGGGGTTTTATCTGTCTGATTTCATTCTTTAGCTGCCTAATATGCTCCGGAGTGGTACCGCAGCACCCTCCTATCAGGCTTGCTCCTGCCTCCACCAGTTTTTTGGCCTCATGGGCAAATTCTTCGGGCCCCATGGAAAATACGGTTTCATTTCCGAAAAGTTTCGGCAAACCGGCATTGGGTTTTGCAATAATGGGGACAGTGGCATATTCTTTCATAGCTGCCACAATTTTTCCCATTTGTTCCGGTCCTGTGGAACAGTTTACCCCCACAGCATCAACCCCCAATGCCTGCAGCACGGTTACTGCCGTAGCCGGGTCGGTTCCATAAAGGGTGCGGCCGTTTTCATTAAATGTTAAAGTAACCATAACCGGCAGATCACAGGTTTCGGTAACCGCAAACACGGCGGCCCTGCATTCCTGAAGGCTCATCATAGTTTCGATTACAAATAAATCTACGCCTTCCTGTAATATATAAGAAATTTGCTCTTTATAAACGTCCACCAGTTCTTCAAATTCCAGATTTCCCACAGGCCTTAGCTGCCGCCCCGTCATGGTTAAATCACCGGCGATATACACTTTGCGGCCGTCCCCTGTATTGCTTTCAGAAACCGCCTGTTTCGAAAGCTTAACCAATTCCCGGTTAATTCGTTCAGTCTCCTTATCCAGGCCGTATTCTTTCAGTTTAATCCGGCTGGCGGTAAAAGTAGGGGCATATAAAATATCGGTACCAACCTTAATATAGGCTTTTTGCAAATCAACCAGAATACTGTTATGGTCCAGAATCCATTTTTCCGGGCATACTCCGCTTGGCATGCCTTCTTTTTGCATGTTGCTTCCCGTTGCCCCGTCTAACAGTACAATTTTTTTGTTGACCAAATCCCTAAATTCTTTCTTTGTCATCGTTACCCTCTGCCTGATGGCTATCCTTTCTCTCTGGTTTTCTTTTTGATATTTTCTAAATTTTTAATGATTATAATTCATTCTCCTGTCCGGAGCAAGCAAAATCATTTACTGGTCCATTTTAAGCTCTCCAAAATACCATCCGGTAATTCCGTTCTTTTTAATCAGGTATCCCTGGCCGGTTTCCTCAACTATGGAAACCTTGTCACCTGTCTGAACCGGTATACAGTAATCTGTTGAGTCCTCGCAATGATAACCGTCTTTTTCCCGGTATATATATTTATTTAAAATCCACATTCTGTATTTTGTGGTATAATGCTGGCAATAGGAAAATTCTTCTTTTCTTTCCAAAATCTCTATCTTATTATCCAGCCAATTTATCAGTCTGGAAGGCTTTTGGGATAATCGGTTGTCATTGTCTCCCCAGCTTAAAATAGGCTTTTCACACACTTTAAAGTGCTTTTTGTTGTCTAAAATAATTCCGGTTTTTAAGCAATCCACCGTAACAAAAGAAAAATCCTCTGAATCCATATGAGGTATGATAAATGCATTAAGCTGACCGTTTCTTTTTACCACATTTCCGCCGTCAATACAGATTATTTTATGTTCTCTGTCAACAATGGGATTGCAGTCCGGATAAAATTCTCTGTATAAAATCACCGGAAAATGACCTACAATGCAGTATTTGTCCATATAAAGGCCCTGCTTTAAAAAAGAATCCATACACTGTACTTTTTCGGCAATTTGCTCCTCCAATTGAGTGGAGGTAAGCCCGGCATGAACAAATATAAAATTCTTTGTTTCTATAATGTCAGGCAAATTGGCTATCCAGTCCAGTTCTTTTTTAAAATACCGGTTTAAAAGTTTCTTAACTTCTTTTAAATCCGTATTTTTATTGATATTTATGGAAAGGGATTCGCACATTTCATTTAAAAGGCTTTTTTTGCGCCTTAACATATAATTCAGTAATTCGGGATGACTGTTTTCATTGTTTATTTCACAAGCCACATAATCACAGTTACCCCTTACCACATATACCTTATAATTTTTTTCCAGATGCATGATATATCTTAAAGTATCCAGGTTTCTCGGTCCTTTTTCCACCATATCTCCCACAAAGAACAAGTAATCGTCAGGGCAGAAACCAACTTTTTTCAGCAATTCTTTTAATCCCTGCAGGTTGCCGTGAATGTCACTGATAGCAATCATTCTTTTATTTTTTTCTATATCAATTCTTTTTACTTTTGCCAACACTGTACCACTCCCTAATGCAATTAATCCCTCAAGCCATAATTCTTACAGCCTTTCTCTTTTGGTACCTTTTGACGAAAAGTAAATCTTTATCGCTTATACGATTTTTATTTTATCCATTAAGCTTACCCGGTTAAATGGAAGCATAAAATAATATCCGTCGGCAAAATCCTTTACCTTGGCAATGATTTCATTGGCAATTTCTGCTCCGACCCATTCGGCCTCTTCTTTTGTCATATCGGGCGTATACCTTTCTACTACCCAATCCGGCACATGAATACCGGATATTTCGTTTTTTATAAAACTGGCGTTGCGGTAACTGACCAAAGGCATAATACCGCATAAAATCTTGGTGTTTACCCTGCTTTTGATATATTTTATTCTCTCAATATCCTCGTCGCTAAAAACAGGCTGGGTCAGAAAATATTTGGCTCCCGCTTCTATTTTTTTCTCCATTCGCTCAATTACCTTTTCTATCCGGCCTCTTCCATAATTTAACGCGCCGCCATAGTATATGGGTTCTTCGCTAAAATGTTCCCTGTTCATTTCCTTTACGTAATGCATAAGCTGTATGGAATTGTAATCAAACACACCGGTAACGGACTGCCTGCTTTCAACGGGTATAGGGTCTCCCGTTACAATCAGAATGTTACGAATTCCATTGGCATAGGCGCCTAATAAAGAAGATCGCATGGCAATCATATTCCTGTCCCTGCAGCATACATGGGGCATAACGGCAACACCGCATTCCCGCATCAGTTTAACGCTCATTAAAATAGAATCAATTCTGCTTCTTCCCATAGGCGAATCTGCTATGGTAATGATATCCACCCCTGCTTCTTTTAATTTGTGGCCACAGGTTAAAATGTTATCATCCTTGGCGTCATAAGGCGGATCCAGTTCCACTGCAACGACTTTTCTCCCGGACGAAAGCAATTGATAAAATTCATTTGGCCTAAGTTCTTCCTTTTGATTTTCAGAAACAGAAGGAGTCACACGGATACCACGAACTTCATCCATAAAATGGACCTTATCCATAATTTTTTGAATATATCCCGGTGTGGTACCGCAGCAGCCGCCGATTATATCCACGCCTAATTCTACGATACGCTGCATATTGTCCGCAAAATAAACTTCGTTATCCATAAAAATCATCCGGTTCTGGAACTGTTCCGGATACCCTGCGTTAGGTGCCGCCACAATAAATTTATCCGCCGGAAAATTTAACTTCTTTAAAATATGATACATATGGCTGGAACCAACACCGCAGTTAAAACCCCCGGCGTCAATTTCTTTTGTCCTGGCGATTTCCTCAAGAAGAGCTCTGGCACTGATACCTTTGGTGGTATAGCCGTTTTTATTCAGGCAAAAATTAGTTATGATAAACACTTGCGGAGCAACTGCCTTAATATAGGTGACCAGTTCCCGGATATATGTCATGTCAGAAAAAGTTTCAAATAAAATGATTTCTGGTTTGTGACTTAAAAATAAATCACACTGATAGCGATATTCCTCCAGTATCTCTTCTTCGCTTCTGCCACCCTGTTCCGGAATAGGACCGATATCACAGGCAATATAAACTTCCTTGCCTGATTCCTCTACGGCCTGCCTGGCAATTTCATAGGATGCATGAATTATACTGGCTTGATCAGCCCGGGATATATTTAAAACCTGCTGGCTGGCAGCAAAGCTGTTGGTCCGGATAAGTTTTGCTCCGGCTTTAATATATTTTAGATGAATCTGCTTAATTTTTTCCGGAGCTGTCAGATTGGCAAATTCCGATATTTCATTCCGCTTATTCTCACTTTTAGAGTAATAAGTTCCCATTGCGCCATCCATCAATAGTTTATGCTCTTTTAAATAATCCTGTATCCTCATGACACTCTCCTTTTGTTTCTTAATTTCTATTTAAGTTGTATTTAAAACAATTACCGGCATAAATTAAAGTCTGAAAAAAGTTATATTTATTCAAAATCAAAGTTAAAAAAATATATTTCATGCATTGTATTTGCAGCCTTATATTTCGTCATATTTTCAATTTTTCTTAAAATTAAGCCTATTTAGGCCATACCCTTATCACTAATTAATCTTTTTCTTTTCATAACCATTATGCATCTTTATTCTATATCATAGCAAGAAAACCATAAAATGAAAAGAGAAAATAATAAAAAGCACTTATTTAGAAGCTTATCACATTAATATGTATCAAATCGAAAAATGTTTCGGAAAAAACAAAATTAATTGCCCAATGTCAAAGGGGCCGTTGCATAATGATTCACAAGCGCATTATGCAATAGCCCCTTAATGAAATATTTTAGATATTTAAAGGAAAGTGACATATTCGGTTTCCGTTTTTATTTCCATTACTCTGCAGGCAATTCCATCCACAAAACAAGGGCGTAATAAGACACTGCCGTAAAATCAAGCCTTGCTATGTTGTCCTGTCATTAGTATAAACTTAAAAAATTTTATAAATATTGAATTTACAAATATTGAACCTACAAGTTAATACTTAAAAATGCAACCAAAAAACTGCACTATAAATCATATTGAAAGTTTGGAATACGAGTATTATACATGCTTCCAAATTTTCGAAGATCTAGTGCAGTTCCAGGCAAAAGTTTTTGTTTCCATTCAAAATAGTATTATTTCACGAATACTATCTTCTCTGGTTAATGGGGCCAATTCCTTCTTCCACAACGTTATGGGTTTGATTCTGGTTTTCCACTTTGGACTTATTGGTAATACTGTTAAATTTCTCATTCTTCTTTTTTTGCTGCCGCTTCTCATTTTTGGATTTATCCATATTTGTCACCTCATTGGTTAGTATCCGTAAAATCTGAACAAATATGTACTGATTTGCTGTTATACCGGATTAAGTTATATTTTATATATTTGATTCAAAATGAACCAAAATCAGAAATTCACATATAATAATTGAAAAACATATGTGGAGTCAGTAAGTTGTATTTTAAACACTACATTTTCCCCAATATAAATTATGAGGAAGCTTATCCCGAAGTTAACAGCATGGATGTAAAACATCTGCAACATTCTGATGATGATATATTCAGGATTCCGGAAAATTTAGAAAATGCACTCAACTTAATACAGGAAGCTGTTGCCGGTGAAAGTGAGGACAGAGCCTTTTATACCTATCTGGCAGAAAATGCTCCGGATGAAGAAGCCAGGGAAATCATTAACAGTATTCGGGACAATGAAATAGACCATTTTAACTTATTCCGGCGGCTCTATTTTGACATTACCGGTGAAATGCTGCCGGCTGCAGTAACGCAAGAGTTTGCCCCGCCTGAAAATTTCTGCGACGGAATAAAAAGGGCATTAATGGGTGAACAAAACGCTGTTCAAAAATACCGCCAAATACTTTACGCCATGCAGCCAAGAATCCACATTAACATAATGGTAGAAATCATTACAGACGAAATCCGGCACGGCATACTTTATAATTATCTTTATTCAAAATATAACTGTAATTCATAATGGTAGTTAACGCAGGCATCTTATATTCGGAATAAGATGCCTGTTTTTCTAGATTTTAGTAATCACGCAAGGGGTGCGACTTGCAATTATATTTCTTTCCCTGTATGCAGATATATTTCAATCCACGCACCCGCAAGGGGTGCGACGCTTTCAAGGGTGCCAGACAATGTTGATAAGCGAATTTCAATCCACGCACCCGCAAGGGGTGCGACCTATTGCTGGCTTTACACGATCGGTGTCGACTCTGATTTCAATCCACGCACCCGCAAGGGGTGCGACAGCAGCGTCAGAAGAATCTATTAAAATTCGAAAATATTTCAATCCACGCACCCGCAAGGGGTGCGACAAAATCCTCCAAGGTTAGTAATAGATAAACCAGAGATTTCAATCCACGCACCCGCAAGGGGTGCGACCATTTCTTTGTTAATAACCGGCACAATCATGTCAAATTTCAATCCACGCACCCGCAAGGGGTGCGACGAGTAAAAAATATACTAATAAATACTCTAGTTGATTTCAATCCACGCACCCGCAAGGGGTGCGACCCCTTCCCCGCCTTCTTTAAGTAATGAGGTAGGGAATTTCAATCCACGCACCCGCAAGGGGTGCGACCCCTTCCCCGCCTTCTTTAAGTAATGAGGTAGGGAATTTCAATCCACGCACCCGCAAGGGGTGCGACCCCTTCCCCGCCTTCTTTAAGTAATGAGGTAGGGAATTTCAATCCACGCACCCGCAAGGGGTGCGACAATCGCGTCATGCTCTGGCATACTTTCGATTAGTAATTTCAATCCACGCACCCGCAAGGGGTGCGACCATATGCAAGAGTGCGTTGGATGATTGAGGATCTTATGATTTCAATCCACGCACCCGCAAGGGGTGCGACGACTACGCATTAGCAAAGATTGAAGGTTCTTGGGAAATTTCAATCCACGCACCCGCAAGGGGTGCGACTATCTCAATATTTTGATTTTGAAATTGGAGAAAGTATTATTTCAATCCACGCACCCGCAAGGGGTGCGACTTGTACTCCACTCTAATCTATCTGCACTACATAACATTTATTTCAATCCACGCACCCGCAAGGGGTGCGACCTATGAATATGACATGATTCAGTATGAAAAAGAATTTCAATCCACGCACCCGCAAGGGGTGCGACGAGTCATTGCGAATAATCTTAGAATAAATAGCAGTAATTTCAATCCACGCACCCGCAAGGGGTGCGACGGCTATAAATATCTTAAATGAGGCTCAAAACAGGTTTATTTCAATCCACGCACCCGCAAGGGGTGCGACAAGATTGGGTTAGCATTGTAGGAATTAACTAATGGATTTCAATCCACGCACCCGCAAGGGGTGCGACGTGAGCATAAGTGGGTTTACAAAAGGACAAGACATATTTCAATCCACGCACCCGCAAGGGGTGCGACTTGTAAGACTTATATTAGACCATGGCTATCGTAAAATTTCAATCCACGCACCCGCAAGGGGTGCGACCTAAACACAGTAAGATTAGCCTTAAACACATTTATTTCAATCCACGCACCCGCAAGGGGTGCGACGTGACTTCAATCCTTGGACTTTCTGGATCGCAAAAATTTCAATCCACGCACCCGCAAGGGGTGCGACTAATGTCGCGTATAGTACCGCCAGTTCTTAAGGTGGATTTCAATCCACGCACCCGCAAGGGGTGCGACATTCAACTACAATAAATCCTAAAACAACAACTGCTGATTTCAATCCACGCACCCGCAAGGGGTGCGACTACTGGATATATTGCCAGCACATATAAAGAGATAAATTTCAATCCACGCACCCGCAAGGGGTGCGACAGCAATATATTGTATAAAATAAATATGTTATAACAATATATTGATTTTACATTTTATTTTTTATGAATTTACCTTACAAATAATGTAAAAATGCTTGATTTTTTGGTGCGAACCTCCCGGAATTTTCATGTGAGCTTGGGGTTCGCACTCTATCATATAATCATAGGATCATCAAATTTATAAGTCTCTTTTGCTCCTATATGCTGTACTCTTTTGTCATAATTATTTCCCAGCCTGTAAAAGCGAAGACTGTCTGTCTTTATATCAATTACGTCCAGTAGCTGCTTTTTCAATTTTAATAATTCTTCTTCTGTCACTTTACATTCAAAAACAGAATTTTGAACCCTTTGGCCATAATTTACGCATATTTTGGCTACTTTTCGTAATCTTTTTTGTCCCTGGACTGTAGTTACATTAATATCATAAGTGATTAATATGTACATTTTCAACCTCTACTTCCAGAAAAATGGAGGGTATTGGTCTGTATCTCCTCTAAGATATCTGGCTAACAACAAAGCTTGTGAATAAGGAACCAATCCCCATGGCATTTTCTCGTTAAGATATGGATGGTTTATTTCCTCCTGCTTATTCTTTTGCCATTCACTGATAAAAGTTCTTCGAGCCGAATCCTTAATGTAGACTGATTTATTATCATTAATTTCAAAATCATCTGCTTGCAACTGCTTTCGATTTATCAGTGACAGTACAAAACGATCTGCGATTGGTGCTCTTAATTCTTCAATTAAATCACTGGCCAGTGATGCTCTTCCCGGACGATCCTGATGCATAAATCCTACATAAGGATCTAAGCCTACCGTCTCCAATGCTGCAGTAATATCGTTTGCCAGTAACGTATAGGCAAAGGAAAGCAAGCTGTTTACTCTGTCTTCAGGTGGTCTTTTGCTTCTTTCGTGGAAAAAGAAAGTATCCTTCTGATTTAAAATCATATGATCAAATACGCTAAAATAAAGAACCTGAGCTGTACCTTCATAGCCACGGAGCTGGTCTAAATTTTCACAGGCTGCTATTTCCTGCATATATTCCCTTAATTTGTCTGAAACACTTTTCAGCTCTTTAACCGGCACTCTAAGGGAATATTGCCTGATATAACGTTCCAATTGCCATTTTTCATTATATACTTTACCAAGAATAAAATTGCGGGCTATTTTAAAGCTTTCTTCTTCCATATCAGCAACACGGTACTGTTTTTTACGAAGAAGCACATTTCCCCGTGTTTTTCCAATTACTCTTGCACGAAATCTCCCTGACGGAGTTAAAAAGCAAATGGAGATATTTAGTTCCACACACTTTTCCATCAGGGCAGGGCTTACTCCCATATTGGAAAAGCATACAATTTGCTCCAAATTATGCAGGGGGTACCTGCCAATAATGGTATCTTCCTCTTTAACAATAACATTTTCACCATTTAAGCCTATATATACTTCAGGTTTTGTAATAAAAAGAACATTTAACATTTGTCTCATTCTGCAATCCTCCCCTGAATATATAGGCTGACATTTTTATTGTCATTTAATTCCGGCAGGCAAATATCCTTTAGCGAACAAGTTTTGCATTTCTTTCCGGTTTTTACTTTAGGAGTAAAACCACGATCCATATACCTATGCATTTCCTCAATCATCTCATGCAACTGCCCGCGAAGTTCTTCCGTAAAGAGCACTTGCTCCCTTCTGCGGGTTTCAAAATAGAATAGATAACCTTTATCAATGTGCGTAGCCAGCATTTCTTCCAGACAATAAGCTTCTGCCAGCAACTGAAGCTTATCCGAATTATCCTCCTTTGGCTTACCCCGTTTGTATTCGATGGGAGTAACCGTAAAATAACCACCATATTGAGGTAGATAGATACCATCCTTTGATTCTTTGAATTCCACAACATCACACTTTCCCGTTATTGCCAAAGTATGGGATTTTACCGGCAACGCATGAACTGAAATCAGGTTTTTCCTTCTCTCATGAATTTCCGGTTTATCAGCATTTTCATGCTTTAATTCTCCGTCTGCAGTAAAGAAATTTTCTTCCCATTGCTTCTCCACATGTATTAAAGACCATTGTCTTCTGCAAAATGCAAAGTGCTGAATACCGGAAATCATGAGATAATCTTCTTCCTTATAGTCCTTCAATTGTTTCTACCTTAAGTCCCTTTTCCATTAGCTCTTTAAGTTTTTCTTTATTTAAGCTGATGGAATAGTCTTCATATTTTGCTGGCTTACTGTTTTTGTCTTTTACTTCTATTTCAACCAGTTCATGAATCTTAGCGCTTGATGCCACTCCTAACTTGGATGGGTGACTAAACCAATAAACTTCTTTTACTTCCATACTTCCTTCTGGCCTTGCGGATGATGCATCATTTTCGAATAGAGTACGTAAGGCTTCTTTTATAATCTTAGCATCTTCTTCTGTAAAGCCTGTCTTTTGGGCAAAATATGGATTGATGCTTCCCTTAACCATATATACGCCAAATTCTACAAAGTGCTTCATACCCATTGTATCAGAAGAACGTGAACCTTCCTTAGCTTTCATACCATTGGTACTTCTGGTAATCTGCATACTGATTACATCAACCGGGCTTAAGCTTTTTGCTAAGGTAATAGAAACCGGCCCCCGGATACCGATGGAACGGCCCTGGAAGGTCATAACCTGTCCGAAGCTGCGTACATCAATCCATTTTTCACAGGAAACCTGCCATACTTTTTCATCCGAATCTTTCTTTGACGTAAAGACAGAACTAAACCTTTCTTCCAGTGATTTCATATTGTCAACAATCCGGTCGTTAGCCTGTACAAAAATAGGATATCCCATATCCTGCATTCTGTTTCTTAATTTTCTTTTGATACATACGTCACTGATTTCCCCATAGCCGTCATAATCCGTTCTTGGCATGTTTTCATTTAAGGGATCACCGTTGGGATTTGCTCCATTTACAGTAAATAACATAACAAAGTCAATTTTGTTTTCTAATGCGGCCATTATTGATTACCTCCTTCTTCCTGAATGCTATCTGAATTTTCTTCTTTGTTTATTTTTTTCTTATAAAATTCCTGCTTCTGAGCGTAGTAGCCAAAAATAAAATCTTCGTCAAGAGCCCTGTTTTTCATTACTTCATAATCCTTTGCTTCCCTGAGCCGGCCTGTAATATCGATTATTATACTGTCATAATATCTGACTGCTTTATCATTACTCTTAAGCAAAATCTCTTTATATGGCCTTACTTTATCCTCTAAAATCTTAAGAGTTCTGCTCGGCATCTTAGTATAGGCACTCCAGAGCCGTTCCGCATTAGTTGCCCGCCTGCCTTTATTGTCAGTTGCTTTATCGGATATTTCATTATCGGTTACTTTTTTATCCAGAACATCCTGCTCAATTTTTTCATAAACGGCTAATAATCTCCCGTACAGATAGCTCCGGTTTTGATTGCTGATGTCTAACATCTCACTCACCTCTTCTTTCTTACCCTCATCTATTTTGGATTTTTTAAAAACAGAGCAACCTAATGCCAGTACATAGTTCCAGGTCTTATCATAAGAATTGGGGTTACATAGATTCACAAACATCCGGTTTTTCAAATCTCTTGGAAACTTCCTTTTTTCCAGTATGCATGAGAGAAGCCTCTCCATTGTCTTACTTTTTAATTTGCTATTTTTGCATTCCACATACCCTTTCTCGTTTTCTAAGCCAAATATGGTATCTGCATATCGAAACAAGGAAGGTGTCTCATGAACCATTTTTTTTGACTTTCCACTAAAAAAAGGCCAGTTTGTTGTTTCATACCAATACTTTGCATTCTCATACAGTTCTGATTTTGGAACTTCTCTGAAATATTTTACAGAAATCCGTCCGTTAGAAATCTTATCCAATATCATAAGATAAAACTTAGCATTGGAATTAATTGTTCTTTCTTTTCCCGTTATGTAATCATTAATCAGGGAAGAATAGCTTCCTCCAAAAGTTTTTGGTGCTTCCTCATCCGGCTCCTCGTCTTCTTCCTCCTCTGATTCCGGAGAAATCCTGTTTACCAGATCAAGAGCTTCTTTATTTCCAATATCATCAGAAAACCAGTTTACAAGAAAACAACTGTCCCCGATTTGTCTTCTGTTTTGTTCATTTTCCAGCAAATACTTTAACATCAGGTGAATTCTTTGGGATGTTTCATAACCGATATGAACAATTTCTTCTCCTTTATCAAATCTGCCATAATAGGTTTCGTTATGATTACTGATAGAAACTACTTTTGCATTTCCCATAAGGCCCCGGTGCCTGCTTACACAATACGTCATTTCTCCTGATATGTCGCACTTTTCCTGTGGCCGGCTGGCATTTTTTTCCCTGACATAGTCAATATAGTTTTGATGGATTTCCCGATTTGTAGTTACGGAAAGATTTGCCTGTGTGGGCATTTCAGTCTCCACCTCAAAAGTAACAAAGGTTTTATTAAGCTTTATTGTCTTTTCTGCCTTTTCACCAGGACTTACTATAACGGCATAGTCTTTCGTTACTTCATAATTCATTCCTGAAAAGAGAGAAGCTACACAATCACCAAATATTGTTCCCTGACTTAAATATTCATCAATAATTTTAAGTAATTGATTAGGATGCCCTTCTTCCGTATAGGAAACCCAGTCTTTGCGTTCATTTTCATATTTTTTGTTTTTTTCAGGATCAAACTCTTTTGCCAAATAGGAAAATTCATCACACAGCGGATGGGGAGCAATTACTGTACCAGCCCGTATAATTGAATCTTCTGTGACAGGGAAGATAGCAATCTGCTCTTTTGGCATCCATTCTGCCTTAATAAATTTACCTTTTTCCGAAAGGGTTACGGTAATCATGTCATTAGCACCGGTTGATTTTTTACTGGTATGATATACCGGAAGCAACACAGTCTGTTCGGAAAGTAAATCCGTCCGGTCCACCATATTCTTTTCTAGAGCATTGCAATAAGTTTCATATAATGCGGTTAAAACGCTCATTCGGTTTCCACCTCCCTACAAAGGGCAGCCAATTCTTCTTCCGCATATTTCATATTTTCTTTCGTGAAATTCTTAAAGCTGTAATTTCTGATGGTATGATGAATCTGACACTCCTCCGGTCGTACAAAGTCAATTTTGCCATTGTCCATTTTTATGTCGGTAAAATTCGATGTTAAAACATTTTCTCCGCCAGATACAGCCTCATCGGGATAGGTAAAGGAGTGAAACATAATACCAAAAGATATTTTCCTGCCATCATATTGAGTAGACGCAGACAGAAATTCCTCTTCCCTTATTCTTTCCGCAAAAGCCACACATTCTCTGGTACCTAAAAATAAATCTCTTCGTCCGCCTTTCTCAATCGATCTTAAAATGATCTGTTCATGCTTTTTTTCGTTTCTGTCATCGATTAAATCCGGCCTGTTTTTGTTCCACTCAAAATGAAACTGAACAAGGTACTCCACATCACGAAGATAAGTGTAATAGTTTAAATCATTTCCTCCGTTTTTAAGGGGTGTGCGGATTCCCTTGGTTTCGGTCTGTATTTTTTTAATTACCTTTTACCGAATCGATATAGTAGACCAAGGTGGGCTTCCAGTACAGCTGTTCTGTTATACCTTTTAACGCCTGATAGGTTGGAACCTGATAGGTATACTTTTCTCCGCCTCCTTTTGTAACCGGGTCTGTAAACAGAGCATAGTCTCCATACAGGCGATAATAAAATGGCTTGGATTTAAATTCTTCCATACAATTCCTCCTTTCTTATATAATGAGATCTGCCAATTGATCCATAACGACTCCTTTTTTACCATTATAATACTCTTTTTGCAAAATATATACATTGATGTCTTTTAAATTGTTGCTTTTTGAAATAAATGGAAGAACTTTGGGTGTCAGGTACATATTAACGGTATACCGTTGCAATTGCTTTAATAATTTCCGGACTTTCTCATAGTCTTTTTCCTCCAGAGCAGTTTCCAGTTGTTCCAGCAATTCCTCATTTTTATAGACTACAATAACTCCAACGGTGTCTTGTCCAATTAGCTCAAAATTACAGGCTGCCGTTTTAAAAGCCTGAAACATTACCGGTTTTGGTTTTTGGGGATGTGCTATGCAATAGGCATCCCTTGCCGGCTGATTTCTTCCTAACTCTTCCAGTATGCTGGTATGATTTTTGGAATCGGTATAATCCAGTTGATTTCTGTTTTCAATATAGTATTTATCAAAATATGGTCTTTGCAGCTCATCCATAGGAATCAAAAATGCATCCTTTTTTTGCCTTTCATTCCAGCTTCGGACAGCATAC
>JBKEEJ010000033.1:0-20231 GCA_047777345.1 Lachnoclostridium sp. | reverse complement strand
CATAATCACTTTCATATATACTCTGTTCCTCCTTTCCTTAATCATGCCGTTCATTAAAGTTATCGTAGGTTTCACAGAACCTTCCCGCAAAAGCCGGTTCTTCTCCTGCCGCATATAAATGAGAAATATCGCCAAAAGCATTTAGCCGAAAATAAGCGATACCTTTTCTGCGCTCTTCCGTAATTAGTGTTGTAACAGAAGTGGGGGCAGCAATAAAACCATGCCATAAAACCATCGGTGATATGCCTAACAAATGGCCTAACATGACACACTCTACCCCAAAATGGCAAAACAATACGATAGTATCCTCATTGGGATTTACAGCCCGATAAATTTGTCCGTCCCGTTCATATCCATGGTCTTTTAGTATTTCATCCAGGCCGTTATAAACCCGTACCGCCTCATCAATTACATGTGCCTTCTTCATAACCGGAACCGTATGCCATAAATTTTTATCATAAAATTCGTTGGTACGGGTCCAGTCACTGGGAAGCCAATCCCAGGTAATTCTCTCTTCACCTGTGGTTTCATCTATAATAGGAGCATGAAATTCTCTGAGCCAGGGAAGTTCTTTGGCTTTCCGGTTCATTTTTTTTAAAGTAACCGAGGCCGTATCTTTTGCCCTGCCTAAAGGTGACACATAAAAGTCCTTCACATTCATCTTCCGTATTCTTTCTGACAGTAATTCTGCTTCCCTCCATCCTTTTTCGGTAAGGGAATCTATAGAATAATCCGGGTCTCCATGTCGAATTATAATCAGTCTCATATTTTCACCCATTTTCTAATTATTGTATTTATTTGTAATCATTATAAAGCGGCTGTTTCGAATAGTCAACGCAGAAAGATACTAAACCAGTCCTTGTGTCAACCGGACTGAAAAATCAACTGCCTCCTGTATTTCAGTCTTATTGGGATGTCCTGCTTTTAAAAGCAAGAAACTTCCATAGCAGATAAATTCATCCAGAACAGGAATTTCTTTTTCCTCCAGTAGTTTCCTTACCTCATCCTGTCCCTTTTTCTTTGTTGTGCAAGATGTTACCAGTGCCGTTTTTTTAATTTTGCCGCCGTCTAGCTTCCCAACAAAATCCAAAAGCTCAGGTAAACTTTTTCCGCCGTAAATACCCCCTACAACAAACAGTAAATCCGTTTCATCTATGGACGGATGATCCGCTATGTTTTGCGCCGGTACATTTAAAGCTTTTCCCATGGCCATAGCGATTTTTTTGGAATGTTTGGTTTTTGTCGCGTAAACGATTCTTACTTTACTCAAGCTTAAGTACCCCCTTTAAAATAATATTAAATTGAACGAAAAACAGTTCTTCTGCCTGTTTCCAGCTTAAATCGGTATGCTTTGAAATCATCAGATTAAATCCTAAAAAAGAACTCCATACCGAAAAGGCTGCATAATCCGGATTTGTCTTTTTTATAAATCCGGCATCCATTCCCTCTTTTAACCTTTTGCTTAAATAATCTGTCCATTCCGGATTATTCTTGTTGTTCCGGCTGTATTTATGTAAAACAATTAAATTATATTTTTCCGGTTCCTCATAAGCCAGTCTGGTAATTCTATAAAAAACCTTTTTCATTTGGTCCACCACATTATCATCGGTTTTTAGTATTTCCGTAATTTGAGACCGGAGCCATTCTGTCTGTGATTTCTCAATAGCACTGATGATTTCTTCCTTATCTTTAAAATGATGGTAAACCACACCGGTAGAATAATTCATCTTTTTTATTATTTTTCGTATGGAAACCCCTTCAAACCCTTCTTCTATCCCGATTTTAAGAGCGGTATCTAAAATTGCCTGCCGAACTTGTTCGCTGCGTATCTTTTGTTCGTCTCTTGACATAAGAAAAGTCCTCCGATTTCATAACAATGTTATTTTTCATAACGCTGTTATTTAAACTGTTATTGTAAGAATATATAAAACCTTAGGGAATGTCAAGGAAAATATTATGAAATATACAATAAGAATTATATCAAGAAAATAAAAGAAGCCTTGAAATTACAAAAAATGAATTATAGAATCCTTGCTGCCAGACCTAATAAAAAAGTTCTGTAAAAAGATTTATGGTAAAGATTTTATACGAAAATGGGTGTAATCAAACCGAAAGAAATGGGAAAGGGCTGTTACACTGTATTTTTATTGCCACAGGAATTGCAGCATGTATTTCATAATGCACAATTCCTGGCTTAAACCCATATTATGCAACAGCCCCATAATGTATTTAAGGGATTACTGATCAACGATAGGTGTCAAATATTTTTTCATTGCCAAATACTGATTGTAAGAAATAATTATTTTGTTACCATCTCTGGAAATATACCCTTCTTCCGTCATCTTTTTTATGGCACGGTTAATGGTTTTCACACTTAGTCCTGAGCGTTCGGATATTTCAACCCTGGTAAGATTTAGAACACAGCGGTTTTTCTCATTGGATTGTTCGAATATTTGCGTAAACAGATATATTATGCGGTCTACTCCCTGCAAAAATAAAAAAACCCGTTCTTTTCTTGCCTGTTCTAGCAGATATCTTCCTATCGATTCGATTTCCATATGTAAGGCATGAATATCGTTAAACAACCACCTTTCGTATTTGCTTTTGGACATGACAATCATAGTACAGTCCGTAACGGTCTTAAGGGTTGTTTTGTATTTATCCATGTTTAACAGTATTTCCATAGCGCCAAATACCTCAATGGCATAAAACCACATATAATCATATACGATGCCGCAAATACGATAATCAATTGCTTTTACAATTCCGTCAACCAATATATAGACATAATCCACTTCCGCATTTTCCGCAATGAAAATACAGTCTTTTTCCTTGTGTACGATCTGCATGGATTCCAAAAACCAGAGAGGCGAATTTTTCAAATAACGGTTTAAATATTCCTGCTTTTCACTTGGCAGGCTCTTCTGCAGTTCCATTAGTTTCTTTATTTTATCTTCTCCGCTCATGCTAATACCCCATTTCCTTTAAAAGCCTGTCTTTAACGTTATCCTCAGCAAAAGAAATTTCGATAGAATTCCGTAACAATTTAATTATTTGTTCCTTATTCAATTCCAGATTTTTGCTGACTGTTAACAGTTCTTTTGTCATGGATGTATTACTGACTGTTCTGTTGTCTGTATTAACAGTAACGGGCAACCCGTAATCCATAAACGTAAGCAAGGGATATTCTTCCCAGGAAGTTACGGCTTTGGTTTGAAAATTACTGGTTGGGCACATTTCAATGCCAATTCTTTTTTCTTTGCATATTTCCATAAGAGATGGATCCATGGCCAAAGCAATGCCATGTCCTAACCTTTTTGCCCCAAACGCCACCGCTTCTCTTACATTCTCTATACTACCGCATTCGCCGGAATGGATAGTAAAAGGCATTTTAAGCTCTCTTGCCTTTTTAAACAGCTCTCTGAATCCGCTGGTTGGATAAGCCTTTTCATCACCTGCCAGATCCAGCCCGCAGACTCCCGTACCAAGATACTCCCTGGCACACTTTAACATCAACAGATTATCTTCCATGGTGTCATGTCTCATGGCACAGACAATAACAGAAGCTTCTATGTTATAAAGCTGCTTTCCGGTTTCAATACCGCTTAGGACACTTTCTATGACCTGTTTGCAGCTAAGGCCTTCTCTTACACATGACATGGGAGCAAACCGAACTTCAATATATTTCACATTTTCATTTGCCGCATTCTTAAGCAAATTTACAGCCGCCTGTTTTAATCCTTTTTCCGTCTGCAGACAGAAAAGAGGCAAATCAAATGTTTTCAGATACTCCTTAAGACTGACACAATCATCGGAAACCAACAGTTCATTCTGTAATTGACGAATCGACTTATAAATTCCCCGTTCCGCCAATAGGTCATGAACCGTTTCCGTATCCATAGAACCGTCCAGATGACAATGCAAATCAATTTTAGGCAAAATGCTTAGCCATCCCTGATCCATCTCTTAAGATTTCCTTTCTAAAAATACATTTTTTAGGCCTTTCGAGATAAATTGAATAATCGGTCCCGCAGTTAAGGCGGTAATGAACGTAACCGCTCCGAATTTTCCTCCTAAGGCAAGACCAATAATAACCATACTAATGTCAAAAGCAATTTTCGTTCGCTTATAATCCCATTTTAACATGTCCCGAATTACCATAACCAAACCGGTAAAGGGATCCAAACCAATATCTACTGCGATAAATATGGCGACTCCGGTATATAACAATAAGCAACCGGCTACAACCGCCATCCAGCTAAGATAGATATTGGCAGAAGGAAAAATAGTTTCATAAAGTTTTGTTCCGATATTTACAAAAAAACCATAGGGTATAATATATATTAACGTTCCAATATTGATATATCTTTTTCCAACAAAAATCAGCAGGAGAATCAATCCGAAATTTACCAGATTGGATGCGGTACCTAATTGTTCGCTGCTTAAATTTGCAATATTTCTGACTCCGTCATATACAATTCCAATGGGATCATTCCCAAGTTTTGCACAACTGTTAAAGGCAACGCCTGTTCCTATAAGATAAATGCCAATAAGGGCATATATTATCTTTTTTATATCAATTTTCATATAGCCTACCTTTTATTAGCTTATTTTGTCTCCATACCCGGCATAGTATCCGTAAGCCATAAATTAAATCAGCTGACTTAATATGGATGTTCCGATCGTTCCTTCCGGCATGGACACGTGAAAATTATCCGCTATGGTGGCACCTATTGTGGCAAAAGTTGACACCGGTTCCAGTGGCCCGCTCATTTTCATAGATGGCGAATAGGCAAGAAAAGGAACTTTTTCTCTGGTATGATCGGTTCCCGTATAAGTCGGATCATTACCATGGTCCGCTGTAATAATCAATAAGTCATCCTGCCTTAGTTTTTCCAGCAACAGTCCTAAGTTTACATCAAACTTTTCAATTTCTTTGGCATAACCGATTGGGTCCCTTCTGTGTCCCCAAAGAGCATCAAAGTCAACCAGGTTTACAAAGCATAACCCCGTAAAATCTTTGTCTGCTATTTCTATCGTCTGTTCCATTCCGTGAACACTGCTTTTGGATTTATAAGCTTCCGTAATTCCTTCGCCTACAAAAATATCATTTATTTTTCCCACTGATATAACATCATATCCGTTTTCTTTTAATGCATTTAAAGCGGTTTTGCCAAAGGGTTTTAAGGCATAATCATGGCGGTTACTGGTACGCTTAAACTCACCCCGCCTTTTACCCACATAAGGTCTTGCTATCACACGGCCTACTTTCCATTCATCCTTTAAAGTCAATTCTCTTGCGATTTCACAGCAGCGATATAATTCATCCAGGCCGAAAGTTTCTTCGTTACCGCAGATCTGAAGCACAGAATCAGCAGACGTATAGACAATCATAGCTCCTGTTTTGATTTGCTCTTCCCCCAGCTCATCAAGAATTTCGGTGCCGCTGGCACTTTTATTGCCGATGATTTTTCTGCCGGTACGTTTCTCAAGCTCGTCAATCAGTTCTTTGGGAAATCCGGTATCCGTAAATGTCTTAAAGGGCTTTTCCACTTTTAAGCCCATCATTTCCCAGTGGCCTGTCATTGTATCCTTACCGCAGCTGGCTTCCGACATAGGCATGTAATATCCCAGTGTTTTTTCAACCGGCTTTACTTGTTTTAAGGGATGCAGATTTGCAAGCCCCATTTTCTGAAGATTTGGAATATAGAAACGATCTACTGATTCGGAAATATGTCCTAAAGTATCAACTCCATTATCCCCATATTTCGGTGCGTCGTCCATAGCTCCGATTCCAAGGGAATCCAATACTATGGCAAACACTCTTTTATAGTTATTCATAGTAAAACCTCTGCTTTCATTTATTATGTCAATTCGGCTTTTCACTTAGATCCTTAGGTCCAAATCCCATAGGCAAAAGCTGTTGTAATGTGAAAATTTGATAATCCTCTTCCGATTTTGCAATGATAATCTTAAAAGTTTCACAGTCGCAAAATTCCATCATTACCTGCCTGCAAACGCCACAAGGCGGACAGTAATCTTTGATTCCATCAGCCGGGCCTCCTACAATAGCAATGGCTGCAAACTCTCTTTCTCCTTCGCTTACTGCCTTAAAAAAGGCTGTCCGCTCCGCACAGTTGCTGGAAGTTTGACCGGCATTTTCTATGTTACAGCCGCTATATACTTTACCCTGCTTTGTAAGAAGCGCAGCCCCTACTCTAAAATTAGAGTAGGGACTATAAGAATTTTCTCTCGCTTTCATAGCCAGTTTAACCAATTCAGATATCTCCATAACTTACCCCATCCTTTATAATCCGTTTTGCCATACTATACCTGTTACCTGGATTTTATGTATGGTTTGCCGTTTGCAGCCGGTACTCTTGCTTTTCCAACAAAAATAATCAGTGTAACAATAGTAACCACATATGGAATCATGGATATAATATTGGGTGAAACTTTGTTACCGGAGCTTGCTAGCACTTTCAGTCCACTGCAAAGTCCAAAAAGGAGACATGCCTTCATGGTTCCCTGAGGCGTAAACTTGCCGAAAATAACAGCCGCTATGGCAATAAAACCTTGTCCTACAATAACGATAGGACGGAACTGATTTACGGTTGCCAAAGTTACATAAGCTCCGCCAAGTCCTGCCAAGAAACCGGAAAGTATAACACAAATATAACGAACCCGTGCCACATTGATTCCCTGTGTATCACAAGCCTGGGGATGTTCTCCCACTGCACGAAGTCTAAGTCCGAAACTGGTCTTATAAAATACGAACCAAACGATAAATACAGCTATAAAGCAAAGGTATGCTGCGCCATATGTATTCAGTGCGTTATTTAAGAAAGATCCTACCGGAAAGACACCGTCAAACAATTTGGGTAATTTATCGCCAGAATCAAGAGGAGGTGTATTGGACGAATTGTCAAACAATGCTTTGCATAAAAACACCGCAAGTCCTGGTGCCAGGAAATTTATGGCCGTTCCGGATATGGTCTGGTCCGCGCCAAATGTGATACAGGCTATGGCATGTAAAAGACCAAACACCGCTCCTGCCAAGCCTCCGCAAAAGAAGGCAAGCCATGGACTGCCAGTAAACAAGGCAGCTACAGAACCCGTAAAAGCTCCTATTGTCATCATGCCTTCAATTCCGATATTGATAACCCCGCTGCGTTCTGAAAAGCAGGAACCCAGGGCGGCATATAACAAAGGAGGTGTTGCGATAAGAGTCGCATTAATAATCAGACCTAAATTTTTAATTATGAAATCCATTTACTTCGCCTCCTTTTTCTTGAATCTTTTCGATAAAAAGATACTCTTAAACATGTAAGAAATCGCTATAAAGAATATGATAGTACCCATAATAATATCTACAATTTCAGCCGGCGCATTGATTAAGCTTAATTTGGAACCGCCGTATTTCATTGCTCCGTAGAAAAGGCCAGCAAAAATACAGCCTATGGGATCACTTCCACCGATAAGGGCTACGGTAATACCCTGAAAACCAAATCCTTCCTGAGCTGCAAACTGACTGATTCTGTTTGACATACCAAGAACCTGTACGGCGCCGCCAAGTCCGGCTAAGGCTCCTGAAACTCCCATAGCAATTAACATGGTTGCGTTTGAGTTAATTCCGGCATACCTTGCCGCATGAGGATTAAATCCTACCGCACAGATTTTATATCCTAAAGTAGTCTTTTTTAGGACATACCAAATAATAATTGCAGCTACAACTGCCATAATAAATCCATAATTGGCGCTGCCACATCCTAAAGCAGTACGAATACCTTCCGGCAATAAAATGGTAGCAGATTTTAGAACGTCTTTGGTTGCTTCTCCACCGCCTTCTTTATGTATTACTTTTAAATTTACCACATAGTTGGACAAATAAAAGGCAATCCAGTTAAACATAATAAAGGACAGTACTTCGTTAATCCCTCTTTTTATCTTCATAAGGCTGACGATTAAGCTCCATAACGCACCTGCCAAAGCCGCAACAAGAATACATAATGGTACGTGAATAATCGCTGGCACATCCACCAGAATTCCCACTACACAGGCTGCTAAGGAACCAACCACAAACTGGCCCTCTGCTCCGATATTAAAAACCCCCATTTTGTATGAAAAAGCCACGCTTAAGCCGGTAAAAATTAAGGGGCTGGCATATATAATGTCCCAGGCAATCGATTTTGGTTTACTGAAAACGGAGTGCAACAGCCTTCCATAGGCTGCCCCCGGATTAATTCCTGCCAGTACTAGTAATATGGCACCTACCAAAAAACCAATTACGATGGCAATTAACGTATACAATGCATTACTGTTTAAAATGCTTTTCTTTTCATTCATTGGAAAGTCCTCCTGCCATCATTAATCCTAAAGTATTTTCATCGGCTTCATTTCCGGCAACGCTTCCGGCTATCCGTCCATCATATATTACTTCAATGCGGTCAGACAGACTCATAATTTCGTCCAGCTCAAAAGATACCAGCAATACCGCTTTGTTTTTATTTCTCTGTTCCACAATATACTTATGAACAAATTCGATAGCGCCAACATCCAGTCCTCTCGTAGGGTTCACCGCAATGAGTAAATCCTTGTCATTTGTTACTTCTCTGGCAATAATAACCTTTTGCTGATTACCACCGGATAAGGTTGAAGCAGGTTTATTCTCGCAATCAGAGGGTCTTATATCAAACTTCGTAATAAGTTCTTTTGCCTGTTCCGTTATTGCGTTTCTCTTTAAAATTCCCTTTTTTGAAAAGGGTTCTTTTTCAAAATTCTGCAGAATCAGATTGTCCGCCACAGAGTACTCCAAAACCAAACCGTGCTTATGACGATCCGCAGGAATACTGGAAATTCCCTTTTCAAAAAGTACCTTTGGACTTTGGTTAAAAACATTTTCGCCTTTTAAAATAACCTGACCGGAATCGCCTTTTCTAAGGCCGGTTAATATCTCCACCAATTCTGTCTGTCCGTTACCATCCACACCAGCCAGACCTACAATTTCCCCGCGTCTTACCTTTAAATTTAGGCCTTTTAAGATTTCCACACCACGGTAATCTCTGGCATGAAGATCTTTTACTTCAAGTATGGTTTCTCCCGGTGTCATATCCTTTTTATTAACTTTAAACTCCAGTTCCCTTCCTACCATCATGGAAGCCAGTTCCTTTTCGCTGACATCGGAAACCTTAACTGTCTTAATATACTTTCCCTGGCGGATAATAGTACAGTAATCGGCAACAGCTTTAATTTCCTTTAATTTATGAGTAATCAATATAACAGATTTGCCGTCTTTTACCAAATAATGTATAATTTCAATTAATTCCTTAATTTCCTGAGGAGTTAAAGATGCGGTTGGCTCGTCCAAAATCAGTGTATTAACCCCGCGATACAATACCTTTAGTATCTCCACACGCTGCTGCATACCAACAGATATGTCTTCAATCTTTGCGTCCGGATCCACTTTCATACCGTATTTTTCTGACAGTTCCAGCACTTTCTTTCTGGCTGTTTTTAAATCCACGGTAAGTCCTTTTACTATTTCGTTTCCTAAAATAATGTTTTCGGTTACGGTAAAGGGCTCAACCAACATAAAATGCTGATGAACCATACCGATTCCCAATTCAATGGCATGTTTGGGATTGGTGATATGTACCTTTTTCCCATTTACATATATTTCTCCGGACGTAGGTGTGTATAACCCGTATAATATGTTCATCAGAGTGCTTTTCCCGGCTCCGTTTTCACCAAGAATGGCATGCACTTCACCTTTATGAACGGTCAGGTTAATGCCGTCATTTGCCGTGAAATTACCGAATTTTTTCACGATATTTTTCATGGAAATGACGACTGTGTTTTCGTCCATATGACTTATCTTTTCCAAACTTGTTCCTCCTTGAATCGTAAAAACGGATTCTTATTCCGCCTTACTACAAACATTTAACCTATGATCTGCACTGCTGTTTTGCAAGGCTTGTCCACAGTCATTGGCTGCCTGAATTATGTAATAATTATATTACGAAATCCTTCTTCTTCTAAAAGATGTGCCAGGCCTTGCAAATATTCCTGTCCTGGCACTTCATAATGGGCATACTCTTTGCGTACCCCCATGGGGCGGTATGCAATAATCTTATAACGGATATCTCTTATCTTAAGATAAGGCTTTAATAATTTGCCGGTTTTTAAAATCGTATCTTTGGCGTCAAACAAACCGGGTACCACCACTGTCCGCACTTCGTACAATTTACCGCATTGAGCCAGTAAAACCGCATTCTTAAGAATTTGACTATTGTCTGCTCCCGTTACCTTTTTATGCTGTTCTTTATCAAAAGCTTTCACATCCAGCATTACACCATCGGTAACTTCGAGCAAATCTTTCTTATCAGAAAAATCAACGGTACCGTTACTGTCAATTAGAGTTGATAAGCCGGCCGAACGGCAAAGAACAAACAACTCTTTTAAAAATTCCGGATATAAAGTACATTCCCCGCCTGATACCGTTATTCCCCGGATAAAGGGAATATTTTTCTTAATGGCACGAAATACTTCTTCCGGTGACATAATCTGAGTCTTGGGACTGCTGCCAAAAGAGCAGGTATGAATACAACTGTCACATTGAACGCATTTTGCGGCGTCGTAACGCACCTTATTTTGTTCCATACTTAAGGCTCCTGTGGGGCATACCCTGACGCAGTTGCCGCAGTGGATGCAGACTGCTCTGGTTTCCGGATTGTGACAATATTTACAGTCCAGATTACACCCCTGTAAAAATACGGCCGTCCGGTTACCCGGTCCGTCCACTGCGCTGAATGAAATTATCTTATTCACAACTGCCTGCATATTAGCGAACCTTTCTGGACAGTATATGTCCGTTCTTTGCGGCTCCCAAGCCTAAAGCAGTGGTATCCTGCATGACATTCTGGCCTTCCTCTAATTTTTTCATTTCAGAGCGTTTTACCAGATATCCTGTGATACGAATCAAATCACTGTTTTTCTCATAGAAAGACAAATACCGCAAATCTTTGCGAAATGCACCCTTTATGATATCCAACACATACTCCGGATTCTTATGAACCGTTGTGTCAATCGGGAAAATATCACCGGTACCGGAAGGAAAATACTTGTGGAATTTAGAAAGCACCAGCAAATGATCTGCTAACTCTTCCGGTTCCTCTCCAATGGGGATACGGGTACCAGGTGTAATATTTACATCTTCTGCAAGGCCTACTTGTGCATGAAGCAGATAATGTCCTCCTGTAATTTCACAATAAGGACTTTTATGGTTCTGATTAAATTCCGCTATCTTATCCATAATTGCAACACCAAGGTTGATAGCTTCTTCGCTGTGGCCAAACCGTCCGGTTTTACCTTCCTTTTCCATCAGAATATTGACACAATCGGCCAGGCCTACCAGACCAAACATAGCGGTAAAGCGATCTCTATGAATAAATCCTTCTTTTGCCAGGAAATTATTCTGGAAAAATCCGCTTTCTTCCACTTCAAACCGAACTCTGGCATCCATATAGCGTGCCATAATATCCATAACATAAGGAAGTTCCTTATCCATAAAATCTTTTACATTATGAGCCCGTTTGGCAATGTTGCCAAGAATAAGCCTGCACAGAGTATAAGAACCGCCACCGTAAGGAAGACCGTTATAGCAGCTGGCTATAACATAATTCTCTGTCAGTTCGCTGCAAAACATTTTATGATTTGCAAAACTTGGCTTTGCACTCTTTAAAGCTGTCTGAATTGCCTGCAGAGCAAAATCATCCGGAGTTACGCCCTCTTCGTATTTTAATGTCAAATTAGGCACTGCATCCTGCAATTCTGCTTCCACTTCCAGCAATATACGGCCAGTTTTGGTAGCACGGGGTCCAATATTGGCATGGCAAAAGGAATCCAGAATTGTCCGGTCCATATGGGTCATAAACAGTTTCAGCATTTTCTTGGCCTGTGCTTCATCCACATCATTGATAAAAGGTTCCAAGAGCAGATCAAGCTGTCCCACATAAACCGGAAAATTCGTTACACTTGGTACATGTTTATAAAATATCATGAGTGAATTTAAAGCCTCATATAAATCTTTCGGAGGATCCAGCTGAAGGAACTTGCAGCCTTCCTTCATGAATTTTTCATAATCCGGCACAATATAACGCGGACGTAACGGTGCATGTCCTTCACTCAGGTCGCAGATACATTTCTCCTCAGCCGGTACATTCATTAGTTCGTCCAGTCCTTCCGGCAAATCAAGGACTTCCAACAATGAATCGGCTTTGTTTGCCATAGTAGCAACTTTCTGCTCATGGGTCAGGGTAGCACTTTTAATAACGTCTAGCATTTCATCTCTAGTTGCATTTACACGTTCCATTGAAATGTCTCTCAACCTCATTACCTCCTTATAGGAACCCACACATTAATCATCTAATTCATATACGTCGCCATATTTTGCTTCGAACTCGTCTTTTGTCTTTGGAACGGTAATTTCACCATTGATAATTTTTGTCTTTGTTTCATTTACTTTATTGATTACTTCATCTGTTAAATTATCCGTTGTCGGTGCAATATCAACGCCATTGGAAGCAAGATCATATGTGATAATGCCATTAGTTAAGTTACCGTTAATTAAATCCTTTGTAATATCATAGCAAGCTGTGTCAACTCTCTTCATAGCGGAGGTAAGAATATTGTCCGGTGCAAGTGAACTCTGATCAGTATCTACACCAATTGCCCAGATTCCATTTTCCTTACATCCTTCAATAACACCAAGTCCTGTACCACCGGCTGCGTGGAAAATAACGTCAACACCATCGGTAATCATAGATACTGCGGCGCTTTTACCAACTGCCGTATCACCGAAGGAGTTCGCATTGTACTGAGAAACCGTTGCATTCGGATTTGTGTCTAAAACACCTGCTAAATAACCATAACCAAACTCGTTCATCGTTTCATTGGACATACCAAGTACAAAGCCTACTTTGTTGCTCTTTGTCATCATTCCGGCTACAACACCTGCCAGATAAGAAGCCTGAGACTGTTCGAACATTAAGCAGGTAACGTTAGGAAGATCAGCGCAGGATGCATCATCAATAATTGCATATTTCTGATCCGGATTTGCTTCTGCGGAAGCTCTCATAGCATCAGCAAGCATATAACCTACGCATATGATTAAATCATAATCGTCATCAACAAAAGTTTCAATATTGGGCGCATAATCAGCATCCGTTTCTGATTCAAGATATTTTACTTCAACACCTAAATCCTTAGATGCTTTCTGTAATCCTTCCCAGGATGTCTGGTTAAAGGAACCGTCATTTACGCCACCAACGTCAGTAACCATACCAACTTTGAATTTTTTTCCGCTGTTTGCGCTGTCAGAAGAAGCACTGCCGGAATCTGCTGACTCCGTAGAAACCGTTTTATCTGTGGTATCCGTATTATCGTTTGTTGCAGTATTGGATTTGCCACATGCTGCCAAAGATAAAACCATTGCAGCAGATAAGATAACAGCTAAGATTTTCTTTTTCATAATTTAATCTCCTTTATTGTAAATTTTTTAAAAATTGTCATTATGGTTTAATTTTAAATCAAGCCATCTCAAATAAATCCCTAGTTATCCTTACTATCTTCTTCGATTAAGTTCCTGATGGCATCAACCGCCACTTTGATTGCCAAACCGGTATCATGTACTTGAGGATTGCTTAATCCCTTTTTGTCCCTCTCCTGATTTGCAATTACCAAAAATACTGAGCCAACTCTTACTTTTAAATAGCTTCCGACAATAAACAAAGCAGCTGACTCCATTTCTGACGCAAGACAGCCCAAACGCAGCCATGCTTCCCATTTGTTCATTAATTCATAGCTGACAGGCTTTATTTCAGGCTCATGCTGTCCGTAAAAAGCATCCTTACATTGCACAACACCTACATGGTAGGGACTATTGTTTTTCTTGGCAGCGTCAATTAAAGCATTTAATACATGAATATCCGGAACTGCCGGAAATTCAATAGGAGCATATTCTTTGCTGGTTCCTTCCATACGAATGGCTCCGTTTGCAATAATCAGATCACCGCCCATAACATTTTCCTGCATGCCTCCGCAGGTACCCACACGGATAAAGGTATCGGCACCGCATCTTACCAGTTCCTCCATGGCAATGGACGCGGACGGACCTCCGATACCGGTAGAAGTTACACTGACCTTTACACCGTTTAGATACCCGGTATAGGTAACAAATTCTCTGCTGTCAGCCATAAGCTGTGGATTTTCAAAATGCTCCGCAATTTTCTTACACCGTTTCGGATCCCCGGGTAATATAACATACTTACCCACATCCCCAGGTTTTAGCTGAATATGATACTGCTTGCCGGATCCTTCTGTGTAATCTACCATCTCTCTCCTCCTTTCACTAATGATTTAATACAGGTAATCGCCTGACAAGCCAGACTCTTATACTAACCAGACCTTCTGTCAGTTTAATATACCAATAATATTCTATTACTTTTCCCTTGAGGAAAAAAGGTCACATGTCCTTTTTTTATCAAATTATTTAGAATGCCAGGCACAATTTTCCAGAAATTATGGTAAAAAAAGTTCTCATGACATTTTTTTCGGTGTTTTTTTCGTCATATCCCTGATGTAAAAGGCAACCTGGTATGAAAATAAAGTGTCTGGATCATTCAGTTCATTGTTTAATATCTTCTTTATATTCTGAATACGGTAATTTACCGTATTTCTGTGGGTATATGTTTCCTCGGCCACCCGTATAAGACTTCGGTCATTTTTTATGTAACTTCTTAAAGTATCCACATAACTTGAACCATGCTCTTTATCATAAGCTTCCAAAGGTCCTAACAAATCATCGGCATAACTTGTTAAAACATCGGTGTCATCCAAAGAAAAAAGAATTTTGTAAAAGCCCATTTCCTCAAAATATACCAATTCTTTTCCAGTGGTTACCGACATCTTCATGGCAGTTCTGGCCCTTTTAAAGCTCACCGACAAGTTTTGAATATGGCTGACACAGGGTCCGATTCCCATATGAAAACGCTCTTCCCTTACAAAAAAAGAAAAACACTGAATAATCATCTGTGGCAGGTCAATAAACTGTTTATCCTTGTCGGTATTTAATATCAGCACAAGAAAATCCTCCATCCGGATAAGTCCGTAGGCCGTATTAATCTTGTCGTTTCCTTTCCAAAGTCCGAATAGGTTTTCAAGCTTAATAATCGACTGATTATAGGTTAATTCATCTTCCATAGTCTTTTTTACGCTTATGCAATAAACTTGAAAATAACCTTCTATATTATAACGTTCTCCCAACTCCTGCCTGATACTTTCTTTTGACATATGTCCTTTAATAATCTCGCGAAAGGCATTCCCAATCTTTTTTTCAATCTGTTTCTGATCTATGATTCTCATACAGTATGCCTGTATCAGCTCTGTTATGGATATTTCCCAGGGCATCTGCAGAATGGGGAAATTATGTTCATCACACCAGGCAATTACTTCATCCGGTACTTTTTCTAAATACATTCCAGTATTAATAATGATACCGGCGCAATCATCCTCGGACATTCTTTGTACCAATTGAAGGAGCCAGCCGGGCTCATTTGCCTTCATACCCGTTGTGATGGCCAATTCTTCACCATGAAACCTGGATACGATTGTTTCATCCTCCAGCATATGTACCCAGCTTACTACCGTATCCATGCCTGCTTTTCCGGCAACAATTTTAAGGCGAAACTGTTCTTTCGTTTCCTCATACAGTTCCCAAAAACGTACTGCCATCCGGCTTACTCCCCCTTTCAAAATTTGACAGATTCAAAACAATTCCGAACATATGTTTTGTATTAATAATACCAATTTTGTCTATATATTCAGACTAGCAGATTATATACAAAAAGTCAATTATCTCTTATAATAAAGTCAAGAACAGAGGAATAACAGACTAAAGTTAGGAAATAATAAATGGAAAGCCAGAAAAATATTTTTTAAAGGAGGGAACCTTTATGTATATTGGCAGTACAAATTTATACTTAGATCTTGTTAGATACAACAGACAAAATTCCCCAAGCTGGATGGCTCATGAAAAATATGAAAATTGCGAAGATTTCTACGAACTTATTTCTGCAAAAAATAACAAATCAAAACGCTTTTACAAAAAAAATAAAAACGCTTAAATTCCTCTCTTTAGTTTTAGGTATATATATAATAAAAAGCCTGTATTATTGCAGGCTTTTTTTATTGAATATTCAATTACACTAAACTTAAGATATCAGTAGACCTAATATGGCAAACACAGTTTTGGCCGAATCTTCCTTTTTTCTGATTTCAAGTGTATGCGTTTTTCTTTCCCCTGACGCAAAAACTTCAGTACTCTCAGGATAATCGCCCCATCCGTTGGTAAAATCAGCATCCAAAGTACTCGTTAACTGTCCGTCAACATAAACCTCATACCGGCCGCCTGTCCCATTGGTAAATTTTTGATACAGAATGCCAATATTGGCCGCTTTTACGGAAAATACAATACTTTCTTTTCCATCAGTTGTATACCAGCCATTGGGAAAATTACTATTTATACCTTTCTTCATAAAACTTCCGGAGCGAACTGGTTCAATCGTCTTACTGTCGAATATGGCTCCATCGGCATACGCTTCATTGGTAAGAGCTGACTTGTCAAAGGGTGTCACTTTAACAGGTATAGAGTCCAGCCTGTGATAAATATCTGTCAGAAAAACGGATAAAAGTTCCCCCACAATGGCATGTCCTCTGTCATTTGGATGAATATCGTCCGGAGAAATATCCTTCCATGTAAAATGGTTTTTGTGAATCTCTTCCAATACTGCCTTACGGTAACTAATCATAGGCAAATCATATTGAACCCCTATGGCAGAATCATTCTCCTCGGCACTGGTTCCGTCTTCCATGGTCATAAACAAAAGCAGAACCGCCGGGTTATTATTGTCCTTTAAAATACGGCGTACTAAATTTTCATAGCTTTTCTTAAAAAAGGAGTTGTTACTGTCATTAACAGAAAACTCTACCACTACGAAATCAGGTTTATAAGACAGCAAATCTTTATAAACCCGGTGAACGCCCAAATATGAATTGGTAGCACCGATTCCTGCATTGATAAATTCTATTTTAGCCATAGGAAATGTATCTTCCCACCATTTTTTTAATAAGGAGGCATAGCAGTAATCCTGCTTGGTTGCCAAACATCCCTGGGTAATGGAACCGCCTATAACGCCAATGGTTACCTTTTCTCCGGCAGCTGCCTTTCGCATGGCTTTGGCAATCCTTGTAAGGTTCCCTTCCTTATAGGCGGTTGCTCTTTCGTACATTTCTTTTGTCAAATAAGTGCAGGAAGATTCAATCATTTTTGCCGGTTCTTTTTCGAATATATCTTTTTCGCACATTTTATTCCTTCCCATCTGACATTTTATTTACTTAAAACTATTATACACCTTGTTATCCTGATTTTGTACAGTCTGTTTTTTGAAACTTGGACCGTTTCAATTAAAACTACCCGATTCAATGTTTTTTAATGGAAAAGGAATAAAGAAATAAAACTGGGGTAATTTTTACTAATCACTTAAGTGTATATCGCCGCTTACGGTACTTAAAATTAATTTGCTTCCCTGATTACCATGGGTATAATTTCCTGATTTCTGATTTCTCTGACGCATATTGTCATAATCAATATAAAGAGTTCCTGAAGTGGTTTTGGATGTTATGTTATATCCGTTATTATAATTTTTCAAAGTAATGTTAATGTTTCCGCTGGTACTTTCCGATTCTAATATGATGTCGCCGTTACATATTACTTTCACATCTCCGCTTCTGGAACTTGCATGGCCTCTTTTTACATTAACTTCCGCTGAAACATCACCGCTGCCGTTTACTACTCTTAAACCGTCTCCCACTACCAGGTTCATGTTTATGTCACCGCTTATGCTGCTCACATCAGCGTTATTCATTGTAAAATCACAAATTTTAATATCCCCGCTGGTACTTCTTATTTTACATTCGCTTGTAATCATACCGTCAATTTCCAGGTCACCGCTTAAAGGGCTGCAGTCAGCCACATCGGCTTTAATGTTCCTGATTACTATGTCACCGCTGGAACTTCTTAAAGACAAAAACTTTGCTTCCAGATTGTTGACCTCAATGTCACCGCTGCTGGATTCTGCCCTTACTCTGTTGCTGTTTACCTCATCCAGATTAATATCCCCGCTGGAAGCTTTGATACGCAAATCAGATGTGTTAACCCTGTCCAGCAGGATATCGCCGCTGGCAGCATTTGCCGTTATACTTTCCCCATTTACATTGGTAAGTTTTATGTCACCGCTGGCAGTCCGTAAGTTAACCTCTCCCGTATTATCTGGTATTTCTATATAGATTCGGATGGTATAAAGCTTTGTGTTAAATAAAAACACTGTCTTACCTACCCGGCGGATACCGGCATATACTGTGTTTTCCTCCTTGTAACTGTAAAACTCATACAATTGCTTTTGTCTTTCATTCCCATTATTTTCATAAAATAAGTTTAATTTCCCGTTGGTGGACTTCTCAACTATCAAATCAGCACATATGCCATCTACGACAAGGTTTAACCGATTTTGGCTAGTGTCAGCAATATTGCTTGTTTCCTCTTTTAAAGTTTTTTCATCATTTACAGTTTCCTTATGATCCGAGGATTGGCCCTGACTGTTTTCAAATTCATCCTTACTTTCTTTATTCTCACTTACTTCCCGCTTTTCTTCCGTATCTTCATTATCTGAACAGGCGTCATAACTGACATTATTTTTAACTGTTTCGTTTGCCGGATTTTGGGATTCCCTATTGGCATCATAACTTTTTGACACATTTTCCGTATAACCTTCCGCATGTTTTTTGTTAAACTCAAAAGGTCCCATTCCCTGATTCTTAAGATAATTGTCCGCAAAATTATTAAGGGTAGAAGTTGCCTGTTCTAAGGTACTTTTTATTGTGCGCCCGATTTCGTTCACATCAATTTTACTGATTGCGTCTCCTGCTGTATCTAAGGCACTGTTAATTACGTCACTGATTTTCTCCCCATCTATATTAATATGGGAATACCATTCTTTAAATATATTTCTGCTGCCGTTTTGTTCCTCGGAGGTCTTTTTTTCTTCATTGACATTTTTTTCGTTGACATTTTCTTCATTACTATCTTCATTATTAATAGATTCTTCATTTGATTTATCATCGGTCTTTTTATCTGTGTTTTTTTTCGTATTGTATACTTCTCTGATTTCTTCGGCCAGGTCATTAATTGCCCCTAATTCCTTACAGATTTCTTCCTCACTTTTTCCGTTTTCCAAACCAATCCGGAAATGTTCTTCGTAATCAGTAACGATTTCTTCCATAACACTTTCATCAATATCTTTCAGCGCTTCTTTTAGCGCATTTAAGTACTCGTTTTTATTCATATACATCCTCCTATCCGATAATATCCTGTACAATTCCGATAAAATCCAGCCACTCTTTTTTTTGTGCCGCCTGGTAAGCCTTCCCTTTTTCCGTCAGATGATAATATTTTCTGGCCGGGCCTCCTCCGGATTCAACCAAATACGTTTCGACATAAGCTTCATCCTTCAGGCGTTTTAATATCAGATACAATGTTCCGGTTGATATCACCATCTGCTTTGATATGGATTCGGTTAATTCATACCCATATCGGTCTCCCTCAAGTAGTTTTGAAAGCACACATAATTCTAATACACCCTTTTTAAATTGTGCATTCATATTTCAACTCCTTTCTGCTAAGCAAGCCTTTTTTAATTACATTCAATTTAACTAACAAAGTATTGGTTAAGTCGCATTATTAAGTAAATTCCATTATTATATTTTAGATTTTAATATATAATAACATTAACTATTATGTATTGCAATATAGTATTTATAAAATAATATTACTATTTTTTTTAAATTTATAGTTCCAAAATATTAGAGAAAATAATATTCTTAGCCTGGTTGACTTTTTTTGTATATTAAAACATAATAATGAAAAGCGTAATTTATGTCCTGTCTATATGGGTAATATCATATGTGTATGTAATAGATGTATATATCAATGATGAAAATCAGGAGGTGAAAATATGCTATTTGACATATTAAAATCCAGAAGAAGTATCAGAAAATACGAGAACAAAGAAATAGAACAAGAAAAAATCGATCTAATTTTAAAAAGTGGACTGTTATCT
>JBKEEJ010000005.1:0-201512 GCA_047777345.1 Lachnoclostridium sp. | reverse complement strand
CGGATGTTGTGCTTAAATTTTCCGCTGTGGCTAATGTTTCTTCCATTCCGGCAGATAATTCTTCCGCTACCTGACTTACTTCTTCTGCATGCACCATTAACTGCTGCACAATCTCACCCAACTGATTAACCAATTCATCAACAAGAGTACTATTTTCATTTACGATATTTACCATTTCCCTCATGGAAACTTGAATCGTATCTAAAACCTTAGCTAACTTTCCCGTTTCATCTTTGTTTGCCAGGCATTTTTTATGCTTGCTTCCGGTAAAATTTCCGGTCTCCATAAGCATCAGATCTTCTATAACTAAATAGATAGGCCGCGAAATACTTTTCCCAACTATTATGGATAAAATTACTGCTATGGAAATTACAATTATACTGACCAGTGCAATAATTATATTGGTATTTCTGATTGGTTTAAATAACTGGCTTTCCGGACTATAAACTACCACAGTAAAATTATTCTTTAGTTTTTTATAACCGACAAAACAATTTCCCTTCCTGCTTACCGTCATAGATATAAATCCGTTACTTTTCTTTTCCAGGGCCTTTTCTAATTTATGGTATCCGGCTTCACTTAATAAAGTACCTTCCGGATATGTTTGATCCACAACGATCCTGTTATCACTGTCTAACAACATTACTCCGATTGCATTACTTCCGGAAACCTTTGACGTAATTTCTTTTATTGACTGGAATGGAATATCTACGGTCACATATGCAATAATTTCATCTTCTTCAAGAATAGGATACAAATAGGTGATACATTCTGCTTGAAACCTGTCATTATTATAAGGATCTGACCACATGGATGCCTGTTTTTCTACTATTGCATTATGCCAATACCAGCTATCCTCTTTTTTAGCAAACTCGCTATAGGCATCATAAGGATCAAATGTAACTTCTTCTTCCCCGCTATACCATGAACCAAAAAGTGCTTTTGTCAGATTGGGGTTTACAAATGCTCCCACACTTATTATTCCCTGGTTTTGGCTGCTTACTGCCTGAATATATTGGCCTAACTCCTGAAAATATCCTGAACACATAGGAATATTTATTGCCTTTGACTTATCAAAGGTTGCACCTATATAAGTGCCAATGGTTTGCGCTATTCCCTCATAATGTGAAAATGATGTTTCCATTTCATATGCATATTTCGTAGACAAAGATTGCATGTTCTGATTTACTTGTTCATACAGTGCCTTTTCAGCTGATCTGGCAGATATATAACCAATAGCTACTGCGCTGATAATAACACAGATCATAATGGCAAAAACAATCTTATCGGATATTTTCTTCATTTGTATCCTCCCAGTAATTTACTCTTATCAGATACTTATAGTATATCTATTATTGCCAAAATCTAGTAGGGTACAAAATTATGATACTAGTCGAATATATTACGATTTCCCTAAAAAATCAGATTAAAATACTTTTTTGAATTCCCAAGAACAAAGTGTCTTCGACACTTCAACTCCCCTAGCCCCTCATTCATGAGGGGAATTAGGGGTTTCTTTTTTCCTGCTTTTGATCCATAATAATCTTATGAACATACTTCAAAAAATTTTTAATGACCATTATGAAGAAATGCTATATATTTTGCATCCTCGTCAATCGGTTATCGAAAATGTCGAGAAGATGCTTAATTGTGGTGACCCTTCTTCCCACTTGTGGCAATAAATATTCCATTGACCGTACCACCTCCATGTCTTTTAAAATCATCAATGTTCACCATCGCCACTGTGTTTTTACTATTGCAGAAGAACTTCGACCCTTTTTTCTTCAAGACCGTAATCTACTTAACTGCCTCTTCTCTGCTGTTAACAGTGTCGTTCACCATATGTTTCATAAAGATAATAAAGCCGAATTATTTACACCTGGTTTTATCTGCGTTCTTCATACGTTTGGAAGAGACTTGAAATGGAATCCTCACATCCACTGTCTTATCTCAGAAGGTGGTTTGGGTAATTCTGGTCTCTGGCGGAGTAAAACTCATTTCAACTATAAACTTATGCGTGATTCTTTTCAGACTGCTCTTCTGAATGAATTACAAAAGCATTTGGGAACATCATTTAAAAAGGTTAAGGCCTCCATCTATAAGAATCACGAAAATGGATTCTATGTTTATGCAAAGCCTAATAAATGTAAACCGGGGGCTGTATTGAAATACATCGGCCGTTACCTTGGAAGACCGGTAATTGCCACCTCTCGTATTGATTCCTACGATGGTGATAATGTCACTTTTCACTACAATAGGCACGAGGATGAAAAACTCATTACGGAAACAGTCCCTGTTCTTGATTTTATTCAGCGACTAATCCAACACATCCCTGAAAAACATTTCAAAATGATTCGCTATTATGGTCTCTATGCAAGACAACGTGAATCAGATAAGAAACTAAACCTTGCCATTGCAAAAGAAAAACATGGTATTTATCTTTCCTTTAATAAATGGAGGGAATGTATCTTAGCCTCATTTGGGTACGACCCTCTCAAATGTCCTTGCTGTGGTAATACTATGAGCTTTTTAGAGCTATATCACAAGGGCAAACGTGTTCCTCTAGACGAACTATATAAAAAGGTAATGGCGAAAGCCAAAGGTTGCCGTTCACCTGCTTTTAAATAATACTTTCACAGTTGGCTCCGTCTGTGGTAATATAGTTTAAAAACGGAGGGCTACATAATGAGCAATCGAATAGAGGAACTTAGGAAAAAATACATTCAAAATCCTCCTGAAGGCATGACCGCAGATGATATCAAAAACATGAGCGACAATGACCTTTTGGATATGGATTATTTTCTTCATGAAGATGATGATCTTGATGACGATATCGGTGAAGAAGGTTTTTATATCTTCTAATCTGCCATCGTCTATTTCCTATGCCTGCATTTATGCAGGCATTATTAATTCTGGATTACTCTGGAAGGAGTAATTTCCTATAAAGTAAAAAAAGGCGGTATAACTTAAAAACTTAAGTTGCAACCGCCTTTTAAAACTAGTTATTGATTAATGGTTTGGACAACTGTTCAATAAACTCCTGATCCGTTATCTCATTTGCCATAAATTCATTCAAAATATAATAATACCTTTCCGATAATTCCTCTGACATAATTTGATCATATGCCGGATATAATGTCCTGTCCTTATTTAAATCCCAGCATTTATACAAAAGGGGATATTTACTTTTATCCACAACCTGATGTTTGTATACGGGAATTCCCCCACCTTTTTCATTTACGATTTTATCGGAAACAGCTTTCATTACATCTATGTACATCTGTACTAATTCATCATCTTTGCCTATTACGCCTTCTTTATTAATAACGAAAGTATCTACATATCCCCCTATGCCTTCCCTATTTTCATTATTGGGAAAATCTATCACATCGACTTTACCCTTAACCTTTGATGTTTTCCCCTCCAGTAAAGTTGTAGCCCAGCTTCCGTAATACAGCATTGCGCCTTTTCCCTGTGAAAACTGATAGGAAGCGTTATAGGCATCGCATTCCAGGTAATCGTTTTGCCAGATATTCTGCTTAATCATACTACCCAATTTCTCTGTTGCATTAATATACTGCAGGTCATAAAAACGCTCCGGGTCTCTTGAAGCCTGAAAAATCGAATTCCCAGGTCCTTCTCCTTGGACCAGGCTCATAAAATAAAGTGAAGACAGCCATCCTTCCTTGCCTCCGGTAATAACCGGAATCTCCCCCTGGCTTTTTAATTCTTTGCATACTTCCATGAACTGATTATAATTCTTAGGATAACTTAAACCATATTGCTGAAATATTTCTCTGTTACAGAATAAAGATGCCGTCCAGCCATAAAGTGGAAGCCCATATATCCTGTTGTCGAAGGTAAAAGCATCCAATTTGTTCTCCATAATAGCAGCAGGTAAATTATTCTTTTCTACCAAATCAGTAATATCCAGCGCCATTCCTGAATCAACAAACCGCTTTAGTTTACTGTAACCCCACATAAAAAACATATCCGGAAGACTGTCTGTCAACATGGCGTTGTTTACAGCAATTTGATAGACTTCATTTTTATATACAGTAATATCAAAAGTAATTCCAGGATGGGTTTCTTCATACTGATCCAGTATTTCTTTTAAGGCGTCCTCCACATCTCCATGTATGGTCCAAATATGGATAACCACTTTTTTGTTGTCCGTATTTATGTAATTTCCAAAAAGAGGAAATGAGTAAACCTGTATTAAAAATACTACTAATAATACCCCCAAAACAATCAAAAGTAATGCTACTTTTTTACCCTTCAAACTTTTTCTGCCACCCTTCAGACAAAACTATTTATTATAGTAAATTTTACCATATAAGGCAACCATAAGACAAGTCTTACCAGGTATTGATTAAACACAAAAGGGAAAGCATCCCCTTTTATTGTCAATTCAAAGGGCTGATGCTTTCCCAAAACCATTAATTTGCTCTATATTAGCCTTTTACCGCACCTGCAGTCATTCCCTTTATAAAATATTTTTGTAATCCGAAAAATATGATTAAAACCGGAGTTGTCGTAACACAACCTGCTGCCATAAGCAAATCATATCTGTTCTGATAATTACCTACATAAAGTCGTATACCAACCGGAATTGTTGCCACACTTGACGATGTGGTCAGTGCCCATGCAAATAAAAGTTCGTCCCATGCCATTAGGAAGATATAAATACCCGTTGCAATTAAGCCAACTCTGGCTAAAGGCAATACAACTCTTAAAAAAGCGCCAAATCTGCTGCATCCGTCAATAATAGCAGCTTCCTCCAGTTCCGTTGGTATACTTGCAAAGAAACCGCGCAAAATCCATATGCTGAACGGAATAAAAAATGCCGAATAAACAATAATAATTCCGGCATAAGTATTAATTAACCGGATGCCAAACATATCCTGTATTTTAATAAACATTAAATACAGGGGAAGTAAAAACATAATTCCCGGAACCATTTGTGTTGCTAACACAGTGGCGCCAAAAATTCCCGAACCGGGAAACTTAAATCTGGAAACAGCATATCCTGCCAATGTGGCTATGCTCAAAGCAATAAAAGTGGTAATTGAGCAAATAATAACACTATTCTTAAAATATTGGAAGAAATTTATATTTTTCCACATTTCCACATAATTCTGGAAATGAGTTGGTATAACCAATTTATTGGTAACTATTTCATTTTGCGTCATTAAGGAAGTTACAACCATCCATACAATTGGCCCAATGGCTAACACTACAAAAATAAATAAAACGATGTTAGCCAATAAATTATTTATTTTTTTTCTTTTCTTATAGTTTATTTTCCTTCTTTTTTTCACTATTCATCCACCACCAAATCATTTTGAAATACTTTATACCAGATGGCCACTAACCCCATAACGCAGATCATAACGATAACAGTTGCTGCTGCTCCTGTTCCAAATTGCCATATTTGGAATGAATTTCTGTTTATGTTTGTCATTAAAAGATCACCATATTTACCAGGGAAGCCGGCACCATGTCCGAACATCATTGACACAATATTAAATGAATAAACATAAGTAATAATTCCATTTAAAATTTGTATGGACAGTACTGATCTTAATAAGGGAAGGGTAACATGACGAAACCTTTGCCAGGCATTAGCGCCATCAATTTCCGCAGCTTCATAATACTCATCCGGTATTTGCTGTAATCCGGCCAATAGCATTAACATGATAAACGGGACCTGTCTCCATATGGTTGGTATAATAATTGCTATCAGTACAGCCGGACCAGTTAACCAAAATGGCTTGGTAGGCAAAATATGTAGTACATCCACCAATATTCTGTTTATAATACCGTCATTTTGCCACATAAACCCCCATAACATACCAACTACAAAGGAAGGAACAACCCACGGCGTCATTAAAAGAGTTCTGGCAATACCCCTTAACTTGAAATCTCTGTTTAACAAAACAGCAAGCAGTAATGCGATACATAGGCCCAGTATACTGCAAACCAGTCCGAAAATAGCCGTATTCCTTAAGGCATCTAAAAATCCTGAACGCATTGTGCTGCTTGGGTCAAATAAAATTGCCTTATAATTACCAAGGCCGATAAAGGGTGCTTTTAAAAATTTTTTTAGAGTAAACTGATTTAAATTTAAGAATGACATAGCTATACCTGAGACAATCGGTATAAAGTGTATAAAAATCATACCGATCACGGCAGGTGCAATTAAGATATATGCCAGCTTATTTTTCTTTATCCTTGCGAATAACCCGTTGCTTGAATTATTATTTTTATGCTTCATTTTAACACCTCTGACTAAATAAACCACTGCAACAAGTAAAACTACATTGCAGCGGTTTATTCTTTTCATCTTTTTATTATTTTCACCTTACTTTATTGTTGACTATAAATTGCAGTACACTCTTGTGCAGTCTCTTTTAAGAATTGTCTTGTGCGTTCCGGATCGTATTTACCATAAACGCCCATTACATTATCCCAAATATTGCTTAATCCTTTTTGAAGAACTGTTTCTGACGGGCCCCATCCGGCAACTGACGGATAAGCTTTACCATTCTCTAACTGGTCTTTGAATGCCTGTCTCATAGGTTCCTCTGAAACATATTCTGTTTCATAAGCTGCCTGTACGCTTGGTAAGTTACCACAATATCTTTGATAGTCAACCTGAGCATCTGTTGTACTTAAGTACTGAATAATTCGATAAGCGGCTTCTTTATTCTGAGAGGTTTTAAATACACATAAATCACTGCCGCCAAAGAATGCATATCTGCCTTTTGGACCAGCCGGAAATGGTGCCGTTCCAATTTTTTCGGCCAGCTCAGGTTTTTCTCTTCTTAATGTGTTAATATTATAAGCTCCGGAAAAGATGGTAGCTACTCCGCCTTCGTTAAATATTGCTTCTACTTCCGTTGAATTTTTTTCCAGATGCGGCATGCTCATAAGTCCGTCGATAGCAAGTTCCGAATAGAACTTAACTCCTTCGAATGCTTCATCGGAATCAATAACACATGTTTTGTTATCATCCGCAATGAAGTCACCGCCTGCGCCCCATATCCATGGTGCAAAATTATGGATAACATTCCAGTCATTCTTACCTGGCATGATAAGTGGTATTATTTCTTTACCATCTACCTTTACTTTCTTTAACTTGCCTAAAGCTTCTTTAAATGAATCCCAGGTTGCAAAATCCGTTTCAGGATTAACACCTGCTAATTCGCAATAATCTTTTCTATAGAATAAAGCTCTTGTGTCAATAAACCATGGAACAGCATACCTTTCTTCACCCGCACCTAATATTTGCGTAGTCGGAAGGGTAGCCGGTACAAATGCTTCCTCGCCACCAAATTGGTCATAGACGTCAGTCAAGTCTTCCAATGCTCCCATAGCGGCAACTGCTGCTACTTGTGTGGTGCCTAACTGAGTAATATCCGGTCCCTCACCACTTGTTGCGGCAGTGGTAATTTTAGTCCAGGCAGAACCCCAGTCCAATACAGTTATCTCAACTTCCAAATCCGGATTATCTTTTAAGAATGGTTCCAGCACACTCTTTAAATCTTCTTCAGGTGAGCCGCTGTTGGGCATAACCCACATTGTTACTTTTGTTTTTCCGGTTGAAGTATCTTCCTTGGATGTGTCATCAGCAGACGCTTCCGCGGAAGCATCTTCTTTCGACTCTTCCTGACTGGTACTTTCTGTCTGATTTTCAACAGACTTGCTATCTGTTGTGTCAGCAGCTTTTTTTCCAGAACAACCTGCAAAAGATGCTACTAACATTGCAAATACCAACAACAATGAAAATAACTTCTTTTTCATTCTATATCCCCCTTTTTCTTTATGCCATAATTATAAAATATCTTATCCTATTCTATAACTGCATAAAATTACGATATACAGGGGTAAAATTAACAATTCATGTCAGATTGCGTTCAAATTAGCAGGAATCTTTAATATGATTCTGGTATATTGATTTTCTCTTGCTTCAATAGAAATAATATCCCTTATATTTTTTATGTCATATAAAAGGGAAAGCCGATTGACTACTGACTTTACACCAAATCCTGATTTTACATCTAATGGATCACCATTTAAAATTCGATCAATGAAGTCTTGTTTCATGCCCGTGCCATTATCCTCAACAATAATATAGGCAGACTCCGAATCCTGTTTTATCTGAATTGTAATATCAATGGGTTCACCAATTTTTTTTATGCCATATTTTATACTATTTTCCACCAGGGTCTGTATGGTCATTTTAGGAATTTGAATTTTAAGCAGTTCGCCATCTATGTCATACGATATTCTTAAAATATTAGGGTTACGAATTAAAACTATTTTTATATAATCTTCAACAATTTTAAGCTCGTTTTCAACAGTTATAATATCATTTCCTTGATTTAGGCAGGCACGATAATAACTGGCTAAAAGCTTAATTAGCTGATTGGCAGTATCTTTTTCCTCCACACTGATTAAAATACTGGCAGCGTTCAGAGTATTATAAAGAAAATGAGGCTTTATCTGATGGTTGATTACCGATAACTCTAACTTTCTCTGTAATTTTTCTCTTCGTTCTACGTCTTTCATAAGTAATCGGATTTGCCCCATCATCTCATTTAAGGCATTTGAAATATCATCTGCCTCCGAATAATACTTTTTATTGGGAAACTGTATATCTAGTTTGCCTTTTATACCGATTTCCCGCGCTTTGCTGGCGATTTCCTCCAATGGGCCAATTACTTTCTTTTTTATAATAATGGAAGCTATCATGATAAATTCGATAGTAATTATTAGCATAAAGATTATGGCAAACTCCACATTGGGACCAAAAATAGAACGTTTTGACAGTCCAAAAATTTCACCGCCTATGGTATTAAGCTGCAAAGAACTATATTGATAAGTCCAAAGATATTTCCACCACCGTTTATCCTCATCTTTATTATATACAAGGCTATCGCCATATTCACCGATAGATGCCCCGGACGGAAGAAGGATCACATTTCCGGAATTACTTCTGATAAGAACTTCAAATTTTTCTTCTTCCAGATACAGATTAATGTTCTTTTTTAATTCCGAAGTATCAATGAAGGCAATTAGATATCCTAAATGTTCCATTCCTGCTTTTGACCGGATACTTTCTACCAGATAAAACATATTTTCTTCATTGGCATCTGTTGTGTCCCGGCCAATTTCCCAATAATAATTGCTTCTCTTCCCCACATTTTTCTCTAACGACAGATTACTTATAAACTTTTTTGGGTCATAATCGTAGATAGGATATTTATATTCCGATACAAGGTATGAATCCCATAGGATATGTATTGACGATATTTCGTTACGCTCGGCCATTTTTTTCATTAAAAAGCTGCTGATCAGACTGTGCTTATTTTCTTTGTCTTTTAAAAAAATATCCTGCAGTTCATCATCAATAATTAAATTATCACAGAACTTTTTAATGTCGTCTAATTGTATATTGATAAAATAAGTAACTGTATTTAATATACGTTTATTACTTAACTCCTGCCGATAAACCATTTCCTTTCCCGTAATAGCTAAAAATATTATAATTCCCGCCACTATTGAAATCGACATTGCTTTTAAATAATTACCTAATAGGACACTGGTTATGGTTTTCTCCTGAGCTTTTTTCGATTTTCTATGATTCTGAAAAATCATAATTTTCACACTCCGCTTTTTTATACTCATGCGGTGTCATGCCACAATATTTTTTAAAAAGTTTAGTAAAATAAGTGGTGTCAACATAGCCCAAGTAATTGCATACCTCGTAGATACGCATATTTTTTTCTTTCAGCAAATATTTCGCTCTTTGTATTTTCATTTTTGTTACATAATTTAAAAAATTTTCTCCCGTTTCCTGCTTAAACAAGCTGCAGAAATAATTCTTGCTGATACCCAATGCTTCGCTTACCGATGTTAATCCTATTTTTTCATCAATATGTTCCACAACATAATTACAAGCCTGCCTTACAAAATTATCCTTATAAATTAAATAATACTTTTCCAGAATGTTGTAGTATCGTATTATCTCACTTTTAAACTCTTCTATGAGTTCTTCTTTGGTCAGGTAGTTTTTCTCTTTCATAGATTTATAGAGATCTAACTTTTCAAGTTTATTTAAATTACTATACTTTTTGCTAATTGTATGCGCTATTTCTTCCAGTATAAAAAATAAGCGGAAACATGTCCCACTAATATCCTCATCTTCATAAGACCGTTCTTCTTCAATAATATCTTCCATATACTGAAATGCATTTTTATCTGTTAATAAAACTGCTTCAATTAATTTATTATCTTTTTCCCTTGAAAAATTCCTCATTATAGGAACAGATAAATTCTTTTTAACCTGTTCTAAGGTTTCTAAAATCTGATTTTTTTCAATCGGTTTTAAAATATATCCTGCCACCCCTGCCTGAATAGCTGTTTTGGCATATTCGAACTCTGCATATGCAGTCAGTATGACAATGGCAGATTTAATTTTTAATTCTCTTACCTTTTTGATATATTCAATACCATCCATAATAGGCATTTCAATATCAGTAATAATCAAATCAACCCTCTCATTTTTTAACTGCTCTAATGCTTCTGACCCGTTCTGTGCTTCACAAACTATTTTAAAATCATAAGATTCCCACGGAATTAATTTTCTTAATCCCATCCTTACAATTGGTTCATCATCTACTATCTGTACTCTGAACAAGTAAATCACCTCTATAAATACAAGCCATAGATAAATTTTTCATATATAAATTTACCTATGGCTTTTCATTAACCCTGTTTATAACCCTATTGAAATACCATTTCTACTTCATGTGTCATCTTATCATTATCTAAGGTTATCTCGTTGCCTTCTAATGATTTTCCATCCATGGCCAGTTTATAGCTGTTGTCTTTTGTCCGATACAATCCGGTTGGCTTAGTTATATGAATATTATAAAGGGTATCCTGGTATCTTAATGTATAATGTACATCTTCCTGGTTTTCTTCCAGCATAGGATCCAATATAAGTTTTTTCTTCCTGTATTCGATACCCAAAGTCTCAAATATTGTTAACATAAGCCATGTTGAGGTTCCGCTTAAGGTTGGTCCAATATGTTCTCCCGTCTGACTGTTAACATACTGGGTACACCATCTGGGATTTCCGCATATTAAGAAAGGATTTTCAAGTGTTTTGTAAGGCAAAACAATATTTACCATCCAGTATGCCAAATCCCGTAACCTCTTTGCCAATGCCGCATTTTCCACTTCTTTTGCCGCCTTTATCATTGCGGCTGTAGCCATCATAGTGGCGTGTTTGAATATACCGCCGTTTTCTCTGTCGCCCGGAAAATACTCCCCTGTTGCGGTTTTCCTGGCCACCTTGGACAAATCCGTAGGACTCATTAAGGAGAATCCAAATGGGGTCTTAAGATAATCTTCTATCCGTTTTACCATAGTTTCAATCTGGTATTCCTTAGCTTCGCCCGATAAAATGGACCAGCTAAAAGAGTTAAGAAAATAGGTGCCATTTATATTTTCATCGCCTGAAAACCCATCTTTCGCAGCCCCAAGATAGGTTATTTCGTCGCCATAACGATTGAACAATACTCTGGCAAAGAAATCTTCTTTCCATGCGTATTTTTGAAGATTATCGCTTAAAACCTTTCTTTTACTTTCCATCTGCTCCATATAGTCTGTGTCTTTCTTTTCTTTTGCAAACTCATACATATGTAAAACTGCCAACTGAAGCAAAAATCCATTCATTATGCTTTCCGAATAATTCTCAAGGGATTTGTTGGATTTTTCTTTTTCCGGTCCTGTAAGATAATCCTCGTCAACTTTCAGGCAATCATTCCAATCGGCATAGTCAATGAGCGGCAGTCCGTGTCTTCCGACGGAAACTGTTCCCGAATAATGAATAATGGCTTTTAAGGTATCATAAACAGATCTTTTCTTTCCGTTGGTTTCCGGTATTTCATACTGCTCATCCAAAAAACCAATGTCACCTGTGCACTGAATATACCGATACACAGCCTGTACCAGCCATAAGCCGTCATCGGACCATTTTCCTGCCTCTTTTCCTTTCCAGAAGAAGTTGTGATAGCAATAACCATACTCGAATACTTTCTCTATCCACTCTCTTAACAGTTCTTTGACCAGTGCCTCATCACCCATTGATATAAAGTAATACATAGAGGCATAGATGTCCTGGATTTCCCTGAATCCAATCTCTCTGTATCCTTTTTGTGTCAAATCAAAGGACCTGGATACAAAGGTCTGGTACAATACCTGAAAAGGCAGATTTTGATTGACATATATATCAAAAAGCTTTTTACCGGTATTTACCTGAAGGTAAGACCTGTACCGGTTATACCAGCTTAACTGATCTTCCAATGCTTTTTCCAGCCCGTCTTTTGTCCTAAATTTATTATGAAGGCCTTCTATTTCTTTTTGAATTTTATCCAATGATACCGCTTCTTCGGATAAAGTGGAAATTAAACCGATATAAGAATCTGCGACGGCTTCTTTGCCAGAGTCAATAGTAAGTTCTCTTCCTATTGCATAAAAACCGGGGCCTTTTGTATTTAGCCGATTGGGCATTCTCCCTACTCCTTCAGGGTGATACAAGCTTCCGTTGCCAACGAATTCAGAATAAGTGGTACAAAGTTCTGTGGCCAACTTTTTCTCGCCCTTATCGTAGAACATTACCGTGGCAAATCTTACGTCACTTTTGCAATGTTTGGGATAGTAATGAGGAACATAAGCCAACATTTCCCCTTTCTCATTTTGCAATACCCCTGATTCCATAATGACGGTGGAATAAACCACATCTTCCATTAATGCGCCGGGTGCGGCACTTCCCATCATGCCGGTTACCACTATTTTTATTTTTCTTTCTTTGTCACCTAAATTTTTAACTATAATTCTTTGCACTTCCGTTGCGATGGGCAAGCCTTCGTACTGAGGCAATAAGAAAATGATTCTTTTAATCTGTAATCCGCATTTGGTAGTATACTCAATCTGGGTATAGTTTTTAGAATGTTTGCAAATGGCTGTTTTAATATTGGTATCCAGTACATCGGCAGAATAAAAGATCTGTTTTCCATTTTCAACTAAGTAGAATTGTCTGTTGCCAGGAAAGCCATTTTCCTCAGGAAGAGTATCCCACCTGGTTGCCAATACCTGGGTGGCTGCATGGGCTCTGAAACTTCCTCCGCCAAACCGGTCAACTACAGATTTGGGCGTAGTCTGCAACGGATGAGGAAAACCCATACGGTTTCCAAGCAGCATATTGGTGTAAAAGTGCGGCCCTGGTACCGGATTCCTAAGATCTATAATATGATCTCCATTTTTCGTCCAAATACCCGGCCCAGCTTTGATAATTACCTGTTTTATCAAATATTTTTTCAATGACAGACTTACTTAACGGTCTTTCCTCAACTTTCCCGTTGGCATAAGCATAATGGATTATATCATTCTTTTCCCACTGAATTTTGAAAAAATGAGATTCTTCCGCAGAAAGGCTGTCAAAGAATACAGCCAGCTCAGCATCCTTATACATTTCCTTAATGGCAGGTACGAAAAACTTAAACTCCCCTATTACAAGTAAGGTCTGCAAACTGACATCCATATATTGAAAATCATAGCATTTATCCCGATCCATTAATTGTCCGAAAATCTGAAATGCCCGCTTTTCGGCATTTCCAAGTAACTGTCTTGCCCTTAAATTCTTCATATTAACCTCCCATACATTGTTAAAATTAATCCATTTATTACCATTATACATCATATATTTTTATTGTACAACTATACAAAATTCTTTAAAACTATGATAAAATTCCATTACATTTTACAAATTACATGCATACAAAAAAACCGCCAAAGGTATTTAAACCTATGACGGTTTTGTAAACATGCAATCAAACCTTGTAAGTTTTTTATTTTAGCGTCTACGCATCATTCTTCTGGCTTTTATCTTGCCCAAGTAGGCCTGATAACAAAAAAACACCATCCAGTAATGAACCAAATGGTGTCTAATAATCTTTTGTTCTTGTAAAAATCTTGTTACCTGTGTGTTACCTTTGTGTTACTTACTGACCAAATCTCAACAGGCTAAACACATCTTAACAAGTCTTGAAATCCAGTAAATACGGGATTCTTTGCATAAGTGCACACAGCACCTGTTCAGTTACAAATAAGTTTGCTCACGGAGTTACAAAGTTTGCTCGTGTTGAAATGTAGTTGTTTCAAGGCTTCTCGCTGTTTATTTCCTTCGAGTAACAAAGTTTGCTCGCGGGTTGCCTTTACTGAGAAAATATAAAAAAAGATATAAAAAATGAGAAAATGACAAGCGAGTTTGCTCGTGAGCAGTGAAGAATGACAAAGTTTGCTCGTGGAAGGTTTACTAATAAAATGAGTATTCATACGCAGGGTATAACCTACGGGAGGAAATATCGAAACCACCTAAACATCGGAATTCTACTTGTTTTCGAGGGATTACAACTACGTCCGTTTAGCATATTTTTATTTATTTCTATATCTATTTTTGAACACAAAAAACCGCCAAAGGGAATTCTCCCCCTGACGGTTGGCGATTGCGATAAGCAAACTTTGTAATTGTAAACAAACTCGTGTGTATGTTGACACTGAACAATTAAATATATTGTAATAATATTGTATTCGATTTTATTATTAATAAAAATTTCCTGCAGGGAATAAATTTAAAGAATCATTTATTATTTGGCTAATAGTCTGTCTTTTTGAATCCGTATCAGTTCTTTATCAAAAGTTATCTCTGGAATTTCTTGTATTAAATAGTCTTTTCCAACTGGAATAGGATTATATCTGATGTTAATTAAACACTGAGGATATAATATTATATTTGATTCAGTAATATCCTTTTGTTCAATCCATTGTATCCTATTTTGTTTATTTTTCATATAATTTATAAATTTACTTTTTAATTGATTAATTTTATGTTCATTCTTATCATATATAATATGAATTTTAGTTTTATTTACTATTGCTTGTAATGCAGAAATAACTTCATCACTTAATATCACTGATAATTTCCCTGATGAAATTACAACTTCAGATGGTTTAATGTTTTTTAATGAAGTTAGAATATCATAATACTCATTTTCAAATAAATATCTATCCACAAAATAGTATTCTTCAACTTCTTCTTTACTTTTATTATCTATAGTAGCATTGTTCAATAAAACTTGTATCAATTTTTTGGTATTTTCGTTCTTCATACTATCAATACCAACCTGCCTACCTAAATATTTATCACATTTAAAAGGAGGGACTAAAAAACTTCTTGCACCAGTGCAGTCATAAACTTGCTTCGCAAGAGTAGTTCCATATATATTCTCTGGATCATTTTCACATTCAAATAGTAAATCATTATCTCTAATATTTTTATATACAAATGCTCTTTCTTCAACATAACATAACTTTTCATATTCTTTACCAATTATCTGATAAATTTCATTTCTAATATTATTGTGCTGCTCTTTAACTTCGTAGTCCTCCTGCCTTCTTTGATAATATTCATCAAAGTCACTAAAGTGGTTAGTAATAAAATTATCAGTAATCTTTATTTTTTCATCTAAACAAGGACTCATATAATCAGGTCTTTGATATATGCAAGCCAAATCCTTAATTTCACCAGTAATAGCATTTATATAAATCTTATTTAACTCTTCTTTTTCAATAACACTCTTTTTTAAATTATTTAGTGATTCCTTTCCTTTAGGCGTTAAAGAAATTATGTTACCTTTAATATATAATAAGTCAAGCCCTGACATTTCACCCACTACATCATTTAAGATCTCTTCTTCTACACCAGTTAATTCTGAAATTTTATGTATTTCATTATATTTAATATCAACTAACTTTAAAATTATTTCATAAAAAAAAGGGTAATGGCTGTTCTTTTCTAACCAATATTTTAAGCCCTATTTCTTTATACGGTATATATAACTTTATCGATTTAATAAAGTTATAACCACTTTTTAAAGGAGGAATTAGTTTATTTAAATCATAAGCAATATTCCACATATTTAAACCTCCCTCTTTCCGTCAGCATTTAAAGAATTATAATCAATTATTCTGCAATGTTCCGGATTTTCCTTAATATATTTTAATACTAATGGAAATTTGTTGTCATTAATGCTTGTATCACTTAAAAATTCAGCATCTCCAACTATTATTAACAGTCGTTTTGCTCTTGAAAATGCAACATTTAATCTTTCTTCAGACTTCAGAAATCCAATATTTTTGTGTTTATCGCTGCTTCTGACAGTAGAATATATTATTATATCCTTCTGGCCACCCTGAAAAGCATCAACTGAATTCACTACTACATTACCATTTATATTGTTATAGGCAATCTGCTGTATTTCATTACGAATTAAATTCTTTTGCCCACTATATGGTGTGATAACCCCTACATCATACTTAGTACTTTCTATACTGTTATTTATAAGTTTTAATTGTTCCTTAACTATATTTGCCTCCAGCAAGTTCCTATAGGTAGTTGAAACATTCTCCTCAAATCTATCTGGAGACTTTGAGGTATCTAACCAGACAATGGCTAAGTCCATATACTGTTTTATATTATGCTTCCTATCTTCTATTGAAACTCCATTTAAAATTTGGTTATCATAAAAAAGTTGACTTATCATTGTTCCTATTGTAGGATGCATCCTATATTGTGTATTTAATACTTGCTTATTCTCTTTAGGGAGATGTTCAAATAATTTCATAAATATACTATTATATAATGTATTAAAATCCAAGTTACTCTCTATAAATGTTTGCTTACTATTCTTTATTAGTTCTTCGTCCAATACTGGTGGAAGTTGTTTATGATCTCCAACCATTATAATTTTTTTTGCTCTAATAATAGATATTAATAATTCAGGAAAAGTCGCTTTTGCTGCTTCATCGATTATTACATAGTCAAATACCATATCATTTATTACATAATTTGATACAACACCTGTACAAGTTCCTGAAACTATCTCAGCATTTTTTATAAAGTGCTGTTGTACATCCATTCTACCAACAATTCTATTTACCCAATCCTTCTGTATAACTAAAGATTTAAAATCCTTTGTTTCTAATAGTGCTTTATACTTTTCTTCGAAATATGTTATAAAAGACTTAGCACTTTTATATGATTTTTCATCTTCATTATTGGAAAATTTAGTTTCTATTAGCGCTTCACAATACTTATCAAACTCTTCCTTATTTATTTTTAATATTAATAGAAGTGTTTGTGCAAAATGATTACTATTTTCAATAATTCTATTAACCCACCTTGATTGTGCATAATCTACAGCATATTTCTCCCTAACAGTATCTGATAAATTTTCATCTCTTCCAATTCTGATAACCTTTATATTGTCACTTGAAGTTTGATCTAGGTCTTCAAGCATCTTGTCCACAGCAGCGTGTGCTTGTGATACAAGTAAAATTTTCTGTTTGAATATCTGACCTTGATTGTTCATTCTAAGTATTTGTCTTAAAATCTCAATTATTACATTAGTTTTACCTGTACCTGGTGGTCCTTGTATAAGTGCTATATCTTGAGAATTTAACGCTTTAGTAACTGCTTTTTTCTGTGTTCCATCCAGCAATTTGTTAAAATAAACTCTCCCGCTAGGTGTATTAAAAAAACTTGCTGATTGTATGCCAGAAAAAATGCTTTTTAAATTCGATGGGCTTACATAATCCTCATTATTAAAAGAATTCAACGCCTTTTTTTCTCTATTAATTAATGAAAGATTCCTTCTGTAATCCTCACATATAATTCCTTTGTTAGGCAACTTTGATTTCAAACCTGTATTTATATTATTTAATTTTAAGTAGAATTTTTGATTATCAATATAAATGCTCTTTAGACTCCCTATTTCAATAACCTTATTTCTTTTACCATTAGTTTCTTCATATATAAATGTAAGTTCGCCCTTGTTTTCATCAAGTAGATAATAATCTTGTTCATTTATAGAAAAAATACAAAAATTATCTTCAATTCGAAATGAATCATAGTTGACCCTTATGACATTCTTCTTATATTCTATTTCCATTATATCTAGTAACTTATGCCACGCAAAAAACCTCTTAGTGTATTCGTTATTGACATTAGAAGAAGATAGGTAGTCCTTTTTACTATCTTTAGCACTAATTGTCAATTCAAAATTATTATTATTAGGTATTCTTCTTCCGCTCAATACAAATCTAATATCACCATTAACAAACATTGCTTTTCTTTTTACTAGTTCTCTTACATATGGTTGTAACTTATATACTTTTGAAATATGGAATACTTGTTTATTATCATCATAATAACATTCAAAATAGTAGTGCATACCATAAAGTTTATATGACTCTTCCGTTTTACCTTCATTTTCAACAAAAATATAGGCTTCCAAAAAGTCTTCATTAATATTATCTTCTATAATATCAGAATAACTTCCTCTACTAGGAACTAAAGAAAGATTCCTCATATATTCAATTTTACTTGAATCCAAAGAAAATATATAAGTCCTATTTTCTTTAGTAAATCTATTAAATAACTTTATTAATGCCTTCCTAACCTCGAAAATATTATTGTATCTATCCTCCGGCGATAACTTAACCATTTTTTTTATTATTTCTTTAAACTCTATATCAATTCCACCAGTATTTTCTAATTTTTTTCAAACTCATTTGCTATTGGTGGCTCTTCTCCCGTAAATATAAAATATAATACTGCTCCTAATGAATATATATCACTCTTTTCCGAAGCGTTCTCACTATGGGTATGAACTTCTGGTGCAGCATATTTATTGGTAGCAAACTGAAATAATGTATCAGAGTTTACCATATCTTTTATCTTACTAATTCCAAAATCAATTAATTTAACTTGCTTATCAGGAGTAATCATTATATTCTTAGGATTTATATCTCTATGTATTATATTATTTTCGTGTGCTACCTGAATAGCACTTATCAATTGCTCTATAATTTTGACTTTTTCAATAGTATTTAATTCTAGAACATCAATTTTTTGTAGTTGCTCTCCTTCAATATATTCCAGAAAGACTCGTCCACATTTTCCATAATAATCATCATCGTGAATATCAAAATGTTCCAATCTAACTATATTACTACATGTCCTTAATTTCGTTAATGCCCCTACTTCCCTTTCAAAAATCACATTATGTAAAGGAGTATTTATTCCTTTAATTACTTTCATAGCATAATGTTTTTCTGTATATATATCTTTGATCACAGATACCTCTGAATAACTATTATTTCCTGGTTTTAACATTCTTACGATTTTATATTTATTTAGCACCATTTTACCCAACCCCTCTTTACTTCTTTATTACATTCATTCAATACATCTTGCCCTCGTAAAATGGCGAATTAACAAATGAATGCAATATAATGTATATCATAATATTTTGGTTGCTATCTGTAATGATTTTCCTTCTGTGCCTTCTACTACTGTTTTTATATGGTTTAATAAATATACTTATATACTAATAACGACTAGTCTCTTATCACAATTATATATGATATAGGAAATCATTTCCACAAGAAGAATTATAAAGTTTGCTCTGTGAAAATAGGAACAGTTATACGAAGAGGTTAGCCAATGAGACGATTTAGAAATCGACTACACAGAGAAATTATACTTTCTTGTGAGGGATTACAACCGCGATGAAATAACTTTTTATCTATATTTCCATAAATTTTTATACAAAAACCGACAAAGGTAAGGAAAACTGAATTTCCATTTAATTATTTTATACACGATTAAATATCACTAAGATGGTTTTTGTAGTTTTTCCTTTAAATCTAAGATATACTGGTTCGAAAAACTTTGGTACTTCTTTTTGTTCAGGCGATAGAATATATTTGGTATAGGAGCAAAATTTTTTCTTCTTTCATATATACAATTTTGTATCTCTTTGGCTTTATTTATAATGGCTTCTTTGGTAAATTCCTCAATATTTTCGTATAGATGATATAGACAATCGTTAATATCTTTACTAGTCTTAATGTATTTATAATTTTTATATATATAGGAAAGTCTATCTGATACGATTGTTAATATGGGGTACAGTTTAACTATTAAGGTCTCAACACTTTTATCCCAAAAAACAATAATATATACGAAGAGCAAAAATACAAAAAATAATACATTTAGTTTTTGAAATTTCTTTCTTAGTTGAGTTTCCCATTCACTATTTTCTATTTGGCAAAGTATAATTGCCTTTTCAATAGGAACACCTGATACATCTGAATACCAATCCCTAACACCATTTTGCTTTCCATTACGGCTAGTTTGCTCTATAAACTCTTGTAGAAACTTCGATTTTAATTCCAAGGCAGTCTGGTGTAATTTTGCCTCTTTTAGAAAAGGTGCATATGTATCAAACCCATATAATTTTCTGTCTATAAGTTCTTGCATTGTAGCAGCAATGCTTATTTTTTCGCTTACTCTATCATATAATATATAAAAGAATATCCCCCAAATAACATATATCGCTTTAAAATAATTACTACCTTGTATTATATTGCTTAGCCCTAATATATAAAAAATGATATTAACAAGGAATATAATATTAAGTGCTCTTTTACTCAACGAGTATAACTTTTTTTGAGCAAACAAATACAAGAGAATTTCTTCCGTGTTTTGCTTTATATTAATATCATTGCTATTATCCATATCCATCTAACCCTCACTCTAATCCTCACTATATTCTGGAAACTCACTTCCGAATATTTCTGTCCACTTTTTAATGGCTTTTTTGTGATCTTTTTCATTTATTTCTGCAGCAATTGCTTCATTTGCCTTATCATAATCATTCTTTGCTTTGTTTGAAATTTTTAATTTTTCATCATATGTAAGTGTGTTTAAATCTCCTTGAATTTCTTTTGGGTCATTAATGGAATACCAAATGTTATCTTTAATATAAGATAAGACATCTCTAAATCGGAAATCAATATAATTACTTACACTATCAACACTATCAAAATATTGTAGTAATAAGCATTCTAATACATAAGATGGCATCAATGGCATTGTAGGTCTTCTATTCCAATACTTTACCAACCTTATAGTCTCTAACATTAATCCATTATGTTTTTGGTTCAAAGTGGTTACTTTATCCCTATCTTTGCGTGGATCTGTTTTTTGCCAATTTCCCTTTCCATCTGGTATTAAATAAAAATCTCGGCCATCAGACTCTTTAGCAGTTATAAAACATGGTACAATATCAAAATTCCATTCATAAGATTTTAGTTGAAGGGTGGCTGCTGCACCATTCTTATGAGTCTCTGCTTTCTTATAATCACTTAAATCCTTAAGTTCTTTTATGAATTTATTAATTACTTTTGTTGAATTAAGTACATTGGTGTTATCATTGCAACAACTTTTTTGAGGAGAATTATCATTATTTACATAAATTTTAACATCATATCCAGAATCATAATAAGTACTACCGTCACCTTTTATTCCAATCATAATATCAATGTCATCTAAAGGTCTTATTTTCGTTTTTCTTGCAAATGAGCCAAATGCAATATCAATGTCATGATATAAATTGAAAAATTCTTCATTAGAACCTAAATCATGTATATTATCTATAAGATTGTCCCTGCTTTTTCTTGCAGTTTTTGTTTTGTCCGAATCCAAGTTGACCTTATCTCGCATAAACTCTTTAAATGCATTATTTACAGTTGTCGCCATATTTTCACCCCTTAAAATTCATATAATCCCATAACGTACCATTAATTCTTTAACAATATTATACACTATTCTAATTTGAATTTCACAATTTTCAAGATTTTTTACTATAATTATATATGATGTGGGTACAAAGTATCGTTATTGGAATCTGATCAAAAAATGGGCTATGAACCTTTTCATAGCCTTTAGTTACAGATTATTTATTTTTCCTCTAATTGCCTCTCTACTCGGATTTAAATAAATTAATGTTGTGTGAATATTGCTATGGCCTGCTAAGTAGGCAACCTCATGAACCGATAGGCCCCCCTCCAAAGCAATTGTGCAGAAATAATGTCTTAATACATGAGGAGTGATCTTGTCGCTATACTTATTGAAAATCTTATTAACTGTTGACCTATGAATTACCTTACCATTACTATTTACAAATAAATATGGACTATCACTTTCTCTCACTCTTAGGTACTCTCTTATACTATTAATAATCTTATCATTTAGATAAACAACTCTGTCTTTATCTCCTTTACCCATAACCTTTAACTCTCCAACTGTTAAATTAAAATCTGCCAATTGAATATTAAGTGCCTCACTAATTCGCAAACCTGCATACGCTAACAATGTCGCCAAGCAATAAATATCTCGATGTCCATCTTGTAATAGTTGTTGTCTAAAAGCATCTACTTCCTGTTTAGTTATATCGAAGGGTTTGCATATGTTTGCTGAACCTTAATATTATCCTTCTTTGAAACTACTTGTTCCTGTTGTATTCCTTTCTCAATCAAGAACTCATTAAACTTTATTAATGCACTAATCTTACAATTTATAGTTCTTCCTGTATCTTTCTTAATATTACGAAGATAACTGATATAATCTAAGATGTTTTCCCGGTACAGCACCGAACATTCTCTGCCAAAGGACTCCAAATACCATTGATAGTAACCTTTCATATGCAAATAATAACTATTGATAGTATTTTCGCTTTTTCCTTGCAATGTTAAGTACTCTCTAAATTCTTCTAACAAAATTTCACCTCCATAAATTATGTTGCCAATCATACTTCTAAATTCCTATAAATTATGTTGAATTTATAGATAGATGTTACCGCTTTTTTTAATAAAAGTCAGGGCCTTTGGCAGCATAATTTATATTATGTTGAAAAATTTTTAGCCCAATCTCCTTGTAAACTAAGTATTACAAATATTAATTAGTGGTAATCTACAAAAGCAGTTGCAATTTAAAAAGGAGTCTAGGCTTATAGCCCGACTCCCTACATAACCCTTTATAACCTTTTTATTATTCTGCAGTAGTTTCTGCCTCATCAATTTCTTCTAAATCACATAATTTCTCATACAGAGTTTTTAGTTCAGCAAATTTTTTATCCTCCAATAGTTCCAGATTACCTGATTTTAAAACTTCCTGTAACGCCTCTTCTTTACTTACTATATAGGCATAGTCTTTTGAGCCTTGCATTTGAGAACCTATAATAATAACAAACCTGCCGTCCTTTAACTTAGTAATGCCTTTATGCTTACCTAATCCTCCATTACCCCGTTGCGTCCATCCCAGTAATCTAATTTTTCATTATATTTTACTCTGGCAACAATCTTATTGCAAAATTCACTTTCATAAACATTAACCCTTCTCATTAAAACATCTCTCCTTTCTAAATAAACAAAAAACTAACACGGCAAAACCCTATTTTCCGGGCAAATTTGCTATGTTAGTTTACTTTGATTTAAGATTATTTTATTATCACTTATAATGATATTTCAAACTACTCATTCTGTCAAATTTTTTGGCAGCAATATTTTGAACAATTTTCCTAAATCCCCTTATCACCTCTACTTATCAGATAATCTATTAGTTCCTTGTAATCCTCATCATATTCACTATTTTCATGGTCATGACCATACTCTTTTCTAATCTCCAGTAAAACATTATAAATTTCACCTTCTTCATATGATTCCTTGACTTCAACAAATTTGAAAAGCCTGTGTTCATCAAGACTGTCCCTATGTTTATAGGCTAAATAATAATAATTTTTTGTTGGTATTAGTGATATAAAATGGCCATTAAATCCAAAACCATGAACGCATTTATAAGTATCTAATAGTGACTCGGATAGTTCTAAAGCATCTAAATTCTTAATTTCACGCATTACATCCCCTCTTATTCTCTAATTTGTTTAAAGCGTATACAGTGTACCATCACTTTCTTATAACTTCTAGACTTGATATCTGTTTGTTGCATGGAACTATAATTTTTCATCCTTTTATTTTACATCTACAACAAAAATGAAAAGCCAAGGGCAAATTTTGCCTTTGACTTTAACATTGCATAAACTATATTTAACTCCATTTATATCTATGTTACTCAACTCCTAATGCTTTAAATACCGCATCTTCAGGGCTTTGATAAAAGGATATCTGAAATTTAGAGAATAATTCTGGCGGAACTGTGTTAATGTCTGCGGCAGAAGCCATAGGTAGGAGTACTTTTTTCGCTCCTGCATCAAAACAAACTTGAAGTGTAGATGCCAGTTCCTCCACCTTATTAATGGTTCCCCCTATGCTCATTGAGCCCAATACCACCAGTTGACTTAATACAGGTTTTTTTAATGCTCCAGAACAAAGGGCAATAAAGGCTGCTAAAGTCAATTGCGAAGTCATACCAATCCCCTGCAAATCTTGAACATGCATTAAAAAGTCATTGTTGTTTAAAGAAATTGCTCCACTAATATTCTTTTTGTTTGCTTTAAAATAGTTAAAGGCAGTATTTAAATTCTCCCTTGCTTCCCTACTAGTCCCCAATCCTGTCCGTTCAAACTTCCCCGTCCCAGAGACAACCTCGGTTTCTATTTTATATACTCCGATCATCCCTGAATCACCATGGGCAACTGTATAAATATGTCCTGGTTTTCCCATTCCTTCAGGTATCAATTTGTCGCCACCTTGTTCCGGAACTGATACAAATTCTTCCTCGAAAGTTTCATTATCTATGTAAGAAAAATGAACATCGTAAAACTCCATACCACCAATTTTCTTTAATTGCTCTTTTACTCGTCTTCTTCCAACTAAGGCATACCTAAGAATTTCTTCTAAGTCTTCTTTGCTAAATTCTCCATGAGGATAAATTAGTTTGACCAATCCCGATACAGTCTTTCTTATCGCTATAACATCCCTTTGGTTAAGGTTATTTCCAAGTCTAAAGTATTTATCTATGCTGTCGCCATAGGATATTTTTCTCATTTCCCTGAAAAACTCTGCAATATAATCAGTAATAAAGCCGTATTCGTGAGTGAAAAAATCCGGTCTGTATTTGGGTATTTCCCAGCCGGGAATATAACAGTGCATCCTGTCAAAAAAAGCCGTGTCATAAGCCATTGCTTCTGGGAATGGTTCAAATAAATGGGATGTTTTTAAAAGCACGTCCACTGATTGATTGATATTACCAACAAAAACCATAGAAGCAGAAGCATTTTTTAATTCTTTTCCTCTGGCAAACGAACCTGAAGCCATATAATCCTTCATAATCTGAATACCGTCTTTATCTTTAAAGGTAATTCCAGCCACTTCATCAAAGGCTACAACATCCCATAGGCCGACTAACCCAACTTTTCTAGTGTTCATATTGTAAAATAAATTGGCTACAGTAGTTTGTCCCCCGGATATTAGAATAGAGTTGGGGGATATTTCCTTATATATATGAGATTTACCTGTCCCTCTTGGTCCCAATTCACAGAGATTATAGTTGTTCTCAACAAGAGGAATCATTCGGGCAAGAAGGTGCCACTTAACCTTTTCCTCCAATTGTGTCGGTTCCATGCCCACCGATCTTAAAAGGATATCAATCCATTCATCCTTGGTAAAATATTTTCTTCCACTCAATATCTCATCCATATCCAAGTTTGGAATTTGAATGGGTTTCAAACTATTTATGATAAAAGGGTTCGCATTCCTTAACTCTTCGTCATAATAGTATTGAATTTTAAGAATACACCATATACCGCCAGCAAGAAGTTTCTCAAATTCTTTCACATAATTCGCTTCTACTTCTACGCCCTTTAACCCTAAATTAGAAAACTCCGCCTCATAAACGTCTCTCTTTTCATTGAGCCTTACGGTCAACTTATCAATGACTGTATACTGACCTAATTCTCGAATTTTGGATTTAATCTTTTCCGCTTCATCTGGCCTAACATAATTTTCTGCAAGTATTGCTTTTACTCTATTAACTCCTTCATTTATGGAATCCTCATCATCAGTAGCACAATACATGCCAAGTAAATATTCAAGGACATATATGGGGACATTTGCCCCTTCTTTTATTTTTTGAGTTAAATCCTTACGGACAACCCTGCCAGGAAAGTATTGATTCAATTTTTTATTTAAATCTCTATTCTCCCTGTCCACTGCCTTTCACCACCTTTGCAATTTTATAAACCAAAGTCATCTGTAAATAGCAAATCTATCGTAAAAGGTATTCGCTCATATATTTTTTCTACTGTTTCATCTTCATCTTCTAAAATTAAATAATATTCCTTGTTCTTGTCATAAGCCATATCCCTTAATGTAAACTTCTCTCTATAAGTGCGGTTTTCAGGGTTTTTTGACCTACTATCAGCAATTATAATGTTTTCATTAGAGATACGGTTACCTTCTTTATCTACAAAATAAAGTTTTAGTTTTAATGGTACTTTCTTTTCGTCTACCACTTCTGTTTGGAAAAACTCCAAATAGGTAATTCTATTTGTAATCTTCCTTGAAATATTGGTTAACTTCACTTCGACCTTAGTGGCTTTATACTCATCTTTACGGATATTCTTAAATCTTATTACAGGAACAATTATCTCCTGCAAAGATGCTCCACCATGGACATAATTGGCTCCTGCCCCTTGAACCTTGTATCTAATCATGCCTTTTGGAACAATGGCTTTTAATTTTGTCTCCTGTCCAAAAAGATATTTCATAGAAATAGATAATGTATCTGGAATATCTTCATCAATTTCTGCAAGCATATATCTCCTGCCGGCATCTATGGTTTCAGCATTAAATCTGCTAATCTTGTCTACTTCTGTTAATTGGGAACGCCTGTATATGAAACCATGATCTGCAGTAATTATTATGTTTGTAGCACTTACATGATTTATTAGGTTTTTGATTAGCGATACTAAATCTTCAAAAGCCTTTTCTACGGCATCAAAAACCTCTCTTTCCGTCTGAGGCACTTCCCCAACGGCATCTATTGTGTCATGGTATATATAAATTAGTTTTTTCCCTTCAAAGGCTTCCTTGTAATCTGCCCTACGCATATCTACCATGTCACTAAATGATATTGCCTGAGTATTATCACTATAATTGGCGATTATTTTTCCTCTATTTGCTGTTCCCTGGGTACTGATACCGTCAATAATAATATCTGATTTATCATTTACTACCAATTCCTTTCTTGGTAGTAAACTTGCCATACCATATTTTGTAGTTGAAGGGATAACTCCTTGCATAAAACCAATCTCTGCCATACCCCTCACCTCTTTATTAATTAGATTAAGGAGTTCTTTTGCTGCTTCATATCTTAAAGCATCGGAAATAATTACAAATACTCTTTCGTTATTCCTTGTAAATGGCAAAACAAAGTCTTTATAAAAATCTTTTTGCTGCCTAATACCTGCCAAAGAGTAGTCTTCTAGTAATTCCTCCTGAACCGCTGCAGACCATTTTATTGAAAGTTCGTTTAGATACCAGTGAGTATAGGTGTTTTCAATTCTCTCTGCTAGTTTTTCAAATGGATCTTTGTCAGTAATTTTATCGTAATAGTAATAAAACTTCCGATAGAAATAATCAAACAGATAATATTCTTTAACATAAGCATTAATCAAATCATGGGCAGATTCAGCCTTAATAACTCCACCCATTCTCTTTTCCATTTCAAGGAGTTCATTGGCAAAGTATAAGGCTTCATATTCATTTCTATAGGTTTCAAACCAATGGCTTGTCCTTCTTTTATTGATTAATTTACGGTATCTTTCAAATTCTCCGACACCTTCTACTAAGTTGCCAATTATCCTTTCCATTATTGCTTCATCAAAAGCCCTCAATGTATCACATTCAATATATTTATCTATATCCCATTTATCTAAATAACCTTTTACATTTAATGTTTCCTGGGCTTTATCTGCCAGTAAATCGTAGTATTTACCATCAGTGGAATGATTCATGAAGTTGCTTATAAATACTATGGCATCTGACCTTTTAGGAGATACATACTCTTCCCATGTAGTTGGCATATCCTCTTCGAGAGTATAAGATAAGTGAGTAACAAGAAGCATAATCGTTAATTTTTCTAATGATCTCTCCTCGAAACTATAGCCATATCTTTTCTCAACTAAATCCCAAAAGGCATCTATATTACCAAAGTTCTCAATAGCCTCTAGATATTTGTTCTCTCCTTCTAATTCCTCAATCAAAACCTTTTTTACAACTTGTTCAAAATCTGCTACAGGTAATCTGCACAGAGCAGATAGAACTGCTATATCTACCTTTTCTTTAGTAAATTTATCTATATGGTAGGAGGCAAACTTTCTATATCTCTCTTTATTTCCAAAGAACTTTAAATATCCCTTAAACACATTTCTTAATGAGGGATCTTCCACCTTGAAGTCCCTCATAATTAAAGTAGCCTTATCAGTAGAAAACTCCTCACTATATTTCAGAATATCCAACAGCCAATTATCCCGTGGCATTGGTTTAGATGAAGGAGAATATAAGAGATAATTAGATTCAGTATCTTCTTTTTCAAGAAGATACTTTATATAGAAGGAATTATTATCAGCAAGTTTGAGTATCTTGGCATTGTCTAGTTTAAGTTCGTCAATGTCTTCAACGAATTCTCCCTCATCATCATACCAAAAAACTATATGTCTCTTTTTCCCATCCATAGGTTCTTTATTAAAGATTTCTTCTAACCTTTTTTTAACTTCTAAAAAATTCATATGTTCACCTACTTTATATCTTCGCTAATAAATCTGCTTTTAGTGGCTTTCTGCCTTTACCTTGAGGAATCTCAACCCCTTGGAATTTAGCATAATTAACTTTTACGCCATCATCTAAATCAATCTCAATTCTTTGATTTGCCACATGGGCTATAACCTCATCATAAAGCCTGCATTCCTCAATTTGCTTTAAAATTGTCTCTTTCTTTTTCCTTGCAGCAGCCTTTTCCCTTTCAGAGATATCCGAATCTATTAAAATATCAAGATGGTTTATTTCTGCTTCATACTTTTTCTGTAAACTGTGCAAATAATCAGTTCTTACCCTTGCAACAGTAGAAGAATTATAGCGGTGCATGTAAATAAGGGCTTTAAACCCGTCCTGCTTTCCACTATCAAAGAGCCAGTAAATAGGTCGATTTTTATACGTTCTTACATGGTCTTTGTAGAAGTCTTTTAAGAAAGTATCTTCTAATAGCCTGTCTTGAAGTTTCATTGGCTCTTCTTACCTAAAGTTTCAGCAATGTAATCTAGATTCTCCTCCAATGTATCTTCACCAAAAGACACCTTTACAAACTCTACAAAACGCTCTAGAATATCGTCTTCAAAATAATCTCCATCAACAATAGGAATAACATTATGTTCTACTATGTTTACCCTGAAGACTTTTTCCAACCCTCTTTGGTCTTAATCTCCCATTGTCCATTACGTATCCTAAACTTATCATCAAAATCTCCACCAGCATAGATTAGACCTTCTTCATCTAAAGAGTATCGTCCAAACATACAGCCAACAGCATAAGAGATAAAGGATTTAATAACATCTTTCTCTATGCTAAGTACATAATTATTTCCTCATCTGCATACTCTCTGGTAGTAAGTTCTTCTTGTAGAATCCATATATTTCTATGTAATATTACGTCTTTAGTCATCTACAGCGGGAGTTAGTTCGTCCTAAGCCGTAGATATCTATGAAAATTCGGTTTAGTTCTGTGAAATCGTTGGCCTTAAGTTGCATTAAATTGTTGGTTAGCTATAGTGCTGACTTCAGTTCTTAAAGGCTCCCTTCTCATTGTATTCGCTTCAATTCTTATGAGTTAATAAGAGGATGTCGTTTGAAGTCCCAGGAAGTTTCGAAGGAATTCCAGTCATTCTTTAGACATATCAATATTACTTTTTTACAATATATTCTATTCGGTATTTCAAGATACTTATCTACTATATAATTATTGGTATATTCCTTTATATCTTTAACCTGAATATTTATAGTTGGGTTTAATAATGATAAGAAAACAGTTGTAATATTTAGACAGTTTAGCAATGCCAATACATACCTAGAGATTGTTTACGTAGTTAATGGTTGGGCCTCCTTTGTCAATATACACAGTAGACCTTCAGGCACATCACCTATAAATCCTGCTTCCTTTCTAGGCCCTATGTCTATGCCGATTAATGAATAAGTAATACCCTTGCTTTAATACCAATATTTTTCATTTTTTATGGTTCTAGAGATGTTACTGTATAGTTGTTTAGCAAAATGCTTGGCTTCATATACGTCATTTTCAATCAACTACATATGTCTATTATTACCGTAATGTTTCTGAATTCTCCCCCTTTAGCATAGAGGCACCCATTTAACTAAAATCCTATTATCAACTCATGCTTTAAAGTTTATTAGCTTAAAATTTACTTCAAAACAACATCTTAGATATCTATTATTATTTGCATGTTGCCATATTCTGTGATCCAGGTAAAATCGCTAATATTATCTAACTGTTATGCCTCTTCTCGAATGTATTAAGAATGTTTTCAGATACCCATACGCAATATGAGAATTAGGCATTTACCTTGGATTATATTAATGTTTATCTTGATAAATAATAGAAGTACTGATTTTCTTATCAAAAAACCACTTTTTCTGATTGACTTCAACACTATCAACTAAACCCTGTTGCTTGTACAGTCTTCTGTAAATAGACCTTTATATAATTTTATATTTTTTCTTCTTATCACGATATGATGATAGTAATCCGAAATCCGAACCATCTTTAAATACCACCGTCCTCAAGTTGTATTACACTTATTAATTAATAGTCATCTGTTAGATATAATGTTATCTCTTAAGTTTTCATATGATGACTATATATATCCATGAACATATTTAGTCATTAGCCATAAATAGCCCGATTGCTTCTGAACAAGAATTAATACACATTCTAACCATAAATACTGTAAATCAAATCACTACTTAGTATTATCATAGTAGTTGAATTAAATGAATCTTTTCAACTTACTCATTCATACCTTCTAAATCCCCATATACGGCGGATTAGTACATACCACATCATATTTTTGACTCATTATCTTTGCCTGTTGAATAAGTGGTGGAATTTTTTCTAATATTATCTCTCTATACTGCAGTTCAAATAGGTCTTCTGGAACATTATTTCTTATCTCTTCAATCCTTTTTTCTAAAGCATCAAAATCAATTTTTTTCACTTCTAAAATTGAGCCATATTCTTTTGCGTCATGGAAGACTTCAATTAGGTATTCAACATCTTCCCTGTGAAAATGCTTTTCTAGTTCAGTCTCTTTAGGACTAACCAAATATTCGATAGCCTCTCTAGGAATATCGTTACTTTCCTGAATAGAGCATAAGTTCATCTTTGGTTTGTGCCTAAAAATCCTTCTGTTTTTGCTTCTTGCCTTCATTAAAAGGGCAAAGGTGGCTAATTGGCCTGCACGATCATCTATATCTAGACCATAAAGGTTCTTTTCTAATATAAGAGTGGATATCTCCCTTTCTGAATAACCTGCAGATAGGTATATGTCATATAGAACATCAAAAGCATAAACTAAAATATGGCCACTGCCCATGGCAGGGTCCAATACCTTAATATCTTCTGGATTTAAGTTGGGGTCTTTGAGTGCATCTAATTGTTTTTGAACTTCCGGTTCTTGTTGGGCTTCTTCCAAATAATATTTCCATTGAGCCTTTAATTCTTCATTTGGATGGGATTCCAGCCATAGCCTACCTAATGAATTCTCTACCATATACTTTACTATCCATTTAGGTGTAAAAAGTTGGGTAGCAGCAGGAATATTTTCCTTTGTAATCTTCTTATTCTTTTTAAGGCCTGCAAAAACTTCATCTTTCTTTTCAGAAATATAATACTGATATAGCCAACCAATAATTTCTATACCATGTTCTCCCTTTTCTTCTTCTCTGCTTCTGTTCTTCTTCGTTTAATTCAATTTTCCAATCATATTCCTCTATTTCTTCTACTAAATCTCTAATTACAGACCCTTCAGCAAGAAGTTTGTCAGGAAGGAGTAATTCCGTATAGTCAGCGATTTCCTCAAACACAGAAGGCATAATTTTTCCTAATTGATTGCATTGCTTAACTAACAAATATCTATATAAATCCTCTGTATCGTTACTGTCTTGAAGTCTATACACGATTTCAGGATCAAGATCTAAATCTATGTTTAGAGCCTCTTGGATAATATCAGGCTCAGTCTTACCTTCTTCTATTGAGGATAGTACCCTAACCCCAGTAGGAAGATAGTTATTAACTTCCATGAAACGTAGAGCAATAAAACGGTTAAACCATGTATAGGCAACCTCTTCTATAACTTGTTCAAAGCCTTTATGTTTAATATTTTGAATTAACTTATTACGCTGCTTTAATTCATATTTCTTAAAGGTTTTGCCGTTTTCTCTACCCTTTACTCTAAAACCACCATCAAAGGTTTCGATATCTAAGATTTTATCTTTTGTTATCCCTATCTCATAGGCCTTATGGGTTATATCTTCTATTAGTTTACGCCTTGCTTTTACCGCAAAGTTTCTAATGGCTGTTTTATCCAATATATCTCCTCCTCAACTTAAATTAATTTCAATATGGTATTTTCCTTTAGTTCCATTTTTAATTGCTTTCGCAAATAATCAAGAAGTTCTTCTATATCTTCTTCACTTTCAATGGTTTTTGCACCATGGAATATATTTGCAATGCTTATATTGACAGTTTTTTTAGGTGTATAAACTCCATTGCCTTCTCCTGTGATTAACTGGTTGTTTTTCATCTGTCCCTTTCTTTTCTCTTTTCCAAGGCAGTTTTCTTAATTTCCTCAAAACATCTCATTTTCAACCTATCTGACTCTTCCTTCATGGCGATGGCTTCATAGAAGTTGTGAGATGAATCTAATCTGTCCAAAAGTTCCCTAAACTTATTGTTAAACTTACCTGATCAACTCATCCTTAAAATCATATAAATCCAGTTCATCTTTTACCTTATTCCAATCACTTTCTATTACAGCCCTTACAGGTTTACACTCTTCTTCTAACAACATAGTAAATCTGCTAACAAAGTCATCTATTAGGCTAGGCAGTCTTGAAATCTGATTATATGGTTTTGGCGATTTAACTATTGTATCTATTTCTTTGACTAGAATTATGGTCTCTGGATCTAAAACATAGGTTTTATTCTTTTCATATATATCAAGTTGTTTAAGGGCTTTATCAAACTGCTCTTTTTGGTTTTTAAAGAATTTTTTAACGTCAAAAACTTCTTCCTCATAGTCCATTAATTCTTCTTTTACTTCATATAGTTTTTCAAAGAAGGCTGTAGCATCACTAATCTGCAAAATGTCCTCGAAAAGACTCTTGCCTCTTTCTAACACATCTTTGCCGGGATAGTTTCTCTCTTCATAACGGACTAATAGTTCTCTTATATTTGATAATTCATAGTTAGATAACTCCTTGAAACGAATCATTAATCCATCTTCATCCCCTGGTACTGATGCATAATTGAAAACTTCTCTAATTAACATTCTGGCGTTATTCAAATACTTTTCAGGAGTTTTAGTTCTTTTCTTTATTAGCAATCTATCTATATAATCTTTTTTCGTCATATATTGGATTAGGTTTTTATCCGAAGTATTAAGATATTCGCTGCCTAATTGTATCTTTATTTCCTGTGCTTTAAATAATCTAATCACAATCCCTCTAATATCATCTGGCAACCAACCATAAGGGGGCTTAGAAAATAGTTCCAATAGAGTCTTCATAGTTATGGGAATATGCCGTTGGGTGTTTCTTTCGATATAGTGGAGCATCTCATCTAAGGCTAGTTTGTTTGGGATTTCTTCTTCCCCAAATATATTTATCTGGGTATTCTCATCAAACAATAAATCATGTAGTTCTTTAGTGCTTTCAATGAAATCAGTAATATAGTTTAACTTGTCATAGATGTTATCAATGAGTATTTTTTAAACCACTGTTTATTCTTTCAACAGGATTTTTTGATTTTACATCAATTTTTTGCATATTTACGTAGAAGTCTGCTTCCTGCAATGCTTCCTTAAGTAAGGATACAACCCTGTCCTTTCTCTCAGCAACTTCTCTTGATTTTCGTATCTTTATTTCTTCAATTTCTTCCGTTTGTATGGTCCCTGCTTTTCTTGTAAGATAGGTCTGTATCCTTAATATATTCTCCATTTCTTCAAGAAATGAAGAATCTTGAGGTAGTTTAATTATTAGATTGTTTTCTCTGGATGACATCATTCTTAATTCATGGTCCGTAAGTTCAACTCCGGTATCATAATAAGGAGTAATTATTTTGACTCCGATATCGTGTTTTTGGGTTGACATATACCTATCGTCTATGATTTTGTTAAAATCAAAATGGTATCTAACGTTATAGCGAAACTTCTTTTCACTGTAAATTCCTGTGTATATTTCCTCACCAATCTTCAGTATTATTTCACTGATATCAATTGAAATATTCTGTATTTCTTTATTTACGTCCTGTTCTTCATGAGTTAAGAAGATATATTCATTTCCATTTTTCTGAACCAGTGTCTCTTTTACAAGCCTGTCCAGAGAGGCTTCTATTTTTTTCTTTAATTCAATTTTGTCTTCGTCAATATGTGAAACCATTAATGTTGCAATGTTTTCCAAGTTCTTTGGCATTTCTTTTACCCATTTTATTAAAAATAGGACCTTCAGTACTTCTACATCCATACTACTGAGCCTATCGTTATCTTCTGCATGAATAAAAACTGTCTTGATATTATGATCCAAGAAAGTCTCTATAGTTTCGTAGAATGCGGAAAATGGTACTAATGCTCCCACTTCTTTATCCATATATTTGATAGCAGCCTCTTGAAATGCAGATAAAAGAGACCTCTCTCCTTCTGAAAGATGTTTTCCACTAGCACCATGCTGTCTAATTGCTGTAAAAACAGACTGCAGTAATCTAAATTGATAAGGTATAAAAGGGTACACATCTATAAAGTCTTCTGCTGTTTTGAAGATTTTCATTTCCGGTGTATCAGTGGAAAAGGTAATAAGATTTTTTATAATTGCTTCCTTGTCTGCATAGTAAAGTTTTAAGGTCTCTTTAGCGGTTTCGTTCTTATAAAGAATTCTTCTTTTTATTACTTCATCCACGTTGGCACTGGATAAACTAAGCCTTGTATTAAATCTACCTTGGATTTTAGAAAAGTCATTACCCCTTACCTTCGTAACAGTATCTATATCTTGCTGTGAGGTTACAATAACCCACGCTTTACCCCCACAATAAGTTCCTAAATCTTCAACAACTGTCTGCAGGTTAAGCATTAAACCTACATCATCCCCTATGTATTGACCCATCTCATCCACCAAAAAGATGACATGGTGCTCTCTGCCTTTTGACTCAATATATTCTTTTACTTTATTAGCGAACTTTTCGACACTTAAAGAGTAGTTATCTTCAGCCTTGTTGTACCAATTTCGGGCTGCTTCTATACTCATTTTAGTTGTATCTGATAGAGCCTTTACTATATTATCTTCTTCAAAATAAAAGTCTTCTCTTGCTTCAATCCATGATTTTCCCGATAACTCCTCAAACCTTGACTTAAAGGCTTCATAAGAACCTTCCTTAACCATTTGTGCTTCAAGATCTGCAAGCCATGGCAAAGATCCACAGAAACCTTGCATTTCATTGAACACTTTATTAAATACGCTTACTATTGATTCCTTATTAGTTCTAGAATCTGAATCGGCTTTTGAATCTATGTTAAATAGAATAACATCGGCACTTACATCCCCTGAGGCTTTGATATCTGCTAAAACGGAAGCATCCTCTATTTTATCGTCGAAATAGGATATAGCACGTTTACCCTTTACCTCTTTATTCTCAAGAAGATAAGATAAAATCTTTAAGAAATGGGATTTACCAGAACCAAAAAACCCTGATATCCAAACTCCCATCTTGTCAGTATAATTATTAATCCCTTCTCTGTAGGCCTCAAAAAAAGTACTAAAATGTCTAGCCAATTCTCTAGTAACTACATATTCCTCCAACTCTTGATAAACATTGGCATCATCATCTTGTCCAATCTTGATAACTCCCTTAATATCCCTATCAATATCCCTATAAAACATTTTCTTTATTTTCATAGTTAAATACCCTCCTTATCTTTCCACCAATTTAAAAGCCCTATAGTAGTTTTGGTCAGAAATTTCATCAAATAGGTTTAAATCTTGTCCTGAATAAGTTCCAGGATAAAACATGATTAAAGGAACACGATCTATCACAGAGTGCAGAACATTTAAAACAGTATGAGATCGGATAATTGGCCATATTTTACCCACACCTGTTAAGAAAACAATATCATTTTCCTGTACTCATTTCTCTGATATACTCTACAACTAAATCATTTTTCTGGGTGAGCCTTAAAGTATTTTTTATAGGCTTAAGGATTGCATCTGTACCTTTTTTCTTCTCCATTTCAAAGACTTTTTTCAAATATCCCTTTTCCGTTCTAATATTTCAATCATTATTTCATAAAGGTCTAATTTCTCTAATAGAAAAATCCATGCCATCATTATTTATTTTCTGCTTTAAGAACTCTTATATGTTCTCTAACAATGATTTCATCCTCTGGGTTATAATCAAAAATGTAGTAGCCTATTTCATTGCCCAATCCTTTATTTTCTCTAAACCTTTTATCTGTAATAATAGGCAAGAATCTCATCAAGCCGTTCATAGATGGTTTTCATTTATATCCCTCCTAACATGGCCTGCAGGTATATGCCTATCACCTTTTGCATTTAAATAATCTGCTAATTCTTGCTCCATTAAGGGTCTGGTTATTTCAACATCTTTTTTATTCTTCTTTACAAATCCGGCTTCAGTTAAGATTCTTTTGTAAACCTGCTTTCAATTTATAAAAGGTATAATCTTTCCACTCTGCTACCTTTTGGCTTTGTTCTGCTTTTCTTTGAAAGAAATATAGCAAAATCTTTATCTGTAATTAAATAATCTCTTATAATGTATTTCTCTCTATATACCTCCTGCATAAACTCAAAAAAAAGCCTGTCTGTTTTCAAAATAGCATATAGGGCTATCTGTTTGCTTGTTTCAAGGTTTCCATTTACCAATTTATCAAGTAACATTTCATCCAAGGCTTCTAGTCTTTCCAAAACGGTTGAAGCAATTTCCTTGATTCTGTTCTCTGAATTTAATGAAAATATATTTTCATCTAACACTTTTTGTTTTATGTCATCTGTGGAAAAACCTTGTAAATAAAGGCTTGCAGCCTTTTTTAATTCTAAATAAAGATACGATCTTGTCTTAATTGTTGACTTATATTCTAACATATTTTACCATATCACCTCTTTTTCATGGCCACTTTTTATATAAACATTATATCACTATTTAATCACAAATGCATTGAAAAACCAGAATTGATTGTGAATTAATTCTTTAATATAAAATCCTACCCTTATAGAAACTTCAAATATTGCGATTATTACGGAGATTAGATTTTTTATCTCTTTTGCATTAACCTTTTCCTCTTCCATATCATTTACTTTTAGTAACTCTCCTAAGTATTCCTTAAGAGTATTGCAGGCAATTATATGTTTTAGATCCGCTTCATCAAGAATCCCACTGCCCCAAAAGGTTTCAAAATCAGTAATAAGATTTTTCTGGCGTAAACCTCCATTCACTGTAGCATACTCTAATATCTTTAACTGATTTAGATACTGCTCTTTTATTTTTGTTTTAATTTCAGGATTATTCAAAATCCAGTTCATGTCCTCTGCAATAATCAGTAATTTTTCATAGGTCTTTGGCTCATACACAACCTCAGTTTCAACAACACAGTTTCTTTCCGTTGCTGCTATATATTTATATTTATTGTCCTCAAATGATACACTGCTATTATAAATAGGTATTTTATGGTGAGGACAAATATAGATGCCTCTTATCTGATGAACCCTATGCCAATATAATTCGCCATATCTTTCCATATCTTCTTTATTGCATTTTGGACAAAATCTTAGAAATTTATTTTCAGCCAGTGGGTTTATTATTCCTGTTATTTTGTTGTATATTTCAACATCCCCATGCAACATATACCGTCTAATTATTCCCCTGTTCTCAAGGCTTAAAAAGACTGTATAATACGGAAATAAGGTATGTTCAAGTATTAGCCTATCTACATCAAAAGGACTGTTTAAGGGCATATTTCGGACTAAATTTGCTAATAATGTTGGGAATTCCAGGCTACAAACTATACGCTTTACATTAAACAGATCCCTGGCAGTTTCACTTCCATTAAAATTTGGACTTTTTTCATGATATCTGGCAAAAACACTATATAGTATTTCATCTGGATACGGTGTAGGAAAAAAAGTCATCATATAACTTCAAATCCTTTAATTAACCCATGATTTTTCAATATATCATAAGCAGTTAGATCTTCCTCCTTATTCTGCACCATAACTCTAATATCATTTTCTGCACTTGGAGGCACCTTCTTGGTTCTAACTTTCACTGGCTTTTCATTATTTTCTACTGTAGATGCCTTGGAAGTGGTAGGTATTACAAACCTATTCCAATTAGGCAATTCATAACTTAAATCAATGTTTCCAGTATATATGTCAGGATATTTTACTATTTCCATTACATTACCTGTCCTTAATGCATTTAGCATTGGCTTTACCAGCCTTAAACTTTCGTCAGCCACTTGTTTAATTAATTCAGGTGTTATTGTCTCAATCCCGCTTGAAATTGCCTTTGTTTGAGCAAGGGCATAAAGTTTCACTGTTATATCAATTATTCCTTGGGATTGATCATATAGGGTCTCTATTAATTCATCAGTCAGAGCAGTAGGCCTTTTCGTCCATTGATAGCCCCATATTGCGGTTACAAGTAGTTTGAAGTTAATATCATTATCTAACCTTTCAAATACCAAATCTCCTTGTCCTGAACCCCTTCTTGCCTGTCGGAACTTCCCTTGCAATACTCCCATAGCCTCAGGAGTTCCTATTAATAATACTGGTAAGCCAATAGTATTAACTAGAGTAACAAAAAAATTCAGCATCCTATCGGCTCCTCCAGACTTAGACTTGCTAAGATTTTGTATCTCATCAATTACTAATAAGCCCTAATGAAATACTTTTAGCAATATTGCTCATGGCAACGAGCATATTATCCACTGAAAGTTTACCACTACCAAATCGTGAATAATAGTCTGTCCCTAATATCTCATCAACCTTACTAAAAAATGATAGACAAAGTCCTTTAATGCTTCCATCGTAAGAGCATTCAAGCCTTAAATATACTACCTGATATCGTGAAAGTGGGATATCTTTGTATTTAGAGTGAACGATTACTTGTGGATACATGGATAATATTCTGTTCACAACTGTTGTTTTCCCCATACCTGATACTCCAAGTAAAGTAAAAGAGCCTGCGGTGCTGCGATAATTGTTTGAAACAAAGGACTTATCCAAAACATTTCTTGCTACATAACCCTGTCTTATAACTCTACTGATTCTACTTTCTAAATCTAAATGTATCGCTAGTGGCTGAAAGACATCATATAGACGTCCCACTAAATGGGCTCTGTATTGATTATCTAACTGTCTTTCTTCTTTATTATAGGGAGGAAAATTTGCTAACTTTGATACTACCTCTTCAGAAGATGTGATTTGAGGCAATGCCTCTATAAATGGATTACCTTTATATTCTGAAATAATCTGCTCTTTGTATTGGGCATTATGTATCAAATCCAGCACGGTCTTTTCCCTCCTTCTGTGCCTTTAATAGTAATTCGACCAAATTTTGCTCGGCATTACCATAGGCTTTTTCTTCAACTACTATATTTGGTTCTTCTGATCTTATTTCGATAATATTTTGTTTCCTCTCCTGCTGCTTCTCAAAATTGCGATTATCTCTGATATTCTGAATGCGTCTCTTTTTGCTTATGCCTTCTTCAACTTCATTTTTTGTCTCTTCTTTCGCTTGTTCAATTATTTCTTCTATGTCATTTAATAAGTCTATTTTATTTTGCAATTCTGCTTTTTTTGAGGCTTTTGCCTGCATTTTTTCATATTCCATTAGATAAGTTACTTCTTCAATAGATTTTTCTTTATATCTTGACTGATGTTCTAATAAAAAACACTTATCAAATTTTCTCCCATCTTCATACTTGATATAAATAAAACTCATATCCCTTGGATCATATGATATGTCAACTTTCCAAGATCCATTGTTTCTTGCTTTCTCGAACCATCGTTCTTTTAATGAGGTTTTAGAACCAAATAGCATCCCTTTAAACTTAATCCCGTGCTGTGTCACAGTTGCTTTGTCTCTTGGCAGTAGATTTAATTTCAATAAATCTTCATCAACAGTTCTTAACCTTCCTGTTCTATTAGCAACACCCCATTCCCAGATTAACTTGGGTATTGGTTCTACACCATCTGCAATCATATCTTCGCTTCTGGTATAGTTAGATAAATAGTGATGATTATTATGATACAATACACATTTTATTATAATTTGAGTAAACTGCCTTAAATCAAGGGCTGCTGAAAGTCTGTAATCTTGCTCTCCTCTTTCACGATATTGACTTTTAATTGCACCGGGCATGAAAGGCTTGGTATGTTGGTTTATAGTATTAAAATACCTCTCTATGATACCCTTCATGTCACCTCTGTAAGGGCTAGTATTTAATATTTTTATTCCAAATGCTGATATTAAAGATTCTATGTTTTCCCCTTCCAATTCTCCTCTATCTGCAATAATTGCTTCAGGCAGGGTGCTGCAGTAATTCCACTCATCATTGCCAATCTCTATACCGTACTTCCTGCAAAAGGATACTTTGTCTGACGCAGCATTAATTAATGCAATACTCGCTCCAATCCAACTAGGCCCTTCCAAAGATATATTAATTCCTACGACACAACGTGAAAACACATCCATAACAGTATATATAACTGGCCTTCCTATAATCCAATTCCGATTATATTGGGATACTAAATAAACATCTCCTACTGTTGCATCTATTTGAAATATTGCTCCTGGTCCAAATGCTTCTTCAGTAGAAGATCCTGTAAGTCCCCTATGTTGTAATTCATATTGCTTTGGACTTTGACGAGTAGATACTTCCTTTTTGAATGCTTCTCTCCTTATTAAACCAATATCTGAATTGCCTTAATGTAGGAATGGCATCATTTACCACCCCATTTTCACTAAAGTATTCCTTAATCATAAGTTCATAGGTTAATGTTAAAGTCTTTCTGTGATGAATTGTAATAAAATCTATTAAGTGCTGTATTAAAAATCTTTATCGTTTCGGGGGTAATGACAAAAGTATTATTTTTTTCTTGTTTCCTTGTTTCCCGCCACAATTATGATAATCAGGAAGTAAAGAGTTTTTGTGCATACCTCTCTGCCAAAACCGTTTTAAATATCTCATTACAGTTGCTTCATGACATTATAAACGTATTCTCTGACAAGTTTAGCCCTCTTATCAGCAATGTAAATGTCAGGTTCAATAGTAACAATGTCTTTAATGGCATTATAAGCCTTATCTCTTATGGCCTTATGTTTAGGTGGGATAGCCTCTTCATCTTTGATAATCATATATGGTTCATTCTCCAAAACATGTATAGTGCCATCATTTAACCCACTCTGAATAAATGTTTCTGAAACTGTAATAGGCATTGAGTTACCATAAATATCAATTAGATAGATGATATCTTTATAGTAATACAGTATTCGGTAATATATTTTGCCTTGACTTGTTTCGTATAAGATTACACTATTGATTGGAAGCATACCTAGCACCCCAATCAATAATAATTTTAGGACGACTTTTTGTTATATCTATAATTCATTCATTTCAATGGTAATTATGTTTAGATGCTAGAAGGTATTTAAATATGAATAAGCCTGTTCCATCTGATACATTATTTTCTTTATCAAAATCTGAAGTTATCTTTCTGATTGAATAATTACTGTCTCTAAATTTATCAATTAGAATGGTGCAATAATTCTCCAGTGAACTTTTCTGTTAAACCTCTTTCTTCATAGGTATATAAACTTTGAGTGTATCCACTCTATATTTTTTACCATTTTAATAGGGATTTCTTTTTGAGTAATTATTCCAAAATCAATTTCTTTTGCTGCCCAGTATCGCCTTTCTATTTCCAGTCTTTCTAATACAGACTTTTTCTCTAACTCACTTGATGATTTTACAGTTCTTGCAACATATTTATGATTTCTTCAAAGTTAGCAAGAATGTAGTAGTAAGAATATATGGAGGCTCTTCATTAGTAAAGAAATCTTGTTTAAGGTCTTTATTCTCTTTCACTACCTCTACTAAATCTAAAAGAGGATAATGTTCTCTAATATCTACTATTTCATCATCCCATTCGAACATATAGAAACATCTCGTTTGAATATCTGAAAAGAAATGATGTATTCTATTAGTCTTCCAGCCTTTCACACGTGATACCCTGCCTTTTGACGGGAAGTCTTGTATTGATAAGCCAAGGCTTGTAAGAGGCTAATTCACCACTGCACCACGATTTTCAGACAAAAACCTTTTATACTTAGCCACTAGTCCAAGTAGTATCTCTTTTCGCCATATAAATCTTCCTTTCTTTCATACTTCTTGGATGTGATGTTAACGTAGATACATGGGAGTTTTCAATATATAGTATCTATTAAATTATATAACCTAGTTCAATTGAATATTTGTCTAAATACTAAAGAATACGTATTTCTGAAATTTACACTTTATTTTTATGTCATTTTTTATTTTTTACTCTGTTCAGTTACACACGAGTTTGCTCACGTAGTGACAAAGTTTGCTCGTGATGAAAGCGTAGTGGTTGCAAGACATACTCGCTGTTAAGTTACTTCGAGTGACAAAGTTTGCTCGCGGGTTGCATTTACCTTAAAAAATAGAAAAAAAGAGATAAAAAATGAGAAAATGACAAGCAAGTTTGCTCGTGAGCAGTGAAGAATGACAAAGTTTGCTCGTGGAAAAATTAGGATCAATTATATGAGATGTAAGTGCGATATGCATAGGGGAGGTATATTTATTTATATTTTTATATATATTGATTTTTCTGAGGCTGCAGGGGATTATTGGTTGTTGGATTTTGAGGAATGTTTGTGGCGGTCGGGATTATTTTGCACAAAATAAAAAACGCCAGGCTGGTTTCCCAGTCTGACGCTCTGTATCTTTCGTGAACAAACTTTGTAATTGTAAACATACTTTTGTGTATGTCGACAACCGATTATCTCTTACTAAACTGTGGAGCACGACGTGCGGCTTTGAGACCGTATTTCTTTCTTTCCTTCATTCTTGGATCTCTTGTTAAGAATCCTGCTTTCTTTAATGCCGGACGGTAGTCCTGATCAACATGTAATAACGCTCTGGAAATTCCATGTCTGATTGCACCAGCCTGGCCGGTGAAACCACCTCCGCGTACATTTACAAGAACATCAAATTTATCAACTGTATCTGTAACAACCAAAGGTTGGCGTACAATTGTCTTTAATGTTTCAAGACCAAAATAGTCATCCATGTCTCTTTTATTTATAACAACTTTACCAGTACCAGGTACTAAGTAAACTCTTGCAACACTGCTTTTTCTTCTTCCTGTTCCGTAATATTTTGCAGTAGCCAATGTAATTTCCTCCTTTCACCCTTACGATTAATATTTAATCTCTAATACTTCCGGTTTCTGAGCTGCGTTCTCATGCTCAGGTCCAGCGTATACATGTAATTTTTTGATCATCTGTCTTCCTAAAGGTCCTTTCGGAAGCATACCTTTTACTGCAAGTCTAAGTGCTTCGCAGGGTTTTTTATTCATTAATTCTCTTAATGTGGTTTCTCTCATACCACCTACATAATTGGAGTGATTATAGTATACTTTCTGATCTAATTTTTTTCCCGTTACTTTTATTTTATCAGCATTTACGACGATTACATAATCACCTGTATCAACAAAAGGTGTGTAAATAGGTTTGTTTTTGCCTCTTAATATCTTTGCAATTTCAGATGAAAGACGTCCTAAAGTATGACCGCTAGCATCTATAACATACCATTTTCTTTCAATCGCAGCTGGATTAGCCATAAAGCTTTTCATTGGGTACCCTCCTTAGATTAATTTAATCTCAAAAATCATTCATTATCATAGTTAATTATTAAGTTAATATATATGTTAAAATACTCTACCGGGGCTGGGCTCAAGTATTTTCACGTCACATCACAGTATTATAATACATACATCCAGGCGTGTCAATATATTTTCCGCTATTTTACTGTAATTAATTATTAAAACGGCCTGTTTTTATTATTTACATAATGGATTATATAATACTTTTGCTAAAAAATAAAAGAAAAAATTGTCAGATAAATTATCCCAAATCCGGATATTCTATCTTAAGCAGCGTCAGGCCATGGGCAGGTGCCGTAGGGCCCGCAAACTGCCGGTCCTTTTTGTCGAGAATTTCTTTTACACAGGAAGGATGATAACGGCCAAGGCCTACTTCCAGCAAAGTACCCGTAATAATACGGACCATATTATATAAAAAACCGTTGCCGGATATGGTAATCGTTATCATATCTCCGTCTTTTTGAACCCTAATATCATAGATAGTCCGTACCGTACTCTCAGCCTGGGTTTTCACGGAACAAAAGCTTTTAAAATCGTGTTCTCCAATTAAATAGGAGGAAGCTTCTTGCATGGCCTCTGTATTAAGAGGGTAATGGACAAAATGAGCATACAAACGTTTTGTAGGCACCGGAAACCTCTTGTTTAATATCTGATACTGATAAGTTTTTTTACTGTTACAGTGTCTGGGATGAAAATCAAGGGGGACTTCTCTGGAATCCTGAATTACAATATCCTTCGGAAGTCTTTGGTTTAATGCATAGGATATTTTTTCACCGGGTATCTTACTGCTGGTATCAAATACGGCCACATTACCTAACGCATGGACTCCCGAATCCGTTCTGCTGGCACCGATTACCGTTATTTCCTCCTGCAGCAGTTCGGAAAGGGTACGGTTTAAGACTTCTTCTATTGTTACCGCATTAGGCTGTATTTGCCAGCCAGCGTAATTGGTTCCATCATACGCCACAATTAACATTACTCTTTTCATAATTACTCCCATTATGTTTCTTCTGATTATCAAACTTATATGTCAGACTTAAGAAGCTTAAGCAAGTATAAGCACCCATAAATATAAACCTCATACTCATATCATAATAGTTACCCGTAAAACACTACCTAATATATCGGTTTATCAGATATATTCCCACCAGATAAAGAATTAATATAAAATAAGCGACCATATCCCTGGTGGCATATTTTAATGGCTTCATTTTGGTACGCCCTTCTCCCCCTCTGTAACACCTGGCTTCCATAGCCATAGCCAAATCATTCGCACGCCGGAAAGCAGATACGAACAATGGTACCAACAAAGGAATGAGACTTTTGGCCCGTTTCATTAAGCCACCGCTTTCAAAGTCTGCTCCCCTGGCCATCTGGGCTTTCATAATTTTATCTGTTTCCTCCATTAAAATTGGAATAAACCGCAGTGCTATGGACATCATCATGGATATTTCGTGTACCGGTACTTTTATCCGCCTAAGGGGCCACATAACCCGCTCCAAACCATCTGTCAAATGATTGGGTGTTGTGGTAAACGTCATTATCGAAGAACCTAATATTAAAAATACCAGACGGATTGTCATCAAAACAGATGTGTTGATACCTTCTTTCGTTATCTTTAAAACCCCAAACCGCAATACTGTGGTACCTGGGGTTAAAAATAATGTAAATACAACGGTAAAAAGGAGCAACATCATAATGGGCTTTAACCCTCTGACAATGAACTTAAAGGGTACTTTCGAAAGCCCGATCATGCAAAACAAAAATAACACGGCAAGCAAATACCCATAATTACGAATGGTAAATAAGGATATGATATAAGCAATTGTCCCGATTAGTTTTACCCTGGGGTCCAGTTTATGCAGAATGGAATCCGCCGGATAATACTGTCCTATGGTAATATCTTTTATCATTCTTTCTCTTCCTTTTTAGTTATAATGTGTTTTCAAAGCCCGCAGGATTTCGTCCTTTGCTTCTTCCACCGTGGTTGCAGAAGTATTGACAGGCAACCCTCTATTTTTTAGTTCATTCATAACATAGGTAACCTGTGGTGCGGCCAGACCGATTTGTTCCAGCTCTTTATAGTGCTGAAAAACATTATGGGGATTATCGTCATAAACAATTTCCCCTTTATTCATAACCACCAGCCTGTTGGCATATTTGGCCACATCTTCCATGCTGTGAGAAACCAATATAATGGTAATATGATTCTGCCTATGGAGTTTGGCAATCTGTTCTAATATCTCATCTCTGCCTTTGGGATCAAGCCCTGCAGTTGGTTCGTCCAAAATCAGCAATTCCGGTTTCATTGCCAGTACGCCGGCGATAGCCACCCTTCTTTTTTGTCCGCCGGATAATTCAAAGGGAGACACATCCAGAATTTCGTCACTTAATCCTACCATCTTAATGGCCTCATAGGTTCTTAAATCAACCTCCAAAGGCTCTAATCCCAAATTCCTTGGTCCAAAACTAACATCCTTATAAACAGTAGTTTCAAATAACTGATGTTCCGGATACTGAAAAACCAGTCCCACCTTGCTCCTTAACTCTTTCATATTGTAGTTGTCAGCATATATATCCTGGCCTCTGTAGTATATGGATCCGCTGGTAGCCCTTAGCAGTCCGTTTAAATGCTGTGTCAGCGTTGACTTGCCGGATCCGGTGTGGCCGATTAAGCCTATAAAGTCACCTTCATTAATAACCAGATTTATATCTTTTAAAGCATGTTTTTCATAAGCATTGCCCGGATTGTATATATAATTCAGTTTGTCTATAATCATTAACATAGTAACCTCCCTGCGGCTTTTGGCTGCAAACTGCTCTTATAAAGCAATATCGGCAATTGCCTCAACCAGTTCTTCTACCGTCAGTATTCCTTCCGGAATATTTAGACCGCTTTTTTTTAGTTCGTATGCAAGTTCTGTTACCTGAGGCACTGCCAGCCGGTATTGCTTTAATTCATCCACTCGGGAAAAGATTTCTCTGGGAGTTCCCTGCATTACAACCTTTCCCTTATCCATTACGATTACCTTGTCAGCATAAATGACCTCTTCCATATAGTGAGTAATTAATAAAACCGTAACTTTCTCCTTTTTATTTAACTCCAAAACGGTTTTTATTACTTCTTTTCGTCCGATAGGATCTAACATGGCAGTGGGTTCGTCCAAAACGATACACTGAGGTTTCATGGCCATAATTCCCGCAATAGCAACTCTTTGTTTTTGTCCCCCTGATAACTTGTTGGGGGAATGTTTCCGGTATTCATACATTCCAACGGCCTTAAGACTTTCTTCAACCCTTTTCCAGATTTCCTCTGTGGGCACTCCCAAATTTTCTGCTCCAAATCCTACGTCTTCTTCTACCACAGTTCCGATAATCTGGTTGTCCGGATTTTGAAAAACCATTCCCGCCGTTTGCCTGATATCCCATATTTTATCCTCATCCCTGGTATTCATGCCATTCACCCAAACGGTTCCTTCCGTTGGTGTTAAAATAGCGTTAATATGCTTGGCCATGGTGGATTTACCCGAACCATTATGTCCTAATATTGCCACAAAATCTCCCTGGTTAACATCGATATCCACATGATCAATAGCCCGGTTTATGGATTCCACATTACCATCTTCATCCCGTCTTATATATTCAAATGTTAAATTTTGTGCTTTTATCATTCCCATTGATTTAACCTTCTTTATTAAACTTGCAGAATATAATTACTTGTTCTTAGCTTTCTACATTGTAAGGTATAATATAAATATTTGCAACGAATTTTTCAGTAATAAAAAATTAAGATTTTTAAATTTGACTTTTTCCAAATATCGTAATATAGTAACTTTAGTATTACAGCAAAATAGCAAGCATTGAAACTACAGAAAGGATAATAAAATAATATGAGTGATAAAAAGAATGAAGTGCTGGACTGGTTAAAGGTTATCCTGATAGCACTTGCTATTTCCTTTATTTTAAATAATTTTGTCATTGTAAACGCACAAGTGCCCACTGCTTCCATGGAAAACACCGTAATGACTCATGACCGGGTATTTGCCTTCCGGCTATCCTATTTGTTTTCAGACCCTAAAAGGGGTGATATTGTTATTTTCCCATTTCCCGATGATGAAAGTCAGACTTACTTAAAAAGAATTATTGGGCTGCCGGGTGAAACCGTGGAAATCAAAGATGGTAAAGTATACATAAACAATAGCAAAGAGCCGCTGCAAGAAGATTATCTGAAAGAAAAACCGGTTGGTGACTATGGCCCTTATAAAGTACCGGAAGATTCCTATTTTATGCTGGGTGACAACCGTAATATTTCCCTGGATTCAAGATACTGGAAAAACACCTTTGTAAGTAAAGATAAAATACTGGGCAAAGTTATACTTCGCTATTATCCTTCTTTTAAACTGCTAAAATAATTATTTTCTATATTTTTATGATACTTTAATATGGCTGTTTTTAATTATTTCTTAAGCACTGTTTTTATTCAAATCTATAATGAAAATTCAATAATACTAAAAATACTAAAAGGAGCTGTTTCAATTTTCGTTGAAACAGCTCTCTTTTTTATATTTAATGCAATTATACTAACTCGATTAATACTTCCATAGCTGCATCGCCTTTACGTGGTCCAATCTTTACGATTCTGGTATAACCGCCGTTACGGCTTGCATACTTTGGAGCGATTTCATCAAATAACTTGTCTGTAAGATCAACAGTCTTGGTATTTTTCTTTCTACCAGCTGCTTCTTTCGGAACTTCCGTTACTGGGTAAAGGAATTTTAACATCTGTCTTCTTGCATGAAGGCGGGATGCGCTGTCTTTTTTGATTGTTTTTTCAACTTCATCAAAAACAGTAACCTTTTTACCGTTAACAACTTCTTTTACATTTTTTCCGTCTTTATCCTTACGGGCAACTTTTGCTTTTACTGTTACCGTTTCAAAATTGTCCTTTTCTTTCACAGCCAAAGCTATCATGCTCTCAGCGATTCTGCGGATTTCTTTTGCTTTCGCTTCGGTAGTAATAATTTTACCATTATATAATAAATTCGTTACTTGGTTTCTAAGCAACGCTTTTCTCTGGTTGGATGTTCTTCCAAGTTTTCTATAGCCTGCCATTTTGTTCCCTCCTTTAACTTCTGTTTTAGTCATCGCTTGAACTGAGTGATAATCCGAGTTCTTTCAGTTTTGCAAGTACTTCTTCCAGAGACTTGCGACCAAGATTTCTGACCTTCATCATATCTTCAGAAGTTTTGTTCGTTAATTCCTGAACCGTATTGATACCGGCTCTCTTTAAGCAATTGTAAGAACGAACGGATAATTCTAGTTCGTCAATACTCATTTCAAGAACTTTTTCTTTCTCATTATCTTCTTTTTCAATCATTATTTCTGCAGTTTTAGCATTTTCAGAAAGGTCAATGAATGCATTGAGATGTTCACTTAAAACCTTAGCAGCTAAACTGACAGCTTCATCAGGAGCCAAAGTTCCGTTGGTATATACGTCAAGTGTAAGCTTATCGTAGTCAGTAATCTGACCAACTCGGGTATTCTCAACATTTAAATTAACACGTTCAACAGGAGTATAGATGGAATCTATGGGAATTACCCCAATCGGTAGATCATCATTCTTGTTTTTATCCGCACTAACATATCCTCTACCCTTTGTAATGGTTAATTCCATATACAATTTACTGTCATTACCGCCATTTAAAGTTGCAATTGGTAACTCAGGGTTTAGAATCTCAATATCAGGATCTGCTTGAATATCCCCTGCTGTCACAACGCCTTCCCCTTCAAATTCGATATAAGCCGTCTTTGGTTCATTCGTCTCGCTATTATTTTTGATTGCTAAACTCTTTAAATTCAAAATAATTTCAGTAACATCTTCTTTTACACCAGGAATTGCACTGAATTCATGAACCACGCCATCAATCTTAACTTGGCTTACTGCAGCACCGGGTAAGGATGAAAGCATAATTCTTCTTAAAGAATTACCCAAGGTTGTACCGTATCCTCGTTCCAAAGGTTCCACTACAAAACGTCCAAATTTTTTATCTTCAGAAATTTCTGCAATTTCAATTTTCGGTTTTTCGAAATCAAACACAATCGGACCCTCCTTTTGGGTTATTATGATACGATCAATGATTACTTAGAATACAACTCGACGATAAGCATTTCATTTACCGGTACATCAATTTGATCTCTTGAAGGGATTTCTTTTACTGTGCCCTTAAGAGCTTCTTGATCAGCTTCAAGCCAAGCTGGTACTGTTCTGCCAGCTGTTACTTCCAATATGTCTTTATATCTTTGAGCGCTCTTGCATTTTTCTTTGATTTCAATAACGTCTCCAGCTTTCACAGTATAGGATGGAATATTAATGCATTTTCCATTTACCAAAACATGTTTGTGGTCAACAATCTGTCTGGCTTCGCTTCTGGTTCTGGCAAAACCTAAACGGAAAAGTACGTTATCCAGTCTAAGTTCAAGAAGAATCAAAAGATTTTCACCAGTTGTACCATATTTCATTTTCTTAGCTTTTTCAAAATTGTTTCTGAAAGGTTTTTCCAGAACACCATAAATAAATTTAGCTTTCTGCTTCTCTCTTAGCTGAAGGCCATATTCGCTCATTTTCTTTCCAGATCTTACTGAAGTTCTTTTAGACTTCTTATCTATACCTAAGTATACAGGTTCCAGACCAAGTGATCTGCATCTTTTTAAAACAGGACCCATGTCTCTTGCCATCTTTACTACCTCCTATTAGACTCTTCTGCGTTTCGGAGGTCTACATCCGTTATGAGGAACCGGAGTGACATCCTTAATACTAGTTACTTCAATACCGCAAGCCTGAAGCGCACGAATGGCAGCTTCTCTACCTGAACCGGGGCCTTTTACCATAACGTCTACGGAACGTAAACCATGAACCAATGCTGCTTTTGCTGCTGCTTCTGCTGCCATCTGAGCCGCATATGGTGTGGATTTTCTGGATCCTCTGAATCCTAATCCACCGGCACTAGACCAGGAAATAGCATTGCCTTCTGAATCTGTCAGAGTAACAATTGTATTATTAAAAGATGACTGAATATGTGCCTGTCCATGATCTACGTTCTTTTTGACACGTTTCTTAGTCACTTTTTTTGCTAACTTTTTAGCCATTTAACAAACCCTCCTATGGATTTCTTAACTACTTTAATTACAGCGTGACGATTTTGTCACATCAAGTTCATACAAGCATAGAATCAACATGAATCTGATCAAAATAAATTCTATTAAACAACTTGTTGATTTTACTTATTAAAATTCTCCAGCACAAAAGAACGAAATCCCTTTATGCCTTATTTAGGAATTCCATTAATGAAATTACTTCTTCTTATTTGCAACTGTACGCTTTGGTCCTTTTCTTGTTCTAGCGTTTGTTTTTGTTCTCTGACCACGAACAGGAAGGCCTTTTCTGTGTCGAATTCCTCTGTAACATCCGATTTCCTGTAATCTCTTGATGTTAAGAGCTATTTCTCTTCTTAAATCACCTTCAACAACTTGTGTTGCATCAATGACATCACGAATTCTGGCAACTTCTTCGTCGGTCAAATCTCTGACACGTGTGTCTGGATTAACGTTAGCTTCTTTCAGGATACGGTTGGAACTTGCTCTACCGATACCATAGATATAAGTAAGACCTATCTCTACGCGTTTCTCTCTTGGTAAATCTACACCACTTATACGAGCCATGTGCGTATTACACCTCCGTTGGTTTTTAAATATGAGTGACTCCCCGCGTATCATATATCGCAACGCAAATATATGGTGAAATGCATACTCAAGTTTTCACTCATTGAAATTAAATGTTACATTCAAAAAAAAATATTTAAATTTATTTTAATTGCAATGAACAACCCTTCCAAGTGTTTCATTGCGCAGCCGCTTTAAATTGTGACAAGGATAAGGGAAACCCTTAAGCTTGCTGAAAACTCATGAGAATGACATGACCTACACAGTTAATACCCTGCGTACTCTATTTTCAAAACAATTAATAAAATTGTCCACAATATCACAATTGCAAAAAATGCAAATTGTAACACAAAAAGCAAGAACTATACCTATATATATAAAGAACAATAAAAGGCCGCCGACTGGCCGGCTCTTCTATTGGAAATAAGCCTGGATATTAGCCCTGTCTTTGTTTGTGTCTGGGATTTTCACAGATCACTCTGATGCTTCCCTTTCTCTTTATTATCTTGCACTTTTCACAGATGGGTTTTACTGATGACCTTACCTTCACAGTAATTCACTCCTTTCAAAAAAAGTCCGTTTATCATTATAACACCGTTACAAAAATATATCAAGTAAAATATTACAAATTTTTTACTTGAAAAATATTCTGATTACTTGTCACGCCAAACAATTCTGCCTTTTGTCAAATCATAAGGAGACAGCTCTAACGTAACCTTATCTCCCGGTACAATTTTTATGAAGTTCATACGCAGTTTTCCACTAATATGTGCTAAAACTCTATGCCCATTCTCTAATTCTACCTGGAACATGGCATTTGGTAATTTTTCAATTACCGTTCCTTCAATTTCCACTACATCTGATTTTGACATTATGTCACCTCCATGATATGAAGAAATGCACTCAACTACATTTCCATAACAATCATACTACATACTAACAATGACTACATTTTTCTAAGTAGAGCTTAATGGCTCTTTTGACGTCTTCATTTGTTATTTTCATTTGTCCCTGGTGTTTTTCCAACAGAACATTATCTGTGTAATTAACACATTGTACATGCTTTATGTTCTTCTTCTTGGGTCTATCAAAAGTTCGGTTTTTGCCATTCATTAAATATACATATTTCTCATCTGATTTCAGTATGACATAAACTTCACCTTTGTCATGGCCGGCTTTTGATATTACTATACTGCCGAATTCATATGAAAACATATAGAATCTCCATTTTGCTTATATTCGTCTTTCTACCGGGTAATAAAGCCGGTTCTTGCTATTATTATAACAAATTTGTCAACCTTATTTTCGGATGGACAATATTTCCGGTTCTCCGTCTGTTATGAGAATTGTATTCTCATAATGGGCTGACAAACTGCCGTCTTCCGTTACCACTGTCCAATCATCATCTTCCCAGCAAACATCGCATCTTCCCATGTTTACCATTGGTTCGATTGCAAGAGTCATTCCGGCTTCCAAACGGATGCCTCTTCCTTTTTGTCTGAAATTCGGTATTTGAGGTTCTTCATGCATGTTTTTGCCGATTCCGTGACCTACCAGATCCCTGACTACAGAAAAACCAAAGGATTCCACATAATCCTGGATGGCACCAGAGATGTCATTTAAATGATTGCCTGCTTTTGCATATTTAATACCTTCGTAAAAACTTTGTTCGGTAACTTTGATAAGCTTAGCGGCTTCCTCACTGACTTCTCCAATTGCCCAGGTTCTTGCAGCATCAGATTGATAGCCCTTATAAATAACACCTGCATCTAAACTGACAATATCTCCATCTTTCAAAAATGTATTCTTATTAGGTATTCCATGTACTACCTGATCATTTATGGATACGCAGATTGAGGCAGGAAAACCATTATAGTTTAAAAAGGATGGTATACAGCCATAGCTTCTGATTATCTCGTTCGCTTTTTTGTCAATCTCCAGGGTAGATATACCGGGCCTTAAAAACTTTTCCAGCTCTTCATGTACAATAGCCAGGATTCTGCCAGCTTCTCGCATTAATTCAATTTCTTTTTCCGATTTAATAATTACTGACATAAACTCTCCTATTCCTATTGTAATAAATCATAAGGTTTTCGTAAACCTTATTGTTCCAAAATACACTCAATAGCTTCAAATACTTCAGCTATATCTTTTGTTCCGTCAACTTCAACCAAAATCCCTTGTTTTTTGTAGTAATCAATTAAAGGCTGTGTTTGCTCATGATATACACGAAGTCTTTTTCGTACGGTTTCTGGTTTGTCATCATCCCTCAAAACCAATTCAGAGCCACAGTCATCGCAGATACCCTCTACTTTTGTGGGAATATACTGAAGATGATAAGTTGCGCCACATTTTAAACAGGCTCTGCGACCGGACATCCTTTCCACAATATTGGAATCCGGTACCTCTACGTTTACTACATAATCAATTTTTTCGTTTAATTCTTTCAGCGCAGCATCTAAAGCTTCCGCCTGAGGTATAGTTCTGGGAAACCCGTCAAATACATAGCCGTTAACACAATCATCCTGCTTGATTCTGTCTACTACCAGATCCACTACCAAATCGTCCGGAACCAGTAAACCCTGATCCATATAGGCTTTTGCTTTTTGGCCCAGCTCAGTACCGTTTTTTATATTGGCTCTGAAAATATCTCCGGTAGAAATGTGAGGAATCTTGTATTTATCAGCGATTCTTTTGGCCTGAGTACCCTTACCGGCACCAGGAGCACCTAACATAATTATTCTCATTCCTTAACTCCTATCTGTGCTTCTTGCACCATCAATCTGCAAAGGGCGGAGCCAAGCCCCGCCTTGCACATTTATTATGTCTGTCAATCGTTTAAGAATCCTTTGTAATGACGTACTAACATTTGTGATTCAATTTGCTTAATTGTTTCGAGAACAACGCCTACGACGATGATTAAGGATGTTCCGCCAAAAGATACGTCTGCTCCGAAAGCTCCGGAAAAGAAAATAGGAATTACTGCTACTATTGTAAGACCAACAGCGCCGATAAAAATAATGTAATTCAGTACTTTCGTTAAGTATTCCGTGGTTGGCTTACCTGGACGTATGCCAGGGATAAATCCGCCTTGCTTCTTCATATTATTTGATACTTCAATAGGATTAAATGTAATAGAAGTATAAAAATATGCAAAGAAGATTACTAATACAATATATATTAGTAAACCAAGGGAATATTTAAATTCGCCAAAACTTTTAAAATTGCACCAGGTTCTCTGGTCTAATAAGTACAATATTTTAGGCCAAATATAAGCTCTTGCCGGGCTCACGCCAAAAAAGGATGAAATGACAATTGGAAACTGCATTAATGACCCGGCAAAGATAACCGGGATAACACCTGCTGTATTCACTCTTAAAGGAATATGACTAGACTGTCCGCCTATCATTTTCCTTCCTTGTACTTTCTTAGCATATTGTACTGGTATTTTTCTCTGTGCATCCTGCATCAAAACGATGAATGCCACAACGCCTACAACAACAACGATAATTACCACTGCGGCGATTAAACCATTGAGAACATTGGATGCACCAGCTATAAATTGCTTATAAAGATTTGAAAAATCATTTGGCATTCTAGCAACAATATTAATCAAAAGGATTATTGAAATACCATTCCCAACGCCTTTTTCTGTAATTCTTTCACCTAACCACATTAAAAATGCAGAACCTGCAGTTAAGGATGATACGATAATTATAACATTGCTGGGGGTAAGACCGCCATCCAGCAAGTTAGAATTACCAAATCCAATAGCCATAGCAACAGATTCTATCACTGATAATAAAATCGTTACATAACGTGTATATTCTGCAATTTTTCTTCTTCCATCTTCTCCTTCTTTTTGTAACTCCTCCAGCTTTGGTATGGCTATGGTAAGGAGCTGCATAATGATAGAAGATGTAATATATGGTGTAATATTTAAAGCAAATATGGACATTTGCGTAAAAGAACCACCTGTTAAAGTATCAAAGAATCCTAAAGAAGTCTGATTGCCAATCCACTGGGAAAAATATTCTCTATCGATACGCGGTACAGGAAGTTGAGAACCAAGTCTTACTAAAATCAGCGCTACAAAAGTATACACCAATTTATTTCTTATATCTTTAATCTTTAAAGCATTTCGGAACGTTTTAAACATATCCTAAATCACCTCAGCATTTCCACCAAGTGCTTTGATCTTTTCTATAGCGCTTTCACTGAATGCGTTAACCTTTACATCAAGCTTCTTGGTAAGTTCTCCATTTCCTAGAATCTTCACACCATCTTTCGGGTTTTTAATGATACCAGTTTCTACTAATGATTCAATGGTAACAAGAGCACCATCTTCAAATCTATTTAATTTATCAACGTTAATTGCAACGATTTCTTTTGTATTTCTATTCTTGAAACCTCTCTTTGGTAATGTTCTGATAAATGGAGTCTGACCACCTTCAAAACCTACTCTGGGTGCTCCGGAACGGGCTTTCTGACCTTTATGGCCTTTTCCGGCTGTTTTACCATTACCCGAACCATGTCCACGTCCTCTTCTGAAATTGTTGCTGTGTTTGGAGCCCTCTGCCGGTCTTAATTCTGATAAATTCATCGAGTACACCTCCTTACTTGTTTATATTATATCTCTTCAACCTTTACTAAATGTCTAACCTGATCAGCCATACCCCTGATTGCGGCATTATCCGGCTTTTCAACAGACTGATTAGGCTTTCTAAGACCTAATGCTTCTACTGTTTTCTTGTGCTTAGGGATAGCACCTATCGTAGACTTTACTAAAGTTATTTTTAATTTTCCTGCCATTTTAAGTCCTCCTAACCTAACATATCTTCTACAGAAATACCGCGAAGCTTAGCTACTTCCTCAGGAGTCTTTAACTGACTTAATCCATCAATTGTAGCAAGAACTACGTTCTGCTTATTGTTTGAGCCAAGTGATTTTGTACGGATATTTTTAAAGCCTGCAAGTTCAAGAACGCTACGTGCCGGACCTCCTGCGATAACACCAGTACCTTCCGGGGAACGCTTTAATAATACAGAAGAGCTTCCGAATTTACCAACATAATCATGAGGTATGCTGCCATTCTCATCGATAGGAACGGTAATCAATTTCTTCATAGCATCTTCTTTACCTTTACGAATAGCTTCCGGAATTTCTGCTGCTTTACCCAGGCCTGCACCAACGTGTCCATTTTTGTCACCAACTACTACTAAAGCTGTAAATCTGAAATTACGTCCACCCTTAACTACTTTAGTAACACGTTTGATTGATACTACTTTATCTTCTAAATCCAGTTGACTAGCATCAACGATTGTACGTTTCATGTGTTTTCCTCCTTGCTTAGAATTCCAGACCAGCTTCTCTGGCTGCATCTGCTAATGCTTTTACTTTTCCATGATATATAAAGCCGCCTCTGTCAAAGACAACCGTTTTAATACCTTTTTCCAATGCTCTTTTAGCAATTACAGTACCTAAATATGCTGCAGCAGCCACATCGTTTGTTTTTTCGAGTTCAGCCTTAACATCCTTTTGAAGTGTAGAAGCTGATACCAAAGTATGACCAACTGTATCGTCAATAATTTGAGCGTACATATGATTATTACTTCTAAACACAGCCAAACGTGGTCTTTCAGGAGTTCCGGTGAAACGATTACGTAATTTTCTATGCTTCTTTACACGAATTTCAGATCTTGATTCTTTACTAACCATTGTATTTCACCTCCAATTATTTCTTACCAGTCTTACCAACTTTACGTCTAATCACTTCATCAGCATATTTAATACCTTTGCCCTTATAAGGTTCCGGTCTCTTCTTATCTCTGATTTCAGCAGCGTATTGGCCAACTTTTTCTTTATCAATACCTTTTACGATGATTTTGTTCTGTCCGTCTAATACGGTTTCAACACCTTCAGGATCAACCATAACTACCGGATGAGAATATCCAAGTGTTAAAGTTAATTCTTTGCCGGATTTTGCTGCTCTGTAACCAACACCGTTGATTTCAAGCACTTTTTCATAACCTTGCGTAACGCCGGTTATCATATTGGCAATTAATGTTCTCGTAAGACCATGTAAAGACTTTATTCTCTTTAAATCGTTTGGTCTAGAAACAATAACTTGAGATTCCTCTACTTTAATGTCCATCTCAGAAGGTAATACTCTTTCAAGAGTTCCCTTAGGACCTTTTACTGTAACTTTATTATTTTCTGCTACATCTACAGTTACGCCTGCAGGTATAGCGATAGGCATTCTTCCTATACGTGACATGCCCGCACCTCCTATAATTTATTGTAGGATCGATCTATCGTATCTCATTCTCTATTATCCGCTTTCTAATATCCATACACTTAAGTTTCGTTCGTTCTACTTTTATATGGACAAAGTCAGAGGACCTACTACTACCAGATGAACGCTAATACTTCTCCGCCTACGTTAAGCTTTCTTGCTTCTTTATCAGTAACAACGCCCTTATTCGTAGATATAATAGCTATACCAAGACCTCCAAGTACTTTTGGAAGTTCGTCTTTGCTAGCATAAACACGAAGACCTGGCTTAGAAATTCTCTTAAGGCCTGTAATAATCTTAACATTCTTATCTTTTCCATATTTTAATGTAATATGAATTGTTTTAATGTTATCTACTTCTTCTATTTCATACTTTTTGATATAACCTTCTCTATAAAGAATATCAGCAATAGCTATCTTCATTTTTGATGCAGGTATATCTACTGTATCATGTTTTGCAGTATTGGCATTACGGATTCTTGTAAGCATATCTGCAATAGGATCACTCATTGTCATGTCATTTGCCTCCTTCCTTGTTTCCTACCAGCTTGCTTTTTTAACACCTGGTATTTGTCCTTTATATGCTAATTCACGGAAGCAGATTCTGCAAATTCCGTATTTTCTCAAATAAGCATGTGGACGACCACAGATTCTGCAACGGTTGTATTCTCTGGTAGAGAACTTTTGTGTACGCTGTTGCTTAACCTTCATTGACGTTTTTGCCATGGAATTCCCTCCTAACTATTTTTTGAATGGCATACCGAATAATGTCAGCAATTCACGGGCTTCTTCATCAGTTTTAGCGGTGGTTACGAAAATAATGTCCATGCCTCTAACCTTATCAATCTTATCATATTCGATTTCAGGGAAAATAACTTGTTCCTTAATACCAAGGGCATAATTTCCTCTTCCATCAAATGCGTTTGGATTAACACCTCTAAAGTCACGTACACGAGGTAAAGCTAAATTGATAAGACGATCTGCAAATTCATACATTTTATCGCCTCTTAATGTAACTTTACAGCCAATTGGCATGCCTTCTCTTATTTTAAAGTTAGCCACAGATTTCTTTGCTCTTGTTACGACAGGTTTTTGTCCAGATATGATTTCCAGATCCTTAAGTGCAGCATCCAAAAGCTTGGAATTTTCTCTTGCTTCGCCAACGCCCATGTTAATTACGATTTTATCTAATTTCGGCACTTCCATAGGATTCTTATATCCGAACTTTTTGGTCATGCTGTCAATAATTTCATTCATATAAGTTTCTTTTAATCTAGTCAACTTATGAGACCTCCTCTCTTAGAATTAGTCGATTATATCGCCGGTTGATTTCGCAATACGTACTTTTTCGATTCCATTTTTACCTTCTCTGGTTGTGAAGCCAATTCTGGTTACCTTGCCTTTATGCACGTACATAACGTTGGAAATATCAATTGGTGCTTCTTGGTGAATGATTCCACCCTTCGGATTAGACTGGCTGGCCTTCGTATGTTTTGTTACCATATTCACGCCTTCCACTAATACCTTATTATCCATAACAGCAATTACTTTGCCTTCTTTGCCTTTATCTTTACCGGTTATAACCTTAACGGTATCACCTTTTTTGATTTTTTTAGTAGACACAGCCGACACCTCCTTATAATACTTCTGGTGCTAATGAAACGATTTTCATGAATTGTTTTTCTCTTAATTCTCTTGCTACTGGTCCAAAGATACGAGTTCCTCTTGGATTCTTATCTTCTTTTATGATAACAGCTGCATTTTCATCAAATTTGATATAGGAACCGTCTTTACGGCGAGCTCCTTTCACGCTACGAACAACAACAGCTTTTACAACATCACCTTTTTTTACAACACCACCTGGTGTTGCATCTTTGACCGAAGCAACGATGATATCACCAATGTTCGCATATCTTCTCGTTGATCCGCCTAATACACGGATGCAGAGTAATTCTTTTGCACCTGTATTGTCAGCAACTTTAAGTCTTGATTCTTGTTGTATCATGACTTTACTCCTTTCAGCACAGCTTATTTCGCTTTTTCGATTATTTCAACAAGTCTCCATCTCTTGTCTTTGGATAAAGGTCTTGTTTCCATAACTTTTACTCTATCACCAATTCTGCATTCATTGTTTTCATCATGGGCCTTTAATTTGTAAGTTCTTTTTACAATTTTCTTATATAAAGGATGTTTCACATGATCGATAACAGCTACTGTGATAGTTTTATCCATTTTATCACTGATTACTTTACCGGTACGAACTTTTCTTAGATTTCTTTCCACTATATTTTCTCCTTTCCAAACTCGATTCCCTGTGATTAGTTAGAAGCCTTCGCTTTTTCAGAAATCACTGTTTGAATTCTTGCAATATTCTTTCTAACTTCCTTAATTCTGCTTGTATTATCCAACTGGTTTGTTGCGTTTTGAAACCTTAAGTTGAAAAGCTCCTTTTTAGCAGCTACTAGTTCTTCGTTTAGTTCGGAAATTGTCTTTACTCTTAAATCTTCTACGTACTTATTAGATTTCACTGCCCGCACCTCCTTCTAAGTCTGCGCGAGAAACTATCTTACACTTAACCGGTAATTTGTGCATAGCAAGACGCAATGCTTCTTTTGCTGTTTCTTCCGGCACACCGGAGATTTCAAACAGAACACGTCCTGGCTTTACAACAGCTACCCAGTATTCCAATGAGCCCTTACCGGAACCCATACGAGTTTCAGCTGGTTTCGTTGTTACAGGTTTATCGGGGAATATTTTAATCCAAACTTTACCGCCACGCTTAATATAACGAGTCATAGCAATACGGGCTGCTTCGATTTGGTTTGATTTAATCCAAGCTGGTTCAATTGATACCAGACCATATTCGCCGTTGGAAATAGTATTACCTCTTTGAGCTTTTCCTCTCATGGAGCCACGGAACTGTTTACGATGTTTTACTCTTTTCGGCATTAACATTATTTATCGCTCCCTTCCTTTTTTGCCTTTGTTGGAAGTACTTCACCCTGGTAAATCCAAACCTTAACGCCTAATTTACCATAAGTAGTATCTGCTTCTGCAAAACCATAGTCAATATCCGCACGTAAAGTCTGTAACGGAATTGTACCTTCACTGTAAAATTCAGTACGAGCCATATCAGCGCCGCCAAGACGTCCGGAAACAGCTGATTTAATACCTTTTGCACCTGCTTTCATAGTTCTTGCCATTGTTGATTTCATAGCTCTTCTGAAAGATATACGGTTTTCAAGTTGAGCGGCAATATTTTCAGCTACTAATTGAGCGTTCAAATCAGGTTTCTTGACTTCCTTAATATCAACCATTAACTTTTTGGAAGTAAATTTCTGAATATCTGTTTTTAATTTTTCGATTTCTGCTCCGCCTTTTCCAATTACCACACCAGGTTTAGCAGTGAAAATGATAACTTTCAAACGATCGGATGCACGTTCTATTTCAATCTTAGCAATACCTGCGCTGTATAATTTCTTTTTCAGATATGTTCTGATTTTGTAATCTTCTACCAAGTTATCTGCAAAATCAGCTTCAGCATACCATCTTGAATCCCAGTCTTTAATGACTCCGACTCTTAAGCCATGAGGATTAACTTTCTGTCCCATTATTGCCCTCCTTATCTTTCATTTAGTACAACAGTGATATGGCTCATTCTCTTTAAGATTCTATAAGCCCTGCCCTGTGCCCTAGGTCTGATTCTCTTCATTGTAGGAGCCTGATTTGCGTAGCACTCCTGAATATATAATTTTGATACGTCCATGCCGTTATTATTCTCTGCATTCGCAATTGCTGATTTTAAAACTTTCTCTATAACTCTTGATGCATATCTTGGATTATAAGTCAAAATACCAAGAGCTGTCTCCACATCTTTACCGCGAATTGCATCTAAAACGAAACAAGCTTTCTGAACAGACACTCTAGCATAAGAAACTGTTGCCCTTGGTCTTGTATCCTTCTTCTCATTTCTTTCTCTCTTTATTTGGGATCTATGTCCTTTCGCCATGGATGAAACCTCCTTTCAATTCCACTACTGTCTTATTTCTTTGTCTTCTTTTCGTCTTTACCATGTCCTCTGTAAGTTCTTGTTGTTACAAACTCACCAAGTTTGTGTCCAACCATGTCTTCTGTAATGTATACAGGTACATGTCTTCTTCCATCATGAACTGCGATTGTATGTCCAACCATTTGAGGGAAAATAGTAGAGCGACGAGACCAGGTTTTAATAACTGTTTTTTCACCTGCTTTATTCATGGCATCTACTTTTTTCAGTAAATGTTCGTCAGCAAATGGTCCTTTTTTTAATGAACGAGCCATAGGTTTAACCTCCTTAATTATTTAACAGTTTTACCATCTCTTCTTCTTACGATCAGTTTGTTAGACGGCTTATTGGTCTTTCTTGTCTTTAAGCCAAGAGCAGGTTTACCCCAAGGTGTAACAGGGCCCGGACGACCAATACCAGTCTTACCTTCACCACCACCGTGAGGATGGTCATTCGGGTTCATTACGGAACCACGGACAGTAGGTCTGATACCCATATGGCGTTTACGACCAGCTTTACCAATATTAATTAATTCATGATCAATGTTTCCGACCTGGCCTACCGTAGCACGGCAATTAATCGGAACTAATCTCATTTCACCGGAAGGCAAACGAAGGGTTGCGTACTTTCCTTCTTTGGCCATTAACTGAGCTGCATTACCGGCAGAACGAACTAATTGGCCGCCTTTGCCAGGATATAATTCAACATTGTGTACCAGAGTACCAACCGGAATATTTTGAAGAGGTAAGCAATTACCTACTCTAACTTCTGCATTGTCACCATTCATAACTGTTGATCCTACGGTAAGTCCGTTAGGAGCCAGAATGTATGCTTTTTCACCGTCTGCATAGCAGATTAATGCGATATTGGCTGTTCTGTTAGGATCATATTCGATTGTCTTAACAGTTGCCGGTATACCATCTTTTCTTCTCTTAAAATCAATAATTCTATATTTCCTTCTAGAACCACCGCCGTGATGTCTTACAGTGATTTTTCCCTGATTATTACGGCCTGCTTTTTTATTTAAAGAAACTACTAAGGATTTCTCCGGAGTAGTTGCTGTGATTTCACTGAAATCAGATGCAGTCATATGTCTTCTGGAAGGTGTATATGGGGTAAACTTTTTGATTCCCATCTTTTGCACTCCTTTCGAGCAATAATTTTATTCTGTTATCGGCGAATAAACACCATAGTTACTTGTTACTTTTCAAATACTACAGACCTGCAAAAATTTCGATTTCTGCACTGTCTTCTGTTAATTTAACAATTGCTTTTTTCATGGCTGCTGTCTTACCAGTAGTATTTCCACGTCTGCGATTTTTACCTTCAACATTCATGGTGTTAACACTGGCAACTTTTGTTCCCGGGAACATTTTTTCCACAGCTTCTTTGATCTGATTCTTTGTTGCATCCGGATGAACGGAAAAAGTATATTTCTTCTCGCTCATGGAATTCATGCTTTTTTCAGTAATGATGGGTTTAAGTATAACATCATAATATTTCAAATCTGCCATTATGCGTACACCTCCTCAATCTTTGCCACTGCATCCTTTGTTAATACCAAAGTGTCATATTTCAAAATATCATATACGTTAATAGAATTTGGTAATGCAGTTCTAACGGTAGGAAGGTTTCTTGCAGAAAGAATTACGTTATCGTTTTTCTCACCTAAAACCACCAATGCTTTGCTTACATTTAAGTTGTCAAGTACTGCAGCCATTTTCTTTGTTTTGATTTCATCTAATTTAAGTTCGTCAAGAACTACAATCTTATTGTCTGCTACTCTTGAAGATAAGGCTGACTTTAATGCCAGTCTCTTTTCTTTTCTATTTAACTTAAAAGAATAGTCTCTTGGCTTCGGAGCAAATACAACGCCGCCACCTTTCCACTGAGGTGCTCTGGTTGATCCCTGTCTTGCATGACCAGTTCCTTTTTGTCTCCATGGCTTTCTTCCGCCACCGCTTACTTCTGCACGAGTTCTAGCACTTTGAGTTCCCTGACGTTTATTTGCAAGTTGCTGAACAACCGCAAGATGCACTAAATGTTCATTTACTTCTACTCCGAAGACAGCATCGTTTAATTCAATAGAACCAACTACTTTGCCTTCCATATTATAAACAGATACGTTTGCCATCTGTAAATTCCTCCTTTCTCAAAGATTCTAGTTTGCTTTTACGGTATTCTTTAACATTACCAATGCTTTTTTAGGTCCTGGAACGGCACCTTTTACCAAGATAATGTTGTTTTCAGCATCAACTTTAACAACTTCAAGATTCTGTACGGTTACCTTTACATTACCCATATGGCCGGGCATCTTCTTGCCTTTAAATACTCTACCAGGGCTTGTGGCAGCACCGTTGGAACCTGCGTGTCTGTGGAACTTAGAACCATGGGCCATAGGACCTCTGGATTGTCCATGTCTCTTAATTGCGCCTTGAAAACCTTTACCCTTTGATTTCGCAGTAGCGTCTACTCTTTCACCTTCTGTGAAGATATCAACCTTAATTTCTTGTCCTACTGTGTAATCAGCGGCATTTTCAAACCTGAATTCTTTAAGATATTTTTTATTTGCAACACCTGCTTTTGCAAAGTGTCCTTTTCTTGGCTTATTTACTAATTTTTCACGAATATCGCCAAAGCCAACCTGAACAGCGTTATATCCGTCGTTTTCAACCGTTTTAACCTGTGTTACATACATAGGACCTGCCTGTAATACGGTTACCGGTATTAATGTTCCGTTTTCACCGAAAACTTGTGTCATTCCGATTTTTGTAGCTAAAATTGCTTTTTTCATTTTTTTCTTGCACCTCCTGTTAATCTACAGCGGATTACACATTCATGTAATCATCCTAGATGGTCTACCTCGGGTGCAGGTTCCTTAAAACCTTTCCCTGTATATAAACCCTAAAGGATTTCTTCACGTTTTCAATTTTATTGACAAACAAAAGACTTACTTCATAAACGAATTGCTTCATAACATGAATTATTTCATTTTGATGTCGATATATACACCAGCGGGCATTTCTAATCTTGACAATGCATCTACTGTTTTCTGTGTAGGCGTAATGATATCAATTAATCTTTTATGAGTTCTTTGCTCAAACTGCTCTCTGGAGTCCTTGTACTTGTGTACCGCTCTAAGAATAGTAATAACCTCTTTCTTAGTAGGTAGGGGTACTGGTCCGCTCACCTTTGATCCTGTCTTTTTTACAGTCTCAATAATTTTTGCAGCTGACTGATCGATTAATTGATGATCATACGCTTTCAATGTAATTCTCATTACCTGACTTGCCATAAAAAAAGTCGCCTCCTTTTCGCACTTAATAGCAGTACGACAAGCGGTGACTGTACACTCTACCGTGTGTGTCATAGCATTAAAACTTAAAAAATCAGATTGCAGACTGCAATCCTATTTAAGTTTCGCCGCTAGGCTTAACCCACGTTTATCTGCCCGAAACAGAAAGACTAAAGTTTTGTACAGTGACTTGTCGCCAGTTTTCATAACTTGACATTCGCTCCACGGAAAAACCTACATAGTAAATATGTAGCAACCTCACGCTTCAACGCTATCAATGTCACAGCATTAGTTAGTATACTACAGCTTTTAAAGAATTGCAAGTAGTTTTTTACAATTTTTTTATAATTTTTTGATTTCATTTTTTTCTTTCACTTTTTCATAGATTTATATTTAAGTTTTGTCATATTTACTATTATTAATACACTTTATTACAATATGAAGAAAGATTATCAAGGTGTTTATAACCTTATAACATTAATACATCTTCCTATTATAATACTAATCCTATAATAGCTAATTCAAAAAACAATACGAATGATAACTAAGAATATTATAATAGATAGTTTTATTTATATCGTATTTTTAATACTCCTGCATCCATCTCACAAACAGTATCACAAAGTTCTTGAATATCTTCAGAATTATGACTGGCTAAAATTATGGTTTTCCCCTCGTTTCTTAAAGCTTTAAATACTTCACGCATCTCCTTAACTCCATTATTATCCAGTCCATTCATAGGTTCATCAAAAATCAAAATATCTGGGTCTTCCATAATAGCTTGTGCAATGCCCAGTCGCTGACGCATACCCATAGAATATTTACTAACATGTTTTTTACTGTCAGGGTCAAGTCCTACTTTTATTAGGGCAGCACGAATTTGTTCTTTTGTAATTTTATGATTAATCGAAGCAAGTAAACGCAAGTTTCCATAGCCACTATAATTAGGAAGAAAACCAGGTTCCTCTATGATGATCCCTAGATTCTCCGGAATATCTGTATCCTTTCCAATTCTATTACCGTCTACAACAATTTCACCACTAGATGGCGCCATAAAACCACAAATACATTTAAAAAGTACTGTTTTACCTGAACCATTACGTCCAATAATTCCATGAATCTTTCCTTTCTCAAATGCAATGGTCACATCCTTTAGTGCACTCCCCTCTTTAAAATGCTTACTTACATTCGTTACTGTAATTATATTATCTGACATGCCACATACCTCCTTACAATTCTGGTACAATCTCGATCGGTACATTCTTAATGCTCACAATGATTAAACTGGACAAAGCAACCATACTTATGCTAAAAAAAAGAAATGGATAAATCAAATCCGGGTAAAGTGAAACCCCCATAGGATCTAAGACACTCAATCTTGATAGGGACACAGGTGAAAAATGATAAGCGAAGGGGGAGAGTGCGTTTGTTACCAGTAAATCAAAAAACAGAATCCCGCCTGAAACTATTAAACCAAGCATTCGGTTAAATTTTAAGTTGATTTCAAACAGAAGGAGACCAAAAAAACATCCGATGTACCAATTTAAGAGAAAACTAAGGCCAAAGGCTTCCCACGGGGAATAGAAAGTTATTATTTCCCTGGTAATGCCAAACTGTAAATTAATCTGAGCACCTGCGTTGGTTTGTGCCAATGTGTTAAGAATTTTCCCCCACCCGTCTGTGGCAAAGGTACCATATGGCAGTAATACTAAGATAGAAACCAGCATTAAAGCGAGAAAATAAATAGCGCTGGCCATACCAATATACAGTATCTGGCCCATCACCCAAGGTATACGTTTACTTCGAATAATGAGATAGGGTTGGTTCTTACTAATAAAGGGTGCGTCAGAAAATAAAAATATAATACCAGCAAGTAATATTAGCTGCTTTACTGGATCACTGGAGAAAAAGGGAAATGCGAGAGGATTGGTTCTTATCCCCGTCATTCTGGTTAGACTTCCAATGGCCGAAATATCATTCCATACATAAATGCCCATCAAAATAAAGAGGCAGATAATACGTGGATTTGATATCCATTGCCTGATAGAATACACCGCAATGCAAAATACTTTTTTAACCATTGGCAATCCTCCTTTTTACAGTACGGATAAATAAAATATCACAAACTATGGTAAGACAAAGAAAAGTCCCCGATGCCATCCCGAGTACTACGAAAGTACTTTTACCATATACCCTGGCCGTGGCAAGTTTTACTGGGTCCAGCCATATGGGCAGATCAAAAACATTAGCAACCTGATTTAGCATAAAACTCAGCGTAAAAGGTGCAATATATGCTACATACCGGTTAGGCAAATAAGCAGATACCATAAGACCCAGGGAAGAGAAAAAGATTGCTTGCAAAAATATAATGTAAAGATAGGACAAAAAGAAAAGCAATGCCTCCCCTTTTAAAAGTAAATCACCAAAAGCCTCATTAGTAAACTCCACTTCTATCATAATAGCTTCTGGTAGTATACTCGTCTGTGTCAAACATACACATCCTATAAAAATAACTGCACCAATGACAACAGACAAGCCCCCTACTACAGCAGATACGATACATTTTGACAGAGCATATACTGTTTTATTACTTCTTATTACAATAGAGTAAGCAAATTTGGTTTGCCAGTCTATGCAAAAACTTGCTACATAAGCAAAGGTAGTGCTCAAAATAAGGAGTTCTGAAATATTATTATACTTAAAAGTATTATTAAAAGCTGCAACAGCAGAAACGTTATGCGATACCATTCCTACTGAGCCAAAACAAAAGATCGTCACTGTAGCTAGAATTCCAACTAAAAATCCAACAGAATGAAATGCACGATAAAAATCCATTTTTAATATGGTAATAAAGTCTTTGATGGTAACCCTCTCCTTTATTGTATCCTTTCCCCTGTAATGGCATTAATAAACATCATTCTATTTCTTGCATTGGGTTTGGAATCTGTTTTTCCGTCCTTTAATGGCTTATCAGAAATCACTTCATAAGCCACTGTTAAGCACCATGCAGGGGTAAGCTTCACTTCATCATAATTCTTATTATATGGGACAGGCACATATTCAAAATCAATTGCTGTAATGGTTGCCTTGTCCGTTGATATAATGGAATTGTGATCTTCATAGGCTTTTTGAAGCGCTTCTTCCACAGAGATAAGTTTATTTGGTGATTCTGCAACCCCTTCTTGCTGGTAAATTCCATTCAGGTTAATCTGAATGATGCCTTTATGAGAGAAAGCGACTCTTGCTGTCGAACCGTTAAGGAACCGTTCCGTTGCCTGTACTATATATGACTTTTGTGTAACAGGAATATCATTTTGCTTCATTCTAAAGAACAAAAGATAAAATTCATCCTCTGGTGTAAAAGTGTCTTTCATTTGATATCCTACTGTTGAATCTTTAATTGAAGAAAAACCCATTTCATTTTGCCTATCAATATCTTTCTGGATCATTTCATCCTGCCACTTTTGCATGGTTGAAAAATCAATAGCATAAATCTCAGTTTCTTTCATATCCTCTATCAAATCAACAGATAGTTCAGATAATATATTTGAGACAGTACTAAATACCTCAGACTTGGCCATGAACTCCAAATTTTCTTTTGTATACACATTACCAAAATGCTCATACGAAGAAAAAATATCACTTGCGGGAGCAAAATTATCTATTGGATACTTAACATAGTCATAATCCCGCGTTTGGTATGCAATATAAGAATCACTAATAGTAAGTTCTGAATTATCATCTCTGTATGTTATAGTACTATCCACATTATTTGTGCTCCTTTGAGGTTTTTTCCCTTTATAAAAAATAGACAGTAACTTTTCTTCATCATAAGACATATACTTAGCATATAAAACGTCTGCTTTATCAACCATTGGAACATGTACATCTGCCTTTACCACAAAATTGTCGCTAAAGACTTGACTAATATAATCGGGTGTTTCTGATAGCTGTGCTTTTATAGAACCTTGCCCATTGGTATTCTCTTCTATTTCCCTAGAGGTTGTGGTTTGCCCCAGGTTCGGTTTTGGTTCAACCATTACAGCATTAGGATCTTCTGGCGCACACGCTGACAAGTTAAATATCATCAAGTTGGCAGCAAACAATAAGATGGCTCTTCTGCAATGTATCATATATTTCACTCCTTAATCATTCTTAAGTTAGTTAGCACTCTTAGCAATGAACAGTGGAACCACTAGCGAGTATTATGGTTCCCCATAAATTCAGGTGGACTTATGCAATCCATTCTCCATCAAACTTAATGTAATCATACTTTCCCTTACTATCTATTTGAGAATTGAGCCTCAGGCTCGCTCCTTTGGTAGGTGTTGTGATATAAGACAAAGGATACTCGTCTACAAATCGACTAAATCTATGATAGTCAGAATATGAAACCGTACCTGCAGGATTCTTAACTCTGAATCCAATAACATCCTCATCCTCGATAAAATTGCTGGATGATGTATCAAAGTTGGATATATACCATGTACTACCAGACAGATTCCTTTGTGTTGGACGCAACCCATACCACACCATCACTTCTATAAATCTCAAACTGAATAGTCTTCGCAAAAGCTGTCACGGATCCAAATGCGAGAAATGATAACAGAAAAAATGCCATAAATTTCTTTTTCATATATGCACTCCCTCTCATTAAAATTGTTTTTGATTCCGCGTAACCCGCATAGCGATTTTTATGTTGTGGTATCCTGTGATAAACAGAATATCCGAACAACCCCTCTCAATCTAAGCCTTTATAGGCAAAATCTTAAATGTTTTGTTTTAATATGATAAAAGTAAATCTTATTATGTACCTCATTTAATATATGTTTTGACATTACAAAAACTGGCTCTGTATCTGCATCTCAGATGCACTTGTTGCGGAAACAGAACATAGTGTAAAAGCTAATACCAATGATAAAAAACTTACTATCTTTCTTTTCATAATTCATTTTCTCCTTCATGTTAATATATACTTTCATTCCAATCTTTTTCTATTCATTTAAGTCACAGTATGCTTGAATGTTTCCTATCTATTTTTCTTCATATATTGAATCTATCATCTTTTTTGCTTCGTCTGTAGAAAACTTTCCAGAAATTGAACATTCATAGTTTCCATATACCCACACAACATTAGTAATATCTAGATTCGTCATTATATAATGTTTAACATCATCCACAGAGTAAACAATAACATCATTATCATCTTTTTCAAATGTGCTAGGAACTGGCTCTGACATCATAGTGATTGTTATTGCCATCTCATCTTCTTCATAAGTATAAATTGTATAAAATGTAGTACGCAACGGACTTTCATAAATATTGGTTTCTTTGAATGAATACCGGTCGGGAATCCATGTTGGTACTAAATCAGAAGATACTCCGTACTCCTCAAGAATATTCTTAAGGTCTTTGACAGTCTCTTTTGATCCTTGTACATTCGTTGTAGTTCCCTGTGGCACAGAGCTTGTGAATCCAAATGTATCACCTGTCCATGTGGCAACCATACCAAACAAATCAATTCCAAAGGCTTTTGCAGTCATGTTTCCAGTCAGGAGTAATACAACTAATATGGCAGCTGAACTAACAATACGAATCATTGGTTGCTTCCATATTAAATGAAAGCTCTTCTGAGTCGGTTTTTTTACAACATCCACACCCGAATCCTCAAATTCGTATATAGATTTATCATTATCTATATAGGGAAGATAATTTTTCTCGAAAGAGTTCCACGCAGTTTGAACATCTGTAAATCTACCCGTTGGTTGATCCTTTTCACGCTTTGCAATTACCTCCATAATATATAGAATTGCTTCTGTATCAGATTCTTCTTGTCTATCTAACTGAGCATCTGCCTTAAGAATATCTTCTAGCTTTTCCGTACTCATGCTGTCAAATACCGAATATCTCCGATGTTTTATATTGTTGGATTCAAGCACTCATATAACCTCCCTTTTTAGCATAATACACGTAATAATTTAAATTTTCTATAAATCATCCCGCTTGTTTTCGTTGATTTCTGGTAGATATTTTCTATAACCACTATGTGTTTAGCAAAGTATATCCCTATCCTTATCAGAACTATATCTGTTTATTTACCTACACTAAATATATGTATTCAACTAAGCTTTTACGGACATCATTTTTATATTTTTATTGAATTTTCTTTTTTAATCTTTTCTTTGCCCTCTGAACACGCTTACTACACGCTTCTACAGTAATTCCCAGTTCTTCCGCAACTTCTAATATAGTACGCTTGTCTAATGCTAATTTCTTAATTAACTTATAGTCTTCATCATTAGCCAAGTCAGAAAACAAAAGATCAATTTTAAGTTCATCCATATATTCTTTTCCATGGTTAATATTTTCGTCAAAATCTAATGAAGCTATTACTAAACGATTAAGATAAGAACGACTTCGAATAGTATTTCTTATCACATATTTGAGAGTATTTAATAACCAACCTTTAGGATTTGGGCTAGATAATAGATTATCGGATTTAGCACATGCAATACGAAATGTATCCTGAACAACCTCTTCAGCTAAGGCACGCTCATGTAATGCACTTTGTGCATATGCTAACATAGGATGAAACATTTCTTTATATAATCTTTCTATCTCAGAACGTTGATTATCACTAAGTCCCATAATTTTTTTCTCCTTTTATACCTAAACAAGATGATATTCAGATATTCCTGCCTGACTAAGTAGTAATAGATTGTAAATTATCATCATAAACGATCAAGTGTTGTCTGTTACTCTGTTTCCAATAGCAAACAGAGTATATCTAATTTTTGGAAATATGTCAAATATACCCATTTGTTTTGTACCTTTTACTATTCATTATTGTATCTTCAAAATTTGATGTTATGAGTTAAAACTGTTGATTGTATATCTTCTTGTTCATATCCATATCGGATACCTCCGATGTTCTTTTTCGTAGTTGGCAAACCCATTATGATAACATAGGAGTTTTTTACTCGAATCTAAAGCTTTCTGGGGACACTGCTGCAAAGCAGATGATTTTATTTTTATGCAATACAAGAAAAAAAGAGATGATCGTCATTAACGAACACCTCTTTTTAGAATAAATACAATAATAAGTATACATATATAGATTTAATTAATTTACCAAGCCTATTCTCTGCTCCAGCGTCCAGATGCTCCACAAGGTAAAATCAGATTATTAGAGGTTACCCTAAGCCCTAGCTCATCAGCAACTACATTACCTTTAAACTTAGAACCTACTTCGATTCCAAGTAAGTAAGCCAATACAGCAGGCTGTAAACCAGTGGTATAAGAATTAATCAGGAAGAATAAAGGTTCATCTTTTAATACATGAGAACACAACTTCACAAATGGGTGTATACACTCTTCTATCTTCCAGATTTCACCCTTAGGTCCCCTGCCATAAGATGGCGGGTCCATAATGACTGCATCATAAAGATTTCCTCTGCGAATTTCCCTCTCTACAAATTTCGTACAGTCATCCACTATATAACGTATTGGCGCATCAGCAAGTCCAGACATAGCCGCATTTTCCTTAGCCCATGTTACCATACCTTTGGAAGCATCAACGTGGGTAACACTTGCTCCAGCTTTGGCTGCTGCTATAGTAGCTCCTCCGGTATAGGCAAATAAATTCAATACTTTTATTTCCTTGTCTGGATTTTGTGCTTTCTGTTTTCTTATAAGATCTCCAAACCATTCCCAATTAGCGGCTTGCTCCGGAAACAATCCGGTATGTTTAAAACTAAAAGGTTGTAAATTAAAAGTCAGATCCTTGTAATGAATCTTCCACTGTTTTGGTAAATCGAAGAACTCCCATTCGCCTCCACCTTTGTTACTTCTATGATAATGAGCATTTGGTTTCTTCCAACCCTTATGACTTTTTGGTGTATCCCATAGAACCTGAGGATCTGGACGAATCAAAATATAATCACCCCAGCGCTCTAACTTCTCGCCTGAAGAAGTATCAATAACTTCATAGTCTTTCCATCCATCTGCTATCCACATATTTACTCTCTCTTTCAGTATTTTAGTTATCCATTACGTTCCTGATGATAATATGGTCATATAGAACATAGTTATATTCTCTCGAATAATAAGTTATATTTTTTTCTTAACGGAAGATTCCCGGATTATAGTCTTCGTATTAATAGTAACAATTTCTTTTGGAAGATCCATATTTTCCATTCGCCACATTAAAATCTGAACTAATCTTCTTCCCATTCTCTGATTACCGATATGTACCGTAGTAAGTGAAGGTGATAAAAGCCCCACTTCTTCTTTGTCATCAAAACCGGTAACGGCCACATCCTTCGGAATCCGTATTCCTTTTTTCTTAAGCCACAGCATTACGTCCTTGGCAATATCATCATTGGCACAGACAAAAGCTTCCGGCATATCCGTAAGACTTTCCATTACCTTTACCACTTCCTCCTGGCGGTAATAACGATGTTTCACATGCCGGTTGAATATATATTTTTCCTCAGGCTTTATTCCGTACTGGTTTAAAGCAGCCAAATACCCTTCATAACGGTCTTTAATCGTCCTGCAGTAAGTGATATCACCGATAAATCCTATACGCCTCATTCCCTGGCTTAGCAAATGTTCCGTCAGTATTTTGGTACTGTTATATCCTTCAAACAGCAATATGTCGCCCAAATCTGCAAATTCGTAAACATTACTGGGTCCATCCAGGAAAACTGCAGGTACGTCTTTTTTTAAAATCAATTCCAGATAAGACCTGTGAAAGACGCTTAATATTATTATCCCGCTTAAATCAGTCTGCATATCCAGAGGCAGAATATGGTTTTCCTCATCTTCTTCGCTTATAAAGTTAAGCTGGAGTCTGCAATTATTTTTATTCAGCTCTTCGGAAATGCCCATAATAATCCGATTCCAGAATGCGGACAGTTCCCTTCTGGCAAATACCACAACAGTTTTACACTTTTTAAGATCATCTTTTATTTTAAAAATATTCAACAATTCAGGAGATAACTTGCTGTATCCCATTTCATAAGCTTTTTTTATTACCATATATCTGGTTTCATAGGCAACCGTATTACTGTTGTTCAAGGCTTTTGCCACAGTATTACGGGATAAATCTAACGCCCTTGCCACGTCCTGTATGGTTACTTTTTTCAAAACATCACCCCATTCCGGACGGATCTTTGCCGTATTTTATATTCTATTTTTATCCGTAAACCATCTGTTTCCGATTTATTTTAATTTAAGTAATATTATAAGATTATTATAAAACCTAATAACTAATTACTGTCCATAACAAAGGTCACATTTTGCTAATATATTAAATTTACAACAGCCACTTTCAGATGTCAATGTATTTTCCTGCTGTGATAGCGTAACTTTACTGTAAGAAATAGACAGACAGAGTTCACCAAAGATGTGTGAATCGAAATCACACCTAAGAAAAAAACCGAAGGATTAACTATCGAAATCAGTCTATAATATTTAAACTTATATCCATAGCTTTTACGGAGTGGGTTAAACTTCCTACTGATATAACATCAACTCCTGTCTTGGCAACTTCTACAAGTTCATCTATAGTAATCCCTCCTGATGCTTCTAGAATAACCCTGCCTTTACTAATTTCAACTGCCTTTTTCATGTCTTCAAGACTCATGTTATCAAGCATAACAATATCTGCCCCGGCTTCAATTGCCTCTTTTAATTCTTTTATACTTTTGACTTCAACTTCGACTTTTATCGTATGAGAGACATTATTTTTAATCTTATGTATAGCCTCTTTGATTCCACCTGCTGCCATAATATGGTTATCTTTAATCAAAACTGCTTCAGACAGATTATACCTGTGGTTAAAACAGCCCCCAACCCTTACTGCATATTTTTCAAGTATTCTAAGTCCTGGAGTGGTTTTTCTGGTATCTGTTATTCTTACGGGAAAACTTTTAACTACATCTCTATATTTTCCAGATGCCGTAGCAATACCGGACATTCTCTGCAATAAATTAAGAGCAAGTCTTTCTCCTTTAAGTATCGCTTTCGTACTGCCTTCTATTGTAGCAATAATCTTGCCTTTTTCGACTTTATCCCCATCTTTGGCATGAAATTTTACCTTTACATCTTTATCTAAAATTTTAAATACTCTTTCAGCTATGCATAGTCCTGCTATTATGCCTTCTTCTTTGGCTAACAAATGAGCTGTTGACCTGCTTTTATCATCAATTAAATTATCTGTGGTAATATCAATATTATTCATGTCTTCTTTTATACCGTTTTTTATTATTTCATCCACTAATACCCAATTTAGCAATTTTTATTCCCCCTGAAACTCATCAGTTATAATATGACTGCCTAGACTTTTATCCCTGTTGGCAGCAGCTTTAATAATTAAATAAGCAACCGTTGCAATATTAAAGCATTCATAAAATTCCTTACTGTCATCATTATAGTTTGCCAGCTTTCCTAATAATTCATCCGTCATTTCCAGGGCTTTATTTAGCGCTTCTTTGTTTCTGAATATAAATGCATTTCTATCCATTATTTCTTTTACTTTCGTTTTAATTTCTTCAATTTTTTTCTTATTGATAGATACATAAATTTTATCATTCTCTATCAAGTGATCTTCTATTTGTATTTTGTCTATATTTCTGTTTATATCATTTGCTACTCTTCTGCCAAATACCAATCCTTCCAGCAAAGAATTGCCTGCCAGCCTGTTTGCTCCATGAACTCTGGTACAAGCCGTCTCCCCACAGGCATATAAGTTCTCAATATTCGTCTTTCCAAAATAGTCTGTTCTTACTCCTCCCATTATGTAATGCTGAGCCGGACATACAGGAATATATTTTTTCGTAATATCGATTCCTTTGGATAAGCAAACTTTATAGATATTGGGAAATCTGTTTTTAACAAAATGTTCTTTCTTATGGGTTATATCCAGATAAACACAAGGAGCATTTTCTTTTATCATTTCATAAAAAATGCTTTTTGCAACTACATCTCTAGGCGCCAAATCTTTAAGCTTATGATATTTGCCCATAAAGACCTCTTTTTTATTATTCTTAAGGACACCACCTTCTCCTCTTACAGCCTCTGAAATTAAAAACTTTTTGCTCTCGTTTTCACTGTATAAAACAGTTGGATGAAATTGTACAAATTCCATATCGATTATTTCCGCTCCTGCCCTATAAGCCATGGCAATTCCATCCCCTGTGGCAATAACTGAATTGGTAGTACTCTTATAAACCTGCCCAATTCCTCCGGTAGCTAAAACAGTTACCTTAGATAAGATTGCATATATTTCTTTGTTATTCTTAACTAAGGACCCGAGACACTTATTATCTGTGGTTAACAGATCAATCGAGAATTGGTTTTCCATAATGATTATATTTTTTCTCGCTAATGCCTCTTTCGTTAAAGCCTTCATCACTTCCTTTCCGGTCCTGTCTTTTACAAATAAAATTCTTCTTTTGGAATGACCACCTTCTTTCGTTAATTTAATATTCCCTTTTTCATCTTTGTCAAAATTAACCCCTGCATCCATCAGTTTTTTTATATTTCCCAAAGCCTCTTCTACCAGTATTTTTACAGCTTTTTCATCATTAAAATTATTTCCTGCCTTAATTGTGTCTTCAAAGTGAAGAGCCATACTGTCTTCAGGATTTAAACAGGCAGCTATGCCACCTTGCGCTAAATTACTATTATTTTCATTTATTTTATCCTTTGAAATAACAATTACACGACATTTTGAATCAATATTTACTGCGGTGTAAAGACCGGCTATGCCAGTGCCTATGATTAGTACGTCACAATATTCTTTCGTTATTTTATCTAGGCTGAAATTTGCAATGTATCTTCGATTCATTCTTCCAGCACCTCCTTACATATACTTCTTGCATTTGCTCCTTATGATATTCTTAACATTAGTTCAAGGGAATTTTTGGCTGCTGCCATAATATCCTTGTCTACTTTTATTTCACATATTTCATCTTTTAATGCTCTATGCACATCTTCTAACCTTGTCTTTTTCATATTCGAGCATATAAGTGACGGAGAAAGCAAATAGAATACTTTATCAGGATTCTGTTTTTTTAAGGAGTGAAGTATTCCCATCTCCGTTCCGATTACAAATTCTTTTTCATCTGATTTATCTACATATTTAATTATCTGAGATGTGCTTCCTACAAAATCTGCTTTTTTAACTACATCCGGTTCACATTCCGGGTGAACTAAAATTTTTATCTTACCCCTATACTTCCTGACCATATCTAATTCATTGCATTTTACTCTATGATGGGTCATGCAAAAGCCTTCCCAACAGATTATGTCTTTTTCTGGTATTTGTGTTGCTATGTAATTTCCTAAATTCCCATCCGGCACGAATAAAACTTTATCTTTTTCAAGAGATCTGACTACCTTTACTGCATTTGCCGATGTACAACATATATCACTTTCTGCTTTTACTTTGGCAGAAGAATTAATATAACATACTACTGGAACATTCGGGTACTTTTTCTTCAATAATCTAAGCTGATCTGCATCTATCATATCAGCCATAGGACATCCGGCATCATATACTGGTAAAAGAACCTTCTTATCTGGCGAAAAAATCTTAGCGCTTTCAGCCATAAAATGAACCCCGCAAAAAACAATAATATCTGCACTGGTATCCGCAGCCCTCCTGCTAAGTTCCAGCGAATCCCCAACATAATCTGCTATATCCTGAACCTCAGGTGTTTGATAATAATGGGCAAGTATAACAGCTCTTTTTTCCTTTTTGATCCTATTTATTTCATTTATCATGTCTTGAGTATTCATTGTTGTTTCCCCTTTTAATAAAGTTTTAGCCATCCATAAATTGAAGTCTTAAATGACACATGTTTATAGTTGTCTTTACATGATTTTATGTCTTTACACACAAAAAAAGAATCGATATCAATAATCATACGCTTCATTATTTTTTAATCTTATTTTAACTTGACGTTACAGCCAAAAGAAAGTAAACTTAAATACACAGGGAATACGTGGAAGTTGCTGCCGGTACCTGGAAATAGCATCCAAGCAAACAAAACTGGAGGTATTAACATGGGAATCTTAACAAGATTTAAGGACATTATGTCCAGTAATATTAATGCTTTACTTGATAAAGCAGAGGACCCGGAAAAAATGATTGATCAGTGCTTAAGAAATTTAAACAGTGATTTGGGGAAAGTAAAATCGGAAACCGCTACAATTATGGCGGAAGAACAGCGTGCAAAACGCGCCCTTGACGAATGTAACGAAGAAATTGACAAAATGCAGGCCTTTGCAATAAAAGCTCTGGAAGCCAACAACGAGGCCGATGCCAAGAAGTTTCTGGAACAGAAAGCCATCTATACAAATAAGGCGACAGGTTTAAAAGAAGCCTATGATTTGGCACATGCCAATGCCGTTCGCATGAGGGAAATGCATGATAAATTAGTCAAGGATATTACCGAATTAGAATCCCGCAAAGATATGATCAAAGGTAAGCTATCCGTTGCAAAAGCCCAGGAACGCATTAATAAAATGACATCATCCTTTACGGATGCCAATAATACCATAGCAAGTTTTAACAAATATGAAGAAATGGCTGATAAAGCCCTTGATAAAGCCAATGCCATGGCCGAATTGAATCGTACTTCCGATGAGAATACCATTGAGGATCTTACGAAAAAGTACTCAACCATTACGGATGTGGATGCCGAATTAGAAGCACTGAAAGCCAGCTTAAATAAATAAAGGTTGATACAGATGCAAAATTTTAGCGGCTGCTGTTTAGCCGCTTGTTTTGCGTTACATAAACTTGCGCAGAGAGAGGTAACTTCATGGTAGTACAATATAAATGCCCCAATTGTGGTTCTGACATGGAATTTGACAGTAACCTAGGTATGCTGCATTGTGACAGCTGCGGAAGAAATGAGCCCATGAAAGATTATAAAAATCCGGAATCGGGTGACAAACAAAATTCTTCTCATTCTCATACCGAAGATTCTTTTCATTCCCATACCTATGATGAAAACCAAACCGCCCAATATCAATGCAACAATTGCGGTGCCGTTTTAATTACGGATAAGGATACGGTGGCTACGACCTGCAGTTTCTGCGGTGCCGGTGTGGTTCTTTCCGACCGTTTAAGCGGCAATATGGCTCCGGCCAAAATTATCCCCTTTACCATCAGCAAACAGCAGGCCCAGGAGGCATTTAAAAAATGGTGTAAAAAAGGCCTTCTTACCCCCAAGGGTTTTATGACAGCCGACCGGATTAAAAATATTACAGGCTTGTACGTGCCTTTCTGGCTTTATGATTTAAACGGTGAGGGAGAAGCAGACGCAACCTGTACCAGGGTAATGTCCTATACAAAAGGTGATTATATCTATACGGAAACCAGCTATTATCACGTTTACCGCCAGGTAAACCTAAACTATCTGAAAGTTCCGGCGGATGCTTCCGAAAAAATGAATGACGAATTGATGGATAAACTGGAACCCTATCATTATTCTGATCTAAAAAACTTTAATATGGCATACCTGGCCGGATACCTTGCCGAAAAATATAATTATAACGACAGGGATTTATTTAAAAGAGTGGAAGAAAGAGTAAAGGGTTATGTGGACAGTTACCTAAGATCCACCATAAACGGTTATACTACCACCACTTTTCATCACACGAACATCCGCGTACGGGAAATTAAGGCCGACTATGTTCTTTTACCGGTTTGGTTAGTCTGCTATGACTACAAACATTCGGAACATATTTTTGCCATGAACGGTCAGACCGGTAAAATTGTGGGAAAGCCGCCTTTAAGCAAGGGAAAAATGGCGGCCTGGTTTGCAGGTATTAGCGCCGGCGCTTTTACAATAATTAAAATCATTGCCGTACTGATGGGAGGGCCGATTTTATGAAAAACAACAAGTTTGTGTTTTACAAATCAAGCCCAAGGGTTCTTCCCGTATTATTCTTTTTACTCCTTATCCTGATGTCAGCAGGTACTTTATCTTTCTTCTTTCCGGTAAAAGTTCTGGCATCGGCAGAAGTCCAAAAAGTATATGATTATTATGGTCTGTTTAGCGATGAGGAAATTTCAGATTTGGAAGAAATCTGCAGCAAATACGGAGAAGACGGCAAAGTCGATATCGTTATTGTAACCAATGATTTAAACGGCCAATCGGCGAAAAAGTATCTGGAAGATTTCTATGATGAATATGGCTTTGGTTACGATACGGAATATGGTGATACGGCAATAATTCTTTTGGATATGTATGATGCCAACCGTACCGTAACGATTCAAGGTTACGGCAAAGCGGAATATTATTTGAATAACGACCGGATCGAACATATATTGGATGATATTACAGAATTTTTAAAGAACGGAGAATATTTTGATGCTTTAGAGGAATTTGCCAAACAGACTGCTTATTATATGAACGAGTCCAAAGGCGTCAGTACTTCTAAAGCCACAGGAAAGCCCGAATCAGGAAATTATTACGGCGAATCCGGATATGCCGGTCCCAGCAATTATTACGGGCAAAAAAAGGATAATATTTTTTATAATAGCTTTTTTCAGTTGGGAATAGCTGTTATAATAGGAGGAGTAACCGTTGCCATTATGGCGGCAGGTTCCGGTGGCAGAATTACCGTTTCCAACCGGACTTATCTGGATGAAGGCAGCTCCGGAGTTACCGCTTCCCGTGATGATTACATCAGAACCACCGTAACTAAGGTAAAAAAACCCGACAATGACAATAATCAGATCACAGGCGGAGGCTTAAGCAGCGGCGGAGGCGGAATTTCAAGCGGCGGGCACTCCCACAGCGGCGGCAGCCGAAGTTTTTAAAAATTCTTACTTATTTATATTATAGTAGTAATCAACAGAAAGGAAGTGCTAATCATGGGTTTATTTTCAGGACAATTTTCCAATGTGGTGGAATGGGAAGAATTCCGGGAAGATATGATCTTTTATAAGTGGCATAATCATGAAATTAAAAAAGGCAGCAAGCTTATCATACGACCCGGCCAGGATGCCATATTCTTATTTAACGGCAAAATTGAAGGTATTTTTAAAGATGAGGGAAATTATGATATCGAATCGGATATTATCCCATTCCTGTCTACTTTAAAAGGATTCCGTTTTGGTTTTAACAGCGGTATGCGGGCGGAAGTATTATTTGTCAACACCAAAGAATTTACGGTAAAATGGGGCACAAAAAACGCTATTAATATTCCTACTCCTAAACTTCCGGGAGGAATGCCAATACGGGCAAACGGTACTTATAATTTTAAAGTTAATGATTATGTTAAGTTAATTGACAAAATAGCAGGGGTAAAAGATCAATACCTGGTTGAAGATGTAAAACTTCGCATTTCCTCTCTGTTAGACCAGCTGCTTATGAAATGGATTGTAAAAGAAGGCAAAGATATGTTTAACCTTCAGGCCAACTCCTTTGACATCAGCAATGGTATTCGAACCGATCTGGATATGCAGGTTTTTGATATAGGCTTAACCATTACATCTTTCCATATTATGAGTTTCTCCTATCCGGAAGAAATTCAGGAAATGATTAACCGGAACGCTTCTCACAGCATGATTGGAGACCTGAACAAATATCAGCAGGTGTCCATAACCGACGGCATTGCAAACGGAAAAGTCCAAGGCGGCGGTATTGCTTCCGATATGGCAGGTATGATGATGGGCATGAATATGGCTGGACAGATAATGCAGAACATGAATCAGGCAAATTCCGGCCAGTCTGGAAACCACTTTGCAGCCGGAGGGAAAAAACCTAATTTCTGTCCAAATTGCGGGCAAAAGGTGGAAGGTGCCAATTTCTGCCCTAACTGCGGTCAAAAATTAATATAAGTTGGGCAAGTATCTGTCCTGCCCAAAAATCTTTATTGAACCGATTTTTTAGACTCTTCTTTCCAATAAAAAAGCTTCAGTAAAATAAAAAGGCTTCAATACAAACGGAAAAATCTTTCCTGTCATGTACTGAAGCCTTTCATTTATCTTAGTTATTAGTTAATAAAATTACATTCTGAATTTATTTATAATTTCTATTAATTAAAAAGCCTTAGCAAAACTGCATTTTAACCGGTATATTAATCCACTTTAAATACCGGATCATTTACCAGTTTGTCTAAGCGGTTTTGGGCATCTTCCAGATTATTTCCCTTTACACCAAAATAGAACTTAATCTTTGGTTCTGTTCCGGATGGCCTTACCGCACACCATGCGTCATCTTCCAGTTCAAAATAAAGCACATTTGATTTTGGAAGTCCCGTAGGTGTAACAGTACCTGTTGCAATATCTTTTATGGTATCAGCCTCATAATCACGGAATTTAAGCACTTTATATCCGCCGGCAGCAAGAGGAGGATTCTTTCGGTAGCTGTCCATAATTTCCTTAATTTTCTGCATACCTTCGATACCTTTTAAGGTAACGGATGTCAGGCTTTCTTTATAATATCCGTACTTCTCAAACAAATGGTTCATCTGCTGATACAAAGTAATGCCTTTTTTCTTATAATAAGCGGCAGCTTCACACAAAGTCATAACGGCATTAACCGCATCCTTATCTCTGGCATGGGTTCCAACTAAACAGCCGTAGCTTTCCTCATAACCAAAAACATATTCATAAGAGCCGGTTTCTTTAAACAGTTTAATCTGTTCCCCAATATATTTAAAGCCGGTTAAAACTTCAATTAATTTAGCCCCGTAATGCTTTGCAATCTGGTCAGACATATTGCCGGTTACAATGGTTTTCACAAGGGCTGCATTACTTGGCAGGCAATTGTGTTCCGCTTTCTGAGAGAAAACGTATTCCGCAATCAGGGCGCCGGACATATTACCGGTTAATAGTTCAAATTCTCCCTTGTCGTTACGTACCTGAACGCCTAATCTGTCCGCATCCGGATCGGTAGCCAGAATCAAATCCGCTCCCACTTCATCCGCCAGTTTTTTGGCTAAGGTAAATACCTTGGGGTCTTCCGGATTAGGGTATCCCACCGTTGTAAAATTAGAATCCGGATTTTCCTGTTCCGGAACAACATATACATTGGTAAATCCAAGTTCCTTTAAGATACGTCTGACTGGCAGATTACCGGTTCCGTTAAGAGGAGTATATACAATTTTCATATCCTTGCATTCATCTGCCACAGGATTCATAACCAGTTTTTTCAGTTCCGCAATGTATTTGTCATCGATTTCAGAACCAATTGTATGATACAGTCCCTGTCTTATGGCAGTTTCTTTATCCATGGTTTTTACCGCTCTGTAATCGGTAATGGCATTTACTTCCGTAATAATTTCCACATCTTTCGGATATGTAATCTGAGCCCCATCCTCCCAGTATACTTTATAACCGTTGTATTCCTTAGGATTGTGGCTGGCGGTAATTACGATACCGGCGATACATCCAAGTTCCCTTACCGTAAAAGATAATTCGGGCGTAGGTCTTAAAGACTCAAATACATAAGCTTTAATTCCATTGGCATTTAAGCACAGTGCCGCCTCTGTAGCAAACTCCGGAGACATTTTTCTGGAATCAAAAGCTATGGCTACTCCTTTATCGGCTCCGCCCTGTTTAATAATATAATTAGCAAGGCCCTGTGTTGCCTTTCTTACCGTATATATATTCATTCGGTTACTTCCGGCACCTAACACGCCGCGAAGACCTCCCGTACCAAACTCCAAATCTTTATAAAAACGATCCTTAATTTCGGTATCATTTCCGGCAAGCTCCAGTAATTCCTTTCTGGTTGCTTCGTCAAAATAATCATCCGTTGTCCATTGTTTATACTTTTCCAAATAATCCATATCACTATCTCCTTTCTGCAAATAATTATGTCCGGGAAATTATAAGACATAATGCCAGGGCTTAATGTGTCCTTGGCAATTTAATGTCCTGTAACCCCCTTATCACTATTATACATTTTACTGAATTTTGTCATTACTTGCAACGCATTTTTTTAAGCAGAAAAAAAGATGAAGACGGTTTAAAACCTTCTCCATCTTTTTTATTTTTGTATGGCAAATGCTATCTTATGCCTATGGATGCATCTTCTCCGATTTCCACATGATGTGCTTTGACAAAGTCTACGATTTCATCCAAAGTTGTAAAAGCTAATCCTACATAGCTGTCAGCCGCTCCGTAATAAATGGCAATTTTTCCTGTGGCAGCGTCATGAAGGGTAGCGCATGGGAATACCACATTAGGAACAAAGCCTCTTTCTTCATACCATTCCTGCGGTGTTAAAATAAAATCTTCAGAACGGTATTTTACAATGGACGGATTATCTATATCCAGAATAGCTGCTCCCATGCTGTATACATAACCATTGCAGGTACAGGTAACCCCGTGATAAAATAAGAGCCAGCCTTCGCTTGTTTCAATAGGCGCTGCTCCGCCGCCAATCTTTAAAGATTGCCACCACTGAGGCCCTCTTTCCATTACATGCCTGTGTTTACCCCAATAAGTAAGATCCGGGCTTTCACTGATAAAAATATCTCCGAAAGGAGTATGTCCGCTGTCACTTGGACGGGATAACATAGCAAAATTGCCATTTATCTTTCTTGGGAATAAAACACCGTTTCGGTTAAAAGGCAAGAAAGGATTCTCCAGACGGATAAAAGTTTTAAAATCTTTGGTTTTTGCCAATCCAAGCGCCGCACCATAAAAATCGGTACACCAGATGATATAATAAGTATCCTCGACTTTTACCACCCTTGGATCATAGGCATATCTGGGCATAAAAGGCTCCCCTTTTTCATTTACGAAGGGAATTTTCTCCGGATCAAACATCCAGTGAATACCATCTTCACTGCGTCCCAAATACATATGTGGTATTCCGTTGTTGGCTTCAGCACGGAATACGCCGATAAACTTTCCCTCATAAGGAACAACTGCGCTGTTAAATATTCTGGCTATCCCTTTTATTGGATTTCTTCCAATAATGGGATTTTCCGAATAACGCCATACAGGGCCGGCACAGTTTTCCGGTTTTTCCTGCCATGGAATATTCGGCAGGTTATCAGAATACATTTTAATTTTACCCATAATGACTCTCCTTAAAATATTTGATGCACAATAGTGCATTATCGTGCAAATTTAATGTAAAATTATTTTTAATTATAATTATGCAGTACAATTATATGCCATTCTTATCTTTCTGTCAATTATATTATGCATTATTTATATATATTATTTGCACTATAAATGCACCATATATGCATATTGCCTTGGCAAACCGGAAACCCGGTGATTCCGCAATGGTCCCGGCTCCCCGCCCGGATGATTTTTTTCATGAATAGGGACTCGGAGGAATTTCCTATTCATGAAAAAAATGTGGGCTTGTACCTAACTATGAAAATTCATAGATACATACAAGCCCACATTTTTAAAAGAAAGTTATTTATCTTTTTATTCCGTTTTTTTATTCTGCTTTTCCAACAGAACCGAATAATTCCATCTTTTCTTTTACAGTAGCCTTTATAGCTTCAAAGCCCGGAGTTAAAAGTTTACGAGGATCAAAGCCTTTGCCTACTAAATCCTTGCCCTCTTCAATATATTTACGGGTAGCTGCAGCAAAAGCTAACTGGCATTCCGTATTTACATTAATTTTTGCTACGCCAAGGGAAATGGCTTTCTTAATCATATCTTCCGGTATTCCGGTACCGCCGTGAAGTACTAAAGGCATATCTCCGGTTAACTTCTGTATAGCATCTAGAGTTTCAAAGCTTAAACCGGCCCAGTTTTCAGGATATTTGCCGTGGATGTTACCGATACCTGCTGCAAGCATAGTTACGCCAAGGTCAGCAATTGCCTTGCATTCCTTCGGATCTGCCACTTCACCTGCACCGATTACACCATCTTCTTCACCGCCGATGGATCCAACTTCTGCTTCAATGGATAATCCTTTTTCATTACAGATTTTAACTAATTCTTTTGTTTTTGCAATGTTTTCTTCAATTGGATAATGAGATCCGTCAAACATTACGGATGAAAATCCTGCGTCAATGCATTTTAATGCGGCTTCATAGCTTCCATGGTCCAGATGCAGTGCAACGGGTACGGTTATTTTCAACTCTTCCAGCATTCCGTTCACCATACCTACCACTGTTTTATAACCGCACATATATTTTCCAGCGCCTTCGGACACACCAAGTATTACCGGTGAATTTAATTCCTGAGCCGTTAATAAAATTGCCTTTGTCCATTCAAGATTATTAATATTAAACTGGCCAACTGCATAATGACCAGCTTTTGCTTTATTAAGCATCTCGTTCGCTGATACTAACATAATATACCTCCATCTTCTTTTATTGAATAAGCTTGTTTACCAAGTTTAGTATAACCCATTTTACATGAAAAAGAAATACAAAATTCCTTGAAAAGCATTTTTTGTTATATTTATGTCACTATGTGCTGCCAAAAAATCCAGAAATCCTTGATTTGGTCCGACAAAAGAGAACAAAAAATTATATTGATAGGAGTTTGCTTTCATTATAAAATCATTATAGAACAGCAAAGCTTTAACCAACGGCAGATTCTTAACAGGAGGGAAATTATGGAGGATCGAATCATATTTCATGTTGATGTAAACTCTGCTTTTTTAAGCTGGGAAGCCGTTTACCGTATAGAAGTACTGGGCGAAACACTGGATCTTCGTACCATTCCCTCCGCCGTAGGAGGAGACTTGGCAACACGCCACGGTATTATACTGGCCAAATCCACACCGGCCAAAAAATATAAAATTCAGACGGGAGAGCCCATTGTGAAAGCACTGCAAAAATGTCCCGAACTGGTTATCGTACCGCCCAATCACAGTCTTTACGAACAATGCTCCAGAAATCTGCTGAAACTTTTGCATGAATATACTCCTGTCATCGAACCTTTTTCCATTGACGAAGCCTACCTTGATATGACCGGAGCCTTGGGTGGTTTTGAGTCGCCTGTTCATATGGCCAGGGCAATAAAAGACCGGATAAAAAATGAACTGGGTTTTACGGTAAATATCGGCATATCCTCCAATAAGCTTTTAGCCAAAATGGCTTCTGATTTTGAAAAGCCGGATATGGTACATACCCTGTTTCCTGACGAAATACCTTTAAAAATGTGGCCTCTGCCTCTGGAAGCACTATACTTCGTTGGCAAAACCACCAGCAAAATATTGCATGGTCTGGGTCTAAATACCATCGGTGATATAGCCAATACCGATGTGTCCATACTAAAAGCTCACTTAGGAAACAAACATGGCCAGTTAATCCATCAATATGCCAGAGGAATTGATCATGCTGCGGTGGAAACAGAGGAAGGTCCCAATAAAGGTTACAGCAACAGTACAACTCTGTCCCAGGATGTGACGGACTTTGAAACTGCCAAAACAATCTTATTAACCTTAAGCGAAACCGTAGCTGCCAGACTTCGTACTGACAAAGTAAAATGCAGCTGCATTGCCGTGGAACTTACGGACTGTGACTTTAATCACCAGACCCATCAGACTACCTTATTATCTCCCACTAATACGGCCAACACCATTTATGAGGCCGCCTGCCGGTTGTTAAAAGAATGCTGGGACGGCACTCCTCTTCGGTTGCTTGGAATTCGTGCCACCAAATTAGGGGAAGAGGAGTACACTCAGCTCAATTTATTTGATATGGGAAAAAGCGTCAAACTTGAAAAACTGGATAAGGCCATAGACAATATCCGAAGCCGTTTTGGATCCGATGCAATTAAGAGAGCCAGGTTTTTAGAATCCGGCTCCAAACCTAAAAATACTAAGTTAACTTAAAAATCGGCATAAATTGCAAAAGCTGCGGTATATTAGTTTTGTGATCCTGCTGCCGACAGGCCTCCGTCAAGATATGTGGCTGTTACTACGTCCGCATCTCCCTGGGCTCCCGGTATAACAAGAATACCTGTCTTCATAAGTTCTTCCATGGCTTCCATTCCAATGCCGCCGCAGATTAAGACATTTACCTTTTTATCTGCAAGAACCGATACTTTTTCAGAATGGCCTTCCCCCTGGCTTTCCAGAACAGATTTGCTGATTAACTGCTTTCCCTTTATTTCATAGATATTAAATCTTTGTGTTTTTCCAAAATGTTTAAAAACCTGATTATTCTCGTCGGTTGTAACGGCAATTTTAACGGTTTTTTCCTCACCGGAAGGAGCCGTTATTTCCTCATTTTTTTTCACAGCCCTTTCATCAACTTTATAAACCGCCTCTATGGTCTCGGCAGCCAGATCCAGCCAGTCTCCCTGTAAATCTTCTATATTCTCGGCATCCATTGCCGCCGCTATGGCAGGATCGATGGGTACCTTGGCAAGTACGGGCAAGTCATATTTATTTGCGATTTCATCAATATGGCTGGTACCGAATATGCTGATTTTTTCACCACAATTGCCGCATTTTACATAGCTGTAATTTTCAATGAGGCCAAGAATCGGAATGTTCATGGCATTTGCCATATTAACGGCTTTGGAAACAATCATGGATACCAGTTCCTGAGGCGAGGCTACAATAATCAGCCCATCAATGGGAAGGGACTGAAATACCGTTAAAGGCACATCACCGGTTCCCGGAGGCATATCCACAAACATGTAATCAATGTCTTCCCAAAGGACATCAGACCAGAATTGTTTTACGGTTCCTGCAATAACCGGTCCTCTCCAGATAACCGGAGTATCTTCTGACTCCAGTAACAGGTTGACAGACATTATCTTTATACCCTTTTTGCTGACAGCAGGGAAAATCCCCAGCTCACTTCCGGTAGCCTTGCTATGAATTCCAAAGGCTTTGGGAATGGAAGGGCCGGTAATATCCGCATCCAGTATACCGGTTGCATAGCCTTTCCGGTTCATCAGGACAGACAGGTAAGAAGTAATAAAAGATTTACCCACACCGCCTTTTCCGCTGACTACACCAATTACCTTTTTCACTTTACTGTATGGATTAAGTGGAACTAAAAAATCTTCCCTGGATGGTTTTCTGGATGAACAATTTGCCTGACATTTGGAACAATCACTGGAACAACTGGCTTCTGTTTTATAAACTTCACTCATATCTCTTTCTCCTATTCTGTTATTATTTTGTAAATTCCGGCATTTGTTTTTTACACCGTTTGCATCCGCAGTCACAGGAAATGTCTTTGCCTGAAATCTCATAATTTCCGCCCTGGATTAATATTCCTTTGCCTTCGCAGAGAGCTTCCACGGATTTATGTCTTCCGGAATAAAGGAGTCTCTGAAAGGTTCCTCTGGAAATTCCCATTTGTCTGGCTGCTTTGGCCTGCTCCAAATTCTCATAGTCACACAGCCGAAGGGCTTCCATCTCATCTACTGCCAAAACCACATATTCCTCATTTCCATCTTCCGGCGAAAAAACTTTATGCTTGAATTCTCCACATACTTTTCTGCTTTTTGTGCTTCTTGGCATAGGTAACCCCTTTCCAAAGTATGTATATTTGGCGGCATAAAAATGATACCACATTTTAGTGTGCATATGCACAAAACAAATTATACTACCCATAATTCATTTGTCAATATACCCGGTATAAAAAGGTAAAAAAATAAGCCGTAACGGCACAACTGCAGGGTAAAAATATGCTGCAACACACAGGGTAAAATACAGGGAAGACAACATACCCTTACATCCTTAAGGTATATTGCCTTCCCTTCAGCCTTTCATACCATTATGCAACAGGCCAAATTTATATTAATCCAATATAACTCTTTCCTTGATACAGTGCATAAGGTTACCGGAATAAAACCAGGGCATATCCGGCGGTATTCGTAAGCTTAAGCAAGCCATAACAAGTCTTGCTTGTATCTAAAGTATCTGTTACAGACTTATAAAAACTGGGAGCGATTACTTTTTTGCCTAAAGTCTCCTGAGTAAATTCAGACATGCTTAAAGGATTATCCGTCTTAACATTCTGAATTTCACTAATATCTATGGAGAAATTTAAATTCTGTCCTTCCGTATACTGCCATGTGTTAATTCCCATTACTTCGCCATATTTATTCAATAGAGGTCCCCCGCTGTTGCCCGGTGACATAGGGGCAGTTACCTGAATATATTTTACATTTTCGATTGTTCGGATGGGGGAAGAAACCATACCGGACGCAATGGTACCCGTAAGTCCCAAAGGGCTTCCAAGAGTATACACCGTTTCACCGGCTTTTACCTCTTCATCACTTTTTTCCAGGTATTCGTTCTGGGAATTAATCTTTAATAAAGCCAAATCAATCTTTTCATCATAACCTAATACCTGCTCCACTTTATAAGTTTTTTTCTCAGAATCCGTTATTTTAATGCTTGTGGCGCTTGTAACCACATGAAAATTGGTCACCACAATGCCTTTATCAATAAAAAATCCGGATCCCAGATTATACCTGTTTCCTGATAATTCGGCAAGGATTTCTACCGTGGCTTTGGAACATTTTTCATAAACTTCTTCCGCTGTCAGCTCCTTTTTCTTTACCTTTACGGTACTAAGATATTTTTTGGAACCAACCGTAGCGGTAATGGTTACTGTCCCTTTTTTCAGTCCCGTAACCAGTCCCTTTGAGGACACTTTGGCTACCTTCGTGTTGCTTGAAGTCCATCTTACCGATTTTTTTGTTCCGATGATCTTTAACTGAAGAGAATCACCGACGTAAATGGAAGAACTGGTTAAGTTTAGCTTAACTGTCGCAGCATCGGCAGTAACAACGCTGTTGCTTAATGGCATAGTAACCGGAATGGCTGATGTTAAGACAAAAGCCATTATAAAGCCAAGCATTATTTTTTTTACTCGTTTCATATTAAACACACTTCCCATTTCTCATCATTGTTACCTGACCTTTTTATAACTACTTCGTCTTTATCCGGTTCTTTTCCTTTGGCAAAAAACCTGCATGAAGAGAAACTTAAAAATTACTGCCGTTCCAACCCCAATTACTTACTTCTTCGTATTTCACATAAGTATGATTCGGAGAAATATTCAGTTCTTCCTCAAGAATCTTGGTTATGGCTGCCGTCAGCTTATTGTAGGATGCAGAATCTGCTCCTCCGTATATTTTTACCTCCACAAAAGCTATGCCGGTATTGGATTCTCCTTTAAAATACATTGGCTTCTGGTCATCGAAAGAAACCATAAGCCAGTTTTCGCTTTTACCGGGAAGTAGTTCAATTGCTTTACCTAGCTTTTTCTTTATCTCTATTTCTTTTTCCTTTGATATAGTCACATTAGTTCTAGTATTAATATATGGCATAAAATTACCTCCTTATATGAAACATTTTTCCATTCTTATGTATTAATTTATTGTTAATTCATATATTTGTCAAGCCAATTATTTCTGTTGTAAAGAAAACGTAACAATCAATTATGAAACCTTTCACAGGCTTTTTCTTCAACCTTTAAACAAAAGAATGGATATTTTATAAAAACGGTACATATGCTATTCTAAGTACATATGAAAAATGTGTTTGGTTAAAAAACGCCGGAACACCTATAATTCCCAAAAACCTGTGTCAAAAAATCTCTTTTCAACTGGGACAGCCTGTGCTATAATGATTCCCGGTGATAAAGCGACCAGGAAACTTATTTACTAAATAACTTTGCATGAAATGTCCCTTAGATAATCATACTATGAAAAGGGACTCTTAATTTTGTAAATAGTTTCTTTTTTTATTGTACATTAATAGTGACCAGACCCATGGAGGAATATGATGAACAACGAACTAGCTCATAAATTTGAACAGAAACTAAAAGAATTGTTAACCTATGCCAATAATAATAAAGGTGTTGTTGACGTAGACAAAGTAAATGACTTTTTTAAGGAAATGAACCTGAATGTCAGGCAAATTGATAAAATATATGAATACCTGGAAGCCCATAATATTGTTGTTTTAAATCCCGTAGAAGAAGATGAACCAAATGATGAAATCATTATGGAATTAGAAGAAAGTGACGAAGCCGCCCTATTGGACATGGATGACTTTTCCTCAATTGGTGCCATATCCGATGATCCGGTGAAACTTTATTTAAAAGAAATCGGCAGTTATCCTCTTTTATCTGTCGCAGAAGAAATCGAACTGGCAAAAAGGATTGAAAAAGGAGATACTCAGGCAAAACGAATACTGGCAGAATCAAATCTTCGTCTGGTTGTTAGTATTGCAAAACGCTATGTCGGCAGAGGCCTTTCCTTTCTGGATTTGATTCAGGAAGGTAATTTAGGTTTAATTAAAGCTGTCGATAAGTTTGATTACAATAAAGGATATAAATTCAGTACTTACGCCACCTGGTGGATCAGGCAGGCAATTACAAGATCCATAGCCGACCAGTCACGAACAATCCGCATACCGGTACATATGTCTGAAGTCATTAATAAGACATACCGTGTATCCAGAAACCTGCTTCAGGAATTAGGCCGTGAACCAACCGAACAGGAAATAGCGGATGCCATGAATTTGCCCATTGAAAAGGTAAGAGAAATCCTTAAAGTTTCCGCTGATCCCATTTCCCTGGATACTCCCATTGGCGAAGAGGATGACAGCCACTTAGGCGACTTTATTAAAGACGAATCCATAATGGGACCGGAAGATGCGGCTTCTTATTCCGTATTGCAGGATCAAATATCAAAATTGTTGGAAACTTTAACGGAAAGAGAGCAGCGGGTATTAATTTTAAGATTCGGGCTTAAAGACGGAAAAACCAGAACTTTGGAAGAAGTAGGCAAGGAATTTAACGTAACCCGTGAACGTATCAGACAAATCGAAGCAAAAGCTTTAAGAAAATTAAGGCATCCCAGCAGAGCAAGAATGTTAAAAGGTTATGACGTCATGTAATTTTATTAAAACAATAGTAATGTGTAGCACATAAGCTTATGTTATACCCCCATTGGAGGTACTATGGAACGTATTATATTAATGGTTATACGAAGCTTCTTTCAATTACCTTTCTGGTTATTTAAAATTTTTCGCTATGCCAATACGGAAAAATATGATGAAGCTACCGGTTACGCCCTGCTTCATCGCCTGACCTGTCTTGCAAACAGACGGGGAAGGGTAAAGATTAAATGTTACGGACTTGAGAACCTGCCAAAAGAAACAGGTTACGTAATGTATGCCAATCATCAGGGAATGTTTGACGCACTGATTTTACTGGAAACCCATGAACGTCCTTTTGCCACTGTTTCCAAAAAGGAAGTTAAAGACATATTTTTCTTAAAACAAATATTTCGCATACTAAGATCCAAGTTTATTGACCGGGAAGATGTGCGTCAGTCTATGAAGGTAATGATGGAAGTTACAAAGGAAGTAAAAGAAGGCCGAAATTATCTCATTTTTCCCGAAGGAACCAGATCCAAAAGCAGCAATCGGATAAAGGAATTTAAAAGCGGAAGTTTTAAATGCGCTATGAACGCCAAATGTCCCATTGTTCCCGTTGCCATTATCGATTCTTATAAAGCTTTCGACACCCATTCCATTGCAAAACTGACCGTTCAGATTCACTATTTACAGCCCTTGTATTATAAAGACTATCAGAGTATGAAATCCGTTGAGATTGCAGCTTATGTTGCCGGACAAATTAAAGATGTTATCGAGAAATATGAAGGAATGTATACTTAATATTACATCCTTAAATATATGTAATATGTAAACTCCGAAAAAAGGCGGTGCCGTAACGCAACCACCTTTTTTTGTTTACTTTTTTGCCTGTATATCGGTTTTAATTCAGAATTTCCGTTTTTTTATTTTTCCTATTACCTATATCTTTTTCTTATCTTTATTATTTTCCCAGTACCTTTATTATTTTCCAAATATGCCTTTAATAAGACTAATACATATTATTTATCCTAATATTCTCTCAACATTTTTTCTTAATTTGGGGCCTAACATTAATGCGGCAACAATTTTAAAAATATCACCCGGTATATAAGGAATCACTCCCATTAAGAGTCCCTGCCAGAATGTAAGCCCAAGCTGCCATGACAGCCACACTGTACCAAGTAAATAGGTAACTGCCATTCCAAAAAACATACCTATGGCATGCATATATATTTTGCCTTTAAACTTTTCTATAAATAATCCGCTAATAAGCGCCAAGAAGATAAAGCCGACCAGATACCCGCCGGTGGGTCCGGCAAATTTATCGAATCCCCCACTGAATCCGGCAAAAACAGGTACTCCTGCCAGGCCAAGAATCAGATAAATAAGACAGCTTATGGTTCCATTTTTCCATCCAAGTATGTATACCGTAAAGCAGATTGCCAGATTGGCAAAGGAAATAGGTACTACGCTAAATGGCAAGGGGATGGACAAGGGTCCTAATATACATATGACAGCCGTCATTAGCCCGATTAATGTCACTTCTTTCGTTTTCATACGATCCTTCTTCATTTTACCTTTCTTGCAGATGATTTAAGTCCAATATTCTTTCTGCAGCCTTTCGTTTTATTCTATTATTTTTTATAATTTCCGGCCTGTACCAATTACGAAGTGTAAAATGCACTGCTTACTGTAACTTTATACTTACCTCGCCGGAAGACAACGTCCGAATACTACCATCCTGAAATTTAACAACCAGTCTTGCCTTCTCGTCAACGTCCAGTACGGTAGCATTTTCTGATTTTTGCCCTGCCAATACAGTGACTTGTCTGCCAATTAAAAATGACCGTCTTTTGTATTCTTTCATAAATTCTTTCTTGTCAAATTCCCGGTAATATCTCCAGAATTTATTAAGGATTGCCGCCGCCAGTCTGCTGCGCAAATCAGATGAATACTTTCTGTCCTCGATAATTCCTCCGGCGATGTCTTTTAACTCATTAGGAAACCCTTCCAAAGGTTTTGCCACATTAACTCCAATTCCTACTATACAGTACTCCAGCCCTCCTCCTTCGAAATCTACTGCCGCTTCTGTCAGAATTCCGCAGACCTTTTTATTGTTGCAATAAATATCATTTACCCATTTAATTTTAGCCTCACAGCCGGCAATTTCTTCAATAGCTTCCGCTACCGCCGTAGCTGCCGAAACAGTAATAAAAAGAGAATCCTCAATCGTTAACTTAGGTCGCAGCAAAATACTCATATAAATGCCGGTTTTTGCCGGCGAATAAAATTTTCGCCCAAACCGTCCTCTGCCCTCTGTCTGTTCTTCCGCTATCAGTACTTTTCCCTCCTTTTCTCCCCCGGCTGCCAGTTCTTTTAACAAGGTATTGGTTGACGTAACGGATTTTTGCACCGTAAACCGTAAATCCTTTAAATAATCTGTCAAATAGGGAGCAATACTTTCAAAGGATAAAATATCACTTTTCTCCGACAAACAATATCCCTTATTGGGAACTGCCGTTATGGCATATCCATCCTCCTGCAAAGCTTTAATAGCCTTCCAAACCGCATTCCGGCTGATGGAAAGTTCTTTTGCTATCTTTGCACCGGATACGCTGTTTCCTTTGTTTTGTTCCAATATAGACAATACATGCTGTTTTGCGCTCATTAGATTACCTTCCTGTTTCGTTTCTTTTTATGGTTTGCTTTTTATTCACGATAGCATAGAATATTTTAATTGTCAACCCATATTTTATTATTGGTTGACAATCGTCATAATGAAAAATGGAGTGATTTTGTATCACTCCATTTTGTAAATGCCATTATTATGCTTGCAGCATAATAACCGTTATGATTTAAAAGACGGATTAAAGGCATAGAAGTTTTTGCAATCCAAATGATCCGTAACAATTCTAAGTGCTTCACCAAATCTTTGATAGTGAGCAATTTCTCTTGCTCTTAAGAAGCGAATTGGATCGGCAATGTCCGGATCTTTGACTAAAGTCAGTATATTGTCATAGGTAGTTCTTGCTTTTTGTTCTGCTGCCATATCTTCATGAAGGTCCGTAATAGGATCTCCCTTGGACTGGAAGAAGGTAGAGCTAAATGGCATGCCGCTGGCTGCCTGAGGCCATAACCCAACGGTATGGTCAACAAAATAGGTATCAAAGCCGGAAGCTTTAATCTCTTCAACACTTAAATTCTTGGTTAACTGATGCACAATCGTACTTACAATTTCCATGTGTGCCAGTTCTTCGGTACCTACCTTGGTTACGAAATGACGAAGCAGCAAGTGGATTAACTTCCTTTCATTTCACACACCAATCCGGTATCCATGTACTTTAAGTACACCGTTAAGGTAATCTGATTCTCCTCCGATTGTTCTACTAAAATTTTTTCCAGAATACTGGAATAAAAAGCATCGTTCCATAGATCTCCCTTAAGTATTCTCTCTAATATTACGGTCTGATTTTTTCCATCTGATTTCCCTTTACCGTTTTTTGAACTGTCTAACCCTTTTACATCCCAATTAACGGTTCTTCTTTCACTATTATCTGTATTACCTAATCTTTTCATATGCAGATTTTGTGTCTTTAGCGCACTTTCTGTTTTACTATGTAAAATATCCTCATGGATTTTTTCCAATTGAGTTATTTCTAATTCATATTTACATTTTACCTGATTAAAATCCTCTTTTGCTATTTCTTTGGACAAATATAAATCAATAAGCCTTTGCTTTTTTTCTGATAGATACTTTATTTTATCTTCTATCCGGTTAAGTTCTGATTCGATACTTTCGGTATCTTCGGAATACTTCCTAATAACATTTACCAGATTCGTTATCATCGCCTGTCTGTCTATATTTAGATTCCCGATTACATACTGGAGTACTTCCTTAATATTCTCTTCCTTTAGTGTGGGGCTATTACATCCAATAAAATTTTTAAATTTATCCATACCGGCTTCCATTGATTCCGATTCTTTCCTACCGGCTTTTATCCTGCCATGCTGCACTGCCTCATAACACCGCCAGTAACGATAAAGACCTCCGTCTCTTTTTTTTCTGGTCCTTAACACATAGGAATGCCCGCAGGTACCACAACGGATTATGCCGGAGAAACAATGGCAGTTACTGTACTTTCTGCCATTATGAGAAGCCTTTTTTCTTTCCCGTAATATTGCCTGAGCTTCTTCAAATAATTCTCTGCTTATAATCCCCTGATGATGGCCTCGTATACAGATGAGTTCTTCTTCTCCCTTGTTATACTTTTTTTCCTGCTTTAAATAATCCGGTGTATAAGTTTTTTTCTGAATCAAATCTCCGCAATACTTTTCATTTTTTAAAATTTTTAAAATCACAGACCCATGCCATTTAAACCCATGCATAGGCGGTATGCCGGCTTCCGTCAGTTCCCTTGCAATCACATGGGTGCCTTTCCCTTCCTTTACGAACTTATGGAAAATTAATTTTACAATTTTGGCCCCTTCCTCGTTAATGTAAAGCTTTCCCTTATGGACATAAAATCCTAATAAATCTCTTCCGAAAACCACTCCCCGTTCCATGCTGCGTTTTTGCCCCCACTTTACCCGCTCCGATGTTTTTCTGCTTTCTTCCTGGGCAATGGATGCCATAATGGTAAGCCTAAGTTCCCCATCCCCGTCTAAAGTATTAATATTATCATTGACAAATATAATCCCAATTCCTAGTTCTTTTAATTTTCTTGTATAATAAATGCTGTCTAAGGTATTGCGGGCAAACCGGCTGATTTCTTTTGTGAGAATCAGATCAAATTTGTGATTTTGGGCATCCTTTAGCATTTTTAAAAATGCATGGCGTTTTTTCGTGCTGGTCCCGGTAATCCCTTCATCCACATATATTTCCGTTAATTTCCATTCGGGATTGCGGCTTATATATTCACGAAAAAAACGTTTCTGACTTTCCAGAGAGTTAATCTGGTCTTCCTTATCCGTTGATACCCGGCAATAAGCTACTGTTCTGGTCATAAACTTACTCCGTACATATTTTTTATATCCTGTACGCTTTGCTCATACTGCTGCCGGGTAATCTGATTTAAACTGAATAAAGCTTCCAGAAGGGATAACTGAATTTGGCCCATAAGTTCCTGACTTATTTTAAAATTCCTGATAAAGTCCTTATTTTTATTTGGTTTCATAGGAATATTTTCCGTATTCAACTTACATTCTCCAGCAGATTAAGTTTGGTATAATCTATTGGACCAGGTCTGTCCCTTATTCCATTGATTCATAATTCACACATTTAACCTTCTTTTTTATAAGATTCATACTCAATATTCTCAAAGGCCGGATTGTCAATCTGAACTCCTTTATAATCAAAGCGGGACCCGTGGCAGGGGCATTCCCATACCAGTTCATCCGGGTTCCAGGATAGTTCACAGCCCAAATGGGTACATTTTACCGATACCATATGGACCAATCCGTCTTTTTCTTTATAAACGCCTACCTTTTCCCCTTCATGCTCAATAACAGCACCATGTCCTTTAGGAACTTCTTCCAGTTTGGTTTCAGGTATCTTAAACCTTTTTAAAACCAATCCTTCTACTGCATGTCCGGTTTCATTTAATAACCCTGCCATAGAGGCTGTGACAGTAAAACGCTGTGGATTATACAGTTCTTCGTAGGGACTTTTCACATGACTAATCATATCACTTAAAACCAAAGCCGACACCATAGACCCTGTCATTCCCCACTTTTTAAAACCGGTGGCCACATACATATTGGGTGTGGATGCAGAATATAAGCCGATATAAGGAACACCGTCAACCGTATGACAATCCTGGGCAGACCAGCAGCATACTTCTTCACTGGCCGGATAGTATTCTTTTGCAGCTTTTCTTAAAAGATCATATTTTCCCCCTTCCGCATTTTCACCGGTTCTGTGGGTTCCTCCTCCCAAAATAAGCATATTCTCATAATTGCGGAAGGAAAATCCGGACTGGTTTTCATCCTTATACATGCCGTCAAGTTTGGCAGCATTGGCTAAAGCCAGGGCATAGGCCCGCTCCTGATGCATTCTTAGAAAATAGTATCCCGGACTGTTAATAAAGGGATAATGGCTTGTTACCACAATGGTGTCTGCCTTTACTTTTCCTCCCCTGGTTATAATGGTATGGTCTTCAATTCCTTCTACCAAAGTGTGCTCATAGATTTTTAATGGCTTGACAATTTCTTTTATAAATTTTAGGGGATGAAACTGGGCCTGGTTTGGAAACTTAACGGCCCCTTTTACCATAAAAGGAAGGGTGGTTTGGGTCGTAAATTCTGCGTTAATCCCGCATTCCTTTGCTGCTTTAACCTCTTTTTCTATTTTCTCAACATCCTTCGTAGTATAAAGATAAGACGGAAGCCTTTCAAAATGGCAGGATATATGATTTTTTTCTATAAGCTTTTCATACCAGCCGATTGCTTCTTCACAAGCCATGGCATACAGATTTGCTTTTTCCCTGCCAAATTTCTGAATTAAATTGTCGTAATTATATCCGTGCTGGGATGTAATTTTTGCAGTGGTATTCTTTGTTTGTCCGCTTGCAATTTCATTGGCTTCCAGTATAACAGATTCAATGCCTCTCATGTTTAAAAGACAGGCTGTTAATATACCTGCCATTCCGGCACCAATAATAGCCACGTCGGCCTTTATATCCTGCCGCAAAGGCTCCCTCCCTGCAATACTGCAATCCTTTGACCATATAGATTCCATAAGAACAGGACTGTGGCATTAGATTACTACATTATGCAACAGTCTTTCCTCCTTTCATTACTATACTTTCTTTATTTTTAGAATTATCAAACTAAAATATTCTAATCTGACCGAAAATATATTTCCGTAAATGGAATAAAGCTTTTAAGAAAAGCAGAATGGAATGAAGGTTTATGAATGAAGATTTCAAATTAATAGTCTGTTGACTTTATCAATCTGTTCACTGGTAATACGTTTCCTTTTTCCCATATTGACGAAATAATGCATAATGAATATACTTAAATGAAAATACATAAGAAAGAAATTCAACGAGAAAGTTTTTCATCCGACTGCCTAAAAGATAATGTATACATTTGTTTAACAAAACATAGAATGGAGTTTATATGAATATCACTTTACATACTTTTCTTATTGTCTGTCCTCTGGTATTTCTTGCCAGCTTTGTAGATTCCATTGCCGGCGGAGGCGGATTAATTTCTCTTCCCGCTTACTTGCTTGCAGGGCTCCCACCTCATTATGCCATTGCAACCAACAAGTTTTCCTCCAGTGTTGGCACATTTATTGCCACAGTACGATACTGTAAAAACAAATTAGTGGACTGGAAAACCGCTATTCCCTCCATCCTGCTGTCTTTAATTGGCTCAACCCTGGGTGCCAATCTGTCTTTGCTGGTAGATGAGAAAATATTAAAAATTATTCTCATAATTATTCTCCCAATGGTAGCCTTATATGTTTTATTTGGCAAAAACTTTACAAAAAAGGCAGCTAAAAAAACTCTTTCAAGAAAAAAAGTATATCTTATAGCCTGTACTGCTTCTTTTTTCATCGGTGCCTATGACGGCTTTTACGGTCCCGGAACCGGAACCTTTTTAATCCTGGTTTATACAGGCCTTGCCAGAATGGATATAGGCACCGCTTCCGGCAATACCAAGCTGGTTAATTTAGCTTCCAATCTTGCAGCCTTAACCACCTTTTGGATCAGCGGCAAAATTATATTTATCCTTGGCATTGTCGCGGCTCTTTTTAGTATTGCAGGCAGTTACGTAGGCTCAGGGTTAGTATTAAAAAACGGCTATAAAATAGTAAAGCCCGTTATTATCATAGTAATTTCCCTCTTGTTTCTTAAAGTAATTAGCGGATCATAAACCAAAACAGGCTCTGTTATACCGGAAGTTACTTCCTTATAACAAAGCCTGAATTATAAAACAAATAAATACTTTTTCTGTACTTTCAAAAGCCTAAGCACGGAAACCTCGTCCTATAATTTCACTGGTATTGGTTATTAATATAAAAGCATGGGGTTCCGTCTGCTTAATAAATTTTCTTAACATAACTGCCTGGCTGCGGTTCATAACCGTCAAAATAATCTTTCTGTCCTGATCTGAAAAAGCACCTTTTCCGCAAACAACCGTAGCGCTTCGGTGCAAATGTTTCGTAATATACTCACAGATAGGTTTGGGATCCTCGCAGATTATGGTAAAATACTTATTTAGATTCAAATTTTCAATAACCGTGTCAACTAACGTGGACTTTAACAGCAAACCAAGTAAAGATAACAAACCAGTTTGTGTATCGAAAACCACAAAAGCAAAAAGGGTTAACACAAGGTCCGAGCAAAACAAAGCACGTCCAATATCAAGACTGGTATACTTTTTAAGAATCATGGCCACTATATCGGTTCCTCCTGTGGAAGCTCCGATGTTAAATAACAGGGCAGATCCTGTCGCCGGAAGTATTACCGCAAAGGCAAGTTCCAGTACAGGTTCCTGAGTCATAGGGCCGTCCATTGGCACAATAAACTCCAGTACTTTTAAGGACAAAGACATTAAAATGCTTCCATAAGTTGTACGATTTCCAAAGTTTTTACCCAAAATCAAATACCCTACCGCTAACAATATTAAGTTAATAATCAATACAATGGTTCCTGAACTAACTTTAGGTCCGAGTATATTACTCAGTAAAATTGCTAAGCCGGTAACTCCTCCTATTGAAAAGTTGTTGGGAAACTTAAAAAAGTAAACTCCTATAACAACCAATTCCACTCCAAGGGTTATCAGCAAATAATCCTTTATTTTTGTATTTAATGAATTAGTATTATCCACATAATCCTCCTTAAATCGTTATCCCTGTTCGGTAAATTCCGTTCATTATAGTATGATATTTGATGGAAAAAAAGTCAAGTATATTTATGGTAATTTAATAAACGCTTTCGTCATATTGATTACGATATACCTATATCGGTTAATACGCCAATCACTTCCTTATATGGCATAGTATACCTTTGTGACAGGTACCTCATAGAAGCAGCCAATTCTCCGTCCGGACCGCCAAACTGAGTAATAATTATTTTGGCAGCTTTTGCATTAGGAGTTTTAATATTTACCGGATACTGTAATCTCTTTTCATAATTCCACATAAATCAGCACGCTCCTTCCCATGGCCAAGGGCTATTGATCCAGGTCCAAACATTATCTTCTGCCACATCATAAGCAGAAATAGGCCCATAGCAGTCTCTGTATTCTTTCATAGCTTCTTTTCTGATTTTCCTGTAATGCTGATAATATTCCAGGGCTTCCTTGTCATAAGGATGAGTATCCAGGTATAGTTTCACATCATCCAGGGCAAAACTGGCTTCGGTGATAATGCGCATTAAATGTTCACGACTCTTATTGGTCATAGTCATGGCCTATCACCTCTCATTCCACATATATTTTTGTCACCATACCAGGGTTTATGCAATTCTTCAAATATGGTGCCAATCGCAAGGCCGGCAGAAGCATCCAGTACCTTTCTCCATTTCTGGAAAGGCACATAGGCCATAGCTACCGGTAAATTATCAATACATTTATCAAAATCATCCTTATCACAGCGGTAGTCCTTATCGCGGTAATCTTTATCGCAGTGATCTTCTCTTCCTGCTTCCAATACCGGAGTTCCGCCGCAACCACACTGAGGATTCTGATAAGACCCCATATTTCTGTTATATCGGGTATACATCGGACGTTTGTAGTTATCCATGTGTAAATCTCCTTATTTTATTTATACTTTATATTATGAAACAGTATATATAAAGTTACTAAAATAAAAAAAAAGACACATATTCCCATGCTGTATTGCATAGGATATGTGTCCTAATTTTAACCTGCCTGCTGCTAATCCATTTACGAAGCCTTAACTTTACATTTTCCTCCCGTGCCATCTCCCCCCAAGACACAGATAAAATCCGTTGCTCATTAAAAACATCTGAGATTGCAGTTCAAGTACAATCTTCCTTCATCTGTCCGAAAATAAATTCTTTTATACCTGACTGATAAATACTGATAAACTTTTAAGTTTGTCCATATTATCCCCAAAGTTCCGAACTGCAGATATGCCGGTTAGATAGTCCCTGCGGTAAGTATTTTATATAAAAACCCCCCTCAAAGTTTTATAAAATTAACCTACCTTAACTTAAAGTTTAAGATCACCACAGTATACCCATTCCTAAAACAGAATGTTTATAATGAGCAACATCTGACTTTCCTGACATTAGCATTATCTTAAGTTTAGCACTTACTAAGTACTAAATTAGGCAGCACTCCGAACGTATTTGCAATATTATACAAATTATGTTATAATTTGTATTCACAGAGGTTCAATATACCAGGTTCTGTCATCATTAATCGTATAGGTATTATCAGATGATTTAGCTTGATTATGTATAAAAGGCTTATTTGAAATAGTTAGAACGACAAGTAACAAAGCTAAACAATAACCAAGTTTCGTTAATATTTTTTTCATTTTTACCCTCTCTTCTTTCAAATATTTTTTATAGTCAAATTATAACATTAACATTATAACTAATAAATAGACGCTTGCGTCCATTACCATTAAGGGTGATAATGATGAAATACAAGCATTTTGGTGAATTCTTACAAGAATTAAGATTGTCAAGAAATATGACCAGAGAGCAATTAGCACAAGATATATGCACTCCCAAACAAATCTACCGGATTGAAAAAGGCGTATATGAACCATCCTTATATCTGCTCAATCAATTATCCATAAAATTTAATCTGGATTTAAATGAATATTTTAAAATGTACTTTACAAGAAACAGTATCGTAGGATTAGAAGGTATCCGATCCATCAGTAATGCCATAGAAAGTGGAAATATATCCCAGATAAAATCTTTGATTGATAAATATGAAAAACTGGAAGATTTCAAAAAAGGGGAAAATCTGCAGCATATATATTATGGGAAAGCGCTTTGCTCAGCCATACTGGATAAAAATTATTCCGAATCACTGGACTACTGCTTTAAAGGTATTCGGATAGAATATCCTGAATTTAACTTAGATAACATATCCAAAAATATGTACTCTAACATAGGAATATCAATCCTAAATTGCATAGCTCAAAATTACTTTTCAATGGGCCAGTATGAAACTGGTATGAAAGTACTTACCAAACTGCTAACTGTATTAGAAACTTATGTTATTAATTCTCCCTATCCCCTGTTCCAGGCTTCTCAATTTTCACAGAAAATTTACCAGGGGATTTTATATAATTTAGGCATACGATTATTTGATCATGGTGATATTAATGAAGCATTGCTATATGTTGAAAAAGGAATTACCTTTTCCTTAAAAATCCATAACTTAAGGCACCTGCCTAACTTAATTTTTTTGAAATTTAAGATTCTTTATTGTAAAAAACAATATGATGATGCGAAAGAATATTATAACCGTGCCATTTATCTTTATAAAATAACCAATGATCCCATACTAACTGAAATAAAAGAAACAGCCAGTACAGACTATCCTGAAATTTTTAAGACTGATAATTCATAATGGTTTTCTGATAGAAATAATTATTTTATCAGTATTTCGTAAATACCTAATTATCAGCCATAATTTCTCAGGAAACGCAGATATGCAATATGAACATTTCGGTATTAACTTAAAGAATTAAGAAAAAATACAAAATGTCCAGAAAAAAATTAGCTGAATTTGCACCCAAAAGCAAATATACCATATTAGAGAGGATTTAAACCTTCTATTTACCTATTGCATCAATTATCCATTAAGTTTAATAATCTGGATTTAAATGAATATTACACACATAAAAACACCGCCTGGATTATAAATAATCTAAGCGGTGTTTGTTTTACCAGATGGGAGGGGATATCCAGTATTTTATTACTTCTAAAATTTACCATATTTTTACACTTGTGTAAATAGACATATATGCCCATACAATTTTTATATTTCATGGAATTTGTCTATATAAGACCAATTCACTTCTTAAATCAGATTACGTAAAATATTTTCATTTTTTAGTTCCTTTGGGGAAGCTCAACAAAAAATTCTGTGTCATTTCCTAACTCACTGTTTGCATTATGGTTGTGTGTGAAGGATAAAACCTACATTATGCAACAGCCCCAAAAAGTAACCAAAGTTCTTTATTACAGTTCTGACAGAAAATCTTATGCTTTCATATTCATGGCACGCATGGCGTTTAATACGGCAATGAGCGCCACTCCCACATCGGCAAATACGGCTTCCCACATGGTTGCCACTCCGAAAGCGCCAAGAACCAGTACAATTAATTTGACGCTTAAGGCAAACACAATATTCTGCCATACGATACTGTGGGTTTTTTTGGCTATCTTCATAGCCGTTACCAGTTTGCTGGGTTCATCGGTCATTAATACCACATCTGCCGCTTCTATGGCCGCATCCGAACCTAAGCCCCCCATGGCAACTCCAATATCGGCCCTGGCTAAAACTGGTGCGTCGTTAATACCGTCTCCGACAAAGACTAATTTTCCTTTGGTAGTTTTTTGCTGATCCAGTATTTCCAGATTGTGTACCTTCTCATCGGGCAATAATTCCGTATGGACTTCATCCATACCAAGCAATGCTCCTATTTTATTTCCGGTATCCCTGCTGTCACCGGTCAGCATAACTACTCTCTGAACACCTAATTTTTTCAGCGCTTTTATGGCATCTGCCGAATCTTCCTTGATTTCATCGGATATTACCAGACTTCCGGCATACCTTTGATCCACTGCCACATAAACAACTGTTCCGGGATTTGCCGGGGTTTTATATGGTATATGAAATCGTTCCATTAATTTTGCATTGCCGGCCAGTACCGTTTTCCCTTTTAGGCGGATCTGAATTCCCAGACCGGACAGCTCATTATAATCGGTTATCTGATCCTTATCCGTTTCCCTGCCATATGCTTTTAAAATGGACAAAGCAATAGGATGATTGGAATAACTTTCCGCAAAGGCCGCATACATTAACAGTTCTTCTTTTGTAAAACCGGTGCCGGTTTCAAGCCCGGTTACCTGAAATACGCCTTTCGTTAAAGTTCCCGTTTTATCAAAAACAACCGTATCCACATTATTTAAGGCTTCTAAGTAGTTACTTCCCTTAACCAGAACACCATGTCTTGATGCTCCACCGATTCCCCCAAAAAACCCTAAGGGAATGGATATTACCAGGGCACAGGGGCAGGATATAACTAAAAATACAAGGGCTCTGTAAATCCAGTCAGAAACGGAAGCGCCCGGAATAACAAGAGGCGGAACAATGGCCAGCAATAATGCGGCAATGGTAACTGCCGGCGTATATTTACGGGCAAATTTTGTAATGAAGTTTTCCGTAGGAGCCTTGCGGCTGCTGGCATTTTGCACCAGGTCCAGTATTTTGGATACGGTGGACTCATCAAATGCACGGGTAACCTCCATGGTTAAAAGCCCATTTTTATTAATAAAACCACTTAATACCAAATCGCCGGTCTTTACTTCCCTGGGCATGGATTCGCCTGTCAGGGCAGACGTATCCAAAACGGAACTGCCTTCTGTTACCTTGCCGTCCAGAGGAATTTTTTCACCTGGTTTTACTATAAGAATATCACCGATTCTTACTTCCTGTGGTGATACAGTCTTTATTTTATCTCCTGTTTTTAAGTTGGCATAATCCGGTCTTATATCCATCAGATCGGCAATGGATTTTCTGGATCGATTAACGGCAATCCCCTGAAACATTTCACCAATCTGATAAAACAGCATAACCGCCACACCTTCGGGAAATTGACCTATGGCAAAAGCACCGATTGTTGCAATTGCCATAAGAAAATTTTCATCAAAAATTTCGCCTTTTGCTATGTTACGGCCAGCTTGCAAAAGTACTTTTCCACCGGCAATCAAGTAACAGATAAGAAAAAGTACAAATTCAAGCCTGTCCGGTAAATCAAACACCAGTGCAATTACGTACAGAACTGCTGCCGTACCAAAGGAAAGCAATTTATTCCGTAAAAAACGGTCCTCTTCGGGAAGTTCCCCCACACAGCAATCACAGCCTGCTTCTCCTTCATTGAGACTGCACTGGGCTTTACCATGCATATGATGTTCAAGGATCTCATCTTCCTGGCAGTCAATATGGCTATGCACCTGTCCCTGTCCGTTTATTTTATGTCCGTGACTATGCTCTTTACCTTGTACCTTATAATCCTGTACTTTTTCACTTTGGATATTTGCTTTATTTTGCCTGTTTTTCTTTTCTTTTACCATTACGCCAGGCTCTATCGATTTTACAATTTTAACTACGTCTTTTATAATATTTTCATTGGCTATGGCATCTTCGGGCTCAATATATAATATTTTGGTGGCAAAATTGAGATTTGCGCTTTTTACCGTCTTAAGATCCCCGACTTTTTTTTCGATTTTCATGGCACAGTTGCTGCAGCAAAGCCCTTTCAGCACCAGTTCCATCCGATTTTCATTCATAACATCCCGCCTTTACAGTTTATTTTTCATTCACATGCACCAGTCCAAGGCTGAATATGCTTTGTACATGATCATCGTCCAGGGAATAAAAAACAACCTTTCCTTTCCTTCTGAACTTTACCAGTCTGGCCTGCTTCAAAGCACGAAGCTGATGGGATATGGCTGACTGGCTCATGTTTAACAAGGCGGCAATATCACATACACACATTTCAGATTCAAACAGGGCGCACAAGATACGTATTCTGGTAGTATCGCCAAACACTTTAAAAAGTTCAGCTAAGTCATACAGATTTTCCTCTGACGGCATGGTCTCTTTGACTTTATTCACGATATCTTCATGAATTACAGTAACATTACAGCGATCAATATCAGTGGTAGGCTCCATATTTTTTACCTCCGTATTTATCTTTGAATATATGAGCAAATGTTCATACGTTTATGTCATAATAATATTCCAAATTTTTATATTTGTCAACTGTTCAGATGATATTTTTTTACAGCAATCCATCTAAAGTTTTTTCATGTTTTATGTGATTAAGCCAGTTGAAAAATTAATCCAATTTTAATTTTACTGGAAAGAGAAATTATTGTACAATAAAGACTAGAGTATAAATTTACAAATATTAGAAAAAATAGTGATTAGTATTTTTGGGCAACTTTAAATAAGGAAAGAGGTGTTATATAAATGTGGTTTTTAAAATCGCCAGACGAAATTTTTAAGGAATTTGACCTAAATCCCGTAACAGGACTGACACAGGATGAAGCGGAAAAAAGACTTCATAAATATGGTCCCAATAAGTTAAAAGGTAAACCCCAAAAAAGTATGCTATCCTTATTTTTATCCCAGCTTAAGGATATGTTAATTTACGTACTTTTAGGCGCTGCCTTAATTACTCTTTTTATCGGCGAGTATGTGGATGCCATTATCATTATTCTGGTCGTTATCTTAAACGCTGTAATTGGGGTAATACAGGAAGCCAAGGCAGAAAAGGCTGTGGAAGCTTTGAAAAAAATGACAACGCCCAAAGCTTTGGTCCGCCGCGACGGCGAATTAAAGGAAATCAATTCGGAAGAACTGGTTCCCGGCGATATTGTCATACTGGATGCGGGGCGTTTTGTCCCGGCTGATTTAAGACTATTTGAAAGTGCCAACTTACAAATTGAAGAATCGGCTCTTACCGGAGAATCGGTACCGGCCTTAAAAGATGCAAATAAGGAACTGGCTGATCCAAAAACTCCTATCGGTGATATGGCTAATATGGCATTTATGTCCACACTGACTACTTACGGCCGGGGAGAAGGAATTGTGGTTGCCACAGGAATGGATACGGAAATCGGTAAAATAGCCAAGATTTTGGAAGAAGACGACAATGAAATGACACCTCTGCAAAAAAGGTTAGATGAGCTTGGCAGAACTCTGGGCTTTATTGCCATGGGTATCTGTGGGGCAATTTTTATAATAGCCATTATCCAGAAAAGAGACTTATTTGAAATGTTTCTTACCGCCATCAGCCTGGCCGTGGCAGCCATACCGGAAGGCCTTGCCGCCATTGTTGCCATTGTGCTGGCCCTTGGGGTAACAAAAATGTCCAAAATCAATGCCATAGTAAAAAAACTGCCGGCGGTGGAAACCCTTGGCTCAGTTAATATTATCTGCTCCGATAAAACCGGAACACTGACACAAAATAAAATGACTGTTGTAAAACTGTATACACTTCATAATATAAGAGATATTCCGGTAAATGATACCGGATCTTTACAGGCAGGTAAAGATGAAGCAGAATTAATAAAGTCCCTTGTTCTCTGCTCGGACGCTACTTATGAAAATGGCCAGGGTACCGGAGATCCTACGGAAGTGGCCCTTATTATGTTAGGCAATCGTTTTGGCCTTACCAAAGGAAATCTAAATGCCAAATACAAAAGGGTCGGGGAAAAACCATTTGATTCCGACCGGAAACTTATGTCTACCTTAAATGTGGAAGGATCTTCCTACCGGGTTCATACCAAAGGTGCCATCGATAATTTGCTTAAACTCTCCACATCCGCACTTATTAACGGCCAAATTGTTCCTTTGTCGGATACCATAAAAGCCGATTATCTGCGTATTGCGGAAGAAATGTCCGATTCCGCGCTAAGGGTTCTTGGCGTAGCTTATAAAGATACGGATCAGCTGATAGAGCCGGAAGAAATGGAAAAAAATTTAACCCTTATTGGTCTTGTGGGCATGATTGATCCGCCAAGGCTGGAAGTTAAAGATTCCATAACGAAAGCAAAAGCAGCCGGCATTACTCCGGTTATGATTACCGGTGATCATAAAAATACAGCAGTAGCCATAGCAAAAGAACTTGGCATTGCGTCTTCCTTGGAACAAAGCATTACCGGCGCACAAATCGATACGTTATCTGACGAGGATTTTTCCAAGAAAATCAGGAATCTTCGCGTATTTGCGAGGGTATCTCCGGAACACAAGGTTAAAATTGTAAAAGCTTTTAAATCTCAGGGAAATATCGTATCCATGACCGGTGACGGTGTAAACGACGCTCCTTCTTTAAAATACGCCGATATTGGTGTGGCTATGGGTATAACCGGTACGGATGTGGCAAAAGGGGCCAGTGACATGATTCTTACCGATGACAATTTTTCAACCATCGTAAATGCCATAGAAGAAGGAAGAAATATTTACAATAACATTAAAAAATCCGTCATTTTTCTCTTATCCTGCAATTTGGGAGAGGTAATTACCATTTTAGCCACCATCCTGTTTTTCTGGCCCATTCCCTTACTGCCCACCCAGATTCTCTGGATTAACTTAATTACCGATTCACTGCCGGCGATTGCCCTGGGTATTGATCCGGGAGATAAGGATGTAATGAAAAAGAAACCCAGGGACCCAAAGGAAAGCTTTTTTGCGGGCGGTGCCGGTATCAGGGCAATTATCGGAGGCTTTCTTATAGGAAGTCTTACAATAACTGCTTTTTATTTTGGCCTTGCCGAGCATGGATTTACTCTGGGAGATTCCAATATTCCGGAAAAAGTACTGGCCTATTCCAGAACCATGGCCTTTGTTGTTTTAGCCGCATCCCAGCTTTTTTATTCCTTAAGCATAAGGAATTTTACCAAGTCTCTTTTACAAATTGGAGTATTTTCAAACCTTTATCTTGTCGGTTCCATTGTAGTTGGCTTACTCCTGCAGTTATTGGTAATCTCTGTACCCTTTATGGCAAATGCCTTTAAAGTTCACAACTTAAGCTTTAGGGACTGGGGTATTGTACTCCTCTTTGCCCTGATACCTTTTTTTGTGAACGAAGTCATTAAGGTCCTTATAAGAATTGGCGGGAAAAAGGAAATAGAATAATCCAGGTTTTAGCCTTCAAGAAATTCTTAATCAAAGAATCAGGCGGGTTTTGCTGCAAAAAAAGAACCGGAAAAGTTTCCCTCCAGTTCCGGTTCTTTTCGTGTCTGCCAAAAGGGGAAAAACAACCATAGCTAAAGAAGCATGCTTTCAATATCCTTCAGAAGCTGCCTAACCGTATCCTTATTCAGGCTATAGTAAATTTTGTTGGCATCCTTTTCAAGTTTTATTAACATAGCATTAATCAGGGCATTCATATGATAGGATATGGTGGAAGTAGAAAGATTTAACGCATTGGCAATCTCATATCCGTATGCGGGTTTGTCCTTAATTAATTTTAATATTTCAAACTTACTTTTATCACTTAGAAGTTTTAACGCCGTATTAAGTTTTTCCTCATCGATTTCCGCTTTTTTAAAAACCAGATTTGAGTTTAAAAAGACTCCAAGTCGTATCAGATCCGGTTTTTTCTCTTTTCCACTATTGATACAAAAAAGAACGGCCTGAGGGTTAAATATGGCAGGACCCACAAAAGTTCCCGCCTCATTATAATCCCAGGTAATATTGGTTACTTCCTGCAAAATCTTTAAAAGATCCGTTTCTTTTGCATAATCTGTCCAGTATTCATAAAATTCCTGCTCCAGTTCACTGATATGCTTCTTGCATTCTTTCAGCAGCTGAACAGTTCGCTCCAATATGGCACAGACTTCATCCAAATGTTTATCCCGGTCAATAAAAGCCTGAATGATTTTCCAGCGTTCCTCCGCATTAATATCTGCCCGGTCCACAGTATGCAATAATTCTTCAAAAGTATCTACCTTGCCTTCGTCTCCGGATTTACCGATTCTTAAATATTGGGAAAGAATATTATCAAAATGCTCAATAATTTCTTCCTTCCTCATCTGTCTGGCCCCAGTTTTATATTCTTCAATTGTTGTATATCTGTTTTCCATATAGAAAGGCAGAAGATAATTGGCCAAACTCACCTGGGAATTTCCGATTTCCTTAAAATAATATTCCAGTTTGTTTGCATCAAAACGCATTTGCCCAATTACATAATTATTAATGGAAAGGATATGTTCATATTTTTTTTGAAGGTTTTCCTTATTGTCAATATTCCGGCTGCTCTCTAAAAACATTTTTTCATAACTTACCTGGTTTACATGATTGAACAATAAAAGATTTGCTTCTTCCACATAATTAATATCTTTTTTAATAACTGCCCGCATTTTTCCACCTCATTTATTCGAAAATTTCATATCTGCAGGGAAAACTAATCTGTGTCAGTAGGTATCCGGACAAAGATATATCCTTGCTGTGACACGAGTAAATCATAATACACCGGTCTGCTAAGCGATTCATCCGTTTCTAATACAGGTTTTACTCATATTATATATTATATCATATATAATCAGGTATTATTTTCATATTATTAAGCCACCTTACCCGTCATTCAAAATTCATATGAATCATACGTACTCCAGCAAAAAAGGCTATTCCTAAACTTCCTACTATCAAAAATATAACCGAAATAGGCAAAAGGACCGTTAAAATACTCACAGCAAAAGAAACTACCGGCATGATGCAAACGCAGCCGGAATTCATAATCGCACTTACCCTTGCCATGTATTCCATATCTACCTGTTTCATAAACTGTACTCTAAGAGTAGAGGTAAGGAAGGATACGGCATTGCCGGTTATAAAAGAAGCAGTGATACAGATTGCATAAACAAGTTCCGAAATATTGCTGAATTTTCCGCTTATAACAAAACTTAAGTAATAAAGGCCCAGTATAATACCGCCCAAACAAATAACCGTCCGGTTTTTTAATTTTTGGGCAGCATAAGGGTAAAAAGCAGAGCCGGTTATCATGCCGGTACTTAAGGAAAAAGAAATTACCGACAGCATATATTCATCCTGCTTTAACATATCTTTTACCAACGGTGCCATCAATGAATTAAGCGGAACCAAAATTCCATTGGTCACCATAGCCAGCATAATAAAATTCATGATAATCCGATTCTTTCTGGTATAGGAAAAGCCGCTTTGTAAGGTATGAAAATACTCCTGTATATTGATTTTCTCCCTGGGAATCTTCTCTTCTCCTGTTTGAATGAATAGTATAATGAATGCGGAACCCCAAAAGGTTGCCCCATCCATAAAAACTGCGGTCTGAATTCCGAATAAACCGATAATCGCACCGGCCACGGCAAGCCCTGCCAGCTCCACAACATTGGACAAAGTTGAATTTAAGGATAAGCCAAATTCGAAATAGTCTTTATCAAGAATTTTTGGCAAAACAGCATTACCCGCAGGTTCCCTGAAAGCTTCCGCAGTGGAAATAACAAGGGTCATAATCAGTATTATCCAGGGATTTAACAGTTTAAGTATATATAGAATGGCAATAAAGCTTACACTGATGCCCCGAATTACATCCATAAAAACCATAATCATCTTTTTGTTTCTGTTTTCTACCATGGCACCGGCAAAAGGCTGTAAAAATATAGTAGGTATTCTGTTTATACCAAAGATAATAGCTGACCAGGCAGGGCTATTGGTCAGGGAATACACCATCCAGGTAAAAGCTATGGAATCCAGCGAGTCTCCAAAGCGGTTAATCACATTAGCAATAACAAGTTTCATAAATTCTTTCTGTTTAAAAACCTGCCGGTAACCAGTAGTTTTCTTGATTTCTGCTGCGGTAGTACCATCCATAATTCATTCATCCTTTCTTCATTACAATTTAGGGCAATATAATTGATTATTTTACATCATATTCGATATATATCGAATATGATGTTTTAATAATACTAACATTCCTGTTTATATTTGTCAATCATATATTTAATAATTATAAAACAAATATTTGATAATTATAAAACATTCTTGTTTCTTATGGCAAATGGGACACTTTTAGTAGTTTTTGCAATAAGAGCAAAAAAAAGAAAGCCTCCATGGCTATCTTTAAAACGGCGGTATTGCAGCCCCAACAAGATAAACAAATCTTTGAAGATGAAAAGATTTCATATAGATGGGATTATACGAAACACTGGATGAATTCCAAATACAGCCCTTTACAAAAAATACAACAGTTATGTAAGTTACTATGACAATTGTTTATATTATGGTTCATCAGAAGACAAGAAAATGACAACAGATGGTAGAGAAAATCAGAAAATCATTATGGAAAAGCCATCCCACTTTAAATTTTAATCCATAAGGAATTCCTTTTCCGCCTTAAGCAGGGGATGCCACTCATGTTAAATGCAATGGGATGCACTTTGTCTTTCTGCTTGCATTAAATTACATGATGGGGCAGCCCCTGATAATCCATGGATTGCTTTATTGTGTACTGCAAAGCCACAGGCGGTAATTGTCCTCACAAAAAGGAGTTTAAAAACTTATGCTGATTCTATCTTATATCTAACAATCCTTCCCAATGGGATCCTCAATTAATGTTGCAACTTTAAATTCATGGCGATGTCCATCGTTAACCGAAGTTACCGATTCCAGAAAATGAACATGCCTGTTTCCTCCAACCGGTATAGCTCCAGAAGTTCTTCCCCAAAACTCATGGTAGTGGTCTTCATAGAAATCCGTTTGGAACTTTAATTCATGATAGTGGTTATGGCCATAAGGAATCGCTTCGCCGGAAACTGCCGCGAATCTGTGGTTATGGGGATCCTCACGGCGTTCTGCTATCCTTGTACTGCCCTGGACTTCATGAACATGTTTTTGCGTCATATGGTGACTCTGGTAATCATAGTTATCATATTCCATGTCTGGCACCCCTTACATACTAGTTACGGGAATTCTCATTCCCATATTATCATATGATTGGGATGAACGGTTGTGACAAATTATGACATTGCTTAGGCAACCTTTGCATTCTTTTTTTCTTTATAAAAGAGCAAAACAATCATGGCTAACAAAGATGCAATAGCCACTGTGGGTTTATGATTCCAGCCCGTTATTTTTCTTCTATAGAACCATTTTTCTTCTATGGAACCATTTTAATCCCATGTTCGTAACTATCCAAATCCAAGGGAATAATGCCGGCCTGTTTCCATTCTGATTTTAGTTCATTTATTCTGTCATCATTCATTAAAAAGGCAATACCGCAATCTCCCCCACCGGCACCGGAAAATTTACTTTTTCCGTATTTGTCGGCAATGTTACACAAATTTTTGATTTCCTTGGTCTCCAGTCTGATTCCGCTTATCTGGCTTAAATAATGGAGTGCTTTTTTATTCTGCTGGATTGCGCTTAGTACCCCTGCTCCATAATTTAAATCACATGCCTTTTTAAATTCCATAACGGCGGCCTTACTTTCCTCCAAAAATACTTTATATAAATCTGGTCTTTTCCTTTGAAATGCTTCCATTTGATTTACCAGGGGAGAAGTTTTGACAGTTTGCCTTGTCCAACCAACACATACTTTAATACAGGACGGAAAGTTTATGTTTTCCATGTTTAAATTTGGCCATGATGTTTCTACTAAACCGGAAATCTTTGTATTTGGGTTTCTTAGCTTATTTTTTAGCCAGTTATAATCATAACGGTAATAACACAGACATCCTCCGAATGTGGATGCGGCAATGTCTGCTCCGGAGCCATTTCCCTGGCATTTTAAATGAGCAATACAGGCTAATTTAAAAATTGCTGTCTTATTCGCATCGATATCCTATCCGCCACAATGACAGGGAAAGCACATGGCGGAATAAGAGGCATAACTTTTTTCTCCTGTTTCTGATACAAAATTGGGCCCTGGCTTGCCACAGCCATCATATCAATGCCGCTGGGTTTACCATGGGCATAGGTTTCGGAAAGCTCAACCAGGGAAAAAAGATTTTCTTCGGAAAGGGGCTGATGAAAAAACTTAAAAATACCTTTTATAGCGGCCATTGCCGATGCCGCGCTGGAACCTAAGCCTCTGCCTTCCGGAATATCAGAAATAATATCAATGTGAACCCCTTCCTTCGGTTGATTGCACATTTTAAAGCAACGATGAATACATTCCGAAAGGCCCTTCATGTTTTCTGGCATATCACTTAATATCCCGGTAAATAATTTTGAAGATATGGATATTTCACCAGGTTTTTCACTAACTTCGGCTCTTATTATTAATGGAAAAGGAATCGCAATAGCCGGTTTATTATATACCACAATATGTTCTCCGGATAATATCAGTTTTCCATGGGCCTTTTCTATCACTTTTTCTCTTTTTGCCATACCAGTTGTTTGTCCCCTGTGAAACCTTTTTCTGCAGACAGCATTTCCGGCTGATTCATTAATTCACGAAACCAATAAGTAAACTTTTCCGGATACTTCTTCATTTCTTTATTAAGATTATCCCGGCTAACCCAACGAATCTCCTCAACTTCATCCCTATTCGGTATCACTTTTCCATTATAATATCCAAAAAACACATGATCTATTTCATATTCCATTAACCCATTATCAAATTTAACCTGATAAGGAAAACAAAATACTTCTTTACAGGGGCAAGTAAATCCCAATTCTTCCCGGACCCTTCTGTTCACAGCTTCAATTAAGGATTCTCCCGTTCTTTGATGACTGCAGCAGGCATTGCTCCATAGTCCGGGCGAATGGTACTTATTCCTGGCTCTTTTTTGTAACAAAATTTCCCCCTTGTCATTAAATACCATAAGGGAAAACGCCCGATGCAGGATACCTTGTCTGTGAACTTCCAGTTTCTCCATGTATCCCATTTCTCTGTCCTGCGCATCTACGGTTAAAATGTATTCTGATTCTTTATTATCATTTTGTTTCCGATTGTCCATATCTTCTCCTTCGTTGATTATGACTGCCTGATTCAGGATTATACAAGCAGGAATTATTCTGTCTATTCAATAGTTTATCGAAAAGCAACTTAACCATACAGGAAATATTAGCTATAATTTACCTTTATGGTGCTTATGTATACAAAATTAATGTCGAACTTTTCATATTATTGTTGATTATTGCAAAATGTTTTGATATAATCCTGATATGTTTGCACATTTAGCCAAACACAAATTAAATAACAGGAGATGATTTCATGAAATTCAAAAGTATTACAATAAGAATAACTAGTTTATTTGGAGCATTAATATTTATAATCTGTATAGGCTTAGGGATTTGCTCTAATTTAAGTTCCAGTGATGCCCTAAAAACCAGCATTGATGAAAATCTCCTGGAAATAGCCAGGGCCGATGCAAAAGTTATATCAGAAAAAGTGAATATTCAGCTCAATGCCTTGGAGGCACTTGCAGACAGCCCGTGGATGGAAAGCCATGAACTGACAGTTGAGGAAAAACTGGACTTACTTCAGGATGAAGTAAAACGAAGCGGACATGAAAGTATGATGATTGCAGATATAAATGGAATAGCCAGACAAACGGCCGGAGATACCATTGACATTCATGAAAGAGAATACTTTACCAAAGCATTATCCGGAGAAAGTACGGTTTCAGATCCTATAACCAGTACTGACGGCAGCATTATAGTAACATTTGCAGTTCCAATCAAAGAAGGTAATTCAGTGACCGGCGTGCTTGTTGCAAGACGAGATGGCAATGAATTAAGTAATTATACCAGTGAAATGCAAAATAACCAGCGGGAAGTCTTTATGATTAACAGTGACGGTACTATGATAGCGGCCGGTACTGATTCAAACCGGGTTTTGGAAATTTACAATTTTTTTGAACAATATAAGACAAACCCTGAATTAGAAGAATTATGCAATCTCCAAAAGAAAATGGTTAACGGAGAATATGGCGTAGGTGAATATACATACAATGGAGTAACAAAATATATGGGATATTATCCGGTGGAAGGGACAAATTGGTCTTTGGCCGTAACAGCACCTAAATCAGTAATTATGGCCAAAGTAGATTCTTTAACTCTCCGAATGGTAACTTTGTCTGTTTTCTTCCTGTTAATTGGCATAGGAATGACAATACTAATATCCCGCAATATTTCCCGTCCGATCAAGGAGATTTCAAAATATCTGAATACGATGGCTACCGGTGACTTTACGAAAGATATGAGTAAAACGCTTTTGACAAAACAGGACGAAATAGGTAATTTAGCCAATTCACTTAGCAAAATGCAAAGTTCCATGCGTACCATGATGAAAGCGGTTATGGATGAATCTTCTAACGTTAGCCAAATGCTAATTTCCATCAAGAAAGATATGTATAACCTAAACGAAAGTATAGAAAAAATTTCCTCCACCACAGAACAATTATCCTCAGGAACAGAGGAAACAGCCGCCTCAAGTGAAGAAATGAATGCCACTTCCTTAGATGCGCAAAAAGCTATCGAAGCTCTTGCTTTAAAGGCCCAGGAAGGCGCCGCTACTGTTGGCCAGGTAAATGAAATGACTGAAAATATAAAAGAAATGGCAAACTCATCCAAGAAGGAAGCTCTTAAAATATACGGAAGAACAAAAGAAAATCTGCAAAATGCAATAAAACAGTCCAAGGCAGTCAGTCAAATTCATGAATTGTCCAACACCATATTGGATATTACTTCCCAGACCAACTTACTGGCTTTAAATGCCGCAATTGAGGCAGCCAGAGCAGGAGAAGCCGGCAAAGGATTTGCCGTAGTAGCGGAAGAAATCAGAAATCTGGCAGAAGGCTCAAAAACTTCAGTATCTCGTATTCAGGAAGTGACAGATGAAATTTTAACGGTAGTTGGTTCTCTTTCCTCAAGTTCCATGGAAATTATGGAATTTATTGATAAAAAAGTATTAAACGATTATGAAGGCCTTGTGGAAACCAGTGAAAAGTACAATGAGCTGGCTACGGTAATTAATGATATTGTGTCAGATTTTAGTTCTACCTCCGAAGAACTTTTGGCATCCATTCAAAATATGGTACAAGCCATCACCCAGATAGCCGCAGCAGCCAACGAAGAAGCTACCGGAGCAGCAGACATTGCAGAGAAAACAACAGTAATTGCCCATATGGCTGAAAACGTAGTAACACTAGCAAATAAATCAAATGAAAAATCAGAATCGCTGATTACCATAGTAAAACAGTTTAAGATTTAAATCCATTTCCAATCAAACTTAAAAAGGCAGTAAAACCGTGAACAAACTGTTCAAGATTTAACTGCCTTTTCTGTCATTCTTCCTATGTAAAGCTTCGTTAAACTACCTGTTGTTTCCCCAATATACCAGTGCCACCATTCCGGGACCAGTATGCGCGCCTATAATCGGCCCGATATTAACCATGTAAACTTTAGCATCCGGAAATTGTTTTCTTACTTCTTCATACAAAATATGTCCTTGCTCGGGGCTGTCCCCATGTCCGACAATCACAAATTTTCCCAGGCCAGGATCCCATCCCTGTTCCATTTGTGCAAGCTTTGCTTTTAATGCCTGCTTATCTCCGCGGGGTTTTTCCATTACTTTTAATTTACCTTCTTCATCCACACGAAGCAATGGTTTTAAATTTAATACGGTTCCTGTTGCAGCAGCTATGGCAGATATCCGTCCTCCATGTAATAAATGCTGAAAGGTACTTATTGTGAACCGATGGCAAACCTTTAACCGATTTTCCAATACCCAGTTGGCTACTTCTTCCATATCTTTACCTTCGGCCTGCTTTCTTAAAGCCTCTCTTACAATAAAACCTTCCCCCGCAGAAGCGCACAAAGTATCGACGCATATTATTTTTCTTTCCGGATATTCGTCCACAAGTTCTTTGGCACATAGATTGGCAGAATTTATTGTACCCGACATTCCTGAAGAAAAGCCAAGATATAAAACATCTTTTCCATCCTTTAAATAGGATTCGAACACCTGTCTGTAAGTTTCAGGACATATTTGTGATGTTTTTGCATATTCTCCTTTTCTCAATAATGCATAAAATTCATCTACCGAAAGATTTCCACCTTTTCCATACAAGTAAGTAGTTTCACCAACTACCACTTCCATGGGAATAATATCTACCTGTGGCAAGCCTACAAGCATGTCATCGCACATATCGGCAGTCGCATCTGTTATTATCTGATACACCCCAGCACACACCTTTGCTGTTTATTTATTTGCCGCACGTGCCGCACGCTTTACTGCAAGTCTTTCTTCCCAAAGCTTGTCTGCCTGCTGTGCCCATCTCTCTGCGTAAGGGGTTGTCCTGTCGCAAAGGGTATCTTCATCTTCCGGTGCTTCATAATCGGTTGATTTTGCTCCCGTATCTTTTACCATCTTCCTTAGTATTTCCGGATTTTCCAGCATAGGACATGGACGAAGCATATTATCGTTAAATGGTTGTCCTTTCTGATATGCGACAAACAAAGGACTCTTTAATGCATCCAATAAAGAACAATTATGTATATTTACATTTGAATAATGGATGAATACACAAGGTTCCACATCACCTGCCGCATTAATATGGAAATAATTCCTTCCGCCGGCAATACATCCTCCGACAAATTCCGCATCATTCTGGAAATCCATACTAAAGATTGGCTTGGTTGAACGGAATTTTCGAATTCGTTCATAAACAACCGTACGTTGTTCCGGTGTCGGCAAAAGTTCCGGAACGGCACTCTTTCCAACAGGCATATAGTGGAAGAACCAAACAAATAAAGCACCTGCGTCAACGATAAAATCCAGGAACTCTTCACTGGTGACATCATTATAATTTGCACTTGTATAGCAAACGGAAATTCCAAATGGCAGCTTATGTTCTTTCAACAGTTTCATAGCATTTAATACTTTTTGATATGCGCCCTGTCCTCTTCGGCTATCATTTGCATCTTCGAAACCTTCCAGGCTGATTGCCGGAACAAAATTTCTTACCCGAAGCATTTCCTGGCAAAAATCTTCATCAATTAAGGTACCATTTGTAAATGACAAGAATTCACAATCCGAATGTTTCTCGCACAGCTTAATTAAGTCTTTTTTACGTACCAATGGTTCTCCGCCTGTATAAACATACATATATATGCCTATGTCTTTTCCCTGTTGTATTATAGAATCAAGGGTATCATAATCCAGATTCAGCTTGTGTCCATATTCTGCTGCCCAGCAGCCTGTGCAATGAAGATTACAAGCAGATGTGGGATCCATCAGAATTGCCCATGGTACATTAATATTATGTTTCTCTTCCACTTCTTTCTGGATTGCACTTCCCTTTAAGGAAGCATTAAAGATAAAGTTTTCAAAAAATGCTTTTCTGACTTTCGGGTCCAGATCATAAACACGCATAACAAGATCGAACCAATTTCCTTTTTCATGCAGAACCTGGCGAATTGCTTTTCTTTGCGGAGCATACCAATCTTCCGGGCAAAATCTGTCCACCATGTCCATTAGCTTGGGCGCATTATTTTCCGGGTCTTTTTCTAAGTAATCCAGCGCCTTTTTAATTGCAAATTGCTGCATAATCTCTTTCGTCGTTTTCCTAGACATATTTTTCTCCTCCTTATAATCCTATACTCTGATTATGATGTTCTTCTTATAGGAAATGTAATTATAAAATTCATCGGGCACAAATTCTTAATACCATAAACTTATAAATATTACATTTTTGGGACAAGTCAGTATTTTCGTATCCTGTATGAAGCTGATATGTGGTATGATTAAAATTTACAAGATAACCCTTTGATTCCCAATATGAAAGGAAGGTGTACGGTAAAACATGCTGGCTACTCCCTTATTGCATAAATTATATCACTAGAAAAAATTTTTAACAACAATTAATGTCATTTTTCCCTTGGTCATCTTATTCATTTTGTCTAAAAACCTTTATAAAACCAATAAAATTTAGACATTCCCGATATTTTGTCTAACGGAATTTACAACAAAAGACATTTTCCTGGTGCAGTATGTACTATTTTGTCATGGTGCCTTTTACATAAGTCTGGTCTTAATCAGTTTTCCTGTCGGAAACGTATTTTTTCAGAACATATCTTTTTTTGCCCTGTGTTACATTACCATATTCTATGGCATACTTGGGGCATTTTGAAATGCAGGCCATGCAATGTGTGCAGCGGTCTTCCCATACGGGCTTTTTGTCAACCACTTTAATATTGTTAAAAGGACAAACCTTTTCGCATAATTTGCATCCCACACATGCATCCGTGGCATAAAAATCCTTTGCAACCAGTTTATACTTTGTCCAAATCGGCGCAAAGTGGGCGATTATTAAGGTTTCAAAAAGCCACACGTGCCGGCTTTTTATCTTTCTTTCATTTTTAATATCTTCCACAACCTGTCCTACTTTTTTCGTAGCATTTGAAATTTTGGAACGGATTACCGTTTCCTCGTCCATAGCATATTTTCTGTTGGCAACATAATTTCTTGGCATTACAAATTCGGCGCAGCCCAGACATTTTAATTTTTTTCTGACTGAAAAAAGTTTTGCCTGAACCTTGGCGCTGCCACAATAGCCTCCGCTTGTAAAAACAAAATACATGTTTTTATTTCCCTCAAAAGTTAATGACTTTAAATATTTCACCAAAAACAAGGGCATTTCACAAACATATATAGGAGTGCAAATTACGTAAGTTTTTTCCGAATACAATGGGGACTTATCGTTGGTCCGAATTCGCTGAAACAAGTCCAAACATTGGTCACCTAATCCCTCCGCAATTAATTTGGCTATATATTCTGTATTTCCCGTACCTGAAAAATATAATACCATATTCTGAATCTCCAGTCTTTCTCTATAGTCTTTGACTCTGTTTTATTCTGTCTTTACATTTTATATGTTGAAATAAAACTAAAAATTCAACATATCTCATTCATTTTAAATTATATAAATGCTAAAATCCACCATTTTCTTACCGGTATTGTCTGCCAAAATAACCGGTGGAACTCTTCCTGTTAAAAACAAAGGTTTCTGGTCTTATTCAATCAAAAAAGCCATCCCGGTTTAAGGATGACTTTTTTGAAATCCGAATAGTCTTTTGCCATTCCGCCAACTAGCTTTAAAGACCACTTGGTTTAAATGCCTCCAATTGTTATTTCCCCGCATTACAGATATTCCACATATGGTTAAGGGGGCCGCTTCCTTTTCCCAAATCAAGCATTGCCTTTAATGCGCCTGATATATAATCCTTTGCCAGCTGTATTGATGTATCCAAATCCATGCCTTTGGCAAGGCCGCAGGCAATGGCGCTGGATAAGGTACAGCCGGTTCCATGGGTATTTTTATTATTTATTTTTTCTCCCATAAACCATTTGTACTGATGATTATAATATAATAAATCATTGGCATCGTTTACTTTATGCCCGCCTTTGCAAAGAACGGCACATCCGTATTGTTCGCTGATAATCCTGGCCGCTTTTACCATATCTTCTTCGTTTTCAATGGATACCCCGGAGAGTACAGAAGCTTCCGGAATATTGGGTGTCAATAAGGTTGCCTGGGGAATCAAACTTCTTTTTAACGTTTCAATGGCGTCATCCTGAAGAAGCTTTGAACCACTGGTGGAAACCATTACAGGATCAACCACAATGTTTCTTGCATGATAAAACTTTAGCTTTTCCGATATGGTCTCAATTAATTGGGCTGATGAAACCATACCAATTTTAACTGCGTCAGGGAAAATGTCGGTAAAAACACAATCCAACTGTTTGCTTAGAAATTCCGGAGTGACTTCCATAATTCCTGCCACACCAGTTGTATTCTGTGCCGTAAGTGCAGTAATGGCACTCATAGCATAGACACCGTTTGCTGTCATGGTCTTTATATCTGCCTGGATTCCGGCTCCTCCGCTGGAATCACTTCCTGCGATAGTTAATGCTGTTTTCATTGTATTATCTCCCTACTAACTACAAAATTATGAAATTAAAATCATTAGATTAATTTGACTCGAATTACTAATTATTACTTTGAAGTACTTAAATTCAACCATAAACCATACTTATGTTCTTTTTTCAAAGCTCTGTCTGCATTTCGGGCAAGTAACCAAAATTCGCCTGCCTTTTTCCGGCTTTCTGATACGTACGAAAGCGGCACAGCCCGGACATTTATAATATTTGTGGGTCTTGCGGTCACGCCATATATTTTTATACAGACGGAATTGCTGTGTAACCTTGTTCTTTACGCCCAAATATTTATTGCGTTCCATCTGCCGTTTATAAATATTCTTTGACATAGTACGAACCCATGACCATACCACTCCTGCAAAACCAAGGATATATAAAAAATGAAGATATGGAAAACAAGAAACAGCCATCAGAACAAGGCCTGCAATAAGCAGAAACCTGGAAAACTCATCATAGCCGTAACGGCCTTGCATAAAGCCATTTATTCTATACCCTAAGGTTGTTAACCATTTTTTCATAGAAACCTCCTGCAGTAAAAATAAGGACCTTTTCCATTAATATTTTGAGTTTAATCTATTAAAAACATTATGTCAATAATCTTATACTTACACTGAATCAATTTCGGTAAGACCCTCCTTGCACCTCAAGCATATGTTACACCACCTGTAATTTTACATTTACTCAGAACCAAACTTACTATTGTTATTGGTTAAGTGATACTCAGTTTTCTAAATTCAAACTTTCCTCTTTTAATCGAATTTTCCATAGGACCGTTCCTATCACGAAACCTCCCAGTGCCGGTATAACCCAGCCAAATCCATAGTCAAATCCCGGCAAATACCTGCGAGCAAAATCAATTACTGCCTGAATTATTCCAGTTTCTTTCAAATTATCCGGTAATGCATTACAAAAATCAAAAAATGCCGCTATAACGGTAAATATGGTTGTCCACCTAAATATATCTCCCTGTTTGTGAATAAGGGGTGTTAATAGCGATAACGGGATTAAAGTAATTGCTAACGGATAAAGAAACATAAGTACCGGCAAAGACAGCTGAATAATTTTATTTAATCCAAAATTGGCAATTATAAAAGAAAAAGCGGTAAACAGGACGGCATATTTATTATAAGATATGGAGTTTGGAAACAATTGTCTAAACATTTGTCCGCATGAAGTAATTAAGCCGATTGCCGTTTTCATACAGGCAACTGTTACGATTGCGGCCAGCAATACTTTACCGATAAAGCCAAAATAATGCTCACTTACCATGGACATAATTGTGCCTCCGTTATCAGCACTGCCAACACTTCCTAAGCTTGTAGCACCCATAAAGGCCAGTGACGCATAAATAACACTCATTCCCACAAGACACACAAAGCCCGATTTAAAAGTTTCCATTGCTTTCCTTTTGGGATTTTTTACCCCTAACTTTTCTATATTTGAAGTAATTACAATTGCGAATGCAAGGGATGCCAAGGCATCCATCGTATTATATCCGTCTAATATTCCTGAAAATAGCGGTTTGTTAATATAATCTCCCTGTGGTGCAAACCGGCCTGCTTGTCCCATTGGTTTTACATAAGTTGCAATCACTAATATGGACAAAAGGACCAGAAATATTGGAGTAAGGTATTTTCCCACCCAATCCAGTATTCTTCCCGATCTTAGTGAAAAATAAAGGGTAACTGCAAAGAAAATAAATGAAAATACAAATAACCCAATCTGAAGATATTTTTTATCAATGAAAGGATCCAATCCTACTTCAAATGCAACCGTAGCAGTACGTGGAATCGCGAATAAAGGGCCGATTGTCAAATACAGCATACATGTAAATAAAATAGAATATACCCTGCTTACAGGCCTTGCCAGATCAAAGAGGCTTTCACTTTTAGAAAGAGCGGCCGAAATAACTCCTAACAAGGGAAGCCCTACTCCGGTAATTAAGAACCCAATCGTTGCAGGTATTACATGATTACCCGACAACTGTCCCATTTGAACGGGAAATATCAAATTGCCTGCACCAAAAAATAATCCGAATAATAATGAACCAATTAGCAAATTCGATTTAAAATCTAGTTTTTCTTTCATAAGTCAGACTCCCTGCACAAATACATTATAATAAATATACCCTCGATATGTTTCCATGAAGGTATATCGAGGATATAAAATAAAGTATTCAATATACTTTCATTTAAAACTAAGTATTTTATACACTTTCCAGGTTTATAATATCAAGCCCAATTATATTAACTATCACCATCCTTGTACTAAAAATATACGCCCTCACCTTAAAATGGTCCAAATCAAAGATGGCCCAGAGATTTCAATTAATAATATTAATCTTAATAATACATAGCTACATTTTAGCACATTTTAGTCATGTCGGTTAGTTTTTTTCATAATAACTTTCAGTTTTATAGAAATTATTTCTACTCTGTTTTAGATATATTGTTATTAATGAAAAATATTGTTATTATATGTTGACTTTTTAACCCTCTTTATTATAATCACATAAAACTTTTATTGACGGAACAATATACTCCAATATATCTAAGGATAAATGAGGATCCAATATTTCATTCACACTAATCCACCTGTATTCTGTGTGTTCTTCCGGGTCCAATCGAATATGGGAACAGTCAACAATATCCATTTGATATATTAGCGTAAGAAACCCCATTTCTTTTCTGGTATCAAACTGATACATGTCATACAGAATATTCCTTGGAATCGCAGTGCAATTGGTTTCTTCCTTTACTTCACGTACCACTGCCTTACGGGGGTTCTCGTTTCTTTCTACAGTCCCTCCGGGAAAATCCCAACGCTCTGGGTTAAAATTAGGCTTGCCTCTTTTTATCCGGCTTCTTTTAATCAACAGTACTTTATCATCTTTAATAATTAAACCATGTGCTATCAAATTAACCATAATAGCGCTCCTTTGCCATCATTGCTTAATTACCATTCAGTATGATTATTGGTTGGTATCCAGAATGTCTCTACAAAGCTAATATCTCATTTTCTTTTGCTTCTACATCTTGCCTGCACAACTGAACACAGCCTGAGATTACCACAACATTGTATTTCAAAATGTCCGTAGAAGTGTTCTATACTATCACTCTGTTCGCACAGGGCTGCAATTCATAATAAGTACATTCATGCCTTAGAGTTCCTTAACAACTATTTCCAAATATTATACTATTTATTTGTTTTTAAAACAAACCTGTTTTACTTATATGTGCCAAACTTAAAAAAAGCCCGGCAGGTCTTAAACCCACCGTTTTTGTAATGACTCACGTAAAAATGTTTTTACGTTGTTCATTTTAACCATTCAAAAATTTTTTAGGTTCATTTAAGCTTCGTGTCTTATACTTTAGGTAAAATTGAGGGATGATTGTCTCCCTCTGCAAAAAAGCAAAGAAAGGATGATCAAATGAAAAAATCGAATCACATATCACGTCTTATTGCTTGTTTTCTGACTGTAGCCTTGCTGATTGCTTATCTGCCCACTAAGGCGTTAGCAGCCAGCTCCGATAGCTTATCTGATTATGAAAATGACGAAATTTTGGTTGGATATACGGATGGATCTTATAAAGTATTCTCTTATGAAGATAAGGCTTCTCTGGCCTCGCTATTGGAAACCTTGTCCAGCGATGAGACTGTTACGTCAATTCAACCCAATTATACTTACACCAAAACATCCCTTTCTGCCAACGACCCTTTGTTAACTCAGCAGTGGGCCCTCGATAATGATGGCAGCTTTAAAATGCAGGAGCAGCACAATCAGTTCCCTGTATTTGACTCTCCCTTTGATACGCCGTCCGCACCAGGTCAATGGACAATGCCGGATGATTTCGGACAACCTGGCGGGGTAAGGAATAGAACAATGAAAAACATGTCCTATAAACTTATGTCCGCCACGCAGCAGACAAAAGCCGCCTCCGGCATTGACATCAATTTGGATGATGCCTGGAAAGTCTATAAAAGTAACCGGGATGTGGTGGTCGCCCTTATTGATACGGGCGTAGACTATACCCACGAAGAACTTGCGGACAGCATTTGGGTCAATGAGGACGAAATAGCCGGAAACGGAATTGATGATGACGATAACGGCTACATAGATGATGTTTACGGGTGGAATTTCTATTCCAATAACAACAAAGTCTATACTGGTTCTGAGGACGATCACGGGACACACGGAGCCGGAACCATAGCGGCAAAGGCAGACAACGGTACGGGTATAGCCGGTATTATTCAGGGTGATGGCGTTAAAATCATGATAGTCAAAGCTCTTGGCGGCAAAGACGGCAGTGGCAGTACCGAATCCATTATCAAAGCAATCCAGTATGCCGAAGACAACGGCGCATCCATCTGTAACTTAAGCCTAGGAACCTCCGTTAATGACCCGGCGCTGTATCAGGCCATAGCAAACAGTTCTATGCTCTTTGTAGTAGCCGCAGGTAATGACAAAGCCAATATTGATGTATCTCCTTGTTATCCTGCGTCTTATGATTTGGATAATATTATTAGTGTTGCAAATTTAAATTACAACGGTTCTTTGCATTACAGTTCCAATTATGGCGTATCCTGCGTAGACCTGGCAGCTCCCGGCTCATATATCTTAAGTACCACCTCAGATAACGGATACAGCTACATGACAGGTACCTCCATGGCAGCTCCCATGGTTACCGCAGCCGCCGCAATGGTATACTCCTACTATAAAGACATTACACTGGCCGATGTCAAGGAAATCCTGCTTAATTCCGTAAAGAAACTGGACAGCCTGGATGGTCAGGTGGCAACAGGCGGTATGCTGGATTTAGGTGCCGCACTGTCCTATGATATATCTACCTTATCCGGTGATACATGGGATGCTTCAAAGACTACATCTTCATCTGATCATTCATCCGCATCTGGCAACTCATCCGGCAGCGCACCGGTAATTACCGCCAGGTTAATTGCACAAAATAACCGGCAATATCTTCAGGTACAAGTTTTGGATGAAAACAATGACCTGGCTGTAACCGCCTATGCCCCAGGTACTTTGCCCGCCGAATACTTTCAGGGCGGCAGTGCCGGACATGTCTTTACTGTTGACAGCAACGGATTGGCCCTGTTCTTTGTAACGACAGGCGGAACCTATACTTTTTATGCATGCGACAAAGCCGGTAATGAAACTGTTCGGGTAATTCAGATTACCGGAAAATCCGGGCAAGGAAGTTCTTGGCCTGCTAACGGTCTGCCAGGAAATTCAGTGTCAGGCGGGAAAAGTGTACCAGGTAATAACACCCCTGCCATACAGTAACCCAGACGTTAAAGCTGAATTGGTTAAGTTAAAAACTTCGTGAAAAAAAGGCCACTGGAAAAATCCAGTGGTCGTTTTTGTACTTATTTTGGTTATTTACTTTCCACAATATTTCTTTATTTTATCCGTTTATCAGAGTGCCTTTCTGATGTTCTGATTTCTCTTTTCATTTAATTTTTTATACATGGCCATTTCATCTTCGGAAAAACCCTCGTACTGTATTTGTTCAAATTCATTTAAAATACATTTTATTTTTGATAAAACGACGCCGGCTGACGGAGTCACCACATAGTCCCATGAATCCAGTTTTCTTTTTTTCTCTTTTTGATTTTCTTTACTTTTTATGTTTTTCTTTGCCTTTTTTTCTGGTTTTTCTTTTGCTTCAATCAAGTCCTTTGCAAGCAATTTCTGAATTGCCGTGTTTAATTCTTTTCTGGTAATGTTTAATATGGCAGCTATTTCTTTAAATGTGCAGTTTTTATATGACAGGCTCAAAAAGTATAACAGCTTTACATCAACGATTGATATCTCGTTCTTTATCGCTGCCTCTTCCAACAGCTTTTCCAGTAATTTCTGTTCCCTGTAAATATCAAATAAAAAGCCCTCTCCTGCCTTTATGCTTTCGCTTATATAAGTTCTTTCAGAACCCAGCCAGTAATTTCCCGGCTTAATAGGCAGGGCAACTTTTCCATCACTGGCTGCGTCAATTAAAAAACGGTATATTTGTCCTCTTTTCTTTTCATACTCCTCTTCGCCAAAAACATCCTTATAAAAATTATTATAATATGCAAATACCGTACGCTTCATCTGAATTGTCTTTTTCACACTTTTGCCTTGTGAAACCAGGGATCCTTTAGTTTTTACATAATAATATACCGGTATCTTCATTACATAAACCGCCTGGATATTACGAATATATTCCAAATTAAAGATAAAATCTTCGCACCAGCTGATGGAATCATCCATTTTTAGCTGGTATTTTTCCACAATAGAACGTTTATAAAATTTGTTCCACAAAACTCCATAATAAAAATCTGCCGGTTTCTGCATCATATAAGTTGCATAGGAAACCCGATCCATTATTCCTTCTTGTTCAATTGCACCTTTATGGGATACACGTTCTCCTATAACTCGGTAAAAATCTGCAATAACCATATCACATTGATGTTCTGTAGCCGCACCCACGAAAAGTTCCGTGGCATCCGGTGTAATCCAGTCATCACTGTCCACAAATTGCAGATATTCCCCTTTTGCAGCAGCAATTCCCTGATTACGGGTATCTGAAACACCTGTATTTTCCTTATGTATAACACGAATACGTCTGTCTTTGCCCGCATACATATCACAAATCTGACCGGAAGAATCCGTGCTGCCATCATTTAATAATATTAATTCAAATTCTTTATACGTTTGATTCAAAATGCTGTCAATACATCTGCTCAACGTCTTTTCAGAATTATATATTGGCACAATAATGCTTACCAATGGTACCATTGCATAACCTCCTGCACCGAAAAAAGGTTTAGTATTCTTTTTTAATTTCTGTTATGCCATATGCTTTTTTGAACCGTTCCAAATCCTCAGGGGTTTTTATAACCATTACTTCAATAAAATGTCCGTCAGAAATATTTTTAAACCCCGCAACTTTTTCTCCGGTACAAATGGAAGCCCGGATTACCGCACGCTGATTATCCGGATTAAAGGGAATCCTTTCCTTTAATCGCCGCTTATAGGATGAAGTTTTTCCAAAGTCCTGACCTATTCTTACTATGTACACTAACAGATTTACTGCAAGAATTACGCCACCAATAATAGAAAGCCACCATAAAAACAAATGAAATACAAACCAAACCACCCCAGGCAATGCAACACCAATCAAAATCCCTGCTGCAATCCATATCTGTCTGAAATTATAGAAGTTAATCTTTCTTATTAAGAGAAACCTCTTTTTCATTTTACATTCCCCTGTTTAGTATTTTTTCCCTTTTAGTCAATTATACCATATCCAATCAACTCTTACCTTGCAATGAAGATGCCCTTTGATATATTTCCCCAAAACTATATCAAAGGGCATAAATACATTTCCTGCAAGTATTATTTATATAATACATACCTTTTCGGTAAAATAATCCTTGTTTTTCATGATTTTCAAGAGTACAATATTGTCATAATATCTCGAAATTTTTACTATTAAGTGAGGCAGTACAATGGTTAAAAGCATGACTGAAGGAAATCCCCTCAGACTAATCGTAAACTTTGCTATACCCTTATTACTCGGTAATCTTTTTCAGCAGACCTATAACATGATTGATGCCATTATTGTGGGACAGTATCTTGGTCCTGATGCCCTTGCGGGTGTGGGAGCTTCAAGCTCAGTACAGTTTTTAATACTCGGTTTCTGCACGGGTTCATGCGCCGGATTTGCAATTCCTGTAGCCCAGGAATTTGGTGCTAAGGCCTATGACCGTATGAGGTCTTACATATTTCATGCAGTACTTCTTACCATGGCTATTGGAGTGATTATGACAACCGTATGCGGTGTGTTTTGCAGCAATATTATGTACCTGATGAAGACACCGGACAAAATTTATGATGACGCTTATATTTACCTCTTTATTATATTTATGGGCATTCCCTTTACGTTGCTATATAACCTGCTTGCAGGTATCCTAAGAGCGGTAGGAGACTCGAAATCGCCTTTTTTGTTCCTGGTACTTTCAACAATTCTTAATATAGGTCTTGACTGCCTGTTCATTATGGTATTTGGTTTAGGTTGTGCGGGTGCCGCTCTTGCTACAATCCTTTCTCAGGCAGTAAGCGGTATTTTATGCCTGATACTAATTTATAAAAAGTTCGAGCTTTTACAACTAAAAAAGTCAGATATGTATGTTAATACCCGCTATCTGTATAGATCACTTTTTATGGGTATTCCCATGGGACTGCAATATTCGATTACGGCAATTGGAAGTATGGTGCTCCAATCTGCTAATAACAGCCTTGGTTCTGTGTATATTTCTGGCTTTACGGCAGGCAGTAAAATAAAACAGTTTGCAATGTGCCCATTTGATGCATTTGCAACAGCGGTGGCTAACTTCTGCAGCCAGAACCTTGGGGCTGAAAAATACGGAAGAATGAAAAGAGGAATTGTTATAGGTACTACCATAAGCGTAAGCTATGGAATCTTTATAGGTTTGATTCTTAACCTCTTTGGCTACAACTTGTCAATGCTCTTTGTGAATATGGATCAAGTGGATGTGCTTAAGGCTTCGGCAAAATATGTGGGAAGACTGGGACTTTTCTTCTGGGCACTTGGCTTTTTAAATGTATCAAGGCTTACTATTCAGGGTATTGGCTATGCGGGGCTTTCCATTCTTTCAGGAGTATTTGAAATGATTGCCCGTATTACTGTAAGCCTTGTGTTTGTACCAAAATTTGGCTTTAATGCCATATGCTTTGCAGACCAAAGTGCCTGGATTGCGGCCATTCTCTACTGTGTACCTCTTTTATGGGTACTGGTAAACAGGCTTGAAAGAAGGTCAGGATGGAATAAGTTCTAAATTGTCTTCCCGGATATATAGGATATATAATCGTTTATCGCCAATGTAATTACCCCGTGGCCGTATCCTTAAACAATCTGCCTTGCATATCATAATTGCTTATAATTAATATAATTATCGAAATCTTGTTCTCAAGTAATACACTGGTCCGTTTTCATAGTTATAATCTTTATGGTAATAAAGATAATCTCCTATGAGGCGTGCCGGCGATATTGTATCGCCATCCGCTATTATGGTCATACTATAATCCAGGGTGTTAACAAGATAGAGATAACCTCTTTCACTATCATCATCACCCGGATAGTAAAGAACTATTGCAGTACCATCGGCTGATACATCTGATATCTGACAATATTTTGGAATAACATTTTCAGGAACTACCAGCCTTGAAGTGTTTTCTGTGGTAATCTTCCACAAGCCCTGGTCATTTGCATAATATAATTCATCTTGGATAACACCGTGGATATTTCCAAGTACAGAAAAAGCATGAGAGCCATTTTCATTGATACAGTGTATCAGACCATCATTCGTTTGATAGTAAATCCTGCCACCAGCCAGATATATATCATAACCGGAATCCTTTAACTCAAAATTTTTTACCAATATCTTATGATTTGATCCGTCCAGGTTTATTTTCTCTATGCGATAGAGCCAGTTTTGACTGTTGCAGGTAACATAATAGATTGAATTGTCATACAACTGTATCGCCTTGCTGCGATAATAAGGCAAAATTGAATCTGATGATAAGGCAACAAGCTTTACAGGGTTCTTGCCTTTTACAGTAGCTCTGTATAATGATTTATTTGAAATATAGTAAATATAGTCCCGATAAACGGCTACAAGAATATCAACCTTCTTCTGCAAATGGGTTTGCTTGCCCATATCCAAAGAATAACGACATAAATTTTTGTTATGATCCAAATAGTATATAAAGTCTTTATATACAATAAAACCTGAAGAACGATTAAGGCTGTCAATCAGTGTTTTCTCAGCTGATTTATTCTGAATAATCAAATCAGCACCTGAAGCATCGGATTCAGCACCTGACAAATAAAATACATTCTCACCTGCCTGGGCTACGTAATCAGGGTAAATGGGTGTTTTATCTTTATAAACTCTTTGATCAGTTATATTAGCATAGGCATGATTATCAACACTTTCAAAGCTAATTTTAATATCACAGCCTTCAAAGGCATCATCAGCAACAAATGTGTTTTTGGGCAACCGAATTGTCTTAAGTTTTTTGCAGTTATAAAAAGCTCCTCCAAGTATGGATTCCAGACCGGTCGGAATATCTATGGAAGATAATTTACATCCTGCAAAGGTAAAATACTCTATCACAGTCAGATTATCGGATAAAGTTACCTTGCTAAGCTGGCTGCAGTTACGGAAAGCGGAGGCTCCAAGTCCTAATACATCATTGGAAAGAACAACCTTTCTAAGTGATGTACAGTCCTGAAAGGCATTTTTGAATATAACCTCTGCGCCTGCCTTAACTGTGCTAAGGGATAGGCAGGATGAAAATGCTGCTTCACCTACCCATTTAATGGTCTTAGGTATATTTAATTCAGCCAAGCTGCTGCATTCACTGAAGGCATAAGAGCCTATAGATGATAAATTGGCAGGAAAAACAGGGCTTTTCAGGCTGCTGCATTTGCAAAATGCATAATCTCCTATTATGTTTAAATTGTTTGGAAGAGTGATTGTTTGCAGGCTGCTGCAATTATAAAAACTATAAGCTGGGATCTCAGTTATGGTATCAGGCAGATTAACAGAAACCAGCTTTACACAATCATAAAATGCACCGGCTGATAAAGTAACGAATGAGGTTAGAAGCTGTACCTTTTTAAGCCGGCTGCAGCCGTGAAAAGCATTGGGACCAATGCTTGTAACTGTGGCAGGAATACAAACTTCTGTAAGCTGTTCATTATTCTTAAAGGCCTCTGCCGCTATGCAGTGAACAGAGTCCGGTATAACTATATTACCGCATACTTCAGTGCCATTTAAAAGATAACCGTCCAAAATAAGTAAACCATTATCAGATACAAGTGTTATAGCAGTATCAGTAAAAACATCAGCTGCAAAGTTTGTTATATTGGGAGACAATTTAACCTCAGATAAGCTGGTGCAGCCTTTGAATGCCTGTGTACCAAGGGAAATCAGGCTATCAGGCAGCTGTATTGATGTCAGACTGCTGCAATTATAAAATGCACTTTTACCTATGCTGGTAAGCTGACGATTTAATATCACCTTCCTTAACGAAGAACAATTCTCAAATGCCCGATCCTCAATTCGTGTAAGCCTTTCAGGCAGAGTTACTGTTTTAAGACTGCTGCAATTTGCAAAGGTACCGCTTAATATTTTATCCAGTGAGCTGCTTAGAGTTATATTTTCCAGTGAGCAGCACTTTTCAAATGCATTAACACCGATAGAGACCACAGTATCTGGAATAATTAGTTCTGACAGCATCCCGCAGTTGGAGAAAGCGCCATTGCTGATATATTGTAAGTTGTCCGGAAAATGAATTTTCTTAAGTGAACTGCAATCTGCAAATATAAACTCAGAAAGAGCTGCCAGATTATCGGATAACCTTACAGAAGAAAGTGCGGTACATGACTTAAAAGCACTAGTTCCGATATATGTTACGCTGCATGGAATACTTAGATTAGTAAGAGATTTGCAACCGTAAAAAGCAAATTTACCTATATAAGTAATTCCATCCGGTATTGTTATAGATTGTAAGTTTTGGCAGTCGTAAAAGGCTGTCGCCGGAATATAGCTTAGTTTTATGGGAATATTAACCTCTTTCAACGATGAACAACCATAAAAAGTACCGGCTCCCATTTTAGTAAGAGCATTTGGCAAAATTACGGATTTCAATTTGTCACAGTCCGAGAAAGCAGAATTACCTAGCGCAGTGACAGAAGATGGAATACTGATTTTAGCTAATTTGAAATAGCCATGGAAGGCAGAATCTGCTATTTTCGTAACAGTATATGTATATGAAGAGTTTTTTACTGTTTTAGGTATAGTTATAGTTTTCACATTCTTATTCTTTGCACCTAATACAGTAACCTGCCCGGCTTTTTTTGCAGATGCCGGTTTGTTTATTTCATATTTTATGTTATTACTGTAAAAGGTGTATTTTGCCTGGTTAACTCTGGCACCGGCATTTGCTACAGGGTCAGAGAAAATATATAATGAAAAAACAGCAGACAATAACAGAATGAGTGGGAACAATTTCGATTTTCTCATAAGATACCTCCAATGTACTCAGAATTTGGGCGGTTTATGATGTCTTTTGCAAGAAGCTTGGTATAATCAGAAAGATTGGTTTATCATAATAAGTAGTTCTAATCCCAGGCAAGTTCCAATTCACCATCTGCTTTTGCAAATCTGAAAACAAGATATATCCATTTCTAGGGAACTATCAATATGTACTTTTAATTATTATATAATGATTCATCTACTTCCGCACCAATGAATAATATTATCCATCTCATAGTTTTTTGAATCAAGTACAAGCACATCTTTTCCTATTAAATCTAAAATACTTTTCTCTAATTTCATTCTTCTTTTTAAGTGATAAATCAAGCCATGAAAATTCTTTAAATTATGTGCTTTGCCAAAAGGAGATTCCGACAAATATCGAATCATTAACGGATACCATAGCTCATTTCCCTTGGTATCTACCCTTTCCTTTCTGATGGTTTCTATGGTAAGCGCCACATCCTTAACATCTAAGTATAATAAACGGAAATTTTTACTCTTTAGAAGCTCATATGCCTCTAAATAAAAGTCCTTAATTTCTTTCTCCGACATTTGGTAAAAGAGCATCATACATTCTATACTGTTTTGGAAAAAGGAGCATTCAAAGATATTTCCATTTCCCTGGAAACTGGAATACCTTCTAAAAATAATGTCCTTAAATTCCGGATAACTTACTCTTCCGTTATAAATTTCATATTCTTCCATACTTTTATGAAACCCAGGAATATCGGTTAATATCTGCGTATATGCTGTAATTTTCTTGTCTCCTTCTGTAGCTGTGTGGGCTTCAATTTCCGATGCTATATCCTGATATCGATTACATACCTTTTCATATTGCTGGATAGTCATATAGCTGCACCATGCCAGTTCCACAGGTGACAAGTCTCCTTCACGATATGCCTTATAATCCGGCAACCTTTTTTGTAATTGGTTTAGCAAAGTACTCTTTCCTGAGCCCTGGATTCCTTCGATAAATATATTATTCAATAGATAGTCCTCCTGCATTTTCACGTTACCGGTTATTAATTATCATGCCCTGTAATGTTTCTAATCTTTGTTGTAATAAAATGCAATAAATTCATAAAGATAAAATAAAAGATTGTTGTAATCAAAATCAGACGCAAGTCTATTTCATGGTTAAAAATGAATGTGATTAATGCGTAGCATATTCCAAAGGCAATTGAACTGACAAATGTTTTTAACAGATTATTTTTCATTTTCAAATACCCCTCCAAGTATACGATGTATTTTTCTTCGTGGCACAAATGCCAATGGTACATTATGGTTAGAACTTTCGGACAAAAAACCTGATAAGCCGTTTACCGTAAAACTGATAAACTATAGCGAAAACCGCGGGCCCATGTACATTGTCATCTAAAGTAAAGCAATTAAGAACAATGTCTGGAAACCTTTATTCATTAAAAGCAAAGTCTCTCATTATGGGATTCAAGAGGTAACAAGACATATCGCCACTGTGCGGGTATAAATGATAGTACAGATAGTACATGTTTTGATATGTTCGAATTAATGAATTTTATAGCTTTGGACCACTTTATAATATCTGTTTGTGGAAACATATCATCAGAGGAGATGTTCCTCTAGTCCGCTCTTAAAATTTCATTATATGCATAATCAAAATATGGCATTTGTCTCCATAAGTCACTATCACCAATAATTGCAATCCGGTATTTTGCTCTTGTCACTGCAACATTAAGTATATTGGGTTTTATACTTGCCCATTGTGCAGCTCCTATACCTGTCTTTTCATCACAACCGAGAATAAGTATAACCTCATTTGCTTCTTTTCCCTGAAATGTATGAATAGTTCCACAAGACTTATTAATCCAATTATCAATATCATCTTTTTTGAGGTTTTTATACTTATTATAAATATGTTTTCTTAGCAAACTTTTCATGTTTTGGATAACAGATTTAAACGGACTAATGATATATAAACTTGGATACTCGTTTTTTAATGCAAAAGCATCTAATACCATTTCAATTACTTTGTCTCCCTGCTCTGGCACAAAATGATCTTTTCCTCCATTCTCTTTTCCTTTAATATCTATCCATACCGACTTTTTCAATAATAACGATACATCTGGTTTTGGTTCTGCTGAACGATTAAACATTCTGTTATTATAAGCCACTTTATTAGAAATTGAAAACATAGGATTCAAACATCTTCTATGCACTACAAGTGGACATCCAATCCATAACTTTCCATTCAAGTACTCTCTATAGCCCCCATAAGGATTAATATTATCGGCTAATACTTGAACAGAAAGCTCTTGTTGTCTATATGAATCTTCTATTTCAAATTCATCAGCAAACCTTTTTGAAAGTTCCTTAGGTACAGTTACGATCGGTTCTACTTGTAATGGGTTCCCAACAATAATAGCTTTTCTTGTACGCCATAAAGCTCCTAAGGCTGAGTATGGGGTCGCTTGCCCTGCTTCATCTATTATTAAAGTTCCTAATTCATTCTTACCTATATGTTCTAAAAAGGTTGAAACCGAAGCAAACGTAGTCGATACTACTGGTATAATTAATAATAACGTATTTAGCAAGTGTGCATAACTGGATACTCTATCTTTCTCAGAAAAGCATCCATTCCACATATTCATAAGACAATTAATATTCTGCTTTACTGCCTTTGAATTTAAGATAAAAGCTTTATGCAGTAATAAGCTATAGTAAAATAATTCTTCTCTAAGCATATCATATGTTTTATTAGTCCATGGGGAAGCCAGCTGAGAACTTTCATTAGACTGTATATCTTTCCAAAACTCATCATCTGCAAAGTTCTTGCCAAATTGCTCCTTATACTTTTTCATTTGTTCACAGCTATTTTCAAATATTCTTTCTTTTTCGTTAAACTGCTTTTGTGCAACTGCAAAATCAGCCTTCATAGTATCCAATTGTGCGTTCAAATCGACTAATTGCTGATTAATATCCGTGAGTTTAATTATCTCCTTATCCTGCTCCTGTTTCATATGTTTAAGTTGCAATATGATCGGATCTTTTTTGAAAAGAAAGGAAAACATCATTTTAAAAAAGGAAAGCCTGCTTTTTAGAAGTGCTTCATTTTCTTTTAGCACTTCAATGTGTTGCTTTATGTTTTGTTGTTCTACCTTTTTTTGATTAATCAAATTCTCCTGCGCAGTTATCCTGCCTTTTGCTGAAATTATGTCATTTTTTGCATCATAGTATTCCTGGGCTATTTTTTTGTGATTTGTAGTTTTTTCAACAGCCTCAGCAATTGATTTACGGTAATTTATAACCTCACTATACTTGTTTTTAAAAATATTCCTGGCTTGATCCCAGTCAGGTTTTTCTTCCTTGAATAATTGTTGTAAATTAACACCTTCCTTGTTAAACCAAAGGGCTCGTTTTAATTCATTAATATTTGATTTTTTACCCAAACTTGCAGAAATTAAACCCCAGCATACCTCTTTATCGCCCATGAGTGTGTTTGCAATATTGGTAAAATAAATCTCTTCGTTTTCATCAAGATTAAACAGCTTTGTATTACTTTTCTTCACATCTTCAGCAATAGGCAATTCCTTAGAAATATTTTCAACTGCAGCATTATTATTAGATGCTACGATAATTCCAAATTTAGTAAGTTTTAAATCCGGTTTGTAATAGTGCTTTAAAAATTCATTCTCTGGCAAATCAAATTGGCATAACAGAAATGCATCATCCGGTTTTTGATATTCACTCAACAGTAATGCTCGTTCTACAATATTTGATGCTATTATCTCTTTAAGAAGAGTAGTTTTTCCGGTACCCGGCGGTCCGTTTACAGAAAAAATATCTCCTGAATATTCATTATTTGATATGGCTATATTTATAGCGACCTGCTGCATCAAGCTAGGGCTATTTGTTGAAGGCCATTTTCCAAGCGGATATTTTTCGGGAGATAGCCATTTTTTCATTTGAGAAATATCATTATCTATCTCTATTCGTTCTGATGCAGGCTTTTTAAGCGCTTCTATATACTTAGTAATTTTATCTCCGTTTCTTACCTCCGATCTAACCATATCAATATCCGAAGCATAAAAACTTGACAGCATATCAGTATTGATATCAATGTCATCTTCCTCTTCTTCCTGTATATCTTGTGTATTACTATTTACTTTTTTAATAACATTTTCCTTTCTGACAAACTTTTTATTTATAACAGCAAAAAAAATACTATTGTTGATGCTAAGCGATATTTTCCCCATAACAATAGTACAAATTTTCTCCAAATCCTTATAATCAAGTTTCTTATTGAATGATATTAATATATCGTTCATATCCCTATTAAATTTATCAATATCCTCTGTACTTAAATCTATTCTTAAATTTCTCTCTACAGTTATCTTAGCAACTGCCCAAACAAAAGTAGAAACTGAAAAAGACTCTTTAATATATCTTCCATCGGACGTCAATTTAAATGCGCAAATGCATGACTGTGAATAGTCATCTTCTATAAAGTCATCTTTTTCACCAATGGAATCCATCATATTAATAATCAAATCCTGGGATTTAATTTTCCCTAAATATACATCATAGGTAAATTTATGATCAGGCTTTTCTGACATCCAAGGTATTCGATTATTTACATTATTAATAAATACCGTATCTTTTGTTGTTTCTGGCCAGAATGGGGAAAAAAACTCTAAATTATACCAATAGTTTAAAATATTATGTACTTTATTCATTTCAGTTATCAATTTCATCTCATTAACCATATATAACACCTGAATTCAAACACTACTGTTAAAGCATGCTATACAAGAGTGTTGTTTTATAAAATTTTTATGTGAATTAACACTGTATCCTTACATTCCTCAATGTGGATATACGTGCTGCGAGCAATCCATTCAAATTTGCCCTATCTGATTAGATATTCTTTTATGGATACCAAAATTATATACATGCCCTGTAGCGATCACACTTTTGCTAAGTTTTTAATATCTTTTCCACAATTATACATCTATATTATCTTATTAACAAGCATTCAAATTAATTTAATAGAATAACTAACATCCTTTTGGCTTACTCATACTTATGCTCTATCAAAAAATAAAAAAAACCCTTCGATATGTTCAACTCATATCAAAGGGCTAGTAAGTCACATTATAAATTTAATATTATATACCTTTATCTTTCATATTCATTATTTTAATCATTCCCGAACTTCCTTATTTCATCAGGAAGCATGTTAATTCCTAAGACTTATCTTTTGTCTGTTTATTACCAATTTATCAATTAATTCTGTATTATAAATTGATTATCCCAATCTCCAACTAGTGGGCTATTCATTATTCGATACTTTCGATTTGTATTCCATATTTCAAATTTGCCATCTATATAGCTGGGCTGAAAATGATATGATATATTCGTTGTTCTGTCTATTTTAATTTTCCTCTGATGTGACAATTCAAAGAGCATTTGCTTTTCAATTTCTTATAACAGTTCATAATATCATCCAAATCTGCATAGTAATGAAATACGTTTTAAGCTTGTCTTACAAAGAAATCTCCTAATATAATGTAAAAATGCAGCAATCCCAAAGATGATTCTACAGGAACAAGTTTAAGTAAAACGATTGCCACACCATTATCTGCAGACAATATACCACAATTGTTCGTGTGATACCCAACAAAAGATTATATTATGGTAGGCCGAGTGTCTTGTTTTTATTCATATGAAATGATAATATATATGTTATAGAATTTCTACAAAACGTTGAAATTTTAAATAAATTAAAAAATCTGGGGGTATTATATGAAAAAATTTGCGAAATTAAGTTTTTTTTATAGTATGTTAGGACTGCTTCTTGGAGTTTTTTATAGGGAATTTACAAAAATAAATAATTTTACAGGAGAAACTGTCTTAAGTGGTCTACATACCCATGTGTTAGTTTTAGGGACATTTTTCTTTTTAATTGTATTATTACTGGAAAAATCCTTTGAATTAACGAAAAATAAGAAATTTAATAAATTCTTTATAACTTACAATATCGGACTTTTATTAACAGTTATAATGATGGCTATACGTGGATGTGTAGAGGTATTAAACCTTGACATTTCAGCTATGGCAGATTCCTCAATTTCGGGTATAGCAGGCATAGGTCATATTATTATGGCAATAGCTTATATCTTATTCTTCCTGATCTTGCTTGAGAGAATCAAAGATGTTGAGTAAAAATAGCAGATTATAATATGATTGATACCCCTTTTATTGGTAATCCAGTAAAAGGGGTATCATATATGGATTTATTCTTTAATGCCATTCTTATTTTCCCTCTTTCCAGGTATCAGCAAATTTTTCAAGTTTACAAATCGTCTGTTCAGACTTAGTTGAATTCCTCATTTCCCGGGAAATTTGCATACAGTTTTCCTTGATTTTTCTATCCATGGAGTTACGGGTGTTTTGTTTCATCCGTTCAGATTATTCCAGTTGTCCAGGAATGCTTTCCGGCAACAATATTTTACTTATATTCATTCGGAACTGGAATATGAAATTTTTCGCACAGTAGTCTTACATCATGAATATCATTTTCATCATGCTCATACCCTAAGTGAAATAAAACTTGATCTTCGGCATCAATACACTTTACCACTTTATCACCTATTTTTCCAATACCACTGAATACCCTTGATGGATATGTCTCTCCTTCAAAAATAAGGTTTCCTTGTTCGATAAATTCAAATATATGAAGATCAATTATCCTGTCTTTAGCGTCTTTCCAAACCGTGTGAGATGCAGTTGTATATGCTTCTTTCCTTTCAGAAAAGCCTTTTTCTTTTATTATATCTATAAATTTTTTACTATTGACTGTTTCCACGAATAAATCAATATCGTTGTGTGCCCTTGTTTCTTTTTCTAATAGGGCATCAACTCCCCAACCGCCGTCGAGCCAAATATCAATCCCGTTATCTTCTGCATATGAAATTATCTCAACGGCATCCCGCTTTATTACCATACAGTTCCTCCGTTCATATAAATGAAAACGCTTTATTTCGCAATTATTATAAATTAAAATTCCCATTCATTTATAATAATCCGTTTTACTCTTTAATGGACTTGTTCCCATGAAGAGAAAAATCTCGTTTTTTCAGTCCTCGTACGATAAGCTATTGCCGGATTATTCTCTTTCAGTAGCCAACTAATTACACTATTATACCACCTTGATGTGTGAAGATGCCAGGTTTAATGAAACTTGTAAACCTCAAAATGTCTCACTCCTGTACTTCATTGGTGTGAACCTCCTGGACTGCCATTGTTCCTTTGTGAGGACATTTGTATGTCCTATCCGTGTTTCCCCCATCAATGGCACCGGTACCTCATTACAGGTATGGTGATACACAAACCCGCATTTTTCCTGGACCCGCTTCGATTTTTCATTCCCGTCATAATAACCGCACCATATGGTGTTCATACCGAGATCCTGAAAGCCATGCCGGACAATTTCCCTGACTGCTTCAGACATATATCCTTTCCCCCAGAATGGCACACCAATCCAATATCCCAGTTCGCATTCGTCATCCTTATCTGTCATATCCGTGCACCCATTCAGTTTAAGCTCAATACAGCCAATGGCAACATTATCGGTTTTCAGGCATATAGCGTAACACTCCGGACCAATTAATATATTTTTGATGACATCGAGGCTTTCTTTCTCGTCCTTGTGAGGCGGCCAACCGGCAACTGGACCGACCCGGGGATCCTTAGCATATTTATACAGGCTTTTCGCATCAGATTCCTTCCATGGACGCAGAAACAGTCTTTCCGTTTCCAATATAACTCTTGCTTCATTCTTTTTCATTATCTATCCTCCATACTGTTCTGACAGATGCTATTAAACTGCCCACAAGCATAGCTATGCCCGCAAATGAAGAAACAATTCCTAAAACCGCCTCTCCCCCATTCTCTCTTGGCAGAATAAATGCCGGAAGCACCGCATCAAAAGCGGATGCAACCAGATTGACCCCAGCCAAAAACAAAATCAGCGCCAGCACCATTCGGTTTTGATTCAGGCATTTAAGACCGGCCTTTGCAGACGCTAACAGCGTTTCATTTTCTCCTTTTTCAAATGCATTTGCCGGCGGAATATACACATACAGCAGCAACGCAATTAAAGCAATAAAAAATGTGCTTAAATCCACTGCTATTACGATGAGCTTCAGCGCTCATTCGAATCATAAAATCTCCTCCTTATGGATTTTAATAAGGAATAAACCGGTATCTGTCCTGACATCCATGTCACAGCACTAAAACGCTGTTAACATGTCATTGCTTTAAGAATATTGTATCACCAGACCAACCCGTCAGCAAATCGATTATCAGTTCTGCAAATTTGCTATGATATTGCATTAGCGATCAGGCCCCAGTATTTTCAACCATTACAGAACTCCCTTATTTTAATATCAAGCAAACTGTTTCGACATGGGTGGAGTTAATGAAATTGTTATTTATGGTGAATGCCGCGTATTTATTTAAATCTTCCTGATTGGAAGAATTGCATATTTCCCATTCTTTACAAGTTCTCCATAACCAAAAGATACCGGAGTTTTAAACAGTGGGCCATTGGATACAAATGTATGGTATTCGCCATTTTCTCCGCAGGCATCTGCACCGTCTGCAACAATCGAAGAAACTGTTTCCGGCGATAATATCATTCCAAGATACTTCTCACTTAGCCTATCTGTGTCTACGACAATAATGTTTGCAGTAAATCCACTTTCAATAAATTCATCCACCAATGCCTTTCTTTCTTCTTGCCAAAGTGGGAAAAAGGCTTCGACACCTGCTGCATCACAACGTGCAGTACACCATTGCAAGTGTTCCTCAAGATCAATGTCGCCAAATACACAAACATCAGCACCATTTTCCTTTTGTACCTTAAGTTCCTTTTCGAAATTCGCTGCATAATCCTTTCCGGAGGTCTTAATCAACCTAATCGGTATATCCAGCGAAGCTGAAACTTCATTCAATAAATCATTAGGAATACCATGGAACCAGGATCGTTCCATGTCAATATTATATGTAATAATCAGTGAAACCGGTTTCATTCCAAGTTTTAAAGCTCTGTAAATTGCAAGAATACTATCTTTGCCGCCACTGTAAGATGCGACGAAACCTCTGCCATAAAATGTATTATTCACTTCAGTTCTTCTCCTTTTAACGTGTTTATTTCAACTTCGTTTAAAATCTGACGCGCGGGTTCATGCGTTTTTATTCGTATACATCGGTTCGCCCATGCAGGTCTTCTTTATAAGGTGAAACTGAAAAGCAGTGATATTTTACTGCATCGAAAGCTGGGTATTTGGCAAGCCCAGCTTTCTTTTTACCTCTGCTACATAGCGCAACCGTCTTAATTGTTGTCTCAGTAGCATTTAAACTGCGTTCTGTGATCACAAAAACAAAGCCATTTTATATTTTTTTCCGGGTTAAGAAGACTCCAACAATTGCCCCAATCAATGCAAACGGAGCCATTCTGACGAATAACCACTCAAGAATGTGGAATCCCACTCCAAGAACTGCAGTTTCGGGATCGCTATAATCCCAAGCCAAGTAAGGACTATCGGCTACTGTCAAAACCAAAAAAGCAATTATGATAACTGCACATAGTGAAATACAAAGCCAATGAAGAATATTACGCCTTGCCACCTTTCTTTGAGCAAGTTGCGTGTTTATGACCTCAAGTTTTTCAGATATGACCTTTAAGTCATCCGCCACTGGAGGGTCAATCGTTTCTCCAAGTAAAGCACTTACAGGTGTTTCAAGTGCTTCCGATATAGACATCAACATTTCTGCGTCAGGAACTGACAAGCCTTTTTCCCATTTAGAGACTGTTTGCCGAACTACATTTAACTTGGTGGCAAGTTCTTCCTGTGTAAGTCCTTTTGCTTTTCTGATTGCTTTAATGTTTTCATTTAGCATTAGCAAAAACCTCCTTTCGTAATCATTTTAGCCCTCCATCAGCCGTTGCCACAAGCAACGCATATTAACATCCCATTGAACCTTTCCACCTTGTGAAACTTATTCTGGGCGTCATATTTAGAAGGCTTTGACTTTTGTTACACTAATATAATCATCAGACGCTTTTGTGAGACAGAAGAACAACCGTCTCCACGTGGCTTGCGTTGATGGAGTTGATTCTACGGATATTTTTTATAGCTTCTGTTTGAGAAAACATGTCAACGAGGTTTTTCGCTTCTTTTTAAGTATACCAATAATTAACTATAAAATGAATAAACTAAAGGTAAGAACATAATTCGACATTAAAAATACATATTTGAATCTTACCAGAAGTTACGGTATTGATTATCAGACCCTAACTTCAGATACAGAAATTTTTACATTCTCGGCTATGATTAGGAAAAATGATATATAGTGTTTCACAGTAAAATTGGAATTTACTTTTTCATCCTCAGAATTCCTTTTTTATTTATATGTTGAATATTCCTTTCCATTCCAATATAAGACATCACTCATAACCACTTCACCACCAGCCACAGCCTCTTCGTAATAATCAATTTTTATACTGGAATTTCCTGGTTCTTTCAATTTGCAAAACCATTTCAAAAAGCATTCATTTACTCCCTCTGAAGTTAATTCATAAATAGCACTACTGCTATAATAACCTCCAAGGACAGAACCACGCCATCCTGTAGTAACGGCAAAATGATAGCCGTTATCCACCGATATCAGGTTATATTCCGAACTATAATAAACACTCTCGGCAAGGTCTCCAAACTCATATGTGTGTTCTCCATCTGTATATATGAAATATTGCTGATAAAAATCGTTTCCATCCTCAGTAATAGTTCTGCCAAATTCGCATATCACTTCTTCCTTTCCATCGCCATTAAAATCATAAAACAATGGCTCAATTTTGCTTTGAGCATCAGTATAATCATTTATAGCAGCCAACAATTCATCATGTGAATACACATGTTCCGGCGCAATATTATCCGTCGCTTCCGGCTTGTCAGCTTCATCTGATATTATCTCAGGCTCGATATTTTCAATGTCGTCATTCCGATTTACCGTACTCTGCGAACCACAACCACAAAAAAGAAAAGCAGTCCCCAAGATAATAGACCCGCATATTATTGAGGCAAGTTTTTTTATATTCATTCAAGTTTCTCCTTCTATATAATGCCTAATCCTGTTTTTTAAAATTATAAAATAAACAACCGTTTTAAGAACTAATCTATCTATTTCTATTCTAATTATGCCCTTATGTTACATACGCAAGCACTCTCAAAGAAAAATATGAATTATATCTCACTTCTGTGGGTTCAGATATGTAATGGGATTGTGGCAGATTGATTTAACTTCAGCCCTGCAATCGACTTTCTGATGTAGAATTCTTCATTTTCATCATACGGAAGTCCCTGTTCGTATCTTGCATCCACGAAGAATAATCTATTCTCTGTTTTCGGTGTAAGAACAATATCTGTCTTGGAAGTTTGTCCTTTGCCTCTTTATATACAAACCATTCCGAAGGCTTATATACAGCCACAATCATGTAAACGGTAAACCATAAGTACCATCATAAAGTAGGTTCCCTGCATTCTTCCGGAAGACTTTCTGACCATGGCATCAGGTAATCCAGTTTAGCAAGATCTATATTCCCTTTTTCGTCACTGTACTTTTCCTGATTTACGCAATACTGTAAACCCTTACCGGTTTTGCTTTGTGGCTGAACAACGCATTCAGCCTGTTGCTGTTTTACCCATGCAAAGAATTCCTCAACCAACGGTCTGATTACTTCCTTCCGTTTTTGAAGACGTTCCTCTGACGAGAGCCCTTTCAGTTCTGTGTCACAGTTCTGTGTCAGCATTATAGAATTTTGCGATTTTTTGCAAAGCCTGGTATGCAACGGATTGCTTCACTGCCTCTGGTACTTTTTTATCCGCAACCTTTACCGCATCGGCAAAATCCCGCCTTGCATGTGCTAAGCAGTTCGCATTTGTTACATTTGAAAGCTTTTTATCTACCAAATGGTACTGCCCAAGGCTATCCGTTACAAGGATTCCTTTGTAATCCTTGTAGAACTCCAGAGGTATCTGGTGGTCGCGACCTTTCTGATACTCATATATCACGATTGACCGGTCCCTGTACAATTCTCCGGAACGGTGTACCCACATGTAATTCCTACTATTGGGATGGTCACTGTCCTGAATCACCTGGGTTGATGTCTCATCTGATTGTGTGACAGAAAGCTTTAATAATTCCTGCTTCATGCGTTCCACAAAAGGTGCAAAATATTTTTCAGCGCTCTTTATAATCCAGTTGGACATTGTCTGCCTGGATATGTTCACACCATTACGTTTAAATTCCTGCTCAACCCTGTTGAGAGCAGAAGAATTGACAAAAACTACTATTTTTCGTAGCTTTTAGAGTATGGCATAAAAATGCTGACAATCCAAGGCGGGCAGTTTGAACTTTACATATAATTGGAGCGGGATTACTAATATTCCGCCCCAATTATATAAAACATTAATATTTATTTACTATTCCAATTTTTTTTACCTTATTATAAAAAAATTCAAAAATAAAATATCCGATAAAAAACATTATAAAATTTGATAATAATAAAATTATCATACTTAATATATTTACCTTTGCACCGTTTATTATACATTGTGATAAATTAATTTCCAAAATAAAGGGAATATACTCTATGACACACATCACAACTTTTGGCATAGCCGAATAGGATATAACTGTCCCTGAAAGAAGTAGTAATAGATAGGAAATTACTGATTCAAAAGAGGCTGTCTTGGTATACATCATTGTTATACCGGATAGAGCTAGCCCAATCCCCAAAAAGCCAATAATTGATATTAATCCGATCAATATTAATGGTAAATTAACGTAAATAGATATGTTGGTTGTTAGCATTATAATCAATAATAAAATTACAAATTTTATAATAGATATTGTAAATAAAACCAAAGTCCTGATTACCAATATAATTCCTATTGGAACAGGCTGAAGAAGCAACTGTTCAATAGTACCCACTTGTTTTTCAAATGAAATACTGACAGAAGCCTCCGATATAATATAGGACGCAATCATCCAATAAAGATATCCAATATAAAAATCACCTGAATTACTACCATTCTTATAAAATCCAAAAAAGAAAACAATAAAAAGAATATATTTTATAATAAGGTCTACTATTTGATCAGGATAATAATTTTTTATTTCCAATAAATACTTTCGCAATTCTGCCTTGACTAAACCAACTAACATTTTCTTTCCCCTTTCGCATCCTTAGTAAAAAAGTTTAACATAATATCTTCTAAGTCATATGTATCTTTTTGATATGAGATTACTTTATAACCCCTGTTATGTAACTCAGAAAAAATTTGAATGGCTTGTTCATATGTACATTTATCAAGGCTAATATTCACTACATTATCTTTTAATTCATACGAATATTTGGATAAGTAACTGTCAACTTTATTGGCATTTATTGATATTCTATATTTATCATTACTATATTTTTCTTTAAAAGTACTTGGTTTTCCTTCAAATACGATTTTCCCCTTATCAAGAAGAATTAGTCTGTCCGATAATTCATCAATAACATCTAACTGGTGAGATGTTATAAATATGGTTACACCTTTATCATGAGATAATGCATTTAAAGTATTCATAACATCTTTTTTTGTTTTAATATCTAAACCAAGGGTAGGTTCATCAAGAAAAAGCACATCGGGATCATTTAATAAAGATAAAATAATAGAAAGTTTCTGTTGCATTCCTCTGGAATATTCCCCAACCTGTTTATCTTTATGGTCATATAAATAAAATAATTTAAGCAAGTTATCTGCTTTCTTCCTGATGTCTGCTGTTTTCATTTTTTTCAGTTTACCAAAGTACAAAATATTCTCGTATCCTGACAAATACCAATATATATTACAATTTCCTTCCAGCACTGAAGCAACTCTTCTATAATATTTACTATTTGGGATATTTTTAATATCCATACCTTCAAATAGAATAGTGCCTTCATTTATTGTAAGAAGCTTAAGCATCGATTTAATTAATGTAGTCTTTCCGGCACCATTTTCACCAAGAATACCAATGATTTCGCCTTTTTTTACTTGAAAACTTATTCCGTCTAAAACATAATTTTTCTTAATATTAACAATCTCGTACACTTATATTAGCCTCCAATATTATTACTAAATACATTAGAATATTTAAGTATTTTCATATCAACATTTTCAAGTTCATTATATGGGCAATAGTCCCCATATATCATTTTCTTATATCTGCACCAGCCACCACAGATTATTTCAAATTTGCAATCATAACATCTTTGCTTCATATTTTTATATTCAACAAATTGTGATAGTTTTCTATAATAATTTTCTGTGGTTAATTGTAAAATCAAATTGAACACCTAAAAAAATAGATCCATGGAGGATTCTTTGGTAGAATTAAGTTACCACACAAAAACCTACAAAGGAGATCGCAACCATGGATCAAACTTATTCTACCACATTTACCCCCGATCGCGAAAGGGGTCAGCACTTAAAATTTGAAGATCGTTGCAGTATCAAAATTTATAAAAAACTTGGTTACTCCCTTCGTAAGATTGCAGAAGCAATCAATTGTTCTGCTTCTACCGTAATGTATGAACTTCGGCGTGGAACCAGCAAGCGTAATGGAGACAGAGGACGTAATCCTGAGTATTCTGCAAAACGTGGCCAACAGAACTACGAAATAAACAGGTCAAGATGCCACAAGCCACATGCTCTTGATGAGAACTCAAAGTTTCTAAAATGGGTTATTAAGCAGGTCAAGGAACATCATTGGTCTTTTGATGCCTGCGTAGGTTATGCCAGACTTCATGAGCTGTTTCCTGCTGAGGATATTGTTTGTACCAAGACGCTTTATAATGAACTTTGGGCCGGAAATCTGCCGCTGGTACCACATGATTTTCCGGAAGCCTTGTCAAGAAAGCCAAGAAAGAACCAGCCTCGTAAAAGCAAACGTTTTCTTGGAAAAAGTATTGATGAACGTCCGGAAACAGTATCCACTAAAGAGGAATACGGTCACTGGGAAATCGACACAGTTGTCGGACACAAGGCCGGTCATGAATCAGTGGTACTAACGTTGGTTGAGAAGAAAAGCGATTATTATATAGCCATAAAAATACCCGGCAAAGATGCAGAATCCGTAATGGCAGCCATGGAAACCCTTAGAGAAGAATACGGCGAGGCTAAATTCAGTGAAGTATTCAAGACCATTACTGCCGATAACGGTACTGAGTTTGAGAGGCTATCTGAACTTGAAACATGGGGAGTAGGGATCTACTTTACACATCCGTATTCATCCTGGGAAAGAGCCCAGAATGAACGACATAACAGGATTTTTCGCAGATATGTTCCAAAAGGGGTTTCCATTGAGAAATATTCTGCAGAACAAATCCTGTGGTTTGCTGATGAGATGAACGAACTTCCCCGGAAGCATCTTGGGTACCGAACACCGGCGGAACTTTTTGAAGAGTTTCTGGATCAGGTGTATTCAATTGGCAAAGTACAAGGTAACTTAATTACCAGTGGTGTTCAATTTGAAATTGCAATTTAGGAATAATTTTCTGTTCCATAATTATTAATATTATCAAGGAAAAATTCACTTTTACCTATTCCTGATAAGCATTTATATATATCGCCATTTGGTGCTATATTAAAATCATTTACTTTACTACTACCACAAGTCATATATGACAATCGATAGAAAGGAGGATATCTATATCCATAATCCATAGCCATTTTATGTACTTCAAACCAAAAATCTTTTTCAAAGTCTTCTTTACTATTATGCTTTATTAATGTAGTTTCACATTCAAATACATAACTAAAGTACACAGGATACTTAATTCCATTATTTATCAAATCCTCAAATAGACCTTTTAATTTGTCATAATTTTTATAGCTCACATTACAATTAATATTTATTGGTAATTCATTTTTCTGACAAAAACATGGGCCAGCCAATTACAGCCTTGTAATCAAGACAACACTCTCCACATGGTATGTATTATCACTTTTATGACTCACGACGGCGGTTACTTCTGCTGCATCCCCGGTGAGAAATCCGTTTACATATTCTTGTACCGCCGCAATCTTTGCTGCCTGGTCAGCTCCTAAATTCACGGTAACCGTTCCGTCATTTACCGCTTCCATTGCTGCGGCCACCGCCTGAACATCGGTGATTCCGGTAAAGGCTGTTGCTGTGATTGTTCCTTTTATACTTACTGTGGTTCGCGTCACTTCTACCTTGCTTAAGTTTGCGGTGAAGGTAAATATTCCTTCTGTTCCGTCAGGGTTGGCGCTTGTTCCGGCTTTGGCAGCGGTAAAGGAACCGATTATTATGTTATCCGCTGTTACAGTTATGCCTGTTTCGTACATTCCGGGCAGATCATTTATTTGCCTTGCCAGTTCTTCTTTAACACTTTCCCTGGTATTGGCAAATTCCTGAGTCATGGTATATGTAACGCCCTCAATTATGTTTCTGGCCTCGTTAACAGTAATGACTTCCGGAAAATTTACATAATATATATACCTGTAAGTTGACAATTGAGAAGGATCATAGGCGTATTGATCTGCTCCGTCGGAATCAGTACCGGCTTTTACTGTACCGTTCGAATAAGCGAAATATCCACCTATAGCTATAGCGTTAACATTTTCCGCCAAGCGGTAAGCTTTAGCGGTAACAGTTCCGCCTGTGACAGAAACGATATTCCCATATAAGCAATAAGCTGTCGATGCAAATAAATTGAAATTGCTTTTTGCCGTTGAAGTGGCACCGACTACGCCCCCGTCAATAGTTATCGTATAATTCGCATATATACCGTAAGTGTTTCCCATTTCACCTGCAACGTTTGCCGTAATTTTTCCTCCTGTTATCGTTACATACTTACCATCCATTCCTATTGATGTATAAGTAGATTTTACAGAGACGTTAACCGTTCCACTTTTAATTGAAATATCACTTCCTTTTAGTCCACAGCCATAACGTATTTTACTTTCGGAACCAATATTCACAGTCAGGCTGCCTGTACCAGATATTTTCAAATTACTTTCAGTATAGATGCCGGTGCAGCTATCAAGATCCATATTCACACCGTTCACTGCATTATTGCCAATCAGATTTATATTTAAGACATCATTAGCATAAATGCCGTATCTGCTTTTTCTGTCATTACCTTCTCCGGATTTTGTACCTGTAATAGTTGCATTATAAAGGGTAAGGGTCTTGCTTTCTGGAGCATAGATCACTGTGCCATCGATTCCGGCACCGGTGATATTATTTTTATTTTCTTCGGTAACCTGTACTCCCCCAACCCAGAGTTCATATCCTTCAATAATCGTAATGTATTTTTCGTCTTTTACCGAGCCCTTGGAAAAATTTACTTTATATGTATTTTTATTTTCGTGGCTCACGACTGCAGTTACTTCCGCAGTATCCGCGATAAGTAAGCTGTTCACATAGCTTTGGACTGCTTTGGTCTTTGTTGACTGGTCCGCATCGTAATTTACGGTTACAATTCCTCCAACTACCGCATTTTTTGCCGCTGCTACAGCCTGGTCATCCGATAAACCGTTATAAGCTATTGCAGTGATTGTTCCTGTTAATGCTACTGTGGAACGCATCATTTCTCCCCTGGTTAAATATGCGGTGAAAGTAAAGCTTCCGTCTGTTCCTGCCGAATTCGCGCTTGTCCCTGCCTTGGCAGCAGTAAAGGAATCGATTGTAATATATCCCGGTATTACAGTTGCTCCTGTTTTGCTCATTCCAGACAGACCATTAATCTGACTTATCAGTTCTGCCATAACTTCAGATTCCGTATTGGCGACCTTCTGAGTCATGGTATATTTTCCGCTCTCAATTATGTCTCTTGCTTCATTTATCTTTTCGAATCCGGGATCACTTTCATATGATATATACCTGTAACTGGACCATTCCGAAGGGTTATAATCGCCTGGAATCCCTTCGGGATCAGTACTGGCTTTGACTTTGCCGTTCGAAAAAGTAAGCATAGGATATATAGCTCCAATTTTACTATTTGACTCACTACCGTAGGCTCTTGCTGTAACAGTTCCACCTGTCACTCTAATACTACTTGCTCTCAATCCCTGCGTTTGAAAACTTTTGTGTGATGTTGTTGCAGTGGCATTGACGGTGCCTCCTTCAACGGTCAAATAATAATCGGCAAGAATACCGTAAGTAATAAAGTCATTTTTGGCTTTTACTGTAACATTTCCACCTTTTATTGTTACATTACTTGCATCTATACCATACACAATGTCATTAACGCCATTAGCAGAAATATTAACTGTTCCGCTTTTAATTGTTACATTGTTGCCATATATTCCACGGGAACTAGCATGGTTTTTTACGCTTACATCCATATTCAGTCTGCCGGTACCTGATATTGTCAGACCTTTTTTAGCATAAATACCATAGCAGTCTTTAATTCCACTTTCATCTCCACCAGTCACTTCATTAATGCCAATCAGAATTATTATTAATATATCATCAGCCCATATGCTGCATTTTTCGTTTCTGCCTTCTTCTGATTTTGCTCCCGTGATTATTGCATCTTTCAGTGTAAGGGTCTTGCTTTCAGGATCGTAGGTTACCGTGCCATCGATTCCATCACCGGTGATTTTATTTTTATTTTCTTCGGTAACCCGTATCCCTCCAACCCAGAGCTGATATCCTGTGACTATGTTCATCGTAATTTCTTTCTCGCGGTTTACCGAACCCTTGGTGAATTTAACCTTGTATGAATTATTACCGTTATGGCTTACGACTGCCGTTACTTCCGCCAAATCCCCGGTCAGCAGGCCATTCACATATTTTTGTACTGCCGCAGTCTTTGCTTCCTGGTCCGCATCGTAATCTGCGGCGACAGTTCCTCCCACTACAATCTCCATAGCCGCCGCAACCGCCTCTTCATCCGTTAATCCAGTATAGGCTGTTGCGGTAATTGTTACTTCTATACTTTCCGTGGTTGCCGTCTCTCTTCCCTTGTTTAATTTTACGGTGAAAGTGAATATTCCGTCTATTCCTGCCAGATTGGTACTGGTTCCCTCTTCGGCGGGTGTAAAGGATTCTATTGTGATATCCTTTTCCGTTACAATTATTTCTGTTTCATCCATTCCTGAAAGGCCATTTATCTGTTCTGCCAGCTCTCTCCTGGCACTTTCCACAGTATTGGCAACAGACTGTATCATGGTATAGGTTGCTCTCTCTATGATTTCTTTTGCGTCTGCCACTGCCTGATCATCCGTTAACCCTGCATAGGCTGTTGCGATGATTGTTCCTCTTATGAATGCTGTGGTTGCCGTTGCCCCTTCATTGCTTAAGCTTACGGTGAAGATAAAGCTTCCGTCTTTTCCTGCCGGACTGTCGCTTGTCCCTGCTATGGCAGAAGTATAGTAATTTATTGTAATGTCATCTGCCGTTACAGCTATTCCTGTTTCTCTCATTGCGGACAGACCATTTATGTGCCTCGCCAGTCCTTCCCTAACACTTTCCGAGGTACCGCATCTTCCTGAGCCATGGTATATATTCCGCCCTCAATTACTCTTTTAGCCTCATTCACACTGGCGGCTTCAGGACTTATTTCATAGCTTAAATACCTGTATTTTGACAATTTCGAATTATCATAGTCATTTAGCACTGACCCATCTGAATCAGTACCGGCTTTGACTGAACCGTTAGAAAACGTAAATTTTGCATTTACAGCCGCAATATCACTATTTCCGTTGTATCCGTATGCTTTGGCGGTAACAGTTCCGCCTGTAATATTAACGTTTGCTCCTCCAAAGCCATAAGCCGCCGGGTAAGAACCGTTCATTTTTGTTCCGGTTGCAATAACGGTACCTCCGCTTATGTTAATATTCTTTTCTGCATATATGGCGTTAACAAAATCAACTTCACTAGATGCAGTGGTTGCATTTGACGTAACAATTCCACCGGATATTGTCACATTGTCTCCACATATACCAGTCGCGTCTCCGTCAGATTGAACAGAAACATTAATATTTCCGCCATCTATTATGGTACCGGTTGTGCCTTTTATTCCATAGCATAAACTTGTACTGCCTGTGGTACTGACACTAACATTAAGGCTGCCTGAGCCTGTTATGGTCAGTGTGTGTGTTGTATAGATGCCATAACTGATTGTATTACTTCCACTTTCATCTATTATTTCATTGCTGCCCATCAGGTTTATTTTTAAGTAACCCCAAAACCATATGCCGTATTTATAAATAGTACCGCTAATTTCATCGGATTTTGAACCTTTTATGGTTGCGCCATTAAGTGTAATGATACAATTATCGGGATCATAAGTGACTGTACCCTTTTCAATTCCCGAACCGGTAATATTGTCTTTATTTTCACTTGTAACCTGTATTCCTCCAACCCATAAATCATAATATTCCACAGCTCCATCTGTGATCATGGTAATGGCCGGTCCGCTTGCGGTTTTTGCTTCATCACCACCTTCATTATATCCTTCTGTTCCGGCTTCATCTGCCTGCAGTCCTTCAGTCCAGGACTCATCTGCCATAGCCCTCATGTTGTTCATGGGCAGCAAGGTAAATACCATACATACTGCCATGAATAAACTTAGTAGTCTCCTTTTCCCAAGTCTTATCAATATTTTGTCCCTCCGTTTATTATAGAATTTGATTACGGCCGCGATTAACTGTTCTATAAATCATATCCGTTATCAGTTCATAATCCCGTAATAAAACAGTATCATATATGACTTTTAACTAACCATCTACCGCACGAAATGTATTATATACCGCACGAATAGTTAACCAGTCTTGCCAACTTGAGAGTTAACGGCCTGCTGTCCGAAATCAACTATGAAACAGAGCACGAATAAATCCGGTTAAAATAAAAATGAACTGCAACCCCAAAATTCCAGTCTGTCTGCATTTGGGGTGCAGTTCAGCAAATACAGTCCTTCCAATTCAAGAATTTTGCACTCAGTTAAACACGCTTATGAATTCTATATTTTCAGCAATTTCAACCTTATTCCGTCAGTTTTGCGTTTTAAATTTTCAATATGACTTATTTTTCAGTGTCAATATTGCCGTTTGTGATTTCATCTCTTTTGTAATATTTAATTCATTACTATCGTATATTACGGTATCGTCACAAAGAGCCGCATAAGCATCCACCGTATCCAAAGGAGCAAGCCCGAAGGATTCTCCGCGATAATGCATAGGAATAACAACTCTTGGCTTAATCTGTCTGACAATCTCTTTTGCCTGTTTAGCGTCTATCGTAAAATATCCTCCGACGGGAATCATGCAGACATCCAGATTGCTCAGCAGTTCCGCCTGCTCTTCAGTTAACGGACATCCCAAATCACCCATATGCGCAATACGAAAAGTTCCGTCATCCAGAATGTGTATTATATTATGTCCTCTCAGTTTTCCATGCCGGTCGTCATGATAGGTTGCAATTTTGGTAATCTTATACGGAGAAACTCCTCCTTTCTTCATAATTACTTCTGACGCACCGTTATGGTCCGCATGATCATGGCTGCACAAAACCAAGTCAGCCTCTATCCGAGGCAGTCGAAACCCCGGAACCGTACCCCTCCTGTATGGGTCAAACACAACCGTATATCCGTTATTGTCCAATTGAAAACATGCATGCCCATGCCATGTTAATTTCATCGTTCCGCCTCCTCATAATTAAAGTTAAGGTATATATTACCAATATACTTTACTCACTGAAATACTATTATCCGCAACAGCCGGGGATATAAGAAATTACCCCGGTAACTGTTAATAACGTTAATCTAATTCATATTATATTTTAACTCCAAATCAACAAAATGCAAATAATTTACACATTTTAGTATAAAATTGAGAACATACAAAAAACACTGTACATAAAATAAAAAGGATTATGCTGCAGCATAACCCTCATAAAATGAAAACTCAATTATATATGTTTATAATCATCCCGTCTCAAATCACAAATACACTGGCGGACTGAGCCGGGACAACAATGCCGTTATCTTCATACCTTGCGGAACCGTTTAATTGATAAATACAGGTGCCCAGTGCCTTAGAACAATCCACCTTATGTTCCTCAGCCGAAGGATTAAGAATAACCAGCAAGGTCTCGTCACCGGAAGAACGGGTATACATCAAAGGATAACCTGTATGAACAAACTTAATTTCACTGTAATTTTGCAGGGCAGGATGTTGCATTCGCATGTTAATAAGCCTTTTTACCTCGCTTCTGAGGGAATTCGGATCCGCCATCTGGGCAGCGGCAGTGGGACGGTCCGCTGCATTGTCAAGCGGTATATAAAGTTTTTCTTCCGGAGCAGTGGAAAAACCGGCGTTTTTGCTGTCATCCCACTGCATGGGAGAACGGGAACCGGTTCGCTTATAACCGCCTTCAACAGAATTCAGCCCTTCCACATAACGCATGCCGATCTCGTCACCATAATATATGTAAGGTGCGCCAGGCATGGTAAGAAGGAAAGCGAAGGCTATTTTAAGCTCATCACCGTGTAATGATCTTGCCAGACGGTCCATGTCATGATTTCCCGAAGGAATGCAAATAAGTCCTCTATCCTTTGATTTGTTATAGTATTCCATGTATTTTTCAACAAAGGCAGCCGCATTACCTTTTCCCCGGGCGGAAAAATAAGGCTCATCGCAGCGGAATAAATCGTTATAATGGGAAGGGCCGAAATGAAGCAGAAAATCCATATGAAATCCTCCCCGAAGCGATTTGTCCGGTTCTCCCCATTCCGAAATTATTGCGGCTTCCGGAAACTCTTCATCAAGAAAAGCTCTAACCTTCTGCCACAAGGCAATATTGCCCTTTCCTTCCTGATCGTTCTTGACCAGAGAGCCCGCCATGTCCACTCTAAATCCGTCGCAGCCACGGGAAAGCCAAAAACGCATTACATCCATCATAGCCTGCAGGGTCTTTTGTGGCCCTTCTGCATCCATGGGCTGCTGCCACGGCTTTTCGGGTTTATAAAAGCCATAATTCAGTGCAGGCTGATGGGAAAAGAAATTCACTATAACAGAACCTTCTCTTTCAGATATGCCGCGAAGGAAACCATAACCGGTCAGGCTATCCCAAAGGTCATCGGTCCATATATACCGATCGGTATATTCATTTCTTGCAGCCTTCATCGAAGCCTTGAACCATGGATGTTCCCATGACGTGTGTCCCGGTACCAGATCAAGAATAATATGCATCCTGCGTTTATGTACCTCTTCAAACAGTCTGATTAAATCGTCATTTGTCCCATAGCGTGGCGCCACTTTGTAATAATCAGCCACGTCATAACCGGCATCAAGAAAAGGCGATACAAAACAGGGATTCATCCATATGGCATTGCAGCCTAAATCTGCAATGTAATCCAGTTTATTGATTATACCCGGAATATCACCAATACCGTCACCGTTACTGTCAAAGAAAGACTGCGGATAAATCTCATAAAATACAGCGTTATCTAACCAGTCGGGATGTTTGCTCATTAAATTTCCTCCTAACTACCATGTAATGTATTTTTAAAATTTTTTATGCGCCGTCATTACAATATACATTTTAAAAGTTATTATGATTTAACAACTTTGAACGGATTATTTTGTAATTATCATTAATTAAATACATGGCCGCCTCATACGGTTGTAAATATCCCGTTTCATGCTCCTCATAGTTACTAATAAGGCAATTTCCGGTATCAGCATACTCTGGTGGCAGGTAAAATTGTACTCTTCTGCCGTAAAAATTTGCAACAACTAATAGGGTATGTTCATTCCACGTTCTTGTATATATGAACAATTCGGGATGTTTTTCAAATAAAAGCTCAAATCTGCCTTTTATAAATATATCGTTTGATTTTCTTAACTGAATTAACTTTCTGTAGTAATTAAATACAGATTTTTCATCTTTCATCTCATTCCGGGCATTAATATATTTATAATTCGGATTTACTTTAATCCACGGAATTCCTATTGTAAATCCGGCGTTCTCGCTGTCATCCCATTGCATCGGTGTTCTGGCATTGTCACGCCCTTTTGCATAAATGGAATTCATTACTTCCTGAACTGAATATCCATTTTCTGTCCGTTCTTTATATAAGTTCAGTGTTTCTATATCACGGTAATCTTCGATATTATAACGCACATTTGTCATTCCAAGTTCTTCTCCCTGATAAATATAGGGAGTTCCCTGCAGACCATAAAGTATTGTTGCAAGCATTTTTGCTGATTCTACACGATACTTGCCGTCATTTCCCCATCTTGAAACAATTCTCGGCAGATCGTGATTATTCCAGAAAAGGCTGTTCCAGCCGGTCTGGTACAATTCTTTCTGCCATTTTGCCAAAACATTTTTTAATTTGACCAAATCTAACGGTGCCAAATCCCATTTTGATTTTCCTTCCTGCTGATCCAGGCAAATATGCTCAAACTGAAATACCATGGAAAATTCGCTGTTATCAGGATTACTGTACATCTTCGCACGTTCCGGATCGGCTCCCCAGGCTTCACCTACTGTTATGATGTCTTTTCCTTTTTGAAATGTCTCTTTCGATAATTCCCTTATATATTCATGTAATTTCGGTCCATTAACCGTTATTTTATGATCCGGTTCTTTCGCTATCTGATCGATTACATCCAGCCGAAAGCCCTCGACCCCCTTATTCATCCACCAGAGTATCATATCGTAAATTTCCCGGCGTACTTTAGGGTTATCCCAGTTTAAATCGGGTTGCTTTTCAGAAAATTGATGAAAATAATATTGCTGTACTTCAGGTACCCATGTCCATGCAGAACCTCCAAAAGTAGATTTCATATCGTTGGGAGGGGTTCCTTCAACGCCGTTTCTCCACACATAATAATCATGATAGGGATTTGACCTGCTTTTTTTAGCTTCCTGAAACCAATAATGTTCGTCCGAAGTATGATTAAGAACCAAATCCATAATTATGCGTATATTTCTTTTTTTTGCTTCTTTAATAAGATTTTCCATGTCATTCATTGTGCCAAACATGGGGTCGATATCTTTATAATCGGAAATATCATAGCCATTATCATATTGCGGAGAACGATATACCGGTGAAAGCCAGATTGCATCTATACCAAGCTTCTTCAAATAATCCAGCCTTGTTATTATTCCCGGAATATCACCGATACCATCGCCATTACTGTCCTGAAAGCTTTTCGGATAGATTTGATATATCACTGCGTTTTTCCACCACTTGTATGTATCGCTTGTTTGTTTCACTTTAACCTCCTCATTTCATATATATCATATCCCAGTATTTTAAACCAGATACAGTAAACTGTATATACGTTCCGTTGCCGTCCTCTCCCTCTTCAAAATCCAGTCTTTCGCTTTTGCAGTCATTGATATCAGGAGATGCGATAAAAACATTACTGATTTTTTTATCTGTATAATATTTTACTTTAATGTCGCTGACCTCGGTAGGAGCCTCTTTTTTGCCCCGTTCATCCCTCCATTGGTTATCGGTACCTAATAAATTAACTAAATGGAGTATTTCATATTGAGCATCTGCTCTGGTATAGGTCCAGATGGTATTGGATATTCCGTCAGAACTATGGGCAAATCCTTCTATATCTACCATATTATCAGTTGTCCGCTGTCCGTCCCTCAATATATTTTCATATGCCACAATAAAATCGGCCATATCTTTCATTTTATTCTGCAATTCTTCATCCATTAAGATATTATCATCAGGATAATACTCCTTATGCAGCATATGATTTCCGTTACCAAGCTCCAGCCTGCTGCCTCCGGCAGCGTATACGGCCGCATCCATCAGTAACACTCCCGGTTCATTCATATATCCATTTGTTTTGTAATAATTGATATATGCTTTTACTACAAGCGATTTTCCCTTGCCGTCAATAGAACGTTCTTCGCTTTCTTTATTAGATCTTTCAATTTCTCTTACTATTGATTCATAGGTGTCATATGTTCTGCCTTCCCGGTCACTGTCCCATGGCCAAAATTCGGCATATAACACATCAACATTGCTTATATTAACGTTTTCTATACCCTGAGCGCCGACAGGATTAAAAGATAAATATTTGTCACCGAGAGCCTCTTTTGCCGCATTCAGAAACTGAGTATAAGTATCTTTGACCAAGTATATCGGTGTACCATCCGGTTTATAGCCTAAAGGTTCTTTGTCCGCCGTTACCATCTTTCCCCAGTCCCCGACGGTATCTCCATGCCATCCGTCAAAATCAAAAACTTTAAATACTTTTAGCATTTCAGAAAATATATGTTCCTGCCATTCCTTATTTAGCGGATTTAAGAAATATAAGTTGTCGTTTCCGGATGGAGAAGTTCCCATATGGAATGTAAAATTTCCCTCTCCCCGTTCGTTATCTTCAGCAAAATAAATCTTCCATTCATTCGCTTTCGTCGGATTTCCGTCCTTATCTTTGAAAAAAGTATCCGTCCCGGCATAAATCATGTCATATGCCATACTTGCCATATTGCGCTCTTTGGCTTCATTTATGTAATTAACAATAGTTTGTCCCGAAATTTCACGTCCAGACCAGTCTTTCCATGAACCCGGATTTTCTTCAGTAACTCCGTCAGCTAAAGGTTGGTGATGCAGATAATGCCAGTCATAATATTCAATACCGTTTATGTGATATCGGGTCATTTGTTCAATCTTTGTTTTGGTATCGGTATCTTTGTCATAAACGCACAAATAACCATAACGCGGAAACTTTACCCATGTGGATGATACATCAACGCCAATAGTATCTGATACAGCAAATGTTCCATTTTTATCGGCAACGCCAATCTCCAGAAGATATCCGGTAAAATCATTATCCGGAGCAACCCATTGATATTCCGCTTCCTTTGACTCGCCGGAAGCAAGACTGATTGTTGATACCGGAAACTCTGCCACTGCTTCACCTAAATGCATTACTCTTATAATGACCGGAATATTCTTTTTTTCCTTTTCTGTTGTATTGCCAATTTTAAAATTGATTTTTACGATATCTTTCGGCGAATACATCGACTTATCCGTTCCTGTTATCTCAACTGTAAGTCCATCATAATTTGATTTGTTATTTTCAATCATTTTATACACTCCTAAACCGGCTATAAAAACAACAGCCAATATAATCCATATTTTTTTCTTCATATGACTACTCCTTGACAGAACCCATAACAATACCTGAAATTAAGTATTTTTGCAAAAGAGGATAAATTAATAGCAAAGGTATAACAGCTACTACTATTTTAGCTGCATTTAAGTTTCTGTTGGATAATTCCATAATATTTGCCAGTGAGCTGCTGTTTATTCCTGACTGAAGCATTTCCTGTATATCTATACTTAATGATTGAATATATGTCATAATTGGATAATTTCTGGGTTTCTGGATATATATTAAGCCACTGTAAAAATCATTCCAGCTACCTACAATACTGAATAAGGATATTGTTGCCAGGCAAGGCTTTGAAATCGGAAGAAAGATTCTTGTTAATATTCTCAAAGGCCCTGCACCGTCAATAATTGCAGCTTCCTCCAGGGACTTTGGAATCTCAAGTAAAAAATTCATCAATAAAATTACATCAAATATCGGTACTGCGCCCGGTAAAATTAAAGCCCATATGGTATTTAAAAGTCCTAATTCCTTCATTAAAATGTAGGAAGGAATCATACCTCCACTAAAAAGCATTGCAAAAATCAGTAAGTTCATGTAAATATTTCTGCCTCTGAACTCCTTATTTGATTTTGTCAGGGGATATGCCATTAATACAACCAAAACTAAATTTAATGCAAGTGTTATTATTACGCGAACAACAGAAATAAGAAATGAACGCCAGAATTGGCTGTCATCTATAATCTTATTATAAGCGGCTATGGTAAAATCAACCGGCCAAAGGCCGACAAGATTGGCAGTGACAGCCGCACTTCCGCTGAATGAAATTGCAACTACATTCCATAAGGGAAGCAAACAAATCAGGCCCAGCACTCCTACTATAAAATAAATAATAGCAATTCTTATGCGTGATTTTAAGCTTTTATCTTCTACCATGAGCCACCCTCCTAGAATATTTTTCTGTCGGTCAGTTTCTTTGTCAGCCAATTAGCTGTCAGCAGAAGTATCATTCCAACCAATGAACGTACCAGTCCAACCGCAGAACCGAAACTATACTGCCTTCCAACCAGACCGATCCTGTAAATATAGGTGTCCAGAACATCGCCCGTCTCATAAACTAACGGCGAATATAAATTATATATCTGATCAAAACCTGCGCTTAGAATACCAGTCAGGCTCATAGCTCCCATTAAAAGAATTATCGGCATCATTCCTGGAATTGTTACATGCCATACTCTTTTCCACCATGATGCTCCGTCAATAGCTGCCGCTTCGTGCAGCCCCGGATCAATAGAAGTGATAGCCGCCAGATATACAATGGAGTTATATCCGAATTCCTTCCAAACGTCCGTTCCTATCATCAAAGGCTGAAATGCTTTGTTACTGCCAAGAAAGTTAATTTTATTCAGCCCTATTGCAAATAAAATCTTGTTAACGGAGCCATCCAGATTAAACATATTTACTACAACTGAAGCCAATACAACCCATGAAAGAAAATGAGGAAGGTACACTACAGTTTGAACAATTTTTTTAAAAAATTTAATATGTATTTCATTTAATAATATCGCAAAAGCAATAGCCAAAAATGTTCCAATAACAATTTTCCCTAATGCAATTACCACTGTATTTCTGACAACTTTTGCAATGTCCGGTAGTTTAAACATGTATATAAAATGCTTCAGGCCCACAAACTTTGATCCAAAAAGTCCTTTTGACGGTACAAAATCCTGGAAAGCCATAATGATTCCAACCATAGGCACATAATTAAAAAGTATGACGAAAAACATACCAGGCAGCATCATCAAATGATAGATGGTTTTCGTTGTTATCAGTCTTAAGCGCTTTCCTTTTTTCATAATTATAACTCCTTTTTTGTAGAAAACAGTCATAACTGGCTGTTAACACAGTATGACTGTTTTCTACAGTGAGTATTTTGTATATGGATTAGTTATTTATCTGTTCTTTATCTGTTCTTCAATTTCAGATATTATCTGCTCTCCGCCCTGCGATTTCCAATCGCTGACAAACTGATCAAATCCTTTATCTACATCCAGTGCTCCGGTAGCTATTTTAATAAATGTTTCCTCTTCCAGTTTGCCAAGGTTTGCCCAGTTTGTTTTCATAGTTGATGTCGTCTGAGGGAATATCGGTGTTAACCATTCGAAAGTATTGCTGTCTGTCAGACTTTGAATAAGTTTAACACCTTTCAGACGGGAATGATACTTGGACCAATCCACCACCTCACAATTATCAGGATCGGCGGTATAATTTTTAACGCTTTGAACAATGCTCTTTGATTCTGTGGTTCTTACTTCATCAAGTGTTATTTCACCATTGACGCATCTTACAATGTCGCTATAATCATCCAGAAGCGATGTATAAGAATTTATTTCTATATTAAACGGACGGGTTGAACCGTCAACGCCTAATGCCTGATAATTTGCGACTTCGGGATATTCTTCTGCCAGATTTGATGTATTAACAAGTTTATCGTAAAACAGATTTGCTATTTTTATTGCTGCTTCCGGATATTCAAAGCCTTTCCTTACAACGATATAACCTGCTGTTGCATCATTATGCTTTACATTAACTTTTCCGTTGGCATCTTTAATTGCATAAGCATCAAACGTAGCTTTAGGATCCATTGCGCGAACATTATTCAGTAACCAGTCAGGAATATGCCATGTACCGAATGTAACACCTGTCTGGCCGTTTACCAAAAGTGCCGTAATATCATCCCATGTCCTTGTTCCCAACTGAGGGTCTACCAGTCCTTCTTTAAACCAGCCAGCGACTTTACGTAATACCTCTTTATTTTCCTCAGTAATTGAACCGTATACAACTTTTCCGTCCACCAGCATCCAGGTCTTCGGAAATGCTCCCATAGCATAGGCAATGGAGTTTATACTATATGTACCGTCCGGATCGCTAGATGTAAGCCATGGAGCAAATGCCATTCCTACTACATTTTCCGCATTTCCGGGATTCTTTTCCATGAATTTCTTAACCACTTTTTCTAATTCATCAATAGTAATACATTTGTCTCCGTCTTCATCAATGGTAATTCCCAGCTGTTTCATCCAATCGCTGCGAATCCATACTATGCTTGGGCCAGCATCTCCCTGGGTTCCCGGCAGTGCCATAATTTTACCGTCAAAAGTTACATTACTTAAAGCACGTCCGCCATATGAATCATATACTTCTTTTAAATAGTCACTGGCATACGTGTTATATGCATCTGTTAAATCTTCAATCAAATCATTTTCATAAAATTCCTTTACTTCATCCAAAGAATTAACCTTCATCATATCAGGAAGATCACCTGATGATATTGCTAATGATACCTGTTGGTCATAATCATCCCCATTGGCTTCGAATTCATCTACGATTTTAATATTAAGTTCTTTTTTCACCAAACGGGTATAGGCATTATCCTCATATGTATCCCCTTTCGGCAATTTCGGGTTTTGAAGGGTCTGTCTTCCCATTGTTACAGTAATTTCATTCTCATAGGCTCCAAAAGGATCTACTGATGCATTTGAATTATCCTCACTATCAGTAATATGAACCAGTGCTGTCAGATTTTGATCGCTTTCCTTCTGACTTTCATTGTCCTTTTTGCTGCCAAAGCTGCCAAAGATATGGTCATTACAGTTGCCAGCAATATAACAAATATTTTTTTTAATGCTTTCATCATGTTTTCCTCCTTCCAATTATCCTTACACTTTACAGTCTTGACTTAATTGCAATTTTCCCTCATACTAATCAATGGCCATTGATTATCATTATTTAATTCTTTTTTTAGTATATAGGTAAATTTAATTTCCGTAAATGATACAATTTCCACATTTAGAATACTTTTTCCCTGAATTTTTTTATTTATTTTTAAGTTGCATCTTTATGCATCGCATCTATCAGGCAGGGGATTTTATGTATACTATATTAATTGTTGATGATGAAAAAAGCGAACGTGAAGTTATCCTTTTTTTAATAAAAAAATATAAATTAAACCTGCATACATTGCAGGCAGATAATGGGAAGGCAGCATTGGACATACTGAAAGAAAAGCCTGTAGATATACTTCTTACGGACATCAAAATGCCTTTTATTAACGGAATGGAACTGGCTACAAAAGCCCGTGATATTTATCCTGATATAGAAATTCTTTTCTTTAGCGGATATGATGATTTCGAATATGTTAAAACCGCTCTTTCGCTTCGTGCGGTTAATTATATCCTAAAACCAATCAATGAAAATGAATTTTATAAGTCAATATTGACTATTATTAACACAATACATAAAAGAGAAACCCAGGCAGAAATTACAGATAAATACTTTGAAGATTATTTTTATAATGGCCAAACGGATGAAAATATTAAAAATATAGAAAATAATGATGATGCCTCCATCGAAGAAGATAGCGATATCCTTAAAAATATAGAAGAAGCTATTCAATTGAAAAATACGGATGAGATCAGAAATAAAACGAAATATCTTTTAGATAAATATAAGAACACTTCAAATGTATCTCATATATACATTCGATACATTTGTACAACATTATTGCAGTTATTAATTAAGACATTACCTGATGTTAACGAAAACAATTTTAAAAATATTGTGGAAAAAATATTTAAATTTCGTTATTTTACAGAAATCCGGCATTATATCGAAGAATATTTAGATAAAGTTGTCCACAATATGGAGATTGAAAACCAGTCTCCTAAACATGCCATATTAATAGTTAAGCAATACATACATTCTCATTATAAGGAAGATTTAAGTCTCAATACTTTGGCAAACATAGTATATTTAAGTCCAAAGTATTTAAGCAGTATGTTCCGGCAGGTGACCGGTATCAGCCTGAACAAATATATTAAAAATGTTCGCTTTGAACAGGCGAAGAAACTTTTGCTTACAACAAATTTAAAAGTGGCGGATATATGTGAAGAGGTAGGTTATTCCTATGTATCCTATTTCTGCCGGATTTTTCAGGAAGAATATGGCATTTCTCCGGAAACTTTCCGGGAAACAGGGGGAAAAATTGAATGAAAAAATTAAAATATATATTTAAAAATCTCAGCTTTCGATATAAAATTGCTTATATTTCGCTCGGCATCAGCGTTATACCTGTTATTTTGCTCGGTTCTTTTATCTATGCCCAGACACGCCGTCTTCTTATTGAACGTGAAGAAACTGCCCTTAAAGGAACTTTAAATCAGGAAGTGGCCAATCTTGATTATAAAATCAAATCATATTTTGCCGCTATGGATTATATCATATGGGATGAAAATATTCGCACCGGCCTTTCAAAAACTTACAAAGATAATTATGATATGTATTTGACTTATGAAAATATTATTGATCCTTTATTTTTGACAATACGATCCTTACACAGCACTATAGATTCCATAACCGTTTATACCGATAATCCTATTTATCCCCATGGAAATGTCCTTCGCCCGCTTTCGGACATTATTAATGCCAAATGGTATAATAATGCTCTAAAAAAAACACAACCTTTTTTTATAATATCCGATAATAAAAAAAGCCTCTATATGATTTGCCGGATGTATAATAAAAACTCTACCTATACCAATATTTTTAGAATTACAATAAATACGAACAGCCTTTTCCAAACGTCGGAGAAATTTCTTGATGAATCCTACGGCTTTATTCTGTTGAATCAAAATAACGAAGTCATTTTTCAATATTCAAATTTCAATGAGTTAAAATATCGGAATATTTCAGCAGAGCAATTAATAAATACGGAAAACAGCCAAAAAAATATTGCGAAAAACTTCGTAATAGAGCATTCATCACTGACTTCAGTACCCTGGCGGGTTGTTTTATATCGCCCAATCAAAGCAATTTCCAATTCTGCAAAACAAATAACAGTCACTGTATATATTTTTATCCTGCTATGCATGGCCATTGTGCTAATTTCCAGTACTTTGCTCTCAAAGGTTGTTGTCCGCCCTATTATGGATTTATCAAAAAATATGACATTAATTGAGCAGGGGGATTTGGAAGTTACCGTTGAGTATAATTCAAAAGATGAAATTGGCCAGCTGATTTGCACTTTCAGAAAAATGGTAGAACAACTGAAATATCTCATCGAAGAAGTGCTGAAAAGTAAAATAGCACAAAAAAAATATGAAATGAAAGCTTTGCAGGCACAAATAAATCCCCATTTTTTATATAATTGTTTGTCCTTAATTAACGGAAAAGCTATTATGTCAGGCCAGGATGATATCAGCCAGATGGCCCAGTTATTATCAACCTTCTACCGTACTACGTTAAATAAAGGAAAAGACTTAATATCCGTTAAAGACGAACTGCAAAACACAATTTCATATGCAAAAATTCAACAACTTATGCACTCCTATTCTTTTGATATTGTATATGATATTGATGACTCCGTATATTCTTACATTATGCCTCATTTGCTGCTGCAGCCGCTGGTTGAAAATGCCATTGTACACGGTATTGATCATAAAGAATCTCCCGATAAGGGAATACTTACAATTTACGCCCATCATAATAAAAATTCGTTGATATTCAAAATATTGGATAATGGCTGCGGTATGACAAAAGAGCAATGTGACAATATAATCACTTCAGAGAGCAACGGATACGGTATACGCAATGTTCATCAAAGAATACAACTTATTTATGGGCCTGAATATGGGCTCCAATATTCCAGCACCAAAGGTTTGGGCACCTGCGTAACATTAACGATCGGCAAAAATCCTAAAAGGCCTATTGAATAAGGCCATAATAGGCTTACTCCTCCCGAATTACCCGGAAAATGACAACGGAGCAACACAAAGAGCCAAAAAAATTGCACTCACATCCGGTATTATGCCAAATGCGAGTGCAATTAAATTCAATATTCTATGATCTAATATTCGTTTCTTTTTATATTATTAACTTAGTACAGCTTAGCCCCTGCCGGTATGTGGTCGTCCACCATAAGAAGATGAAGCTTTTCCTGTCCTTCCTCTTCGTGTACCGCAGAAAGCAGCATGCCGCAGGATTCGATACCCATCATCTGTTTGGGCGGAAGGTTTACAATGGCAATCAAAGTCTTGCCTATCAGTTCTTCCGGTTCGTAATATTCGTGAATTCCGCTTAATATGGTACGGTCTGTGCCGGTTCCGTCATCCAGGGTAAACTGAAGAAGCTTTTTGCTCTTGGGAACCGCTACGCAATCCTTAACCTTGACAGCTCTGAAATCAGACTTGCTGAAGGTTTCGAAATCCACATATTCCTCAAATAACGGCTCAATTTTTACCTTTGAGAAATCAATTTTCTCAACCGGCTTTTCTGCCGGCTTTTCAGCATTCACCGCATTATCGGATTTATTCTTGTCATAGTCCAGCCTTTTTAGTGTCGGGAACAGCAGTACATCCCTTATGGCTGCGCAATCCGTAAGCAGCATGACTAAACGATCTATGCCTATTCCTATACCGCCTGTCGGAGGCATACCGTATTCAAGAGCGGTAAGGAAATCCTCATCGGTTTCATTGGCTTCTTCGTCGCCCGCTGCCCTTAAGGCTTCCTGGGCTTCAAATCTCTTTCTCTGATCGATGGGATCGTTAAGTTCCGAGAACGCATTGGCCATTTCACGCCTTACAATAAACAATTCGAAGCGCTCCGTGAAATCCGGATTGTCCGGTTTTCTGCTGGCGAGAGGTGAAATCTCCACCGGATGATCCATTATAAAGGTAGGCTGAACAAGCTTTTCTTCTACATAGGTTTCGAAGAACATATTTATAATGTCGCCCCGTTTATGCCTGTCCTCGAATTCTATGTTATGCTCTTTCGCCAAAGCCTTGGCCGATGCTTCGTCTTTTATCTCATTAAAGTCAATACCCGTATATTTCTTAATGGCGTCAACCATTGTAAGCCTCTCGAAAGGCTTTGAAAAATCTATTACTTCCCCCCCGTAGGTTATGGTAGTGGTTCCCAAAACCTTCTTTGTTACGGTACGCAGAAGATCTTCCACCATGTCCATCATTCCGTAATAATCGGTATATGCCTGATACAGCTCAAGCAACGTAAATTCCGGATTATGCTTGACGGACAAGCCCTCGTTGCGGAATACCCTGCCTATTTCATATACACGTTCCAAACCGCCTACAATAAGTCTCTTCAAATAAAGTTCCAAAGAAATTCTTAAAGATAAATCCTGATCCAGGGCGTTATGATGTGTATAAAAAGGTCTGGCTGCGGCTCCGCCGGCTGTCGGAACAAGTACCGGTGTTTCAACTTCTATAAAATTCCTGCTGTCCAGATAATTTCTTATTTCTCTGATTATCATGGATCTTTTTATAAATGTTTCCCTTACCTCGGGATTTACTATCAGGTCAACATATCTTTGACGATATCTGAGATCGGTATCCTTAAGTCCATGATATTTCTCCGGAAGTATCTGCAGGCTCTTTGAGAGAAGAACTATACTTTTTGCTTTTATCGATATTTCACCGGTGTGGGTCTTGAACACTTCTCCTTCCACGCCAATGATATCGCCGATATCAAACTTTTTAAAATCGGTATAAGGCTCTTCACCGACATCGTCTTTTCTGACATAAATCTGTATATCGCCTTTCAAATCCCTGATATTGCAAAACGACGCCTTACCCATAACCCGTTTTGTCATAATACGGCCGGCTACGGATACGGTTTTCCCTTCAAAGTTGTCATAATCGCCGGTGATATCCGTCGAATGATTTGTAACATTGTATTTCATAATCTTAAAGGGATCCTTTCCCTTTTCCTGCAGTTCGGCAAGTTTCGCTCTTCTTACCCTGAGCAATCCGTTTATATCCTGCTCGTTTGCCGCCTGTACTCTTTCGTCCGCCATCTTTTTCACCTCATATCGTTAACGGTACGGCTTTTCGCCGTAACCGTTTTAATTTGATCTCTGGATCTCTAAGATTTTGTATTGAATAACTTCACCGTGGGTTTCCACATCTACGATATCGCCTACTTTTTTGCCAAGCAAAGCTTTCCCCAGCGGGGATTCGTTTGATATCTTCCCTTTCAGGCTGTTAGCTTCTGTTGAACCTACAATTTTATATGTTAATTCCTCATTCATTTCAATATCCAAAATACGAACCTTACATCCTATATTTATAACATTTACATCAACTTCATCTTCAACAACGACTTCGACATTTTTTAGGATTTTGTTGATCTCTTCTATTCTTGCCTCAATTTCTCTTTGCTCGTCCTTAGCCGCATCATATTCGGCATTCTCAGAAAGGTCCCCCTGCTCTCTTGCTTCTTTAATTTTCTGAGCAACTTCCTTTCTCTTATTGACCTTTAGGTCGTGAAGTTCCTCTTCGAGCTTACGCAGCCCTTCATAAGTCAGTATAGTTTTCTTCTCTGCCATAAGTCCGCTCCGGCTCGGTTCAAACCCGTGGGCGTCGGTTCCGGCAGTGCCCGGCAAATTATGCTTTTTCGCATATTCGGAAGCTTTCGAGTCGGATTCGACGCTTCTGTTGCCGACATTGTAGACTTCGACCGCATCTACCGAATCCGGGAACAGCCTGATTTCTTTTATATAAGATCTCATTCTGAACGGATGGGCATGGACCACAAATCCTCCTGCTGCATGTATTTGGCGGTATTGTTCCTCAACCGACCAGCCAAGCATGTCGGGATGGCTTTTTATCCATTCAGGTTCCAGTCCGTAAATCAGGAATTCCGTCCCTCCCATCCGAAAAACACGGACAAACCTATTTTTTCTCCTTCTTTTCTGGCATTATCATAACCTTTACGGAACAAATCCACCCGTTCTTCCCATGGCAAATCTTTGGGTATGGCCGTATTTCCGTTAAAAAAATGATCCGTCACAATAATTCCGGCATATCCCAATTTTTTATATAAACGCGCCTGCTCGGCTCCGGTCAATATGGCACATGCGCTGGCTTCCGCCGTATGCAGATGGGTTTCATATAAGTATAAGTCCATATAAACACCTGGCCTTTTCAATATATATAGCATTGTCCTGAATAATTGTTCACATTATACATCATTTTAAGACAATTTGAAACCCCTTTTTTAGTGGGTATTGCTCTAAGCTGGCAAAGCTTTTTCTTGCTTTACTTGGATTATTTCATTATACTTATTAAAACCGCTTGCAGATTAACATACCGTTATAATTCAGGTTCTTAATTAAAAAGTTAATATCAATTAGAAGGAAATGTTTTATACAAATAGGAAATTGGAGGATTTTCCGGTTGACAATATTGAATTATAAAAAGTTTTGCCTGCAAATCCGGTACCCGGCGCGGTTGACACAGGCAAACATTGTTATGTAAAATTTGTCTGAATACAGATACTTATCAGGTTTCATAATCCGTACATATGTACGGCAGGCTGAAAATTACTAGAAAAATACAAATTGTTGTGTTATAATCATGAAGAATAAACTACATCTTGATTAAACTTAAAGAATTATATAAAGGGGAATATATAGCATGGAACAATATAGCGGAAGTCAGATCGTTGTTTTGGAAGGACTGGAAGCGGTCCGCAAACGTCCCGGAATGTACATAGGAAGCACAGGCTCAAGAGGGCTTCATCATCTTATCTGGGAAATAATCGACAACGGTATTGACGAACATATGGCAGGCTACTGTACCCAGATAAATGTCACTCTTCGCAAGGACGGCGGTATCGAGATAGAGGACAACGGCCGCGGAGTACCCACGGACATCCATCCCACCAAAAAAATTCCGACCGTCCGTGTGATTTATACAATACTTCATGCGGGAGGCAAATTCGGTCACTCCGTATACAAGGTATCCGGCGGACTTCACGGCGTCGGAGCCAGTGTCGTAAATGCCCTCTCAAAAAGAATGATTGTAGAAGTAAAAAGGGACGGCAATATTTACCGCGACGAATATGTCAACGGCGGTCATCCTGTAACGGAACTGGTAAACGGTCTCCTTCCCATTGTCGGTAAATATCCGAAAACCGAGACCGGTACAAAAGTTATCTTTTATCCGGACGATACCATTTTCGAAACTGTGGAGTTCAAGGCCGATATCATACAAAAAAACTTAAAGAGCTGGCCTATCTGAACAAGAATCTTGTGTTAAATTTTCATGACGAAAATACAGGCATATCCCAAACCTACAAGGAGGAACACGGTATCAAAAATTTTATCTCCTATCTTACGAGGGATATGAATTTAATACATGAAGAACCTATTTATCTGGAAGGAAAAAGCGGCGACATCGAAGTCGAAATAGCCTTCCAGTATACCGATAATTTTACGGAACAGATAAATTCCTACTGCAACTGTATTAACGTCGTTGACGACGGAACGCTGGTTACCGGATTTAAATCCGGCCTTACCAGGGTGATAAACCAATATGCCAGGGAACTCGGAGTTCTTAAAGACAAGAATGAAAATTTCGACGGTAAGGATATCCGAAACGGTATCGTAGCCATCATATCCATCAAACATCCGGATCCGTAGTTTGAAGGACAGACCAAAACCAAACTCGGAAATACCGACGCCAAAACTGCGGTCGAGGAAGTCCTTACCCAGGAAGCCCAGCGCTGGTTTGACAAAAACGTGGAAGTCCTTAAAGCTATTCTTGACAATACCATGAAATCCTACAATGCAAGAAAGGCCAGCGACAAAGCCAGAACGGCCATATTAAAGCAGTTAAACGACGTGGATACCAGAAGCAAACTCGCTTCCTGTTCGTCAAAAAAACCCGAGGAATGCGAGATATATATAGTAGAGGGAGATTCGGCAGGCGGCACCGTCAAGACCGCCAGAAACCGCCGTACCCAGGCGGTCCTTCCCCTCAGGGGTAAAATCCTTAACGTTGAAAAGGCAACCCTCGATAAAATACTGCTAAATAATGAAATAAAGTCCATGATTGCCGCTTTCGGATGCGGTATCGGCGAGGAATTCGATATATCCAAATTAAATTATGACAAGATTATAATACTGACGGATGCCGACGTGGACGGCGCCCATATCAGTACCCTGCTTCTTACTTTCTTTTACCGTTTTATGCCGGAGCTTATTCATGCGGGAAAGATATATAAAGGCCTTCCGCCCCTGTACAGGGTCGAATATGAAACAACAGGAAAAGGCAGGAAAAAGAAGGAATACAGGTATTTATACAATGATTTTGAACTGGAAGCTTTCCGCAAGAATAACAAAGACTGTAAAATCCTGAATATCCAGCGTTATAAAGGTCTCGGTGAAATGGACGCCCAACAGCTTTGGGAAACAACCTTAAACCCGGAAACAAGAGTGCTGGCCAAGATTACCATAAGCGATACCGTCGAAGCCGATGAAATTACAAATATTCTTATGAGCAGCAATGTTCCTCCGAGGCGTTCCTTTATCATGGAAGAAGCAAAATACGCCAAGCTGGATATATAAGCTCCAATAAACTATACAGGAGGTAACAATGAGCAACCAAAACCCTAACGAGCAAATAGTTCAACTTGATTATTCGGAAGAAATGAAAAACAGCTACCGGGATTATGCCATGAGCGTAATTGTGGCAAGAGCGGTTCCCGACGTAAGGGACGGCTTAAAACCCGTACAGCGCAGAATCCTGTACTCCATGAAAGAATTGGGGCTGGAACCGGATAAGCCCCACAGAAAAAGCGCCCGTATCGTGGGCGATACCATGGGTAAATATCACCCCCACGGAGACAGTTCCATATACGAAGCCCTGGTCAACATGACCAAGGATTATTCCCTTATGATACCTCTGGTGGACGGTCACGGTAATTTCGGTTCCATAGACGGAGACGGGGCCGCAGCCATGCGTTATACCGAAGCAAGACTTTCACCGGGGGCCATGGCTCTGCTTGATCAGCTGGATAAAGACCTGACAGAATTTGTTCCGAATTTCGACGGCAGCGAAAAAGAGCCTACGGTCCTGCCCGCCATGATACCCAATCTTCTCATTAACGGCACAACCGGTATTGCAGTCGGTATGGCAACCAATATACCGCCCCACAACCCGGAGGAAGTCATAAACGGCATTATAGCCTATATGGATAATCCCGACATAACCATAAATGAGTTGATGAAATATATACCCGCTCCCGATTTTCCCACCGGAGGAACCAAAATAAATGCGGACGAAATGGAAAAAATCTATGAAACCGGTGAAGGAAAAATCCGCATCCGTGCCAAGACCGAAATAGAAAATGCAGATTATGGCAAGAAAAATATCGTAATTACCGAAATTCCCTATACCGTTGCGGGAAACAAATCCAAACTGGTGGAAAACCTCTCAAATCTGATTAAGGAAAAAAATAAATGATGTGAGAGACGAATCTTCCAAGGAAGGCATCAGGATTGTTATAGAAGTCAAAAAAGACAGGGATATCCAGAACCTCTTAAACGGTCTTTATAAAAAGACCCTAATGGAAGATACCTATTCAGTCAATTTACTGGCCATTAAGGACCAGCAGCCGAAATTATTCAACCTGAAAGGCCTGATTAAGGAATTTGTTGATTTCCAGATAGAACTTTATACGAAAGAATATAAATATCTTCTCGATAAAGCCAAAAACCGCCTTGAAATCGTGGGCGGCTTAATTAAGGCTACGGATATTATTGACCTGATTATTGAAATACTTCGCGGCAGCTCTTCCGTCAAGCAGGCCAAAGACTGCCTTGTTCACGGCAAAACGGAAGGCATCCGTTTCAAATCGGAAGCTTCCCGAAAAGAAGCGTCTGCGCTTAATTTTACGGATAAGCAGGCGGACGCCATTCTTTCCATGCAGCTTTCCAAATTGATAGGCCTTGAAATTATGAAACTCCATGATGAAGAAGAAAGTTTGAAAGATTCCATAAACGAATATGAAAAAGTTCTCGGAAGCCAAAAGGAATTGTTCAAGGTAATAAAGAAGCGCCTTACCGAATACAAGAAGAAGTTCCACATTCACCGCAGAACCATGCTTATTAACGCCATAACCCAGGATTATGTGGAAGAAAAGAAAATCGAGGATATATACGTTCTTATAGACCGCTTCGGTTATACCAAATCCATAGATTCTACCAGTTATTCCAGAGCCCTGGAGGATAATCTGAAAGAATACAGCCATATTATTCAGATGAAAAATACGGACAGGCTGTGCTGCTTCACCAAAGAGGGCAGCATGTTCCAGGTAAAAGCGGAAAATATACCGAGATGCAAGATGAAGGACAGAGGCGCATTAATCCATACCTTATGCAAGCTGGAAAAAGAAGAAGTCATGCTTTATGCATCCTTCGAGCAGTTATTCGAATCCCAGCTTCTGTTTGTTACAAAGAACGGTTTTATCAAGCAGGTTTCCGGTGCGGAATTTGAAACGAACCGTTCACAAATAAGCGCCACCAAACTGGATGAAGGCGACGAACTGGCTGGGATCACCCTTCTTTCCGCCCATGAAGTTCTGTCCGGCAAAATGAATGTAATTTTAATTACACATCAGGGCTTATCCCTGGGCTTCCCCTTATCGGAAGTTCCGGAACTTAAAAAGAACAGCCGTGGCGTAAAAGCCATTAAGCTGAATAAAGACGATTCGGTACGTTTTGCCGCAGTAGTCGGTCCCGAAACCGAAACTTTCAAATACAACGGCAAAGAAATAGAAGTAAGTAAAATAAAAATCCGTAAACGGGGAGACAAAGGGCAAAAGACCAAGCTGTTTTAATTAATTTTGGAAATCTAAAACACAGGCTGTGATTTGTGGCATAACAGTCGGACATTTACATATCCGTCATGCGTCACAAGGATCTCAGCCTGTGTTGTTTTAATGAAGCCGTACGCTTTTATGAGCAGTCTTTTCTTCCGGTTTTACTTAGCGCTTACAATCTTATAATATGTTCTTGCTGTCAGGGCATATACCATACCGTACACTACGGCAAAACCGAGCAGCGTTCCTACGGTACAAAGCATTGTAAGACGGTTGTTGGTAATGGAAAACAGGCTTAATAGTTTTAACATTATTTTGAAATCAAAGGCCACATGTATTGCGGCCACCGCCAAAGGTGCAAAGAATATAACAAGAATCTGGGTGCCTATGGAACGCTTGATTTCTTTTTTGGGAAGCCCGACTTTTTGCATAATCTCAAAACGGCCTTTATCATCATAGCCTTCGGATATTTGCTTGTAGTAAATAATTAAAACTGTTGCCATGATAAAAAGGAGTCCCAAAAATATACCCAGGAACAAAAAGCCACCGTTCATAGCATAAAACCTGGCCGAGCCTTCGGCTCTTGACATGACCCTGAAAACGATTATAATCGCCTGTGTCCCTTGCCGAAGATATTTCTTTCGCACATTTAATTTGCATCTCTTCATTTAAATCCGTATCAACTACAGCTACCCATTCAAAATCGCTGGCATATTCCTTAAAAGCGGACTTCTGAACTTTGTATAATACATCCATCACCTGTTCGTCCTTCACAACCACAAAAAACGTATTAATCATATAAGTAGTCAAATCACCTATTGCCGGGAAGCTGTCAAGATGTTCTGTGACGGTATACTTTAATGAATAATTCTCCGCCTCAATACGCAGATTTTCGCTTTGATCCGTTGTTATTTCATATAACAGGATTTCATCTTCCTTAAGTTTAACCTCTCTTCCGGTCAGCTTTGAATAATCTTTTTCGGTTATAAAACATAGTTGTACATATCCTGTATTGAATTTTCTTTCATTATTTATATAGTAATATCCTTCCCCTTTTTCTGCCGAAAATGTCAGATAGGTATATTCTTCAAATTTCTTTATTTCCCCTCTGTTTTTTTGGACTGTATCTTTTATTTTTTCCGTCAGCATATCCTTTTTAAAATCATTTAGCTTTTCACCGTCTATGGAAACCTCCGTCACTATTTGTCCCGGATATAAATGATTCAGTTCATCCTCCGTCCCAAGATAAAGGGCCAGAGTTCCCGATACCATAACAAGCACCATAGTGGACAATATACATATATTTGCAAGGCCTACGGCATTTTGTTTCATCCGGTACAGCATTCCGGAAATCCCGATGAAATGTTTCGTTTTATAATATATCCTTTTGTTTTTCCGTAACAGCTTCAAAACCACGATGCTCACGGCAGTAAAAAGGCAATAGGTCCCCACTATAACCAGTAATACGGCCAAGAAATAGACAGAAATTGCTTTTATAGCCGATTCCGTCGTAAGAGCTATATAATATCCTCCTCCAAGAGTAAGTACGCCAATCAGTGCCAACAGTCTTTTGCTTTTCGGCTCTCTTTCTCCCGCATTTGCGCTGTTCAGCAATTCTATAGGATTAACCTTGCGGATACGATAAAGATTTTGCACAAGGGTTATACCGATAATTACGGAAAACAGCGTGACCGACGATTTTATGGCAACAGCAGAAACCGAAATACCGAAAGGGACATCAAAACGCAATAGCTTAAATAAAGCAAGGGTAACCAGCTTGTGAAGCAATATACCGCAGAGCAAACCGCCGGTTATACCGATTAATGCCACATATAAGGCCTCAAAGCATAAAATCCTGGCAATATGCCGTTTTCCCATTCCCAGTATATTATATAAAGCCAATTCCTTATTGCGCCGCTTCATCAGAAAGCTGTTGGTGTACAGTAAAAAAATCACTGCAAATATGCAGATAATAAAATTGCCCCAAGACATCATCGTATACACATAAGACGCGCCCCTAAGTTCCGCAACCCCTTTATCCGAAGCTATGGCATTTATAATATAAAAACCTGCCACAGTACATATAACGGTTAATATATAAGGCAAATAAAATTTACCGTTCTTGCGTAAATTTTGCCATGCGAGAGAGGGAAACAAACCTTTACGCATTTCTGTCACCTCCGGTGGTCAGCAAAGTCAGGGTATCGGATATTTTCTGATACATTTCGTCGAAGCTGCAATTGCCCCTGTATATCTGGTGATATACCGTTCCGTCCTTGATAAATAAAACCCGTTTCGCATGACTGGCAGCCTTCACCGAATGTGTCACCATTAATATGGTTTGCCCGTCCTCGTTGATTCTTTCAAATAAATTAAGAAGTTGATCGGTAGCTTTGGAATCCAGCGAATCGGTGGGCTCATCTGCCAGTATGATTTGCGGATTTGTAATAAGTGCCCGGCATACCGCAGTTCTCTGCTTCTGGCCTCCCGATACCTCATAAGGATATTTATTCAGAATATCTGTAATCCCAAGTTTTGCGGCCAGCGGTTTTATCCTGTGTTCCATCTCTTTGTATGATTTGCCCGCCAGCACCAAAGGAAGAAAAATATTGTCCTTTATCGAAAACGTATCCAGCAAATTAAAATCCTGAAAAACAAAACCAATATTGTCTCTCCGGAATGCGGCTATATCCATATCCTTTACATTGGCCAAATTCATGCCAGATAATAAAACTTCCCCGCCAGTCGGTTTATCCAGAGTCGCAAGTATATTTAATAGGGTGGTTTTTCCCCGAACCCGACTCGCCCATAATGGAAACATATTCGCCGGCTTCCACGGTAAAATTCACATCGCTTAAAGCCTGTACATGGTTACCGCCAAATCTGCTTGTATAAACCTTCTTTAGATTTCTTACTTCCAGTAAAGCCATCTTTAATAACCTCCTTGCATTTTCTGTGCTTATTTTAGCGGTAACGCAGGCTTTCTGCCATTGATTGACCTTACAAAACCGGCCCGTAACTTACATTTTTGTAAGATTCTAAAAATACGGGCTTAATTGACAAAACAAATCATGTTTATGTATTGCTTCTTATAAAATCATTTTGATGACACAGTTACAGACAGTCAATCACCGCTGCTCATATCGATACGGACCGTGGTTCCTTTTCCTATCTCGGATTCAAACGAAATTTTGTGACCCAGCTTAGTAAGGATCTGTTTTGTCAGATATAACCCTATTCCTGAAGCCCTTTTGTCAATTCTTCCGTTATATCCTGTATATCCCTTTTCGCATATACGCGGTAAATCTTCCGGAGCAATACCGATACCTGTATCCTTAATTACCAGCGTTGTTTCATTTTCCGAATCTATAAGGATATATCCTTCGTCCGTATACTTGATGGCATTGGACAGTATCTGTTCTATAGCAAAACACAGCCATTTTTCGTCTGTTAATACCTTAAATTTAAGATTTCCCAGCTTAATGCCGATTTTTTTACGGATAAACACCGGCGCATATTTACGGACCGATTGTTTCACCATATCTTCCAGCTCATATTTTTTCAGTAAGAAGTCCGTACTGCTGCTTCCGATTCTTAAATAAGCCATGACCATTTCGACATACCGTTCTATCTTGAAAAGCTGCTCATTAAGCTCATGATATTGCGGTATATCCTCACTTTGTAGAATAAGTCTCATGGCGGCAATCGGAGTCTTGATTTGATGGGCCCATAAAGTGTAATAATCAATCATTTCGTTTTTTTCCTTATCGCTCTCCGCCATATACCGCTGCTTATCGTCATACAGTGCCTTGATCAGATCAAGATAGTCCTGTTCTATCCTTCCGTCAGCTTCCGGCAGGTTATCTGTCGAAACGGTAATGTCCGACCGCATTTTAACCAGTTTCTTATGTTTTTTTAAAAATTTGATAAAATCATAAGTTCCTAATATAATCAAAACGACCATGCACAGCAGGCCTGCATAGCCTACCGCTTCCACAGGTAAGTCATACAGATGAAATACGGAGGCATAAATAAATATAAAAATAAAAAGCAAAAACAAAGGTTTCCGTTTTAATTTCAAATACTCCCAAATCAGTCTCATATCACTCCACCATGTAACCTAATCCCTTTTTTGTTATTATAAAATCATTTATTCCGATACCCGAAAGTTTCTTTCTGAGTCTGTTCATATTAACGGTAAGTGTATTCTCATCCACAAAATCATCGGTTTCCCATAAGCGGTACATAAGAGTATCCCTGCTTACCACCTGACCCCGTTTTTCAAACAAAACCTGCAGAATTTTAAACTCATTCTTTGTCAGTTCGACCTTGCTCTCATTATATGTTACCGATGAGTCCGACAGATTTAAAATAACCCCTTTATGCTCCAGTATGTCGGTTCCGCCTGCAAAATTATATGTCCTGCGAAGAAGAGCCTGTACCTTTGCCACCAAAACCGACAAATCAAAAGGCTTTGAGATAAAATCGTCTCCGCCCATATTGATGGCCATGACAATATTCATATTATCAGAAGCCGATGAGATGAATATTATAGGAACCTGCGATACGGCCCTGATTTTGGTGCACCAATGGTACCCGTTATAAAAAGGCAGAGATATATCCAAAAGTACAAGATGTGGTGAAAAGTCTGCGAATTCGGAAAGTACATTCTGAAAATCGGTAACGCAGCGGGTTATCATACCCCATGAGGCAAGATGTTCTTTTATTATATTGGCTATAGTCATATCGTCTTCCACAATAAGTATCTTATACATTCTATCCGACCCCAAAATTCATATTAATCTATATCGTTTTTATAGAAACATATCGCACCAATTATATTTTATAAGCCCTAATACGAGTAGTCAAATATCAATCGGCTTAAACAGCAAAATAAAAAAGCCCTGTCTTTGTCAGCAGGGAAAGACGGGGCTTTTAATGGGGGTAAAATCCATTTTTCAGATAATTTTTTTATTTTCCAAATCCTTGGTATATTCAATAAATTCTTTTGTTCTCCTGAAATCATAATCAAAATAGGAAATCCTGTTATCATGCTCCGTATTGAAATTCTTTATCGGCAACCTCTTTACGAGTTCCTCCATTCTGTCCGCCAGGTCTTCGAGAGTAGCCGTATATTCCATAAGCAAGTCATTAAAGCCGTTTTCTTCATTCAACAAGGCATATTCCAAATTATAGGATATCTCGGCTATCTTTTCTCCTCCTATGGTAGTCATCATTCTTCTTAATGTCTGGGTAATCATCCTCAAACCTTCATATTCTTTAGTTTCTATCATATTTCTGAGAATAGGCAGCTTTGATCTTATGCTTTTCAGCGTGGCCAGCAATGCCTTTGAATAATTCTCCATATTATGAAGGTAATAATTATATCCCTTATTAAAATCTATCTCGGGTACCACATCAAACAAATCCCTCATATGATAACTGAACATTATAACCCCTTCCTAACGAACATAACGTCCGTTTTTATCAATATATGCATGCGCCAATACGCATGCGTCGATATAAACTCCCTCTCAATGTATATGCAAACTTACACTATATGTTGTTATCAAACAGTAATATAGTAACATTATACTGTATTTTTGTAAATATTTTTTAAAAATTTAAGAATATTTTCCTATTAATTCCGCTATTTAGCAGGTTTTGAATTTTGAATTTACGATTATAAAGAATATCAAAATTACTAATAAGTTAATAAAATATCGGATCTTGCGGATTATAATAAAATGATGTATTATTAATCTTAATTTTTCAGCAGAAAAGATTATTTTACGGACATGGATTTGCTTTCTGGACTTATATGACAAATTAGGAGGTTGAACCGTGGAAAAAGAAGTAATTATTATTCTTGACTTCGGCGGAGGCAATAACCAGCTTGTCGCCAGGCGTGTCAGGGAATGTAACGTATATTGCGAAGTATTACCATACAATACTGATATTGAAATTATCAAGAAAAAAGCACCCAAGGGAATAATATTTACCGGCGGTGTCCACAGTGTTTACGAACCCGATGCTCCGGCTTGCGATCCCGCAATTTATTCTCTCGGAATTCCCGTCCTTGGTATATCATACGTATGTAATCTGATAACTCATGTTTTCGGTGGTAAGATATCCGGCTCTGCAGGCGGCAGGATTGAAAAAAATTACCATACCATAAATATTGAATTTGATACCGTATCACAGCTTTTTGACAATTTAAACCGGCCTGCAACCTGCCTAATGAGCCATACGGAACATATTGAAGCTGTCGCTCCCGGTTTTCGGGCAGTTGCGTATTCCGATAACTATCCTGTAACAGCCGTGGAAAATCCCGAAAAGAAACTTTACGGCGTACTTTTCCATCCCGAGGCCAAACAAACCGAGGGCGGTATGAAAATACTGCAAAATTTCCTATTTAATATATGCCGTTGTAAGGGTACCTGGACTATGACCACGTTCGTTGATGAAACCGTCCGGCATTTGAAAGAAAAAATCGGTGATAAAAAAGTTCTGTGCGCCCTGTCGGGAGGAGTCGATTCCTCGGTATCGGCCGTTTTGGTAAGCAAAGCGGTGGGAAAACAGCTTACCTGCATACTGGTAGACCACGGACTATTGAGAAAAAACGAAGCTGACGAAGTTGAAGAAGTTTTTACAAAGCAGTTTGATATAAACCTCATCCGGGTAAATGCTCAGCAGCGTTTCTACGACAATCTTCATATTTTCTTAGTTCCCTAAGAAAGATTGAATTTGCTTTATGCATCAGCCACCCCTCCTGGCTGTCAGGAGTTTTTCCATCACATCATCGTGTGGAGTGGCCCCCTTGTATTCGGTAGCACAGTTTTCCCGCACGACTTGATAAATTTGATACCACAGGTTATTGGCCTGTTTCATAAAGCTTTGACTCATAGCCACATAAGGTGACGGGATGGCATTGCCAGTTGTCGGATGCTTAGCAAGAAAGCCAAATTCAGTGATACATTCCTCGCACTGGATCCACCGCGCCACACTCTGGGCATATTGCTCTATAAGCTGCGCAGGGATAAGGTGAACACACCTGCGTTCCTTAAGCCACTGCCATGTTTTTTCGTATATTTCCACCGCCAGTGTTGTTTTGCCGTTCTTCTGCTTTGCTGCAAGATAATCCCTCGGTGGCGGCATGCTCTGGCCTTCCAGTTCCGCAGCATCCGTAAACTCCATTACCATAAGCTTTCGTCTGCCAGGATTTCCTTCCAAAATCTTATCTGCCAGAGGCTTTTTCTTCTGTCCTGCGCCAATGCGCGCTCCGCCGCGGTTGGTACCGTCTTTTGCCATACACATCACCTCGATTCCTGTAAAAATAAACGGGGGATATACCCCGTTTGAAACTGCGATTTTTCGCGCGTGACCCCCCGCCCGTTGCACGAAACATATCCACCAGAGATTTTAACCCCCCTACCGTCTTGCCCACCGCTCTCCTTCTCGGGCAGTGATGGATGAGTGACATTGCTTACATAGGCTCATAAGGTTGCTGTCTGCATTGGTTCCGCCTTTGGATAAAGGGATGATATGATGTACCTCTTCGGCTGGCGTAAGCCTTCCGTACTTTTGGCACTCCTCGCAAAGCGGATGCTCTGAGATATATCTGTCCCTGATGCGTCTCCATCTCCGGTCATAGCGTTTTCTTGTTTGGGGATCTCGTTCGTATTTGTTGTAATAAGCATCAACTTGTTTTTGATGCGTGTCGCAGTACCTTCCGTCCGTCAGCTCAGGACAGCCAGGAAAGGAGCAAGGCCTTTTTGGCTTTCTTGGCATCTGGCCACCTCCTTTACGGGTATAAAAAAAGCCTTCGCGGGTTCATCCCATGAAGGCTTATCCGTAACTTTTCACAATACCATTATATTTGGCTTTTAACTGAATTTCATCTCATAAAAATCTCATCTGGAATACTAAACAGCACATTTGCTTTTCACCCATGGCATCCTGCCGTTATAATACTTATCTGAAATATACCGCTGCATATCGGGTGGTAAAGCTGCAAGCAAAAGATAAGCCTTTTTCCTATCTTCCTCTAACTCCTGGGGGCTTTTATAGAAGGAACATTTATCTTGCAAGCACTTGTGTACAGTCAGGATATTGCAGCCATTCCTTCCGTTACTGCCAAAACAATTATCGTACATCTTTCCTCACTCCTGTTTTATGGCAGAACAAAGTGTCTTCGACACTTCAACTCCCCTAGCCCCTCATTCATGAGGGGAATTAGGGGTTTCTTTTTTCCTGCTTTTGATCCATAATAATCTTATGAACATACTTCAAAAAATTTTTAATGACCATTATGAAGAAATGCTATATATTTTGCATCCTCGTCAATCGGTTATCGAAAATGTCGAGAAGATGCTTAATTGTGGTGACCCTTCTTACGGTGGTGCCATGTACGGCTGTACCGAATGCGGTAATCTTAAGTTTGTTCCTTTCCGGTGCCATAGCAGATTTTGCCCCACTTGTGGCAATAAATATTCCATTGACCGTACCACCTCCATGTCTTTTAAAATCATCAATGTTCACCATCGCCACTGTGTTTTTACTATTGCAGAAGAACTTCGACCCTTTTTTCTTCAAGACCGTAATCTACTTAACTGCCTCTTCTCCGCTGTTAACAGTGTCGTTCACCATATGTTTCATAAAGATAATAAAGCCGAATTATTTACACCTGGTTTTATCTGCGTTCTTCATACGTTTGGAAGAGACTTGAAATGGAATCCTCACATCCACTGTCTTATCTCAGAAGGTGGTTTGGGTAATTCTGGTCTCTGGCGGAGTAAAACTCATTTCAACTATAAACTTATGCGTGATTCTTTTCAGACTGCTCTTCTGAATGAATTACAAAAGCATTTGGGAACATCATTTAAAAAGGTTAAGGCCTCCATCTATAAGAATCACGAAAATGGATTCTATGTTTATGCAAAGCCTAATAAATGTAAACCGGGGGCTGTATTGAAATACATCGGCCGTTACCTTGGAAGACCGGTAATTGCCACCTCTCGTATTGATTCCTACGATGGTGATAATGTCACTTTTCACTACAATAGGCACGAGGATGAAAAACTCATTACGGAAACAGTCCCTGTTCTTGATTTTATTCAGCGACTAATCCAACACATCCCTGAAAAACATTTCAAAATGATTCGCTATTATGGTCTCTATGCAAGACAACGTGAATCAGATAAGAAACTAAACCTTGCCATTGCAAAAGAAAAACATGGTATTTATCTTTCCTTTAATAAATGGAGGGAATGTATCTTAGCCTCATTTGGGTACGACCCTCTCAAATGTCCTTGCTGTGGTAATACTATGAGCTTTTTAGAGCTATATCACAAGGGCAAACGTGTTCCTCTAGACGAACTATATAAAAAGGTAATGGCGAAAGCCAAAGGTTGCCGTTCACCTGCTTTTAAATAATACTTTCACAGTTGGCTCCGTCTGTGGTAATATAGTTTAAAAACGGAGGGCTACATAATGAGCAATCGAATAGAGGAACTTAGGAAAAAATACATTCAAAATCCTCCTGAAGGCATGACCGCAGATGATATCAAAAACATGAGCGACAATGACCTTTTGGATATGGATTATTTTCTTCATGAAGATGATGATCTTGATGACGATATCGGTGAAGAAGGTTTTTATATCTTCTAATCTGCCATCGTCTATTTCCTATGCCTGCATTTATGCAGGCATTATTAATTCTGGATTACTCTGGAAGGAGTAATTTCCTATAAAGGAACAAAGTGTCTTCGACACTTCAACTCCCCTAGCCCCTCATTCATGAGGGGAATTAGGGGTTTCTTTTTTCCTGCTTTTGATCCATAATAATCTTATGAACATACTTCAAAAAATTTTTAATGACCATTATGAAGAAATGCTATATATTTTGCATCCTCGTCAATCGGTTATCGAAAATGTCGAGAAGATGCTTAATTGTGGTGACCCTTCTTACGGTGGTGCCATGTACGGCTGTACCGAATGCGGTAATCTTAAGTTTGTTCCTTTCCGGTGCCATAGCAGATTTTGCCCCACTTGTGGCAATAAATATTCCATTGACCGTACCACCTCCATGTCTTTTAAAATCATCAATGTTCACCATCGCCACTGTGTTTTTACTATTGCAGAAGAACTTCGACCCTTTTTTCTTCAAGACCGTAATCTACTTAACTGCCTCTTCTCTGCTGTTAACAGTGTCGTTCACCATATGTTTCATAAAGATAATAAAGCCGAATTATTTACACCTGGTTTTATCTGCGTTCTTCATACGTTTGGAAGAGACTTGAAATGGAATCCTCACATCCACTGTCTTATCTCAGAAGGTGGTTTGGGTAATTCTGGTCTCTGGCGGAGTAAAACTCATTTCAACTATAAACTTATGCGTGATTCTTTTCAGACTGCTCTTCTGAATGAATTACAAAAGCATTTGGGAACATCATTTAAAAAGGTTAAGGCCTCCATCTATAAGAATCACGAAAATGGATTCTATGTTTATGCAAAGCCTAATAAATGTAAACCGGGGGCTGTATTGAAATACATCGGCCGTTACCTTGGAAGACCGGTAATTGCCACCTCTCGTATTGATTCCTACGATGGTGATAATGTCACTTTTCACTACAATAGGCACGAGGATGAAAAACTCATTACGGAAACAGTCCCTGTTCTTGATTTTATTCAGCGACTAATCCAACACATCCCTGAAAAACATTTCAAAATGATTCGCTATTATGGTCTCTATGCAAGACAACGTGAATCAGATAAGAAACTAAACCTTGCCATTGCAAAAGAAAAACATGGTATTTATCTTTCCTTTAATAAATGGAGGGAATGTATCTTAGCCTCATTTGGGTACGACCCTCTCAAATGTCCTTGCTGTGGTAATACTATGAGCTTTTTAGAGCTATATCACAAGGGCAAACGTGTTCCTCTAGACCGAACTATATAAAAAGGTAATGGCGAAAGCCAAAGGTTGCCGTTCACCTGCTTTTAAATAATACTTTCACAGTTGGCTCCGTCTGTGGTAATATAGTTTAAAAACGGAGGGCTACATAATGAGCAATCGAATAGAGGAACTTAGGAAAAAATACATTCAAAATCCTCCTGAAGGCATGACCGCAGATGATATCAAAAACATGAGCGACAATGACCTTTTGGATATGGATTATTTTCTTCATGAAGATGATGATCTTGATGACGATATCGGTGAAGAAGGTTTTTATATCTTCTAATCTGCCATCGTCTATTTCCTATGCCTGCATTTATGCAGGCATTATTAATTCTGGATTACTCTGGAAGGAGTAATTTCCTATAAAGTAAAAAAAGCCCCGAAGGGCTTATGCGTTTTAATGTTATTTTTTCACGATATCATTATATATTGGATACCTGTGTTTTACATCTCATGAAAATCTCACCTTAAAGGAAGCTAAAAATATTAGTTTATTTGTTCAAAGATAGCTTTCGAATATACTTCTATATCCCCAGGAGTAAGCATGTTGAATTTTTCTTTCACAGCTACAAAATATTTCCCGATCAATTCTTTGGGTATTACACGATTAGAATGCGCATCCACTGGCAAACCGTCTCTAGTATGCCGCCATGGTTTCTCCAGATGCGTAAACTTCTCTAGCGTTTTTCCGCTATAACAGCAGAAGTTCTTAATAACGCTATCCAATATCGCTTTTTCAGCAGTTGTAAAAACTGATTCATCGAAAGCTTCAACACTCTCAATGGGGTCAAACCGATAAGATGAATACCTGTTATATATATCTCTGTAAACCGGTCCATGAACCCACGCCTCACAGTCTTCTTCAAAAAGAAACCGTCCTTCAAAAGCATAATAAAAACCCTGGACATAATATAGCGCCTTTTGTAAAGCTAAAGGAGTTATGTCCTCGCATTTATAAAGCAGATATTGGATAATTGAGTCCAGCTTTGAACCCGTTTTGTTTTCTTCCCCAAGCAGTTCCTGTACCTTCCGCTTACTTTTTTCATATGCCTGCAGAGATTTTAAATTGTCCTTATTTTTCTCCAGCAATTCTTTATAATATGCTGGAATCATCATAAATCTTTTGAAGAATATCCGAATACTGTTTTGTAGGCATATCACCCTCACAATATCTCGAAAAAGTCATTTCTCCCCAGCCTAAAAGCAATGACAACGGACGTTTCCCAATATTGTATTTCTGAGGTATTTCTAATATCTTCTCCAGCGAAATAATGCCGTTTTTTTGACGGTACGTGTCATACAAAGCCTTCAGATTTTCGTCCTCTATATCCGCTACATAGACTTCGCTTCCACATTCCGTACAAACAGCCTTCTTTCCAGTATACTCATATTCTTCGCCTTTAAGTTTCCCTTAATTGATGCTGTTTCTACCATGTATTCGATATCTCTTCTGCATTCCTCGCAAAATGTCTTATTCCTATTCATAAGGCGGCCTCCTTTCAAACTCTCAAACTTTCTGATTGATCATCGAAAAAGATAATCAATCGGCTTGTTTCGCTTATGAAACGATATAACAACCACTCGTTTTCCACTCTCACTATCAATTAGATTAAATTTCGTATATATATCAACTAGCTCCTCGATGCCATCAAAGTTAAATAACATAATCTGGGGACAAAATACATATAAAACCTCATGTTCAAATCCTATTTTCGTATTTTGCAATGAATGGCAAAAATCTTCTGTTTTTATTTTCAGTAAAATCTCCTTTTGCCTTCTGCTGTTTAGATTATATTCATTTATAAAATCTATGTTTTCTTGTCTATTCTCATTTTTTGATATAATGAATCTGCCCTCTCTAATACAGTCATGTATCATTGCCAAAATCTCATCAATCTGTTCCCAGGTATAATTCTGATTATAGTGCTGATTCATTGCATCACCTCTTTTGTGATACAATGATACTATATTATATGCCTTTTGTCAAGATTTATGCATCAATTAGTGCATTTTTATTTTGTTGATTTTTACATTAAAATATGTATACTAAAGATAACAGCTCCTACGAGCTTATATTAAGCGCAATACAGTAGGCCATTAAAATACCCACTTAGGTAGTTCGTTCTATCTAAGTGGGTTTCCTATTTAACATGCTGCTAATGTTATCTTAAACTACTTCCCGTATAAAAGCAGTGCCAGATGATTAAGTGCCTTATCCTTCCTACGGTACACCTGTGCTCTTTCAAGAAACAGCTTCTCTCCGATGTTTGCTACAGCTTCTGTCTTGCTCACATCATTAACAAAAAATTCTGTCAGTATAAACTGTTCTTCCTCCGACAGGGCTTCCCAAGCAGGCTTGAACCACTCCATATATTCTAATGCCCGTCTGTAACGTTCTTTCAACACATCAATCTCGTCAAGGCAAGCAGCAAGGCGTTCTTCGCCGCTTTTGGGGATTGTGTTTGCCCGGAACTCCGGTAATCTTTGCACTGTGAGGGCTTGTCATACGGGTTTCAACTTCATATATATCCTCATCACTGTGCTCGATAATGTACTGCATGCTGTTATAATCTTTCAAAGCTTCAACAGCAGCCGCTTTTTTATCTAAATACTGCCATGCAATCAGCATATCGCACCTCCAAAAAATCAAGATAAAAAAACCTTGATCTTTGAAGCAGTGTGCTTTTTGCGTTGCTTTGCAGTGCTTGTTTCCTTGTTCGTTATTGTCTTCGTTCTTTATAGAAGGCCATGCTTTTCCAGAATAGCCTTCACCTCATCTACCGAATGGACAACCGCTGCCACTCCTCCGGCATTGAGGATTTTCCTTATAGTTGCTTCCTGCAGTTTTGTTGTCTTTCCCGATGGGGTTTTTATTTCAAAAGCTATAAACCGTCCATTTACACAGGCAATAATGTCTGGTATCCCCGCTGTCCCGTACATACCACCATGTTCCTTCCAACAGAAACACCCCGGTACTGTCTTTAAGTACCGCAGTACTTTAGTCACAATACTTTTTTCAGACATAACCCGCTCATCCTCCAAAAATGTTACCTTTTTCCCTCTTATAACCTCGTAACATCCAAGAAGGGCATCTCATAAATCCGCTTCCCAAGCGCTTTTCAGCATTTTGTTACCTTGTTACCTCTTTTTGGGGTAGGTGTATACACAAATATTTTTATTTTTATATTTTTTAGTCTTAAAAAAGCAATGGTACTATCGCGCGTATATATAAAGTTGAGGTAACAAAGGTAACATCGGTAACAAGTGGCTATTCATCAGCGTTTCGGGCGTTACCTTTTTGTTACCTTGTTACCTTTTTCGATACTAAAGAGGCTCAATATCTGTGATCTCAAAGCCGCTCACATCGCATCGCTCTTTCAGTATTGAGAAATTAAGAGCCCAGGCTTTTTTTGTTTCATTCCCGAAACGCATCGTTTTATTGCTCTCTATAAAAAAGTCACTTTGCCTCAATTGCTTCAGAAACTGGTTATATGGAAGACATTCACCAGTGATTGCATAATCGCGTCTGTACTTGGTATAGCGGTCATATACATCACAGAAACGAATCCCGATAACCTTGCCATCTTTATCAAAAGTGTAGTCTTGATTCGGAGCCAGTTTCATCCGGGCCATGATTTCCAGCGTCTGTTCTACAATAGTCTTGTTATTGCTGCCGCCATCCAGCAAATACTCCTGCACACCGTTTTGAAGATATCGAATACACGCCCCTTTGTTAATGGGAAACACTTCAGACCATGTAACATTAAGGAACTCACATAGTTTGTTTACTAGGCTCAGTCCGGCATAGCAACAGGCGAGATTATTGATGATACGAGATGGAAACTCATCAGATATCTCTGACTTTGCTTCCTCATACCACTTCTCTGCCTCAGCAACCGATACTCTGAGTGCTATATCCAGCAGGCTCCGACCGAAGCTGCCAAGCAGATCCGCTTTTGCACACAGCTTATAAAATGCTTGTCTATGGCTGGCTGGTTTTAAGTCCTTCTTGCTGAAAAGCAATTCTATGCTCCGTTCCCTGATAGCCGCTTCATCCGGCGATTCCTCACCAGCTACAATAATAGGCGCCAACAGTTCATAAGTAACAGCACTTTGATCCGCCCTACCGCGGACACCTTCATGGCCGTCATATGCATCTCGAAGATGGTTGTATAAAGCATTTAGCCTTAACTTATCTATCTTTGAAGGCTTGAACTCATCCATCAACTGCGGTATCAGATTCGATGATGCAGATTCCTTCATCAGTGTAAATGCAGTAACCTGCGTAGCCGCACGGATTTTACTGCATGAAAATACCGGCAGAATAACCCGCTCCAATGTATTACTTTTTCCGCTGCCTTGTTCTCCGACAAGCAATAAATGAGGAAACTTGATACCTGATTTTTTTAGATGCGGTTTAATAAAGCATCCGGCCACCCAGGCCATTACTGATACCGTTTTTATGGGCTCGTTATAGCTGAGGAGCCATTCACCAAGCATAATAAGCTGTTTCTTTGTCAATGGCTCAAAGGTTAGGATATCGGTTGTTATGCTTTTATACTTATCAAGCTGCACGATATCTTCAACAATGTTGCCTCCTGCTTCAATGGCACCATCCGTTGAAACATATACCATCCGCCCGCCATGCTCATAAATTCCAAGAGCCTTGACCCCTGTTTTCCTTACCCACTCCATTTCAGATATATAACCTTTCAGCAGTTCCAAATCTCCTTCTGAGCCAAAATAGCCTAAGGATATTGTCCGGCGGTTCAAGATATTTTTAAATTTTTGGATGTTATTGAAGTCGGTAGTCATAAATGTCTGGCGGTATATTTCATCACGGATTGTAATAAGGTCAGCAGTCATCTGCGTTTCATCTTCCGATACAATCATCTCCACCGGCTGAATGATAAAGTTTGTTATAGGGTACACACTTTCGCCTCTGGTGCGGTAATACCTGCCCTCATGTTCAAAGATAACCGACTCGCTTTCGCGGCTGTATACGTTCTCTGTGACTTCAATGGCCTTATCCAGTGTCTCCTGCCCATATGTTGCTCCACTTGCATGATGTACCGTATCCCACTTTTCCCGGAATAACCGGGAATTTCTAAACAGCCTGTCCATCTGCTCTTTGTTTTTGCCTGACCAGAAAGCCAGCATACAGCAAAGAGCAAGGTCGGCTTCGGACTGGCTCGGATACCCTGCTTCCTGCCATTTTCCTTCCCATAGCAGATTAAATTCCTTATGGTTTTCGGCTGTCCGGGCTTTCTCAAAGATTTCCTCATCTGTAAGCGGCTCTAGCTTAACCACCTTACGGTCTTTCTTGCTTTTTCCTCTCCGCTTTTTACTTTTGATATAATTCTCATGTATCCAGGCCAGTGCCCCGTTATCTTCAGCAATGTAATCAGGAGTCCTTGGCAGTCGCTCGCCAGTCATTGTGAAGTATCTGCTGTGGGCATACATTTCAACACCGGTTTTAGTGTTTTTATTGCCCTTGGCAGGCATCTCCCCTTTATAGAAAATATGAAGCCCGGTTCCTGAAGGGCTGATTTCCGTATAGGACGGAAACCGCTCAAGGATATCCTTGGCGGTATCGTTTAATTCCCCAGTGTTTTTGTCGCGGCAGTGATCTATGTCTATCCCTACTAAGCCTCCGCTTTTTGCGAATACAAAACCTAATCCGGTATAGAGATATTGTTCTTTTGCCGCAATCGCATCGTCAAGGGTCGACCAGTCGTTTGGGTTAGTGCTTGAGGCTTTTCTACCGGTTAAGGGATTGTAAGGGATTTTACTGTCTCTTCCGTCCTTTGTGTTTGGTTCCAGACGCCAGCAGATCCATTGCTTCCGGTTTGCCAATTCTTTAGGGAATGAGATGCTCACTTACACTGCACCTCCTCGCATCGTTCATTAAAATACCGAATCGGAATGCTGCGCTGCTTTGCCTTTTCAATCTCAATGGACATCCCTTTAGTAATTTTTCTGCCAAATACCCACACTTCTGAGCACTTTGACATCAATACCATGCCAAAGTACAAGCCCAGATTTCGCATTTGTTCATCATCGTCGTCCATAAACTGCGGAAACAAGAGGTGCGGAGCAATAGGTATGCAATTCCTGCTCACTGCAAAGCGGCAGTACCCCTGAGCCTTACGGATATTACGTTCTATATCACCAGCATATGGGCTGCAGATAAATACCATCGGTCTGTAAGGCGCTTTCCTGGCCTCTCGCTCAATCCTAAGCAGTGCTTCATATGGTGTGGGGTCGTAATATCCTTCCGCGTTAAACTTGCTGATACTCATGGTATTACCCCCTGCCTATGCACTTTTTTGTTCACGTTCGATTACAGGCAATATACCTTTCTTGTTTTTAAGAAGGTCATAGATAAATAGCCTTCCTTTTTGTGTCCAATATGTGTGCATTACGCTTCTTTCTGCATCAATAGCATGGGTCTTGGACTGCGTGTATCCTTGATCGGCGTACTCCTGATATAAAAGCCAGCAATTTCCCATTTTGTACTGTACTCCGAGCTCATGAAGCAGCTTATTGAAAGCGCGGCCAGACATTCCGTAATCCTTGGCAATCTTGCTGATCGGCACAAGGCTTTTATTTTGCAATATAAGATCATAATAGCTCGCCTTGGGCTTTAGCTCGCTGATAATCTGTTTATTCTTTGCATTTTCTATTTCTAAAGCTTTCCGCCTGTCGCGTTCTGCCTTTAGTTCAGAGAAAATCCTGATGCCATATTCAGGATTGGAAAACATCTCTTCGATAACTTTATCTGTAGCATAAACTCCATATTTTCTGATCGTGGGCAGCACTTCATCAAAGACCCATCTTTCAAAGCGTTCAGCAGCAGGAAGCTTTGATTTAACAATTAATCGGAAAAGATCTCATTCCGGAATAAATTTTATATCCTGCTCACCGCCGCTTGTAAGGACTCGGTGTTTCACCGACCCCTTTGTATGTCTCTTAATTGCATCGTAGGGATCTAAGTATCCAAGCATCCTTGCACAATCTGTTGCAGGAAAGTATTCCTTTCCATCAATAACGAGTACTTTAAGTTCTCCAAATTCTGTATCCTTAAAAACCTGTAAGTTATTCATAACATCAATCCTCCATTTCTTTCATTTCTCCAAAATTTCTCCCTACCGAGGCCTCTGCAACAATAGGTACATCAAATTCAGGGAAGGGTTGCGTTTCCATACACTCTTTTATAAAAACAACTGCTTCGTCCGCCTTGTCTTCCGGTAATTCAAAAACCAGCTCGTCATGTATCTGCAGTAGAGGTTTCAGCCAGAGCCTTTCGGGAAGTCCACTGATGATGCGCCCACAGGCAAGCTTTAGAATATCTGCCGCTGTACCTTGAATAGGTGTATTTAATGCGCACCGCTCGGCAAAGGACTTCTTGCCCCAATCGGATGACCGAATTCCCAGCAGGTATCTTCGCCTGCCCAGCCATGTTTCTGTATAGCAGCTTACAGCAGCCCGCTTTTTTACCTCATCCTGCCATTTGGCAAGACCGGGGTATCCGGATTTCAAGTTTTGAATGATGGTCTCACATTCGGACAAAGTTGGGTTCAGCCCAGCTTTAAATTTAAGTGTTCTCTGTAAGCCAGTAGGAAACAGGCCATAGAACACACCGAAATTGCAGTTCTTTGCAATGGTCCTGCGCTCTTTATAATGTGGAGCATTTTTGTCTGCTGCCTCCTCAAAAGGAATGCGGTAAATAACAGAAGTGGTCTGAGCATGGATATCACCGCCAGTACGATAGGTTTCCAGCATACGTTTGTCCCTGCAATAAAATGCTCCGACGCGCAGTTCTATCTGTGAAAAGTCAAGGGATAAAAGAACCTTTCCGGCTGGCGAAATGATAAATTTCCGTACGCCTATTGGGTCATTATCTTTCTGCGGGCAATTCTGCATATTCGGGTTTCTTGACGCAAATCTACCTGTCTCTGTCCCCAGTGGCATAAGGTCCGGATGAATCCTGCCGGTATCCTCATCAATAAATCGAAGATAACCGTCTATATAGGTGGATTTGAGTTTGCCCCATTTGCGGTACTCTTGCACCAGATCAAATAAGCGAGCAAGTTCAGGCCTGTTGGATTCACACCATTCTTTTAATAGGATCATGGTTTCATCATCGGCAGCTTCCTGATGTTTTGCGGTCGTTTTCATTACCGGAAGACCGAGATCCACAAAAAGATATTTTTTAAATGCTGAAGTTGAAGCATTTGCCCCAATCTCTACATTGCCGATAATTCCGGCAATCTCTTTTCTGATACTGACAATCTTTTCCGCAGCTTCCGCTTGTTTCTTCAGCATGGCTGACTTGTCCACCAATATGCCGTTATACTTCATTATCCCGACATATACTGATGTAGGCGATTCTACCTCTTCCACAATAGTTCTGTGTTTGGGTAAAAATCTATCAAACCACTGATTGAAAACATGATACAAGCGAAGAGTGTAGTCGCTGTCAGCACAAGCGTAGCGGACAGTCTTCTCATCCTGAGGGTTCAATGCATCGAAAAACCTACCTTCAGTAACCGTTGAGAATTCTGTCATTTCTGCTTTGTAGAGTGCAGGCGCAAGCGTTTTAAGTCCGCTGTCAGCAAGACTTCTGAACTCCCACTTGCTTTTTAATGTAAGTTGTGATGCTGCAATCGTGTCATAACAAGGCTTTTGAAGGACGATACCTCTTGCGTAAAGGAACATAGACTCAAAAGCCAGATTATGAGCAACTTTTATTACATCTTTTGATTCGAATAGTAATTTCAGATAATCCCATATTGCCGCCTGGTTCTCTGCATTTCGCCCGCTACGATGTTTAAGTGGAACATATATAGCAGTTCCTTCTGATACTGAAAAACTGATCCCTGTTATATCCGCCTTATGAGCATCCAGAGCCGCACTTTTATTGTTCCTCCATTTATCGCGGGGCGACGTTTCAAAATCGAAAGCAAATAAGGCAGAGTTTTCAGATAATCTTGTAATTCAGATAGCGTATAAACACATTTATATCCCATGCGGTTCTCCTTTCCGCCCTATCGGAGATGGAAGTTACTCTCCGATAGGGCCTTTGATCACTTAAGCGGCTCAGTAATTTCACCTGATTCAGGGTCTACATTTATTACCTCTTCACTGGCAGGTTCAGTATCATGGCCAACTCGGGTACTGAATGCTTTTACCTGCTCTGAAAGCTTGGCTATCAGTGCATATTCGTCAGCGGTCAGATCCTGATCTACAGCAAACTGAGCCTGTGAATAGGTGATACCGCTTGAATTGGTCGCCTTTTTCAAAGAAAAGCGAGTAACAACGCTGTTCGATTTTTTACCTTTAGAAAGCAGCCTTTTGATGTAGCGGGAAAACTCTTTCAACGATCCAGTAGGCAAAGAAAGTATTAACGGGAAAATCTCCCCTTCACGCAGTACATATATCCTGCGGCGGTTCTTGCAAGCTTTGCTGCCGTTTTCCCCCCGAACCAAACTGATTATATGGACATTTGGCACAGCTTTCTCCGGGGTCTCCTTCGCCGGTTATACCATCAAAGCTTCCGCAATCCGGTGGGTTACTGCCTCCGGTATACTTGTCCTTGTAGTATGCATAAAGTGGATGATGATAAAGAATTACCGCTGAGAATTCTTTGACAGTATCAGGTTCTCCGGGATTTTCCCCGGGTACTTCGAATACTGTGCTGCCTGCGGACGGGATTTTTATGCGTTCAAAAGTCATGTCAAGACCGTCAAGTTCTGATGCCATTGCCTCGTCAAGATTGAAATCAGCGAGCTGAAGAAAACCTGTATTTTCGTTAATAGTTACGAGTTCATTGTTTTTCATGCTTTTATACCTCCGTAAATATGAATTTGAAATGTAATCTATATCATTGTTCTTTGAAGCATTGTTCTTCGAACAGTTATTCCTTGAACATTGATATTGGAGCATTGCTTTCTGAAGCTATTTACCTTGCTGCTTTCCGCACAGTTACTGTTGTCTTTTCGAAGACATTCACAAGGCCTTTCAGCCAGTCCGGAAGCTCGTCCCCATTCTCCGCAATCTGTTCTTTAACAAATGCTGACAGGGAATTTGCATTGACGGTTTCATAGATGAGTTCTCCAAAGCCTTTACTGCGTAGTGCGTCAAACAGTTCCTCCTTCATGCCTGCGGCAGCACTGGCTCTTGTTGTCGTTGAAAGGCAGAACATTGTTCCTGCTCTTGTGAAGTTTTGCGTCTCACTGCTGATCATCAGCTCAGACAGGCGGTATTCAACATCGTCAATCTCTGCATTTATGCTTTTCAGTTCCTCTTCAACAGCCTTCTTTGCCTCGCGCAGCTCCTTAAGACGGTCAGCAAGTTCAAACATCGCATTATCGCTCATAGCTTTCACCTCCCTCTGAGGCAAAAGGATTTGCTCCTTTGCGGTAGTCGTCTATCAGCATTTTTGCAAGATCTGCCTTATTGCGCAGAGCAGTCAGGATTTTTGAGTCTACAGTACCCTTGGCGATAAGGTAGATATATGTGCAGCCGTTCTTTTGTCCAACTCTATGGATACGGGCTTTTGTCTGCTCGAAATTCGACATGGAATAATCAAGGGAGTAAAATACCATTGTGCTTGCAGCGGTCAGCGTAATACCGAGTCCAGCAGTTGCAATCTGGCCTACGAACACCATGCAGTCGGGATCACATTGAAAACGGTTTACTTGCCCTTGGCGATCCTTTGTTGCCCCATAAATACACGCATAACCAATATTCTTTTTTTCCATCATCCTGCATATGGCATGAATTTCAGGGATATACCTTGCTATGACAACCAGCTTATGTCCTTCTTGAATGCTGCTTTCAAGGATATCTTCAAGAGCTTTCAACTTGGCATCACTGACTTGCTCAATTTTCCCGCCGTCACCGCTTCCGATGAAGCCCCCGGTTAATTGCGAAAGACGAAGCAAGCGTGTCAGTATGTTTGTTGCTGTTACTTCTCCTGCTGACAGCTCAGTATAGCTTTGTTTGACAAGCTCTTTATATTTCTTTAAAGTGACAGGCTCAAGCTCAATATGGCGAATAATATCGGTGGTTTCCGGCAAATCCAGACACTCCGCTTTGGTCGCCCGGAATGCAATGCTGTGAATCCTTTTCATCAAATCCTGTTCCATTGATTTTTTCAGCACTGGCGTATGGTTGCCATAGCCAACCATGTTGAAATACCGGTTTCGGAATGCATAAAAGCTGTTGCCAAAGATGCATGGATCGAGAAACTTATACTGGCTGAATACATCTATGGCTTTGTTGGTTATAACCGTTCCTGTCAGTAGGAGCCGATACCGTGCAAGCAAGCCCAATCGGTGCATTGCTTTTGAAACCGCTGTATTATGAGTTTTAATTTTATGTCCTTCATCGGCGATGATAATGTCAGGATGCCAATTTGCCAGTTCCTTTTCCATTCTCCATGCAGATTCGTAGTTGACTACCACTACATGGACACCTTCGCCAGTTAAAAATCTTAGTTGTTGGATTTTCTTCTGAATCGTGCCATTAAGGACTATAAGCTGATATGGGAAATCTGCGAACCGTTTAAATTCGTCCTCCCACACTCCAAGAATGGAAAGCGGTGCAACAATCAGCACACGTTTTATTCTTCCTGCAGCAAGCAATGCTCCTATAATGGCAATTGAGACAAGAGTTTTCCCGGTGCTTTTCAGCCCATTTCCATCAGGAGCGCTGCACCCCATCCGGAAATGGCAGAAACACCACCACCCTTCAAAAGCCCAAATAGACTGCAGATGAAATTGAAAGCACGAATCTGATGCTTATATGGTCTGCCCTTTATGGGCATTGGAATAATTTCTTCGCGTTTAGAATGCATCAAGATCATCTACCTCCGAAACTTCGCGGATATCGACAGACTTTACACTGTTACCAGGAACAATAATCGTTACTCTCTGTTTTCTCCCCAGCAGATATTGCAAAAACCTTTCTCGTAGAGTGACATTGCGACATTTCACAATACCTAAATCTCTGTCATTATCCGAGATATTGATTTTGAGTTTGTGTTTCATATGCTCTTTTCACCTCATCTTTCTTAGGACTGATGTTTTGGCCCTCACTGTTAGGCCACGAAAACAGTAAAAGTAAACCCCCTAACTCAAAATTTTTTTTAGTTTTTCATGGATCTTTTTCATGCGGTTTGTAATAGCCATCTTACTGACCCCTTCTTCTCGTGCTATTGAAGCAAGGGATTCATTATTGAAGTACACCCTTCGTACCAGTTCTTTTTGCTGTGGGAGAAGACTATCGATGGCTTTTAGCAATGTCTCATTTTCTTGAGTTCTTATGTACTCTGCGGCAATGTTGGTATTGCTTGCGAAAATCTCTCCCTCATATTTCATTGCATCAAGTGATGTATGTCGGCGAGTCTCTTTATGGTTAATGTTGTATTCCTGACGGTCAAGTTCGACCAGAATTTCTCCCCACTCTTCAGATACTTCAATTTCAATGGTTTCAGTGTTGAAGTGAT
>JBKEEJ010000032.1:0-22961 GCA_047777345.1 Lachnoclostridium sp. | reverse complement strand
TGCAATTCAGCGTATTCTTTCGCTTTCTCTTCAATTAAATCAGGTTCGTTTTCATACATAATCTGTGCAGCCAGTTTGGAATCCATCATACCAATTTCAGCGCCTTCGATTGCAAATACCATGTCGGCGCCAATATGCTTGGAATTCATGGTAAGATAAGCACTTCCGTATGCTTTTTTCGTAATAACATTTACTTTCGGTACGGTAGCATTGGCAAAAGCGTAAGTCAGTTTTGCTGTTGCAGTACCTATGGTTTTTTCTTCTTCTACGGTTGCCTTATATCCGGTAACATTGGTAAGAGTCAAAACCGGAATGTTAAAAGCATCACAGGTTCTTACAAATTTTTCTGCCTTATAGCAGCCGGCAGTAGTTAAAGAACCGTCAAATTTTTCTGTGACTTTTCCATTCTCGTCCAGCAATTCTGTACGGTTGGCAATGGCTCCTATGGTCATTCCGTTAAGACGGATAAAACCGGTAACCATTTCCTTCGCATAATCAGCTTTTACTTCAAGAAAATAGTTATTATCTGAAATCAGTCTTAATGCAACTGCCGGATCCGTAACAGATGCGGATAATTCGGGAACTAATCTGTTTAAATCATCATTGCATTCATCAAAAGAATCATTATCTTCATTATTAGAAGGTAATATGGAAATAAGTTCTCTGATTCCGGCAAGAACGGATGCATCATCCTCAAAGACAAAATCTATATTACCGGACTCAGCCTGGAAAGCTGCAGCTGATGTATCAAGTTTTGATGTAAAATTTCCTTTCAGGGTGTTCGGTGAATTAACAAATAACTTAGCACCATATTTTGCCATAAAAGAAAAATCACTTAAGGATGTTAAAACTGCAGATCCGCCACCACAAGTACCAAGTACTGCTGTTATCTGTGGAATCACTCCTGACGCCATTGTCTGTTTCAAATAGATTTCACCGAATCCATTTAAGGCATCTGTCGCTTCTTGCAGTCTCATACCAGCACAGTCAATAATACCAATGACTGGTGCTCCAACCTTAAGTGCCATATCATAAATATGTGCAATTTTTTTTGCATGCATTTCTCCGATAGTACCGTTTAATGCAGATTTATCCTGACAGTACACATATACCAGCTTACCGTCTATAACTCCATATCCGGTAATAACTCCATCAGCAGGTATTTCCTTCTGCTGCAGATTAAAGTCTGTACTTCTTCTGGTAACTAACGCACCAACCTCAACAAAACTATTATCGTCAAGCAAAGAGTTTATTCTATCTCTTGCTGACAGTTGCGCCGTCGTACTCATTTTCTGCCCTCCATTTTTTTCTAAATAGTAAAATTAAAAACAAAATTTCTGCCGATTATAAGTATATCCCTTTATTGGAAAAATTTCAATACTCAATTACCTAAAAATTGATTTTGCCGAAAATTTAACAATTTTTCTACAAAATAAGAACCTGACTTTAAAATAAATATTTTTTTATTAACTCTGTCTCAAACCCTTTACGGTAAAGACTTGCGGCAAGTTTTTCTTTTTCCTCTTTGCTTAAGGCATTTACATCGTTTACTTTTTTTCTGATTGCTTTTTGAATGGCATAATCTTCGCTTGCATATTCTTCATTTAATACCTGTTCAATAAGTTTTTCGTCAATTCCTTTTTGAGCTAATTCCGCATAAATCTGCCTTTTGCTTTTTGTATCCTTCTTAAGGCTGATATAATTTTGCGCATATCGCTCATCGTCAATATAGTGAAAACTTTTTATATATGCCATTACATCAGAAATAATTGACTCATTGTAATCCTGCTGTTTTAGTTTTATTATCAGTTCCCTTTCCGTCCGGTCCATAAATTTTAACAAATCCATAGCTTTTTTCTTGGCTCTTTTTAAAACTGTATTATATAGCTCTTTATACACTTCACTTCCGATTTCCGTGTTCTCTTCCAAATGATACAGGCTTAACTCTTTTTCATACAGCCAAAAATGATATTCCTTGTCAATATAGATTTTAAACTTGCCTTTTACTGACTTTTCTATATTGGTAACTACCATATTTTCTCCTTTTCTTTTATAATCCTAAGAAAATTTAATTTACTTAACCTAAATACTCTTAGCCTTAATACTCTAACTAAATACTCTAACTTAATACTCTAACTAAATACTCTAACCTTAATATTCTAAGTAACATATTCTTAGTAACCCTTTTACCCACAGCAAAACTACAAGGGGCTGCCGCCTAATTAATATAAAATGCTCCAGCCCCTTGATAATAAATCATCCCAATGCTTACCTGGCTGAGGTAAAACTACTCCTTTTCTTCCAGGTTTTTGTTAAAATCCACATTAGATGGTGCTATATTATATTTTTCACGTACTTTCATCTCTATTTCGGCTAAAATATCCGGATTTTCTTTTAAGAAAATTTTTGCATTCTCACGGCCTTGTCCGATTTTCATATCGTTGTACGCATACCAGGCGCCGCTTTTTACAACAATATTTTCATTGGCAGCAAGATCCAGCACATCGCCTTCCTTGGAAATACCCTTACCGAACATAATATCAAACTCGGCTTCCTTAAACGGAGGTGCGATCTTATTCTTAACTACTTTGATTCTGGTTCTGTTACCGACAATTTCGCCGCCCTGTTTTAACGATTCCACCCGGCGGACATCCAGACGAATGGAAGAATAAAATTTCAGTGCCCGGCCACCTGTTGTTGTTTCAGGGTTACCAAACATAACGCCAACTTTTTCACGCAGCTGATTAATAAATATAACGATACAGTTGGTTTTACTGATAACTGCCGTCAACTTTCTCAAGGCCTGTGACATTAATCTTGCCTGTAAACCCACATGGGAATCCCCCATATCACCATCAATTTCAGCCTTTGGTACCAAAGCCGCAACAGAGTCCACAATAATAATATCCACCGCACCAGAACGAACCATGGTTTCTGTTATTTCCAATGCCTGTTCACCGTTATCTGGCTGAGAAATATATAAATTATCAATATCCACACCAATGTTTTTAGCATATGCCGGATCAAGAGCATGTTCTGCATCTATAAAACCCGCAATGCCTCCCCGCTTTTGAACCTCAGCTACCATATGTAAGGCAACCGTAGTTTTACCACTGGATTCCGGTCCATAGATTTCAATAATCCTGCCCTTTGGGACTCCTCCCAAACCTAAGGCAATATCCAGACTAATGGAACCTGTGGGTACTGTTTCAATATTCATATGAGATGTGGTATCTCCTAACTTCATTACGGAACCTTTACCATATTGTTTCTCTATCTGTGCTAATGCAGATTCCAATGCTCTTATTTTATCTTCCCTTGACATATTCAATCTCCTTTACATTCACGAACTTATGTTCTTGTTATTATAATAACTGATTGCATATCTTTTGTCAATATAAATAATAGCACAATGTGGCTGTCCGAAAAATGTGCTTTTCAAGTTTAAGAACAGACAGTGCTTTAAAAAAAACAATATAAAAGAAGCAATTTAAAAACAGGCCTTATGGTTTTATCATAACGCATTCCTCCTTTGCAGACGAAAGAATAAATTGTGCCAATGTGTTAAGACGGGAATATTACCGTTTATAATAAAAGCAAGGTAAAAACCAATTACGAAGAAAATGGGATAAAAGTTAAGAAAATAAAAGAGAAGTGAAAGATCTGATTTATTATAACAGATTTTACATTATTTGTAAATTCTTAATTAGTAATATTTTTTCAATAATTTTAATAATAAGGGTAATAATTTGAAAGTTTTTTGTATCATTGTCCGCTAAATATAATCGGCCAATGATACAAGCTTTCAAATTACCTTACAGCATGTAATAACTTTCCTTAGTGGTATGTATTTTAGTGGTATGTATTTTTGCAATTTGTGTTTTAGTGATATGTGTTTTTCGGCTGTACGATTTTTGGATTATATCCTTTTTCTTTTAGGGCTTTTACAATGGTATCTTTGTGTTCGTGTCCAAAGGCTTCCATGGTTATGGTCAGTTCCACAGCACTGTTACGGTTAATGCTGACAAACTGATTATGATCCAGACGAATTATATTTCCCTGGTTTTGGGCAATGACACTGGATACGTTCATCAGTTCACCTGGTCTGTCCGGAAGCAAAACAGATACGGTAAAAATTCTTCCTCTTTGGATTAATCCATGCTGAACAACGGAAGAAAGGGTAATAATATCCATATTTCCGCCGCTTAAAATAGCTACGACTTTCCTGTTCTTGCAATTTAAGTGTTTTAGTGCCGCAACGGTTAACAAACCGGAATTTTCCACAACCATTTTATGATTTTCAATCATGTCCAGGAAACTGACAATAAGTTCATGATCGTCAATGGTAAGAATATCATCAATATTTTGCTGTATATACGGGAAAATGGTAGCCCCGGGAGTTTTTACGGCAGTACCGTCCGCTATGGTCTCCACATTTTTTAAAGTAACAATGTGACCTGCCTTTAGGGATTCCTGCATACAGTTGGCTCCCATAGGTTCCACACCGATTACTTTAATATTGGGGTTTAACAGTTTTGCCAAAGTAGAAACTCCCGCCGCTAATCCGCCGCCACCGATGGGTACCAGAATCGTATCAACCGTGGGAAGTTCCTGAAATATTTCCATGGCAATGGTGCCCTGTCCGGTAGCAACCACTTCATCGTCAAAGGGATGGATAAAGGTATATCCTTTTTCTTTGGCAAGAGTAAGGGCATACTGACAGGCATCATCATAAACATCCCCGTGTAAAATTACTTCGGCTCCGTAACTTTTCGTTCTGTTTACTTTAATTAAAGGAGTAGTTGTGGGCATTACGACAATAGCTTTGGCATTATACTTCTTTGCGGCATAGGCAACGCCCTGGGCATGATTGCCTGCAGATGCGGTAATCAATCCTTTTTTTCTTTCTTCTTCGGATAAGGTACTTATCTTATAATATGCTCCCCTGACTTTATAAGCACCGGTAAACTGCATGTTTTCCGGTTTTAAAAAAACTTTGTTGCCTGTGGTATCCGAAAAATAATCACTGTAAATCAGTTTTGTTCTTAAGGTTACTTTTTTGACCTGTTCGGCGGCTTCCTCAAATTTATCCAACGTCATCATAAGCTTTTGTCTCCTTTTCTAATTAAACAGTGCGTTTACAAAATCTTCTGCATTGAATTTTTGTAAATCATCAATATGTTCCCCTATGCCAATATATTTTACAGGTATGCCAAGTTCTGACTGTATTGCGATGGCAATACCGCCCTTAGCGGTTCCGTCAAGCTTGGTTAATATAATACCCGTTATATCGGTAACTTCGTTAAACTGTTTTGCCTGAGCCAAGGCATTCTGACCTGTTGTACCGTCTAAAACCACCAAAGTTTCCCTGTAGGCATCCGGATATTCCCGTGTTATGACTCTGTCAATTTTTTTCAGTTCTTCCATTAAGTTTTTCTTATTGTGAAGTCTTCCGGCCGTATCGCAGATCAGAACATCCACATTACGGGCTTTTGCCGCAACTACCGCATCATAAATAACGGCAGCCGGATCAGACCCTTCCTGATGGGCAATAATATCCACACCAGCCCGGTTTGCCCATTCCGTCAGCTGTTCGATGGCCGCGGCCCGGAAAGTATCCGCTGCGGCTACCAGTACCTTTTTCCCTTTATCCTTTAGCTGACCTGCCAGTTTCCCTACGGAAGTTGTTTTTCCAACCCCATTTACACCAATCAGTAATACAATGGATTTCCGATTTTCAAACTCGTAGTCGGCTTCGGTGACCTTCATCTGGTTCATAATGCTTTGAATCAGTAATTCCTTGCATTCCTTCGGTTCTTTTATTTTCAGCTCTTTTACCTTACGCTTTAAATCTTCGATTATGGCCCCCGTAGTATTAATTCCCAAATCTGCCATAATTAAAATTTCTTCCAGTTCTTCATAAAACTCGTCGTCTATACTGGAAAAACCGCTGAAAATGGACTCTATTCCTGCGACGATATTATTTCTTGTTTTGGATAATCCGGCAACAAGCCTGCTAAAAAACCCTTTCTTTGTTTCTCCCATGGTTAACCCTCCTGTATATTATTTATCTAAATCATTTTCAATCAAATTTACAGAAACCAGAGTGGATACCCCTTTTTCCTGCATGGTAATACCATAAAGGACATCTGCCGCAGCCATGGTTCCTCTTCTATGGGTAATGATAATGAACTGGGTATCTTTTGCTAACTTATGTAAATAGTTTGCAAACCGTTTTACATTGGAATCGTCCAGCGCGGCTTCAATTTCGTCCAAAAGGCAAAACGGGGAAGGCTTTAAATTCTGTATGGCAAACAATAAGGCAATGGCAGTTAAAGCCTTTTCACCGCCGGATAATTGCATCATGTTCTGAAGCTTTTTACCGGGAGGCTGGGACGTAATAATAATTCCCGCTTCCAGAATGTCGTCACCTTCCGTAAGTTCCAATGTGGCTTTGCCTCCGCCAAACAATTCTTTAAATACGGAATCAAATTCCAGGCGGATTAGGCGGAATTTTTCTTCAAATTGTTTGCGCATTTCTTCGTCCAGTTCCCTGATAATGTCAGTAAGTCGCTCTTCCGCTACGATTAAATCATCCCGCTGGCTCTTTAAAAATTGATACCTTTCCGATATATTTTTAAAGTCCTCAATGGCATTGACATTCACATCTCCCAAATTCTTTATCCGGGTTTTAATATCCACAACGCTTCTTTTCGCCTGGCTTACATTATTAATCTTATCCGATTTTAATTCATAAGCAGAACGCAGAGTAAGTTCATATTCTTCCCAAATATAATTTAACTTTTCCTCATATTGCTCATTTATTTTTTCCAGCTGATTTGACAATCGGAAAACTTCTTTGTCCAGCTCATTCATTTCTTTGCTTAGTTCTTCCCGTTTTGCAAAGAAATTTTTATGAGTGCCTGAAATTTCTTCTTTTTTTATTGTTAATTCCTTTATAAGCCGTTGAAAGTTTTCGGACTGTTTTGTTAACTTTTCTATGGATGCTTCTGTTTCTTTTATTTGCTTTTGCTTTTCCTCTGCCTGAATTGCCGCTTCTTTTTTGTTATTGATAAGGACAGATTCTTCCTCATAAAGCTTTTCCAGTTCCCGCTTAATACGTCTGATATTTTCTAATATATTTTGATTTTTCTGCTCTAAAGCGGAAAAGTCAGCCCGGATAGAAGCTCCTTTCTCAATAAGTTTATTTTCCCTGGCCTTTTCAGATTCCAGCTTTTTATTGATTTCCAGAGTTCTTTCTTCATTTTCCCTGCTTTTTATTTCATTTTGTTTTAATAAGCCATTTAAATTTTCAATATTCTGCTTTAATTCCAGGCTCTGCTTATCAATTTCCTTTAATTCGTTATTAAATTCTTCATAAACTTCTTTGCTATTTTGCTTCTTTTCCAGTTCCTGATTTAAGTTTAGCCTAACCGTATTTTGATTTAAAATAAGTTCCTGCAAAATGGATTTATTCTCATCGACCTGCTTTCTGGCGGCAGTTCTTTCCTCTTTTTTGCTTTCCTTTTGCCTTTCTAGCTCTTCTATTTCCGTTTTCAGATTCCGGACTACGGCATCCAGTTCTTCCATTTCCCTGCGGCGGCTTAACAAGTTGCTGGAATTTTTGTAAGCGCCCCCGGAAAGAGATCCCCCGGGATTAAGCAGTTCACCGTCCAAAGTAACAATACGAAACGTATAATTATATTTTCTTGCAAGCTTTAATCCATGATCAATATGATCAACAACAACACTTCTGCCAAGAAGGTTTTTCATCAGGCTTTCAAATCTTTTTTCTGTTTTTACTAAAGAACTGGCAAGTCCCAAAACTCCTTCTTCCGACATTATTTTTTCATATCCTGCCAATTCTTTGCCGGAAATGCTGGTTAAAGGTAAAAACGTTGCCCGTCCGTATTTATTCTTTTTTAGAAATTCAATAAGACTTTTGGCCGTTTCTTCATTATCGGTTACAATATTCTGGATATTGGCTCCCAAAGCGGTTTCAATGGCTATTTCATACCTGGAATCCACCTTAATAATATCTGCCACCACGCCGATTATTCCAGGATACGTATCCTTTTTTTCCATAATTCGTTTAATACTGTTACCGTAACCTTCATAACGTTCGGTTATGTTTCTTAAGGTTTCAAGTCTTGACCTTTCCCGATGGAATTCCTGCTGCTTGGCGGCTGTCAGCCTGTTTATGTCATCGATTTCTTTCTGGAGATTAAACAGAGAATTTTCTATTTTCTCATTTTCTGAGGTAATGGTCTGGATTTCTTTTTCAATATCTTTAAGCTTTTCTTCCTGCTCCTTAATGGCAATCTCCATAATGGCTTCATCGCTTTTATTACGAAGAAGCTTTTGGTTTAACTCGGCTTTTTTAATATTATTTTGCTCTAATATGGTTTCGTACCGTTGCAGATTGGTTTTGATAGTGGAGTTATTATTTAAAAACTCATAGATTTCACTGTTGCAATCTTCAATCTGTTTGGTATAATCGGCAATATTTTTACGAATTTGCTCCAGCTCATCTGTAAGTAAAGATTGCTTTTCATCCAGCAAATCCATTTTAGAGTCAATTTCCTTTTTTTGGAAAATAAATTCATCCTGTTCTTTCTTTTTCAGACTGATATCCTCACGGATGGCCTTAATTCTTGAATCATAATGGGAATCATTTTGCTTAACCGAAAGAATCTGTTCATTAAGTACCTTAAGGGAACCTTCCAGTTTTTCTATGTCCAGCCTGCAATTATTTAAAGATGTTTTATATTGTTCCAGTTCTTCGTTGCACTGCTCCAACTGTATTTCAAGGCGATCATATTCTTCCTTGGTACTTTCATAGTTTTTGCCGGCTTCCTTAAGGGCATCCCGGGCAATCGAAAGTTTTTCTTCGATTTGCCCTTTTTGTTCCTCTATTTTTTCATTTTCCAGAAGAAACAGATTGACTTCCAGAATTTTTAGTTCATCACGAAGTTTTAAATATTCCTTTGCCACTTTGGATTGTTGTTCCAAGGGCCCGATTTGCTTTTCGATTTCGGAAATAATATCATTGATGCGCTGTAAATTTTGTCTTTCCTCTTCCAGATTTTTTTCGGCCGCCTGCTTACGTTTTTTAAATTTCATAATACCGGCTGCTTCATCGAAAAGTTCTCTTCTGTCTTCCGGTTTTCCGCTTAAAATTTTGTCAATCTGGCCCTGTCCGATAATCGAATAACCTTCCTTGCCGATACCGGTATCCAGGAATAAATCCTGGACATCCTTAAGCCTGCAGCTGTTGCCATTAATCATATATTCGCTTTCACCGGAGCGATAAACCCGTCTTGCCACGGTTACTTCATCAAAATCAATGGGTAACTTATGATCAGAATTATTCAGGGTAATGGCCACATAGGCGTATCCCATAGACTTTCTGGTTTCAGTGCCTGAAAAAATAACATCTTCCATTTTGGCGCCTCTTAGACTTTTGGCGCTTTGTTCACCGAGCACCCAGCGAACGGCATCGGCCACATTACTTTTGCCGCTGCCATTGGGCCCTACGATACCGGTAATACCATCGTGAAATTCCAATGTTATTTTGTTGGCAAAAGACTTAAAGCCATGAACTTCTATGCTTTTTAAATACATTTATTTTTCCCCCGACAGTATTTTTTTATTCTGTTTCATCTTTAGGATAGATTGATAAGCAGCTTCCTGCTCCGCGGCTTTTTTTGTTTTTCCGACACCGATTCCTAACTGAATATTATTGACTAAGGCCACCACCGTAAAACGTTTGTTGTGGTCCGGTCCCTCTTCTTTGATTAATTCATAGGATAATTGTTCTTTGTACTCGCTTTGAACAATTTCCTGCAAGATAGTCTTGCTATCGAAAAAGAGTTTTTTATTTTCAATATCGGACAGTATAAATTTGCAAATAAACTCTTTTGCATTAGCAAAACCACCGTCAATATAAATTGCCCCGATAATAGCTTCCATGGCATCGGAAAGAATGGAAACCCTTTCGCTTCCTCCGGTAGCAGCCTCACCTTTTCCCAACAGCAAATAATCTCCGACTTTAATTTCTTTCGCACAGGCTGCCAATGTCTGCTCACATACCAGTCTGGCTCTTAGTTTTGTTAAGTCTCCCTCCGGCATTTTTGGATTCCTGGTAAAGAGGAACTCGCTGGTAACCAACTCTAATACCGCGTCTCCCAAAAACTCCAGCCTTTCGTTATTATCCAGTTTACTCATACGTTTTTCATTGGCATAGGAGCTATGGGTCAGAGCATGCCTTAATATTTTTCTGTCATTGAATTTGTAGTTAATTCTTTCTTCAAAAGCCTTTAATTTATCAATAGTGGCTTCCTCCATTCTCTTCATTATATTCCACCCTTCTTAACAGTATAAATTTCCGGTATCTTAACTAAAATAAGAAAAACTTAAAACAAAGAGTCTGGCTTACCAGACTCTCGCGCCAAGCACGGTGAATTAATTAAAAAACCAGTTATTATACCATAAAATATGAAAAACCCCCTTCAAAAAGGCAAAGCTCTTGATAAACAAGAGCAAGGCCCTGTTGAAAGGGCAATAAGAAGTATAAATACTCCGACATTAATACTTTGAAATAAGTACTTTCTAATAAGTACTTTCTATAATAAACTCTGAAATATTTTACTTATTGATTTATGGCGTTTTTAATTTGTTCTACGGCATCACCTACGGTAACAATGTTTTCCGCATCTTCATTGGCAATTTCAATGTCAAATTCTTCTTCAATGCCCATGATTATCTGGAAAATATCTAAGGAGTCCGCACCAAGATCATCTACAAATGTAGTATCCATTGTAATTTCATCTTCATCCACATTTAATACTTCACTTATAATTTTTTTTAATTTTTCAAATTCCATTATTATCACCTTTCTTACACTTTATTCTTCTTCTTGAATATTCATTCTGATTTTTTCATTTATTTGCTGTTCTGTAAATGTAATGCATTGAATGATTGAGTTTTTAACTTCCAAACTCTTGGAACTTCCGTGGGTTTTTACCACCAATCCATTCAAGCCCAGCAGGGGTGCGCCGCCATATTGGGAAGCATCAAAAGATTTTAATGTTTCTTTAAGGGCTGGCTTACATAAAAAAGCACCAACTTTACTTTTTGTTGTGCTCATTAATCCTTCTTTAATTTTGTGGATCAATGCAGTACCCAGACCTTCGTAAAGTTTTAAAATAACATTCCCGACAAAGGCCTCACATACGATAACATCAGCGGCTCCGTTTGGTATTTCTCTTGCCTCAATACTGCCGATAAAATTAATATCTTTGCAGTTTTTAAGAAGAGGAAATGTTTCCTTTACCAGCATATTCCCTTTTTCTTCTTCTGTTCCAATATTTACAATTGCCACTCTTGGATTTTTAATACCCACTACGTGTTCCATATAAATAGAACCCATTTGGGCAAACTGAACCAAATGTGCCGGCCTGGCGTCCACATTGGCACCGCAGTCAATCAAAAGTGACACACCATTTATCGTAGGAATCAATGGAGCCAGAGGTGGTCTTGCTACCCCTTTAATTCTACCGACAATCAACTGGCCACCTACTAAAACAGCACCTGTGCTTCCGGCTGAAACAAATGCATCCGCTTGATTGTTCTTTACTAAATTTAACGCCACCACAATGGATGAATCCTTCTTTCGGCGGATTGCCATAACTGGTGCTTCATCATTCGTTATCATTTCATCGGCATTTACAATTTCCAAGCGACTCTTATCATAATTATATTTTTTTAACTCTTCCTGTATTATCGCTTCTTTTCCTACCAGCAGTACTTTTATATCTTCTCTTTCTTGTACTGCCAAAACGGCACCTTTAATGATTTCTCCCGGAGCATTATCTCCGCCCATAGCGTCAACTGCTACTTTTACAATATTGTTCATAGCTGCCCCCATACCAAGTTTTACACTATACTGAACCTTTTAATCCACAGAGCTTGTGCTAAATCGGGTAAACAGACCAATTTAATACCGTTCTGTAAGACTCCCTGTCAGTATCTATACACAATATACTAGATATCATTATAAAAATCAACCACTAATTATGAAAAAAAAAGTGATATTCCAAAGTCAACTTATCCTGTTACAAAATGCAGGTTTATTAAGAAACACTGAATATAAACCCATAAATTGCAACAGTCGTACACCCTCCGGAATAGCACTTCTCTCATTTTAATATTTGGCTAATTATATTTTTCTGTAAAAGAAAGACCTATAAGTAGCAAACTGCAGGTTTTGGGGCTGTATAATCTGCTCCGTACTGCCCACAAACAAAATTCCATCTTTCTTTAACGCCGCATTAAATTTCTTATAAATTTCATCTTTTGCTTCTTCGGTAAAATAGATTAAAACATTTCTGCATATAATCAGGTCACATTGTGACGGATATATATCCTTTAATAAGTCATGCTGTCTGAAATCCACACAAGCTTTAATATTGTCCGAAATCTGATAAGTATTCGGATTCACTTCCCGGAAATACTTAAACATAAATTCCTCCGGAAGTCCTTTCAGGCTTTTTACATTATATAGACCCATTCTTGCTTTATCCAAAACCTGCTTATCAATATCCGTAGCAAGTATTTTTATTCTTGACAAGGGCATAAACTTAGATAAAAGCATTACCAAGGAGTAAGGTTCGTCACCTGTCGAACATGCAGCACTCCAGATTTTTAAATTTCTGCCAAATTTATCGAATAAATAAGGCAATACCTCTTTCTCCAACAGATTCCATTGTTCGGGATTTCGGTAGAATTCTGATACATTAATAGTAAGATAATTCACAAATTCTTCCAACATAACCGGATCTTTTTTTAAAGCATCCACATAGGCATTATAAGAAGTAAATTTGTGTTTTGCTATTAAGGCATCAATCCTACGCTTCATTTGGCGCTCTTTATATGCATTTAAATCAATTCTCGTAAGCTGATATATCTGTGCCTTAAACGTTTCATAATTATCTGCCAAAGAAAAAACTCCTTCTTTAATCATTGGTATGTGATTTATTATTCTTTTGTTGTCGCTTCGGCTGATGCAGTTTCTTCCTTTTTGGCTTCTTCTGATTTTACTTCTTCGGTTGTAACTTTTTCATCTTCTGCTGATTCTTTCGATGCTTCTTCTTTTGTGTCTTCCATTGCTTTAATGCTTAAGCTGATTTTCTTTTCTTCGTTATTAAAATCAACTACTTTAGCAGTAATATCCTGACCGATTTTTAATACGTCAGAAGGTTTGTCAACGTGTTCTTTTGATATCTGGGAAACATGAAGAAGAGCATCTACTCCTGGCTCTAATTCGATGAAAGCCCCAAAATCCGTCATACGGGCCACTTTACCTGTCACAATATTGCCTGCGGCATATTTTATAGGGGCCTTATTCCAGGGATTTTGATCTTCAAACTTAAGACTAAGAGCAATCTTATCACCGGAAATATCTTTAATTAATACTTTAATTTTATCTCCGACTTTTACTATCTTTTTCGGATTATCTACTCTGCCCCAAGACATTTCAGAAATATGAAGAAGGCCGTCAGCACCGCCAAGATCGATAAAAGCACCAAAATCAGTTACGTTCTTTACCACACCTTCTACAGTCATTCCCACGCTTATTTTTTCAAGTAATTCTTTCTGCATAGCCTGTTTCTTTGCTATAATCAACTGCTTGCGGTCGCCGATAATTCTTCTCTTTCTCGGATTAAATTCGGTAATGACAAATTCGATTTCCTGTCCTGCATATTTTGCAAGATTTCTTTCATAGCCATCGGATACTAAGCTGGCAGGAATAAAAATTCTTGTTTCATCAATAATAACACTTAAACCGCCTTCCAAAACGGCAGCTACTTTCGCTTTTAACACTTCCTTGTTGTTATAGGCTTCTTCCAGCCTTTTTAATCCTCTTTCTGCAGCCAATCTCTTATAAGTCAGAAGAACTTGTCCTTCCCCGTCATTCACTTTTAATACTTTAGCCTGTAATATATCCCCTTCTTTAACGAGCGTAGTCAAATCAGCATTTGGTATATTGGTGTATTCGCTTCTAGTAATAATACCGTCTGCTTTGTAACCTATATTTAATACGATTTCGTCTTCTTTTACACGTATTACGGTGCCCTCTACTACCTCTCCGGGTTGAATTGTTTTAAATGATTCCTCCAATAATTGTTCAAAACTCATTTCTGACATGCGGTATGAACCTCCTTGATAATATTGTTTGGGGTGGATGCCCCTGCTGTAATACCTACGCTACGAAAAGATTTGAGTTTCTCTAAATCCAGGTCTTTCAGTGTCTGTATATAGTAAGTATTTTCACATTCTAATTTAGATATTTCGTAAAGCTTTCTGGTATTCGAACTATTTTTGCTGCCGATAATAATCATAGCGTCAGAATCTTTAGCAAGCTGCCTTGCTTCCGTTTGACGCTCTTCCGTGGCATTGCAAATTGTATTCAAAACAATTATATCATAACCCTTTTTTGATATAATTTCAACTAAATCTTGAAAATTCTTGTAATTAAATGTCGTCTGTGATACAATACAAATTTTCTCATTAAGGGCTAAATCTAAGTTTTCTGCATCGGATGTATTTTCTACAATTGTATAATTATTCATGCACCAGCCTTTGATACCTTCTACTTCAGGATGTTTGGCATTCCCGATTATAATGATGTGACGTCCCAGTTCACTTTGTTCCTTAACAACTTTATGGATTTTTAGAACATAAGGACAGGTAGCGTCAATAATTTTTAAGCCCTGTGCTTTTATGATATCATAGACTTCCTTAGATACGCCATGAGAACGTATAATTATTGTACCCTCAGTAATGGTTTTTAATTCTTCCATTGAATGAATCACAGCAACGCCTTTGGCTGCCAAATCATTAACAACTTCGTCATTATGAATAATAGGTCCGTAAGTATAGACTTTGCCACCCTTTTCAATTTCTTTATAAACCATACCCACCGCCCGACTGACTCCAAAACAAAAGCCGGCGGTTTTAGCCAGTTTTACCATCATAAGTTCTCACCATCTAGCTTTTTTTGAAACAATAATGTTATTTTATCAATAACTTCCTCTATTGTCAAATCCGATGAATCCAAAAGAATGGCATCTTCCGCTTTTTTAAGGGGGGCAATTTCCCGGTGCATATCCTGATAATCCCTTTTTTTGATGTCTTCCTCAATGGCCTTAATATCGCTTTCAATGCCTTTTTCTTTTAGCTCTCTCCATCTTCTTAAAGCTCTTTCCTGGGTACTGGCAGTAAGATATATTTTTAAATCCGCATCCGGCAGCACAACGGTTCCGATATCCCTGCCATCCATAATTACATTGGAAGAAGCAGCCATTTTCTTTTGCAGTTCCACCATTTTATTGCGGACCGCCCCAAATCTGGCTACGGCAGAAGCCATTTTACCGACTTCTTCCGTTCGGATCAGGCCGGTTATATTTTCTCCGTTTAAAATTACCTGCTGTTCCTTGTTTATGTATTCAATTGTAACTTCAATCTGCTTACATGCCTCTGAAATTCTTTCTTCATCGTCAGCACCGATGCCGTTTCGTAAAATAAATAGTCCGATGGCTCTGTACATGGCACCGGTGTCAACGTAAATAAAATCCAGTTTCTTCGCAACGCCTTTTGCTATTGTACTTTTTCCTGCTCCCGCAGGTCCGTCTATAGCTATACTGTAGTATTTCATAAAACCTCCTGTTATCCGGTATTCATGTTTGTCCACCAGATAACCATAATCATTTTATATAATTATTTATTGTCAATCCTTAAGCCGTCTTATTAAAGAGAAGTTAAACCGCATTGCCTGCCAGATAGGCAGTTGACCACGCAATCTGCAAATTAAAGCCTCCCGTTAAGGCATCCACATCCAACACTTCACCGGCAAAAAACACATTGGAAACCAGTTTTGATTCCATGGTAGAAGGATTAATCTCTTTTACCTGGACTCCGCCTTGGGTTATTACAGCCTCGTTATAACCTCTTAAACCGGTAATGTGAAATTTCAGGTCTTTTAACAACTCTACCAGGCGTTCCCTCTCTTCTTTTGTGATTAGGTTCACCTTTTTTTCCGGCTCAATTTTGCTTAATGCTATTATAACTTGAATCAGCTTATGTGGCAATAGCTGATCCAGCGCATTCTTATATTGTTTATTGCTAAATTCGGCAAAATCCCTTAAAATTCTGGCATCTAACTGTTCCTTAGTTAAGGCCGGCTTTAAGTCAATGGACAGGACCAAATCATGATTATCCATATAAGGAATAAGGTAACTGCTGGCACTTAATATAACCGGGCCACTTACGCCAAAGTGGGTAAATAAAAGCTCGCCAAAGTCCGAATAAATAACCTTTTTCTTGGAAGTTATATTTATGTGAATATTTTTAAGGGATAATCCCTGCAATTTCTTAACAATATCCACTTCCTCCACATTCAAGGGAACCAAAGCCGGATGCAGTTTTGTAACGGTATGCCCCAAACTTTTGGCGAACCGATAACCGTCACCAGTAGAACCGGTAGACGGGTAAGATAAGCCTCCCGTTGCTATTATAACTTTTTTGCCGGTGAGGACTTGGTCATATCCCTTTATTCTTACGCCGGAAAAAGCATTGTTTTTTACCAGAATCTCCGTAACTTCGCTGTGATACCGTATATCAACTTTAAGCCGTTTTAACTCTTTTAACAATACGGACAAAACATCGGAGGACTTGTCGGACTGTGGGAATACCCGGTCGCCTCTTTCTACTTTTGTTTTTAAACCGATTTCTTCGAAAAAGTTTATGGTATCAAAATTATTGCAGGAATAAAAAGCTCCGTACAAAAACTTGGGATTGGTCACAATATTGTCAAAAAGTTTGTCCGTGTCACAGGCGTTTGTCAAATTGCACCGCCCTTTTCCGGTGATATAAAGTTTTTTCCCTAATTTTTCATTTTTTTCTAATAAGATTACCGGATAACCACGTCTTGCAGCCTGTATGGCAGCCATCATGCCGGCAGGACCGCCTCCTATTACAATTATCCGGTTGTTTTCCTGATTCACACTTTGCCTCCTTAAAAATGCATTATTTTTTCATTTTGTATTAGTGTTATCCAAATAAACCTGATCGATCCCAAAAGAAAAGTTACTGGATTTATAAGCCTTGCCTTCCACTCTGAAAATGACTTTAGGATAGTCTTTTAAATTATCCACAAGGCTTTGGGCTATGGCATCCAATATGGTTTTTTCCAGTTTACTTTCCACATTTGTTATTGGAGGCTGATCCGATTTAAAACTTACAATAACAGTATCCTTTTGGGTACTGACCTTATCGATTCCGACTTCCACCAGATTATCAGCCATGGAATCTGTAACCAGTTCAATAATTAATTCCGGAGTAATCTTAGCATCTTCGGGAACCAGGGCCACAACTGATTCCACACCATTGGTATCCTCATTAATGGTATAGATGGAAACTTCCTTGGTTGCGGCAGGCACAACAGTTTGTTCTTCGGAACTTTCCGTACCCGTATTCACTGTGGTGTTATCGGCAGACTCAGAAATTTCATCCGTATTTTCATCTGTCAGTACATACTCTTCTGCCGTTTGATTACTATTAATATTTGTATTATCCAGAATCTGCTTATCGGGCTTTAAACTGCATCCGTTTGCCATCATAAGCAGCGACATAATAACAAAGAAGCAAAATCCTTTCATATTTTTCATATTCATAATAATCACTCCTGACTTTAAATAACAATGACATAAGCCTTTTCAATATACAAACACCAACAACAATTATATTTTTGTTTTTGATGAAATTAACACCCTAACTTTAAATTATTATTTCATTTTCACGAAAATATAAACATCGTTCCTTAATGTAATCATAAGCTTTAACTATGTCATTTTTATGTTAAAATTCAGGCATTTTCGATTCATTACGTTCATCTTTTAACATGCCAAATGTCCGTAAAAAACCAAAAATGATTTATTATGAACATGGAAAAACAAAGATTAAGCTTTTAATTTTCGTACTGTTCTAATATTGCTTTTCTTAACAGGTCTAAGGCATAAACAACAGTATTTTCTCTTATCTTTTGTCGATTTCCTTTAAATCTGCATTCCTCTACATAGAGTTTTCCATTTAATGTGCAGCCAATATATACAAGTCCTACTGGTTTTTTTTCTGTTCCTCCGTCAGGCCCCGCAATCCCCGTTACCGCTATGGACGCGTTGCTTCCGGAAGCTTTCGCAGCTCCTTCTGCCATTTCTGCCGCAGTTTCTTTGCTGACAGCCCCGTGCTCTTTTAAGGTACTTTCCTTTACCCTCAGATATTTTTTCTTTGCCTCATTGGAATAGGTAATAAATCCTTCTCCCAATACGGCAGAAGCTCCGGGAACATTTACAATTCTTCCGGCAATCAGTCCACCGGTACAGGATTCCGCCGTTGACACCGTTAAATGATGTTTCGTTAATAAAGAGACCACCACATCTTCCAGATTTTCCTTCTCACTGGTTGTATAAATGTTTTGGGCAAACCTTTTTTTCAGCTCGTCCACCATGGGTTTTACAAGAAGTTTTCCGGCTTCTTCATTTTTCGCAGAAGCCGTTACTCTTAAATGTACTTCGCCATTTTTGGCATAGGTTGCCAGGGTGGGATTGGTCTGGCCTGTAATAAGGTCCTGCACCATGGTTTCCACTTTACTTTCGCCAATTCCGCATACCTTTACCATTTCGGAATAAAAAACTCCCGGCTGTAATTTTCTCAGATATGGCATTACGTCATCTTCAAACATCGGAATTAGTTCCCCCGGAGGCCCCGGTAACAGAATAACCACTTTGTCCGGATAGGGATTGGGCTTTAAATTATCTTTTCCCGTGTCAATAATTAATCCGGGTGCCGTACCATTTTTATTGTCAATTACGATACTGTTTTCCGGGACTAAGGCCTGCTTAAAGTTATTTTCCGTAATTTCCATATTTCTTCCTTTAAAGTAGGCTTTCAGCCTGTCTTTCGTATGTTCATCCTCCACTAAGTTTCTTTGCAGAACCCTGGCCGTTACTTCCTTAGTCAAATCATCCTTAGTGGGTCCTAAGCCTCCGGTTAATATAACAATATCGGAACGGGACAAAGCCTGAATCAGAGTCTTTGTCAAACGCTCTTCATTATCGCCTACACAGACCTGAAAATAATTGGATATGCCAAGTTGGGCACATTTTACTGCCAGATAATTTGCATTGGTATTAACAATATTGCCAAGTAAAATCTCGGTACCGACGCTGATAAATTCTGCTATCATATGTTACCTCCTCTTATTTGCTGCCTTCCGAAAGGACTTTTCTGTTTTTATACAAATAGTCGATTAAGGACAGAACAGTCAATATGAAAGACAAATAAATAAATATCTGTTCCAGCAGATTAAAAACCGGATAATCGAAATTTACTATCAGTAAAACGGACATAATCATCTGGGCTGTGGTCTTAAATTTGGCAATATGGCTGGCGGCAATCACAACGCCGTTATCCGACGCTACCAGCCGGAAACCGCTGATAATAAATTCCCTTGAAATAATAATGATAATAATCCACGCAGGAACCAGGTTCAGTTCCACAAAACAGATTAATGCACCGCAAACTAACAGTTTATCCGCCAAAGGGTCCATAAACTTGCCAAAATTGGTAATCAGATGATACTTTCTGGCCAGATATCCGTCTAAGGCATCCGTAAGACATGCCGCTATAAAAATCCCGGCAGCAATATAATTGCCGTAAGGAATTCCCGGTATGAGATATACACATAAAAATACCGGAATCATAAAAACTCTTGCAATTGTGATTTTATTTGGTAGATTCATAAATTTTACCTTTCTCCTTATGAATTAATTATTCTTCCGATTAAATCATATTCTTTTGCATCAGTTACCATTACATCAACAAAATCTCCTGACATTAATTCTTCCTGAGCCTGGACAAAAATATATCCGTCCACATTGGGAGCATCCATATATGTTCTGCCTATATATATATTATACGCCCCGGATGCAAGCCCGTCATTACTCTCCGGAACTTGTTCCGCCACATTTTCTTCCGGAAGCCTGCCTTCGATTATAACCCTTAGTTTTTTCCCGATCATTTCTCTTGCGTGTTCAAAGGCGATTTTTTGCTGCAGCTCCATAATTTCAGCCTGCCTGCGTTTTTTAATGTGCTTTCGGATCTGATTTTTCATTTTGGCAGCCGGTGTGTCTTCTTCCTTGGAATAAGTAAATACGCCCAGGCGATCAAACTTCATTTCCCTTACAAATTCTTTTAATTCATCATGCTCTTCATCTGTCTCACCGGGAAAGCCCGTAATTAAAGTAGTCCTTATGCATATGTCCGGTATATTGGCACGAAGTTTGTTTATGATGGTTTTTAGTTCCTCTTTGTTTGTTCTTCGTCCCATTCTTTTTAAAACGGCATCACTGGCATGCTGAATGGGCATATCAATGTAATTGCAGATTTTATCCTCCGATTTGATAACATGAATTAATTCATCGGTAATCTCCTCCGGATATGCATAGAGAATACGAATCCATTCCAGTCCGTCAATTTTGCATAATTCTTTTAGTAATTCCGGAAGCCGTTTTTCCCCATACAGATCTTTTCCATAAAGAGTGGTTTCCTGAGCCACTAATATCAGTTCTTTTACCCCGGCCGCAGCCAGTTCTTTTGCCTCATTAATCAGCTTTTCCATGGGTACACTTCTATAATTACCCCTTATTTTGGGAATAATACAGTATGTGCAGTGTTTATCACATCCTTCGGCTATTTTAAGGTAAGAATAATAGCCTCCTGTGGTATTAATCCGGCTTGTGTTCACATCCTGTGTTTCATCCGGGTCTTTTACGAAAACACTTTTCTTTCCTTTTAATACGTCTTCGATTACATTTACAATTTCATTGTAGCTGGATGTTCCAAGTATCGCATCCACTTCATCCATTTCGTTGAGGATTTCTTCCTTATACCGCTGTGCCATACAGCCGGTTACAATCAGGCCTTTTAGCCTTCCCATTTTTTTGTATTCTGCCATTTCCAGTATGGTATTAATACTTTCTTCTTTGGCATCGTCTATAAAACAGCAGGTATTTATCACAATAACATCGGCTTCCGGCTCAACATTGGTTATCTGATATCCTTTGTCTTTAATTAATCCAAGCATCACTTCACTGTCTACCAGATTTTTATCACAGCCAAGCGAAACAAATAGTATATTCATGTGTACCTCCAAGATTAGTTTGTAAAAATATCATCCATGACATTTTAACAGCTTTTATATAAAAAGGAAACTAAAATTTTATTTTCCGGGTCCGGCATATATTTTGCTCCCCGGCAATTTAATGTTTTTCTAATCGAATTATAATTGACTTTTCAACTGGGTTTGCTATGATTAGGATAAAAATATGACGAAACCTTTGTTTTCTAAAAGGGTTTATTAAATAATGATATGAAGTCAGAAAAGAGGTTTATTATGAAAAAATTTTTAAAAATAGTTATACCCCTACTTTTTATTATACTGGCGGTTTATATTTACTACTATGTCACACTGCCTGCCTTTAATATCCATTCCCGGGGATTCTGGTTTTTTATACTGGGTGCTTTCGTTGTGCTATGCCTTATTACCGGATTTTTCGCAATAAAATTTGACAGTCAGTACCAAAAAACTGCAAAAACAATTGTTAAAAACAAATTATTTGCGGCTACTCTTTCCCTTACCGGTATTTTTCTTCTAATTTTTATAATAGGAAGCCTTTTGTCATCTCCTATGATAAATGCGAAAAAATATCAGCAGATGCTTAAAATTAACCAAGGGAATTTTACGGAAGATATAAAGGAAATTTCTTTGGATAAAATTCCGATTCTGGATAAGGATTCCGCCGCCCTTTTAGGATCCAGAAAAATGGGCAGCATGGTTGATTATGTGTCCCAGTTTGAAGTTGCCGACAATTATACCCAAATCAACTATAAGGGCGTACCAACCAGAGTTACCCCTCTTGAATACGGTTCCTTTTTTAAATGGCTGACCAACCATAAAAAAGGCATTCCGGCCTATATCCAAATCGATATGGCTACTCAGGAAGTCCAATTAATTAAGCTTACCAATGGAATCCGTTATTCCCAGTCCGAATATTTTGGAAGAAATATAAACCGTTATTTGCGTTTTCACTTCCCTACTTATATATTTGATACTTTAAATTTTGAAATCGACGACAACGGTACTCCCTACTGGGTATGTCCCGTCAAGGATTTTACCATCGGATTATTCGGCGGGCAGACAATAGGCCGGGTGGTTTTGGTAAATGCAATAACCGGCCAGTATGAGGACTTGGCTGTAAAAGACGTTCCAAAATGGGTGGACCGGGTTTACTCCGCTGACCTTTTAATCTCCTTGTATGATTATTATGGTACCCTTCGCCATGGCTTCTTAAACTCTGTGTTCAGCCAAAAGGATGTGCTTGAAACAACGGATGGATATAATTATGTGGCATTGGATGACGATGTCTGGGTTTATACCGGTGTTACCAGTGTTGGAAAAGACGAATCCAACGTTGGCTTTGTCCTTATGAATCAGCGCACTGCCGAAACCAGATTTTATTCCATACCCGGTGCCGAAGAATATTCCGCCATGGCTTCTGCGGAAGGTCAGGTCCAGCACCTAGGATACCGGGCGACTTTTCCTCTCTTACTAAATATCGGAGGAGAACCAACTTACTTTATCGCCTTAAAGGACGATGCCGGCCTTGTTAAAAAATATGCCATGGTAAATATTTCCAAGTACCAGCTTGTGGCTATCGGAGATACGACCAGTGAGTGCGAAAAGCTCTACCTGGAGTTATTAAAATCCAATAACATTCATGTACAGGACACAACCAATCTGCCTAAAATAACCGGAACCATTACCAAAATTGCAGAAGGTG
>JBKEEJ010000004.1:167500-237539 GCA_047777345.1 Lachnoclostridium sp. | reverse complement strand
AAGGATCGTTTTGCTCCTTCTTCCTTCTGAAATTCTGCCGCATTCAGGTAAACCGGATACATCTGTTCTACTTCATGCAACTCTCCGTTAATTGCTCCCTGAAGATTATCTACCGTCTTTCCGTCCCCGAATACTGCTCCGGCAGTTACTGAAGCATCCTGAATATCCTTACCGAGTTCCTTAAAATGATTGTTTGCATGAACGCTTTCCGCATAAGCAATTGCCTCAAACAATTTGCTTACGTTAGGATAGCCTTCCTTTTGGGCTACTCCAGCCCAGTAAAGATACCTCATATGAGCCATACTTTCGCCGCCGTATGCGGTACGTAAAAAGTCAGCTGTCATTGCGTTTTTAACTGCCATTTTATAACCCTCCTTAAATATTATTATTAATTTCTTTTGTCAGGATTAATCGCTGTACTTAACGATATTTCCTTATTAAAAACCAGATTCTTTCTGTAAAAAATCGGGTTTCTGTCAATGATTATTGAAACATTTAGCTTTTTCCTTTTTGAATTTTGCAAAATCTTCTTATCAAAAAATAAGATATTGCAACTTTTACTATTATTATATAATAATTTTGCTAATTTTCAAGACTGTATCGCTGATTATTTAGACAATTTTACCATTAGACTTCCTGCTTTGGAAAGATGCTTACCAATTGCAGAAGCTTTTTTATCCTGCCCTAGACAGGAATATTTCCGTAAATTTCTATGTAACCTATTGGGAACCTGGGTTGAGAATGGTGAGTACCGGAGGATTTTTAAATACTTGGGGGGATAGTATCTAACACCTCATATTACGACACATTAAAATTATTTTATGTTTATTTATAATTTTCTCCTATAAGATAATAAAAAAGAACGTTATAATGGACTATTACAAAGCATCTTCTCATAGTAATAGCCCATTATATTCTATATATAATTCATTATTTAACTAGTTTTCAGCTTTATCATAATCTTATATAAGGTTATCTATAATATTCCATCTCTATCTCAGATTCAAGTACGGTTATAGATAAAACTTACAGTGTAAAAAGCCCTTATGGAAAGCAGGTTGTCTGGTTCTTTATAAACACTGACTTATTTGACGCTTACGGATCATGTTCCCGAAATACCTCCGGAATCTCCAGCAGCACGTTTTGCAGTAGTTCCATCAATCGTTGTACTTCAGCTCTACCCTTATGTACAGGCGTACTTGCATTTTTTAATTATATCTGTCAACTAATTTTTTACATTTCAAGTTATTATTTTCCATATATAAGTTAATGGAGGGGATAATTAGTCCTTACAAATATCACGTACAAATAAAACAATATGACAGGGTGGATTGCTGTCATTAGTGGAAATGTATTTTATGGGAATCCATTACAACTACTCATCATTCGATAAGGAGGAACAAAACAATTAAAATCAGAGATCGTTTAAAAACGAGTCCATTTAAATTATTGATATTTTTCTATAAAATTACCGAAACTATAGTAAATATGATAATTATACAAATAACGTTAAGTAAGAGTGGAGGTAACAATGAAGTTTTATCATGGAACAAGAAAAACACATGAATATTTTGAAGGTTGGTATTTTAAGCACCAGAAGAATAATAAGATCATATCGTTTATACCAGGTATATCGATAAATCAATTTGGTTGTAAGGTTGGGTTCATTCAAGTTATCACCGATACTTCTTCTTATTTTATAAGTTATCCTTTTAATCAATGCTACTTTGATAAGGAAAAGTTATATATTAGAATTGGTCGTAATCTATTTACCCATCGCGGAATTAAAATTGACATTAAACGAAGTGATCTTGTCATAAAAGGAAAATTACATTATGGAAAACTTTCAAAACCAGGTTATGATATTATGGGACCATTTAAATTATTCCCTTTTATGGAATGCAATCATAGAGTATATAGTTTATCCCATAAAGTGGCTGGAGAATTAATAATCAACAAGGAAGTTATGGATTTCAATAATGGTATCGGATATATTGAATCAGATTGGGGGTGTTCCTTCCCGCATCATTATTTATGGAGTCAATGTAATAATTTTAAAAATAAGACAGGAAGTGTTATGGTATCCATAGCAACTATCCCAATGTTAAATTTCTCTTTTACTGGTTGTATCGGAGTGATTCAATATAATAAAAAGCAATTTAGATTTGCAACTTATCTAGGAAGTAAAGTTATTTTTTATAATGAGGAAGGATGCCTTATACAACAAGGTAAGTATAAATTGTATGTAAGAATTAAATCAGATAATGTAAATGAATTAAAAGCTCCGAAATCTGGGGATATGATAAGGAAAATTGACGAAGGAATCTTATGTTATACCAAATATCAATTGTATAAAAATGATTCTCTGATTTTAACTTTAACTAGTAATCAAGCAAGTATGGAGTATGTTAAAATGTAGATGCTATTGTATGTCCGCATGAAAATCAATGTACAGGTAATTGCATAAAAGGAGTTTAACTAAATAAGACAGCCTGGCACAATGTTTATTTCTCATGCCCAAAAACAAATGTTTTTGAAAAATATATAAAAATGGCTCTAAATTCAGTGGATAGGCATGATTCAGACCAATCACACCCCAACACCTGACAAAGAGCCTACCAAAAATCATATTCCCCCAATGCTTGACAAAGACCATAAAAATAGCTCTAAATCAAATATTGGAGCATGATTGCAAGCAATCATACCCCAACAGTTGACAAAAAGCTACCATACGTAATTCCTAGGAATACTGCATTCTCCAGGCATTTAGCATTTACTTTAAAAATCCTAATTGCTTCCCATTTGCTTAGCAACTTCTTCTGCGAAGTTTTCTTCCTTCTTTGCAAGGCCTTCGCCGGTTTCATAACGAACGAATCTCTTAACAGAAATAGGTGTTCCCAGTTCTTTGGATACGTTATCAAGATATTTCTGAACAGTTAAGTCACTGTCCTTTACATATACCTGGTCAACCAAGCATATTTCTTTTAATTCTTTATTTAAACGTCCCTCGATCATTTTTTCGATAATGTTTTCAGGCTTTCCTGTATTTTCATTCATAGCCTGTGCTTTTAAGATATCTCTTTCATGATCGATGAAATCCTGAGGAATCTCGGATCTTCTGACATACTTCGGATAAATAGCTGCGATCTGCATTGCTACATTCTTAGCTGCTTCTCTCGCTGCAGCGTTGTAAACGGCACATTCCATTTCAACAAGAACAGCAATTCTTCCGCCGCCATGAATGTAGGATTCTATGAAACCATTTTCAGCAACAAGTTTCTGAAATCTTCTTATATTCATGTTTTCGCCGATAATGGCTATCTGGGATGATAATTCTTCTTTTACTGTTCTGGAAGGATCTAATTCCCATTTTTCCGCTAAAAATGCATCGATATCTGTAGCTGAAGTTTTCGCTGCCTGATTAACAACAGCTGTAACATAATCTCTGAATTTCTCGTTTTTGGCAACGAAATCAGTTTCACTGTTAACTTCTACGATAGCGGCAACCTTACCGTCTTCGCTTACAGAAGTTGCGCAGATACCTTCTGCCGCAATTCTTCCGGCTTTCTTCTCAGCTGCTGCCAAGCCTTTTTCACGTAAAAATTCGATTGCCTTATCCATATCTCCATCCGTAGCGGCAAGAGCTTTTTTACAATCCATCATGCCTGCTCCGGTCATTTCTCTTAATTCTTTTACCATTGCTGCTGTAATAGCCATGTTAAAATACCTCCATTAAATTGATTTGATTATGCTTCTTCTGATGCAACTTCAGCTACTTCTTCAGTGGTTTCAACAGCTGCATCTACCACTGCTTCCTCAGCTTCATCAGTTGCTTCCTCGGTTTCTTCAGATGTATCTGTCATCTGAACACCCTGATTTGCTTCTATAACAGCATCTGCCATCTTGGCAACAATTAATTTAACAGCTCTGATGGCATCATCATTACCAGGAATTACATAATCTAATTCTTCCGGATCGCAGTTTGTATCCGCAATACCAATTAATGGAATACCTAATGTGTGAGCTTCCTGAACACAAATTCTTTCCTTCTTAGGGTCTACAACGAAAATCGCATCAGGAAGAGTCTTCATATCCTTAATACCGCCAAGGTTCTTTTCAAGTTTCTCCCATTCTTTCTTTAAAGCAATAACTTCTTTCTTAGGAAGAACATCAAAAGTACCGTCCTGGGACATAGCTTCGATTTCTTTTAATCTTTCAATTCTGCTGCGGATAGTTTTGAAGTTGGTTAACATACCGCCTAACCATCTTTCATTTACATAATACATACCGCAACGTTCTGCTTCGGACTTAATGGAATCCTGGGCCTGTTTTTTCGTTCCGACAAAGAGAATTTTTCCGCCTTCTGCAACAATGTTCTTAATTGCATAGTAAGCTTCATCTACTTTAACAACGGATTTTTGTAAGTCGATGATATAAATTCCGTTTCTTTCAGTGTAGATGTACTCAGCCATCTTAGGGTTCCATCTTCTGGTCTGGTGTCCGAAATGCACACCTGCTTCAAGTAATTGTTTCATTGAAATAACGCTCATAATTTACCTCCATTTGGTTAATCTTCCGTATGTATCCTTTCTTTAGCAGACCCTGATAACAGAGCACCGTGCTAAAAATCAACATACGTGCAATTTAGCAACAGAATTATAACACAGGCTTTAAAAGATAGCAAGTCCTTTTTCTATTTTTGTTAAACTTAGCCTGTAATTTCATTTATGACGAAAAAAAGGCAAGTGAAAAAACTTGCCTTTTACCGTTTTATTAAAAATATTTTTTATTCCCCCAAAGATTACTTTTCTTTAAGTCCACATATTCGTTATATGCTCGCTCTAAAATCTGCTTCTCATTGGTGAATTTAAGCATATGATATGCTTCATGAAATTTGTAATAGCCGGAATCCATAAAGTATTCCTCTCTTTGCGGTTTGCTGTAATAGCTATCAGACATCATTAAATACCAATGAACATCCTTTATTACTGTATTCTGTGGTGTACTGAACGTATACTGACTTTTGCCGATATATTTAATTATACAGGCATCCGTACCTGTTTCTTCCTTTACTTCACGTATCGCTGTCTCCTTATACTCTTCTCCTTCCTCCACAGTCCCTTTCGGGAGAACCCAACCTTCATATTTGTTTTTATAGTTCTTATACAGTAGTAAAATCTTTCCTCTGAATATAACTACACCGCCACAGCTCGTTGCTTCAATCATCGCAATCCCTCCTGGGTGTGTCGATTTTTCTACTTACAGTATACATCATATTTCATAATTGTTCAACAGATATTTATGCAATTCTCACAAATACAAACAGGTTACAGCGATATTTCTGATTTTGACCATGAAAATTTTCGATTTGTGTAATTATTTATTGGCAAAATAAGTATCAAATATTTTGGAGGCCACAGGCACGGCATATTCGCTGCCCGTTCCAACACTTTCCACAATTATGCTGACGGCGATTTCCGGATTTTCTGCCGGGGCAAAGCCAACAAACCAGGCATGAGCCGGTTTCCCTTCCTCGTATTCGGCAGAACCGGTTTTTCCGGCAACGGTATATTGCTTGCCGTTAAGAGCGGTTGCCGTACCGTCTGTAACCACCTCTCTCATAAACGTAGTTAGTATTTGGGCTTCATCCGGGGTAATTATGGTATTATAAATTTCCGGCATGTATTTTTTAATAACATTTCCGTTCTGATTTTCAATATGATCCACCAAATAAGGTTTCATCATCACCCCTCCGTTAGCTATGGTTGACACAATCAGAGCATTATGAAGAGGTGTAATTTGGGTTTTGCCCTGGCCTATAACTGTTTGGGGGATTTCTCCGGCAGGGGACTTTTTCGTCAGCACAAAACTGCTTTTGTTATATACCAGATTGGTAGGCAAGGATGAATTAAATAAAAACATTTCGCATAACTTATGAAAAGATGTCAGATTTAATGACACACCAATATTGGCAAAGGAAGAATTGCAGGATTTGGCAAAAGACTCCATTAAATCTTCTTCTCCATGGGCTTTATTATTATAACAATTAATGGTTATGTCATTGAATATGCCTTTTCCGCTGCAGTTGTAGCTATACTTTTCATAATCCGGATTTTCCTTCATATATTCCAGAGCCGTAAGAATTTTAAAAGTGGACCCCGGCGGATATAAACCCTGGGTCGCACGGTTAATAAGGGCCGAATTATTATCACTGTCTTCTACTAAGTCTTCCCACTTTTCGTCTATATTATTTGGATCATAGTCAGGTTTTGAAACCATGGCTAGGATTTTTCCGGAAGAAGGCTCCATAACCACCACCGCTCCTTTGTGATCCCCCAAGGCATCATAGGCAGCTTTCTGAAGACGAGTATCCAACGTGGCGATTACATTGTCCCCAATATTTTTTTCTCCGGATAATTCTCTTAAAATTTTACTGACAGGGTTGTTGTTGGACGTAAGAAGATGAAAATTCTCCGTTGCTTCCAAACCTGTCTTTCCTTTTGAAAATCTTCCCACGGCATGGGCAAACAGTCTTCCAAAGGGATAATCTCTTCTTTCATTTCCTTTTCCGTCCGTAACAGTATGGGCCAAAACCTGACCGTCAGCGGAAATAATATCGCCCCGAACAATCTGTTCGGCAAGTAAGTCCTGGCGCTTATTGTAAGCATTGTTGATTACTTCCGAACTCTGGTTAACTAAAAAATTTGTAAAATAGCCCAGTACCAGTACAAATAGCCCTACGAAAATATAAGTAACAAGAATAATTTCCCGATTGGCCTGTTCCTTTTTGCTTTTACGAAAGCCTCCCTGTTCAGAATCCGCTTTTGTCTTATCTTCCCGAACTAACTGGTTAAGAATATTAATCTTATCCGAACGAAATGTTTTTATGCCTTTATTCTGTTTCTCTTTTCCTTTTTTTCTTCTCAATTTTATCATTCCTATCCTGACCCAGTACATAAAGTCCTTGTATTACGTTAAACATCATAATACTGCTTAATATGGAACTTCCTCCGTAACTGATTAACGGCAAAGTAACGCCTGTTGAAGGAATAAATTTTGTTACGCCGCCGACGGATAAAAACACCTGAAAAATATACATAATACTAAGCCCCAGGGCGGTAAATTTATAAAAATGATTGCTTAATTTCATTGCAATGTTTATGAACATAACAAAGGTACTGATGCATATTAAAATCAGGCAGAAAGAAAATAATCCACCCATTTCTTCGGATATGGCAGAAAATATAAAATCACTGGTCACCACCGGTATACTGGTGGGAAGCCCTTTCATAAGTCCCATGCCAAACCAGCCTCCCGTCCCGATAGCAAACAATGACTGCGTGACCTGATATCCTTCGTTATCAATTAATGCCCAGGGATTCCTCCAGGCCATAACACGAATCCTTACATGACCAAACAAGCGGTATGCCAAATAGGAAGCCCCGCACCCTGCCAGTAAACCTGAAAAAAAATAAAACGGATTGGAGGTAGCCACAAAAAGCATAACCAGATAAGTAACAAAAAAAATCAAAGCTCCTCCCAAATCTTTCTCCAGTACCAGTATAATAACATGCAAGGCAGCCAAAGCAGTAACCAAAACAACATAGCGAAAATCCGTCCGTTTTGACAATAAGGAAGCAATACAAAACACAAACAATATTTTAACAAATTCAGAAGGTTGAAAGTAAATGCCTGCCATATGGAACCAGTTTTTTGCGCCATAGTTTTCAGTTCCCCAAAACAGTACAAGAGTAAGTGAAATAATACCAAGGATTCCATAAATCCAGCCCAATTCTGGCAGATATTTCAGTTTGTCAATTAAAAGCGGCAGAATCAGACATGCTCCGAAAGCGGCGGATGCAATGATAAACTGCTTAACCGCTTTATTGTAAGACAAACGGGCTAACATTATATAACCAATGGTTAACATTAATAACATATTATGAAGAATTTGCCTGGACAAATTGACATAAATCCACTGATATAAAGATAAAACCAGTATGAGGGATATTACTTCCATAGCATATAAAATTATAATTTTGGTACTCTTGCTGTTAAGATAGAGCACAAGATAACTGATAAAATGTATTTCAAAAATAATATAGCTCATTCTTCGGTATATTCTGTTCTGCTTATTTTTATCACTAAAACGATATACCCGGTAGGCATAATAAGTATAAATGGCTATCAAAATAATGTTGATATATTTTACAAACTCTGTCACTATATTGACCAAGCATATTCAACCCCTTTTATTGGTATTACAGAGACAAAAATCATTCTATGCCGCGTTTAAAATGTCCCCGGGTATAATTTTCTATCTCTTTTGCAGGACTATTATACCGGTAAGTACGAATAAATGCTTGTAATATATTTTTTGTCTCCTCGAAAGTTTCAAAGGTAAAGTTTAACCGGATATTTTTAAGGCCCAAGTTACCCACTTCATCCCAGTTGGATAAAAGGGACAAACACTGGCTGTTATAAATTGTATTATAACAATTTCTGCAATGACGTATCACACGCATTTCTTTCTGATAACGGTCAATCAGCCTTACATCTTTCATTTCATTTCCACAACAAGGATTATTTCGGGCTCCGCCCAAATGCGGGCTGTTACCGCCTAAAGCCGTTTTAACCAGGCACTGGGCGGAAACCATCAGGGGAAGGTATCCGTATACGATTAAATCCGAATAAATTCCCGCCATCTGTTTTAACTCATTATAATTCAATTCTACCGGAGCTGTAAACCGGTTAACGTCTAATTTTTCCCAGAATCTGGCGCCATAACGGTTCATAACATACAGGTTATAATCCGTAATGATTTCTTTGCCATGTTCTTTTGCCTTTAGTTCATACGCAGCCAGATAATAGGCTTCGTAGTTGCGTAAAATATATCCATTTATAGTATTGTCTTCCAAAACAGCTTTATTCCGTAGAAAAAACTCATAGTTTGCCTTTCGGAAAATATAAGGAAAAAGAATATAACTCCTTTTTCCCTTTTCCTTTATATATTCTGTCAAAGCCTTCAATTCATTAAAGGAAACGGCATCACTTTCCAGATAAATGGCTTCAACATCCTTTATTTCACAGGCTGCCATTGCCTGTTCTTTCGTACTAACCGCGGCGCATATGCCTAATTTTCCCTTAACGCTCTCGTCTTTCCCATGAAGAAAGGAATGGAAAACCTTGCTTGTTTCTTTATCCGGTACAGGAAAGTTATCCTTGTCCGGCAATATTCTGCGATACTTTCCGGCTAAAGCATACCATAACTGATTTAATCCGTTCCGCCTTAATTCGTTTAATTTCTGAATCGGTATAAAAGCTTTTCCCTTTAAAGTCACGGACAAATCCTGAAAATAAAAGTCTGTTTCATTGGTTTTTAAAATCTGCTTTTTTATTTTGTCTTCTGTCATGGGCCGGTTTTTTGCCTCGGAAACCACATCTCCAAAAATTTCAACTGACGCATCCTTACAGGTTATGTTTATTTTTAAGGGATTTCCGACACAGGCTGTTAAAATCCCGGTTACCGGTATTTTTTCACTTGTTTTCAGGTATTTTTCCGACAGGTCATGAATGAGCTGATTGTTTTTGGTCCGGTACACAAGGTTGTTTTTTCTTACTCTGGAATTCTTTCCCAGGTTTGTGATATAATTATTTCCTTTTAATTCACCTGTCTTAACGGTAAATTCATATAAATTATCCGTTTCACTTCTTATTTCCAGTACATCCTGGGCATTAATATTTTCCTCTAACCGAATTACGGCCTGTGAACCATTGATTTTAATCACCTTTCCCACCAGTACACCGGTATGATTGGGTCGAATTAAGGAAATCATATCTCGTCCGTTTCTTTCTTTATAATACCCTGAAGTAAAACCGCCCCGGTTATACAAATCTTTTAATTCCAAAATATCCTGTTTTACTTCATCCTTATGGTTAAGTAAATAATTTTCATATTCTTTTCTACCAAGTTCAAGGTATTTATCCGTATACTTTCGGTAAACGCGGGTTACACCTGCCGTATATTCCGGTCGTTTCATTCTTCCTTCTATTTTAAAGGAATCAATCCCCGCATCCACTAAATCGGGAATAATCTCAATGGTACAAATATCCTTAGGACTTAATAAATATTTGTCGAAAGGCCCCGTTATCTTTTTTCCGTCTCCCGTCAATTGATATGGCATTCTGCAAGGCTGGGCACATCTGCCACGGTTTCCGCTTCTTCCGCCAAGCATACTGCTCATAAGGCATTGCCCGGAATAGCAATAGCATAAAGCCCCATGAACAAAAGATTCTATTTCAAGATCCGTATTAGAACGGATTGTCTTAATTTCATCAAGGTCTAATTCTCTGGACGTGACAATTCTGGTAACGCCTTTCTTTTTCAGTATATTGGCGCTGTTTGCCATAGTTAAGGTCATCTGGGTACTGGCATGTATAGGAAGGTCAGGAAAATTTTCATGGATAAATTCCAATACTCCCGGATCCTGCACAATAACTGCATCCAGACCTTGTTTATAATAAAGCTGTAAATATTCATACAGCTCGTTTTCTAATTCCGAATTTTTTAATAAAGTATTCACTGTCATATATATTTTTTTACCATGTACGTGAACATAATCAATGGCACGCAGCAGGTTTTCTTCATCCGGATTATCCGCATATGCTCTGGCTCCGAATTTGGTTCCGCCGATGTATATGGCATCCGCGCAGGCATTTACGGCAGCTACCAGACTTTCATAGGATCCTGCAGGTGCTAAAATTTCAATCTTTTTCATGTATTACTCCGTTCTTTACCTTATTTTCACACAAAGTTAAAAAAAACTGCAGCAAAATTAGTTAGTCCTTACATGGGATATGCAAGGGGCATAAACTTGAGTTTTGCAACAGTTTAATTCTTATTGGCTTTGTTTATTTTTATCCATTAATTCAGTTTCCAGACGAATGATTTTTTTCTGGGCTTCATTTAATTCATTTTTTAATTCTTCGATTTCTTTAACCGCTGCATCCAGTTTTGTCTGGGCAGATATTAACTCATGTTTTAAGTCAAAAATTTCATTGCTTTTACTGTCATTTTCATTTTCCAAATCTTTTATCCTGTTTCGGATTTTAAAATAGTCATCGGCTATATTGATTTCCATTAAAATGCTTCGCATTTCTGCGTCCAGCATTTTATAAGAATCCTGCTTTTTAAATTCCATATGTTTGTTATTAATATAAGATGCAACTTTTTGCAGGTATTCTTCGCTTTCATACCCACTTATGGTATATCTTTTGTTATTAATGATTACCTCGACATTGTTCATCTTATTCATGTAATCGCTCCTCAGAGTTAATATAAACCCGCCCTTTTATTGTATTATAAACCATCTCTTTCTGTTACACAAGCTTTTCTTAACGAAGTCCTAAGTGCCTGTAAGCTAAATCCGATACAACTCTTCCTCTTGGTGTTCGTAAAATCAGCCCGTTTTGAACCAGATAAGGCTCATAAACCTCTTCGATAGTTCCTGCATCCTCACCGATGGTAGTTGCCACAGTTTCTATTCCAACCGGTCCTCCGCCGAATTTTTCAATCATAGTAAGCAATATTTCTCTGTCGGTATTATCAAGGCCTAACTTGTCCACTTCCAGTAAATCCAGGGCAAATTCTGCCACTTCTTTTGTTATATACCCGTCATATTTGACCTGAGCAAAATCCCGCACTCTTTTTAACAGACGGTTTGCCAGTCTTGGAGTCCCTCTGGAACGTCTGGCTAATTCCATTGCCCCTTCCTCGTCTATTTTTACATTAAGTACCTGGGCTGAACGGCATATAATTTCCTTTAACTCTTCCACCGTATAAAATTCCAGCCGGTTTACCACTCCAAAACGGTCCCTTAAAGGAGGCGTAAGCATGCCGGCTCTGGTAGTGGCACCAACCAGAGTAAATTTTGGCAGGTCAATTCGTATGGATTTTGCGGAAGCACCTTTCCCGATTACAACATCAATAACAAAATCCTCCATAGCAGGGTACAAAAGTTCCTCTACCTGCCGGTTCAGCCGGTGAATCTCATCTACAAACAGGACATCGCCTTCCTGGAGATTATTAAGTATTGCAGCCATTTCTCCCGGTTTTTCAATGGCAGGTCCTGAAGTTACTTTTAAGTTTACATTCATTTCATTGGCTATAATACCGGCCAAAGTAGTTTTTCCCAGGCCCGGCGGCCCATAAAAAAGAACGTGGTCCAGACTTTCTTTCCGCTTCTTGGCAGCCTCTATATACACTTTCAGATTTTCCTTGGCCTTAGTCTGGCCTATGTAATCTTTCAGAAACTTTGGCCTTAAAGTATTTTCTATTTTTTTATCTTCATCTATTATTTCTGTAGTAATAATACGTTTTCCCATTTAGACACCCGTAATTTCTATACTAATCTTTTTAAACTTTGTTTTAAAACATCCTCAGAGGTCATACCCTCTGTAATCTTAATGTTTCTTACCGTTTTTGCGGCATCCGTCCGGGAATAGCCTAAAACAACCAGGGCTTCGATGGCTTCCCTGCGGACATCGGATAGGCTTAAATCATTAACTTTGGCTTCCTTTTGTTCTTCCAGACTGTTTTCCAGTCTTTGTTCAAATGCATCCGCAAGTTTTAACTTGTCTTTTAATTCAAGGATTAGCTTACTGGCTGTTTTGGCACCAATCCCAGGCGCTTTCGCTATGGTCTTTACATCATCAGAAAGGACGGCAAACCGCAGATCATCCGCTGTAAGTGAGGATAGTATTCCCAATGCCCCCTTCGGTCCAATTCCATTTACCGTAATTAATAATTTAAACACATTAAGGTCATCCCGGGACAAGAATCCGAATAAACCAATTACGTCTTCCCTGACATATAAATAAGTATAAACTTTTATCTGGCTTCCAACCTCAGGCAGATTGTCTATGGAAGAAAGGGGCATTCGGACTTCGTAACCCAGGCCGTTTGCCTCAATTACAATACTGTCTTCCTTTATTTCTGCCAATTCACCTTTTATGTATGATATCATATAATACCTAGCCTTTCTAATGAGTCCTGCTTAATTAACTTTATTATAACCTTAATAAAGTAATTAAGCAAGAGCTTTCAAAACAGGTGTTCGTTTTGGATTATAACAGAGTTGAAAACAGATTAAGTATTCTCTGATAAGTTTTTAAGTACCATGGCCTGTTTTTCCATTGCTGATAGGTTATTTCCACACTGACATCCATGGTATTCTGCAAATCATCCTTAATTACATCAATGACTTCCTTATTGCATATCCAGAGGCCGCATTCGTAATGCAGATAAAAACTGCGGTAATCCATATTGATGGTGCCAACAATGCCACAATCTTCATTAATAATGGTCTTGGCATGGATAAATCCCGGCTGATATTCATAAATCTTAACTCCTGCTTCCAAAAGCTGACCATAGTTATAATTGGTCAGACATTTCACATTCTTTTTATCCGGAATATAAGGAGTAATAATCCGAACATCAACACCACTTTTTACCGCCGTAATCAGCGCCTGTTTCATGTTATCCTCAATAATGAGATACGGTGTGGTTATATAAACAAACTTTCTTGCATAATGGATAATTTGCATGTAAATACTTTCGATTGGGTTATTGGGATTATTGGCCGGTCCATCCGAAATTACATGGCAATATACGTCGTTGGGCGGAAATGCTTTTGTGGGACGGAATATATCATAATCAATCACAGTCTGAGGATTGCAGATTTCCCACATCTGCAGGAAAGTAACGGTAAGCCCCCAGACAGCATCCCCTTCCACTCTGACCGCATTGTCTTTCCATTTGCCAAACCGCTGTATCAGATTGACATACTCATCTGCCAGATTCATGCCTCCGGTATATCCTATGTTGCCGTCTATTACTATGATTTTTTGATGACTCCGGTAGTTTAAGTAAAGTTTTTCGGTATACTTATGGATTGGATTAAATACGCCAATTTCAAATCCTTCCGCTTCCAGGGTTCTTTTAAAATTCGTCGGAGTCCTAAGCGTTGCGCCAAAATCATCATACATAAACATAACTCGTACGCCCTGATGGATTTTGTCTAAGAGAAGTTTGTGCATATTATCCCATAATACGCCCTGGCCGACAATAAAGAAATTAATCAGAATAAACTTTTCCGCCTTTTTTATATCCTCAAAAATTGCCTTAAAGGTATCTTCACCCATAGGATAATATGTGACATGGTTATTTTTAAATAATGGAAAATGCTGAGTTTCCATATATCTTGACATCCTGCATTTCATCGGATACTTTTCGGCAAATTCTTCAGCCAGTTTTGGATCGTAATGCAGATACTGATAACCATGATTTAACTTAGCCAACACCTGTTTTTCAATTTTTTTCTTGGTACCGGCTTTGCCCCATAAGGCATACATAATATGTCCGGTCAAAGGCAATATGAGCACAATGCAAATCCAGCCTATTTTATAGGAAGGGCTCCGGTTGTCATTAACAAGACCGATGATAATAAAAATACTTAATATCTCAATAATCAGATAAATATAAATCGTCGATTCGCTAAGCCAGTATGTAAGCATGAAAAGAGCCACAAATTGACCGATTACCAATGCTCCAACCAAAGTAACCCGCAAAAAACCGCTTAAATAACTTTTGGTGGTTCCCTTAATATCGTCATGTAAAATATTGCTCATTTCTCGCCACCTCTCTTTACTGATACCTTTTCTCAATCTTTCTCTTAAACTTGTTAACTCCAGCTCATGTCTTTTAAATCGCAATCCCGGAAAGGCTTTTAACAAACGCCTTTGAACGTAACTTGTTTTGTTTACTCCTGACTGCAGTTTGCCCAGATATTCTTTCATATGGTTTTCCAAATCTGTACGCAGTTTTTTTATGTCAAATCCTTCGATTAATTTATTTCTTTCAATTAATTTATCCTTGTTTTCATCGAAAAATAAACGAACATTCTCTATTAATTCGGCAGGCTTATAAGCCGATATTTTTTGCCTTAATTCCTCTCTGTTTCCATATATTTTGAATTTGTCAAGATAATCCAAAAAATCGCCTTTAATTCTTTGCAATTCTGACAGAATCCTGTCTAACTGCAAAGTATGTACGATTGTAATACTTGTATCGGTTAATATTAACAGCAATATAACATATCCCGCATATTCACCGGGAGTTTCCGGAATGGCTTCGATTAGTTTTACCATACGGGGTTGAATCAATTCTATCAAAAGAATGGATAACAGTCCCCAGAACAGGGAAACCGGCAAACACACCCTGCCATTTATATTAAACTTAAAATCACTGTAATCCCACCATTTTGCATGAAAAAACAATTCCATAAAAAAAGAAGTCACATATTCAAGTAAAGTAGCTAAAATCATGCCTCCGACAAATACCAGCAAATACTGTTTTCGGTACTGCCAAAGTGCCATATATATTAAGGTGGCTCCCGCTCCATATATAGGTATGATAGGGCCATTTAAAAATCCTCTGTTTACCCATGTTTTCTTATTCATGGACACATATAAGCTTTCATAAATCCATCCGATAAAAGAGTAAATAACAAAATTGTAAAAAATATTTAATAAGTCCAGATCAAAAACTTTTAAATTCCACATGAAAATCCGTCCTTAATCAGATTATTCAATACAGACAGTAAAACTTTACTCCAACTCCATGCCAGCAGTTATTACGCATGATATTATGCATATTTTACCATATTTGTCACACAAAATACACAGATATTTTACATTCATATTCTTCACTTGTAAAGTAGAGTATTTATGATACAATTATACAAGAAAGAGTTTCCCAATGGGACACTTTGACGTTGACGTGCTGTTAAGTGATATATTCTTCTAAAGACGCATACCCATCTTATCCGAAGGGCTTTGCTGAAGTATAAAAAATCTGCAAAGCTGGGATAAAAGCAGGGATATTATTAAATTTACGAAAAACACAGGTGTTAATATGAAAACCTTTACCAATAAAATAAACATTAATCCATCTTATCCTGTCATGGCTCCCTACGACTGGAAAGATATTCTTTTTTTTGACATAGAAACCACAGGCTTTTCTTCTAATACATCCTATCTGTATTTAATCGGATGTATGTATTATAAAGATAAGGACTGGCAGGTAACTCAGTGGCTTGCCGACGATTTAAACAGCGAACCACAGATTTTAGAGGCTTTTTTTCAAGTGGTCAAATCCTTTAAGCGTCTGATTCACTATAACGGAACCGGCTTTGATATTCCTTTTATTCAGCAAAAGTGCAAAAAATATAATTTAAATTTTTCCTTTGACCAAATTGAAAGTTATGATATATATAAAAAAATCCAAAAGATAAAAAGGGTGTTGCCTTTATCAAACTATAAATTAAAGACCATTGAAAAATTTTTAGGCATTAAACGGACTGATACCTTCAGCGGGGAAGACCTGATTCAAATTTATGCCAACTATCTGGGTAAATTACAGTACGAAAAATTATTGCAGAAAAGCTCACATACGGAACCGGCTCCCAAAGCCAATAATAATAGTTTAACTCCAATCAGTAAGGATGATACGAAAAAATTAAGTTCCGAAGAATTATCCCAGATTATTTTACTGCATAATCTGGAAGATGTAAAAAATTTAATACAAATAGCTGATATTCTTTATTACCTGGATATATTTGAAAATTGCTCTTATCAGAACATTCAGACAAGGGAAGAATCCGTTTTTACAGGCCAAATGGGTCAACTATCTTTTCATTCGGGCCTTAAACAATCTTCATTTTTATGTATGGAAACCTTGCTATCCTTTAGTCTGCCCCAACCCCTTGCCTTACTTTGCCCATTACCACAATGTGATACCGAATCAGGGTATCATAAAAGCTTTAAAGATATATCTTCTATCCGGCTTTTGGTAAAAAATAATATGCTTACCGTAAAGCTTCCTGTATTTGACGGAGAGCTTAAGTATTTTTTCGAAAATTACAAAGATTATTACTACCTTCCCATGGAAGATACGGCCATTCATAAAAGTGTCGCCATGTATGTAGATAAAGATTATAAAGTAAAAGCAAAGCCAGCCAACTGCTATATAAAAAAACAAGGGCGTTTTCTTCCCCAGACAGAATGCATTATTACTCCCGAATTTAAATTTACATTTACGGACAAATTAACATATTTTGAATTGACAGATAAGTTTTTTTCAGACCCGAATCAACAAAATACTTACGTCAAATCCATTCTTCGCTATATCTTAAACAGCAAAGCTGCCATAGTTATAAATGACAGCGAAATTGACTCAATATAATTATAAACTGTGAGTTTAACACTATATTTATAAGTATATAATATTTATATAATAATATTAAGTATAATATTAAAAAAATGAATTATAATAACTCCTGTACAGTAAGTTTAATTACTTATGTAAAAGAAAGGAGTTATTATGGCAAAAATCAAAAACAAGGGTTCGGCAAATTCAACGTCAAATTCCTCATCTGACAAATCCACAAACAAAACACCCGGAAGAATCGACATCAATAAAAATCCTTCCATTACCAGTATTGACAGCACCGGTGAAGATAATCGGGAAAGACGCGACGGCCCTGGCGGAAACTAAATAAAGAATAAATAAATATTTGTTTTCAAAAGACGTGTTTTATGCTATCTTTTGTTAGCGTTCAACACGTCTTTTTGTTTCGGTGTATTTGCATTCCTTTAGAAAGCTAAGAGGAACTTTTAGCCGAAATTAAAAGTAGAAATATTGAATTCGAATCCGAAATGGACATTCATCATTTAGGATATGGCAATTTAATTGATTTATTATAAAAAAAAGTAAGTCGTCCTAAAATTATTAATCCAACTTTTTTGACAGAGCACCCTACCTTCCTATCGCCTTTGGCACCTGTAAATGACAATAATCCGGATATTGTTGACCGATTCCAATTAATCATCAACGGTGCCGAAGTTATAAATGCTTATTCGGGACTTGTGAATCCAATTGAGCAGAAAAAACGACTTACGGAACAGGCCAGACTGAAAGCCGATGGAGATGAAGAAGCAATGGTTATGGGCAATGATTATATTACAGCTATGGAATATGGTATGCCTCCGATATCTGGTTGGGGAATAGGATGTTTCCACTAATGCGTCCTGTAAATCTATCAATGTTAAATGAATAACCGTACACTTATTGTTAAATTCAAATTAGGTTATAATTGGGTTAAAACAGAAAAAAATCAAGGGTCGAATTATTATTGAAACCCTTGATTTTATTAGCATATTAATAATTAATCCTGTGGAATGATTTCTTTCTTATTATAAGATCCACAAGCTTTGCAAACTCTGTGTGGCATCATTAATGCTCCGCACTTGCTGCACTTAACTAAGTTAGGGGCAGTCATTTTCCAGTTTGCTCTGCGGCTGTCTCTTCTTGCTCTTGAAGATTTATTCTTTGGACAGATAGCTCCCATGATTACACCTCCTTAAAATTATTGAATATATCTCGGATAACTGACATTCTGGGATCGGGAACAAAAGTATCACAGTCGCAGGTACCTTTATTTAAATTCTTACCGCAAACTTTACAAATACCCTTACATTCCTCGTCACACAGAACCTTCATGGGAAAGTTTATAAGTATTTCATTATAAACTAATAAATCTACATCCAGATTATATCCATTAATATAATTTTTTTCATCTAATTCCTCAATTCGGTCTTCTGAACCCTGATTAAAATCCAAATTCTGAGATATCTTCAGATCAAACCAGGTTTCCACCTCTTCAAGGCATCTGCTGCACGGAATTAATAAAGATAATTTTGCCTCGCCTTCCATCTTTACTTTTCTGTTCCCTAAGTGCGTTAGAGTCAGATCAACAAAAGACTTACTGGCAAAGGGATATTCTATCTCCTCCATGCAAAAACTCTTAAGTTCGATAGGGGCTTGTATATGTTTGATATTGCCTTTAACAGACATTATCTCGGATAAATTAATATTCATGACAATCTCCTATCTTTAAAAATTCGCACTTCTTATATTATATTCAGGGCACTATGTTTTGTCAATGACTATTTTTATCGTACAGGAAATTTCTTCGGATTTCCCATACGATAAATGTCCTCCGATAATATACACCCTGGAAAATGTATATTATAACAATGCCAAATGGTTTCCTGCTAAACAAAAAAACTTTTTAGACCAATGCAACGGTTTCTCTTGCAATTGCCAGTTCTTCATTGGTAGGAATTACACAAACCTTAACTTTTGAATCCTCGGTAGAAATAACAATTTCCTTGCCCCTGATATTATTGTTTTCAGTATTTAACTTAATACCAAGGAATTCCAGATAAGACAGAATTTCAGCTCTTACTTTGGCGTCATTTTCTCCCAGTCCGGCAGTAAATGCAATTGCATCCACTCCGTTCATAGCCGCTGCATAAGAACCAATGTATTTTGCTACACGATAAGCAAACACATCTTTGGCTATTTTGGCTTTATCGTTACCTTCATTGGCAGCCGCCTCCAGATCCCTGAAGTCGCTGGAAACGCCAGATAAGCCGTATACACCAGATTTTTTCTGTAAAATATTCATAATTTCTTCAATAGATTTATTTTCTTTATTGGCAATGAATTCAATAATAGCAGGATCAATACTTCCGCTTCTGGTACCCATAATCAGGCCTTCCAGCGGAGTAAAGCCCATACTGGTATCCACTGATTTTCCGTTTAAAACGGCGGTAATGCTGGCTCCGTTGCCTAAATGGCAAACGATTACTTTGGAGTGATTGGGATCCAATCCTAACAGTTCAACCGTTTTTTTGGATACATAGCTGTGACTGGTTCCATGGAAACCATATCTTCTTATCTTATATTTTTCATAATATTCATAGGGAAGTCCATAAAGATAAGCTTTCGGAGGCATTGTCTGATGGAAAGCGGTATCAAACACAGCTACCATAGGCACTCTCGGCATAATAGCCTTGCAGGCACGAATACCAATTAAATTGGCAGGATTATGCAAAGGCGCCAATTCATTGCATTCCTCTATTGCCTTAATTACTTCGTCGGTTATTACAACAGAAGATGCAAATTTTTCTCCTCCATGTACGACTCTATGTCCGACAGCGCCGATTTCATTTAATGACTTAATTACCCCATGTCTGGAATCAACAAGTGCATCCAGAACCAGTTTTATCGCTGCCTCATGATTTTTCATAGGGGCATCGATAACAACCTTTTCACCACCGGCAGGAGTATGATTCAGTCGTCCGTCAATTCCAATTCTTTCGCAAAGGCCAACAGCCAGTGCCTTTTCACTTTCTGAATCAATTAACTGATATTTCAGGGAAGAACTTCCACAGTTAATAACTAAAACTTTCATAATTTTCTCCTTTTATGTGTAAAATTCTTTTTAACAATTGCAAAACATAGCTTATATATTAATTAGCACCTGCCTGAACAGCGGTTATGGCGATAACACCAACGATATCTTCCGCTGTACATCCTCTTGATAAGTCATTTACAGGTTTTGCAATACCCTGGGTAATAGGTCCGTAAGCTTCCGCTTTAGCCAGTCTCTGAGTTAATTTGTAGCCTATGTTACCTGCATCCAGATCAGGGAAAATTAAGACATTTGCTTTTCCGGCCACATCACTGCCCGGAGCTTTTGAAGCGCCGACACTAGGTACAATAGCAGCATCCAGCTGAAGTTCTCCATCCAGTTTTAAGTCCGGATATAATTCTTTAGCGATTCTGGTTGCCTCAACCACCTTATCAACATCGGCATGTTTAGCGCTTCCTTTGGTGGAATGAGAAAGCATAGCTACAATAGGTTCTTCTCCTACCAATAACTTAAAGCTCTTGGCTGAACTTTCTGCGATAGCTGCCAGTTCTTCCGAAGTAGGATTTTGATTTAATCCGGAATCAGCAAAAATAAAGGTACCATTGGAACCATATTCGCAATTTGGAACAACCATAACGAAGAAAGCGGATACTAACTTGGTACCAGGCGCAGTTTTTAAAATCTGAAGTGACGGTCTTAATACATTGGCTGTAGCATTAATTGCACCTGCTACCATACCGTCAGCATCACCGGCTTTAACCATTGTTACACCAAAGGTAAGATAATCTTTGGTCAGTAATTCTTTTGCTTTTTCGTAAGTCATACCTTTGTTTTTTCTTATTTCTACCAAAAGGTTAATATAAGATTCCAGTTTTTCCGTTGTTAAAGGATCTACAATTGTAGCGCCTGTAAGGTCTAAACCGGCACCGTCTTTTTTAATCGTTTCTTCATTACCTACGAGAATAATATTGGCAATACCTTCTTTTAAAGCTTGCTCGGCTGCCTTTAATGTCCTTATGTCATTGGATTCCGGTAATACAATTGTTTTTTTGTTTTGTTTTGCTCTTTCTTTAATTACGTCGATAAATCCCACGTCAATATCTCCTTTCGTAAAACACCTTTTTTAGGCAACTAATTAAGCCTGTCCTTTTAAGGCAGGCATTATATTATTATAAATCCCATGATAAGTAAAATTTATACTTAACATAGCCTTTTAGTAAAATCTCAGATACATTATAGTCCAAATAAATTTGGTATACAAGTAAGAATTAAATATTTTTACTAATTTTTTTCCTTGCAAAACTCCAGTAATTGATAATAGGTTTCCTCATACTTTTTCTTAATATCCCCATAAACTTTTAATGGTTTTGCCGTGTTTTCGGTAACATTATACATAATTTCATCAAAATTTTTGCTTACGCATTCTATGGTAAAAGGACATAGTTTTCCTTCTTTTGCTTCTTTGGAAAGAATGTTTAATATGGTGTCTTTCTGAAAAGGTTCCTTATAGCTTCTTTTCCCATATAAAGCACTAATAACATCAGAGACAGCAAGAATTCTTTGGGGCAATGTAAGGTCTTTTGCAGTAAGGCCCCTATGATATCCGGAACCATCCAGTCTCTCGTGATGCCTTATGGCAATTTCTAATATATCCGGATGTATGTAATCATTTAGTATAAATTCGCTCATCTTAACATGATTTTTCATGATAGCCATTTCATTTTCTGTAAGTTTTCTCGGAGCCTCAAGAATAGAAACAGGAGTAGCAATTTTTCCAATATCATGTAAAATGGCTCCATAATGTAAAATTTTTCTTTCATAATCGGTTAAATTCATTAATTTACCGATTTCATCCGCTATACTGACAGTGGTAATGGTGTGCATAACCGTAAATTCGCTGCGAAAGTCAATGGAATAAATCAGCATTTTAATATAGGCTTCTTTGTCTTTCGGTGTAAATTTTACCGAAGAATAGATTTGGTTTAATTCATCCAGATATGTTTTGTTTCTGATATGTTCAAATATCTTATATTTTTCATCTGTTCTCTTTAATAATTCAAGAGCTTCTTTGGAAAACTTGTTTCTCTCAAATGCAATCCATTGGTCCGGGCTTGCATTCTTAAAATGCATGAAATAGACATCCACCCTGTCAGCAAGATTTAAATAAGATGCCACCCTTTCATAAACAGTACTAAGCTGTTTTAGTTTATAATAATCCATATGGTGATACAAAACAATTTCCGCCAAATCACCAAGAGGGGACAGATATTTTAAAAAAAGATTTCCATAAATGGAATGCTCAAATACTCCATTTGTTTCGAACTGAATCATTTTATCAATTTCTTCTGTTTTATAAGCCCCAATATCATGCAGTAAGCCGATAATGGTAAAGTTAAAAATTTCTTCCGTACTGTACTTATTTTCACATACCAACATTTTGTTAAGTATATAGCTTATCCTTTCTCCATGATGAATAAGCCTCTTATCAATTAAATTCAGAGTCTTTCTTATCAAATTTATAACATTTTTGCTGCTGATAATATCCATCATATTACCTTCCTTCGGCCCTTTATCTGTTTGTATTCACTGACTGCTATTAAAAATTACTATATTCATATCTAATTATAGAGTAACATATGGGCAAACCGGAAGCAAGCAGATTGGCAAAATCATCGTTAAAGCCAAACACCCAAAAAAAGCTATCGCACAAGGATTAAGCCTGGATTCATTGTAATACCAAAAGCTTCCTTGTGCGACAGCCTTTTCGAAGACAGCTTATGTACAGTTACTTACTTGTAATCAAAATGAAAAGCCGGTTGTCAGATTTTTTTTAAGTTTTTAACAGATTGTGGTAGTCTGGGCTGATAGCCTAAAAAAACGCAAGCTGAATTGGCAGCCTTTTTTGCCGAATTCATTGCTAACTTTGAAACTACTGTCAGGACCTTTTTTTCCATTTCCTTTTTCATATTACTACCTCCCTTTCAAAACTGTTAATAGTTTTATGCCCGTCTTTGTTTGTTAACTTAATTATATAATATTGGGGATATTTTACAAGGCACTTTGCGTATTCTACATGTTTTTTGCATATTCTACTAATTCTCTTTCACTTCATTGAAAAAAATGTTTAATATCAGCTTTTTTCATCCTTTTTTCTTCCTAATCCCGCCAAAGCTATGATAAGTTCGAAAGTTAAGCTTAACGATAAAATCAAACTAAATACATACCATGAAACCAGATAAAAGGCAATGGTAAGTCCCAATTCAGCCCCAATCATTAACCTGGCTTTTCTTTTATAATGAATTACTTCCGTATCACTTAAAGGTTTATTCTCCGTTTCCACCGGTACGATAAAATATAAAACGAAACTTGAAACCAAAGCAAGAAACAGACCATATGGGATCCTGTTACCAGGAACAAAGGTAATAAGGCATAAAAAAGCAATAACCGTACAACAGGATAAAATATAACATCTAAGGGGTGTCTTGGCATGATATCCGCCGGAACACTCCCTTAAAGGTATAAATACTGCTAGAAACAACAATAATTCCGGCAACCGTCCAAACAAAAGTCCAATTACCAGATATGAAATAAGATGACAAGCCTTCATAAGAAAGCTTTCGATACCAAATTGATATAGTTCAATGTCTTCTTCCTTAATAATGTTGCTTTCCCTCAGTTTGCGGACAACATACTCCGATATTCTATCAATCATACTCTTCCTTTCCAGATTATTTTCTTTCATCTTAATTTTGTTATTTTATTTTGCTTTTTAAGTCTTAATCTTTTAAGTCTTATGAACGTCTATTTTTTACTCCCTATTTTTTACCTCCTTGTCTTGAAAGTATAATGCTGCAGACAAACATATTTCCTTCCCTACGGACATTAATATCTCCGTTATAATCATCTACTACTTTCATCACATTAGGCAGTCCGATTCCCTTGTGATTTTTCTTACTGGATTTCATATGTAATCCTATGTTAGTTAAGCCTTCTTTTATGGTATTCTTAATATTTATAACAATAAGATTGTTAAAGGAACCTACCTGCACCAAAATTTCCCGGTCGCCGTTTACAGCCTGACAGGCTTCAATGGCATTATCCAGCAAATTGGCAAAAATAGTCGTCAGATCAACATGGTCTATAAAACTTAAATCCACATCGTCAATTTTACAAAGAAACTTAATATTATTTTGTTCCGCCAAACGCATTTTGTCATTTAAAATAATATTTAGCAGCCGGTTTTCACTATATTCATTTAATTTAAAGGAATCTAACTTATGGCTTATTTTTTTCGAATATTCTGCCGCGGTTTCATTTTCCTTATGACGATACAATTCTTCAATGGTTCTGATATGCCTTTTCACATCGTGCAAAATACTAAGAGATTCACGATACTGCTGCTCAATATTGTCATAATATTTATACTGCATTCTGGACTGTTCAAGAAATAAATTATTTTCATACTGAAGTCGGTTGTTTTCCGATGCGTATTCCAGTAATTTCAGCAAATAGGTATTTATAATAACAATGCTGGTTATGGTTATTAATGTAAGCAAAAACTCCGCGTCAGAGTAATTATCCCGGATTAATACTGATAAAATGTAAATATTTATTACACTGGCCAGGGCATAGATAAATGAAAATAAATACTGGCTGTAAGTTAACTGGGTAATATTTTTCTTTTTGATAATCTTTAAAATAATAGTGTGACTGATAAAGATAACGATTATCTGCGTAATGGTTATATTAAAAAGGGAGCGCATCTGTATTGACGTAATGGCAAGCGGAAATTGTTTATATAAGTAATTGAGCAGAACAATTCCTATGGACTCACAGGCGCTCATACTAAACACAATACATATTATGTAAAAAAGCTTTTTTAATGCTCTGCCGTAATATAATGTAACTGCAATTCCCTGGGAAATTCCAATAACGGTAATTAAATTTAACCATCCGTTATGAAGGGCATTGACACCGGCAAGCAATAATACAAAACCTGCTTTGGCAAAATGATACACGGCCTTTTTTTTGCTGTTTCTTTCCAATAACTTATCCATAAAATCCATAATAATACTGACGGATACAATACCGGATAAAAGTAATCCGACTGCAACTACAATTAATTTCATACCACACCTCATCACAATAACCTATTTACTTTCCAATTTTCTTTGCAGAAATTCTCTCATTGTCCTCTTAAACTCTGCCGCCCTCTTTTGGGCAATAGGAATAGTGTCATTGTTTAGCATAATAATTTCGTCTTTATAATAATCTTTTAAATTGTTAAGATTAATTACAAAACTTTGGTGAGGTGTTACAAAATCATACTGGTGAAGTTTTTCCTCCACAGACGCTATGGTCTCATATAACATGAAATTGCCTTTTTTGGTTACCGCTTTTATTTTACGATCGACTCGTTCAAAATAATAAATATCCTCAATCGGCAGACGAATGCTGTTTTTTCCTGCGTTAAAGGCAATTATATGGTACTTATAGTCATCTTTTAGCTTTTTTCTCATTATTTTTTCCAGTACTTCATCCAGCTGATTAAAAATCTGCTCTTTTGATACCGGTTTTTCCAGATAATCGAAAGCGTGGACTGCCAAGGCTTCTCTCGTTAATCCTCCGTAGCTGGTCAAATAAATAATTTCCATTGTTTTGTTTCTTTTGCGCAAACGCCTGGCAGTCTCAAATCCGTCCAGCTTGTCCATTTTAATATCCAGAAATAGGATATCATATTCTTTTTTTTCTTCCAATAGACTCTCCCCGCTGTAAAAGACATCACACACTATATTCTCCTTTTTTTCTATTTTATATTGAGTAATAATTTCCTGCATCGAATCCGTAAACTTAACGTCGTCATCACATACAGCTATCGTAATCAATATAATCCCCCCTTAAATTACCATATATCTAATTATACCATTTTTTGTAAATAACGAAAGTAAAAAATTAGCACTACAATTTACAGAATTTCATATATTTCTTGCCAAGCTATCCCTTGTATATATATACTAATTATATTATATTGTTATTATCTGGCACAAAAGATATATGCTATTGCTAAAATTCTAACGAAAGGATGCCGTATTGTGGCAGGTAAAGGCTGCCGGCAACATAAAGGTATAAATATGAAAATAGTTGGTTTAATTACTGAATATAATCCTTTCCATAATGGCCATCTGTACCATATACAGGAAGCAAAAAGAATTACCAAAGCCGATTATGCCGTTGTGATCATGAGCGGCAATTTTGTTCAGCGGGGAGCCCCGGCTCTTATTGATAAATACAGCCGTACCAAAATGGCTTTATCCTGTGGCGCTGATATTGTGCTGGAACTTCCTGTCTGTTATTCCACTGCCAGCGCGGAGTTTTTCGCCCTTGGGGCAGTTTCTTTACTGGACAAGTTAGGAATCATTGACTGTCTGTGTTTTGGCAGTGAATGCGGTTCTGTTACCCTGCTTCAATCCGTAGCCAAGCTATTGCTAAAAGAACCCTCAGATTACCGGCAGCTTTTAAGTCGCCTGGTAAAATCAGGAAAAACTTTTCCGGCTGCCAGAATGGAAGCCATAAAAGCCACAATTCCTTCGGTTGATGATTCGGTTCTCTCCTCTCCCAACAACATTCTGGGGATTGAATATATTAAGGCTTTAATGCGGCTTAACAGTACTATTAATCCGGTTACGATAGCCCGAATTACGGCGGATTACCATTCCAAAGACTTAACTTCCTTATCCCAAACTACCATCAGCAGCGCAACGGCAATACGGAAAGCCTTTTTTGAAAATAATTGTATGGATTACTTAATTCATCAGGTACCCGAACCGGTTTATAAAATCATGGAGGAAAATTACCAAAAAACCTATCCGATTTTTGAAGAAGATTATTCTTTGCTGCTAAATTACAGATTATTAACGGAAACCAAAGACTCTCTGACAAAATATACCGACATAACGCCGGATCTTGCCAACCGGATATATGATACCAGTTTTCTGAATTTAACCTTTCCCCAACTGGCACAAAAAATTAAGTCCAGACAATGGACTCTTACCCGTATTAACCGGGGGCTGATTCATCTTTTGCTTAATTTATATTCCGATGATTTTAAAGTATATAATGAATCAGGCTTTACCCAATACGCCAGGCTTTTGGGGTTTCGGAAAACCGCATCCCATCTTATTCGGCTGATTGCTAAAAATGAAAGAATACCTGTTATTACCAAAGTGGCAGATGCAAAAGGTAAGCTCTCAGAAGTTGGTTTATCCATGTTTCAGGAAGATATTTTTGCAGCTCACCTGTATAATCAGGTCGTATTTCAAAAGTATGGAACTATCCTGAAGGATGAATATACCCATGGGGTTATAATTTTATAAAAGTAGGATATAAATGGAAACTGACACATATTACAATTTAATTTTTACGAAAATAAAAAGAAAGAAGTCAAAAACAAATGTTTTTGACTTCTTATCAATTACTTCATTAACTCTTCCATTTCATCCAAAAGTTTACCAAACAGTTCTAATGCCTGTCTGATTGGTTCTTTGGTACTCATATCAACACCGGCTTTTTTAAGCAGATTAATGGGATAATCGGAGCCTCCGCCGCTTAGGAATTTATTTATATAATCGTCTACGGCAGGTTTTCCCATATTTAATATTCTTCTGGACAATGCGATGGCGGCCGAATATCCGGTTGCGTACTGATATACGTAAAAGGCCGTATAGAAATGAGGAATTCTTGCCCATTCCATATCGATTTCGTGATCCACTACAATATCATCGCCAAAATATTTAATATTTAAATCACGATAAATTTTACACAAGGTATCAGCAGTCAAAGCTTCTCCGTCCATGGATTTCTGATGGGTAATCATTTCAAATTCGGCAAACATGGTCTGTCTGTAAAGGGTAGTTCTGAATTGCTCCAGGAAGTGATTAATCAAATATGCCCTTTCTTTTTTATCATCTGTTTTCCCCAGCAAATATTCCATTAACAAGGCTTCATTGCATGTAGAAGCCACTTCTGCCACAAAGGTTTTATAACCGGCATAAGTAATGGGAAGCGCCGCGTCGGAAAAATAGCTGTGGAGCGAATGTCCCATCTCGTGAGCCAAGGTAAATACGTTATCCAAAGTATCCTGATAATTTAACAGAACATAAGGGTGGGTTCCGTAAGCGCCCCAGGAATAGGCACCGCTTCGTTTCCCTTCATTTTCGTATACGTCAATCCAGCGGTTTTCGAAGCCTTCCTTTAATGCTGCCAAATATTTTTCACCCATGGGCTTTAACCCTTCATAAACCAATTCCTTGGCTTCTTCAAAGCTGATTTTTTTGTTAACGTCTTTTACAACGGGTGTGTAAAGATCATACATATGCAGTTCATCCACGCCCAAAAGCTTTTTGCGCAAGGAAACATATCGATGCAGATAAGGCAGGTATTCATGAACTACCTCAATAAGATTGGTATAAACGGACATGGGCACATTGCTCTTATCCAGTTCCTTTGCCAAAGCTGACGGATATTTTCTTACCTTTGCATAAAATGCCTCTTGTTTTACATTGGCGGCATAGGTAGCAGCCAGCATGTTTTTATACTTATTATAAGTTGCATATAAAGCCTGAAATGCATCCTTACGGACTCTCCTGTCCGGGCTTTCCAGAAAAGAAATATATCTTCCGTGTGTCAGTTCAACCATTTCCCCATTTTCATTTTTAATCTCAGGAAATTTCAGGTCCGCATTATTAAACATTGAAAATATGGTACTTGGGGCATCTGCCATTTCCCCGGTGTCAGCAATCAGTTCTTCCATTTCTTTGTTTAAGGTATGGGGTTTCATACGGGTAATTTCCTGCAGAGCAAATTCATAAGTCTTTAATTCCGGTTTTGAATCCAAAAAATACTTTAATCTTTCCTCCGGTATATTTAAAATCTCAGGAACCACAAAAGCCATCGCACTGCTTACCTGAACTTCCAGATTGGTGGCCTGATTGGAAAGGCCCTGATAAATACTGTTAGATGTATCTTCATGATATTTTTGATGTGCATAGACATAAACCCGCTCCAGATGAAGGGAGATTTCATCTTTTAGCTTATAAAAGTCAAGGAGCATATCTGCCGATTCTCCCAATTTTCCCTGATAAGATTTGATTTCAGGTATTAATTTTTTTACCAGGTCAAATTCTTTTCTCCATTCCTCATCATTTGGGAACAGGTCTTCAATGGCCCATTTAAATTTACTGTCGATTTCATTTCTTTTTCTTAATTTTGTATTCTCCATAGCTTTCCTTTCCCGGATTTTACTTTTAAAATTTGTTCCGTCTATATTTATTTTATCTGTCTTATTAAAAATACTCCGTCCTCAAAAAAATATTATAACATAAAACATGATTATATGAAAGTTATAAAACAAAATGTTTTATATATATGAAACTGTTTCAGAATATAGTTTTTCACAGAAATCATAAGCATATCCGACACATCTGTAAAATAGATTATAGTAATAATTTAATCGGAGGAAGTAAATGAAAACGAACCATATCTATACAATGTTAAAAAAAGATAATAAAAAAAAGGAATGGAATCAAAAATCAATCAGAAACAGCAAACTTATTTCAAAGGCCGGAATTGTGTTGTTCCTTTTCGTTATACTTCTTTTCCCCGCTTCCTCCTATACCGGGGCCAAAAAAGGTCTCTTATTATGGTTTAATACCGTATTGCCTTCCTTATTGCCCTTTATTATTGTTTCCAATCTGATTATCGGACTAGGGCTTACAAAACCTTTAGGCAAGTTTTTCTATCCTTTGTTTCATACTCTTTTTGGGATTAGCCGGGGAGGATGTTATCCTGTTTTAATCGGCTTTTTATCCGGCATACCGGTAGGGGCCAAGACTGTGGCGGATTTGGTTGAAGATGGAAGTATTAGCGTCAAAGAAGGCCAGTATTTGCTTGGATTTTGCAATAATGCCAGTCCTGTGTTTATTATGAGTTATATAGCCATCTCCCAGCTAAACCTGCCCCAGGCCAGATTTCATTTATTGCTTATCATTTATTTATCAGGCATTTTTTCTGCCTTTTTGCTTTTTCGGTTCTTACCAAACGTTGGTTTAAGTAAAAAAAATGTGGTTTCTGTCATGGGCTTTGAGGAAAGGGGCATAAACTGCAGCCAGCCAAAGTCGTATTTTTCCTTGCTGGATTCTTCCATTATGAATGGTTTTGAAGTAATCACAAAAGTAGGCGGCTATATTATATTATTTTCCATCCCGGCCCAGATTATTTCTTCCCTTGGCACCAATGGCAGCTATTTAAAATTATTGTCAATCGGACTGTTAGAAATTACAACAGGAATAAATCAAATCAGCTTATCCGGCCTGAAAATAAGCACAAAAATAGCCTTAATTACTATGATTACAGCCTTTGGCGGCTTGTCCGGAATTGCCCAAACCAAAAGTGTAATTAATAATACAAGGCTATCAGTTGGTATCTATATGAAATCAAAACTCCTGCATATGCTGCTTGCCTTATTCTTATCTTATCTTTATGCAAGATTTATACTGCCTGCCTAGATAAGGATGCCAGCACATATGCTATTCAATATCTTCAAGGAAGGTGTTTTCATCAAAATTAAAGTCATCATCTGACTGCTGTTTGGCGGTATTTTCCGATTCAGTATTTTCCGCCGTATATTCTTGGGTAGTGTTAGCCAATTCATTTCGGTTATTAATTACAATATCAAGATTACCTTTCAGAGCACTTAGCAGGTTTTCATATTTTGCTTTCGTGCTTTCATAAGCATTGGTAAGAATATTTTCCACATCAGAAAGCATTTCTTCCGTATATGCCAGGGCGCCTGCGCGGATTTGATTGGCGTCATTGTTGGCTTCTGCTATGATTCTTTCAGCTTCTGCTGTGGCCTTGTTTACAATTTCATTGGCCTGTTCGTATGCCTGTTGCATAATTTCGTGTTCGTTTATAAGAGAATGGGCCTTTTCACCAGCTTCCGCTATAATAGACGCAGCTTTTTCCTCCGCATCAGCAATAATTGCATCCCGGTTGGAAATGATTTTTTGATATCTTTTAATTTCATCAGGAGTTCTTAATCTTAATTCATCAAGCAAATCATATAATTCATCTTTGGGAACAATTACTTTCGTGGTTGAAAGCGGTTGCATTCTGCAGCTTTCTATGAACTCATATATATCCTCGATTAACTGCTCTATCCTACTGGCACCCATATTAACCTCTCCTTATTTTATTAAATTTATCATAAATAGGCTGAACAATACATTCAGGTACAAATTGTTCTATTTTCCCGCCATAACTGGCAATTTCCCTTACCGTACTGGAACTAAGATACGCGTATTTTACGCTGGTAGTTAAAAAAACTGTCTCAACTTTGGGATTTAACTTATGATTAGTCTGAGCCAACTGTAATTCATACTCAAAATCAGTAATAGCCCTTAAGCCTCTTACAATAACATTCGCATTTTTCTCATCAGCAAAATCAACCAAAAGTCCCTGATATGCTTCCACGGTAACATTCGGTATGTCTTTGGTTACCATCTTTAAAAATTCCACACGTTCTTCCGATGTAAATATAGGTGATTTACTGCTGTTTTTTAAAACACCGATAATTAAATTATCCACTAATTTGGAAGCACGTAATATAATATCCAAATGCCCCAGTGTAACCGGATCAAAACTACCGGGATATATACCTATTCTCAAATCAATTCCTGCCTTTCCTTACGTCAAGCTTCCTTCGATCCGGATGCTGGCTAATATTCAAATTTTAACTTTCACCGTTAAATTGTCCTGCAGACTTACATGTCCTGTTTTCGTTTAATAAAAACATGCTTGTTAGTTTTATATTCTTTTACTCTGTCTATTTGAAATCTGGTATCAGCCAGATATTCAAAATCCGTATCCAAGGATGCCTCTACAATAATTAATGTGTCTGTGCATACAATATTTGAATTTTGTAAAGCTTCCAATACCTGTCGTTCCAGTCCCTGATTATATGGTGGATCCATAAAAATTACATCAAAGACTTTGCCTTGTAATTCCAGAGCCCGAATTGCCGATAAGGCATCCGTGTGCATTACTTTAGCTTCTTCACTAAGCCTGGTATTATGTAAATTATACTTGATACAATCTAATGCCGCTTTAGAACTTTCCACAAAAACAGCAGATTTTGCGCCTCTGCTTAACGCTTCAATTCCAATAGCACCGCTGCCGCTGAATAAATCCAAGAAATTACAGTCAGCTAGTAACGGATTAATTATATTAAATAAAGTTTCTTTTATTCTATCCGTAGTCGGCCTGGTTTCCATTCCTTCAATCGTCTTAAGTTGTAATCTTTTCGCTTTGCCTGCAATAACTCTCATTTTTACTCCACATATTCATTTATTCAGAACGGAAAATATCAGAAAACTCAAAATATCTATTAATATTGTATAATATAAAATAGTTTTGTCAACTCATTTTTCGCTGAGTAGAGCATTTTTACTAATACATCCGCCGCTTTTGCAAATGTTTGCAATATGACAAATAATATCTAAAAATTACAATAAAAAAACACAATAATGCATTTTCTTATTCAAATATTTTACTCCATATTATTATATATTTCAACTTATAATCCTGTGGATATATTTGCCATTTAGCCGAAAGTGAGTTTTTGATTCATAGGATGCTATATCCTATGAATCAAAAAGGGACCACTTAAAAAGCAGTCCCTTTTTCTCTATATAAATTTATATTATTGAAGACCTGACATACGTTTTTCCTGTTCTTCTATCATTTTTTTAACCATCATACCACCAACACTACCGTTCTGATAGGAAGTCAGGTCACCGTTGTAGCCTTTTTTCAAAGGTACACCGATTTCGCTAGCTACCTCATACTTAAAACGTTCTAACGCTTCTTTTGCCTGTGGTACTTCTACTCTGTTTCTGCTTGCCATAATAAACGCCTCCATTTTCTTATTTTGAATCTTTTCAGTCGAAATTATTATGCCGGTGATTCAAAATAATTAAGTGTTGTTGTTTGTTACGTTATTATTATGTGCATTAAATTTTATTATACTCAGGTATTTTTTGTAATCAAATTTTCACTTAAAATATAAAAAGAATTGCTGAAACAGATTTTATTTCATTTTTAGTCGTATACTTTAATTTTTCATATTTAAAAATTTTAATCTGAAAACAAAATGAAAAGCCACAACAATCATTTTCATTTTTTTACAATAAACATTTGACACAAAGGGCAATCCTGTGACTTTCAGAAAATCATGATACCCTTACTGTCTTACCCGTACTATATATGTTTCATAAAGCTTTTCTTCCGTTTTTGGACTTAAGTACACAACTTCTCCCATAGATTTAATGAGCTCGTCATTGATTTGCTCCCCATATTTGTCACGTTCCAGTTTTCCCACATAAAAATATTCAATATTATATTTTTTAAGCAATTCCTTCATTTGGGAAGAATCAACGGTTGTGTAGAGATTTTCAATATCGGCGGCCCTTTCGTTTAAAACTTTTGTATCGCCCCGCCACAGCCACTCATGAACATACCAGCCAAGGACTGTTGGCAAACCGGTGGCAAAAGACACACGTTCATAATCCGAATAGCTGTCGCCGTTTGCTTCTAATATAACCGGAGTGCCTTTTACATTTTCATTCAGCCATTGAATTGCTCCATAATCGTCCGGCATTTTATCTTTCAAAAATGCCAGGGCATTAAGGCCCTTATAACTATCCTTCTGAAAAATATTTCCATACCAGGATTTAACGGAAACTTTGGAATACCAAATTGTGCTTGCAAACAAAAGGAATGTGACAAGGGCAAAAATAAGCTGCCGCTTTGCCCGGAAATCTCTGATAAATTTCGGGAAAATAAAGCCATAACAAATACCAAAAAGAATAAAAGCCTGATAAGTCAGTTTAAACATGGTATTGGCTCTTTTGTATCCTTCGGAATAAATATCCTTAACATAAATAAGTTCCGGCATTAAAACTAACCCCATTGCACATAAACCGAGTGTCAGCATAAATAATTCCGATATGTTTAATGAAGATATAAACCGAATCAGGGGATTCTTACTGTTTTGTCCATGACAGGAAATAGCATACTCTGCCGTACAAAATTTAAATTTCTCTGCCGTTTTGTCTAAATTTAAATTAACATCTGTACTGTTTAAATAAGGGTTCTCCCGCACAGTACTTTCCTCCCTCCCTGATTTTTCTGGGTCCTTAAATAAAAAGTTGCCGATTAAATCAAAGAACAGGCCTAAAACCAGGGATACTGGAAGTCCCCATAAAATTATGAGCTGATACAAGGGGGTATGATCCTGTGCGATTTTAATTTGGGTTGCTATTGTATCAAAACTGCTTGTAAAAGGAAGTGCGGTTAACCAGGCAATGCTTATTACCACTATGCCTTCCAAAGCAGTAATAAAATATGGTTTGGCAACTATCCAGGGTTTTCTGTCCCCATCTACTTTATACATTGCCATATTGGAAAATAAAATTACGGCGCCGGATACCACATAATAAATGGGAAAGTCCCAAAAATTTGTCATCTGAAACAAACCGATAAGAAAACCTACTATTATAATAAAGGGGCTGCATACTTCTCTTATAATGCCATGCCATGTGTCAGTTTCAGACTTAAGAGTCTTACTTTCCTTTTTCCTTGACATAAGCCACCCATATAGAATTCCCAACAGGGTAAGTACAAAAATTGTATTAAGTACATGCGCATGCAAATCACCCAGTACATAGGAATAACTTGGAAATTCGTGAATGGTTTTATCATTGGTTTCCGGATTATATCCAATATACCTGGTAGAATCGGGAAACCAGTAGTCTGAAATATTTTCTGACTTTCCAAAAAGCCTTAAAACCGCTGGAACAATCCAATAAAAGATGGTAAAATGCATATTTCCTGCCAGAGAAATGCCGGCACCGGATATAAATCCACCTATCACCGGAGATATTTTATATTTTATATTCCTGTCTTTGAAATAATTTTCCGTAGCATTGTATACCAAAGAAAAGGGCAGCACAAAGCCAAAAGCCGCCAAAGCCGTAAGCATCAGATTATATCCCGTATTAACGGAAACCCCGGATACCCTGGCTAAAAATACGGCCATAAACTGACCAACATAATAATAGTTAATGGTACCGCCGGCAAACCACATATCTTTTGACGGCATATAATCTGACCGAAACATAGCTGCCATAAAACCGTAATCCATAAATTTTTCCGTACCATAGGCTTCCGGTTTAAATCCTCTTATATAAGTCCAGACAATAAAAAAAGTAAGAAAAAGCAATTCTTCCGATATCATGGATTTTATTTTATCAGCAGACAGCATTTCCATTTTGACCGGCGTCTTTAATCGGTCAAAAATGAAAAAATTTATAACAGCGCCAATTAAAATAAGGCTGTAGCAAGAAACAGCGTTAAATTTTAAAATTTTTAATGAGGACAACAGCCAGGAAAAATATCCGGTTACAGCCAAACCCAATGTTTTTGAAAATAAGTAACCGTTATCATGAAAACCAGAAAAAAACTTCTGTGTGAAAGGTAAAAATACTATTCCCAGAATAAAAAGAGCCAGCCACCACTGTATGAAAACGGTAAAATCATTTCCTAACAGCCATTTTGCCAAAAGCAGAAATAAAATTCCTGATATTCCCTGAAACAGGAGTTTCACAATAAGGCCATTTTGCTTAATGTCGCTTTTTTGACAAGGTGCCAAACTGATTTTTTTCATCACAGATTCCTCGTTTCAATATTCTTATTGAAAGATAAAAAATCTTTTAGGGCCCGTAAGCCTATAACCAATATTTTTTTCATATTAATCGAATTGACTCCGCCCTGTCTTGGCCGAAAGGTAATAGGCAGGTATTTTACAGGCAGTTTCTTTTTACTGTAAATAACCGATATCATCACATTGGACAAATTGTAATTTTCAGGTATCAGTTTTAAATTTTCCTTTAATATGTCTGCCTTCATAAGGCGGAAAGGTGTGTTGGCATCCTTTATGGATACGTGAAAACAAAGGGCTAAAACCAATTTTAATGTTTTTGTCACCAATATTCTTAAAAATCCATCCTGCCTTTTCTTTCGGTAACCAATTACCATAGCATACTTTTTCCGACATTTCCAGAATTCCCAGAACTCTTCCGGCAACGTCTGACCGTCGGAATCTGTCTGAAAGATATAATCCGCTCCCTGATTAATACTGTAACGATACCCGTAAAGTACGGTGGCACCATGTCCCTGGTTTGGTTTTGTCAATGGTATAAAATCAGGTCTTTTTTCTGCCTCTTTTTTCATAATAGCATAAGTAGAGTCTTTGCTTCCATCATCTATAATAACCAGTTTACTTTCATTGCCGGCTTTTTCAACAATCTGATACCACTGACGGATAATACTCCGGATATTTGCTTCTTCATTGTAGGCAGGAATTACAATATAAAGTTTATCATCCATTCAGTCCTCCGTTAAAAATATCAAGAGCCCGTCTTACAACGGCATCCATATTATAATAACGGTATTCTGCCAATCTTCCTAAGAATATGACTTTTTTCTCTTTATCCGCTTCCGCTTTGTATAAAGCGTAGAGTTCCTTGCATTCTTTCGTAGGATATGGATAATAAGGTTCCCCTTCGTCGCAAGGGAACTCTTTTAAAATAGTCGTCATTTTATGCTCCTGCCAGGTCAGTTTTTTAAATTCCGTAATTCTTGTAAAATCATAATCGTTGGGATAATTTACCACAGGCGCAGGCTGATATTCTTCCTTGTTATGTGTCTCAAATACAAAATGAATACTGCGGTATTTTAATTTCCCGTATTTATAATCGTAAAAATAATCCGCAGGGCCGGTATAAATCATTTTCTCATACTCTATGTCGTCTATCACTTCTTTATAATCCGTATTCAGCATAATCTTAATATTGGGATTGTCCACCATTTTCTCGCACATTTTGGTATATCCATACTTTGGCATGCCCTGATACCGGTCACTAAAGTATCTGGTATCCCGGTTAAGCCGAATGGGAATTCTGGAAATAACGGATGTGTCAATTTCAGCAGGATCAATGCCCCACTGCTTTTTCGTGTAAGTTTCAAATATTTTTTTATAAATATCTTCTCCCACTTTACTTAATGCCACATCTTTACTGGTTTTAACTTCATCCATGGGAACGGCCTGTTTCTTTAAAAAGTCTTCCACTTCCTGGCAGGATAAGTTCAGATTATATAATTTATTAATGGTTTCCACGGTTATTGGCATGGGAATCAAATTTCCGTCCACATAGGTAAGGACCCTGTGCCAAAAATCATTCCATGGGGTAAAACGGCTTAAATACTGATATACTTCCCGATCATTGGTATGAAAAATATGAGGGCCGTAATTATGGATTAAGATTCCCGCTTCGTTGTAGGAATCATAGACATTTCCCCCGATATGGCTTCTCTTTTCGATAATAAGTACTTTCTCATTTAAAACATTGGCAATTCTTTCCGCTACAGTTAATCCGGCCAGTCCGGCTCCGACAACCACATACTTATATTTCATAATAATCTCCTTTGATTTATTATTGTATTTATAGTGTTCCCACGTCAAAATTTTGAATACGCCATGCCAATAAGGGATTTTTCGCAAAAATGTTTTCCCTTTCTTCCCTTGTTAAACTGGCCGCGGCTTCATTGGCTTTCATTAAAACTTTCGCATCATTATAAATATCTCCGATGCGGAATTCCATATCACCGCTTTGCCTTATTCCGAACATATCCCCCGGCCCTCTTAGTTTTAGGTCTTCGCCGGCAATATAAAAACCATCATTGGACCGATTTAAAATTTCAAGTCTTTCTTTGGTTTCCCTGGATGTTGAGCCGCTTACTAAAATACAGTAAGACTGATGGGAGCCCCGTCCGACTCTGCCTCTTAGCTGATGTAACTGGGCAAGGCCGAACCGTTCCGCATTTTCTATCATCATTACACTGGCATTTGGTACATTTACGCCCACTTCCACAACTGTGGTGGAAACCAAGACTTGTATTTCTCCCTTTGCAAAACGTTCCATAATGTCGTTTTTTTCTTTTGGCTTCATTTTTCCATGAAGATATTCCACGGTAATTTCCGGCGGCATAGCTTCCTTTAGTTTTTCTGTGTACTCCAGTACATTTTCCGCCTCAATGGCTTCGCTTTCGTCCACCATAGGGCATATAACGTAGGCTTGCCTTCCCTCGCTTACCTGTTTTGCAATAAAACGGTAAGCTGTGGCACGGTATCCCGTATCTACCACACAGTTTTTAATGGGAAGACGGTTGGCCGGTAATTCATCCACAACAGATATGTCCAGATCTCCGTACAGAATAATCGCTAAGGTTCTGGGAATGGGAGTGGCGCTCATAACAAGAACATGGGGATGGTTTCCTTTGCCCGATAAGGCTTCCCTTTGCCTTACTCCGAATCGGTGCTGTTCATCTGTTATAGCCAGTGCCAGCTTGTCATATTCAACTTTTTCCTGAATTAAAGCATGGGTACCAATAATAATATCCACTTCATGGTTTTTGATTTTTTCATAGGCTTTCTTTTTTTCTGAAGCCGTCATGGAGCCAACCAGTAAAATGGTATTTACCCCGTATTTGGCAAACATGCCGGTTAAGTTCTCATAGTGCTGTTTTGCCAGAACTTCTGTGGGAACCATAAGGCTTCCCTGGTAGCCATTTAAGGCTGTTAAAAACAGAGCCAGAGCCGCTAAAATGGTCTTTCCTGACCCTACATCTCCCTGAATCAAACGGTTCATCGTATAATTTCCGGTCAAATCTTTCTTAATTTCTTTCCAGACCTTAACCTGAGCATTGGTCAGCTCATAAGGCAATTCACGAATAAACTGATCCACTTCTTTAAGATCTTTCATAGGATAGGTATTATGCCATGCTTTCTTTTTTTCTTTCAAAGCGGAAAGAGCCAGTGTAAACTGGAAAAACTCGTCAAATACCAGCCGGTTTCTGGCATCTTTCATTGTCTCCCAGCTTTTTGGAAAATGAATCTCTTTCAGGGCATCCTTTTGGGAAATCAGCTTATATTCCTTAATAATTCTTTTTGGCAGGTAATCCTTTGATAAATCAAGCTGACCTAAGGCTATTTTTACAGCTTTTGATATGGTATTGTTTGTAATTCCGCTTGTCAGGGAATAAACCGGCTGCAGCACATTCATCTTAAGGCGGTACTCTTCCCTGGTATATATTTTAGGCTGTTCAATAACAAGTACTCCGTTTTTTCTTACTATCTTGCCCCGAAAAATATAATGATAACCCATACGAAGCTTATTTTTTAAAAAAGGCATGTTAAACCAGGTTAAATTCAGTACTCCGCTGGAATCCTTTACACGGCAGCTTAAAATCTTTAAATTGCGGACTTGCTTGGTCTGTAACCCCGAAACAACGGAGGCCTCAATGGATACCACTTTACCTTCTGTTATTTCAGAAATAGGTATGGGCGCTTCAAACACATCATAAGCCCTGGGATAATGTCTGAGCAGGTCATCCACGGTAAAAAGACCTAACCTGTTAAAATCCCGTTCTGTCTTTTCACCGATTCCTTTTATTACTCTTAAGGGATCTGTTAAATTAATACTATCGTTTTTCATAAATCCTCCCGTTACTTATCCGCTCTGACACCTGATAAAATCTCTTTTCAAGCGTCATGCGCATCCTGCCCGGAGGCTTAATCCATAGGACGAAGTTTCCTATAAATTAAAAAAAGAGCCTTCGCTAATGCCGGAAACCGGCATTTCGCCTCATATGAACGCCTTATGGCTTTCATATCGAGAAGCTTAAAAATAAGCCCGAAGATTCTTTTCTTTTGACCGGGTAAGCCTAAAGGTTATTCTACCGACAGGATATAGTAGTAAATCGGCTGTCCGCCAAAGTGTACTTCCACATCGATATCCGGATATTCCTCTCTGATAAGATCTGCCAGCGATTCGGCAGTTTCTTCCGTTATATCAGCGCCATAATACAAACTGATTAATTCCGAATCCTCATCAGCTAACCCTTTGATTAAATTAAGCGTTGTTTCCGTAATGTCCGTACCAACGGCAAGTATGGTCTTGTCATCAAGTCCCATTATATCTCCCTGCTTGATTTCCTTTCCATCAATGTTGGTATCTCTGACAGCATAGGTTACCTGACCGCTTTTTACTTTTGCCATTTCTTCAATCATTCGCTTTTCATTTTCTTCCACTGTTTTGTCATGTACATAATTAATTATGGAAGTGATACCCTGAGGTATGGTTTTGGACGGTATAACGATAATTTTCTTATCATCCGTCAACTCTTTTGCCTGCTCAGCAGCCAATATAATATTGCTGTTATTGGGGAATATAAATATCGTATCCGCATTAACCTCATCAATGGCTTTCAACATATCTTCTGTACTTGGATTCATAGTTTGTCCACCGGAGATAATATAATCAACACCTAATCCCCTGAAGATTTCATTGATTCCATCCCCTACGGAAACAGAAATAAAACCTACCTCTTTCCTGGGTAATTTGCTGTTTGATTCTTTTTCCTCTTTCTTTTCCTTTTGGTTTTGGGATAATTTATCTGTGTCTTTAATTAAGCGTTCCGTATGCTGTTCCCGCATATTATCTACTTTAATTTTTGATAAGGAACCATAAGTTAAGGCACGCTGAATGGCAAGTCCAGGATCATTGGTATGTACATGAACCTTGACAATGTCATCATCTGCCACAACTACTAACGAATCGCCTATGGATTCCAGATAACTTTTCAATTTCTTTTCTGTTTCCTGATTAAATTCTTTATCCAATACTATAATAAATTCCGTACAATAGCCGTATTTTATATCAGCGTTTCCAAGATATTCCTGGCTTACGGAAGATTCACCGTCTTGTTTGGCTTCAGGTGCCTCAAAATCAATTTCTTTTCCCAACATTACATCGTAAGCACCTTTTACTATCTCTAACAGACCCTGTCCGCCGGAATCAACTACTCCCGCTTCTTTTAAAATAGGCAAAAGATCCGGAGTATGGGCAAGAGTATCTTCCATATGCTTAATTACTTCACTTCCGAAGTATACCAAATCGTCTGTTTCCGTTGCAAGCTCTGCTGCTTTTTCCGCTCCTTCTCTTGCAACTGTAAGGATTGTTCCTTCTTTGGGCTTCATAACTGCCTTATATGCAGTTTCAACGGCTTTTTGAAAAGCATTGGCCATAACTGTTACATCTATTTCATTAACATCCTTAATTTCCTTGGTAAATCCGCGAAACAGCTGGGATAAAATAACACCGGAGTTTCCTCTGGCCCCCCGCAAGGAGCCACTTGAAATAGCTTTTGCAAGTTCCTCAATGGTTGGTTTTTCCAACAACCCGACTTCCTTGGCAGCGGACATAATTGTCAATGTCATATTGGTACCAGTATCTCCGTCCGGTACGGGAAATACATTTAGTTCATTTATAAATTCTTTTTTATTTTCAATGCTTTTTGCTCCTCCCAAAAACATTTTTTTAAGAGTTAAAGCATCTATTGTCTTAATAACCACAAGTTTGTTCCTCCTTAAATGTAATACGCCATTAGTCTATGACTCTTACGCCTTCGACAAAAATATTAATTTTTGCAACTTCCATACCAGTAAATTCCTCTACTTTATATTTAACATTACTGATAAGATTTTCGGCAACTGCAGAGATACTTACACCATAGGAAACAATTATATGCAGATCAATTATTATCTTGTTATTGTCTACGGTAATGTTAACGCCATGACTGAGACTTTCACGTTTTAAGAGTTTTACAAGCCCATCCTTTACACTGACGGATGCCATTCCCACAACTCCAAAACACTCGACTGCAGAAGAACCAGCATATTTCGCCAACACATCATTATCTATTGAAACTTCACCGATTTGTGTATTCATGTGCCCTTTCATAGGAACCCTCCAATTCTTTTGATAATTTGAATATATTGAGATGTTTCCATTCATTACTATTATACCCTTATTTTAATTAAAATGGAATACTTATTTTTCATTCTGCCTTTTTCGGTGCTATTTTATCAATTTTTCTGCTCTCCGTAGGGTATGCACAAAAAGCAATAATTTACAACGCAAAGTCATGTTAAAATATTCCATGGATTCCCTTATTATATATTGACCGTTTTTCCTGCTGATATTCAGCATAGGAAATAATTTTTGAAATAAAGAAAAATATCCAGACATATATTGTTAATAAATGAATGTAATGTTATCCAAAAAATACGCCTTACTAAATGTATCCGCCTGACTGACGCCAAAATAAAATTATACATAATCAGGTGCTAATAATTGCACAGATTGGAGTTATTATGAAAAGAATGATTGGTTTTATACTATTTTGGGTTGCTATCGGCATGACGATTATGCTATTTATAACCAACGGTATTTTAGCAGTCTGTATCATTATCCTTTTCTTAGTTCTTGGATATAATTTATTTACCTCTTAATAGTAAAAAAACCTGTCCCAAACTTTCAATTACTGCCTAGTGATAAGAGTAACCAATTGATACACATAAGGCAAATAACTTTAAGTTCTGGACAGGCTTTTTAATTTCACGTAAATTAAGCTCTTTCTACTTTTCCGGATCTAAGACAAGAAGTACATACATATGTTTTCTTAGCTGTTCCGTTAACCATGATTTTAACAGACTTTACATTAGGTTTCCACATCTTGTTAGATCTTCTATGAGAATGACTCACAGCATTTCCAAAGTGAGCACTTTTTTCACAAATTGCGCATTTAGCCATTTAAAGCACCTCCCTAGGTTTATTCTAAGTCACACGACCTGCAAACAAATCTATTTTAGCAGAATAAGACAGATATTGCAAGATAATTTTTTAACTTTTCTTATAAGTCCATACTAATCATCAGTGTTTTCCTGAGATTTTAAAACATCATTTACCTTTTCCTTCATATCATCTTCCTTGTCTTTGTCCTTATCTTTTTTGAATTTATTTATAAGATCAGGAACCATATCCAGAATTTTTGTAACACTGTCCTGGTTTTTCACATTGACCAGTTTCGTCGTTCCGTCCTTAATTACCAGAACCGCGCTGGGAGTCATTCTTCCTCCCAAGCCTCCGCCGGCATTATTTCTGCTGTTTTCTTTTACGAAAGCACCTGCTCCCACACCGAAGCTGACATCCACTAAGGGCAAAATTATGGTACCGTCATCAAACTTAACCGCATCGCCTACCACGGTTTTTGTAGTGATAAAACTATCCATGCCTTTGAATAACGATTCTACCGTTGAGTTAAAATTATTTTCACCCATTATAAATCCTCCTTAAGAGTTTTCACATTTTTCAGTAAATCTCTGAAATTTTTATCAAACACAAGCTTAATGCCTATTATAAGTAATGTGTATAATCTTATTCTACCTGAGCAATTTACGGAACCTTTCAATATTTCTTCTTCAAAATTCGGCACGATATGCACAGAGTCTCCGACAAAACTGTAGAGTATTGACAATCCTCCCAAAACTTGTCCTGTCGAAGCCGGATCTCCGGTTCCAAATTCCATTTCAAGCCTGAATTTGGTTGGCCGCAAATGTTTTAAAACTTTTCTGACAGAATGACAGGATTTAATGAGTGCAGTTTTATTCGTTTCATCCGTAAAAAATGCCTTTATTTTTTCCCATTTGACCTTCAAATTTTCTATATTCTTTCTAAGCTCCTGCACACGATCCCAAAGATTTATGAGCCTCTCTTTTAAAGAAAGAAAAAAATCTTTTATGGCAATAAAAAACCTTTTGGCTTTGTCTGTTACACTCTCTGGCATATTCCAATTCTCATCGGATGACTTTTCTTTGTCAGTCTTGCCTATGCTTATGGGTTCAGAATGTTCCGGTACCTGTACTGCTTTTAACTCTGGCTCTTTTGGCTGGATTATTACTGTTTCCGTTTTGCCGTCAATTTGGCTTTGATTTGTATGAAGACTGCCGGTTTTGTCTTCTTTCGGGATTTTTTTCCCTTTTTCCTTTTCTTTTGTGCTCCCGGACTTTGCAGATTTTTTTAAGGCTTTGCTTTTTTTCGCCTTAGGCACTTCTTTTTTTTGTTCGACTTTTTTTCTCTTCGGATTGGTACTGTCATATAAGAGTTTGCCAAACAACCGAAGACGGATAATTAATTTCTCATCCAGGTAACTTATCCGGATAAAAATAAGCCGAAACAGCCAGCTTATTCTTCCTTCCGCCTTCAGTCCGTTTAAATTATCCGCCTTAAGGCCATACCGAATGGGAACCAACAACACCAGTAATATAAGGAAAATTAATAATCCCAACAAGGAGGCAAGAATAATTCCGATTATTTTTAATACAGCTAAAAGAATATGGAGCATAGATTCCTGGTTTCCTCCTTCTGGTACTCTCACATAGCCTTAAGCAAAATATTCCCTCACCCGGAAATCACCGGTTTTATTGTATATCTCTTCCAGCATGTCTTTTACCAACAGTTTGGCTTGTCCTCTGGAACCAGCCAGTCCCAGTACCGTAATTTCCTGTCTTGCATAATATGGAAACAGTAATTCATTGGCATTAATAATGTCAAACAGATTATGGGGATTGGACGCAAAAGTGATACAATACACTTCATAGGTTAATTCGCCTTTTTCAATGGCACGAATCAATCGATTTTTTTTTGTCTGTTTCATATCGCTACTAAAATATAGCTTCTTTGCCCATTTTATCATAATATCAGCACCTGTCCAAAATCCGGAAACAAAATTTCAGTATTTACTTTTCCTGACGGTAATCACAATATTTTTAATTTTTCCTAGGTTATATTTCATTATACCACATTTTTACATTAAAAATACAGAATTAATTTTCATAAAAAGACTTTATTATATTAACACAGGCAGTTTTTTCCGCCAGATCATGACACTGTTTAAGGCTTCCTCTGATATATTCCATCACATCCTGGGTAGAATCAAAGAAAACGGGAATTTTATTAATTGTATTGGCCATTATGGCTCTGTTAATAAATTTTGAATTATTTTTTAAATTCTCCGTAAGCTTAAAAATTAACTCGTCCCTGACCTGATTGAGATACTCCTCGTCCACTTTCTGCTCGTTAATAATCTGATCCAATTCCACAAATAAACTGGTGCCTAATAAATTCTGGGCGGTATTTAAGCAATTATAAAGTTCTCCAAGCATTAAATCATTTACCTTATTCACATAGTTGGATTTAATTTCAAAGAAACAGGATTCCAGCGCAACAAACTCTTCCGATAATTTTTCCTGTTTTCCTTCAGTACGTTTTAGCTTTTCTTCCGCTTCCTCTCCCATAGGCAGTTTTTTTCTGGCGGTAAAATGCTGGTTAATATCAGTAATTAACTGTTTACAAATTTCCTCGTCAGAAGGCAAAAGCAGAAATTTCATTTCCCCTTCCATACCTTCAATCCGATAACCGTCCATATGGGTATAGGGTGCTAAAATCAACATAACATACAGATGGTTAACACACTCCTGAAGGGCATAATAAAAATCAACGGAAGAATTAATCTTGTAAGCTGTCTCATCAATTTTTTCCGTATAAGCAATATAATCTTCATTGGTCAGATTTTTGTAATCCAGAGCTTCCAGCTCATTTCTTAATGAAAACAGTTCCGGATATGCTGTGTCCATATCTTCCTGTTCGTAAAGTATGGCACCGGTTTTTAACATATAAACAAAACTGTCAAGGACAGAACGGTCGGCACCCTTATAAATATTCAGGCTGTTATTAATCAGGTCCAAATATCTGTTTTTCGTCAGCCTCATAGGCAACTGACCTATAACTTCTTTAATTTTTTCGTTGATAATTACATTGTCATTGGTATCAAAAATATATTTCATCACTTCAATCAGGAATTCTTCCTCATTTATATCGTCTAAATCATCATGATACTTATATTCCAGACGGTTAAAGATATATTCAAAGACCTGGAAAATGTCCGTATACGCGGTCAGAATCTTCATCCGGCTTATGATTTGCTTACGGATTGCATCCAGTTCCTTTACGCTTTTTTCTATTCTGTATTTTGTAAAGCCTTTTGTGTAAATATCTTTAATTATCTTATTTACTCCTCTTAAAAGATCTTTTTCCTCCTTGCTGCGTTCCTTACTGGTTTCTAAAAAATTTTCAAAAAAAGTATAATAATGCATTGTAAACTTAATCTGCGCATATTGATCATACAATGTAACCAGGCGATTGAAAAACTGGGGTAAATTCGTCTCAAGATTTTTTCCTTTTTGTATTTCCTTGCATATTAATCTCATGTTCTGATTCATAATGTCTATTTCCTCCAACTAACTAAACTGCCTTTTATTTATTATTCCATGAAGAACAAGTAAGCCACATGCCGCAGCCACATATTTAAAATATGGATTCATCAAACTGTTCTCCAGATTAGTATTTAATATTATATCAGTAAATTCATCAATAAACCAGCTATTTGGTGTAAATTTAGCAATAATTAAATTTCCTGCCTTTAAAAGTCCTAAAATCATAGGTAAAAATCCGAACAAGCCAAAAATAAGGACGCAGCCTGTTCCAATAATTTGATATTTTCCCGTTGTTCCGGCCATTTTACCAAGAAAACCAAACCATAATATCATAACTGTCCCAAAAAGAAGTGTCAATAGGAAAGCACGAATGTCCTGCATCAGGGAAAAATCCGGAATTTGTTTTAGAAGGCTAAAACAAAGTGCCCCGCCTACCAAGGCAATTACTGTAAAAGCCGCGCCGAAATAGCTTAAATCTAACATATAGGGCTTTATTTGCGCCACTTTTACACGCCGCCTGATTCCCGATTCATTTTCCGACACAAGGCCGGAAAGCATAACCATTACCAGAAAAGACAGCAATATGGCTGTAATTCCCCAGACGGCCTTTAGATAAAGAACCGAATTGGGAATGTGATTATCCGTATCCGGATTTGCAACCTGTACCATCTTTATATCAAAGGCAAAATCAAAATCCGGACTGGTTAAATAAGCGTCCGTATAATCAAGATAATCTTTATCCGTTAACTTTACAAACCGGTTTTCATCACCGTTACCTGCTTTTTGTCCAAGAGAACTGTATTTGTTAAAACTTTTATACTGGCATATTTTATACATCATTTCACCGGCAACTATGTCCGATAAAATTTTGGCGGACTGGTCTCCTCGCAGATATTTCATTACAATAAGCTTATGGGTCTTTCCGGCCTGTATCATTTTTTCATAACCAGGATTTAAGATAAAGTAAGCTTTTATTTCATTTTTTAACATTTTTTCTCTTAAATCTTTTTCCCGACCCTGATATACATATAAGGATGGCACTTTTTTTAAATCTTCAATTAATTGTTTTGAACTGCCGCTTTGATCCAGGTCCAGGATGCCCACTGGTATACTGCTTCTGTCTTCGGCATGAAACGTAAGGTTATTTATAATCAGCATAAGGAAGATTACCGTAATAAAAAAAATCAAAGCTGTTACCTTATCGGAAAAAAAGGCTTTAAAACGAAGCAGGATAAGATTACTCCTCATAGACAATCACCTCCTGCCGCTTATATAAAAGTACTGCCAAAACAAGAAAAAGAATGCATCCGCCTGTTAAAGACAAAATATATGGGCCAATGAGTCCGGTACCTCCCTGATTCCGAAGGGAAAGCATAACCCGAATCAGCCAGTAATTTGGCGTCATATAGGATAATTTCAGTATATTATCCGGCAAATACATAAGGGGAATTACTGCACCTCCCAAAACTGAAAAAAGGAAGCAAAGGAAATTTCCGCCTATTATATAGTCTCTGGTTTTATAAAACAAGCCGCTTAAAAATATGGATAAGCTAACAGTAAATAAACATGAAACGAAAAGAACAGTTATAAGTTCCAATAATATTGGATTACCGGACAAAAAGTAAGGAATCCAGCAAGCAAGCAATAACAGGAATGCCATACCTGCCGCGAAAAATATCTTTTCGCACACAACTGGAAGCAAGCTGATTCCTGCGGCATATAAGCGCTTTAAAATACCTGAACGTCTTTCCTTAAGCATAAGAAATCCGGCATATAATCCGGCAAATTCAAGAAACACGGAAATTAATGCATAATTATAATATGTGAACAGATTTGCGGAAGGAAATCCTTTTGTTTCGCTGTAATCAAAAAACTTATCCTTACCCAATGCAGTAAAAATCAGATCATAAGAAATTTCCACATTGGTTTTGTCAATCAGCTCCTGGTCCATTCCATACTTGTCCATAATATTATATAAGGACGCACAGTTTACCTCCACCGCCCGTATGTATTTTTCATAGCTGTCCAAAATATTCTTTAGCAATACGGCCTTTGTTAAATCCTGAGTATTGATAAGCACCTTTACCGGAATATGGTTCATCTCTATCATATTTTGCGCAAAGCCTTCCGGTATCTGCAAAAACAAATCCAGCTTTCCCTGATAAAACAACTTTGTCAGTTCTTCTGTTGAGCCTTCAATAATATTGATATAGGCCGAAAAGCTCTCACTTTCCCGAAAATACTCAATCAGCATTTTTGAATACACGGAATCGTCCTCGTTATCTACACCGAACCGTATCTTACTATCTTCATCCTTTTTTAATTTACAGACATTAGAAGTAGTGCTTATTATTAAAATAATAAGCACTACAAGCAATATTCCAATTCTTTTTTTATTTCCAAACAATTCCTTAATATCTTTTTTCAGTAAATAAAGCACGATATTTTTCTCCCAATCACGCTTTTTAGTTTGTATTACCGGATTTATCAGGATTTTTTAACATGCTGGTGAGTATATAAGTGATCCGAACAGTATTCATAATTACCGTCGCACTTGGAGCAAAAACGGAATTCCAAATTTTCATCATCCAGTTCGGTACGTCCGCATATGGCACATTTATGTCTGGTTATAGTTTTTCGTCCTCTAAATTCCACAATGTTGCTTCCTCTTGCAGATTTTACCTGCCGTTTAAAACTTGTCCTGCGTTTTATTTCGCCAGGGGAAATTCTTCTGTAATTTCTGGTAGATAAAAAGTAAATCAAAAAGTTACCTAAGGCTACTGCTATCGCAATTCCCACAAAATAATAGCCACGTGAAATTTCATAATAAATATCATATAAAATATATGCCCCGTATATCAGTGCCAGATATTTTACCTTAATGGGTATAACAAAAAACAGAAGAAACTCAATATTGGGATAAAGGGCCGCAAAAGCGAAAAACATGGAACGGTTTATATAAGTTAACCCCAAATCAACGCTGTATCCGGTAAATATATAAATAATAATTACCGCCAGTACATTAAAGAGTATGCCGGACAAATAATACATATTAAACCGGAAAGCCCCCCAGGCATTTTCCAAAGCATTTCCGATCATATAGTATAAGTACAGTTCAATAGCCAGAAATAAGATATTCGTATTGCTGGTAGGCTGAATAATAAAGGTTATTATCCTCCAAATCTGGCCGTGCAAGACTTTATTAATATCCAGGCTTAGGTATTGATAATAAAAGTATGGATTAATCATATTAATTAAAAATCCGGCGCCATAAAGGCATATGATATAAAACATTAAATTATGGATTGCATATTTACCGAATTTGCGATTCAGCTTATTCATAAAATTCATTCCGTTTTCACTTCTTTCTTAAATCTATCCCTTTTGAATCCTTTCCCTTATTTAACTTAAAATAAATCTTTCTTTCGGAATATGAAAGCCACGATTACGGTTATTAAAAGGGCAACAAAAGTTACTGCATAAAATCCAAAAGGAGAACCGCTTCCGGGGATGCCTTTCACATTCATTCCGAAAAAGCTGGCTATCATGGTTGGAATTGCCATTACAATGGTAACGGTTGTTAAAAACTTCATTACAATATTTAAGTTATTAGAAATAACAGATGCAAAAGCATCCATGGTACCGCTTAGGATACCGCTATATATATTAGCCATTTCAATGGCCTGCTTATTTTCGATTATTACATCTTCCAGTAATTCCGTGTCTTCCGGATATTGTTTTATATTTTCTATTTTTAACATTTTTTCCAATACTACTTCATTGGACCTTAGGGAGGTTGTAAAATACACCAAACTTTTTTCCAGTTCCAATAGTTCAATCAATTCACTGTTTTTCGTTGAAATATGAAGCTTTCGTTCGATTTCATCACTTTTTCTATCAATAATTCTTAAGTATTGCAGGAAAACCGAAGCATTTTTATAAAGTATCTGTAAAATAAACCTGGTCTTTTTATAGGTAAAAAACTCTCTTACTCTTCCGTCCATAAAACTCTTTAGTACTTTTGTTTCTTCCAGACAAATGGTAACAATTATGTCCTTTCCCACAATAATACCCAAAGGAATTGTAATAAACCTGTCTTTATTGTTTTTCTCTTCGACTGTGGGTATATCCACCAATATTAACGTATAATCGTCCTCTACCTCAATTCTTGGCCTTTCTTCCTCATCCAAAGGCGCTCTCAAATGATCAATATCGATATGACAGGTTTCTGATATTTCCAACAATTCTGTAGCAGACGGATCTGTCATTACAATCCAGCATCCTGCTTCAATTTCGTTAATCTGACGAATTCCATCCTCATAAGTCTTTAATATTTCTATCATTTTTCGCTCCTTCTACTGCAAAGCAAGGCAGTAGATGAACCGACAATTCTATCTAATCTGCCTGCTGCAGTAATTTTATTTTATTTTTATATTTGTCATACCGTCGATAAGTGCTACTGGGCCCCGCTTCCATTTCCTCACATCCTTTCCTGTTTAAAATTAATTTATAGTCCTTTTTCGTTTTTATATCTTCTTAATTATATGTTGTATATAATTCTTTGTCAAATAAAAACCAGCAAAAGAAAATATATATCTTGTATTTTTCGTAATTTTTTGGGATACTTTAGTAAGAAAATGTTTTATTGGGAGATGCTAATATGATACCAATTTCAAACACAAATTATTTTCGCTTTTCCGGCAGAATTTTAAATATGGATGGATTTCCCGTTTTGGGATTTACCAATTCGGCCCTGGAATTTTTCGTCAGGCCAAACGGAAACAGTGAAATTACCGCTCACATTGGGACAAACATATGTGAGGAAGTTGACGAAGCCAGGTTAAAAGTCTTTATTGACGATTCCGACACGGCTTCCAATCTGCTGGTACTGACACATAATAAAGAAGAATACAAACTGGCTGAGATAAACGACAAGTCCGTCCATAAAATAACTTTAATGAAGATAACGGAAGCATCCAAATCCTACGCACAAGTAAAAAGCGTACATGTAAAAAACGGTGAACTGCTACCTTACATAGAAAAAGAAGATCACCGGTTAAAAGCCGAATTTATCGGAGACTCTATTACCTGCGGCTTTGGAGTATACGGGGCCCCCAATGCAAAATACCATATCAAAGATGAAGACGGTACCAAGTCATATGCTTATTTTACCGCAAAAGCCCTGAATCTGAATGCCAGATATTTTTGTGTTTCCGGTTTTGGCATATACATCCAGTGGGACGGAGACCTGGAAGGCAATATTCCCAAGGTCTATCCCTACACCAATTACTTTTTTAATAAAACGGAAAAATATAATTTTAAAGAATTTGTTCCGGATGTATTTGTAATTAATCTGGGTACCAATGATTCCGGTCATCTCCATAAAGCAGAAGTTCAGAAAGGATTTGTATCCAATTATGTAGGGTTAATTAAATTCTTAAAATCCTATGCCCCGGACAGTAAAATTTTATGTGTCTGCGGAACTTTGTGTACCAATGCCTTTGAATATGTTGAAAAGTCAGTAAATCTGGCAAAATCCGAGGGATTATCCGGTCTGTATACCATGGAATTCCCATATCATGATGTAATACACGACGGCATTGCGGCAGGCCATCCATCCATAGCCACTCATAAAAAAAATGCGGACCAGCTGACCGCCAAATTAAAAGAAATCCTCTAAAAATAATATAAATAATATTGCCAATAATATTGCAAAAATAACGAAAATAAATTTGTGATAGATACCCGATTACAGGCTGTTACACAATAGGTTACGGAATTGCTGCCGGTTATTAAACATAGTATATTATGTGCTCGGCTTAGTAGTTGTGCAACAGCCTATTTTTTTGCTTCATCTCGATTTTCAAAAAATCACATGTCATAAATAGGAATCTGAATCGTCATCCCGGGCGTTAAAGGCATTCCCTTCATATTGTTAAATTCCAGCACATCTTCCAGGTCAATTCCGTACTGGTCCAACACAGTCTGCAAAGAATCTTCATCCTGTATTACGTAAGTTATGGAATTGCTCCATTCCGACGGATTCCTGACAGGAATACACAATTCATCGCCAACTTGCAGGTTATACACATCCACATAAGGATTGGCCCTTAATAAAAGGGCAATGGGTACATTATAACTTCGGCTGATATTATACAACGTATCGCCTTTTTTAATATTATAGATTAAACAATAATATTCATTGTTGTCCATAAATACCAACTTTCCAAAAGGCAGAAAGCACCGTAATCTTCCCGCTTTATTTCATTTTGCTACATTATATTCACTATCAAAAAGGAAGGTTACATATTGATAATATTTATCAATAATAAATGATACAGTTATCTGATGAAAGGCTCCCTGCATATCATTCTAATATGGTTTTGACGCTAAAATTTAGTGTACCTTTTGCAAAATTCGTCATATTATGGTGGTGTTTAGTTTACATTTTTTTTAGATTTCCTACCAAATTCTATTGTTGAACTTAATTGACATGTGTCGTATAATACTACGTGACATCGGTTTTATTATGACATGTGAAATATTTACATTCAACTTGAATTGCAAATGCTTGATTTATACTATATATTAATACGGAAATATTATCTTTATTTAACCTATACCAGGTAAATGAACGGATATATCCATACCTTTTAAGCTTTTTTTCTTGCATTTTAGGTTAAATGATATAAGGAGGTATGCCGTTTTAGGCGCAATTATGATAGATAATAAAACGAGATCTTTAGGAATTGATATAGGTTCAACGACAGTAAAAATAGCTATTTTGGGTGAAAATAATGAACTGCTGTATTCTGAATATGAACGCCACTATGCCAATATTCAGGAAACACTGGCAAAACTTATGGTAAACGCACATGAGAAACTGGGTGACATTAATTTTGCTCCCATGATTACAGGTTCCGGCGGACTTACTATATCCAAACATCTGGGAATTCCTTTTGTACAGGAAGTTGTGGCCGTTTCCACTTCTTTACAGGACTATGCTCCCCAAACCGATGTAGCAATAGAACTCGGTGGTGAAGATGCCAAAATTATATATTTTACCGGAGAAATCGAACAGCGTATGAACGGAATCTGTGCCGGAGGCACCGGTTCCTTTATTGACCAGATGGCAACCCTTCTTAAAACAGATGCTGCCGGATTAAACGAATATGCCAAAGAATATAAGGCAATTTATCCCATTGCAGCCCGCTGCGGTGTGTTTGCAAAATCCGATATACAGCCTCTTATTAACGAAGGAGCCACAAAACCAGATCTTGCCGCATCCATTTTCCAGGCGGTAGTCAATCAAACCATCAGCGGCCTGGCCTGTGGTAAACCAATTCGCGGCAATGTGGCATTTTTAGGCGGTCCCCTTCATTTTCTTACTGAATTAAAGGCTGCTTTTATCCGGACACTGAATCTAACGAAAGATCAAGTCATAGCACCGGAAAACTCCCATCTGTTTGCAGCAATAGGTGCCGCAATGAACAGCAAATTTGAAACTATAACCACCTTTGAGGAACTGATAAAAAAACTTACTTCCGGAATTAAAATGGAATTTGAAGTAACACGACTATCTCCCTTGTTTCAGGATGAAACGGATTATAACCAGTTTAAAGAACGGCATTCGAAACATTCCGTAAAAAAAGGAGATTTAAGTACATATGAAGGAGATTGCTTCCTTGGTGTTGATGCCGGTTCCACCACAACCAAGGTTGCAGTTGTCGGTACAGACGGTACCCTTTTATACTCATTTTACAGCAATAACAATGGAAGCCCGCTAAAGACAGCAATAAAAGCAATTAAAGAAATTTATGAAATTAAACCGGAAGGCGCTAAAATTGTTCGCTCCTGCTCTACCGGATACGGAGAAGCCCTGGTAAAAGCCGCCTTAATGTTAGATGAAGGTGAAGTAGAAACAGTGGCTCACTACTATGCCGCCGCTTTTTTTGACCCTAAAGTTGACTGTATCCTGGATATCGGCGGTCAGGATATGAAATGTATTAAAATCAAGAACAATTCCGTTGACAGCGTTATGTTAAACGAAGCCTGTTCTTCCGGCTGCGGTTCCTTTATCGAAACTTTTGCCAAATCTTTGAATTATGAAGTGGCCGATTTTGCCAAACTGGCTTTGTTTGCAAAAAACCCCATTGATTTGGGTTCCAGATGTACGGTATTTATGAATTCCAAGGTAAAGCAGGCCCAAAAAGAAGGTGCTAGCGTAGCTGATATTTCTGCCGGTCTTGCTTATTCCGTTATTAAAAATGCCATTTATAAGGTTATTAAAATCACGGATCCAAAAGATTTGGGAGAAAATATCGTAGTTCAGGGAGGAACTTTCTATAATGAGGCAGTTCTAAGAAGTTTCGAACTGTTGGTAGGCTGCCAGGTAATTCGCCCCGATATAGCCGGTATTATGGGTGCTTTTGGTGCTGCCTTAATTGCCAGGGAACATTATAACGGTGAAGCAACCACCATGTTGCCCATTGATAAAATCAATGAACTTGAAATTGAATCCTCCATTTCAAGATGCAAAGGCTGTACCAATAACTGTCAGTTAACCATTAATCGTTTTTCCGGCGGACGTAAATTTATAACAGGTAACCGCTGTGAACGTGGAATCGGCAAAGAAAAGAATAAGGAAAATATACCGAACCTGTTTGAATACAAATTAAAACGGCTTTTTTCTTACGAACCGCTTCCCGATGAAAAGGCATTTCGAGGAAAAGTTGGTATACCAAGGGTTTTAAATATGTATGAAAATTATCCTTTCTGGTTTACCTTCTTTACGGAAATGGGCTATAAAGTGGTTTTGTCACCTCAGTCCACAAGAAAAATATATGAACTTGGCATAGAATCCATTCCCAGCGAATCGGAATGTTATCCTGCCAAGCTTGCCCACGGACATATTATGTGGCTGATAAAGCAAGGTGTGGACTTTATTTTCTACCCCAGCGTTCCTTATGAACGGAAAGAAATCCAAGGGGCCAATAACCACTACAACTGCCCTATTGTTTCTTCTTACAGTGAAAATATAAAAAATAATGTGGAAGAACTTCGTACCGGAAATATTAATTACCAGAACCCTTTCCTTTCTTTTGAAAGCGAAGAAATTATCGGAAAACGGTTAGTGGAAATTATGAAGGGTTTAACGGATACCACAGAAGCAGAAGTAAAAGCGGCCGTTCATAAAGCATGGCTTGAAATGGAAGCGGAACGGGAAGATATAAGAAGAAAAGGCGAAGAAACCATTGCTTATTTAAAAGAAACCGGCAGAAAAGGTATTGTGTTAGCAGGACGTCCCTATCATGTGGATCCGGAAATCAATCATGGAATACCGGAATTAATTACCTCCTACGGCGTAGCCGTATTGACGGAAGACAGCATCTCCCATTTGGGTAAAGTGGACCGTCCCCTCATTGTAGTTGACCAATGGATGTATCACTCCAGGTTGTATGCAGCGGCATCCTATGTAAAAACCATGCCAAACCTGGAATTAATCCAGTTAAATTCCTTTGGCTGCGGCCTGGATGCCATAACAACCGATATGGTACATGACATTCTAACCAAGTCCGGCAAAATTTATACCGTATTAAAAATCGATGAGGTAAATAACTTAGGCGCTGCCAGAATCCGTATCCGTTCTCTATTATCTGCAGTAAGAGACAGGGAACGTAAACACGTGGTAAGTCCAAAAGTTGTGTCCAACTCTTACAAGCGGGTAATATTTACGGAGAAAATGCGTAAAGACTACACTATTTTGTGCCCTCAGATGTCACCAATCCATTTTGACATATTAAAATCAGCCTTAAGGGCTCATGGTTATAATGTGGAAATATTAAGTAACGACAACCGTAATGCCGTAGACGTAGGTTTAAAATACGTTAACAATGATGCCTGCTATCCGTCTATGATGGTTGTGGGACAAATTATGGAAGCCTTGTTATCCGGAAAATATGACGTAAATAAAGTGGCGGTAATGATTACCCAGACCGGCGGTGGTTGCCGTGCCACCAATTATATTAATTTTATCCGGAGAGCTCTTGAAAAAGCAGGTATGGGTCATATTCCGGTTATATCACTTAGTGTCACCGGCCTTGAAAAAAATCCGGGTATGAAGTATACCCCGAAACTGTTAATCAGTGCCGCCCAAGCCTTAGTGTATGGCGATGTGTTTATGCGCGTACTTTACCGTACCAGACCTTATGAAGCAGAACCCGGATCTGCCAATGCTTTATATCACAAATGGAACGAAATATGCAAAGTATCCGTAACCAACGGTAAATGGGGCGAATTTAAACGCAACGTACGCAATATTGTAAAAGAATTTGACGAATTGCCATTAAGGGATATTAAGAAACCAAGAGTAGGAATTGTCGGTGAAATTCTGGTTAAGTTTTTACCGGCAGCCAATAATTATCTGGTGGATTTACTGGAAGCAGAAGGCGCAGAGGCAGTTGTACCTGATTTAATCGATTTCTTTATGTATTCTTTCTATAACAGCAACTTTAAGGCTGAATACTTAGGATTTAAGAAATCTTCCGCCACAATCAGTAATCTGTTAATAAAAGCGCTGGAATTTTGCAGAAAGGAAGCCAGAATTGCTTTGGAAAAAAGTAACCGTTTCACCCCTCCGGTACCTATTCAGAAGCTGGCCGAATATGCGTCGCCTTTTGTATCCATTGGCAACCAGACAGGAGAAGGCTGGTTTTTAACCGGTGAAATGGTGGAACTGATTCATTCCGGTGTAAACAATATCGTATGTACCCAACCTTTTGCATGTCTGCCCAACCATATTGTTGGTAAAGGTGTTATTAAAAAGCTGCGCCTCCATTATCCAAACTCCAATATTGTGGCGGTGGATTATGATCCGGGTGCCAGTGAAGTAAATCAGTTAAACCGTATTAAATTAATGTTGGCCACAGCCATGAAAAATATGTAATTTTTAAAATTGAATCATGGATTTGAATATGGATCTGCTTTTATGCCAGGATAGTTCAAGGTAATCCTGTCACTGGGCAGATCCTTTCTGTATCTTACAATCAATAAGACAATTGGCAGTCATATTTATAACACTTAATTATGATATTGATAAAATTATTTCTCCGTGTTAATATCATAAATATTTATTTTACTTATCCAAGTTCTTTCTTTATACTGGATATAATCAACAAGCAAGGAGGCAAAAGATATGTCTTTCGAAAAGGTTAAAAATTATTTTGAAAAAGCCGGATTGGGGCAACGGGTTATTGCACTTGAAAAGTCCAGCGCAACCGTTGAAGAAGCTGCAAAAGCCATTGGCTGTCAGGCAAAGGAAATTGCAAAAACAATGGCATTTTTTGTGGACGATAAGCCCATACTTATCGTTACGGCAGGAGATGCTAAAATAGACAATAAAAAGTATAAGAACACATTTAATCAGAAAGCGAAAATGATACCCGGCGAACAAGTAGAAACATATGTCGGACATGCGCCGGGCGGGGTATGCCCCTTTGCCGTTCCTATAGACGTAACGGTTTACCTCGACGTATCCCTAAAACGGTTTGAAACGGTCTATCCGGCGGGAGGCAACGGGCAAAGTGCCGTTAAACTTTCTTTGGAAGAACTGGTAAAATACTCTAATGCTTCCGGATGGGTAGACGTATGTAAAGATTGGCCTGAAAATGATTAGGATAATATCGGATATCATAAATGCCAGTAACAGTACTGGCATTTTCTGATGTGGCCGATTATAAAAGTATCCTACTTTATTATTTTAATAAAATTCTCCTTTCCGATTTTTAGGATATCACCACAGGCAAGTACCATATCCAGGTCATCCATTACCAGAGTTTCTTCATTAATACAAATTTCTCCCTGACTGATGAGACGGCGGAATTCACTTTCGCCTGAAACATACTTTTCCCTGATTAACAGCGGTATAATGTCAATGATTCTGTCCTTTTCCAGTTCGATAATAAGCTGTTTATTCCAAAGCTCTTCTTCTCTGTCAATTTGATTGGTACTTTTTGAAAAAATTTTCTTATCCTCTCTCATAATCTTTCTCTCCATTCTGTATTTATTTTTTTCTTATATTCATTCCTTTTGCAAATTCAGTCCTGCGACATAAGGAACATAGGCTCTGGCAAAGGCATTCTTTAACACTTTACAGCAACAAGGCATTTCCCATTGAAAAAAACTCCCGTCCTTCCTGTTTTGAAAGGACGAGAGTATGCTCCCGTGTTACCACCTTTATTTATAGACAACTCACATTGCCTACCTCTTCGAGTACTCCACTGAAAAAATGGGTGATACTCTAGCACTATAACGTGTGCAGGAATACGTCACAGCCTACTTACCAAAGTGTTCGGTGTGAAGCTCAGAGATGTATTCATAAATCAGTCTGCCAGGCACCTCTCATCAACCGGTAACTTTCTGTTTGGCTTTCTGATTACTACTTGTTCTCGTCACAGCTTTTCATATTATTTATTATATCATTAACTATATAATAGTACATTTTAAACCATAAATTTTACTGATTTAACAGCGATCAAATTAGTTGTATTGTATTATAATAACTGTTACATTATTTGTCAAGCCTAAGTTTTCCAAAAGGTCCTGTTCAATATGAATCTTTCATAAAAATAGTATGTATCCTGATTTTGTAATTATATATCTTCTATTTGCCAATCTATGGGCTCGACGCCGTGTTCTTCTAAAAATTTATTGGTTTTGCTAAAAGGTCTGCTTCCAAAAAATCCTCTGTAAGCCGATAAAGGGCTTGGATGAGGAGCTTCCAGTATAAGATGTTTTGGATTTGTTAACATTGCTTTTTTCATTTGCGCAGGCCTTCCCCATAAAATAAATACAATTGGCCGGTCCTGCTTATTGACCGCCTGAATAACGGCATCCGTAAACTGCTCCCATCCTTTTCCCTGATGCGAGTTTGGCTGATGGGCTCTGACAGTAAGTACCGTATTTAACAATAATACGCCTTGCTTTGCCCATTTAACAAGATAGCCGTTATTTGGTATTTTACAGCCTAAATCATCATGTAATTCCTTAAATATATTAGCCAAAGACGGGGGAATTTCAACATCTGGCTTAACCGAAAAGCATAAACCGTGTGCCTGACCTTCATTGTGATAGGGGTCCTGGCCGATTATTACGACTTTAACCTTTTTAAGAGGTGTTAAGTGAAATGCATTGAATATATCATCTGCTTTGGGGTAAACCACATAATGGTTATATTCGTAACGAACAAAACGATAAAGGTCTGCATAATATTTTTTCTTAAATTCTTCGCCAATTCCCTCTAACCAATCATTTGTAATAGCGCTCATATCAATTACTCCTTCTTTTATGTCTACATCCTTACGCTGATTCCCTTATCTCTTAAATATTTCTTTAAATCCATTATTTCCATTTCTTTATAATGAAACAGGGATGCTGCCAAAACGGCATCTGCCTTGCCAACAGTTAAAGCATCATAAAAATGTTCCATTTTACCTGCTCCGCCGGAGGCAATTACCGGAACAGATACATTTTCAGATATGGTTCGGGTCAATTCAAGGTCATAGCCATCTTTTGTACCGTCACGGTCCATACTGGTAAGCAAAATTTCACCGGCACCCAACTCGTTTGCTTTTATTGCCCATTCCACCGCATCAATTCCCATATCAACCCGGCCTCCGTTTTTATATATATTCCATCCGGATCCGTCTTCTCTGCGTTTTGCGTCAATGGCAACTACCACACATTGGCTGCCAAACTTATCCGCCGCTTCCACAATAAGGGATGGATTTAAAATAGCAGCGGTATTGACCGCAACCTTGTCTGCCCCTTCTCTTAAAATCATTTTAAAGTCATCTATACTGCGGATACCACCGCCAACCGTAAATGGAATAAAAACGGTTTCCGCCACTTTTCGCACCATATCAAGCTTTATATTTCTTGCATCAGATGAAGCCGTTATATCCAAAAATACCAGTTCATCGGCGCCTGCCCTGTCATAAGCTGCTCCTACTTCCACCGGATCGCCTGCATCACGTAAATTTACAAAATTGATACCTTTCACCACACGCCCATTATGTACATCAAGGCAAGGAATAATTCTTTTCGTAAACATGGTTTCCTCCTATAATGCTGCAAAATTTTTTAATATGGTAAGGCCAACCTGACCGCTTTTTTCCGGATGAAACTGGCAGGCAAAAATATTGTCTTTTTCAACGGATGCATGGATTAACGTGCCATATTCCGTGGTAGCTACTACTTCCCCTTCATTTTTTGCTTTTAAATAATAGGAGTGAACAAAGTATACATATGACTGATTATTAATACCTTTAAAAAGCCTGGAACCTGGCTTAATCTCCAATGAGTTCCATCCCATATGGGGAATTTTCATTCCCTCCTTATCCGGTATTCGAAAAATCTCCCCCTTTAGTATACCCAATCCTGGCACTCCCGGCGATTCTTCACTTTTTTCATATAATAACTGTAATCCCAAACATATACCTAAGAAAGGTTTGCCAATATCTACTATTTCCTTAATTGTTTCCACCAGCCCAAAACTCTTAAGTTTTTCCATAGCACCCCCAAAGGAGCCGACTCCTGGCAATATTACTTTTTCTGCTTCTAACAACTCCTTACGATTTCTTGTTATTACGGCATTTTCTCCTATATGGTTAAGCGCTTTTTCCACACTTCTTAAATTTCCTGCATCATAGTCTATTATCGCAATCATTATACCATACCTTTCTTATTACTGCCTGTCATAATTATGGAATCCAATTATAGAATAAGCATAAAGAGTCACCGCAATGATGCAAAACTCTTTATGCCCCCTTGCAAAGTATTAATTTTTCTTTGCTTTAGCCATTTTTATTACATTAATGCTGTATTTTGCCTGATCTTTGCTGCTATTTATTTTGTCAGCCTCTTCTTCTGTCATATCAAACTGTGTCTTTAATTCCGTCAAAACCTGCTCTTTTACATTATCCAAATCGTCCTTGATTCCAAGTTCTTTCGCCTTGTCTATATACTGGTCATAACGCTTTAATCCTTTTAGCAAAGAGTCCAGTGCCTCAGGATACATATTAATATCCATATAATTTTTATATGAGTTCAGCTCTTTTTTAACATACATTACCGTCATTATTTTATTATATAATTTCCGGTCACTTTTCCTTAGATCAAGACCATAAATCCGGTTGTATGCTTCCTCATATCTTTTCCTGGAAAATTCAGTACTGGCACCTCTTATATTCAATGAATATGAATATAAATTCGTACCAATTATTATAACCCCGCCTAATAAAATAAAAAAGGTCATCACAAAAATTATAGCCGCTTTGTTAATTTTGACATGGTTTTCGGTACCGGCAAGGACTTCATTTGGCTTCTCATTTGCTGCTTTATTTTCCTTCGTCTTAAGTTTCTTTTTGCTATGTAATTTTTTTACTTTCTTACTTTGTTTAACTTTCGGTTCGCTTGTTGATGTATCAGCGAAATCCTCTTCTTTGTTTTCAGAAATTAAGCCTGCTTTTTTCTTTTTTATTTTTTTCGGTTTAACTTTTTTATTCTTTTTTTCCTTTACATCTTCACCGTTTTTTTCAGATTCATTATCTTCGGATAGAATGACTTCCGTTTTATCCTTACCAGCCTGTTTTTTCTCTTTTTTCTTCCCTTTTTTCTTAAACAGACCTTTTTTACTGTTCTTATCTTTCTTTGCCTGGCTATTTTCCTGTTTCACATTCTCTTTATCGGTTGGCAAAGGAACTTCCTTGTCAAAAGCAGCCTGATCCTTATCACTTAATGTATCTACTGCATTTAATACATCCGAGAATATGTCACCCACATCACTGGTATTGGATTTTTTCTCTTCTTGCGACAAATCTTCCTTCATACTCTCGGATACTTCCGAAGATAAATTATCAATAGACAGTATAGTACTGTCTGTCAAATCTTCATCGGAGTGTTTATCTTTCGTACTTTCATGATTTCTGTCCTTTTTCTCCTCCTCAGCCAATATGTTACTATTGTCTGATTTGGTCTCATCCTGTGCAGAAATCATATCCAGTAATGCAAGTAAGTCCTCGTCAGTATCTTCCATTCCAACGTCATCATCCGTATCAAAATAGAAATCAAGGCCGTCAACATCATCACTTTTATTATCATCCGGATAATCCTGCAGCATTGACAAGATATCATCATCTGTACTCGTATTCAGTTCATTTTCTTTATTAAACTCTCTTTTCAATATTCTCTCATCCTGCTCCATAATATTTTGTGATTTGTTGTTAAGTAATAATGATTTATCCCTGGAATCAGATAAATCATGATTCCTGTTGGTGGTATTTGAAGATAATTTTTCCGGTGGCTGAATCGATTTTAACAAGCTGTCCAGGTAAGATTCATCCATCTTCTTTTGATACTTTTCAAAACACTCTTTACAGTATTCTTGATTATCGGGAATCTTTTTCCTACAGACTCTGCATACAGCCATCCGTACCACTCCTTCTATTTCGATAGATATTTTACTTGATTATGGAAATAAAAGCAAGCGGATTAGCTTTACCAGACTGTCTGTGGGAAAATGTCTTTACTGTAATGCATACTGATCAACTATTTCCACCAGTGACCCGATCTCCGGTTTTGATACCTGGGCATCAGCTCCTACCGATTCACCTTTTCTTTTCATTTCTTCGTTAATTAAAGATGAAAAAATGATAACCGGTAAATTTTTAAGTACCGGATCTGTTTTGATTAACTTCGTTAAATGATGGCCATCCATCTGAGGCATTTCAATATCGGTAATAATACATTTTACTTTTTTGTCAACATCTTGATCTTCTTTGTACCTTGTTAGTTTCTGCCATGCCTCCAGGCCATTTTCCGTACTGATCAGATTGGTATAACCGGCTTTTACCAAACATTCCGTAATGAGTTTACTAAGAAGCGGTGAATCTTCCACAACCAAAATGGGTGCCTCATTACGGCTTCTAGGCCCAAAATGGTCAATATTGGAAAGTTTCAAACCGGTTTCTGGATTTATATCCGTTATTATTTTCTCAAAATCAAGCATTACAATTAATCTTTCATCGATTTTGACTATTCCAGTTGCAATTGCATGAATTGTTTCATCCGGTTTATGAATGTCTTCCCATGAAATACGGTGAATACCGACTACTCCATGAACATGAAAGGCTACATTAATCTTATTAAAACTAGTTACAATGGTCATATCCGTCGGGTGAATTTCCCTATCCGGACAATTTAAACATGTAGCTAAATTAATAACAGTAATAATCGTATCTCGTGGCATAAAAATTCCTTCAATGCCTGGATGAGTATTCGGTATTGGTGTTGGAGCATGATAGGGTAATATTTCTCTGATTTTGGCCACATTAATTCCGTAAGAATTATTACCTATTTTAAATTCCAATATCTCTAACTCGTTTGTTCCGCTTTCCAACAATACTCCCGTATTCATGCTTATTTCCTCCGTCATATTAATATATCTCATATTAAAATTTATTGATTAATCATATTATATTATATAATTCAGTAAAATTCAAACCTATTTGATAATTTCAGACACGAAAAAAGGCCTAAAAATTGGCATTTTTGGGGCTTTATTACTAACCCCCCTGAAGATAAAATGTATAAAAATTTTATCGAATTATCCATATGGCCGTTTCATAAGGCCGCAGATAATCAGAGGAAACTAACCTATAGTTTGATAACATCCGTTCTCCCTTAGGAAGTTTTCTTCGCTTTATGGCAGATGCACTAAGGTTATTTTCAATAAAAATCATTTCCTTATCATCCTTGCGGAAGTAAGTAAAAAGATTTTTCACTTTTTTGTTGGTAAAAATCGTATCCCCATAACAGATAACCGGATGGGCTTTACGAAAAGCAATCAGTTTCTGATAAAAGCGAAGGATAGAATTTTCATCCATAAGCTGCTTTTTGACATTACATTGCTTATAGTCATCATCCATCATAATCCATGGCCTGTGGGCGGAAAAGCCGGCATATTCCTGATCATCCCATTGCATGGGTGTTCTGGCGTGATCTCTGGTACCGGATAAAACCTTCCGGAAGGCTTTCTCTTTATCCATTGTCTTTAACAGCTCCTTATACAGATTAAGAGATTCCACATCACGCAAATCCTCAATGGATGAAAACTTCTGATTTACCATTCCTAGCTCCTGTCCCTGATAGATAAAGGGTGTGCCCCGCAGTGTGAACTGCATAACTGCCAAAAGCTTACCTAAAACCTGTCGATATTGCGGATCCGGATTTACTTTGGATATCATGCGGGGATTATCATGATTTTCATAAAACAAGGAGGGCTGACAATGATTTCCGTAATTTTGGGTCCAGTCGATTAAATATTGTTTCAAATAATTCAGGTCATAACGGTAATCGTCAAAACGGGTGTGCCCCGGAGTCTCCAGATGGTCAAAAGAAAAGACCATATCCAGCTCCTTTCTGTAATCCCCGGTTAAGAGCTTACTCATCTCCATCCCTATTCCGGGAGTTTCTCCCACAGTAAAAGCTTCGTATGGAAGAAAAACCTTTTCCTTTAGCTCATGAAGATATTCATGCAGACGTGGGCCATAAAAGTAATGCTCCACGCCATAACATCCCATAAGTCTTCCAATGCTTTCATTGCCATCGGGCAGGCCCTCCCGCTTGGATATATAATTGACCACATCCATGCGGAACCCGTCTACGCCTTTTTCCAGCCACCAGCGTATCATGTCATGGATTTCTTTTCTGACCTCTTCGTTTTCCCAGTTTAAATCCATCTGCTTTCTTGAAAAAAGGTGAAGAGCATACTGGTTTCGCTCCTTCACATAATTCCAGGCACTGCCGCTAAAAAAAGAGGTCCAGTTATTGGGTTTATCCCGGAAAATATAAAAATCCCCATACTTAGAATCCGGTTCATTAACGGCTTTTCGGTACCATTCATGCTCGTCCGAAGTATGGTTTACCACCAGGTCCATAATCAGTTTCATTCCACGATTATGGATCTCGGAAAGCAGATAATCAAAATCTTCCATGGTGCCAAACTCTGTCATAATCTTACGGTAATCCCTGATATCATAACCATTATCATCATTTGGCGAATCATAGATTGGCGACAGCCATATGGCATCAATTCCCAGATCTTGAAGGTAATCCAGCTTTTCAAGAATTCCTCCTAGATCTCCGATACCATCATTATTGCTGTCCTTAAAGCTTCTGGGATAAATCTGATAAAACACCGCTTCTTTCCACCAAGCTTTTTGAATGGGCGAATCATCTGTTTTTGGTATATCTTTTTCGCTGTTTAGCAGGGTAAGAAAGGTATCGATAAAATCCTCATCCAATTGATTTTTTAATAACTTCGGCAAAGATTTCAGTTTCAGATTCCCAACAAGGGGATTCGTAACAACCTTCCTGCTGATATTCATTTGCAATAAGAGCTTGTTGATAATATCTTTTCCAATGGGGTTGGCATATACGTCTTTGATTCGAGCATTTTTCGTCAGCATAACTTCTCTCCTTTCCCGCAGCCGGTTCTGTCCGCATTAGTACGTGATTTCCCTGTAAAACGCTAAAAATTACTATATAAATATATCATATTTTGGTTAATTTTACAAATATTATCTGTTTTTATTGTATATTTATAGTAAAATATATATAAATGGAAATAAAGCCGGAAATGATTTATAATATGATTTATAATATTTTAAAGTTTTTCTAGATTCTAACTCCGCAAGTCTATGTCAAACCATCCATCGTCAACATGACAGTATGCAGACTGCCAGACAGTCAAATAATCATACCGGACAAAGTATATCGGATAATACGGATGTGTTTTATTTCTCCAATAATGTTTATGGGATTACTTTTGATTCATGGCAATAGGATTTTCCAAAGAATAAGAAAATACTGGAATATGTTTGATTTATCATATTTGATTTATTTTGATAAATTTAACAGATAAATTATGCAGAATAACATGGTTTCAGATTTTTCTTAAGTATAAATAAGAGTTTCACAAAAGGAAACTCTCAAAGCTTGCGCTGCCAGGCTTTTGCTAAGGCACTGTAGCGTAAAAAACATTTTCCTGAAATTTTTTGGATGCAAAACCCTTGCGTCAAGGCCGTCCTGTCCAAAGGTTTTTGCATCTTACGGATGGTTTTTGATACATAGGACACAATTTCCTATGAATTAAAAAAAAACAGAAAACATTCTGTTTTCTGTCCTAATCCTTATTGTTTCATATATAATTGACAAATAACTACACACAGAAATATGGAAACATCTAAAAGAATTTTTTCCAAAGCCATTTTGGTCAAGCCCTCGACCTATTAGTATTAGTCAGCTCCATGCATTGCTGCACTTCCACCTCTAACCTATCTACCTGATCGTCTCTCAGGGGTCTTACTAGCTAAAACGAACAAGTTCGTTTCGCTATGGGATATCTTATCTTGAGGGGGGCTTCACGCTTAGATGCCTTCAGCGTTTATCCCTTCCAAACTTGGCTACTCGGCCATGCACTTGGTAGTACAACCGATCCACCAGCGGTTCGTCCAACCCGGTCCTCTCGTACTAAGGTCAGCTCCTCTCAAATATCCTGCGCCCGCGCCGGATAGGGACCGAACTGTCTCACGACGTTCTGAACCCAGCTCGCGTACCGCTTTAATGGGCGAACAGCCCAACCCTTGGGACCTACTTCAGCCCCAGGATGCGATGAGCCGACATCGAGGTGCCAAACCACTCCGTCGATGTGAACTCTTGGGAGTGATAAGCCTGTTATCCCCAGGGTAGCTTTTATCCGTTGAGCGATGGCAATCCCACTTTATACCACCGGATCACTAAGTCCTACTTTCGTACCTGCTCCACCCGTCGGTGTCGCAGTCAAGCTCCCTTCTGCCTTTGCACTCTTCGAATGGTTTCCAACCATTCTGAGGGAACCTTTGAGCGCCTCCGATACCCTTTCGGAGGCGACCGCCCCAGTCAAACTCCCCACCTGACATTGTCCACTGCCTGGTTCACAGACACGTGTTAGAAATCCAATACTGCAAGGGTGGTATCCCAACAGCGGCTCCTCGGCAACCGGAGTCACCGATTCCTTGCCTCCCACCTATCCTGTGCATGCAATACCGAATCCCAGTATCAAGCTGGAGTAAAGCTCCATGGGGTCTTTCCGTCCTGGCGCGGGTAACCAGCATCTTCACTGGTATTTCAATTTCACCGGGTGCATTGTCGAGACAGTGCCCAAATCATTACGCCTTTCGTGCGGGTCGGAACTTACCCGACAAGGAATTTCGCTACCTTAGGACCGTTATAGTTACGGCCGCCGTTTACTGGGGCTTAAGTTCAACGCTTCGGGTTTCCCCTAACGTCTCCCCTTAACCTTCCAGCACCGGGCAGGCGTCAGCCCATATACTTCACCTTTCGGTTTCGCATAGACCTGTGTTTTTGCTAAACAGTTGCTTGGGCCAATTCTCTGCGACCTGTATCTCTACAGGCACCCCTTCTCCCGAAGTTACGGGGTCATTTTGCCGAGTTCCTTAACAATGCTTCTCCCGTCGGCCTTAGGATTCTCTCCTCATCCACCTGTGTCGGTTTACGGTACGGGCTTGTAAAAAACTATAGCGGCTTTTCTTGGCAGTTGGCTCGCCAGCTTCCCTACTCCTATCTTCGGTCCACATCACGCCTTCGTATTGTGTGACGGATTTGCCTGCCACACTACTACCTCGCTTGTACCGGTCTTTCCATTCCCGGCTCTGGCTTTCCACCTGCGTCCCCACAGTTCTGTCCTTACAAGGTACAGGAATCTCAACCTGTTGTCCATCGACTACGTCTCTCGACCTCGCCTTAGGTCCCGACTTACCCAGAGCAGATCAGCTTTACTCTGGAAACCTTGGATATTCGGCCGGAAAGATTCTCACTTTCCTCTCGCTACTCATTCCGGCATTCTCTCTTCTTAACTCTCCACAGCTCCTTCCGGTACTGCTTCTTCGCGTTAAGAATGCTCCTCTACCAATTGTATTACTACAATTCCGCAGCTTCGGTGTCGTGTTTTAGCCCCGGACATTTTCGGCGCAGGACCTCTCGACTAGTGAGCTATTACGCACTCTTTTAATGTATGGCTGCTTCTAAGCCAACATCCTAGTTGTTTTCGAAATCCCACATCCTTTTCCACTTAACACGCACTTTGGGACCTTAGCTGGCGGTCTGGGCTTTCTCCCTTTTGACTACCCAACTTATCTCGTGTAGTCTGACTCCTGGTCATCATCTGTATGGCATTCGGAGTTTGATAATCTTCGGTAAGCTTTGACGCCCCCTAGGATATTCAGTGCTCTACCTCCATCAGACTAAACCAAGGCTAGCCCTAAAGCTATTTCGAGGAGAACCAGCTATCTCCGGGTTCGATTGGAATTTCTCCCCTACCCACACCTCATCACCACCCTTTTCAACGGATGTGTGTTCGGTCCTCCACCGCCTTTTACGGCAGCTTCAACCTGGACATGGGTAGATCACCCGGTTTCGAGTCTACTTTTACTGACTATTTCGCCCTCTTCAGACTCGGTTTCCCTTCGGCTTCAGCCTTTTCGGCCTTAACCTCGCCAGTAAACGTAACTCGCCGGACCGTTCTACAAAAAGTACGCGGTTCACCTGTAAATAGGTGTCCCACAGCTTGTAAACACAGGGTTTCAGGTTCTCTTTCACTCCCCTCCCGGGGTTCTTTTCACCTTTCCTTCACAGTACTCTGCTCTATCGGTCACTAAGTAGTATTTAGCCTTGGGGGGTGGTCCCCCCGACTTCCCACAAGGTTTCCCGTGTCTCGTGGTACTTTGGATCCCGCTTGCTGACTTCCAGTTTCGCGTACGAGGCTTTCACTCTCTCTGGCTGGCTTTCCCAAAACCATTCTGCTACCTTCCGTCTTGGCTTTTTGCGGTCCTTAACCCCGAAGAATAAATCCTTCGGTTTAGGCTCTTTCCCGTTCGCTCGCCGCTACTTAGGAAATCGATGTTTCTTTCTCTTCCTCCGGGTACTTAGATGTTTCAGTTCCCCGGGTTCCCCCTGCTAAGCTATGGATTCACTTAGCAGTGACGGAGGTTTCCTCCGCCAGGTTTCCCCATTCAGAAATCTGCGGGTCAATGGATATTTGCTCCTTGCCGCAGCTTATCGCAGCTTATCACGTCTTTCATCGGCTCTTAGTGCCAAGGCATCCACCCTGCGCTCTTACTAGCTTGACCATAACTTTGACTGCGCTAACAAAAGTAAAAAGCATGCTTTTAGCTTCTTTCATAAGAGTGCCTTTTTATTTCACTCTTATGCCTTTGTTGCCAGTCAATTATGC
>JBKEEJ010000004.1:0-165000 GCA_047777345.1 Lachnoclostridium sp. | reverse complement strand
AAAAATTATTATTTATTGACGAAACAGCTCTTTTCACCTGTGCCTTATCAGTATGTTCTCCGATTATATTCTATCTGAAAAACAAATGTGTCAAAATGCAGGTATCCCATAACAAGTACCTCTTGAAATGAAGCGGTTTATCTGCCCCCTTGTTCTCAGACTCTTAATAATTTTTAATAATTATTTTAATATTTCTACACAAAGAAAACACATTTTATTTTTACTATGATAAATGGATAGTGAATAAAAAACACTTTCTACTCCCACCCTATTATACGCATGGTTCTAAATTATTTAGTTCCAAAAAGAAGAAGCCGGTTGTCGTTACCGGCTTCTTCTTTTCTATTAGGGTTTCAAATAATTCCAAGCTCTTTTGTATCAAAATTGCTTCTGACACCCATGCTTTTTTCTGCTTATTTAAAGTATGTATCTAAAGCAAAACTAATAATCAGTGCCCGATTAATCTTCTTTAAAACGTCTTGATCTAGATGACATACTTTTTCCTTTAATCTTGATTTGTCAATCGTTCTGACCTGTTCCAGCAAAATCACGGAATCTTTTATTATACCATATTTGTCGGCATCTATCTCAACATGAGTTGGAAGCTTTGCTTTATTCATTTTCGATGTAATAGCGGCACAAATAACTGTTGGACTATGTTTATTACCAGTATCATTTTGAATTATCAAAACAGGTCTTACTCCGCCCTGCTCCGATCCAATTACCGGTCTTAAATCTGCATAAAATATATCGCCTCTTTTAATAATCACAATTCTCACACTCCATTTTATGGCTTTAGTCTTATTATTCCCTGTTTTGACTTGTGTATTCCATAAAATGTTTTCTTTTCTGTGATAAAATAAAAAATTAATAAAAATTATAAAAGTAATCTCTGATATCTACTATTTTTCCCTGCTTATAATATATACGAGGAATTCTTTTCCCAATATTGCAAATAAATTCATAATTAAAAGAATATGCCATCTCTGCCACTTCTTCCACAGAGATAAATTCATCCCCGTCTTTTCCAATAAGAGTGACACTATCCCCCTGATTCACATTAGCGATATCCGTAACATCAACCATAAATTGGTCCATGCATATTCTTCCAATAATCGGAGCAGACTTGCCATGAATTAAAACCCTTCCCTTTGAAGACAAACATCTGGGATAGCCATCGCCGTATCCTACCGGAATTGTGGCTATTTTCGTCTTCCTGGTAGTAACATATGTGCTTCCATAACTAACCCCGACTCCAGGGTCCACCTCTTTTACAAAACTTACATGGCTTTTTAATTCCATAGCTGGTTTTAATTTTAGTCTGTCTTTATTTACCTCATCCGAAGGATATAAACCATAGGTAGAAATTCCGCTCCTGACCATATCTAGCTCGGCTTCCGGCAAATCAATAATACCTGCGCTGTTGGCGATATGTTTTATTGGTATGGTAATTCCTTCCTTTTCTAATTTTTTTACAAAAGCAAGATAGCGCCGCAATTGATTTTTTGCGGATGTTTTATCCTTTTCATCCGCACAGGCAAAATGAGAAAATAAACCTTCAATACGAATACCTTCCAATGAGGCTATTTTCTTTATCTCCTCAATACTTTCTATCTTATCGCTATATCCAATCCGGCTCATTCCTGTATCCAGTTTTATATGAATATTCGCTGTTTTATTCTGTTTTATTGCTTCTTTGGATAATTCCTCAGCCAAAGAATATTGAAAAATTGTAGGTGTAATATTATTATGAAGCAGTTCTTCAAATTGTTCTTTCGGAGTGTAACCCAAAATTAAAATAGGTTTGGTTATTCCGGCACGTCTAAGTTCGATTCCTTCTTCCAGTATGGCTATACCAAAAGCATCTACCAATGGGTCCAAAGCTTTCGCAACGGGAACTGCCCCATGCCCATAGGCATCTGACTTAATAATTGCCATAATCTTTGTGGTACTTTTAAGCAGCTTTCTTGTATTTACAATATTACTGCAAATTGCATCCAAATCAATATTGGCAGTGGCCCTAAAGTATCTTTCTTTTATTTTCTCTGAAGAGATTGATTCTGCATTATCTATTGTCATTTGCTCCTCCATTCCATATCGGGATTCATTTATAAATAGCCCGATATTTTCTTTTGCAGGTATTTTTATGCATATCTATATAAATACCCTTGTAAATTCAATCTGGACTGTTAATCTTAATTTTCCTTGTATTTAAAAATTTAATATCTGAGAAATTCCTTCGATAACATCACTGGCCATAAGCGAATAACACCCTTTTGCTTCTCTGGCCTTATCGCCTGCCAGTCCATGTATATACACACCAAGGTATGCCGCTTCCCTTGCAGTAAGACCTTGTGCAATCAACCCTGCGATAATACCGGTTAATACATCTCCGGTACCGCCAGTTGCCATACCATTGTTACCGGTAGTATTAATATACCTCATTCCCGGGGTAGAAACTATAGTTCTTGCATCTTTTATTACAAATATATGATTATTGTTATAAGCGCAATCATCCGCCGTTTTCATCAGCTGCTTGACAATGGAATCAAGAGGCTTTGCCAGTAATCTTGACAATTCTTTCAGATGGGGAGTCAAAACTGTCTGTTTGGGAAGGCAGGATGCTATACTTTCCATCCTGTTTAATTGGCCGTTAGGCATTTTTTGTTTTTCTGTCAGACTGTCAATTTTACGGGCCAAAAGATTAATTCCGTCAGCATCAAGAATAACCGGCACATCCGCATGTTTAGCCAACAGTTCCCATACCTGGCTGTAAAATTCATTTTGGCCAATGCCTGGGCCAAATACAATGGCATCTGCCCATTTTATTTCCTTTACTATTTTTTCTGTTCCATCCTCATCCAAAGAATCCAAATCGCAAGTACTGATTAAAGCTTCCGGCAGCTGAGACTGTATAATAATCCTGTTTTCAGGCACAGTTAAAATTTTAACTAAGCCGGCTCCAATCCGATAAGCTGCTTTTGCCGAGAAGAAACATGCCCCGCTCATATTGACGGAACCGGCTATTACCAATACTTTTCCGTAAGTTCCTTTGTTTGAATAATTTTTCCTTGCCGGTAATTTATCTAAATCAGAATTGTCATATATAAAATATGGCGAATTCACTGCCTCCACTGCCATCTTAGGGAATCCGATGTCTGCCACAATAACTTCTCCGGCATATTCACAGCCAGGATATAGTATGAGTCCCAGTTTATTTACGCCGAAGGTTATTGTATAATCTGCCTTTACTGAGATTCCCACAGGCATGGCGGTATCTGCGGAAAGGCCGGAAGGTATATCAACGGAAAATACGCTTTGCTCACCCTGATTGATTTGCTCAATCAGCTCTTTATATTTTCCTGAAACAGTCCTATTAAGGCCTATTCCGAATATGGCATCTATTATAATAGTATATTCAGAGAAGTCTATATTGTTATAAATGGATATCCCTAATTTTCTTGCTATGGATAACTGGTGCTTAAGCAATTCCGAACCCTTTTCTTCATCACCAGCCAGTAAAATACTTACCTGGTAACCATCCAGGTGTAAAATACGGGCCGTTGCCACTCCGTCAGCTCCGTTATTGCCAATTCCGCATACGGCTAAGATTTTATCTTGTCTGGTACAATGTTTTTTTACTTCCAATGAAACAGCCAAAGCCGCCCGTTCCATTAAAACAATGGCAGGAATACCAATACGTTCAATCGTATAAGTATCTATTGCCTGCATCATAGAAGCATTTACCACCGTCTTCATATATATCACCATTCCGCCTACAAGTAATTATTTAAATTAAACAGTCCGCTTATTTTATGGGCTGTTGCAAACGAATGCAAAAGCAGTTAAAACAACATTCGCTTTCGTTTGCAACAGCCCCGTTCCATAAAATTATAATCATATGCCGTTTTATCATCTTTTTCCCCTATTACATAGGCACTGGCATAGCCTTTTGTATTGGTTATACTGACAAATGTATTTGAAATTTCCATCACTTTTGACCGTTCCAGTGCGGTACCGTATAAATTGACATAGGGCCTTCCCCGTTCATCTCTTAATATCTCTATATCAATAGGCCGAATACCCGCAAATCCGGTTCCAAACATTTTGGAAACCGCTTCCTTTACGACAAAATTGCTGGCATATTTTAGCTTATTATTTTTTCAGTACCGATGCCGACTATCATGTTTAACTCCTAAAATTAACTTTTCACTTATAAATTTTCACCGTAATTGCTCATCTAATTCCTGAAGCAGCTCAGGTCCTAACACATCATGCATATAGGAATAAATTGCTGTGTTTTTCATCTCCATATCCTGCTTTTCCAGAATTTTTTCTTTCAGCTCTTTTCTTGCTTTTTCAACCCAACGAGAAATTTCGGATACTTTTTCATTATTCCTGTTTAATCTTGCATAACATACTTTTGCGCTTTCAACAATAAGCTTTTCATTGACAGTTTTAATCTGATACGGAAGCTTTTCCAGCTCATCCTCTATATAAGTGATTTTTTCATTGATTTCCTTAATCAATTTTTGATTCCGATCCAGTTTTTTTGCTTTTACTCTGCCTATTTCCGTATCACTGACATCCATATTGTTTACGATATCCTGCATTAATTTCATTTTCAGCTTTTTCATCTCATTTAAGTCAGTGATCAGCTTTCCTTGCTTTTTTATGAGTTTGTTCAGCTTTTTCTCAATTTCCTCAATGTGGGCCGGTTTATCATACTCTGGGAAAATCTCATGCCACCGCTCATCCAAGGTTAGTATGGGAACTTTTTTCCCTTTAAATATTTTGTCATAATTTATATTCTTTTTTGATATTTTCATTTGTTTACACTTCCTTTACCAAAGTGTATATCGGTATTAAATTCAGACACGGTAACAGGAATACTATTCTTTTTCTGAATTCTTTTCCATGGATTTTAAATTATAGGATAATCTCATTAAGCTTTCAGACAAGTGAACGTTTTCTACTATTACGTCACTTGGTAAATTCAGATCTGTTGGCGCAAAATTCCAGATAGCCTTTATACCCAGACGTACCAAATCTTTTGCCACAGCAGGAGCCTTCAGTTTTGGTAAAGTCAGTGCCGCAATATGAATTGTGTTATTTTTCACAAAGTTCTCCAGTTCATCTAACATCCGGATTTCCGTTCCCCTTATGGATATACCTTGCAGCCTTGGATTTACGTCAAAAATTCCCGTAACAAAAAATCCGCTTCTTTCAAAATCCGCATAATTGGCAATAGCCTGTCCCAGATTACCGGCTCCGATAATAATCATATTATAGGTTCTGTCCAGCCCCAGGATTTTTCCAATTTCCGTATGCAAGTATTCAACATTGTAACCGTAGCCCTGCTGTCCAAAACCGCCAAAATTATTTAAATCCTGCCGGATCTGCGAAGCCGTTACCTTCATTCTTTCACTTAATTCTTTGGATGAAATGCGAACCACATCATTTTCAATCAATTCCCCCAAATATCTATAATACCTTGGTAATCGCTGTATTACTGCTGATGATATCTCCTTGGCAGGCACGAATATTCCTCCATTCTATATGAAAATTCCTAACAACTCACCTTATGCAAATTGTCAAGTCTTTAAAACCCACTGTATGAAATTATTATATGTGAATGATACAAAATTGTCAAATAGGGTTTAGCCCTCAATTACTTGACAATTTTCCCATATTACAATATGATTTTAAAAGATGTTTTAGTATTCAGTCTAAAATATTAATAAAAATTTAATATGTACAGAATCCTTTGTATACTGTTACTATACATTGAATTCATGGAGAATAGAATTATGATCTTAGCATGTAAAAATATAAGTATCAGTTTTGGAACGAATGAGATTTTACATTCTGTATCCTTTCATATTAACGAAAGGGAAAAAGCTGCTGTTGTCGGCATTAATGGTGCCGGTAAATCCACCTTATTCAAAATTATTATGGGTGAATTAACGGCTGACGAAGGCGAAGTCGTTTTTGCAAAAGGAAGCACGATCGGATATCTTTCACAGCATCAGGAATTGTCCTCCGATAATACGATTTATGATGAAATGCTTACCGTCAAAAAAGATATCATCGAACTGGATAATTCCATCCATGAGCTGGAATTAAAAATGAAATCCGCTTCGGGAAATGAGCTGGACCAATTGTTAGCTACTTATACCAGACTGACACATGAGTTTGAATTAAAAAACGGTTATGCATATAAAAGCGAAATAGTGGGAGTTCTAAAAGGACTGGGATTTAAAGAAGATGAATTTTCAAAACCGGTATCCGCCTTGTCCGGAGGTCAAAAAACGAGAGTGGCGCTGGGCAAATTACTCCTTAGTACTCCGGATATTATATTGTTGGACGAGCCCACAAACCATTTGGATATGGAGTCCATTGCCTGGCTGGAAAATTATTTACTTAACTACAAAGGGGCCGTTGTTGTAATCTCCCACGACCGGTATTTCCTTGATAAAGTGGTTACTAAAGTCATTGAAATTGAAAACACAAAGGCAGAAACCTACGAAGGCAATTATTCCGTTTACGCGCAAAAAAAGGCGTTTCAAAGAGATATACAGTTAAAGCAGTATTTAAACCAGCAAAAGGAAATCAAACACCAGGAAGAAGTAATTGCAAAACTTCGTTCCTTTAACCGGGAAAAATCCATAAAACGGGCGGAAAGCCGGGAAAAAATGTTAAATAAAATAGAGCGTATCGAAAAGCCTATAACCCAACAGGCTCGTATGTCTATCCAGCTAAAACCCCAAATCATGAGTGGCAATGATGTGCTTACCGTTACCAACTTAAGCAAATCTTTTCCCAATCAGGTTTTGTTTCAACATATTAATTTTGAAATTAAGCGTGGAGAACATGTTGCCATTATCGGCAATAACGGTACCGGCAAAACCACGCTGCTTAAAATCATAAATGGTCTTATACCCTGTGACGAAGGGGAGATAAAACTGGGGGCAAAAGTCAAAATTGGTTATTTTGATCAGGAACATCAGAACTTAAATCCGGATAAAACCTTATTTGACGAATTACAGGATACTTACCCGCATCTGGATAATACAACCATCCGTAATATTCTGGCCGCCTTTTTATTTACCGACGATGATGTATTTAAGCGGATTAAAGATATCAGTGGCGGAGAAAGAGGCCGTGTCTCATTGGCAAAACTTATGCTGTCCGAAGCAAACTTTTTGATTCTGGATGAGCCCACAAACCATCTGGATATTACTTCAAAGGAAATACTGGAAGACGCCATCAATAACTATACGGGAACGGTTTTGTATGTTTCCCACGACCGTTATTTTATTAACAAAACCGCTACCCGAATTTTAGATTTGACAAAACAGAATCTGGTTAATTACATTGGCAATTATGACTATTATCTCGAGAAAAAATCAGAAATGGAACGGGTTTTAGAAGATTCGTTACAGTCACAGCAGTCTTCTTCTGCCGCCAAAGGACCTGTGCCTGATGCGCAAATCAGTGACGGCAAGCTGGACTGGAAACAGCAGAAGGAAGAACAGGCCAGGCTGCGGAAAATACAAAACGATTTAAAGAAAACGGAAGACGAAATTCATAAATTGGAGACCCGGAACGAAGAAATTGACCAATTACTTACCCAAGAAGAAATTTATACCAACGTTTCTAAATTAATGGAATTAAACGAAGAAAAGAAATCGATTGAAAAACGGCTGGAAGAACTCCTGGAATTATGGGAAAATTTAGCAGGCCAAATTTAACAAAAGGGACTGTTGCATAATATAGGTTATGTAGCAGTCCCTTTATTTTATAACCCCTGTGCATTTATATTCTGAATTGTTTTCATAATATGCTCATGTGCCAATTGCTCCGCTTTATCACCGTCTCTTTGCTTTATAGCTTCCAGTATGGCCGAATGTTCCTTATTGGAATCTAAAGCACGTCTGTCGGAAGCCAAAGTGATTTTACGGATGCGTTGCACATAGTGATGAAAATCCGATAAGATATGGTTTAATATCTTGCTGTTGGAAGCCTCATAAATTAATTGATGAAATTTATTGTCCAATTCAACAACCTGATCATGATGCTCTTTTTTAGCATGGAATTCAGACAGATATACAACCTCTTCCAGTTCATCGATTTGTTCCTGTGTAATATGCTCACAGGCCCATCTTGCACATAAACCTTCCAAATAAGAACGAATTATGTATATATCATGGATATCTTTTTCGGATATACCATTTACATAAGCCCCTTTATTTGGTATTATGCTAACCAGTCCTTCCAGTTCCAGTTGCCGTAAGGCTTCCCTGACCGGAGTCCGGCTAACACCCAATTCCATGCCAATGGTAGTCTCCTTTAACTCCTCGTTTTGACTATATTTTCCGGATAAAATATCCTCGCGGATTTTATTAAAAACCCTGCCTCTTAAAGAATATTTATCCGTTACTTCCTTATGAACATCTTTATTGTCCACAAAATAGACCTCCTATAGTTTTTCAATCGTTTCCATTAAATAATCTGCAAATTCTTCACCTGTGGCGCCATCGCTTCTGCCTGTAACAACTAATTTTTTCTCGGTTACTGTGCATATATCCAGTGCTTTATACAACTTTTCCGATTCTGTCGTATAGCCTATATGTGCTAAAAGCATAGCGCCGGCACGTATTATACTGCTGGGATCCGCATAGATAGCTCTGCCCTCTTCAACCATTCGGGGAGCTGAACCATGAATTGCTTCAAACATTGCATATCTCTTACCGATATTGGCACTGCCTGCCGTACCTACGCCGCCTTGAAATTCTGCGGCTTCATCCGTAAGAATATCTCCATATAAATTTGGAAGAACAAACACCTGAAAATCTTTTCGTCTTTTTTCGTCAACCAGTTTTGCAGTCATAATATCAATATACCAGTCATCCGCTGTTATACCCGGATATTCTTTTGCAACTTCCCGGAATATATCTAGGAATTTGCCATCCGTCGTCTTAATAATATTTGCTTTCGTAACTGCTGTAACTCTGGTTTTCCCATTATTTTTGGCAAATTCAAAAGCCGCTCTTATTATTCTTTCAGTACCTTGCGTAGTAACAACGGTAAAATCAATACCAAGGTCATCCGTAACATGAATTCCCTTGCTTCCTACAGCATAAGCTCCTTCTGTATTCTCTCTATAAAAAGTCCAGTCAATTCCCTTTTCCGGAACCCTAACTGGTCTGACATTTGCAAACAGATCCAATTCTTTTCGCATTGCCACATTGGCACTTTCCACATTAGGCCAGGGATCACCCTTGCGCGGAGTCGTTGTAGGTCCTTTTAATATTACATGGCACTCTTTTATCTCTTTAAGAACAGCTGGAGGAATTGCAGCCATTTCAGCAGCTCTGCGTTCAATGGTAAGTCCATCGATGACTCTGAATTCAATCTTTCCTGCTTTCATCTCATCAGCCAGCAAATATTCCAAAACTCTTTGTGCCTGAGACGTAATAGCAGGTCCGATGCCATCTCCGCCACAAACACCGATGATTATTTTGGGCAACTCTTTATAATTTATAAAATCACCTTGCTGTTTCATGACTTCTACTCTTTTCAACTGCTCTTCCAGTAATTTACCAAATTGCTCTTTCGCTGCTTCAATATAGTTGTTCATTGTCATCCTCCAAATCATTATTTTTACCCAATAACTAAGTGTATTTCATTTTTTTTAAAATGTCAAACCTGATTCTCTTAAATTTTTATTATTTTTTCAGTTATAAAGCTATTTTCCAGGCATTACCTCTGTTGTCGAATTAATCTGGCTCCTCATTATTTTTTAATTTATTAATTACGTTAACCAATTCTTCGTCCGTTATTACGGTTACCCGGCCGCTTTCATATTCCTTATCCACCCATTCTTTTACCTTGATAACAATGGGATCCGTTTTGTCTACCATATCATTTCCTTTTAACTTAAAATAGTTATTCATCCAGTGTGCAATACCTGCCAGGCCAGAAGTATTGGATACTGCTACCTGAGGAGGTCTGTTTAAAAATTTTTCCGTATCAAATATGTTATAGATTTCCTCATTTTTCAACAGGCCGTCCGCATGTATACCTGCCCGGGTAACATTAAAATTCTTACCCACAAAAGGTGTCCTTTCAGGAATTTCATAACCAATTTCTTTTGTAAAATACTCTGCCAGTTCCGTTATAACGGTGGTATCCATGCCATCCAATGTTCCTTTTAACTGAGCATATTCAAAGACCATAGCCTCTAACGGCGTATTGCCGGTTCTCTCGCCAATGCCAAACAAAGAACAGTTTACCCCGCATGCTCCATATAACCAGGCTGTGGTGGAATTGGTTACTGCTTTGTAAAAATCGTTATGTCCATGCCATTCCAGCTGAGTGGAGGGAACTCCGGCATGGGTTATTAAGCCATAAATAATTCCCTGAACGGAACGCGGTATAACAGCCCCCGGGAAATTAACCCCGTAACCCATGGTATCACAAGCTCTGATTTTAACCGGAATTTTATACTCATCACTTAACTTCATTAATTCTAAGCAGAAAGGAATCACAAATCCGTGTATATCGGACCTTGTGATATCTTCCAGGTGACATCTTGGGGAAACGCCGGTTTCCAGACATTCCCGTACCACACTTAAGTAATGGTTCATTGCCTCCCGTCTTGTCATTTTCATCTTGTAAAAAATATGGTAATCCGAGCAGCTGACCAAAATTCCGGTTTCTTTTAGTCCGATTTCTTTTACCAGTTCAAAATCTTTCTTATTGGCACGAATCCAGGCAGTAACTTCAGGGAATTTATATCCTCTTTCCAGGCACTTGTAAACCGCATCCCTGTCCTTTTTGCTGTAAAGGAAAAATTCACTCTGTCTGATTATACCTTTTGGTCCGCCTAATCTATGTAAATAATCATATATCGTAACAATTTGTTCCGTTGTATAAGGAGCCCTGGACTGCTGTCCGTCACGGAAAGTAGTATCCGTAATCCAGATTTCTTCTGGAAAATTATGTGGAACAATCCGGTCATTAAATGCAATCTTGGGTACTTCATCATAAGGAAATAAATTTCTAAAAACATTTGGTTTATCAACATCAACTAAGGGGTATAAAGGTTCTTCCAACTGAAGCAAATTGGTATGTCGATTCATAAAAACTTTTCTGTTTTCCATAGTCTTGCGTATTCTCCTTATCACTTTTTTATTCAATCCGTAATGATAAATCATTTCTCCCTGTTACTTATTATTTCAATCATTCTTCGTCTGTCTTATCCGGCATACATATTGATATAAAATAATCATTTTGTTTTATTGTATGCAATTATACCAGTATTGTCAAGAACATTTTATTATTGTAACGTATTAAATTTTTAAATAAGATTAATAAACTTTCCTTTTGGAATATTTTGTTATATAATACTTGTATTAAAAACTGAAAATAAACAGGTTCAAAGTGAGGTTAGTCTATGCAAAGAAAAAAAATTGTCGTTGCACTGGGAAGAAACGCTTTTGGCGATACTTTCCCTGCCCAGAAACAATCTGTTAAAATTGCAGCCAAAGCAATTGCCGATTTGGCAGAAGAAAAATTTGATATAGTAATCACCCACAGTAACGGTCCTCAAGTCGGAATGTTACATACTGCCATGACGGAATTCAGCCGTAACAATTCAAAGTATACGGTTGCCCCTATGTCGGTTTGCAGTGCATTAAGCCAGGGATACATCGGCTACGACCTGCAAAATGTCATAAGAACAGAGTTATTAAACCGGGGGCTTTTTAAACCAGTAACTACTTTAATAACACAGGTAAAAGTAGATCCTTTTGACAAAGCTTTCAGCAATCCTACCAAAGTTATCGGCCGGTATATGTCCGCAGAGGAAGCGGAACGTGAAAAAAAGAAAGGAAATTATGTTGTATATGAAGAAGGCAAAGGGTATCGCAGAATTATTGCCTCACCAAAACCATTGGATATATATGAAATCGATGCCATTAAAACTTTACTGGAAGCCAATCAAATCGTAATAGCGGCAGGTGGCGGCGGTATACCGGTTCTGGAACAGGGTACCGTCTTAAAAGGAGCCAGTGCCGTTATTGAGAAAGATTATACCAGCGAATTGTTAGCGGAAATGATAGATGCAGATATACTTTTATTCCTGACAGGAGTAGAAAAAGTGTCTCTTTTTTATAACAGTCCTAACGAGCAGCCTTTGGATCAGATGACTGTGGCAGAAGCGAAAGATTATATGAACAAGGGCCACTTTGAACAGGCTTCCATGCTTCCTAAAATTGAAGCTTCCATACGTTTTATCTCTTCCGCCCCGGGCCGTCAGGCAATCATATGTCATTTGGAAAAGGCAAAGGAAGCCATACACGGAAAAGCCGGCACAAGAATTTTTTTGTGACAAAAAAAGAGACTGTTGCACAATATCGGTTTATGCCAAAGGAATTGTACAACATGTATCCCACACACCGGTTTCCTGACATCGGGTTAATTTTTAGGCACAAAGCAGACATTTTTGTTTCCTTTGTGCCTATAAAAATAACCTGATGTCCTTTAAAACGCTGTATTATGGGATCATGCTACAATTCCCGTAGCATATAGATATATAATGAAACAGCCACTTTATCGCATTTTAAAACGTATTATTAAATTATCAATACAATTGTTTATACTTTGCGTAAATGCTTTGAATAAACATTATTGTATCAAAATCAGATAAACAGCATATTTCACGGTTTAACTTATCTTACTAATATTAAATTTCTAAATTATATATTTTCTTAAATCTTCCTGGAAGTTTTTAATCATTGATTCGAATACGTTAATCTGGCTGGTTAACTCATTAATTTGTTCCACATATACGGTTACATTGGAATTGGCCTCCTGGGCAGAAGCTGAATTTTCTTCTGCGATGGCCGCCAGATTTTGTATACCGTCAAATAAGTGGGATATATTATCGGCTTCCTGTTTCAGATCCTGAGAATTTTGAATCATTAACTCGGATACTTCTTTCAGGCGTTCATTGGTCTTACTGGAGGATTCAACCGCTTCTGACAGTTTCGTATTTTCGCTTTCCAAAACATCGTATTGTACGCCGATTCCCTCCACTACTTCGTTTATACTGCTTACAAAGCTTGTCAGGCTGTCATTGATCTGGCTAACCGCCTGATTGGTTTCCTCTGAAAGCTTACGAACTTCTTCCGCTACGACAGTAAAACCTTTTCCTGCTTCTCCTGCCCTGGCGGCCTCAATAGAAGCGTTCAGAGCCAATAAGTTTATCTGTTTGGCTATGGAAGCCACAATGGATACGATTTGGGTAATATCATCCGCATTATTCTTTAAGTCGTTACTGCGTCCTCTGATTTCATTGAACTTATGCAAAACCGCAGTAATTTTGGATGCCGTAGTCTGCACATTTTTGAAACTTTCTTCAATACCGATAACTGCTTCCTCAATTTGTACCTTGTTATTCTGTCCGTCATTGGAAATATTATTAACATTCCGGATACTTCCTTCCAGAACGGAAATAGCTTCTTCCGTATCCTTGGCCTGGGTTGTTGCCGCTCCTGCCACCTGATCCAGTACGGCGGTTATTTCACTGGATGTGTTTTGCATCACTTTGGCTATATCCTCTATGGACTTATTAAAAGTATATATTTCATCTACTATGGCATTATAGCCAATAAAGTCTTTTTGTACATTACGTTTTACTTCATTAATCTTTTCCATCAAAGTTTCATATTCATCATTGGATTTAAGGACGGCAGATTCCACAAAATCTCTCTTACCCAGTTTTTCAAGTTCTTCCATAATCATTTTCTGAGGACGATGAAACAAAACTGATGAGAAAAGAGATACTGCAAATGCAGTTGCGCCAAGAATACACGATTTTAATACTCCGCAAGATAAAAGGAAAGCAATAATTGTAACAATTACCGTATTAAACAAAACAGTTTTCGCAGCTGTGTTTTTCAGTATTCCAAAGGAAAACAGTTTATTGATAGGGTAATTCTTTGTATACCGTATTTCATTTTCAAATGTCAGTTTTAATTGCGCCTGATTTTCCTGTTTGGACTGTAATTCTATCTTAATTTCTTCATTAAAATATTTCGACACACCATGAATTAATCCGACGAGATAATCAATCATACCCCGTTTGGAGCGGTATGTAAAAATAACATCATGGGAAGATATGGGTTTTAGATCCAGTTCCGGCGGCATTGCTCCCTTAAACCGCTTCATTACAATTTTATGAACATCGTTCATGGATTTTAAAAACTGATATGCGGACTGATGGCGAAAGAACCCCGGATAAACCCTGCTGAATGTATTTATATTTTCTTCGCCCATGGACCCCCAGATTTCACTGTGACTTTTTCCCATGGCATTTCCGATGGAATCCACAATTCCAAGGGCCATACTGTCTTCCACATCTTCTAAAGGTGAAAAAATATAGTCCTCGGATAGTCCATATTTCTTTAATGTATCGTTTACAATAGTATCACCAAATAGTTTTCTGCATGATTCAACCCAAGTTGATACGACTGTCCCTTTCATATACTTGTCTCCTTTACTGTACTGTAATAATTTTCAGATCGAAAATTGAAAAATAGTACCATAAAATGTTGTAATTTGTTTATTATTATAAATCAATTTCTCATTAAAAACAAGACAAGCTTATCAATTCATTTAAAAGTAATTCTTGTTTCTCTCTTGTTTCCTATGTATCAGAAAATAAGGAAAGGCATACTATAACTATTATGATAAAGGAGGATACGCTTTATGTGTGGAATTGCCGGGTTTTGTAATTTCCATGAAAACTATATTAAAAGGTCATTAAAATGTTATGAAATTCTTGATAAGATGAAAAATAAAATAAAACACAGGGGCCCAGATGATGACGGCTTGTATTTAAGCAAACACGCGGGACTTGCCCATGCCAGGCTCTCCATTATAGATTTAACCGGCGGCAGACAGCCTATGACCCGAAAAATAGGCGATAAAATATATACCATAATTTATAACGGAGAATTATATAATACGGCGGAATTAAGAGCAGACCTTGAATCAAAGGGATGGACCTTTAACACAACAAGCGATACGGAAGTTATTTTAGTGGGATTTATTGAATACGGCAACGAATTTGTCAAACAGCTAAACGGTATTTTTGCATTTGCCATTTTAGACGAATACCAGGAATCCATCAGTATATTCAGAGACCGGCTAGGAATTAAACCCTTGTTTTATACCATTTTGGAAGACACTCTTATATTCGGATCGGAACTAAAGGTCTTATTTGAGTATCCCGGATGCAGACCGGTTATTGACAAAGAAGGCCTTTGCGAAATATTCGGTCTTGGGCCGGCAAAAACTTATGGCAGCGGGGTATTTAAAAATTGCCTTGAAGTGTTACCCGGACATTTTGGTATTTTTAATAAGGATGGATTAAAAATCATTAAATATTGGGAATTAATCAGCAAGCCCCACACGGATTCCTATGAGGAAACCGTTGAGAAAACTGCCTGGCTCATAAGAGATTCCATAACCCGTCAAATGGTATCAGATATTCCGATTTGCACTTTCTTATCCGGTGGAATTGACTCCAGCATAGTTACCGCCGTATGCGCCGGTGAACTGGCAAAACAAGGGGAACGCCTAAATACCTTTTCCTTTGATTTTGCCGGCAATGACCAGTTCTTTCAGGCAAATGCTTTTCAGCCTTCCAGAGACCGGCCTTATGTTGACATAATGGTTAGACATTTAAACACCAATCACACTTATCTGGAATGCGACAATATAAAACTTGCCGATTACCTGTATACATCCGTAGATGCAAAAGATTTGCCTGGCATGGCTGATGTGGATTCTTCTTTGCTTTATTTTTGCTCGGAAGTAAAAAAATATAATAAAGTTACGCTGACAGGAGAAACTGCCGACGAAATCTTTGGCGGCTATCCCTGGTTTCACAGCAAAGAGGCGCTGGATGCCCATACATTTCCCTGGTCTAAAAATGTGGAACCCAGAAAACAGCTTTTAAAAGAGGAACTGCTGCAAGAACTTAACCTGGAGGAATATATCCTGAAGGCTTATGAAAAATCAGTAAAAGAAACGCCAAAACTTGTCGGTGAAAGCAAATTGGAAGCCAGAAGACGCGAAATTGCTTATTTAAATATTAAATGGTTTATGGTTACCCTTCTTGACCGAATGGACCGTACCAGTATGTATAACGGTCTGGAAGCAAGAGTTCCCCTGGCTGACCACCGGATATTAGAGTATGTATGGAATGTCCCCTGGGATATTAAATGCCGAAATGGTGTGGTAAAACATCTTTTAAGAGAATCTGCCAAAGGATTGCTGCCGGATGAAATTTTAAACCGCAGGAAAAGCCCCTATCCCAAAACCTATAATCCCCACTACGAAAAACTCCTGGCAAACCGGCTGATGGAGATACTTAAAAATCCCGACTCTCCTATTAACATTTTAGTGGATAAAAAGAAAGTTACCGACTTTATCAATACACCTTCCGATTACGGGAAGCCCTGGTATGGCCAACTTATGGCCGGCCCTCAGATGTTGGCTTATATTTTGCAGATTAATTATTGGTTAGATAAATATCAGATTAAAATTGAGCTATAATTCTTCAAACATTAAGTATAATTGCGAAAATCCTGTAGAAATTGAATTTTAACTGTTCTTTGGGTAAAATACAAAGAATAAAGAGAACAATCAGCAAAAAAACCAGGATTTCGCAATTATTTATTATTTCTTTTTCAGTTTGTTGCATTTGCAACATACATTTTAAGCTTATTGTCTATAATACATAAATAAAAAAGGATTAGTCTTAGCCAGGGAATAAACTGTTATATCAATGGGATACTATCGGTTAAAAGGGTACTAATTCTTAAAATCAATTTATGCATGGAAGGAAAATAGGTATGGAAAAGAAAATAGTAAAGAATATTAACCGTTCAGAAGTACTATATTTAAAGGATCTTGTAGATTACCAGCCGGGACAGATTGTCAGCAAAACACTGGTTCAAAATGATCATGTAAGCCTGACCCTGTTTGCTTTTGACAAAGGAGAAGAAATCAGCGCTCACAGCTCCCACGGAGACGCTATATTAACCGTTATGGACGGAACCGGCCAGATTACCATCAAAGACACTGTTTATGAAGTAAAGGAAGGCCAGACCATTGTTATGCCCGCGGAAATACCTCATGCAGTTTACGCCAAAGAATCATTTAAAATGTGCTTAACCGTTGTCTTTTAAGTTTTTGCATAATGCATGTCAAGTTTTTGGAATGTACAGATTATAACCCATAATACACCGTTTACAAACATATGTGTTAATTTGGTTATGATTGTACATTCCTTTGTTATTAAGTAACAAATTTCATAACAGCTTTTTCAGGATGCTTATTCTCTAATTTTAAAAAAACAGCATGTGATAATTATTCAAAAAAATAACTGCCGCCTGATCAGACCGGTTTTTTATGAATAAATAATCACACGCTTTTTTTCAGTTCAATTAATATACCATTCCAATATTTTCCGTTACTTAAAATACAGGTACAACCGCACCCTGCCATTTCTCATTAATAAATTTCTTCGTTTCTTCCGAAGTAACTGCCTTAATTAAAGCTTTCGTCTTATCGCTGTTTTCATTTCCTTCTTTTACAACAATTACGTTGGCATATGTGGATGCAGCGTCTGAAGAGGAATCCTCTACCAAAAGGGCATCTTTGCTGGCAGATAATCCGTTGGATAATGCAAAGTTACCGTTAATTACAGCAACCGCAACATCCTGCAAAACCTTAACTGTCTGAGCTGCTTCTATTTCAACAATATCCAGGTTCTTAGGATTTTCAGCAATATCATTAATTGTTGCTTCCAGACCAACACCTTCTTTTAATTTTATTAATCCGGCTTTTTCTAATAGTAATAAGGCTCTGGCTTCATTAGACGTATCGTTTGGTATGGCAATCTGAGCGCCTTCCGGAATTGCATCGATGGATGATACTTTACCCGGGTAAATTCCCAGTGGTTCAAAATGTACGCTGGCTACTGCCTTTAATGTTGTTCCGTTTTTCTTATTATAATCATCCAGGTATGGAACGTGCTGGAAGAAGTTTGCATCCAGGCTGCCGTCCTCGGTAGCAACATTTGGCTGGATATAATCGGAATATTCGACAACTTTTATGGAATATCCCTGCTCTGCCAATGCGTTTTTTACCGCATCGGAATTTAAAATTGTGGCATGTGGTTCAATGGAAGCTCCCACAACAATTTCCGTTAATTCGCCTTTGGCAGATTCCTGAGTCTTCGTATCTGCGGAAGTATTCTGTGTGTTTGATGATGTAGTATCCGTATTATTATTATCTTTTGTACTGCACCCTGTAAAAAGAGTTCCTACAAGTACTGCAGCCAATAGCAAACTGGCAAAACGTTTCACTTTTCTCATTTTAGCTCTCTCCTTTTCCTCTTTTATCGATTTTTTTGGAAACTATATGCCCAACGTTTTGTATGAACTGTACAAACAGAACCAACAAAACAATGGTAACAATCATTATATCCGTTTGGTACCGGTAATATCCAAACCGCATTGCAATATCACCAAGACCTCTTCCACCTACAACGCCTGCCATAGCCGTATAGCCTACCAGAGTAATCGTTGCCAGGGAAGCTCCCATTATGAGAGAAGGAAGGGATTCTGGCAGCATTACCTTAAATATAATCTGTAAATCATTGGCTCCCATGGATTTTGCCGCCTCAATTACCCCACTGTCAACATCATGTAAGGTATTTTCTACAAGCCTTGCCACAAATGGCGTGGCCCCAATGATTAACGGTACCGTGGCAGCTTTCGGTCCGATAGTGGTACCGGTAATGAACCTGGTTACCGGAGTTACAAATACTAACAGTATAATAAACGGAATAGATCTTCCGATATTAATAATCACCCCTAAAATCGTATTAAGAAAAGGAATGGGATGTAATCCGCCTTTTTTCGTCACTTCGGTAAGAATACCAAGAGGAAGGCCCAGTATGTAAGATACAGCCGCCGCAACAAATACCATATACAAAGTGTCTAAAATACCTTCCCAAAGCATGGGACCATTATCTATCAGTAAAGTTTTTATATATTCTGTAATTTGATTCATACATTACCTCCACCAACTAAGTTCATTACAACTTCTGAAGTACTGTTGTTAAATACTTCTTCTGTGCTTCCGGATGCAACTATTTTTGAATTGTCTAGAACAGCTACTTTATTGCAGATTTTCCTGACCACATTCATTTCGTGGGTAATGACAATAATGGTGACTTTGGTTTCTTCATTAATTTTCTTTAACAGCTTTAAAATCGAATCCGTAGTCATACTGTCCAAAGCCGAAGTTGCCTCATCACACAAAAGAATGGAAGGCCTGGTTGCCAGGGCTCTTGCGATGGCCACACGCTGTCTTTGCCCGCCGCTGAGTCTTGACGGATAATAAAACTCCTTACTCTTTAAATCCACCAAATCCAGTAATTCATCTATTCTTTTGTTAATCTCGGCCTTTTTTGCTTTTCTTTTCTTAAAATAACTGAGCTTCTTATATTCTTCCTCTTTCATACCGGAAACTTTAAAATCTCTTAACGGAATAATCTCCAACCCAAAAGCAATATTTTTTCTTACATTCTTCTGCATCAAAAGGTTAAAGTTCTGAAAAATCATTCCGATATTTTTTCTGAGTGCCAATAATTCTCTTCCCTTTATATCTGTAATATCAACACCATCTATTTTAATTCTGCCGGAAGTCGGTCTTTCCAGCAGATTGATGCAACGAATCAAAGTACTTTTTCCTGCACCACTCATACCAATGATTCCGAAGATATCTCCGTCATCGATTTTCAAACTTATATTGTCTAAAACAGTCAGCTTCTTATTCTTACCGCTCTTAAACTCCTTTGTCAGATTAATTAATTCAATCATATCGTCACCTTCAAATTATATTTTTAATTCATACTTATCTGATATGATTTGTATGAATATTACTACCATTCCTAATTTTTGTCAAGACCTTTTTCGTTTTGTTTTACCATTTGGTATATTTTAGCAATTTATCACTTCACACTGTTAAACTAGAACAGCTAAAATGAATCTCTATCGGTAAACTAATTGCATAACATAGAAATTTATACTATATTTCATAGTAAATTGTCAATAGAAGAAGGTATAAGAATAATTATTTTTAAAATTATCCGACAATGTGCATTATCAAGAAGATGATAGTAATATTTGTAGAGATGTTAATTTTTACCTGCTTTTGTTCCTAATTACTGTTTATTATTGTAATTATTTGTAAAGTACACTTGACAAATAATGGAAGTTAGGATATGATAAGTTGAATGCATTCGAAGGTTTATAATTATAAACAATTTTATATTTGAAGGGAGTGTATTATGAAATGAAAAAGAAAACAAAAGCACAATTATTAACAATGGCTGTTGCTTTAGGCCTATTTGCAGGTACTTTTGGAACACAGTTTGTTTCTGCTGGCAACTATCACGACACGTCTTACTATATTGAATATAGTGGTGACGGTTCTGATATAGCAATTAGTCCAAGGGCTAAAACAGACAAAACACCAGTTTATGTGTATAATAAGGGGACTAAGACTCAAAGAACCATTGTTGCAGGAACTAATTCAATGAGTAATTATAATGGTATTGACTATGATAATTGTACATATGGTAACCCATATAGAGATATTAAACCCAATACATATCAGTATATAAGCAGTCTAGTGTATGAAAGAGGATATGCATATGCATATCTTGTTATGTCAACTACTAACCATACTGCTGGAGTTTTAAAAGGCGTTTGGAGTCCAGACAGTATAGGGTCAGGTTCATAATTGACTAAATATAATGCATGGTGTTAAATCACCATGCATTATATTTGAAATATGGAAAGTAAAGGGATGGCAATGAAAAAGAAAAAGATAATATATATATTCGTGATTACTATCATTTTTTCAGTGATACTATTTAGTTTACTTAAAGACAGCAAAGTTATCAAATCAGATAACTTGTTTACAAAAATTTCTGAAAAAGAAAATCAAGGCAAGGAATCGGCTGAGAAAAAATCCAATGATGAAAGTAATCAGAAAACGATATCTGCAAATGATATAGAAAAGGACAAGATAAGTAAATATTTTTATGGAGTAAATGTTTCAGATATGAAAAGTACTGTTATGGCAGACGGATATCAATATAAAGTCAATAATGTTAAAGTTACAAAAGAAAAAGAAGATTTTGTGAAGACGGATTGGCCTCAGGTGGAATATGATAGCCATGGTAATATTATTAATGATTATTCGTTTGTAATTTTAGACATTGATATTAATTTCGTAGAAGAAATATATAAAGGATTAGATATATACTTAAATAATATGACATTATATGCTTTTAATAATAATGGTGATTTTGAAAATAGTTATGAAGTTGTCAGTTCCAATAATGGCAATGATTATTCACAAAAGAACTATTTTGGGATAAATTTAGAGCCAGGTGAAACTTTGACAAGAAAAATCGTATTTATTGTTATGGATAAAGAGTTAAAGAATAACCAGTTTGTTTTACTAATAGACAATCACGGGGCATTAGGGCTGCATACAGAGGACAAACAGTGTATAATGCTGGAATTGGAGGAATAAGAGGAATAAAATGAAACAACTGTTGAAAATGGAACTTAAGCGGGCTTTTATAAATAGAGGAATGCTTTATTCAGTTTTGATAGGAATGGTTCTTTCAATATGGCATATCATTCAAGTTGTATTACCTATGTCTGAAAGAATTAAAAAACTGGATGTTGGAATATATCCTGGAAGTTTATTTTACATATGGTTGGGTGGTAATACATATCCAATTCAGTCATATTTATTTTATTTGATACTTCCTATACTTGCCACATTGCCATATGGAACATCTTTATTCGAAGATAAGAATGGTGGAATGCTGAAAAACATTTATACCAGGACAGAAAAAAAATCTTTTTTAATTTCTAAATATCTAGCTACTTTTATATCCGGAGGGTGTGCAGTTGTTTTCCCTTTAGTGGTTAATCTTGCTTTAACGAGCACGATGATACCCGCCTTAATCCCGGAACCGTCTGAAAATGCTACTCTTATGCCCATTTCCATTATGTATGAAATATATTATACACATCCTTGGATATATACGATTATTTTTATTTTCATTGATTTTATTTTTGCGGGATTGATAGCTGCCCTGTCACTTTTGGTTACTTTTTATGTTGAGTATAAATTTATAGCTTTAGTTGCATCATTTATTTGCTATTTATTTTTATACTCTGTCTTTCATTTATTTGAAAGAATGGAATACTCTCCATCATTGTTTCTAAATCCTGGTTTCTATGAAAACAATTGGCTGGAATACATAATCAGTTTTTTGATTCTTTTTATACTTTCATTTTTCATTCTGCTTATATTATTGGAAAGGAATTAAGGATGAACTATATTAGTGTAATAAAGTTTTTTTTAAGGCAGCTTTGCTCATTAAAAAAGGACAGGAAAGTTTTTCTTATATGCACATTGATAATTCCGATATTTATTCTGTTATATATGTCGAATAGTATAAGCGGAGTATCAGTATATGGTAAATTATTTTCTTTGGCTGACTGCTTTGTATGGGTTATGAAACCTCATGTATTTGGTTTCTTAATCACTCCTGTTGTTATGGTTATGTACTATATGATAAACCGAACAGATTATAATTCAATTTATATACTTAGGTTTTCAAAGATAGATTATTATTTCTTTTTACAGGTATTAAAATGTGCATGGCTGTCTTTTTATATAACCTTAGTTACTGCTGGCAGTATAGTGGTTGTTGGCGGACATATGGTTACAGAATTTATAAATTGGGACAGAGTAAATAGTGTTTTTTATACTCTTGTTGGTCAAACAGCAGAGAATGTAACGATTTTAAAGGTTATGGGTATGTTCCTTGTCACTTCCTGGCTAAGATTATTTTTTTTATGCGTATTTGCTAATTGTATATGCTGGATTACAGAACTTAAGATTCTTCCATTTATTTTAATGATTGCCCTGGCTACAGCAGAAATGATCTTTCCGAAATACAAACTATTCTATTTAATATTTAATATTGATTATATGTGGTGGTTAACGTCAAGAGCAAAGCTGTTATATATTTTATTTATACCTATTATTTCCTTTATTTTGATTTTGGTTTCAAAGTATGCAATTCATAAAAAGGAGTTTTTCGATGAATAATGGAAAAAATAAAAATGTTTTACTGAATCAATTTAAATACGATATTAAGACAGGAATTATATTAGAGTGGAAACAATATATGCCATTAATTATTTTTGCTGTGCTGTTTTGTTTTCACTATTTACATAAAATAAATAACTACAGCATGATTACTCCAATGCGGCTTCCGAATTTTGGTGACTATCTAATAGCTTTTTTTAAAGGCAAAGAATATTTTGAAGTTTTGTCTATTAAAGACACATTTACTTTACCTGCAGTATGGATTATTGTCAATCTATACTTAACTATTATAGTAAATATTTATCCAATGAAAGATTTTAAAGAAAGAGGTTACCAAACTTTATTACGGGTTGAAAAAAAGAGTTATTGGTGGTTGAGCAAATGTTTTTGTGTTATTTTTCAGGTTTTATTTTATTACGGTATTATATATTTTATCTTATTTATTTTTTCCTGTTGTACGGGAGGAATTTCTTTAAAACCAAATGATAAGATAAGTATTTATATATCAGAAATTTTTATTGAGAATATTGATATTTCTCATCTTGTTTTAATTACTACAGCTGCACCTGTTATTGTTTCAATAACCTTATCATTACTTGAATTAACTTTGTCTTTTTTATTTAATTCAATTACAGGAATCTTGCTAATAATTACATATTTAATAGTTTCGACATATTGGTGCAAAGATTTTTTATTGGGTAACTACTCTATGCTGTATCGCAGTGATCTGATAATTGGCAGCAAAGGCGTTAATGGGGTAGATGGCATTTTATTGTGTCTTGTTTTATCAGGTATGAGTATGGTGGCTGGCTATTTGATTTTTAAGAATATTGAATTAATGAATAAGAAAGGGGAAGATTAATATGTTTGTTGAAGTTGAGAATTATACAAAGATCATTAATAAACAAACAGTACTCGATAATATTAATATAAAAATGGATAAAGGAAAGGTGTATGGTTTTAAAGGGAAAAATGCTTCCGGAAAAACCATGTTAATGCGCGCAATATGTGGATTAATAAAAAGTACAAAGGGACATGTAGTAATAGACGGAGAGATTATTGGTAAAGACAGGTCTTTTCCGAAAAGTGTAGGAGTTCTTATTGAAAACCCAGGATTTATTGGAAATTATTCCGGATTTGAGAACCTGAAAACAATTGCTTCAATAAAGCAGATAATTGGAGATGAAAAAATAAAGGAGATACTAGAAGAAGTTGGTTTAAATCCAAATGATAATAAAAAATATAAAAAATATTCATTAGGCATGAAGCAAAAATTAGGAATAGCTGCAGCGATTATGGAAGAACCAGAAATAATTATTTTGGATGAACCAACCAATGGATTAGATGAGAACGGTGTTTTAAACTTACGGAATATTATTCGAAAACATAAACAGCGGGGAGCACTAATTATTATATCCTCCCATGACTCAGAAGAACTTAATTTTTTGGCAGATGAGATCTTTGAAATAGAATCCGGCAAAATAAAAAATCATATAGATAATTCAGGGAGATAGATATATGATTAATAAAAGAAAAAAGTTTATATTCGTTTTAGCTTTATTCGGTTTTAGCATTTGGGTCATAATTGGTTTTTATAAAATTAATAATGAATATCCGCAAGCGAAAAAAATTTGTTATTCAATCGGAGAACCAGGAAATTTTTCAGAAGGAATTGAGGCAACGATTTTAGAAAATAGGTGGATTGGACAAAAAGAGTTTGAAGACATGTATGGAAAATTCAAAGATGCTATAGACAATTCCAAATACAAATTTTTACTTGTATCAGTTAAGTTTAAGAACACCAGTGTAGAAAAACGAGAGGTGGAGGTTTATCGATATTACATAGAGTGTTTGGGATATAGTAATGGTATTGGATTGGATAATTACTATATATTCAATGATATTGGAATTGCTTTCACTTTACAACCAGGAAAGGAAGTAAACGTTACCATACCATATGTCTTTTTTGATACTCAGTTTAAGAAAAGGGATTGGAACAATCTGGAGAATAAGAAGTTCTATTTGGTAAATACATGGTATCCTGTAAAAAAAATCTGGTCAATTTCCAGAGAAATTTGATATTGATTGTCAAAATATTTTTTGTTTTAATATTTTTTCTTAAGTTGACGCCATTGGGATGTGCAATTGCACCTATTGAAGTTTGTTGGCTTTACCGCCACGCTCGGTGCAAGAGTACATAAAAAGGTAACCTGTATCCCATCATGAACTGTTTTGAGATTCTTACTTTGTCTGCCAGATACAAACATATCCTGTTTGAGTATGGCAGGCGAAGTCATAGATGAAGGTCAAACTGTGTGATGGACACAGGTTATTCTTAAGATTGGTATTAGTCTTGTTATGCAAAGCACCAATATAGAATTAGCTAGATCTTAAATTGGTTAACTAATTTTATCAGTGATTCTGACTTTTCCTTTGAACTGCTTGCCAGATTTACAACGTTTTCAGCCATCTTTGCAATCTCAGCTGTTTTCTGAGCAATATTTGTTGCTCCTGTAGCCTCATCATTGGCAGCAGAAGATATATGGGTAATGGATTGGACCATATTCTGTATGGATGCCAGGAGCTCCTCTGAGGTGGAACTAAAGTCTGTTACAATATTATTCATTGTCATGGAGAGGTCGTTATATCTTTCACTGGCTTGTACCAGACCTTCATAATCAATAAGCACTTTCTTATCAATAAACTCCATTATTTCCATAGAACTTGAAGAAAGAGAACTCGCATGAGCTGGTGGTGAAAGTATGAATGATACCATCCCTATTACTATTGCCAAGCCTATGCCTGAAGAATGAATGTCTGCACACACTTCTGGGTCAAAATCATTTTCGATTACAGGTTCTACATATTCTGGTTTCATATTTATCCTCCTTCCTTAATTTATATATACACATTACACCTTGGGTAATTGTATATTAAATTTAGTTAATGACCAATAATATAATTTTATCACATTATACAATAATTTACATAGAACATTAAATTTTATTTTTTTCTTATTTACTATATATATAATTTTATAGCCATCAGAACTATATGTGCCTTTTTTAATAGGCAGAAACGAAAGTAATGGTGCTATAATACTATATTTTGATATTGTAATAATTGTTTTAATGGGGCTGTCGCACTAAATAAAAATGACAGCCTTTAAAAAAACATAAAGGGGCTGTCGCATTAGCGATTATAAAAATCGCTAATAGGCAGCCCCCTCTTTTTGTGTAAGAAGCCCTTTTTAACACAAACTTTCTTTACATGGAAGCTAATGTTTTATAAGTTTCATACCGTTCTTTGGCATGTGCTTCTGCTTTTGCAAACAGTTCTTCGGCAACACCCGGGAAAGTGCGGGCTAAGGCACTGTAGCGTACCTGACCCATAATAAAGTCACGGAAACTTTCTGTAGGTTCTTTCGAATCCAAAATAAATGGATTCTTTCCTTCTTTCTTTAAATCCGGATTGTACCGATACAAGTGCCAATAACCGGCTTTTACAGCCTTTTTAATGGTTGCCATACTTCTTCCCATGCCTTCCCTAATTCCGTGGTTGATACATGGCGAGTAGGCGATAATAATGGAAGGTCCCTTATAGCTTTCCGCTTCTCTTAGGGCTTTGATTAACTGGTTATTATCCGCGTGGATACCAACCTGGGCCACATAAACATTGCCATAGGTCATCATCATTCGTCCAAGATCCTTCTTGCCGGCTTTCTTACCGGAACTTGCAAATTTGGCTACTGCTGCAGTGGGCGTGGATTTGGAAGCCTGTCCGCCGGTATTGGAATATACTTCGGTATCAAATACCAAAACATTAATATCCTCACCGGATGCCATAACCTGATCCAGGCCGCCATAGCCAATATCATAAGCCCAGCCGTCACCGCCTACAATCCAATGGGACCGTTTAATCAAATAGTCTTTTCTATCTTTTATCTGGCCAATTAGCTGCATAACCTCAGTGTCAGCAGACTTATAATTTTCCAGTTCTTTCATTAACTTTTCGCTGGCCGTTTTGCTGATTTCTCCATCATCCTTGTAATTTAGCCAGTCTGCAATAAGTTCTTTGAAACGAGGCTCAATGTTTTTTTCCACCAGTTGCTGCATTGCTTCTTCCAGGCCCTGTCTCATATGCTTATAGGCCAAATACATGCCAAATCCATATTCCGCATTATCTTCAAATAAGGAATTGGCCCAGGCAGGTCCTTTTCCTTCCCAGTTGGTGCTGTAAGCCGTACTGGGAGCGGAAGCACCCCATATGGAGGAACAGCCGGTAGCATTGGCTATTACCATACGTTCGCCGAACAATTGGGTAATTAACTTAATATAAGGTGTTTCACCGCAGCCTGCACAAGCACCGGAAAATTCTATTAAAGGTTCTTTAAACTGACTGTCCTTGAAAGATTTGCCCAAAGGCAAGTCAGTCTTATATCCTACTGAAAGAGAAGCAAACTTCCAATTTTCCACTTCTTTCTCTACCTGACTTTCCAGCGGTTTCATAACAAGAGCTTTTTCTTTTGCCGGACAAACATCCGCACAGTTGCCACAGCCGGTACAATCCATAGGGCTGATTTGTATTTTAAAGCGTAATCCTTCCAGTCCTTTTCCCGTTGCCTTAATCGTAGGGAATGATTTGGGAGCCTTTTGAACTTCCTCTTCGTTTAATAAAAACGGCCTTATAACGGCATGAGGGCATATAAAGGAACATTGATTACACTGAATACAGTTTTCCGGAATCCATTCCGGTACATTAACCGCAATACCCCGTTTTTCGTATGCAGTGGTACCATTCGGAAATGTTCCGTCTTCCATGCCAGTAAAAGCGCTGACCGGCAAATCATTGCCTTTTTGCTGTTCCATGGGCCTCATAATATTCTTAATGAAATCCGGTTCTTCTATCTCCTCTTCCGGAGCATCTTTGGCATCTTTCCAGGAAGGGGGAACGTCTACTTTATGAACCCTTCTTACGCCTTTATCAATGGCATCGTGATTCATCTGAACCACTTTTTCACCCTTTTTATTGTAAGAATGGGTGGCCGCATCTTTTAACGCCTTTACAAATACTTCTTCCGGTAAAATATTAATCAACTTAAAAAAAGCGCCCTGCATAATCATGTTGACCCGGTTGCCAAGGCCAATTTCCTGTGCTATTTCAACTGCATTAATGGTATAAAACTGTATATTCTTCTCCGCTATTTGCCGTTTATATTTTGCCGGAAGGTGCTCTTCTAATTCATCATCCGACCAGATGCAGTTTAAAATAAAAATACCTCCGGGTTTCAAATCATCCAACATATCATATTTATTAACATAGGACTGATTATGACAGGCAACGTAATCCGCATGGTCTACGATATAGGTGGATTTAATCGGTGACTTTCCAAACCTTAAATGGGATATGGTAAGCCCGCCAGACTTTTTGGAGTCATAGGCAAAATATGCCTGTACATTTAAATCGGTCTGATTTCCGATAATCATAATAGCCTGTTTGTTGGCTCCTACGGTACCATCGGAACCCAGTCCCCAGAATTTACAGGATACACGGTCTTCCGGTTCGGTTCTTATCTGTTCTGCCGGTTCTAACGAAGTATGGGTCACATCGTCATAAATTCCTAAAGTAAAATGATTTTTGGCACTCTTTTGTTTTAGGTTCAAAAATACCGCGGTAATATCAGACGGCCTGGTTTCCTTTAAGCCTAAACCGTATCGTCCTCCGATAATAATTGGCGGGTCGTCCACATCGCTGAAGCAGCTGCATACATCCAGATATAAAGGTTCCCCAATGGAACCGGGCTCCTTGGTTCTGTCCAAAACCGCAATTTTTTTCACCGTTTTCGGTATGCAGGCAAGAAAATGCTTCGCAGAAAAAGGCCGGTATAAATGGACTTTTACCAAACCATACTTTTCTCCTCTTGCATTATGATAATCGATGGTTTCTTCAATTGTCTGGGTAACTGAACCCATGGCCACAATAACATATTCCGCGTCGGGGGCTCCGTAGTAGTCAAAAAGTCCATATTTTCTGCCGGTTTGTGTGGCCATTTTCTCCATATATTCTTCTACAATCGGTATCAGGTTATTATAAAAAGGGTTGCTGGCTTCCCTTCCCTGGAAGTAAATATCCGGATTCTGAGACGTACCCCGGGTTACGGGATGATTCGGTGATAAGGCCCGGTTACGGAATTCTTCCACCGCTTTATGATCCAACAGCCCGGCATAATCATCATACTCTAATGTTTCTACCTTCTGAAGTTCATGAGAACTTCGGTAACCGTCAAAAAAATGAACAAATGGAAGCCGCCCCTTAATTGCTGACAAATGGGCAACCGGTGCCAAATCCATAATTTCCTGAATGGAACCACTGGCAAGTATGGCACAGCCTGTCTGTCTGACTGCCATTACGTCCTGATGGTCACCAAATATGCTGAGTGCATGAGTAGCTATTGCTCTGGCACTGACATGAAGTACGCCTGGCAATAACTCACCTGCACATTTATACAGGTTTGGTATCATTAATAATAAGCCCTGAGAAGCTGTAAAGGTGCTGGTTAAGGCTCCGGCTTGAAGGGCTCCGTGAAAAGCACCGGCAGCTCCTGCTTCCGACTGCATTTCCACTACATTTACTGTCTGACCAAATATATTTTTTCTTCCCTTGGCAGCCCATTCATCCACTGTTTCCGCCATACCGGAAGATGGTGATATAGGATATATGGCTGCTACGTCCGTAAAGGCATAGGCCACATATGCGGCCGCAGTATTTCCATCTAAAGTCATCACTGTCTTTGCCATATCTACTTCTCCACTTCTATAATTTACTTCCGTTATCTACCCAATTTTTTGCTTTCTCAACATTATAGTCACTGGGTATGGCCACATTGCTTTCATCCTGTGTTTTCTTAATATTAGCCCATGCGGCGGTACCCTCGTTATTGGTACAGTCTGTTTTATCCAATCGCTTGTTATCGGCGCCGCTTAATGTTTTGTTAATACTTTTATGCATGATAAGATTCTCCTTCCTTTATTAAAAGCTGTAATATTAAATGTAGAGATACTATTAAACTCTCCATTTTTAACTAAAATATGCATTACAATTTTAAAAAGCCGAATCGTTTTTATTGCCGCCATTTTCCTGAAACAACAAGACGAATACTATTACTAATCCAAGGCAGGAAAGTATAATGGCCTTTTCCCCCATTTTCCCGGTAATATTAAGGCTGATCATGGCACCAATGATAAAAAATAAAATTATGCCAAAAAACTGCATACCTGCTTTAAGTTTATGGATTTCTTTCAGTTGAAAATAATCACACAGCAATTCAGCCCCGCTTCTTAAATTACCGGTACAAATGGTTGTAGCATATGCTTTCCCTTCTATTTTTCGAAAACTCTCAATCTGGAGGGCACTGACAAATGAAACCAACAGATTGGCAATAATATCTGCCGAACCTGCCTTTATAAACCCCACTATAAACAACACAATAATTTCTACCAGAATAACAACTTGCTTCCAGTTAAATAATTTTTGCCAGGCATTCCACTTTATGGCTCTTGCAACCATTGCCCCCGATATACATGCCAATATGGATACCAAATAATGAAAAGCTTTCCTAAAATCACCCTGGGCAAGATTTATACCAAAAAATAAAATATTACCGGTTTGTGCGTTGGCAAATACTTCCCCTCTGGCAATATAGGTATATACGTCCATGTAACCGCCAACGGCTGCTAAAATCGCGCCTACCAGAAATGATTCTGATATTTGTACTTTCTCTGATATCATACGTATCACCTTAAATCCTTTGCTTTTTTACCGGTAATGAAAACAAAATCTCAGAAGTGTAAAATCAATTGTTTTACCTTCTGAGATTTTAATAATATATTTAGTTAATACTAGACAATAACTAAAGCTACTTTTTCGGGTGTTTAATCACACCAATTAATATTAATATAGGACTAAATAGATATCCTAATGTAAAAACTACGTAAATCGTAGGTGGGCTAGTTTTTGCAATAGTAAAGGTTGCAAACATTATGCCTCCATACAGCATAAGTGCAAAACCTAGAATGATTAATTTCATGTAATAATTCATCTCTATATGTTCCTTTTACATATTAATTATTATGATTATAAGAGTAGACAATGGACTTGTGTCAATAGCGTAGACACAAAAAGTTTAACTTCCTATGCAGCAGCTTCATGTGCTGCATGAGGAGTCATATCATTAATTGAACCGTGAATCCTTTTACGGTTATACCAGGATTCGATAAATTCAAATATTGCCTTACGAGCAATTTTGAAATCATAGTATTTATTATGATTGACCTCTTCCTTCTTAAGGATAGAATGGAAGGATTCAATACATGCATTATCATACGGGTTTCCCTTACGGCTAAAGGAATGAATCATTTCCTTTTTTGAAATTAACTCTTGGAACTTTTGACTTGTGTATTGTGTTCCGAGATCACTGTGTAGAATAATGCCTTTTGTGCTTTTTACATTCAAGCAGGCATTTTCTAGTGATTTAACTACTAATTCCGCGGTCATTGAGGTTCCATATGCATAGCCAATAATCTTTTTACTATAGAGATCCATGACAGAGGCAAGGTAGGTCCATCCATCTTTGAGGGTATGAATATAAGTAATGTCAGCACACCACTTTAGGTTAATACCAGAAGCTTCGAAATCTCTATTCAAAAGGTTTTCTTTTTCTTCTATACTTGATTTCGATGAGTGTGGGCGAAACTTTTTTACAACGATAGAACGGAGTCCCATAGAGGACATGTAACGCTGTACTCTTTTAAGACTTACATTTTTTCCGTTCATCTTCAGTGTTTTATATATTTTAGGAGCCCCATAGCGGCATTTGCTATCCATATAAATTTTACGTATTTCTGCCTTTAGATTATCAGCTTCAATCTGTCATTTTGAAGGTACACCAAGGAGAGCCTTATAATAGGTGCTCCTAGGGAATTTTAAGGCTTTGCATATAAGCTTAACGGTATATTTTGATTTGTATTTTTCGATGAAGGTAACGATTTCTTCTATCGTTTTCTTGCGAATATGGCGGTAGCTTTTTTTAAGATTTCATTCTCCATTTCAAGTTCAGCAATACGCTTTTTCATCTTTTCGTACTCCTTAGAAGTGATTTCTTCCTTCTCAGATACTTTGACTGGAGATAATTCTCTAATCCATTTGTATATCGTTACATTTGCTACACCATACTCACGACTCAGGTAAGTAACTGAACTACCTGAACGATGCAGATCAACTATCTGTTGCTTGAATTCTTCCGAATAACGGATACCGTTTTTGGACATTGTTTAACACACACCTTTCTTTGAACTATTGTATCGTGTTAAACTTTTCGTGTCCATACTTATATACTAACACCACAAAGTGAATATGTTTATTCCAGAGCATCCCATTTCATAATACCATATTTTGTAATTCAAAACAAGCTATAAAAGATTTAATAGCTATTTTATAAATTCATTTCTAAAACTGAGAATATCTATAACTTGTTAAACTATCCAATTTCAGTCGTACTAATTTATCTGTAAATTATACCATTACATTTTCTACTATACTTTAATTTATTATTATTAATGTATTTGAAAGTATAGAAAAGCAAAAGTGCAGCTAATTAAGAAATTTCACTGCACCTTGCTAGTAAAACTATTAATTAATATATAGATCTAGATTATCTTGGTGAGAGTAAGCGGTATAGCTAGTAAACAAATTAAAGCTAATTCCCGCAGGTATAGATACACTAAAATTGTCTAAGTCAAGTGAGAATGAAACATCTGCATATTCTCCATATGCTGGACAATTAGTAATTGCTGAACTAGTCTTATAAGCAGTGCAAGAAATAACACCCTGCATATGTTTTATAACACCATCTCTTTGTGCTTTTTGTGTAAATGAATACCCAATTCCGTAAGCACCTGTTGCCTGTATTCTAAGACCATTACCATTAGTTTTTTGAATAATATCACCTCTTATGTTTGTCATCGTTACACGCCCTGCATAAGATGACCCTTCCATAGATAACCCATCACCAACTGCTAAACCTACAGCAGCTTTATATTCTAATAAGTAATCGTAATCAAATGGTTCTAACCATTCATAAGTGCTTGCAACAAAAAATCTTGTACTTGAATACCTATATAATGCTAATCCTATTCTTATCTTTGAATAATCAGTATAAGTTTCTCCACCATCTCTAACTGTATTAGGCATTAATACATCAGATTTTTTTGACATTTCTTCATATTTCTCAAGACTTGATAAACTAGGAAATTTTTTTTCTTCTCTTTTCAAAATGTTACCTTTATCATCTACTGTAACTTTATTTAATATATAAGTTGTACTAGTTTGAACTAATTTAGCATCAGGATACTCTTCCAATAACGATTGTAATGGTTCATAATCACTTAGGCAAGCTGTAATCCAATTATCGGATGCAATAGTATCCGCATTAACAAAATCATATTTGAACATAGTAAATATCATGACGATTGCCATGCATAATGAAATGTGACTAAATATTTTCTTCATTTTGATCCTCTACTCCTTATTAAATATTATACTACACCGGTGTATCTATATTTTACCATTTTAAGCAACTTCAGTCAAACTGGTGTTATTTGTATAATGTAATAAAGGTTCTATAATAAAAGTAAACTGCACTTCCAATGTTATTTTGACTAACATTTGGGGTGCAGTTCACTGTTGACACAGAGCCATAATAAATTAGACTAAGCAGGGGAAATTTCACACAAACAATCGTTGATCTTCCCATGCCTAGTCAACATCTATATAAATAATATAAACTACATTTACTCCAGATTAGTATATCCCATTAAGTGCATATCAACAGCTTTTGCTGCTTCACGTCCTTCACGGATTGCCCATACAACCAAAGACTGACCTCTATGCATATCACCTGTTACGAATACATTTTCTACATTGGTCTGATACTCGCCTTCTTGGGTTTTTACATTGGTCCTTTCATTTAGTTCTACACCAAAAGCTTTGGCTACATAGTTCTCAGTTCCTAAAAATCCAGCGGCAATAAAAACTAAATCTACTTCGATTTCATATTCGCTACCTAAAACTTCAACCATTTGATAGCGTTTGAGCTCTTCGATATATTTACTTTCTAATTTAACAATCTTAGCTTTTTTCAGGTTACCGTTTTTATCTGCAATGAATTCTTTTACTGTAGATTCATAAACTCTGGGGTCATTTCCGAATACTGCAATTGCTTCTTCCTGACCATAATCTGTTTTGCAGACCTTTGGCCATTCTGGCCATGGATTGTCTTCTCTTCTGGTATCAGGAAGCTTTGGCATCATTTCAAGCTGTACTACAGACTTAGCACCCTGTCTAATGGCAGTTCCTACACAGTCATTACCAGTATCACCACCACCAATAACCAATACCTTCTTATCTTTAGCACTGATAAATGCATTGTCAGCAAAATTAGAATCCAGTAAACTCTTAGTTACACCTTTTAGGTAATCTACTGCAAAATAAATTCCTTTAGAATCTCTGCCTGGAACCTTTATATCTCTTGGATTTGATGCGCCGCAAGCTAAGATAATACTGTCAAAATCTTTTTTAATTTTAGATGCATTATAATTTTTACCTACATCTGCTTCTGTTACAAAGGTTACCCCTTCTTCTCTCATTATATCGATCCTGCGATCAATAATATGCTTCTCCAGTTTCATATTAGGGATACCATACATTAAAAGTCCTCCGATACGATCGGAACGTTCAAATACAGTAACTAAGTGACCTCTCTTATTTAACTGGTCAGCTGCTGCAAGGCCAGCTGGTCCAGAACCAATGATAGCCACTTTTTTTCCGGTACGAACCTTCGGTGGTTCTGGCTTTACATACCCTTTTGCATAACCATTTTCAATTATTCCAAGCTCATTTTCCTTAATGGTAACAGGACTTGTAGCTATATTACAAGTACATGCTACCTCACAGGGGGCTGGACAAACCCTGCCAGTGAACTCTGGAAAATTATTGGTTTTAAATAAGCGGTTTAAGGCCTCCTGCATATTTCCATTGAAAATCAAGTCGTTCCACTCAGGAATTAAGTTGTTAAGGGGGCATCCAGATGTCATGCCACCAATCATGATGCCGGACTGGCAAAATGGTACGCCGCAGTCCATACATCTTGCACCTTGTATTTTACGATCTTTCTCTGATAATGGAATATGGAATTCATTAAAATTCTCTATTCTATCCTTCGGCTTTACAGCACGACTTACTTTTCTTTCATAATCCATAAATCCTGTTGGCTTTCCCATTTCGTACCTCCTTAGCCTCTGGTGTTAGCAAAGAATGCTTCAATTTGTGCCTGTTCACTGCTTAAACCTTTTTCCTCCATCTGGACAATGGTAAGCAGCATACGTCTGTAATCATGAGGAATAATCTTTTTAAACTTAGGCAGATAATCACCGAAGTGTTCTAGGATTTCCTTACCCTTAGCGGAATTGGTATGTTTTACATGGTCTTCGATCATGCTCTTTAATTCAAGAACATCATACTTTTCTGATACTGCTTCCATAGATACTAACTCCTTATTTAGTTTCTTATAAAGATCTGTATCTTCATCCAAAACATAAGCAATACCACCGCTCATACCAGCAGCAAAGTTTTTACCAGTTCTACCAAGTACTACTACCCGGCCACCTGTCATATATTCGCAACCGTGGTCACCTACACCTTCAACAACTGCAGTTGCACCAGAATTACGTACACAGAAACGTTCTCCGGCAACACCATTAATATAGACTTTACCACTAGTAGCACCGTAAAGTGCAACGTTACCAATGATAATATTATCCTCAGCTGCAAATTTTGCACCTTCTGGTGGTGCTACTACTAACTTACCGCCGGATAAACCTTTTCCGAAATAGTCATTACAGTCACCACGTAAGTCAAGCGTAAGTCCTTTTGGAATAAAGGCACCAAAACTCTGTCCACCGCTACCATGGCATTTTACCACATAGGTATCATCTTCCAGAGAAGTACCATGGGCTTTGGTAATCTCTGAGCCTAAGATAGTACCAAAAGCTCTGTCAACATTCGTAACCTCAACTTCTATGGTTTTTGCCTGTTTTGCGTTAATTGCACTTTTTAGTTTCTTAAGTAGAACACGTTCATCTAAAGTCTTTTCTAATTCAAAATCGTAGATTTGCTTCGGATCAAAACGGCATTCAGAGGATTTACATGCAAATGGATTATTTAAAATCTTGGATAAATCAATTCTACTTGCTCTGCCTTTTTGGTAGTTTCTTTTACTTTTAGTAAATCAGAACGTCCTACTAATTCATCCACTGTCTTAACACCAAGTTTAGCCATATATTCACGGAGTTCTTCCGCTATAAAACGCATAAAGTTAATTACATATTCTGGTTTACCTTTAAAATTCTTACGAAGTTCCGGATTTTGAGTTGCAACACCTGCAGGACAAGTATCCAGATTACACACCCTCATCATTACACATCCCATAGTTACTAATGGTGCTGTAGCAAAACCAAATTCTTCGGCACCAAGAAGGGCTGCGATTAATACATCCCGGCCAGTCATAAGTTTACCATCGGTTTCAATTACTACTTTATTTCTAAGACCATTCATAATCAGCGTCTGATGAGTCTCAGCAAGACCTAATTCCCAAGGAAGGCCTGCATTGTGAATGGAGTTACGAGGAGCTGCACCAGTTCCACCATCAAAACCAGAAATAAGAATAACGCCTGCACCAGCCTTTGCAACACCAGCAGCAACGGTACCTACCCCTGCCTCTGAAACTAATTTTACAGATATTCTGGCATCTTTGTTGGCATTCTTTAAGTCATAGATTAACTGAGCTAAGTCTTCGATGGAATAAATATCATGATGAGGTGGGGGTGAAATTAAACCAACACCAGGGGTTGAGTGCCTTGTTTTGGCAACCCAAGGATATACTTTTTCTGCTGGTAACTGTCCACCTTCACCAGGCTTTGCTCCCTGAGCCATCTTAATCTGAATTTCCTTGGCACTTACTAGGTACTGAGAAGTAACCCCAAACCTGCCAGATGCAACTTGCTTTATAGCAGAGCATTTGTTTAATCCATCTTTACCTATTGTTAAGCGTTCCAGGCTCTCACCGCCTTCACCACTGTTAGACTTACCACCTAACTGATTCATAGCGATAGCAAGTGTTTCATGTGCTTCCTGAGATATAGAACCGTAAGACATAGCACCGGTTTTAAATCTCTTTACAATGGAATCTACACTTTCTACCTGATCAATCGAAATACCTTTATCCGGGTAATTAAAATCTATTAGCCCTCTTAAATTAATGCCTTCTTCTTCCCCTTCGATCATTTTAGTATATTCTTTAAAGGAAGCATAGTCTCCGGTACGAGTTGCCTTTTGCAGCATGTGAATGGTCTTTGGATTATATAAATGTTCATCTTTTCCACTTCTAAGCTTATGTGTACCATTATTATCAAGATTTAAGTCTACGTTAAGACCAAGTGGATCAAAAGCTTTGGTGTGAAGTTCATCTACCTGTCTTTCGATATCTTTAATAGTAATACCACCGATACGACTTACCGTATCTGTAAAATACTTATCAACCACTTCTTTACTAATACCAATGGCTTCAAATATTTTAGAACCCTGGTAAGACTGGATGGTGGAAATACCCATCTTTGATGCTATTTTTACAATACCTTTTAAAATAGCTTTGTTATAATCATCTACAGCTGCATAATAATCTTTATCTAGCATATTACTATTAATGAGTTGTTTAATGGTCTCCTGAGCCAAATAAGGATTTACTGCACAGGCGCCATAACCTAACAGGGTTGCAAAGTGATGTACTTCCCTTGGCTCTGCACTTTCTAAAATCATGGCAACCGCAGTTCTTTTCTTGGTTCTTACCAAGTGCTGCTGCATAGCGGATACGGCTAAAAGGGAAGGTATTGCCACATGGTTTTCATCAACGCCTCTGTCGGAGAGGATTAATATATTAGCCCCTTCTTTATAAGCCCTGTCTGCTTCCACAAAGATACGGTCTATAGCACGTTCTAAGGAAGTATTTTTATAATAGATAATTGGTATGGTTTCTACTTTAAAACCAGGTATTTTCATGGATTTGATTTTTAATAAATCCGTACTGGTAAGTATTGGATTATGAATCTTTAATACCTTACAGTTTTCTGCATGTTCTTCCAGAAGGTTTCCGTCTTCTCCTATATATACATCAGTGGAAGTAACAATTTCCTCACGGATAGCATCAATAGGAGGGTTCGTTACCTGTGCAAACAGCTGTTTAAAGTAGTTAAACAATGGCGGATTGTTCTGTGACAGAATAGGAAGAGGGCTATCTACACCCATAGCTTCTACTGGCTCTGCTCCTGTTTTCGCCATAGGAAGGATACAGGTTCTGTAGTCTTCATAAGTATATCCAAAGGCTTTTTGTAACCTTGCTCTTTCTACATCATCGTATTCTTCTACCTTTTTGTTTGGTATACGAAGGTCTTTTAACTTAACAAGATTGCGATCCAGCCATTCACCGTAAGGGCTACGCATTGCATAGCTTAACTTCAGATCATCATCATCAATTAATTCACCTTTTACAGTATCAACTAATAACATTTTACCAGGACGTAAACGATCTTTTTTTACAACCTTTTCTACTGGAATATCTAAAACACCAACTTCGGAAGAGAGAATCAGGTAATCATCCTCCGTAATATAATAACGGGATGGTCTTAAACCATTACGGTCAAGGACTGCACCCATAAGATCTCCATCACTAAATAGTATAGAAGCAGGTCCGTCCCATGGCTCCATCATAGTTGCATAGTATTGATAAAAATCCCGTTTTTCTGGACGTATACTCTGATCGTTACTCCATGGTTCCGGAATGGTAATCATAACAGCTAAAGGCAGGTCCATGCCGCTCATAACCAGGAATTCCAATGCATTGTCAAGCATAGCTGAGTCGGAACCTTCTGTGTTAATTACAGGCAGTACTTTGTGTAACTCACCTTGTAAATACTTAGACTCCATGGTTTCTTCCCTGGCAAGCATTTTATCTACATTACCACGGATGGTATTGATTTCACCATTATGAACGATTAAGCGGTTGGGATGGGCTCTCTGCCAGCTAGGATTCGTATTGGTACTGAATCTTGAATGTACTAAAGCTATGGCAGATTCAAAGTCTTTATCCTGAAGGTCTAAAAAGAACATACGAAGCTGCTTAACTAAAAACATTCCTTTATATACAATGGTTCTGCTTGATAAGGATACTACATAGGTGTTGTCATTACTCTGCTCGAAAATCCTTCTAGCAATGTATAATTTCCTATCAAAATCCAGGCCTCTTTTCACACCAGAAGGTCTCTTAATAAAACATTGCATAATATAAGGCATACACTCAACTGCCTTTTGTCCTAAAATATCAGGGCTGGTAGGCACTTGTCTCCAGCCAAGGAACTCCATACCTTCTTTTTCTATTATAATTTCAAACATTTTCTTGGCCTGATTTCGCATTAGCTCATCTTGAGGAAAGAAAAACATGCCAATGCCATAATCTCTTTCGCCGCCAAGCGATATATTAAGGGCCTTGGCTTCTTTTGCATAGAACTTATGAGATATCTGCAAGAGAATACCTACACCGTCACCGGTTTTGCCTTCTGCATCTTTACCGGCGCGATGTTCCAGATTTTCAACAATTTTCAATGCGTTCTCCACAGTTTCATGGGTCTTGATGCCTTTTATATTGACCACAGCACCGATACCACAGTTATCATGTTCAAATCTCGGCTCATACAAACCTTGACAGGCACGTTTTACTTCTTCTAAACTATGTTTGTTCATTAGCACGCCTCTTTTCCTTTAATTTTTATAATTCAAGTTGTATAATAATACAAAAAATTATTGATGTCTTTCCAAATTTTGAAAAAATGGTTGGAACAAAGTGCCTTCGACACATCAACTCCCCTAGCCCCTCATTCATGAGAGGGGAATTAGGGGTTTCTTTTTTCCTGTTTTTGGTTCATAATAATCTTATGAACATACTTCAAAAAATTTTTAATGACCATTATGAAGAAATGCTATATATTTTGCATCCTCGTCAATCGGTTATCGAAAATGTCGAGAAGATGCTTAATTGTGGTGACCCTTCTTTCGGTGGTGCCATGTACGGCTGCGACAATTGTGGTAATCTTAAGTTTGTTCCCTTCCGCTGCCATAGCAGATTTTGCCCCACTTGTGGCAATAAGTATTCCATTGACCGTACCACCTCCATGTCTTTTAAATTCATCAATGTCCAACATCGCCACTGTGTTTTTACTATCGCAGAAGAACTTCGACCCTTTTTTCTTCAAGACCGTAATCTACTTAACTGCCTCTTCTCTGCTGTTAACAGTGTCGTTCACCATATGTTTCATAAAGATAATAAAACGGAATTATTTACACCTGGTTTCATCTGTGTTCTTCATACTTTTGGAAGAGACTTGAAATGGAATCCTCACATCCACTGTCTTATCTCAGAAGGTGGTTTGGGTAATTCTGGTCTCTGGCGGAGTAAAACTCATTTCAACTATAAACTTATGCGTGATTCTTTTCAGACTGCTCTTCTGAATGAATTACAAAAGCATTTGGGAACATCATTTAAAAAGGTTAAGGCCTCCATCTATAAGAATCACGAAAATGGATTCTATGTTTATGCAAAGCCTAATAAATGTAAACCGGGGGCTGTATTGAAATACATCGGCCGTTACCTTGGAAGACCGGTAATTGCCACCTCTCGTATTGATTCCTACGATGGTGATAATGTCACTTTTCACTACAATAGGCACGAGGATGAAAAACTCATTACGGAAACAGTCCCTGTTCTTGATTTTATTCAGCGACTAATCCAACACATCCCTGAAAAACATTTCAAAATGATTCGCTATTATGGTCTCTATGCAAGACAACGTGAATCAGATAAGAAACTAAACCTTGCCATTGCAAAAGAAAAACATGGTATTTATCTTTCCTTTAATAAATGGAGGGAATGTATCTTAGCCTCATTTGGGTACGACCCTCTCAAATGTCCTTGCTGTGGTAATACTATGAGCTTTTTAGAGCTATATCACAAGGGCAAACGTGTTCCTCTAGACGAACTATATAAAAAGGTAATGGCGAAAGCCAAAGGTTGCCGTTCACCTGCTATTAAATAATACTTTCACAGTTGACTCCGTCTGTGGTAATATAATTTAAAAACGGAGGGCTACATATGAGTAATCGAATAGAGGAACTTAGAAAAAATACATGCAAAATCCTCCTGAAGGTATGAGGTAGTGTCAAGTTTACTACCTTCCTTTTTATATAAAACCTTATAGTTCCAAGGTTTACATCACTTTTTAAACTAAAAAAGCAATGACCTCCCTTTTCGTGTATAATGTAGTCGCCACAACAAACAAAATACGAAAGGTAAATCATTGCTATGGACATTATACTTTATTTAATACAAATCATTCAATACCAATATAAACAAATCTGTTGGCTTTTAAATTTTATTGCAAAATATATTCCTCTTAAGCAATGGGCTTTTGACGATTCCCTTTCTCCAAAGTACCAGAAATTTAAAACGGATAAACTTCCTGTTATCTTGAAATTTCAGAAACAAGACTGGGATTTCCTTCTCCAGTACTATCAGTGGCGTTATGGTAAGCCTTTAAAGCCAGTTCAGCGTCGTAATGGTAAATCCATTCCTGATGATATCAGATGCCCTATTTGTAACGCTCCTCACCACTATATTTATGATAATAATGGTGGCAAAGGGCAATACCTTTGTAAAGTTTGTAATGCCTCTTTTTCTAATGGGAAACAACTTACTACACCCATTAAATTTAAGTGCCCTTACTGCTCACATACTCTTACTCCAAAGAAGAATCGTAAGCATTTCATCGTACATAAATGTACAAACCCTAAGTGTTCCTACTACCTTAATAATCTTAAAAAGGTTGATAAAGAGGATCTTAAAAACTATGGAAAGAATAAATACAAGCTCCATTACATCTACCGTGAATTCACTGTGGATTTCTTTCGCATGGATTTAGATTCACTACCCAAGAATGCATCTTCTCTTAGATTTACTAAGAACAATGCCTACATCATGTCGTTATGCCTTACGATGCATGTGAATCTCGGACTTTCTCTTAGGAAAACTTCTAGAGCCCTTAAGGATTTATATAATATCGATATCTCTCATACTATGGTTGCAAACTATGCTAGAACTGCAGCAACTGTTATTAAACCATTTGTTGATCATTATGATTACAAACCATCGAATACCATGGTAGCTGACGAGACTTATATCAAAGTCCGTGGTATCAAGGGTTATATCTGGTTTATCATGGATGCTGTGTCCCGTTCAATCCTTGGATATCAGGTTTCTGACAACCGAGGCGTCGGCCCATGTATTATGGCAATGAGGATGGCATTTCGTCACCTTAAGGAGCTTCCTAAGAACTTCCGCTTCATCGCTGATGGATACAGTGCTTATCCTCTTGCTGCTCAGCAATTCTTCCATCGTTTTGGTGATGCCTTTAAATTCGATATCACGCAGGTTATCGGTCTTACCAATGATGATGAAGTTTCTAAGGAATACCGGCCTTTCAAACAAATGGTAGAGAGACTGAACCGTACATTCAAAGCTTCCTACCGAGTCAGATGTGGTTACGATAATTATGATGGAGCGAACTATAACGTATCTCTCTGGGTAGCCTACTATAATTTCCTAAGACCACATAAGATCACTGGTTATAAAAAGCCACTAAATGAAGTTGATATGCTAGTAGGTGCTGACAACATGCCAGGTAAATGGCAACTCTTAATCTTCCTTGGTCAGCAAACCATTTTAAACATGCAAAAGCAACAAGCCAAAGACTCTATCTGTTCTTAGATTTAGAGCCAGAGGTAATATACCAGCCACCGAAATCTTGATTTCGGCTATGCCCTTGATAGCATGGCAAGGCAATGCTAAAATGCTGTGATGCAGACGGTAATAACTATCTGTTCCTGAGTTTCTTCGCCGTCGGTAATTCCTTCAGAGCATTGCTTTGTCATGCTGTCAAGGGTGGCGTTAGCTTCCAGTACACTATATTTTGCAATTTTCAAGGTTCTAAAAGAGCCACATTTTTTGACTTAGGGTTTTCATAGTTCACTTTACACTACCAGGTATGACCGCAAATGATATCAAAAACATGAGTGATAATGACCTTTTGGATATGGATTATTTTCTTCATGAAGATGATGATCTTGATGACGATATCGGTGAAGAAGGCTTTTATATCTTCTAATCTGCCATCGTCTATTTCCCATGCCTGCTTTTATGCAGGCATTATTAATTCTGGATTACTCTGGAAGGAGTAATTTCCTATAAAGGAACAAAGTGTCTTCGACACTTCAACTCCCCTAGCCCCTCATTCATGAGGGGAATTAGGGGTTTCTTTTTTCCTGCTTTTGATCCATAATAATCTTATGAACATACTTCAAAAAATTTTTAATGACCATTATGAAGAAATGCTATATATTTTGCATCCTCGTCAATCGGTTATCGAAAATGTCGAGAAGATGCTTAATTGTGGTGACCCTTCTTACGGTGGTGCCATGTACGGCTGTACCGAATGCGGTAATCTTAAGTTTGTTCCTTTCCGGTGCCATAGCAGATTTTGCCCCACTTGTGGCAATAAATATTCCATTGACCGTACCACCTCCATGTCTTTTAAAATCATCAATGTTCACCATCGCCACTGTGTTTTTACTATTGCAGAAGAACTTCGACCCTTTTTTCTTCAAGACCGTAATCTACTTAACTGCCTCTTCTCCGCTGTTAACAGTGTCGTTCACCATATGTTTCATAAAGATAATAAAGCCGAATTATTTACACCTGGTTTTATCTGCGTTCTTCATACGTTTGGAAGAGACTTGAAATGGAATCCTCACATCCACTGTCTTATCTCAGAAGGTGGTTTGGGTAATTCTGGTCTCTGGCGGAGTAAAACTCATTTCAACTATAAACTTATGCGTGATTCTTTTCAGACTGCTCTTCTGAATGAATTACAAAAGCATTTGGGAACATCATTTAAAAAGGTTAAGGCCTCCATCTATAAGAATCACGAAAATGGATTCTATGTTTATGCAAAGCCTAATAAATGTAAACCGGGGGCTGTATTGAAATACATCGGCCGTTACCTTGGAAGACCGGTAATTGCCACCTCTCGTATTGATTCCTACGATGGTGATAATGTCACTTTTCACTACAATAGGCACGAGGATGAAAAACTCATTACGGAAACAGTCCCTGTTCTTGATTTTATTCAGCGACTAATCCAACACATCCCTGAAAAACATTTCAAAATGATTCGCTATTATGGTCTCTATGCAAGACAACGTGAATCAGATAAGAAACTAAACCTTGCCATTGCAAAAGAAAAACATGGTATTTATCTTTCCTTTAATAAATGGAGGGAATGTATCTTAGCCTCATTTGGGTACGACCCTCTCAAATGTCCTTGCTGTGGTAATACTATGAGCTTTTTAGAGCTATATCACAAGGGCAAACGTGTTCCTCTAGACGAACTATATAAAAAGGTAATGGCGAAAGCCAAAGGTTGCCGTTCACCTGCTTTTAAATAATACTTTCACAGTTGGCTCCGTCTGTGGTAATATAGTTTAAAAACGGAGGGCTACATAATGAGCAATCGAATAGAGGAACTTAGGAAAAAATACATTCAAAATCCTCCTGAAGGCATGACCGCAGATGATATCAAAAACATGAGCGACAATGACCTTTTGGATATGGATTATTTTCTTCATGAAGATGATGATCTTGATGACGATATCGGTGAAGAAGGTTTTTATATCTTCTAATCTGCCATCGTCTATTTCCTATGCCTGCATTTATGCAGGCATTATTAATTCTGGATTACTCTGGAAGGAGTAATTTCCTATAAAGCAAGAAAGGGTTTTGCCTGCAAAACCCTTTCGCTGAGCCCGTTCAATTAATGTTGTATGATTTTACTAAATGGAGATTCAATGGTGTTAGTATATAACTATGGACACGGAAAGTTGAACATTCTATAATATAACAAAGGAGTGTTCAATCATGGCAAAAAAACAAAAATCCTATACACCAGAATTCAAGCAGCAGATTGTAGACCTGCGTATTAAGGCTGGAAAAGGTATAACAGAATTATCTAACGAATATGGCGTTCCAAAGGGCACAATCTCTACCTGGGTAAAGCTTCTTTCCCCAATACAGGTTTCAGAGACAGAAACTATTTCTATGAAAGAGTATAAGGCTCTTCAAAAGAAAATGAAGGAACTAGAGATAGAAAATGAAATATTAAAAAAAGCTACCGCCATATTTGCCAAAAATCAATAGCTGAGTACGTGTCCTTTATTCAAGCTAATCTTGATAATTATACTGTTAAACAAATGTGCAAGGTACTTAAGTTTCCTCGCAGTACTTATTATGCCGTAATTAATCATGTTATATCGCAAAGAGAAATTGATTACAACAAACTTAGTGATGAAGTTAAATATTACTATGACAAATCTAAGGGGCGTTACGGTGCTATTAAGATACAGCGAGATCTTGAAGAAGCTGGTATCCCTTGTTCTGTTAAAAGAGTGCAAAGACATATGGCTAAGCTTGGTCTTCGCAGTGTTGTAGTACGCAAATATAAGTATCAAAATAACCAAGGTAAGGTTCCAGACGATAAGGAAAATATACTAAATCGTGATTTTACTACTACAACAATAAACCAAAAATGGGTTACTGACATTACGTATATACATGTTCTTAAAGAGGGCTGGACTTATCTAGCATCAGTTATGGACTTATATAATAGGAAAATCATCGGTTATTCATATGGTAAAAATCCAACTGCCGAATTAGCTAAAAAGGCTGTAGAAAATGCATGTCTCAATGTAGAAGATACTACAGGTATTATCCTTCATTCAGATTTAGGCAGCCAATATACAAGCGCAGTATTTGAGGATATGCTTATAGAAAAAAATATGAAGCATTCCTTCAGCAGAAAGGGAAATCCTTATGATAATGCTTGTATGGAATCCTTCCATTCTGTATTAAAGAAGGAAGAAGTATACTTAAATACATATCATACATTTGAAGAGGCTAAAACAGCTATCTTTGAATATATAGAGTCTTGGTATAACCGCAGAAGGAGGCACAGTGCGCTGGATTATAAAACCCCACAGCAGGTTGAAGATGAGATTCTTGCAGCTTAGTAATCTTTCTCTACGTATTAATATCATGCAGAGAGAAAATGTTCAACTTTTTGTGTCCAAAGTATTGACATAGGTCCACAAATAATTTTCTCATACAAAAAAACAATTCGTACAACTTAGCTGCTTTCATGTTTTGCAGATAACAACCAAATTATACGAATTGTTTTATAATTAAATTTTATACGAAAAGCCTGTCAATTATTTACTTGTGATTCGGAAATTATCCAAACAACCTTATAACTTTTTCTTATACTTCTTTAAATGAAATCCAGCCAATCTGAATACCGGATTTAACCATTTCCAGATTTAATTTATATAAACCTTTTTCCAAAGCAACTTTAGCAAGTTTTCGTTTTATCCATTTTCCTTCCGTACCGTTGGTTTGAATGGTTACGGCAAATTTACCGTTCATGAAAAGATTAACGGCTGTCTGGGCCAGGCTGCTTTCCGGCGAGGAAACACTTACGAAAATTCGGTAAATGCCGGATTTTTCAACCTGTAAACAGGCAGGCTTATCCAATTCAATCTTTATTTCATCCCCGGCTTTATAAGTTGTTTCCGAAGAAATTGCCAAGGTATTGTCTGGTTTAATCGGAATTATGTTTTCAGTCAGTACCTGATTTCTGTGAAATACAGGCGCTTCCATCAGAAAACGGCAAATATTCATGGCACAGCGCTGCAATTCTCCTCTGGTTAACGTCCCATTCTTTAGAGATTCTATGGTATTGTCCTCATTTGCATTAATTTCGGCGCCATAATTGCTTACTACCATATATAAATCATTTTGTGCCTGTACCATACCTTTCGTATACCTGCGATCTCCTTCGCCGCCTGTTATGGGATCATTCATTTTTGCCCACCAATCTGTCATTACAATTCCCTCAAATCCCCATTCTTTACGAAGAATGGTAGTATTTAAATCATAGTTGGAAGCTGACCAGTGTCCGTTCACAGGATTATAAGAAGTCATAATGCCTTTTGCGCCGGCTTTTACGGCAATTTCAAAACCTTTCAGATATATTTCTCTTAAAGCCCGTTCCGACACTACCGCATCGACAAAAAAACGGGATTTTTCCTGATTGTTACATGCAAAATGCTTTAATGTGGCATTGGACCCTCCCTTTTTTATTCCTTTGACAACCGCACTGGCAAATGCCCCCGTAATAAGAGGGTCCTCGGAAAAATATTCAAAGTTTCGTCCATTAAGAGGATTTCTTCTGATATTCATGCCAGGTCCTAAAAGCATGTCAATATCGTTACTTAAAAGTTCTTTTCCTTCAAATACATAAAGTTTCTCTACCAAATCCACGTCCCAGGTGGCAGCAAGCAAGGTTCCGATTGGTACCTGGGTGGCTTTGTGTCCGCTGTCCATCCGGATTCCGGAGGGCCCGTCAGCCGTACATGCAATGGGTATTCCAAATTTTATCAAAGCATCGCTGACTCCGCCAAAAGCAGAAGCAGTTCCGGGTGTTACCCATGGACTGTTCATGCCTTCTCCTCTGACAATTGCCGCAAGATCCTCATCGGATAGCTGTCCGATAAAGGTTTCCATGGTAACTTTATTTTCATATACGTCTTTTAATTTATAACCCAAATTTCCTGTCTGCTTAATTTCTTTTGGCAGATTTTCCCGTATTCTTGCCTCTAAAGAAACTTTACTTAAGGGAACATCTTCATAAGTTTCAAGGAAGGTACCGTCTTCCTTTTGCAAAGGTTTTAGTCGCTTAAACTGCTGAGTAGGAGCCAAAGCTTGCTCTAACTGCTTTACTACCTGAGTTTTAGCAATCTTGTAACTTGGTTTGCCGTCAACAGGCACCTGTTTTGCATTTCTTACACTGTTACCAATATATATTTTGTATTCTCCTTCTTCCAGTACATAAGAGGAAGGAAAACCTGAACTGCCTCCGTCATCATAGGATGCCATATCTTTTACAGAGAAATCAATTGTCAGTGTTTCTGACTCACCTGGATTTAATAATTTTGTCTTTTTAAATGCTATGAGAACTTTTGCAGGCTTTCCTAATTTCCCCTGGGGTGCGCTGTAATAAACTTGTACCACTTCTTTACCTGAATAGAGGCTGCCTGTGTTAGTGACACATACCTTTGATTCGATATAATTGTCATTATCTTTTACAACAACTTTTGTATCCAACACTTTAATATCAAAAGTGGTGTAAGATAAACCAAACCCAAATTCATACATTACTTTCTCAGGTTTAAAAGTTTCAAAATAGCGGTATCCTACGTAAATATCTTCTTCATAAAAATTACGGTACAAATTCCCGTAATTTTTCGTAGACGGATAGTCTTCAATGGAATAAGCGATGGTATCGGTTAATTTTCCGTTTGGAGTAACATCTCCTGCCAAAACATCCGCTATGGCATTACCGCCTTCCATACCGCCATGCCATGCATACAGAATACACTTTATTCTTCCCTGAAATTTACTATCATTTGCCCACTTCATATCAATAATATTGGACACGTTAAGTACTACAATAACCTGTTCAAAATACTTTGTTACCATTAAGAGCATGGAAACTTCTTCCTCAGCTAAAAGGTAACTTCCTTCTGCAGCTGCGTTATCCTGATCTTCTCCTGCCGTACGTCCGATAACAACAACCGCTTTTTCAGAAACTTCTCTGGCTTTCTTTACACATTCATCTGACAAGGGCATTTCCTTTTGCCGCCAGGGTTCACTTGCCCAGCCACCGCCGCCATTGTCAAAAGGGTGACTTTTAAGCCACTCTTCATAAATCTTTACTAATTCTTCATTAAGATAAAGATTATCTTTTCTCCTTAATCCACTTATTAGATTAGTGGTATATTCTACGTTTACGCTGCCGCCTGAACCTGTTCCACTTCTGTAATAGTCAAAGGCTGTTCTGCCAAAAACAGATACGCATTCCTTGTTCTTTAAGGGTAATACCTCTTCTTCGTTTCTTAATAAAACCGCGCCATCCGCTGCTACTTTCCTGCAAAATTCTGCAAAACCCGGCAACGGGATTCCATACTCTTTTGTCATCTAGTAATTCCTCCATAAGTATAAAGTCTGATACAAGTTATTATATTAGAAAAATTAAAATAATTCCACTATTTTCTATGTTTGTTATTAATATTCACTGTTTAATCATGCTATAAATACTTGATTTTTAGCCACAATCCTGTATAATAATTTGTAAATAACTGGTGTTTTTGTACGATTTTATAGAGGGGGGATTTTATGTACATACACCATATTGCTTTGGGTTGCATCCATGGCAATGATTATGTAGTAAAACGACCGAATGGATTGATAGATTATCTGTTTTTATATATCCAGACACCCAGTACCTTGATAATTAATGAACGCATGTATACCATTATCAATCCTACAGCTATTCTTATAGACAGCTATACTCCGCATAAATATTTTCCCACTGGCTTATATTATATGGATGATTATCTGCACTTTGCAGTAAATGACAAAATCACTTTTATGGAGGAGTTATTCTTTCCTTTCAATACTCCGGTTGAAATGGAAAAAAATAATGATATACATTCTATTCTATTTCAAATTCATCAGGAACATACTCACTCTAATAAATACTCCAGTCAAATTTCAAAGCACTTGATACATATATTACTTATTAAAGTTGGAGAACAATGGAACAGCATGCAGCAAAAAAACACTGTTCTGCCTCATTATAATGATCTTTTATCAGTCCGTAGTCAGATACTAAATTCTCCTGAAAAAGTGTGGACCGTTGAAGAATTGGCCAAAATGTCCCATTTATCCCGTGCTTATTTTCAGGTAATGTATAAAAAAGTCTTTGGAGTAACCTGTATTACGGATGTCATCAACACAAAAATATCCTATGCAAAAGTTCTTTTAAGTTCAACGAATCTGTCCATAAAAGAAATTTCCCAAAAATTAAGTTATAATGATGTCTACCACTTTATCCGGCAGTTTAAGAAAAATACCGGCCTGACTCCAGGGGCTTTTCGCAAAAAAATAATATGTTGAAAGTATCAATATAATAAATACCTTAAAATATAAGTAATATGATATATAAAATATTATATAAAAATATAAATATTCATATAGAAAAAATATCTGATGTAATAAATATGTGAAATGCCGACTTGATATGCAAATCATACAGTCTGTACTGTACATTTAAAGCATATCAAGCCGGCATTTAATTAAGGTTATTATTTTTAACTCACACTGGTTCAGATTCAGTATTAATCTTCAACACTAATATTCAGCATTAATATTCAGCACTAATTTTTAGGTTAATATTCAGCACTAGTTCCTGGCATCCTGCATCATTGAGTTATTAAAAGGTAATCAACATATGCATCCCACTGCCCAATATCACCTACTAATACCAATTGTACATCCTGTAAACCGGTACCGTGGGTAACATTATTCAGTGTATAAACGGTCGGCGTGGTGCCGGTAATATAGAAAGTTCCCTTATTGACCCCACCTATTTTTAACATAACTGTGGCTGTGTTAGAATTGTTGGCACAGGCACGTATGGAAAAATTATGGGTACCATATGCAAAATATTGGGTATATCCACACGAATCATCATTGGCATAAAGTGCAACACCATTAAAAGGGGAACTAATTTTTCCTGCGTATGGACCTGATAAGTTCATATCTTCGCATTCAACTTTTGTTCCATTACCAGGCTGAGGCTGATTACCGGAACCATCGGAATAATTTTTAATTACCCCCAGATCCCAGTTAATCTGCTGATATTCACCGGATAGATTAGTAGTACCTTGGATTAGGAAATCCACTTTATTTATATCATTGATTTCCATTTTCTGATTATATCCGGCGCGAATTATTTCACCATGGGATACATTGGTCGTCCATGGATCTGCCTTGTAACTTAGATTTCCCCTATGTGCCCATTTCTCTGATACCTTCGTCCAAGGCCCTCCGGCACTGTTTGATGTCCACAATTCATAATATCTTCCATCCTTCATATCCTCGATGGTCAGATAGTATTTACCGTCGGCCAAAGATTTGTATACATTTGCCCCTTCAAAAGTATCTGTTATTGCAACTGTTGGGGAACCCCAACCTCTTGGAAAGTTTGCCAGGGAAGTTTTACGCATATACAGTCTTCCGGAACCATCACTTGGAGTATTATACATATAAGCGTAGGAATCATCGCAAATAATAAAATAATCCCATCCCATATTTCCGGATATGCCAAAGGATTTTGGTCCGGACCAGGAATTAGGATCATCAATATTAGTTGTGGTTGCATAAGCGGCACCATATGTACCATCCTGGTAAACAAGATACCACAATTTATGCGGTTCAAAATAGAATACTTGTGGAGCGCAGAAATAGCTTTCCCCAATTGCTTTCATATAGGTACGCGGTGCATTTTTTAGTCCGTCAATCGTACTTGCTGAAGTATAAAGCATTTGCCAACCACCGCTTTGATTGGCTCCGGTATAAAATACGTGATATTTTCCGTTATAATAAACAATAGTAGGATCCTTTGCCCCATAATAATCATAGGGTTTTGCTTCTCCATGCCGTATTACACGTTCTCCCACATACCAGGTCGGATTAGGATTGGCTTCAGCCTTGGCGGTAAGTTCAAAGGAAGGCATCAGCAAAATGGAAATGATAAGAGTTACAAAAACTTTCTTTATAGTTTCTATTTTCCTTAATCTTTTCATAATAACCCTCACTTTTTAATAGATGTAAGAAGTGGTTTCTGCTGCTGCAGGCAGTCTGATATCAGACACAGCAGAAAACTTCTTGTTTTTATAAGTTTAAACAACTAAGTTTCGTTAAACACTGTACTTTCACCTTACTGTATTGTATAACCAGCATCTGTATAAGCCCTAAGGGCACTGTAATAAGATGCTTTTGGTGTTGTTAAATTACTAAAAAGCAAAGGATTTTGTGATGCACGCCAGGATACACTGTCATACAATCCCCACCAGGTTATACCGGTTATATTACCTCCCGCCTTCTTTAATGAAAGAATTGCGCTCATTAAATTGTAAACATAGTTTGCCTGATCATTGGCATTGTTGTTTGTTACATCCAGTTCGGTAACCTGTACTTCCAGACCTGCATTGAGAAATCTCTGCATAGCGTTTTTGTAACTGTTTACGGAAGGATAGGAGGTAGCCAGATGGGACTGCATACCGACACCGTTACAGATTTTCCTGTCTGAGTTAATAAAATTAACCAGTGATATAATTTGGTCTGTCACTTCATAGGTGTTGTAGTCATTGTAAAAAAGGCTAACCGAATTTGTCAGGCCAAAGTAGCTGAGGCAATCATAGGCATATTGGAAAGCTTTCTTTACATAGGATGGGCTTGTCCCTAAATTGGAGCCATATACTCTTGCCCAGCCACCGGAAGAACCGGCATGAAGATATTCGTTTACAACATCCCATGCATAAACCACACTGCCGTAGTTACCTAAATAAACATGATTCATATAGGTCTTAATAAAGAATTCCATTCTGGCATCCATTACAGACTGACTTACATAGGCACCATTTGAACTATAGCCTGTCCTAAAGAACCAGTCAGGTGTCTGTGCATGCCATACCAGAGTATGAGCCCTAAGTTTTAAACCATTTTCATAGCAGATCCTTAAAACAGCATCCATAGTTGAAAAATTTAAAACAGGCACTGTTGATTCGTTATAATTGGAAGGTATGTAGTACCCATTATTTTTTGCCTGAGATACTGAAATAAGATTGGGTGAATAACCTAAAATAGCATCCGGTTTCATCTCATTTTCCAACGTGATACTGTTATACTGAGATTTAATCACATTAAGAGTATTGGCATCTCTTAATTGTGAATAATTTACAGCCGCACCGGAATATTTTAGTGTTTTTCCATAGGTATTCAGTAAAGTACCATCGGTAGTACCGGGATTGGAACCGCCGCCATCATTCATAGTAAATCTTACACTGTTAACAACAGCGGAATACCAGTGTGTCCCCTGGGCCATAATACCAATACTGTTTACCTTGGCCGATGTGTTTGGAGCAAAAGATACATCAGAAGTTGAAGAGTTAAAGTTATACTTTACGGCAGCCTGATTGCCAGCCGTATCATAAAGTTTAAAAGCAATTTGTCCGTTGGGACTGGAAGCATTAAATGTAACATTAGTACACTGGGACATATCAAGGGTTTCCGGAAGCCTAAACTTAATTTCCCTGTACTGACCTTCAAAACTTATGTAAGCAGAACCTCCATTTACATAATAAGAAGCACCCCAAGCCGACTGATAAGTCAGATTATTAAAGTTATAGTACTTTTCGGTAGCCGCTTTTACTGGTACTGTCTGGACTGCTGTGAAAAACAGCAAAAGAAACGTAACAGCTAAACTTAATTTTTTTCTCTGTTTGCCAACCCTCTTATGTAGCATATTATACTCCTCCTTTTTATTTATTAACGAAAGCAGAGCCTGCAAGTCTGCTTTGTTTCGATACTTTTTGCTAATATCAGTTTACAAATAAAAATCAATACAAACAATAAAGAATTATTAGATTTGATTTACTCATTATTAACTTTTATCCTCCTATTATTTTTTATATAGCCAAATCTATTGCTCATTTACCTCATTAACTTTCCTGCTTTTTTGCCGATTTATGTATGTTTATGCATAATCGTTGAAATATTCTTTTTTTTGCATTGACCTTTTCTATTATCTTGGTCCCATACTGTTTGGCTATTACATTTCTTGTGTTTCATTATATTAAAGGTAATCCAAAATATGTTAATCAGCAAATACTTCTAACAGCATCAAGGATAACAATAAAAAACGTGTTGCAAAACTAACGAAAAAGTCAATTCTTGCAACACGTTCTATCCTTTGTATGACTTAACTGCTTAAGATAACTGTTTTCCAAAAGGGCAACCTGCATCTTTTTTCATGCAACAGCTGTCCTGTGCTTATGACAAACCTAATAAACTATTTTTTCCACGTAACTTCCTTTAATATCTTTCTTAATGACAATCTGTTTCTCAATCCGCTCTTTCAATTCTTCCACATGAGATATTATGCCAACCATCCGGCTTCCAAATGTAAGATGATTTAATATCTGGATGGACTGTTCCAGAGCTTGGGTGTCCAAAGAGCCAAAGCCTTCGTCCACAAACATGGTGTCGATTTCTATGCCGCCGGAATAACTTTGAATAATGTCGGAAAATCCAAGAGCAAGGCAAAGAGCTGCCATAAAGGATTCCCCGCCGGACAAGGATTTTACGTTTCTTACCTTTCCCGTCCAAGTATCCAATACGTTTAAATCCAGCCCCGTGGCACTCTGCAGATTTCCGTCTTCCTTTCGCATTAACCGGTAACGTTTTCCGGACATATCGTAAAACCGCTTATTGGCCGCTTCGATAATCTGAATAAAATAAGCGGCTTGCACATAAGTCTCAAAGGTAATTTTTTGTTTTCCTTCCAGTCTCCCGTTGGCAGTTTTGGACAAGGCACTGACATCCAAATATTCCTGTGTCACTTCTTCCCTTTTGTGGGTCAGGGCTTTCATATTGGAAAGGATTTCCTTATTCTCGCGTATTCTTGCATAGGTATCTTTCTGATTTTTTTCCAGGACAGTTCTTTCTTCTTTCAGCTTTCTTATGGCCTGCTGAATTTCATCCAGGTCTACCCGTTTTTTCCCTGCAGTTTTTTCCTTTAATTTTTCCAGCCGAACATCAATTTCCTGTTTTGCCATTTCATACTGTTTGCAGGATTCTAAAATTTGGTCTATTTCCTCCTGGTTCAAAAGAGCTTTCTTATAGGTAACCTCATCCGTAAAACCATATTCTTTGATTTTATCAAAATATTCGTTTTTAGCTTTTTGCAGTTCTTCTGCTGCCTGTCCCAACTGGGTCTTAAATTCGTCCAATAGCCGGACCGTAGTGTTGTAACCGGCATCGGCATCGTGAAATTCCCGTTCCGCCTCCTCATACAGTTTTCTTAAATGAGCCAGTTCCGTTTTCTTTTCACTTAAAACTTTAGTGGCCTGTTCTAAAGTTTCAAATTCTAAGTTTTGCTTAATTAAAGCTATTGTACTTTTTATGGCGCCAAGTTTCGTATTTATACTTTGTAATTCTGTCTTGGCGGATTCTTCCTTTTCCCCTAATTTAACCAGGTTGTCCTGCAATACCTTTAGTTCTTCTTCCAGCTTTTCCTTATGTTTACTTTCCTGTTCCCAGAAGTTCATTTTTTGTTCCAGTTCTGTCTTTTGCTGATTTAATTCGGATAACCGGCTACTTATGTAACTTGTAAGTTCCGATAAGTCTTTCAATTCCTTGTCTTTTGCCATTTCCCCGATAAAAGCCCTTAAAAGGCTTAGTCGGGTTTCATATTCTCTTTTATTTTCGCTTACATCCGAACTGGCTTTTAATAATTTTTCACTGAAAGCATTTTTCTTTTCTTTTAAACGGTTTATTTCCTCCTCCGTGGGAGCTTCCAACTCTACCTTGGCAGGCATGGGATGACGGGGGGAACCGCATACCGGACAAGGTTTGCCTTCCTCTAAAGATAAGGCCATAATTCCCGCTTGTTCTCTTAAGAAAGCCTTTTGTTTTGATTCATACTCCCGGCTGCAGGCATCATATTGCTTTTCCGTTTCCATATATTTATTTTTAAGTACCACAAGTTTTTCTTCAAGAAGGATTAAATCAGAGGCTTCCTTTTCCGATTCTTTCAAACGTTTTATAGTCATACAGACATTTTCAAACTGATTCCTGCAGTTTATATAATGAAGAGGGCTGTCCTTTATTTCTTCCAGCTTGGCCGTATTAGCTGAAATTTTGCTTTTCGATTCCTTAGCTTCTTCAATATAAGTGTTTACGTTTTCTTCCAGCTTTTGCTTATTGCAGGCCAGGTTCTTTTCATTATTATAAAGTTCGGAAAGTTTATCATAGCTTGGCAATGTTTCTTCCAGGTTATTGACATAAAAATTTAAATTATCCCGGTAACCTATTTTTTTAAACTCCTCTTCATAACGGGCATGGGCATTTTCCCGGCGTTGTTCCAGTTTTATTTTATTATTTTCCGTTTCTTTTATTTTTCGTGTTAACTGGTTAACGGTATCTTCTGCCCTTAACTTTATGTCTTCAAAAGGCTTTACATATGATAAGGCTTTTTGCCCAATTATTGCCTTAAGCTTCTGTTCCTCCATCTTTGTGCTTTCTGCTTCCAGTTTTTGCTTATCCTTAAGAAGTTCTTCGATTTCATCTAAGTCTTTATTAATCTGCTGTCCCAAAATTTCTTTTTTAAGGAGTTTTTCCCTGCTTTTATCCACTTTATTGATTTTTTCGTTAATATCATCCAGTATATGGTTGTCTTCTTCCAGTAACAAAACCAGGCAATTTAAAACATCCGTTATTTGATTGATATTCTGGGCATCCTTATAATTTTTTAATTCTTCGGAATAAGCAGAAATTTCCGGACACTTAATGCTGTTTACATACTGAAGAATATTCTTTTCCAATACTTCATTGGCATTTTTTAAATCCAGTTCCCGTTCCTTTAATTTAAGAGCAACTTTCCTTAACAATTCCGTATTAAAGACTTTTTGCAGTATTTCATTTCGCTTTTCGTTGTCAGCCAAAAGCAGTTCCAGGAACTCACCCTGGGCAATCATGGCAATCTGCTTGAACTGATCATATCCAATTCCGCCAAAAATATCAGAAATAATGCTTTTTACTTCATTTCGGCTGTCTATTTTCTTCCCGTCAGGCAAAAGAATCGATGCACCTTTTTTCTGCTCAACCAGTTTATTTCCTCTCTCACTTTTTCTGAGCTGTTCCGGATACCGGTTTACAATATAGCGTTTTCCCTTATGGACAAATTCCAAAGTTACTTCCGTAAATACATCCATACTGGCAAAATCACTGCGAACCGAATTAATATCCCTGGTTGAGCCGCTGGTTTTCTCGAACAAAGCATAGGTAATGGCATCAAAAATGGTGGTTTTGCCGGCTCCCGTATCCCCGCAGATTAAAAATAAGCCGGAATTGCCCATTTTTTCAAAATCAATTACCGTGGTTCCGGAGTAAGGTCCGAAGGCACTCATGGTAAGTTTTAATGGCTTCATTCCTCTTCACCTCCCAGTTCCATTATTAAATCTGTCATAATTTTTCTCTGTCTCTCATTTAGTTCCACGTTATTCTGATTTTTATAGAATTCTTCAAATAAATCCATTGGACTTCTGTGTGCCACATCACCGGAAGCGGAAGTTTTGGAATTTTCATTAACTTTTGTTTTGGTATTTTCTCTTTCCAACACCAGTATATTAGGATAAACGGTTCTTAATTTTCCTATGGGATCATATACGTCTTCCTCGTCCGTTATTATGGCATGTATATAATCTTCACAGTTTCCGCCTGTATATTTTTCATCATTCAGCAAATTCTCCAGTTTATCTTTTATAATTCTTAAATTCCTTATCGGATGAAGGGGAATGGTAGAAAGTTTGATATCTCCTTTCTTGCCCATTTCGATACAAGTAACAGATTTTTGGTGATGACATTCGGAAAAAGAATATTTTAACGGTGTCCCGCAGTAACGAACCGTATCCCTTCCTATTTTTTGAGGTCCGTGAATGTGGCCCAGGGCCACATAATCAAAGGGATCAAACACCGATACGTCAATATTGTCAAGGCCGCCTATGGATAATAATTCGGATTCCGATTTTTCAGGTTCTATGCCCTGATTGGTTACAAACTGATGGGCTACCAATATGTTTCGTTTGCTTACGTCAATTTGTGCAGCGTCAATCACAGCTTTTACCGCTTTTTCATAAGTGGAGGTGTCCGCATCTTTCATATAGTTGGCTACCATGGATGGCTTAATAAAGGGAAGCAGATAAATATATATGCTGCCAAACTCATCCTCTAAGGTTATTTTCTCCATGGCTCCTTTAAATGTTCCTGCTATGTAAATGCCGTTTTTACCCATAATATTTTTCCCGAAATTAAGCCGTTCCGGCGAATCATGATTGCCGCTTATTATAAAGGTTTTTATTCCCCGCATTTCCAGTTTCGTAAGAAAATCATCGAAAAGATTAACCGCATTTGTTGCCGGCACGCTTCTGTCGTAAATATCCCCAGCAATGAAGATACCGTCCGGTTTTATATCATCCGCAATGCCAATAATTTCATTTAATATAGGAATCTGATCTTCGGTAAAATCGGCTTCTCTAAATTTTTTCCCGATATGAAGATCCGAGATATGTAAAAACTTCATATACTCCTCCTGTCAAAAGTGATAACCATATAAGTTACCATGTTAGCTTCATTTCTGCTTTATTTCTGATTTACAATATAACAATTAACTCCTGTTAAAAACATTAATTGTAAAAATAAGGCTAAAATTTATCGTATCTTATTAACATATATTTCACTGTAAATATTTATTATAATCATATATCACGCACTTAAGATGGGCAAGTGAAACTTTTTGGAGTATTTTCAGAGTATTAATATTGTTTTAAAGTAAAGATAAATACTTTGAACTGTTAAAATAATGTCTATATAAAACTCTCGCACCGTACGTGTTCTGCCACAGGCAGAAATCTACCTATCCCGCCAGTATATATCCCCCGGAGGGTTTTTGATTCATAGGGCGCAATTTTCTATAAAATAAAGGGTCTGGTAACCCAGACCCTGAAATAATAATTTTTAATCGTCTTAGTAAATTCCGGTAATATCTTTTATTACTTCCCCGGCAATGATTAGTCCGGCTACGGAAGGCACAAAAGCATTGCTTCCGGGTATCTGTCGTTTCTCAGTACACTTTCTTTGAGCTCCGGGAGGGCAGATACAGTGACTGCGGCAGCTGATGGACATATCTTCCAGAGGTTTTCTTGCCGGTTCTTTGGAATAAACCACTTTTAATTTTTTAATACCTCTTGCCCTTAATTCTCTTCGCATTACTTTAGCCAAAGGACAAACAGAAGTTTTGTATATATCCGTTACTTCAAATTTCGTCGGATCCAACTTATTGCCTGCCCCCATACAACTGATGATGGGCACATTACATTGATTGGCTCTTACCACCAGTTCAATTTTAGCCGTAACCGTATCAACCGCATCAACAATATAGGTATATTCACTGAAATCAAACTGATCTGCTACTTCAGGAGTATAAAAAGTCTGGTGGGTGTTCACAATTGCCTGAGGATTAATATCCAGAATTCGTTCTTTCATTACGTCAACTTTATATTTACCCACGGTTTTTCTGGTTGCAATAATCTGTCTGTTAATATTGGTTAAGCATACTTTATCGTCATCAAAAAGATCAAAGGTACCTATTCCGCTTCTTGCCAGTGCTTCCACCGTAAAACCGCCAACACCGCCGATTCCAAAAATAGCCACCCTGCTTTTGCTTAATTTATCCATGGCTTCTTTGCCAAATAATAGCTCTGTTCTTGAAAATTGATTTAACATACCAGTACTCCTGTTCTATTTAAAAATCCAGTAATAGAATTTATTCATACTTTTAGGCCTGAAATATCATAGCATTTTAAACCCGGTATGTCAATCATTTATAATACCACAGATAAGAGCTGAAATCTTAAGCTGAAAGTACAATTTCACTTAGTTCCCTGCCGGAGAAAAATAAATCCATGGCTTCTTCTCTTAATTTTTTAAAGTACTGAAAGGTCCTGGCGGCATTTTCCACATCATGATATACTTTCCAATAGCCGCAAAGCATATAGTTTTCACCTTTATTCCTTATATATTCCTCTACATCAAAAATAGGATAGCCTAAAAAAATGCCGACCTCATGGGGAAATCCTGCTTCTTTCCTTTCCTGAAAATTCCGGTACCTTCTTTTAAAATGGCACAGATTATACTGAAAACTCTCCTGTCCTTTCCGGTACCCCTTGTCAGATAAAATCGGATTGTCACTGTGTTTATTTAAAACTTCTTTCAGCAAATCTTCCTGATATATAAAAACATATATGGTATAATCATTTTCATACAGAACTTCATAGGAACAGTCAAACTGCCTGCACTCTTTCTGTAAAATCCTAAAAAAAAGGTTTATATCATCATCCATATATTTTTTGTGAAAGCTTATCAGACTGGAGGGCTTTGATTTCAATAAGGTGGGCATACAACTGTTGGCAAAAGTAAAAACGACATATGACGTAACTTTATCCCCTCTTATATTAAAAATATCATCACTCATAATTCATTCCTCCAAGCTTTCTAATATCCGGTCTTTTTCGGGCTTTTAAAATTATTCTCATTTAGTAATACTGCCATAGGTAACGACCTGTAAAATGTCATGTGGTAATTCAGAACAATTATTAAATCGTAATTCTTATCTGTTACTAATTTCTCCATTTACTATTAAATTATGTTTAAAATTAAAATTTAGTTATAAACACCTGAGGTTGGTTTATCGAACATAAAAAAATATCCCTTAGGATTTGTCCCCGGGATACTTTCGCTAATTTTATTTATTCTGTTTTATTATTTTACTTATTATTCAATATAAACACATAAGCACTGGGCTTATCTGGATTTGTCTTAAAAGTCTTATCAATCACTTAACTGCATTTCTCGCTTTTTCAAATTTATCCGGTCCAATATGGCAATAACCGTTTGGATTTTTATCCAGATATTTTTGATGATATTCTTCCGCAGGATAATAATTTTTTAAAGGCAGTACCTCAATGGCAATCGGCTTTTCATATTTAGTCTGAAGTTTGGCAATGGAATCTTTAATAATTGGGGCATCCGAATCATCAACATAATAAATGCCGGTGCGATATTGGGTACCCTCGTCTCCTCCCTGTTTGTTAACGGAAGTAGGATCGATTACATCATAGTAAAGATCCAGAATAAAAGATAAGCTTATAATATTGGGATCATACTCTACTTTTACTGTTTCCGCATGTCCGGTGTTGTTATGACATACCTCCTCATAAGTAGGATTTTTTGTATTTCCGTTGGCATAACCTACTTCGGTTTTTACTACGCCCTTAATCTGGGAAAAATACTTTTCCGTTCCCCAAAAGCATCCTCCCGCCAAATAGATTAATTTATGTGTATTGGCTTGCATAGGCATTTCTCCTTTTGTAAACAAATAATCTGTAAACAATATTATATTTCTAAAACATAAATGTTATTATACTTATGACTTTTCGTCAAGATATTTTTTTAGTGTTCTTCTTACTGCCCCTTTTCCTCCGATTAATTCTGTAAATATAGCTTCAACCTTATTTCCAAGACCAGCAGTATATAAATCAAGTCCAAATATTTTCTCATTGCTTAAAATATCCTTCAGTTTTTCATGGATTCTAGCTCTGTCAACCCTGTTATTTTCCAGATTGATATTCTGAAAAACAGGCTGTAAAACCGGCAGCATAGGATCCGGGCTTAATTCAAAAGCCACACCCTTGTCATCGATAGCCATCAGATAACGGCACCACCCTGCCAATACTAAGGGAATAATTTTAAGATTGCCTGCCCTGCCTTTTTCCTGGTAGGCTTTTATTGTTACGCCAAACCGAATACTAAGTTTCTGGGAAGTGTCGCTGGCAATTCGCTGAGGCGTATCCCCAAGGGAAGGATTGGGAAGCCTTTTATTTAACACCTCATCCAAAAATTCTTGTGGGTTAATGATTCCGGGATTTACTACAACGGGAAGTCCTTCCTCATACCCTAGTTTTTCCACTAATTTTCGTAAATCCGGGTCCTTCATTTCATCGGAAATTTTATGATAAGATAACAGGCAGCCAAATATAGCCAGGGCTGTATGTAAAGGATTTAAACAGGTACATACTTTCATTTTTTCAACCTTGTCTACCGTTTCCCTGTCGGCAAAAATTAAACCTGCCTCTTCCAGCGGCAAACGGCCGTTACAGAACCTGTCTTCTATAACCAAATACTGGGATTCCTCCGCATTTACAAAAGGTGCCGTATAGGTATTCTTAGCGGTAACAATTGTCATTGTATCTTCTAATCCGTTTTCCTTTAGCATCTTCATTACCGATTCCGCAGGCCTTGGCGTAATTTTATCAATCATAGTCAAAGGATAAGTAATATTCTTGGTCACATAGTCATAAAACTCTGGCTCAACCATACCGTTTAAAGCCCATTTCTGTGCAAAAACAGTTACCGCCTCATAAAGCCTGGTGCCATTATGGGAACAATTATCCATGCTGACCAAAGTCAGAGGATATTTGCCGGCCTGGAATCTTGCATAACATAATGCTGTCAGTTTTCCCATATAGCTGAAAGCCTTAAACGGATCCCTGTTAAAATCCTCTGAAACACTTTTTAAAAACTTATGCCTGCTGTCGGTCAGGCTATATCCTTTTTCTGTTATGGTAAAAGAGGCCATCTTTAATCCGGGATTTTTAAATATACTGATAAGCCGGTTCCAGTCGTAAGCCCTGTCCGTATCCATGCAAAGGGCTTCCGCAATACTGCCGATTATCTTTTTATCCATGGTTCCATCTGTTTTTAAGGTAACCAGTACGGTTAAATTGTCATGATTTTTAAAAACTTTGTCAATTATCTCATAATCATAACCTTCCGCTACAATTATTCCGGTTTTTAAAATGCCCTTCTCCAGTAAATCCTGACATATTGCTGCCGGAAAAGCCCGGAATATATTCCCTGCTCCAAAATGAATCCATTCCGGATTGGTTAAAGTTTGTTTTATCATTGCCTTGCGGTCAAACTGGAGTAATCTGAATCCGCCCTTTTCCCAAAAAGCGGTATTTTTTAAATGAACCTGATTCAGTTTCATAGACTTCTCCTTATATTTTGTTTTATTGGCTGCATGAAAAATAAATTAATCATTCCGATTAGGATACCGCTTGACCGGTTGTTTGTTTTTTCCGTTACTATGCGGGTTGAAAATAACTAATATATTAATATATAGATAAGAATATCTTATTTGGAATTCTTTGTCAATTATATCTTATTTGAAGTTATATTTGTTATTTCATAAAATAAATTTTCCTTTAAAGCTTTCAGCGCATCCTGCCCGGAAGATTTTTGATGGGCACTCCCGCGTAATGTTATATGGCGGCTATACCGATCGCGGCCGCACGAAGGTCTGACATGCCAGTCCTTATGTTCTTAAACAAAGAATTGCGGAAATTTCCTAATTAATAAACAAAAGGATGAATATACTATACAGGTTAATATATCCATCCTTTTGTTTTTCATTTTATTTAATTTGTCTTTATAAAATTAAGGAGGAATTCAATATATTTAGGTTACTTTTATTTAGGCTACTTTTAAAATATATAGGGATGCAACCACGCTGCCATGTGCCAGTATCGGGAATCCAATAGTTGCGAAGGAATCATTGGTTATAGTAAGAACTGCCGGAGCCTTTTTAACCTCAACCAGTGCTGTAATCTCAATTATATTGGTAGCAGCAAAAGCGCCTGCCGTACCGCCTGGTACCGGGGTACCGTCCAAATTAATGGATATTGATGTTAAGGCACCGATTACATCAGCAGTAAAGGATACCAGATATAAACCAGGTTCATTGATTATGGTTTCTCTCGTATTGGGCAAAGTAAATCCCCTTGGTTCTGCAGGCACATTACCGCTGTTAAATATAAAATCTTCACCACCAAGTATGGTTAACTGGTGGTCTGTGCAATAACGATAAAGTGCTGCGGATAATCCTCCGGCAGGACCTGGCGGGCCTGCTTCTCCTCTTGGTCCTGGAGGTCCCATTGGGCCGGTAGGACCGGTCGGGCCCATTTTGCCAGGAGGACCGGCAGGACCGGTTGCTCCCGGAGGGCCAGCAGGGCCTGGTTCCCCTTTAGGGCCTTGTGGTCCGGTTGCTCCCGGAGGGCCTTGTGCACCAGCGGGACCTGGAACACCTGGAGGACCCGGGGGGCCCGCTTCTCCTCTTGGTCCCGGAGGTCCCATTGGGCCGGTAGGACCGGTGGCCCCGGTTAATCCGATGGGTCCTTGTTCACCCTGAGGGCCGGTAGGGCCTATTGGTCCTGGAGCACCTGCAGGGCCGGTGGCTCCGGTTGCTCCGGTTGCTCCTGCTGGTCCCTGAGGGCCTGGCGGGCCGGCAGGACCTGCGGGTCCTCTTGGCCCCATTGGTCCCATTGGGCCTCTTGGTCCTGGCGGGCCTGGAGGTCCGGGTGGTCCTGGCGGTCCCGGAGGGCCTGGAGGTCCGGGTGGCCCTGGCGGGCCGGCAGGACCAGGAGAGCCGGGTGGCCTTAAAGAGCCTGAAGTATTTGGTGATCCGGAAGTATTCGGAGGCCCTTGCATTTCTTGCGGGTAATGCCTATGATCCGGCGGATAGGGTCTGCCCGATTCCGGAAACCTGCCATGATTCCAGGAATTTCCCATGCTTGAAGCTGTTAACTTTATATCTGAATTTGAGCCATCTATTGAGGATTTGGACATTGACGAATTAGAATCAGCATTCATGCAAAAACTCCTTTCTGTTTGGATTAGGATCAAGAATCCTTACACAATAATAATATGGTTTTTGCATAAAAAAGGTGCAACATATTTCATCATAATTCCATTTTATTTAACAAATTCATGAATGGTTCCTTTTTCCCATTTGCTTGTGCTCCGGCCAAATTTATTTCATTTAAGCACACAAGCAAAAAAAGTGACTGGGGCTCAATGAAGCTCTTAGGATTATAACTTACCACACACACCGGTTGAAGGACACATTGCCGAATTTGAAAGTATCAATCGGATATGAAATGTCCGCTTTCTCCATACAAATTCAGCAACATGTTCTTCAAAACGGTGTATTAAGGTAAGTTATAATCCCGGCTTTATCATTGAGCCCCAGTCACTTTTATACTTTTAGGCTTTATTCAATTTCGATATGTTTCGCATCGATTACCTCGGCTTCTTCCTTAGGCAGCTTTAATTCCAGAATTCCGTTATTGTATGATGCGGTTATCTTATCTTTTAATATTCCGCTGATATTAAAGGCTCTGGAATAAGAGTTATATTTTCTCTCATGTCTGATATAATTCTTGCGTTCCTCTTTGATTTCTTCTTTATGATTAGCCGAAATCTTAAGGGTATCATTTTCTATATCTATGTTAATCTCGTCTTTCTTAAAGCCTGGCAACTCAGCCTGTAACAAATAGTGGTCACCTTTGTCAATTATATCCGTATTAAAGGTGCTGAAATTATCAAAAGGAGCCATCATGTCGTCAAAGAAATCTCTGTACAGTCTGCTGAATAAAGGTTGTGTTTGTTCGAATAGCATTGGTCTTAACATAAACATCACTCCTCCATTTTATAATTATTTTATAGAAGTTATTATGTAAAGGATTTAATTACTCTATCCTTTGTCATATATGTTATACTACATATAGAACAGATATACAATAAATAAAATATAAATTAATTATAAAATATTTATAAACAAACCCCTTTTTCAAAATACATGTGACTCCGGTACAAATCTTTGAGAAAAACCCTCCTGTTATTTTAAACTGTAACTGTTATTTTATAACGTTTATTTACACTGCTAATTTTCATAATATGTCTTAATCTCTTCATAAGTAGCACTAAAATAATAATTGCCTGCTTTATCACTATAGAAATACAAATAATCCGTATCGGCAGGATTTAAGGCTGCCTCAATTGCTTTTTTCCCAGGATTGCAAATGGGACCTGCCGGCAAAGCGCTGCATTTTCTTGTATTATAATAGGAATTATATCGGTTTATGTCTCCGCTGATATTGGGCTTAATATATCTTTCCACATAATAAACGGTGGCATCCAGTTGCAGCTTCATATTAATGGCAAGCCGGTTATGAATGACAGATGAAACTTTGCGCATCGTATCCCTATCCGGTGCCTCTTTTTCAATTAAGGATGCCATAGTAATAATCTCATCCATGGTAAAACCAAGGCTTTCAGCTTTTTGCTTATATTCTGCCGTTAATTTGCTTTTTGTGTTTTTTAATATCCGGTTTATTACATCAGTTCCCTTGCTTAACCGGTAAAATTCATAGGTATCCGGATACAAATACCCTTCAAGTCTAAAACACCTCATTTCGCTTTCTGGTATATTAAAAGGCAGCTCTATGGAATTCATAGCGTTATAGAGAAAATCCTCCGATGCACATACTCCTTTTTTCACAAGAAGTTCAAAAATTTGAGGCACACTGTAGCCTTCCGGTATGGTAACTTTAACAGTAGTAGATAAATTATTTACGCCGGTTGCCTTTGGAATGGAAGTTATGGCCTGATATGGATTATAGGCAATCAGTCCGGTGTAAGAATAAGTATCAAATCCGGCCGACTGCATGGCGGCTGTGTTAAAAGACTTAACGCCGCTGGTTTTATTCATTACCCATTTTAAAGCCGACATATGTACCATAACTGCCGAACTTTCCTGTGATATATAAGTCTTTGCCGGCAGGTTTTTTTTAACTCCTTTTGCTTTGGCGCCGGCATAATAAGTTAGAGTCTTTTTACCTAAAGTAAATACGATTCTTTTACCGTTATTCCTATTGGTAACACTGTACTTTTTATTGTTTGCATCTGTGCGGTATGTTAAAACCGGCATAAGGGCCGTTAATCTTTCAAGTGGTACCATGATACTGCCGCTGTCTGTAATTTCAATACCAGCCTCATTGTCCTTTCCGCCATTTAAATCATAATAGGTATATTTCCCATTCTGATCACCGATTACAATGCTGTACTTCTTTTCTGCGGCCTTAACTTTAACCGGTTTTCCCACAACAGGCACTGCTAATGCCAGTACCAAAAAATAAGCAATTAACTTTTTCATTGTTTTCATTTTGTTATATCCTTTCTTAAGTATTTTTTTTATTGTAATTTTCAAAATATAATTATTCTTATTTTATCTTATTTTTATTATTATGTCACCAGATAATTTCTATTATTTACTTTTTCTAATAAATTATGGAAAGTAAAAATTAATGGTATAAGGACATGGAAAGGTTTCATAAGATTAATAATGATATATATAAGGAATTTGGGCTGCCATGAATAAAAAGCAAAATATACAAATCATTGTCAGTTGCAAGGATTATGAAAACAATTTCGATGAAGTAGCCGCCATGGGCAAAATTAAATACAAACTTCCCATGATAGACGCCTATGTTATTGAAGTTGAACAGGAAAAATTACAGCAGCTGCAAGAAGAAAACACTTTATTAAGTTTTGAGCTGGACACCCATATTACTGCCCAAATGAACCGTGCGGCGGAAATTATTGAGCTAAAATGGGCACATGACAGGCAGATATTTGGTGAAAATATAGGAGTTGCCGTCGTAGACACAGGAATATGCCTCCACAAAGATTTTACAGAAGGCGGTAATCGTATTCTTGGATTTTATGACCTGATACACGGCAGAACAGAACCTTACGATGATAATGGCCACGGAAGCCACGTGGCCGGCATAATCGGAGGAAACGGATTTTTATCAAATAAGAAATATATCGGTCTGGCACCCCGGTGCAATCTTATCGGTATTAAGGTTCTGGACCAAAAAGGTGACGGTAATATTTCGGACGTTTTGGCAGGTCTTCAATGGATCATTGATAACAAAGAAAAATATAATATTCGGGTCGTTAATATATCTGTGGGCACTACTGCAAAAGAAAACACGGATGAAAATTCCCTCTTAGTAAAAGGAGTCAATGCGGTATGGGATGCAGGAATTGTGGTAGTCGTTGCTGCTGGTAACAATGGCCCCGGTCCCATGTCCATATCCACTCCCGGCATCAGCAGAAAAGTAATTACTGTTGGTTCCTCTGACGACCGGATAACCGTTGAATTGTTTGGCAATAAAACCATGGATTACTCCGGCAGGGGGCCAACCGCTTCCTGCATCAAAAAACCGGATATTGTGGCTCCGGGCTCCAATATAATTTCCTGCGGTACCATGAAAAATTACCAGCGGTACCGCTATAATTTACTCAACAATCCCCGAAATGATTATTCCAGTTTAATGTATACGGTAAAAAGCGGAACTTCTATGGCAACTCCCATAGTTTCGGGAGCCATTGCCTTATTGCTTTCCAAATACCCTCATATGACCAATAAAGAAGTGAAATTAAAACTTAGGGAAAGTGCTGTGGATTTGGGATATCCCTGGTCAAAACAAGGCTGGGGCCTGTTAAATATTCCAAGGCTGCTGCAATAATTTAATTACATTATAAGGACTAAATATATAAACCTGTTAAAACAAACAGAGGATACCCCAACTGTTTTTTCGTGAGTATCCTCTTATTTTTTATTTAAAATTTCTTATATTTATCTTTCTTAGCTCCGCAAACCGGACATTGATCCGGAGCCTCATCCAAAACGGTATGGCCACAGACGGGACAAATATATACAGCTTTTAATTCCATATCCTTTCCTTCTTTTGCGGCATTTTGTGCCTGAGTAAACAAACCAACATGGATTTTTTCTGCTTCCAGAGCATAGCGAAAAGACCTCTGGGCCCCCTTCTCATCCTGGAATTCTGCTGCGTTTAAGTAAACTGGATACATCTGTTCTACCTCATGACGTTCCCCGTTAATGGCTCCCTGCAAATTTTCAACGGTATTGTTGCCACCAAAAACTCCTCCGGCTACAACTGTTGCGTCAGCAATGGGCCCGTCAATTTCCTTAAAATGGTTGTTAGCATGCACTCTTTCTGCAAAGGAAATGGCCTCAAACAGTTTGGCTATATTGGGGAATCCTTCTTTTTCTGCTGCGGCTCCCCATGTCAAATATCTCATATGGGCTAAACTTTCACCGCCATATGCAGAATGTAAAAAATCATTTGTCATTTCATTTTTAACTGCCATAATATACCTCCAAATAAAAATATTATAAGTATTTGAAATTATTTACAATTTTCACTTAAAGTATTCCTTTCCATATCACTATTTTTAACTATATTACTTAACTTTCGGTTCTATGCCCTTTTTCCCGCAAATAATACAAGCAAGTCTTGTCCAATTCTATCTGGCTTTGTTTTATAATGTCACTTCATGCGATAAATACCTTAAAAATTTTTATAGGATTACTGGAAATGAGGCAAGCATAATTTCATATGATACAGTGTAATATCAAATAGGAGGCTCTTACATGAGTGATTTAGCAGCAACAAACTGCGGCATTGGCTGTGACAGAGGATTCAGTGGCGCTTGGGTCCTAATAATCCTTTTACTGTGTTGTGGTAACAATGGTTTATTAGGCAGCGGATTTGGCAATGGATGCAATGACGGATGCAATTCTGTAATCTGGATCATTTTAATTCTTTGCTTGTGCGGCGGTAATGGCTTCTAATTAACATGTAACTATTATTGCAACTCTAAAAGTTCATATGAACTGAAAAAAAGCTGCTATTAGCAGCTTTTTTTCAGTTTATGACCTCTATCTTCGATTCCAGTCCTGCCTTCCGTTAAGTCTTAACTGTTTTAATTTTTCAAAGCATTCCGTATCAATTTCATATACGGAATTGTCGTCTATAATTAAATCTTCTGATGATTTTACTCTTCGATCCCTATTTACCTCACTTGCAGTATAATATGATTTTTTTTGTGGATTTCTCTGTATCGGATATCCATTATTTTTATTATAGTCGAAATAATTTGGCATAATAACCTCCTTGTATATTAAATCTAATGTAAATTGGTAAATTAATTTTTAACTTGTCGAAAGAAAGAAAATTAATTTATCTCTCCTTACAATATATGAATTATTTTATCGAAATGTCCTTAATAGCTATTGATTAGGCCAATCTTTTCTTATATACTAAGTCTTATGAAGCCAGTGGGTTTCACTGAAGTAAAATATATGAGCAATATTGAATGATAAAAAATGAGGTGATCATTATGTCAGGTTCGATTTACGGTTCCATATTTAAAATAGCCACCTGGGGTGAATCCCACGGCAAAGGTATCGGTGTTGTGGTAGACGGTTGTCCTGCCGGCTTAAATCTATCAGAGGAAATGATACAGACTTACTTAGACAGACGAAAGCCCGGTCAGACCAAGTATGCCACTCCCAGAACGGAAAGCGACAAAGTTGAAATACTGTCCGGAACATTTGAAGGAAAAACAACCGGCACTCCCATATCCATGGTAGTAAGGAATACAAATCAGCAATCCGCCGATTATTCTGACATTGCAAATTACTATCGTCCCGGCCATGCCGACTATACTTATGACGCAAAATACGGCTTTCGTGATTACAGAGGCGGGGGCAGAGCTTCCGGCCGTGAAACCATAGGCCGGGTTGCCGCAGGGGCCATAGCAAAAGAAATTTTAAAGCAACTGGGCATAAATGTATGTGCCTATACCAAATCCATTGCCCATATTTCCATAGATTATAAAAACTGCAGTCCGGAGAATATTTTAATAAGCCCTTTGGCCATGCCGGACTTACAGGCATCCGAAGCTGCCAAAGCCTTACTGGATCAAAAAATGGAAGAATCCAATTCTGTAGGGGGAATTGTTGAGTGTATTATAAGCGGTATGCCTGCCGGAGTAGGCGAACCGGTATTTGAAAAACTTGACGCCAATCTTGCCAAGGCCATTATGTCTGTAGGAGCCGTAAAGGGAATTGAATTTGGTTCCGGTTTTGATGTGGCAAATATGACCGGTTTTCAGAACAACGATAAATTTTATAACAATGGCAGCGGAAAAATTCTAAAAACAACCAACCATGCGGGAGGTATTTTAGGAGGCATCAGCGATGGATCCGAAATCATATTCAGGGCTGCCATAAAGCCAACTCCTTCCATTGGACAGACCCAGGATACCGTAACCAAGTCCGGTGAAAACATAAAAGTAAATATAAAAGGCCGGCACGATCCTATCATTGTTCCAAGAGCCGTTGTAGTCATCGAAGCAATGACGGCTATCACTCTGGTTGATATGCTTTTTATGAGCATGACTTCCCGTATGGACAATATTAAAAAGTTTTTCAATCCACATAATTCAGACTGATTATTGCCTGTTAACTTATGAGTACTTAACACTGAAATTTTATTAATAAAAATCCGAAAATCCATTTGGATTATTTCAATTTAAATGCATTTCATATTAAAATAATCTGATTACAGATAAACATCAAATGATAAAAGAACGCATAAATTCAGGATTAAATTCTCCTGGTTTAGCGTTCTTTTTTGGCTTTTTTTCTCAATGAAAAACCATTAATTTCCGTTTCAATATTTATTCAAAAAAAATCACATATTTTATGCATTATTTTATTGACATGGAAAAGATTACGTGTATAATTAATATAGTCTTTTGTTTAGCAAAACTAAACTTTAAGTTTAATTTTATTAAGGAGGCACATTGTGAAGATTGGTGAAAAGATTAAGGAACTGCGTGTTCTAAAAAGCTTAACCCAGGAAGAGCTGGCGGACAGGGCCGAATTGTCCAAGGGATTTATATCACAAGTGGAAAGAGATCTGACTTCTCCCTCCATTGCTACCCTGGTTGATATTTTGCAATGCCTGGGCACAAATCTTGAGGAATTTTTTTCCGAAACTCCTTCTGAACAAGTTGTATTTAAAAAAACAGATTACTTTGAAAAATACGACAGCGAATTAAAGAATGAAATTAAATGGATTATTCCAAATGCGCAAAAAAATATGATGGAACCAATTATGCTGACTTTGGAACCCGGTGGTTCTACATATCCTGACAATCCACATGAGGGTGAAGAATTCGGCTATGTATTAAGTGGAAACATTACACTACACATTGGAAATAAAACTTACAAGGTTAAAAAAGGCGAATCTTTTTACTATAAAGCCGGTAAGAAGCATTTTATTACCGCCTCGGGAAAGCAGGGCGCAACCTTGTTATGGATTTCCACACCCCCTAATTTTTAATATTTATTTTAATACCAAGGAGGATAAAAAATGGCTGGTAATAAGCTGATTGATCTAGTCGACATAACAAAATCTTATGATGGCAATACAGTTTTGGATTCTTTGAATCTTTATATCCGAGAAAATGAATTCCTGACACTGTTAGGTCCCAGTGGCTGCGGTAAAACAACTACTCTGCGTATTATTGGCGGATTTGAAAGTCCGGATTCCGGTAAGGTAATTTTCGACGGCAAAGACATTACGAAATTACCTCCCAACGAAAGACAGTTAAACACAGTATTTCAAAAATACGCCTTATTTAATCATATGACCATAGCTGAAAATATAGCTTTTGGTCTGAAAATAAAAAAGAAAAGCAAAGCCTATATTAAAGATAAAATTAAATATGCATTGAAACTGGTTAACCTGGAAGGCTTTGAAAACCGTACTCCCGATTCCTTAAGCGGCGGCCAGCAACAGCGTATTGCCATAGCCAGGGCCATTGTTAACGAGCCTAAGGTTCTTCTTCTGGACGAACCCCTTGGAGCTTTGGACTTAAAGCTTCGCCAGGACATGCAATATGAATTAATTCGTTTAAAAAATGAGCTTGGTATTACTTTTGTATATGTAACCCATGATCAGGAAGAAGCCTTAACGATGTCCGATACCATTGTTGTTATGAATCAGGGTTACATCCAGCAGGTAGGCACTCCGGAAATGATTTACAACGAACCCAAAAATGCATTTGTTGCCGATTTTATCGGAGAAAGCAATATTTTCCCTGCTATTATGATTGAAGACAAGCTGGTGGAAATCTTCGGAGTTAAATTTCCCTGCGTCGACGTGGGATTTGGCAGAAATAAGCCCGTTGATGTGGTAATCCGCCCGGAAGACATTGATTTGGTAAAACCGGAAGAAGGATTGTTAACCGGCCGAGTTACCTCTTTGATTTTTAAAGGTGTTCATTATGAAATGGAAGTTTTGGCAGCAGGCCACGAATGGCTGGTTCACAGTACGGACCTTTCCCCTGTTGGCAGTGAAGTTGGAATATGGGTTGATCCCAATGATATTCAAATTATGAATAAACCGGAATCCGAAGATGAAGAGGCGGTGGTCATGGATGAACAGTAAAAAATGGTTGGCTTACCCTTACATTTTCTGGATGATAGCTTTTATTATCATTCCCTTGCTGATGATAATATATTACGGCTTTACTAGCCAGGACGGAAGCTTTACTTTAAGCAATCTGATGCTGATTGCTGATCCTCTAAACCGAAAGGCGTTATGGTTATCCTTAAAATTATCCGTAATCAGTACGGTTTTATGCCTTGTAATCGCTTATCCTATCGCCTTAATTTTGCATAATATGAAACTTAAAAATAACTCTTTCATCGTTATGGTATTTATTTTACCTATGTGGATGAACTTTTTACTAAGAACCTTGGCCTGGCAAAATATTTTGGAGAAAACCGGAGTTATAAATTCATTGTTAACCCTGCTTCATTTACCTGCTTTAAACTTAATCAACACACCAGTAGCTATTGTGTTCGGTATGATTTATAACTTCCTTCCCTTTATGATTTTGCCCATTTATAATGTATTAATCAAAATAAGCGATGATATCATTAATGCTGCCAGGGATTTGGGAGCCAACGGATTTCAGACCTTTATAAAGATTATACTGCCTCTAAGCCTTCCCGGTGTTATCAGCGGTATTACTATGGTTTTTGTACCTTCCCTTACAACCTTTGTAATTTCGGAAATTTTAGGAGGAAGTAAAGTGGTACTGATTGGAAATATAATCGAACAGCAGTTTAAAACCATTAATAACTGGCACACCGGTTCCGGTTTATCCCTGGTGTTAATGATTTTTATATTAATCAGCATGGCTATACTGGCCAAATATGACAAGGAAGCGGAGGACAAAAGCGTATGGTAAAAAAAGTACTGGAAAGGATTTATTTAGGTCTGATTTTACTGTTTTTGTATGCCCCGATTCTGATACTTATTATATTATCCTTTAATAAATCAAAATCCAGATCCAAATGGGGTGGATTTACTTTAAAATGGTACAGCAGACTGTTTCAGGATGAGGAAATTTTACGTGCTTTATACAGTACTCTCATAATTGCGATTTTATCCGCATTTATAGCCACTGTAATCGGCACCGCTGCTTCTTTGGCCATAAATAAAATGAAGAAAATTCCAAGGACGATACTAATGGGCATAACCAACATTCCCATGTTAAATGCGGATATTGTAACCGGTATATCCCTGATGCTGCTTTTTGTTGCCTTAAATTATACTCTGGGCTTTTCCAGTGTGCTGATGGCCCACATAACTTTTAACATACCTTATGTAATTTTAAGCGTCATGCCCAAGTTAAAGCAGCTAAATGTCAGTACTTATGAGGCCGCCTTAGATTTAGGTGCCTCCCGCAGTTATGCTTTTTATAAAGTAGTGTTGCCGGATATTTTTCCGGGAGTGCTGTCCGGATTTTTGCTGGCCTTTACCATGTCACTGGATGACTTTGTAATTACTTATTTTACAAAAGGTGCTTCCATTGACACCCTTTCTACAAAAATATATGCGGAAGTACGCAAAGGGATTAAACCGGAAATGTATGCTTTATCTACTCTCCTTTTTGCATCCGTTCTTGTCCTAATGATTATAATAAATCGCAGAAATGACAGAATAAAAACCCATGAGAGCGGAAATTAAGGACAAATAACAAATACAAAACACAAAGCCTATTGGCATTTTAAGGTTGAAAGAAAATAAGGAAAGAAAGGATGCCACGTTGCTTCTTTCAACCGGTGAAATTTATTTCACAAGTAAATGTGGCCGTATCGTAAAAAATTACGATATGTAAAGGGAAATGAGATAAAATGAAAAAATTTGCTGCTACACTGCTTTTAGCTACTCTATGTATTATTGGTTTAACCGGCTGTCAGAAAAGCAACAAACCAACCCTTTATGTGTATAACTGGGGCGAATATATAGACCCTGACGTAGTGGATTTATTTGAAGAAGAAACCGGAATTCATGTCGTATATGATGAATTTGAACAAAATGAAGATATGTATCCGGTTATTAAAACCGGGTCTGTAAAATATGACGTAGTATGTCCTTCCGATTATATGATTCAAAGAATGATTGACGAAGGAATGTTAGCAGAAATCAATTACGATAATGTGCCCAATATTAAAAACATCGACCCAACTTATTTAAAAAGTGCCGAGGAATTTGATCCGGGCAATAAATACAGCGTACCGTATTGCTGGGGTACTTTAGGTATTTTGTATAATAAATCCATGATAAAGGAACCTATTGACAGTTGGGCAGCTCTTTTTGACGCTGATTTTGCGAAAAAGAACGGCTATTACGGAGACATACTTATGATTAACAGTGTAAGGGATGCATTCGGTATTGCTCTCTCCTATCTGGGTTATGACATTAATACGACCAATGAAAATGAACTGGAAGAAGCCAAAAAGTTGTTACAGGATCAGTTTCCTATGGTAGACGCTTATGTTGTTGACCAGGTCAGGGATAAGATGATTGGCGGCGAAAATCCTATCGGTGTTATCTATTCCGGTGAAGCCATCTATACCCAAAGGGAAAATCCGGATCTGGAATATGTGGTACCAAAGGAAGGCTCCAATGTTTGGATTGACGCCTGGGTTATTCCGAAAAACGCACAACATAAAGACTATGCGGAAAAATGGATTAATTTTATGTGTGACCCGGAAATTGCCCTAAAAAATTTTGAGTATATTACTTACTCCACTCCAAATAAGGCTGCCAGGGAATTAATTGAAGATGAAGATATTAAAAACAGTCCTGTGGCCTTCCCGGACGAATCAGTGCTGGCAAGATGCCAAACTTACCATTATCTTGGTACGGAAATGGAAAATGTATATTTACAGAAGTGGAATGAAGTAAAGTCCAACTAATCAATTCGTAAAGATTACAAATTATCCTGTTTTATTCAGTAAAAATAAGCAATAAAAAAGACAAAAAACTGTTTTTCTTTAAAAGTTTTTTGGTATTAAGTCAAGTTTAAACTGCACCTCAAATGTTAGATAAAATAACATTGGAGGTGCAGTTCATACTGGATTCAGAGCCAATGTGGCTTGAACAACCTTATTTAACGGAAAGGTGATTTTTTAGTATAACATTCGTCGCGCACCCGCATAGCGGGTGGTTTATATTTCGCACGTTATACGTGCTCAACAGGGTCACGACCCATAATTAAAAGGATTGAATCCTGTTCAATACAGGATTCAATCCTCATTAGTTTCCTAATAAATAATGTTCAACATTTTAGGATGCAGCTCACATTTATTATAGAACTTTATTTATTTTCATTCTCTCCAAGGTCTATCTTACAATATTTCTTTCTTCCCCCTTAAGGAAAGCTTTAATATTTTCATATACTTCCTGCACGCAGCGCTTTCTGGCTTCTACGGTCGCCCAGGCAATATGAGGAGTTATAATCAGTTTATTGCTGTCTTTAATCCTTAATAGGGGGCTATCCGGCAACATAGGTTCCACTTTCAGAACGTCAAGGCCTGCTGCGGCAATCCGGTTATTTTCCAGGGCATCGGCCAGTGCTTCTTCATTGACAATAGGTCCTCTTCCTAAATTAAGCAATACAGCCGTATTTTTCATTTTAGCAAAGGCATCTTTATCAATCAGATTTTCCGTATTGCTGTTTAAAGGGGCATGAATGGATATAATATCGGAAGTTTTTAGCAAAGTATCCAGATCTACCTGCTCGTAATCCGGATTCTTATTCTTGCCGGAAGTGGAATAATAAATTACATGACAGCCAAAAGCCTTGGCCACATCGGCAACGCCTCTTCCGATTTCCCCAAGTCCGATAATGCCCCAGGTTTTTTGGTACAACTCATTAAATTTCATATCAAAACGGCTGAATATATCGCTTTTTGCATATTCTCCACTTTTTACAAAATCATCATAAAACTTTAGCTTTTCATAGACATAGAAAAGCAGGGCAAAGGTATGCTGAACCACAGAATGGGTGGAATATCCTTTTACATTGGCTACCGCAATATTCCGCTTATTGGTATAGTCAAAATCCACAATATTGGTTCCCGTTGCGGTAATGCATATTAGTTTCAGCTGCTTTGCTGCTTTCAGATTGGCCTCATTCATTGGTATTTTATTTACAATCAGAATGTCAGCCTCAGAAGCCCTCTCCCAATTCTTTTCAGGATCTGATTTATTGTATTTCATCACTTCGCCGAACTCTTCAAATATGGACAGGTCCACATCGTCGCCCAGCGTATCCGTTTCCATAAAAACTAATTTCATATAATTCCTCCAAGTCTTTCATTAAGCCTGTAAATTTCGTTTCCCATTGTATTATTGCTTGTATTATCGGATTCTTTCCGGAAGTCCAATCTTCTTTTGTACTTTACGAAGGGTTTTGGTAGCATAATAATTGGCTTTTTCCGCATTTTCTTTTATAATGCCGTCAATATAGGATTTTTCTTTCGTTAACTCATTTACTCTTTCCTGAATAGGTTTCAGTAAGGATGCGACAGCTTCACCGACTGCCATTTTAAATTCCCCGTATCCCTTTCCGTCAAATTCCTTTACAACCTCATCGGGAGTCTTTTTTGTAACGGCGCTGTAAATATCAATCAGGTTCTTAATTCCCGGCTTACTGTCGGAATAAAGAATCTGATTTTCGGAATCCGTAACGGCTCTTTTAAACTTGCGTATAATAGTATCCGGATCATCCATCAGGTAAATACTTGCATTTACATTCTCATCGGATTTTGACATCTTTTTCGTCGGATCCTGAAGGCTCATAATTTTGGCTCCGGCTTTTCCAAAGTATGGTTCCGGAATGGTAAATACATCTCCATATATATTATTAAAGCGAACCGCAATATCTCTTGTAATCTCCAGATGCTGTTTCTGGTCCGCACCTACCGGTACCACATCGGTCTGGAACAAGAGAATATCTGCCGCCATTAATACAGGATAGGTATACAAACCGGCATTAATATTATCCGAATGTTTTGCCGCTTTATCCTTAAACTGAGTCATTCTGTTTAATTCACCCATATAAGTAAAGCAGTTTAAAATCCAGCTTAATTCCGCATGGGCGGACACATGAGACTGATAATAGATACAGTTTTTCACCGGATCCAATCCTGCGGCAATATACAGTATCAGAAGATTTCTTGCTCTTTTGCGAAGTTCTGCAGGGTCCTGCCTTACTGTCAAAGAATGAAGGTCTACCACACAGTAAAAACATTGATAATCGTCCTGGAAAGTAAGCCAATTATTTAAAGCACCCAGATAATTACCCAAAGTTAAATTGCCTGTTGCCTGCATTCCACTGAATAATGTTTTTTTTCCATCTAACATAATAAATGCTCCTTTATCTTGATTTTGCTTAAAATTAAGAGTATGAATTAGTAAAAATTTATATTGAAACAAAGAATACAGAGTGAGATAAAAAAGAAAAAGACCCCTGTCACAGCATATATACTGGGACAAAAGTCAAATTACTTCTGCGGTACCACCCGGTTTGGCGCAAAAGCGCCCTCTCTTTTCCAGTATTCACCCGTAAGACTACGGATATAAATACTCTCCTGGGATAACGGGCGGAGTTCCCGTCAGGTTTTACTTAGTATACACTGTTCCTCCTGATCCTATAAGCCCATTCAATATAACCTGAAATACCGCAATTTCACCCTCTGCGACTCTCTGTAATTCAGTATTATATTTACTATTCTTAATCATCGGATACTATGAAATTACTTAAAGTATATCCAACCGTTTTGGGAAAGTCAATCCTTTTTTGTGTCTAAATTCAACAATTCGGAAAAAGAATCGATAACATAATCATACTCTGAAACCTTTCCGAAACCATATCTGGCGTATACGAAAGGAATTCCCGCTTCTTTTGACGCCATGGCATCTCCCGCAGTGTCACCTACGTAAACAGGGTTAAGTAGCCTGTTACGCTCTATGATTAATCGAATATTTTCTGCTTTTAATACTCCGGATCTGCCGGGATATTCGAAATCTTCAAAATATTTTTCAAGCTGATGGGCCTTTAGAAAGCACTGAATATAGCCTTCTTCACAGTTACTTACAATAAAAAGCCTGTATTTTTCTTTTAATCTGGCCAAAGTACTCTCCACACCCGGAAACAGTATTCCTCCCACCTTTTCCAGATAAGGACATTGTTTGGTAGTACTCTCCCTCATAATTTTAAGTGCGGTATCCCGGGTAGCACTAGGCAGCAATCTTATGGCGATTTCTTCCAGAGGCAAACCATACAATGCTTTTAACCGATCCGCTGTTATTTCATCGGTGACTTCAGGGTATTTCTTTGCTACTTCTTTCCAGATTACGGCTGCCGCATCGGTAGAATCCCATAATGTTCCGTCTAAATCGAATATTATGCCATCAAACATATTTTGCATCCTCACTTTAATCGATAATAGTATACTCTTGCATTATAAACGAAAGAGCAAAAAAAATCCAGTCAGTAACAAAGAAATAAAGTTTCTTTTAAAATAACTTCTTTCGCCACTATAAGTATGGTATAATAAATCATGCCAAGTTTCATTTCTATATTACATGAAAAGCTAAAGAAGGCTGATAAACAGAAATATTCGGTTAAGAAAAGTCATTGGTTTAGAAAGCCTTTTATTCGTTACGGCATATTAATTACCGAATATTTTGTAAATCTGCACCATACCCCATACACAGGTGAAAAATAATTACTTTTTTAAGAATAATCGATAAGGAGTATAATGATGAAACAAATAGCCAGCTTTACAATCGATCATATGAAATTATTAAGAGGTGTCTATGTTTCCAGAAAAGATACCGTAGGTTCAGAAGTTCTTACCACTTTTGACATCCGTATGACCAGACCCAACTTCGAGCCGGTTATGAATACGGCAGAAATCCATGCCATTGAGCATCTGGCCGCAACGTATCTTAGAAATCATGCCAGTTTTGGCTCCAAAGTTATTTATTTTGGCCCCATGGGCTGCAGAACTGGCTTTTATCTGATTCTGGCCGGGGATTATGAATCCAGGGATATTGTGCCACTGCTTATTGAGACTTTTGAATTTATCCGGGATTATAAAGGCGAAATACCGGGTGCTACCCCGACCGGCTGCGGGAATTATCTGGATATGAACTTAAATATGGCTAAATATCTGGCAAATCGATTTTTAAACGAAACTCTGTACAATATTAGCGACGAACATTTAATTTATCCCCGGTAATCGGCTGGGCTGCCACATAATGTACTAAAATGTACCAATGCGGCAGCCCTTTTTATGCCCAACTTCCGGTAATATGCTAAATAGTAATATTTTTCATATCCGTGAATATAGTGTAATGATAAAAAAGAATTGGAGAAGCCATGGATATCGATTATAATGAAAAAGATACAGCCAGGAAATTTGACTGGGACAAATTCAGCCACGCTATAGAAATCCTGAAAGCAGCTTTTCCTCATCTTGACAGTGACACACAGCAATCTGCCGAAATTATTGTAAAAACCGGAGAATTAATGGAAGCAGTTCATAGATATAGACAAAGAAACCGAATAACAGCCTATCATTTTAAAAGAAATAATGTTGACATAGAAGCACTACTGACCAGCATAAGATCTGTTTGTTACGATCAAGAAAGGGAGTTTGTCGATACCATTTTAAACATAATAAAAGCCAAAAATCTTTATGATACATATACTGCTTATGCGTCTGCCATGGCAAACCAATCTGACAATACAGAAAATTCCGGTGAAGAATCCGGCAGCAATAATAGACCTGACATGATGGAAATATTAAGTTCCTTACTGACGCCGGAACAAAAAAGTACTTTTGATGACCTGAACACAATGTTTAACGTTGTGCAGCAGTAAGCTGCAAACTAAAATTAATTATTTCAGCGTCTATTAACGCGGACAGGAGTTGGATATGAAAAATTTGGATTGGATTAATCATCCTGCAATGAAAAATATCGATGCCAGGAAATTAGCGATTCTTGTGGATTTAGCCAATGAGGCCGAAGGCAAGCCGGCTGATAAGGCGTTGCCTTTGCTTATTAAAGCCAATGCCAAAATGAAGGCATTAGGTCTTACTTTTACTCAGGAAGAAACCGATTTAATGATTGAAATATTAACCCAGGACATGACGTCTGCCGAAAAACAAAAGCTGGAAATAATCAAAAAACTCATAGCCAAACGTAAATAGCCAACTGAAATTTTTTATAGAAAATTTAAAGATTTCTGTAAAATAATTACGGGTCTGCCGCACAAATTTTCAGTAAAAGCTTTATTGTGAGGCAGGCCCGTTTCTCTTAAATCAGTGTAACTCTTCTTTCGTTGTCACCAAAAGTATCGGCATTATCTTTCGCCTATTTACTGCCATCCTGTGTCTCTGGTTCAGGAGTATTCTTATTTGCATTATCTTTCTTAGCATCTTCTGCCGGCAGCGGGTCCCCGTTTACCGTAAAGTAAGAAACAATAGAAATAACCTTACCGTCATTATCTTCAATAGAATAAGTAACCTTATACTTAATTTTATCCTTTGTAGTGATATTTACCTTAAGTAAATCGGTACACTCTTCATTGTTGCTGTTAATCGCACTAATACCCTGTTTTACATATTCTTCCGTAATCTTTGTTCCCACAGGAATGCCAGTATAGTTTGCAACTCCTTCGATTCTGATTCCTGCAAAATAAGTAAATTGCACAGTTTCGCTGGTGGTGTTGCCAACATCGTCAGATACTTCATATGTTACGGAATATGCATAATCCTCAACAGGTTTTACTGTTACTTTAACTTTATCTAACGTTATTTTTGAGTAATTATCCGTAACTTTTATTCCATTTAGAGCCAGTTTCTTAATTCCTTCTATTCCGGACTGAAGCTGTTTCTTAGTCAGTTCTCTAAAATATATACCGTCAATTACCGGCGGCGTTCTGTCAATATATACCGTTGCCGTTTCTTTGGCAGTCTTTTTGTTGGAAGCTTTCACGGAATAAACTATGTTATAGATATCATCCGATTTTTTCGTTATCTTAACCTTAATATCACTGGTCGGCAGTTTTTTGCTGGCCAGGTAAGCGCTTACACCTTTTAAAGCATATGTCCTGTTAATTACGGTATCAGCGGAAACATACCGGTCAGTAACGCCTGTTATGCGCGGAGGTTCCTTGGTTTCTTTTACGGTATAAACTGCTGTTTTTTGTACTGACCTGCCCAAAGCATCCGTAACCGTATATTTAATTTTATATTTGCCTGCCGTATAAACATCTAATTTTCCGTCTACCTTAATATCAGAAGTAATATCCGTACCTGTGGTAGATAATGCTTTTACACCAGCCAGTAAGTTGGTTTCCGTTCCCCATTCTATGGTTTTATTCTTTATTCCTTTTAATACGGGAGTCTTATCTTTAAAGGGATTTTTGTTACTGGGGTCCGTAGGGTCCCAACCCGTATTAGCCAAAAGTTTTATTGTGGCAGGCTTTCCCAATGGGCCGGGATCTTTTGAATTATAAATTTCAACGGTTGTGCCAATGGGACAGTTATCATAAATCCATTTGGCGTCAGCTACCGTAAGTCTTACACATCCGTGGGAAGCGGCTGTTCCAAGCTTATTATACTGGGTGGCGGATAAGGTACTGGGATCCATTTTATAATACCAGACAGAATGGAACAAAACACCGTCTACTATTCTTGTGGAATACTGTCCCCATACATCTCCCATCAAAAGCTTCCATCTGTATTTGGCTAAGGTTTTGTATGTACCAAGGGGCGTGGCATTACCGGTTGAACAAGTCATCGCTTTTACCGGTTTCGTATATTTGCCATTTTTGTCTTTCTTGTAAATAGTTACCACATTCTGCTGTTTGTTTACCTTAATATAATAAGGTGAACCTGATTTTGCGGTAGTGGAGACTTTCGTAATAAAAAGTCCTAAAAACAAAAAGCCGATACACAATATGATCCGCAATTGCAATTTGTGTTTTTTCATTTTTGGGGTCATTCTTTACTCCTTACAGATTAGTTTTATTTTATTTAAGTTAAGGTAATTAAAACAGAGCAATTGTTATTAACATATAATGAGAATGTGTTATTCTTATGGCAAAATCATTTCAAATTTATGAATCCGTAAGCTCCATTGTATTTAATTTTATTTTACCCGATTGTACTAAATTATACCATTATAGACGGAATTTGTTAAGACCAAACTTAGCATGTTTCATCTTTCGTATTAATATACTTTAATAAACAGTCTCAGGAGTTTCCATGAGTTATTTTACCAACCTGATTTATGAATATGGGCTTTTGGCCATGTTTTTTATTATTCTGATTGAATACGCCTGTTTTCCCATATCCAGTGAAATTGTTCTGCCCTTTTCCGGTGCCGTTGCTTCCTTAAGCCATATAAGTTATCCGGTTATATTACTTTTAAGCGTACTGGCAGGACTCATAGGCACTACTATTTGCTATGGTATCGGAAGACTCGGAGGCAATGTGCTGATTAACAGATTAATCAAAAGGTTTCCCAAAACAGAAAAAGGCATATCTGTTTCTCAGGAAAAGTTTAAAAAATATGGTAACCTGGCTGTTTGCATCGGACGGCTAATACCCATATGCAGAACTTATATTGCATTTATTGCAGGCGCAGCCGGTCAAAGCCTGATTCCATATCTTTTGTCGTCTTTTGTTGGCATTACGGTATGGAATGCCATACTGATTGGCCTGGGGTATCTTTTGCGTGAAAAATGGAATAACGCAGGAGTTTATTATGAGCGTTATAAAGATATTATACTGCCACTTGCGGTTTTTCTCAGTATGATAATTCTAATTCGTATAAAAAAAGACAAGTGAATGGTTTGACAACCTGAATCATATAATTAGCTAAGACATACTGAAAAAATAATGACTTAACACGGGGGTTTTTATGATGAACTGGCATACGATTACTAAAGAAGAAGCTTTAAAAATACTGGAAACTTCACAAACAGAAGGCTTATCTAAAAAAGAAGTTATCAAAAGACAGAAAAAATATGGCTTAAACATATTAGAAACAAAAAAGAAAAAAAGTATTCTCATAAAATTCTTCAGTCAGTTTTCTGATTTTATGATTATTACCTTAATCTGTGCCGCCATTGTATCCTTTTTGGTATCCTTACTCCATGGGGAGCTGGACTTTGTCGATCCGGTTATTATTCTGCTTATTATTACCCTTAACGCGCTTCTTGGAGTTCTTCAGGAAGCAAAAGCGGAAAAATCTCTGGAAGCTTTACAGAAAATGTCTGCTCCTGCCGCACAGGTTTTAAGAGAACATGAGATTACTACAATTGACGCCAAAGAGCTGGTTCCGGGTGACATTATATATCTTGAAACCGGTCACTTTGTTCCTGCTGATGCCAGGCTTTTGACATCCGTAAACTTAAAAGTAGACGAAGCCTCATTAACGGGAGAATCCCATCCGGTAGAAAAAGATGCAGATGTTCTCTTAAATCCGGATACTTTACTGGCAGACCGCCGTAACATGATTATGGCAACCGGAATTGTAACCTATGGAAGAGGCACTGCGGTGGTCACAGCCACAGGAATGAATACCGAAGTGGGTCATATTGCAAAACTTATAATGGAAGACGACACACCTATGACCCCTTTGCAAAAGCGGCTTGCTGATACCGGAAAAGCACTGGGTATAGCGGCATTATTAATCTGCATTGCTATTTTTTTAATCGGTATCATGAAAAACCGGCCCATTTTTGATATGTTTATGACTTCGGTAAGTCTTGCCGTTGCGGCTATCCCGGAAGGGCTTCCTGCCATTGTAACCATTATGTTATCTCTTGGGGTTCAGCGTATGGCCAAAAAAAATGCGGTTATCCGCAAGCTCCCCGCTGTGGAGACATTAGGAAGTGCCACCGTTATCTGTTCCGATAAAACAGGTACTCTCACCCAGAATAAAATGACGGTAACAGAACTGGCTTCCGTTTCGGGAAAAGAACACCCTGACAGCTTATTCAGCCAGTTTTTATTATCTCTTGGGGTCCTTTGCAATGATTCTATTTTACAAACTTCCGGAAAAGGAAAAAAAGCCACCATTACCGCCGCAGGAGAACCGACGGAAAAAGCACTGGTTATGGCTGCCTACCAGATCAATCTTCTGAAACCAAAACTGGACGCAACCAATCCGCGAATTTTTGAAATTCCTTTTGACTCTGCCAGAAAATTAATGACAACAGTACATAATTACCCTTCCGGCAATATCAGAAGCATTACCAAAGGTGCTTTTGATGTTTTGCTTAATAAATGCACTCATATTTATCTGAATGGCAGGCAGGTTCCTATGACCAAAGCCCATATACAGTCTTTGAACCGATTAAATCAGGGAATGGCAGAACGGGCCCTTCGTGTAATAGCCGTTGCCTATAAAGATATTCCCTCTGAGGCTGAGTTAAGAAAAAAAACTTCCCCCACTCATAACACCACGGAAGATATCATAAAGTATCTGGAAAACGGATTAACCTTTGTCGGCTTAATTGGTATGATAGACCCTCCTAGGGAAGAAGTGGCCGAAGCAGTTTTAACCTGTCAGATGGCCGGAATTAAACCGGTTATGATAACCGGCGACCATATAACCACAGCCTGTGCTATTGCAAAGCAACTAAATATTATGACCGGTGAAGATTTGGCTATGACCGGACAGGAATTAAATCAGACGGATCAGGATACCCTTATTGCAAAAATTCCCCGCTACAAAGTTTTCGCAAGAGTTTCACCGGAACATAAAGTCCGGATAGTAAAGGCGTTTCAGGCAAGAGGCGAAGTAGTAGCCATGACCGGAGACGGTGTCAATGACGCACCTGCCTTAAAGGCTGCCGATATTGGATGTGCCATGGGAATAACCGGAACGGATGTGGCAAAAAATGCCGCCGATATGATTCTTACGGATGATAATTTTGCCACAATTGTATCTGCCGTAAGAGAAGGCCGGGGCATATACGATAATATTAAAAAAGCCATCCACTTTCTGCTTTCCTGTAATATCGGTGAAATCATAACGATTTTCGCAGCCATATTGATGAATCTTCCCTCTCCGCTTTTAGCCGTTCAACTTTTATGGGTAAATCTGGTGACCGATTCCCTGCCGGCTATTTCTCTGGGTGTGGAACCTGCAGCAAAAGATATAATGAAAAAGAAACCAATTCCACCGGATAAAGGTATGTTTGCAGACGGATTAGTTTTAAAAATTATTATAGAAGGAATTTTAATCGGCTTTTTATCTCTCCTGGCATTTATTATCGGTATTCGTTTTTTTGACAGCCAAAGTATTAGTGATACTCTGTTGCGGCACGGCAGTACGGTAGAAATAGCAAGCAATATAACCCCATATGTGGGCCGTACCATGGCATTTGCCGTGTTAAGCCTGTCCCAGCTGTTTCATTCCTTTAATATGAGAAGCGAACATTCCCTGACAAAAATCGGATTATTCTCCAACATAAAGCTGCTTCTCTCCTTTATAATATGTTCCTTCCTGCAAATCATAGTGATATCCTTAAAGCCACTGGCCTCAGTATTTAAAGTTGTTCCCTTATCTGTGGCCCAATGGTCTATCGTACTGGTTTTATCCTTTCTTCCTATCGTTGTTGTAGAATTGCAGAAAGGGAAAAAATAACAATCTGTAAAAGGATAATATGAAAAAGAGATGATAATCCAATATATCGATGGATTTATCATCTCTTTTTATTGCCTTTTTACAAGGTTTTCATTCTATTAAATGATGTACTGATGATGAATATAATTATTCAGTAATATCAGCATACTGGAAGTACCAGTATCCGTAAGGAGAATGCCAGGAACCAGTAATCTTGTCACTCTGTAAATAGAAGTCATTGTAATAAGCTAATGGAATAACAGCCGCATCCTTCATAACGATATCTTCTGCCTGATGCAGTAAATCAAAACGAGTCTTTGCATCTGTTTCAGAAGCTGCCTTTTGCATTATAGCATCATAATCAGGATTGCTGTATTTTGCATTGTTGTTACCGTTGGTGCTAACCATAAGTTCCAGTATGTTGGAAGGATCGTTATAGTCAAATACCCAACCGTCACGGCTTGCTTCATAATCACCGGCACGACGCATCGGTGTAAAGGAAGCCCATTCAACTACGTTAACATTAACGGTAATACCCAGTTCTTTCCATGCGTTTTGCAGATACTGTGCTACAACTTTGTGGTAACCGGAATCATTTGTAGAGTAATTGATTACAGGGAAACCTTCGCCATTGGGATATCCGGCTTCAGCAAGTAATTTTTTTGCTTTTTCAAGATTTCCTTCATAATCATTAACATCAATGTAAGGTTTGCCACCGTTAGCATTATCCATAAAATTGCTTCCGTCCCAGTCAACAACGTCAGGACCAACAAAACTGGATGCTGCCGTATAAGTTCCCTGCATTAAGGTCTCAGCCACATATTTTCTGTCAATTGCAAGGCTTAAAGCCTGACGTACTCTTGAATCAGAGAACTGAGGAAGTGTGCAGTTAAGGTCAATATAATATGTTCCTAAAAGAGGTTCAACATGGAATTCCGGATTACCCTGCAGTGAAGGTATTTCCGCGGTAGGTACATCCTTAATCATCATAGCTTCGCCATTCTGGTAAGCAGCATATGAGGCATTGGAATCCTCAATGAGAAGCAGTTTAATGGAATCCAATTTAATAGCGTCTTTATTCCAGTAATATGGATTCTTAGTAAATGTAATATGAGAACCAGGTACCCATTCTGACATATAGAAAGGGCCGTTGCTGATATAAGTTTCCGGTTTAGTTGCCCATGCATCACCATTGGCTTCAATTGTTTTCTGGTTTACAGGGCTAAGTACGCCAAATGCGGCAAGTTTATCAAAATATCCGCAAGGATGTGAAAGTTCAACTTTGAAAGTTTTGTCATCCGGTGCGGATACAGCCAATGCATCCGGATCCCCTGCTGCGGCTTCATCAAAACCTTTAACCATACCAAGAACTGTTTCACCGTAAGGTGCTGCAGTGTTAGGATCAGCTACACGTTTCCAGCTGTAAACGAAATCATTTGCAGTTAAATCTGATCCATCAGACCATTTTAAACCGTCACGTAAGTGGAAAGTCCATGTAAGGCCATCGTCACTTACTTCATAGGACTCAGCAGCGCCAGGTATAACCTTGTTATCCTTATCGATTGCTAACAAAGTATCGAATGCAAATAAAATCATGTTTGCACCGTCAATTGCACTGTTTAATGCTGGGTCAAGAGTTTCCGGGTTAGGCCCGATTTGCGCAACAAGCTGTTTTTCACCATCAGATGATTTAGTGTTATCAGTTGCTTCGCTGGTGGTACTGCTGCCGGTATTGTCACTTGCAGTATTACCATCGTCACTAGTTTCTTTCTTACCGCAGCCGCTTAATGCCATGGTAAGTACCATAACTAGTACTAAGAATAATGATAATTTTCTTTTCATAAATTTCCCTCCTTAGATTTAGGTATATACAATTCACCTCTTTGTTGAGGTGAGATTGATTAAATTAAAGTCCGTTATTTCACACGGTCCAAATGATGGCATGCCGCATAATGTCCGGGTGAAACTTCTTTAAACTCCGGCTCTACCTCGGCACACTTTTCGGTAGCATAAGGACAACGTGTACGGAAACGGCATCCCGACGGCGGATTAACAGGGCTTGGAACATCGCCTTTTAGTACAATTCGATTGGATTGCCTTGAAACAATCGGATCCGCCACAGGTATTGCTGAAATTAAACTCCGTGTATAAGGATGAACACTGTGATTAATTAACTCCAAGCTGTCAGCCAGTTCCACTAACTTACCTAGATACATAACACCGATACGATTGGAAATATGTTTTACTACACTTAAGTTATGGGAAATAAACAAATAAGTAAGTCCCAGTTTTTCCTGAAGTTCTTCAAACATATTAACTACCTGTGCCTGAATGGATACGTCCAATGCGGAAATCGGTTCATCACATACGATAAATTCCGGATTTACGGCCAAGGCACGGGCTATGCCGACACGCTGGCGTTGTCCGCCGGAAAATTCGTGAGGATAACGGTTGGCATGTTCGGAATTTAATCCAACCAGACTTAACAGTTCTATAATTCGGTCACGGCGTTCTTTTTTATTTGCAGCAAGTTTGTGTATATCAATGGCCTCACCAACAATATCACCAACTGTCATACGAGGATCAAGGCTGGCATAAGGATCCTGAAATACAATCTGCATTTTTCTTCGGTAAGGCAGCATGTTAACCTTTGTAATATCTTTGCCGTCATAAATAATCTTTCCGCCGGTTGGTTCATAAAGACGTAACAGGGTACGTCCCGTGGTAGTTTTGCCGCACCCTGACTCACCTACCAAACCTAACGTTTCACCCTTGTTTACATAGAAAGAAACATCATCCACGGCTTTTACAACTTTTTTCTCAAATAAGCCTCCCCCTTTAACCGGGAAGTACTGTTTTAGGTGTTCTACTTCAACTAATTTTTTATTATCCATCAGGCCTGCTCCTCCTTTTCAAATTTGGCCTTATCCAGCAGCCAGCATGCGCTGTAGTGATTATTACCAAGGTCAGTATACTCCGGCATAGCTCGAAGGCAAATTTTCATACAGGATTTGCAGCGGGGTGCAAATGGACATCCTGCCGGCGGATTTAACAAATCCACAGGCTGTCCTTCAATAGGAATCAATTTCTTATGTTCTTCCTCATTTAACTTAGGAACACTTTGAAGCAATCCTTTTGTATATTCATGAGACGGATGATAAAATATGTCATCTACTGATCCTGTCTCAACTATTCTGCCTGCATACATAACAGCAATACGGTCACACATACCTGCAACCACACCCAAATCATGGGTTATGAGGATAATAGCCATGCCTAATTTTTTCTTTAATTCTGTCATAAGTTCCAGAATCTGTGCCTGAATGGTAACATCCAATGCTGTCGTAGGCTCATCGGCAATTAAAAGCTTAGGCTCACAGGCCAGTGCCATGGCAATCATAACACGCTGACGCATACCGCCGGAAAGTTCATGAGGATATTGTTTCAAACGTTTTTCAGGTTCATTAATACCAACAAGTTCCAGCAGCTCTCTTGCTCTTTCTCTGGCCTGCTTTTTATTTTTATCGGTATGGAGCAAAATTGCCTCCATAATCTGATTGCCGATTGTGTACACAGGATTCAGGCTTGTCATAGGATCCTGAAAGATAATGGAAACCTCATTTCCTCTCATTTTGCGCAATTCGCGCTCTTTCATCTCATTAACATGATGACCGTTAAAATATATATCTCCACCGATCAGGCGGCCTGGATGTGCGGTCAAACCCATAAGGCTATAGGCAGTAACCGATTTTCCGGAACCGCTTTCTCCGACTATACCAAGCACTTCACCTTCACGGACTGTAAGCGAAACGTCATTGAGTGACTTTACTTCACCGGCAGGTGTGAAAAAAGAAAGTCTCTCATTACGAATATCTACTAAATATTCACTCATAAAATTAACTCCTCTCCATTCCTTAGCTCTTCATTTTGGGGTCAAAGGCATCTCTTAATCCATCACCAAATAAGTTAAAGCTTAAGATAATAAGGCTTATCAGAATAGCTGGTGATAATAACAAATATGGATAAGAATTAATGCCATTTACGGCATCACTGGCTAAAGAGCCAAGAGATGGCAGCGGAATAGCTACTCCAAGTCCGAGAAAGCTTAGGAAACTTTCCGTAAATATAGATGACGGAATTTGTAAAGTTGTAGTTACAATCAGAGTACCAATACAATTGGTAAGTAAGTGCTTGCGAATAATTCTTCCGTTGGAAGCACCCAATGCTTTTGCGGCTGTTACATATTCAGCCTGTTTTAACGTAAGCACCTGGCTTCTTACAATACGGGCCATACCTACCCAATATAAAAGGGCAAATACGATAAAAATACTGATAAGATTAACACCTATAACTTGTATCCAGTGAAAACCAGGTTTTGTCGCAAGATTTTCCATTGGTTCTTTGATTGCAAATGATATTAAAACAATGAGCAAAATATCCGGAACCGTATATACAATATCGGCGATACGCATCATGATAAGGTCTACCCATCCGCCAAAAAAACCGGATATAGCTCCAAATGTGGAACCGATAATAAGGATAATTGCAGAAGCAATTAAACCAACAATCAGTGAAATACGGCCACCCACCATAACACGAACGGCATAATCACGGCCCATATTGTCGGTACCAAGAATATGGGGAAATACTTTTTCGCCCGCGTCAATACGGGCTTGCTCCTGTGCAGAATATGTCATTGGTTTTAAATACTCAGAACCTTGAATCTGCTGATCATATTTATAAGGATAAAAATGTGGTACGACAAATGCCAGAATCATAATTAGAATTATGACAACCAGGCTTACCATAGCCACTTTATTTTTTACTAAACGGCGTAATGCATCTTTCCAAAAGCTGGTGCTCGGTCGCATCTGCACCAAACTTTGTTTTTCTTCATCAGTAGCAGGCAGAAAGTCATCCACCTTCAACTGAAAGCTTAATACGTTCTTTTTCATATTCATAACCAGTTCCTCCTAATTCAGCTGAATACGTGGATCTATAATTTTATAGACAATATCAACTATAGTATTCATTACAATAACCAGTGTAGCTAGAAAAATCGTGGTTCCCATAATAACCGTATAGTCACGGTTCATAATTGAACTTACAAACTGACCGCCCAAACCAGGAATTACGAATATCTTTTCTACGATAAAACTACCAGTTAATGTATAAGCCAAAAGAGGTCCTACATAAGTTACAACCGGTAAAACTGCATTACGTAAAGCATGCTTAAATAAGGAACTAAACGGAGGCACACCCTTGGCTCTCGCCGTTCTTATGTAGTCCTGACCGATTACATCCAACATGGATGAACGCATAAGCCGTGTAATATAGGCTGTTGGATAAAAAGCAAGGGCAAAAACAGGTAAAATATAATGCTGTGGTGAGGTCAGGCCAAAAGTAGGCAATACTCCTAAGTAAACACCAAAAATATACATTCCAACCGTGCAAATAACAAAACTTGGTACGGCAATACCAAAGGTAGCGATTACAATAATTACGTTATCTATCCATTTTCCTCTGTTCACAGCTGCTATACAGCCTAAAGGAATCCCGATTATCAATGCCACCAGAACGCTGATTCCGCCCAATCTTGCGGAAACCGGAAACTTGGAGGATATAATATCCGCTACGGTACGGCCACGCTGCTTTAAACTAATGCCAAAATCACCTTTCAGTGCGCTAAGCATATAGTTTTTATACTGCACAATAAGCGGCTTATCCAAACCGAATTTTTCCTTAAGTGCTTGTTGTGCCTGTTCACTAATAGACTTTTCAGCTATAAATGGACCACCCGGTACCATATTCATCAGAAAAAAAGTAATGGTGGCTACTAAAAATATTGTCACTATAGCTGCACTCACTCTCTTAAGAATGTACTTACCCATACAATAACCTACCTTTTGTCTTAATTATTGAATCAATGATATGGGGATTGCATTAAATGAATTAACAAGTGGACTTTTACTTCATAATTAATTAAAAAAAAAGGCACACCCAACATGTTAAAACACACATTTTTGTGCAACCCAACCCTTAATACGATAAAATATTATATATGTATACATATTAAGTATAGGAGTTCATATCATCTTACAATGTAAAATAATACTCAAAAACAATCGAATTGTCAAGTATAATCCAAAACTTTATTAATGTATACACTAATTTTATTAAGCTTAAATTCGGTATATGCATACTTTTCATTAATCTGATTGATTTTTTGTATTTTTGTATTCCTGTGTATCAACTTATAAAAACGCAACAATTAATTGTAATATCAAATTACATATCAGGATATGTAAAAAACTGAAATTCACATTGATAAATTAATAAAAACGAGCTATATTATTATTTGAAATTAATATTTGAAATAAAAATATCTTTTTAAAGGGGGTTTGGCAAATGACAGCGGAGGAACTAAGAAGATTAAAAGATAAGGGACCATATGAAGAAATGGTTCAGGAATGCAGCATATATGATAATATGCCATACCACAGAGATATTAATTTATGCGGCCCGGATAAAATAGGATTGGTAAGCGGCAATGTAATTAAATATTACAGTTATAAATTAACGGACACATTTAAAGTTGATCCCTCAAAGATGAGTTAATTCTTAAGTTTCCTGAAGTCCTGTAAAATATCTGCAATCATCTTTTTTATAGAATCTCGTCTGATGATGCACTGTCGCGTAAGTGACATTTTCTTATAAATGTCATGCGCAGTATATCTTACTTAAAAGAAGTAAGAAACAATTATGATTTTTACATACGAGTAATTTTTTATTCAATAAAAGAAGGGCTTGTTGAATATTGGGCGAAATCCCATAACGCTACAGGCCCTTCTTTTATTTCTTTCACTCTCAGAAACGATGTGCCAATTATTTGGTTAAGCCAAAATCAATCAGATAATAAAACCTGTTTTACCTTTTTACCTTAAATGCATCTTTTCCGGGATAGCGTGCCACATCGCCCAGCTGATGCTCAATTCTAAGCAGGCGGTTATATTTGGCAACACGGTCACTTCTGCTTGGAGCACCGGTCTTTATTTGTCTGGCGTTGGTTGCAACAGCTATATCAGCTAAAGTCACATCTTCCGTTTCGCCGGATCTGTGAGATACGATTGCTGTCCAGCCGTTATTTTTGGCCATCTCAATTGCTTCCAGTGTTTCCGTAAGGGTACCGATTTGATTAAATTTAATTAAAACAGAATTGGATATTCCCAGTTTCATACCTTCTTTAATCCGCTTTGTATTGGTTACGAATAAATCATCACCAACTAGCTGAATTCTGTTTCCAAGACGCTCCGTCAGTTTTTTCCAGCCTTCAAAATCTTCTTCTGCCAGTCCGTCTTCGATAGATATGATAGGATAACGGTTACACAAATCCTCAAGATAATCAATCATAGTATCTACAGTCTTATATTCCCCGGCTTTCCAGAATAAGTACTCTCCTTCTCTTCCTGCCTTTTTCGCTTCATCATACATTTCAGTGGATGCCACATCCATTGCAATATAAAAGTCTTTTCCAGGTTCATAGCCGGCTTCCTTAATGGCTTTTACCAGATAATCCAGTGCCTGGTCATCACTTTCAAATTTTGGAGCAAATCCCCCTTCGTCACCTACGGCCGTAACATACCCGTCTGCTTTTAATAATTTCTTTAAGGTATGGAATACGGTAGCACTCCATTCCAGTGCCTGAGAGAAAGAGGCAGCCCCTACAGGCATAATCATAAATTCCTGAATATTTAAGCTGGAATCCGCATGTTTGCCCCCATTGATAATATTCATCATTGGTACCGGAAGTTCTTTGGCATTTACGCCGCCGATATATTGATATAAAGGCAAATTAAGGGATTCTGCCGCTGCCTTGGCCACAGCCAGGGAAACGCCAAGAATGGCATTGGCACCAAGACGGCCCTTATTCTCTGTTCCATCCAGTTCAATCATTTTTTTATCAATTTCTGCCTGATTTAAGGCATTCATACCAACAATCGCACCGGCAATTTCCGTATTTACATTGTTAACAGCCTTTAATACCCCTTGTCCTAAATATCTGCTTTTATCGTTATCTCTTAATTCGACTGCTTCAAAAGCTCCTGTTGAAGCGCCGGACGGAACAGCTGCCCTTCCAATGCTTCCATCTGCCAGAACCACTTCCACTTCCACGGTGGGATTTCCTCTGGAATCCAGTATTTCTCTGCCGACAATTTTTTCAATTGCTAAATTCTTTTTCATCTTAATCTCCTTCCTTCTTTCCTGATTTGTTGTTTTTTTGTTATAATTTCTGGCATTTGTCTGATTTTTTAGTCTTTATCATATATAGTATAATCCAAGTATGCAAATGTATGCATTCTGTAAGAATTTGGTAGTCTGCAGGATAACAAACCTTTCTTCTTTCACAGAATCAGGTTCTATGTATTTTGCCTATTTAATTATACCATAAGTCCAAAAAATGTTTAATATTTTTCGTAATAAATTGGTTATTTTTTAACAATTTATAACTGTATAATATATACTTAAAGAAATACTGTGATATTTCAGCTATTTATTGATAATTTGAGAAGTTATATGATATACTAAAATTCAAATATAGGGAAAGGATTTGAGTTATGAACAAATATTTTGAACAACTTACAAAATACTATGAAAAAGCAACAGCTTTGCAGACAGCTCTTATTCTGTTTGAATGGGACGCAGAAACCCTGGCTCCCGAAAAGTCCATGGAATATACCTCAAAAACCGTTGGTCTTTTGTCCAATGAATATTTTTTGTCCCTGATTAATGATGATGTCAAAAAATTAGTGAAAAAACTAAGCGAAGAAAAAGAACAAGAAGATCTTGATTTTAATCAGAAAGCTGTCGTAAAGGAAATCAAAAAAACCATTGAAGAATTAGAACCTATTCCTCCCAAGGAATATCAGGCATACAAAGAACTGATTGCAAAGGCTTCCGGTATCTGGGCCAGGGCCAAAGACAAAAAAAACTTTTCCGATTTTGCCCCTACCCTAAAAGAAATCATTCAATATCAGAAAAAATTTTTAGGATACCGGGCCAAAAAAGGTATGAAGCCATATGATATTTTGCTGAATGATTATGAAGAAGGCTTTAATACGGAAAAACTGGATGAATTTTTTGGAAAGATTAAAGACGCGGTTATTCCTTTGTTAAAGAAAGTATCAGAAAAAAATGATACCATTGATAAAACATATAATTACAGACATTTTGATATAGAAAAACAAAAAGAATTCTGCAAATATATAAGCGGTTACGTGGGATTTGATTTTAACCGCGGGGTAATTGCGGAAAGCGCCCATCCATTTACAACCAATCTGCACAATCATGATGTCCGCATAACCAACCATTATTATGAAGACAATCTGGAAAGCGCCATATTTTCCGCAATTCACGAAAGCGGACATGCCATCTATGAGTTACATGTGGATGATGCCATTACCCTGACGCCGGCAGGCGGCGGAACTTCCATGGGCATGCATGAGTCCCAGTCCCGTTTTTTTGAAAATGTCATAGGACGAAGCAAAGCTTTCTGGAAACCCATCTATCCAAAATTACAGGAAACTTTTAGAGAGCAGTTAAAAGACATTACTCTGGATCATTTTATCAAAGGTATTAATAAAGCTTCCGCCAGCTTAATACGTACGGAAGCAGACGAATTATCCTACCCTCTGCATATTATAATAAGATATGAAATTGAAAAAATGATTTTTGCAGACGAAGTAACCGTAGAGGAACTGCCGGAAATCTGGAACCAGAAATATGAGGACTATTTGGGGGTAAAACCGGAACATGACGCAGAAGGTATATTGCAGGATATACACTGGGCAGGCGGAAGTTTCGGATATTTCCCGTCCTATGCCATCGGCAGTGCAATTGCCGCACAGCTTTTTTATCATATGAAGTCCAAAATGCCCCTTGAGGAATATTTAGAAACCGGCAATTTAACTCCGATACGTGAGTATCTGAATAATCATATCCACAAATTCGGAAAAACCAAAAATACCAATGAAATTTTAAAGGACATGATGGACGAAGAACTAAATGCAGATTATTATGTAAAATATCTGACGGAAAAATACACCAAACTTTATGATTTGAATTAATATAAATTTTTTGTCCGCTTCATATTGATTATTTCCAATAAGTAATGTATAATTAATCTAATTTTATGAATATTTAAACATATAGAAACGAGGTATTAACTATGAAATTGTGGGGCGGACGTTTTACCAAAGAAACCAATCAGCTGGTACATAATTTTAATGCTTCCATTTCTTTTGACCAGAAATTTTTCCTGGAGGACATAATGGGAAGCATTGCCCACGTTACTATGCTGGCAAAACAGGGAATTATAAATGATGCGGAAAAAGAAAGCATTATTCATGGATTAAACAGTATAAAGGAAGATGTTCTTAACGGAACTCTGCCAATAGACTTAAACCAGGAAGATATTCACAGTTTTGTGGAAACCACATTAATCCAGCGAATCGGCGAAGCCGGCAAAAAGCTTCATACCGGCAGAAGCCGCAACGATCAGGTGGCCCTGGATATGAAACTATATATACGAAAAGAAATTCTTCAGGTACAGGAACTTCTAAAAGAACTGCTGCTTGTACTCCATAAAATAATGAGGGAAAATCTGCATACCTATATGCCGGGATTTACCCACCTGCAAAAAGCCCAGCCCACAACACTGGCCCACCATATAGGTGCATATTTTGAAATGTTTAAAAGGGATTACGGCAGGCTTAAGGATATATATAACCGAATGAACTACTGTCCTTTGGGTGCGGGAGCCTTAACAGGAACTACCTATCCTCTTGACCGGGACTATACGGCTAAGCTTCTTGATTTTTACGGCCCTACTTTAAACAGCATGGATTCGGTTTCCGACAGGGATTACCTGATTGAATTTTTAAGCGGCCTGTCTATTATTATGATGCATTTAAGCCGTTTTTGCGAAGAAATCATAATATGGAATTCCAATGAATATCAGTTTGTGGAGCTGGATGATGCTTATGCTACCGGCAGCAGTATTATGCCTCAAAAAAAGAATCCTGATATAGCTGAATTAATCAGGGGGAAAACCGGTCGGGTATATGGCTCTCTTTTGTCTTTGTTAACCACTTTGAAGGGGCTTCCTTTAGCCTATAATAAGGATATGCAGGAAGACAAAGAACTGACTTTTGATGCCATTGATACAGTTAAGGGGTGTTTAAAACTGTTTGCCGGTATGGTCTCAACCATGAAGTTTAATAAGGCTGCTATGGAACACAGTGCCAAAGGAGGCTTTACCAATGCTACCGATGCCGCCGATTATTTGGTAAACCACGGCGTTCCATTCCGGGATGCCCACAGGATCATAGGGCAAGTGGTACTCTTTTGTATCGAAAAAGGAATTGGCATTGAAGATATGACTTTGGAAGAATTAAAGGCAATCAGCCCGGTTTTTGAAGCAGATATTTATGAGGCAATCAGCCTTAAAACCTGCGTGGAAAAACGCAATACATTGGGAGGCCCCGGTGAAGAAGCCATGAAGCAAATTATTTCCCTGAACGAGGAATTCTTAAAAAGTATTTAATTTATACTTTAAATTATTTAAATTATTCCATACCAGCAAATATTTGGCTTAATAACAACTGATTCGTTTTCCGCAAGAGCTGCGATAACGCTGCTAAATTTTCACAGAAGAGTCACTATGAATAATATTTTTTATATTTATCTTTTTCAATTTTAGCAATTTATTGATACAATAATTATGCATTATTGTATTACCTCCTGGTGATTCGTTTGGTGGGACTGGCACTGGGAGGTTTTTTATACTATAAAGAAAAACGTCAGGGATGTGACAAGTTTATCACACACTCCAACATTTAACATGGAATCATATAAAAAGTTCACGGACAATCAGGTCATTTCCTGACTGTTCGTGAACTTTCGTTTATCTAAGATTAATTCTGATTTATACCGTCGATATTATCTACTTCATCGATGGTATCATCGGTGGTATCTTCAACTGTTTCGGAGCCATAAATAAAATCATGTATCTCTGTTCGCACCTGATTCCAGTCTTTTGGCACTAAAACATCCTGTTTTAATCTGCCAATCGGCAACCTTTCTGGTGTATAACTTCCATCAGTTGGTATTCTTAATTCATCAAGCTTTGATACATGTAAGCTGGCCGCTTCCTCTAAGTATTCGTTAAATTCAGCATTTGTAATATCTGTCTTTATATCTACCTTATTAAGAACATCATTCATAAACAGGCCAAGTTGCAGAATATTTTTCTTTTTCATTTTATTAAATATGGAATTTAATACAGTTCTCTGTCTCGAAGTCCTACCGAAGTCATCCCTTTGTTTGTCACTGGTGGACACATATCTGACCCTGCAGTAACCTAGGGCCTGATTACCGTTTAAAATCTGTGTTCCTTCTTTCACATTACGATTGGCAGGATTGGAAATATAATTAGTGGTATTTAAATAATTGGCTTCCGCACTTGTTAATGTGACTTCTACTCCCCCTAAAAGATCAACAATTTTTTCAAATGCATCAAAATTAACCAATACGTACCCGTCCAAATCCAGTCCAAAATTATTCTTTATGGTCTGGTACAGCAAATCAATACCGCCTTTTGCATAAACGGAATTTAATTTATTATTATTGTAACCGGGAATTTCCACATATAAATCTCTCATAAGGGATGTAAGCTTCATGGAATTATTTTTGGTATCCATTGTCGCAACAATCATAACATCCGTATTGGAAGCCCCTTCGATTTCTTCCACACCAAGCAGTAATATATTGACAATATGCTCTACTGGTTTTACTTTATTCGTATCTTCTACGGTGTTTTCATCATTATCTGCCAGATCCATGGTATTGGAATCTTCATATTTTAACTTTCCATATATATAATTACCGGCTAAATTAATAAGCAGTTTCTTTCCCGCCGGCGTAAATGCCAATAAGCAGCCTGCCAACATAATTACAGAAAAAATGGTAGCAAAAATTTTGACTCCTTTTGGTAATCTTGCTTTTTTAATGGGTTTTTCTACTTTCGTACTCGTAACATTATCCTCCAATTCCATACTTATTTGTTCTGCCAAAGATGAATTAACTTCATCCAAAAATGTGTCCTCATCTTCATAACCTGCAATGCTTTCTCCTATTTTATCTGAATAGGTTCCCCATATTTTACTTTCATTGCCGGACGATTCACCCGTCTTCTTATCTCTTGAAAATCGGTTTTCTTTCTCCATTCTGATCGCTCCTAAGGTCATCCATCACATTCCATATTTGTGTTGTATTATCATAAAAAATTCATAAAAAAATAAACATAATTGGAAATAAATCTAAATCCCGAACAATTATATCACATGTTGATTAAAAAATAAAATATAATTTTAAAAAATTAAGAAATATTAATGTTTTATATAATATATTTATAATATGTCCAATATAATATGTCCAAAACGTAATAATGAATGACCTGCCATATTTATTTATCCTGACCCGCTGTCACCTAAGTGAAATTTTACTTTTAAGCGTCTTGCGCATTCTGCCACAGGCAGAAATCTTCTTATGACGCCAGTGTATATCTTCCGGTTTTTTTGATTCACAGGTCCCAATTTCGATGAATTAAAAAAATAAGCCCTCACTTGGAGAGCTTATCAATCAGTTCTACGATTTCTTCAATTTTTTTATCTTCGTTGCCCTGTTCAAATCCTTCCTTCACACAGGCTCCTAAATGTGCTTTAATAACTTCGTTGTTTACTTTACGTAAAATAGCTTGGGTTGCCAAAAGCTGATTGGAAATTTCTATACAGTAGCGGTCTTCTTCAACCATTTTCAGCAATCCGTCAATCTGGCCTCTGGCTGTTTTTAATAAGCGTGTAACTTTCGTTTTATCCGCCCTCATTATGATGCTCCAATCTATTATTTACCAAAAAGGCCTTTTTTTTCCTCTATGGATACCACTTCATATCCGGCTTCCGTTATAGCATCCTTAAATACCGTATCATCGATATCGGAGTCGAAGCTGACTACTGCAGCTTTCTTCTTAAGATCTACTTTTGCCTTCACTCCCTGTATAGCATTTAATGCCTTTTCTACTCTGGCCTGGCAATGGCTGCAGGTCATACCTTCAATTTTAATTATTTTCTTCATATTACTCTACCTCTTTTCTGTCTTTTGATAATTGACGAAATACCTTTACCTGATAAATATATCTATAATAACTAGCTGGCACTCTAAATAGAGATTATCGCATCTTAATAAAAAATGAACATAATCAATATATTCTTTTTAATCTGTTTCGTCAACTGTTTATAATTCATTTTTTTGTTCCTTATTATACTTTGGTTTAAATAGTTTTAACCTTAATGCATTGGTAACCACACATACGGAGCTAAGGCTCATAGCCGCCGCTGCAAACATAGGATTCAGTTTCCAGCCAAGGAATTGATAGAAAACACCGGCTGCTAACGGTATTCCGATTGTATTATAAAAGAATGCCCAAAACAGGTTTTCCTTAATATTCTTAATTGTTGCCTTACTTAACTGAATGGCTGTAACCGCATCCAGCAAATCGCTTTTCATCAGCACTATATCCGCAGATTCTATGGCAATATCCGTACCCGCACCGATCGCTATGCCCACATCGGCTCTCACTAAAGCAGGTGCGTCATTAATTCCGTCACCAATCATGGCAACTTTTTTACCGGTTTCCTGAATACGGCGAACTTCTTTTTCTTTATCCTGAGGAAGGACTTCGGCCACTACCTGATTTATATTAAGCTGCTTTTTTATAGCCTCCGCAGTTTTTTTGTTATCACCGGTTAACATAACCACATCCATTCCCATATTCTTAAACTCTTCTATGGCCTGTTTGCTGGTAGATTTTACAATATCGGCCGCCGCAATTAATCCGATTAATTTTCCTTCTTTTGCAAAATATAAAGGTGTTTTTCCCGCCTCGGCCAATTCATCGGAGTACTTTCGAAAATCATCGGTGATACATCCGTTTTCCTCCATTAAGGAAAGGTTACCGGCATAATAAACTTCATTGTCAATTCGCGCCAGAATACCTTTGCCGGACATCGCAGTAAAATCAGTAACTTCTTTTAGGGCAACTCCCATTTCCTCCGCCTTCTTAACAATAGCATCTGCCAGGGGATGTTCGGACGGCTTTTCTATGGAAGCAGCCACCTGAAGTAAATCAGTTTCCGTAAGTCCACTGCCTGCAATAATATCGGTGACAACCGGCTTTCCTTTCGTTACGGTTCCCGTCTTATCCAAAACTACCACATCTATTTTATGGGCTATTTCTAAAGCCTGGGCAGATTTTATAAGAATACCGTTCATGGCCCCTTTTCCGGTACTTACCATAATGGCAACCGGTGTGGCAAGGCCTAAGGCACATGGACAGGATATAACCAATACGGCAATTCCTATGGATAAAGCAAATTCCAATGTGGCTCCTGTAATAAGCCATATGACAGCGGCTAAAACCGCTATACCGATTACCGTCGGCACAAATATTCCGCTTATTTTATCCGCCAGTTTTGCAATGGGTGCTTTGGAACTTGCGGCTTCTTCCACCAGCTTTACGATTTGTGCCAAAGTGGTATCTTCGCCCACTTTTTTGGCTTTAAATTTAAAATACCCGGATTTATTAATGGTGCCTCCGATTACCCCATCTCCAACTTTCTTTTCCACCGGAATACTTTCTCCGGTCAGGGCTGACTGATCGATGGCAGAATTTCCTTCGATTATGATGCCGTCAACCGGAATACTCTGACCCGGCCGAATCACAATAATATCATCAACTGTGACTTCTTCCACAGGAAGAGTGACCTCTTTGCCTTCCCGAATAACCGTTGCCGTCTTTGGGGCCAAATCTAAAAGTTTGGTAATGGCTTCCGAAGTTTTTCCTTTGGACCTGGCTTCCAGGTACTTTCCTAACGTAATCAGGGTAAGTATGGTAGCGGCAGATTCAAAGTACAAGTCCATAGAATAATGCATTACCATATCCATGTCCATATGGCCCATTCCATAGCCTATTTTAAATATGGCAAAAACGCCATAAAGAACAGCCGCGCCGGAACCTATAGCAATAAGAGAATCCATATTGGGAGAACGGTGTAACAAGGTCTTAAAGCCAACCTGATAATACTTCCGGTTTACATAAAGAATAGGAAGAATAAGCAAAAATTGCAAAAATGCAAAAGTTATGGCATTCTCGGTTCCATGAAGTACAGCAGGCAAGGGGAATTTTAACATATGGCCCATGGCAATATAAAGCTCCGGAATTAAAAAGGCAAAAGATATAATAATCCGGTTTCTCATTTCCTTTTGTTCTATAACCGCCTGATTTACCGGCTTTTCCATTACTGCCGCCTTACTGTTATTGCCGGTAAAAACAGTGGCATTGTATCCGGCGTCTACCACCGCATTAATAATCGCGTTATCATCTGTAATATTATCATCATATTCTACGTTCATACTGTTGGTTAAAAGATTTACCGTTACCGAGGATACTCCTGTAACCTTTTTCACACTTCTTTCAACAGCCGCAGAACATGCTGAACAGGTCATTCCAATCACATTAAATTTCTGTTTCATATTACCCTCTATTCCGCTTAACAGCTAAATATATTGTTAAATATGGAAAGTTAGTTACCACACCCCCGGGGGGTATCAATTTACAATATTACAATATACCTATATCTTCAAATTGTCAAGTTCTAATTTATACTATTTATATATAAATTATAGGTAATTTTATAAAATAAAAAATTTTCCCCATTTTAAAACTTTCAAAGCTCTCACAGGCTTCCTACGAAAAAAAGGCCACCGCATTATATAGTACAATTATCGGAACAGTAATACATATTGCCATTCCGGATAAAAATAATACATAATGCAGAAGCCTCACAATTGAAAGTGTTTTACCAGTAAAAAAACACCTTTTTATGCTCTCATTAGGGAAAAGTACAGAATTACCAAAACACCAAGGACAATTCGGTAATAACCGAAAACTTTAAAATCATGTTTCTTTACATAACCAATTAAAAATTTGATTGCAAATATGGACACAACAAATGCAGTCAGCATACCCAATACTAACGTCAATACTTCGTTTGTACTGAAATGGAAACCAAATTTCAGCATTTTTAACAAACTATATCCAAACATTGCCGGTATTCCAAGAAAAAAGGAAAACTCCGCCGCTATGTTTCTGGATGTTCCCAGTATTATGGCACCAAGTATGGTAGCCCCTGATCTGGATGTTCCCGGTATCATGGATAACAACTGAAACAGGCCAATATAAAAAGCAGTTTTGTAAGACAAATCAGGCAGTGTTTTTATCCCCGGATTTTTATATTTATTTCTGTTTTCGATTAGTATAAACAAGATTCCATATACAATCAGGGTAATGGCAACCGTCACATAGTTGTAAAAGTACCGGTCAATCAAATCATCAAAGAGTAAAACCATAATCGTTGCCGGCAGACAAGCCACAACTATTTTAAACCATAAGGTCATAATATCCATTTTGACAAATGGCTCACCTTTTTTAAAACTAAAGGGGAATATTTTATTCCAGTACAGGAAAATTACTGCCAATATAGCTCCCAGTTGTATTACAATCAGAAACATTTCTTTAAATTCATCCGTTACGTTAAGGGTAATAACTTCATCCACCAATATCATATGTCCCGTACTGCTGATAGGAAGCCACTCTGTAATTCCCTCAACAATTCCTAAGAAAATTACCTTTAAGATTTCCAAAAAATCCATATGTTAATTCCTTTCTTCATAATTAATGCTGGGCTTAGCAAAACCTTATTCGTGTCATTGGGTAAAGACTTATCCTAACACAGCTAAGAGTTTACCTATTGCCAAAATTATACTGGGCTTTAGCCGTCACTTTTTATTATATCATAGAAAGTCTGCTAATAATATCCCTTTTTGTAAGTTTATTTAAAATAAAAACATTGAAACATATTAAACAAAAGGCACTTTCAAAAGAATGAAAAGCCTTATGAAACAATGTATACATATATATCCGTCTTTCCTGCTTTTAAAGCAGTTACTTTGCCCCTTGAATTAACTGCTGCAATATTTTCATCAGTACTATGCCATTTTCCTGTTTTAGATGTTCCGTTAACTTTCAGGGTATAAGAATTTCCCACTACCAAACTCAGATTATTTTTATTAATAGATATGGAAGCTGCCTGTACCACATAAGTACCATGAAATAATTCAAGATCTATATATGGCGCAAAAAATGCTGCTAAAAGTATCCATAATGTAATAATCTTCTTTTTACTTTTCGTTATCATGTTTCATCCTCCCGCTTAATTTTTCTAAGTCTGTTCCTGCCTCTTATCATATGAATTATGAAAACAAATAAAATTATACCATCTATGATATTATTTTACAAATGTTCCATTTACAATTAAAAAATAAGCGCAAACCCATTTAAGATTTGCGCCTTAACTTATATTGATATTTAAGCTCTATTTTCCAGAAAGACACCTACTCTTTCACTCCCCCGATCATTAATCCAGTTACAAAATAACGCTGCAGAAAGGGATATAAGCACAATCAGCAAATGTTTCATCCTCCATCGCTTATTTTTCTAAGTCTGTTCCTGCCTCTTATCATATGAATTATGAAAACAAATAAAAATCTATACTGTTGCTCCTCTATGATATTATTTTACAAATACATGTTCCAGCGTCTATGTACAATTAAAAAATAAGTATCTTGCAAACCCATTTAAGATTTTCAACTGCCTCTTCCAACATCTGCCTTAGCATCTTCAGTTAATCTTTCATATTGATATTTAAGCTCTATTTTCCATCTATTTTTACGAGAAAGGGTTTCTTTTATAATATCCAGGCCTAACTTTATAACAATATCCTTAACACCACATACAAAGGAAGCTATATCCTTAGGATTTTTTAAAAAGTTTTCTACCACATTTTCTAAATTTATAATGCCCTCAAAATGATACATTAATCCACCTTCCTTTCTGTACTAATTATAACACAAAGTTGGTGTTCTCTTATTTTTTATTCCTATTTGTCACAAAAATTTTACGCTAAGATTTACAATTAAAAAATAAGCGCAAACCCATTTAAGATTTATATTGATATTTAAGCACCAATCGGAAAAGCTGTTACGATAGTGGCAGCCGCTCTTATGGATTCCGGCGTTACCATATTGGATGAATTCTTCATGGCATTAGGGTCAGCCGATTGCTGTGATACGGAAGAGAGTAGCTTCATCAGCTCATACTGGAGTGTGGTAAGGTCATCACGTCCTGAGTTATAAATCATAACGTCAACCCAGGCATTCCATTGATAAACTGCAATAAATAAGGCAACGGTTGCCAAAACCGGCTTGCATAAAGGCATAATAATTTTAAGAAATATCCGAAAATGTCCGGCTCCATCCATCTGGGCCGATTCCACCAGACTATCCGGAAGCCCGTTCATATAGGTCCGGATTACTATCATATTAAAAGCGGAAACCGCTCCCGGAATAATATAAACCCAGAAACTATTGGTAAGACCAAGATTTTTAAAAAGCATAATACTTGGTATCATTCCGCCGCTGACATACATGGTCAGAACATAAAACAAGGATACCTGTCTGTTAAAAAGAAACTCTTTTCTGGATAGGACGTAAGCTAACAAAGCCGTAAGAAACAAATGTAAAACTGTAGCAATTACGGTTCTCATTACCGAAATATAAGCTCCCCGCATTAATGTTTTCATCCGAAATACGGTACGATAATTTTCCAGAGTCCACTTTCTGGGAAGTAAATGTATGCCACCCGTTAAGGTATCAACCGCTTCATTAAAAGAAATTGCCAGTGTATTCAGTATGGGATAAAGAGTAATTACACAAAACAAAGTTAAAACAATCGTATTGCAAACGACAAATATTACATCGGCTGTATTATTTTCCTTTCTCCTTTTTTTCATAATAGTTTCCCCCTTCCTAATATAATCTTTCCTGGTCAAATACTTTTGCTACATGGTTTGAAACGGAAACTAATATGATACTGATAACACTTTTAAAAATTCCTGCTGCCGTACCTATGGACCAATCGGCACCTAAATTAAAGGACTTATTAAGAACATAGGTATCAATAACTTCTGCCGTATCATTAATCAGATCATTCTTTAACTGATACTGTGCTTCAAAGCCGGAATTCATTATCATACCAAGATTGATAATGAGCAGTACGAATATGGTAGCCTTAATTCCCGGAAGTGTTATATGAATCATTTTTCTTAACCTTCCTGCACCGTCAATGGCAGCGGCCTCATATAAATCCGGATTGATGGATGTAATAGAGGCCAGATAAATAATACTGTTCCATCCAGTCTCCTTCCAAACCACTGCGGCACCTACAATCCACCAAAAATAATTACTGTTGGAAAAGAAATTTACCGGCTTATCAATAATATTCAGGCTTACAAGAATTTCATTTAAGACGCCACCGTCAACTGCCAGAACATTTCTTACAATTGCCGCAACAATAATCCAGGACAGGAAATGAGGCAAGTAAGAAACGGTCTGAACAAACTTCTTTCCCTTTATATTTATAACTTCATTCAATAACAAAGCAAATCCAATTGCAAATATGAAGCTAAAAACAAGGTTAATCACGCTCATTGCAACTGTGTTACGAAAAGCATAAATAAAATCTTTCTCCTTTAATAATGCCGTAAACTTATCCCAGGCAATCCAGACCTGACTGGATTTTGCTGCCGGCTTATAATTCTGGAATGCCATAGTCCATCCTATCAATGGCCCGTAATAAAATATCAAACCATATACGATAAAAGGAATTGACATTAATATCAGCTGTTTTTGCCGCAGTATCATTCTCCACGTAACAAGGCCTTCAAATTTCTCATGTACATTGCCAATTACAGCAATAACAAAAACAATACAACTTATTCCAATGGTAACAAAAAATCCGGGCCCCCAGTTGGATTTATAAAATTTTTCTACCTGCAGAGCACCAATGCTTATGGCATTAATTGATATTAATCCAAGAAGGGACAAAATTACATTAGCAAGGGACAAAAACCTAACCCACCGATAAGTTTTTATATTCCTCAAAATAACTGCCATAAGGCCGGTAACAAGGGGCAACAGCATGGTTAATATCAGAGTAAGAATAACAAAATATGCACTGGCAACATCCTGTTCAAAAATGGAAATAACAATGACAGATAATTTTATTAATTCAAAGAAAGAGAAAGTTTTTTCTTTTAAATTCCGTACTTGTTCCAGTTCTGAAATTTTTTCATTCATTCTGTCAGTTATAATATCGATAACATAGTATTCTTCTTCTTTCAGTCTCTGTTCAATGGCTTTCCGGTCTTTTCCGTTAACAATATTCTTTGCAGTATTATAGATAATTGATGGCGCAATGCCTTCTTCTTTTGCTACTTTCTTTATAATATTGCTCTCAAGAGCCGCAATCTCAGCATTGATAACGTATCCGTTCTGTACTCCGTTTTGATTTGGAAGGTACAGATATGGAAGTACCATGCTTAATACAATTGATGTAAAACATAGGACTGCTATAATAATGTAATATGGTTTTAACTTTTTCATTAAAGTTCCCCCAGTCCGGAATAATCCTGTCTATGATTCCATATATCAGTACGGGGTGTCTTAATGGCTATGCCATAAGAAAGACACCCCTGATTTTCTCGTTTAATACTATACGATTACTGATTATTCACTCCGTTTGCAATATCAACTCTTCTTCTGATTTCAGCCGTTAACTCATCCAGGTATGCATCAACGTCAACCTCTCTTCTGTAAGTTTCCTGATATTCTTCCCAGATTGCGTCAAACTGATCAGCAGGTGCCATCATGGCTTTTGGCAACCATTCATGTTTCAATTCCGTTATTTTTGCTTTTGCGGCACCGTAATCCGTATCACTGGTCCAGTTATTTGTATAAGACCACATTGGATACCAGGGTTCATTAGGCACATCGGAACTTAAGAAATCCAGGAAAGTCTTATATCCATAACCATCCAACAGCTGTTTTTCGACGTCATATAACGAATCATAAAACTCATTTGGCTGACATTTGGGGTCTACCGAGTTTTTCAAATCTGCCAGTTGTCCTTCATAATGAGGAAAATACGCATATGCTTTGTTTACAAGATTCTCAGTTACCCAGTCAGCGTTGTCATAATTTGCTCTTTGCTCCGGTGTCTTATAGAATATACCGTTTTCATCAACCATGTAATCTATGCCTTCTTCACCCCAGTATCTTAATATCATTATTTCGGGTGAAAGCAAATCATTTACGAATTGTAATGCTCCTTCAATATCTTTGCAGCTGGTTGTAATACTTAATCCGTTGGAAACATCCAAAGCAGAAGGACTGTGCCATCTGTCCTTAATGCTTTCGTCAAAAGTAATTGGCAACGGAACATAAGTTTTTCCAATCTTTCCTTGCGTAACCAATGCCTCCTGAGCAGTGTTAAAATTCCACATCTGATCCAGGGTACCTAAAACTCTTCCTGTGGATAATAAAGAGATATACTGGTCATAGGACATGGTAAAGGTTTCCGGATGTACCAGTCCATCATTAAATGCCTTGTTTATTCTCTGATAATAAATCTTAGCCTCCGGAACCGTATTATAATCAATAGCTGTCAAAGTTTCCGGATCTACAATACAAGCACCATCATTGGGATATCCTAATAAGAATAACGGAGGATTTTCAACTCCAAAATATCTCCAGTCTTCCGTACTCATGGTAAATCCTACGGTTTCCTGACCGTCTTCCGTAGTAGGATGTGCTTTCAAATAACTTTCAATCAGGTCAAAATATTGATCCATCGTTCTGATTTTAGGATAATTGGCCCAAATAAGAACATCTTTCTGAATCCAGAAAGCTTCATCCCAGTGATACGTTGCCGTATCTTTCCCCTGAATAATGCCAAACTGTGGTATCAGATATATATGGCCATCCTCGGATCTGACTCTGTTCCAGTCTGATTCCGACAGGTAATTTTTAATGTTCGGATAGTTATCCCAATATTCGTCAATAGGAATCAGGGCTCCGGCATCTATTAAAGCCTGGGTACCGGTGGCACCTGTGATAAAATCAGGATAATCACCGGCGGCAATCATTACTCCAATTTTCTCATCCGCAGTCTGTCCGGTTAACCAAGTTACTTTTGCCCATGCACCTGTAAGTTCGGCTATTTTTAATAATAGCCGGTTATCATCCGGAACCTCTGTTCCCGGTACCGCATTAAACATTGTAAACATTTTATACTTTTTATCGGTACTGCTTTTATCGGTACTGTCTTCACTTGAATCTGCATTAGAATCACTTTTACTGTCTTCGTTGGTATTAACCGTTTCCTGATTGCTGACTGGTTTCTCCTTTTTCTTTCCGCAGCCAGCCATTAAGGAAGCAAACATTGTAATAACTAGCACAAACACAATCAATGCCCTGAACTTTCTCATATACATCCTCCCTATTATAATTTACTGATTATGTATGTAATACATACTTTAGTTACTATCATTTTATTTCTTTTGCACAATATGAACAACGGAATAACTATAGACAAAATACAAATAATTATATTAATCTGAATATTTTTTGATAATTATTGTTATAATTATATAATCAGGCAAAAAATGAATTACTTAACTATATTACTGATGAACTGTTGAAACAGAATAAAACAAGCATATCTTAAGATAAGGAAAACCACCAAATTAATTTTGGTGGCTGAAAAGAATTTGCTTTCGATATTGAAGTGGCGTAATACCTTTTAACTGTACAAATTTATTAATAAAATAATCCGTATTATTAAAGCCTGTCATCTCCGCAATGGCATAGACTTTTTCATCGGTACGGATTAACAGTTCTGCAGCCCGCTCTATCCGATAATTGTTCAAATAATCTTTAAAAGAAACTCCGTATTTCTTTTTAAATATTTGCCCCAGATATGCACTATTAATATAATATTTTTCGCTAAGAGATTTCAGGCTTAAGTTGTCCATATAATGTTCCGTTATTTCTTTTTCAATTTCTGTCAGTACGCCACCAAGAGCATAGTGCCTTAACTGCTTTAAATAGTTGGAAAATTCCAGAGCAAACTTTTTAAAATAATCGGCACTTCCTTTAAAAATAATATGATCGTAATTGCATTGACTGATTATTTTATATACTTCCGCATGATCTGCTTCCCGGTCCAGTTCTTTTGCCAGATTAATCAGATTATAACGCAAATAGTCCAGATTAATATTAATCATATCCGGCTCAAATACTAATTTTTTAAACTGCTCATATATGATATCGATTTTTCTGTTAATCGCTTCAATATCATTTTCCTCAATTGCCCGGATAAGCTCATCCATAACGGTTTTATCAACCGGATAAACATGGCGGTTTAAGTTGCCTTCCATCTCTTCATAATAGGATATATGCTTTTTATCTGAAACCTGCCGAAAACTTTTGGCAATAATGGCCGATTTATACGATTCTGAAATTAATCTGATGTCATCTACTTTCTGGCCTACGTACAGGATTATTTTGTATGGGGTATTGGAACGCAAATAAGCATAAAGAGCCTCGATATATTCTCTTTCCCCAAGTCCCCCAATATTGGCAAGCTCTTTTACATAAATCAGACCTGTTGCATACTCATTTACACGATTGTTTGTATCCAGATAGGCATGGTACCAGTTATCTTTTAAAAATCCGATTAAGGAATCATAAAGTACATACTGAGCCTTTCGCTTTTCTTCCTCTGATAATTGAGAATAGTTTTCCTCTCCCAGATCATAATCCAGATTAATATAGCGTACCCCCTTATAATCTGCCAGATATGCGATTACGTATTCAAAGCTGGTCCTATCCTGTTTTCCTGCAATTAGCAAAGACAGATGACGGTCAAAAACAACCTTTTCCGACAATTCCATCTTCTTTTTATTTTCCAGCTTTCTGTTGAACTGCTCCTTATATTCTTCAAGTACCCGGATTAATTCCTCCCTTTGAATCGGCTTTAGAATATAATCAACGGCATTGTATTTTATTGCCTTTTTCGCATACTCAAATTCACAAAAACCGCTTAATAACAGAAACTGTATATCACCGGATATATTATTTCTTGTATATTCAATCAGCTTAAGTCCGTCCATCTGAGGCATTTTAATATCCGTAATAACCAGGTCAACAGGTTCCTTTTTCATCAATTCAATTGCTTCAAGCCCATTGGATGCCTCACCGCAAATTTCAAAACCATGCTTTTCCCAGTTGATTAAAATCTGTATCCCCTGCCGGATAAATGGTTCATCATCCACAATCAAAACTTTAATCAATAGGTTACCCCCTTATCCCTACTGCTCATTTCTTTACTGTCAACATAAATTAAAGGCAATTTAATAAGAATATCCGTACCATTTTCCAGTTCGCTGTCAACCTCAAATTCTATATTTCCTTCCGTAAACATTTTCAGTCTTAAAAATGCATTCAGCATACCTGTACTTTTTGCTTCATACAGCATATTGCTGTCTGCGCATTTAATCATATTCTTAATTTCTGCTAATTTTTCCGGTTGAAATCCTTTGCCGTTATCCGATATTTCAATAAATAAGTAATCTGAATTTTTTGTTATTGTCACAGAGATTATCCCGTTGTTGACAGCCATTTCGATTCCATGGACAAATGCATTTTCAATAAAAGTACTGATTGCAAGTTTAGGTATCTTATATGCTAAACATTCTTTCATAATATAGTGATGATATGTAATTTTATCCCCAAACCGATATTTCTGGATATTGATATATTTTTCCACAAAACTCATTTCTTCTTTTATGGAAATGTACTCTGACCGCCAATCCATGCTGCTTCGAAACAAAATTGCAAGTTCTCCAATAATATCCGCTGTTTCACTTTCCCCTTTAAGCAGGCTTCGCATCCGGATAGCCTCCAGTGTGTTAAATAGAAAATGAGGATTTACCTGGCTTTGCACCGCATTTAGTTCCGCCTGCTTTTTAGCCAGCTCTAATGCTTGTTTTTCCTCCTTCCCTTTAAATACCACCTCAATTAAGTTACGGATTTTTAAGACCATAAGGTTATAACTGTGAATTAAATTGCCAATCTCATCCTCTCCTTCCACATAATCAATTACTTCAAATTGTTCCTTTTTAACCTTATTCATAGAATCAACAACAAGAGACAATCGTTTGCTGATAGATATTCCTACATAATATATAAGTAATGACGGAATAATAATATTTAACACAACCAGTAAAATAAGCTCTTTTTGCTTAAAAATAACAGTCAAAAAAGGAGTATTTTCTGCCCATATTAATATTTCCCAATCCTGTTTGCCTACCTTAAAGCTCTTTGTCATCGTTACTTCTTCCGTATTAAGGGAGGCGGCGGGCAGATAACTTTTTAAGCTGTTTTGATACGGTAAATTGGAAAACAAAACATAATCCTGATTTCTTACGTAAATTTTGGCATCTGTCTTTTCATTTAACACATCTTGTTGCATTACATTATAATCTATATCGACTTTCAATATTTTTTCCCGCTTATAATTAAAATTGTTCAATTTCCGGATAATACTGATAATTCTGCTGGGTCCGCTTCCCGCAATTAATTTCTTACTCTGATCATAATAAACATATAAAAAAATATCCTGTCCGCTTTCCATAAATGCTTTATACCATTCCGTATTTTTAATTATTTTTATATTAGAAATGTTGCCTCCGTTTATTATGGAATCATTATCCGTAAAAATTTCAATTTTATTAAGCATCCCATTGTTATAATTATAATTTAGGCTTTTATTTCTTAACATATAGGTATAGGCATCATAATAGCTGATATAGTCCTCGTATTCTCTGTTTAAAAACCTATCCAGTATTTCATCATTGTACAGATTGTTAGTAAATAAAATACATCCATTTACTGTTTCACTGAGATTGTACTCAATCCGTTCCATAACATACTGCAGTTCTTTTTCTTCCTTTTCCCTGGCACTCCGGTTTACGACTATTAAAATTGTAATATCCGTACAGATAATTGGAATCAATACACAGAAAACATAGATTAACAAAAGCTTTTCTCTGATTTTTAAATTATTCAGGGACAGTTTTTTTCTCATAATATCTCCATTAGTTAAACTGTGGAACTCTTTATGTATATTTTTCTTTAATCATAATGTTTCATAAGACTATTTTATCTGTATTGTAATTTTTTTACAAGTATAAAATTTAAGGAAAATTTTGGAGGATTTTGATAAAAAAACCTCCCACTAAAGCAAGTATACTTACATCAGTGGGAGGTTTAAGGATTTTAATATTTCCTGTTATATTCTCCAGTATCCTTCTGTTTTATCATTTACGGCCTTTATAAGATCCGGATTTATTTTATAATTATGATTTTTGTCTAACAATCCATTTTTCTCTTGCTGAACATCGGATACTTGTGTATAACAATAGCCGCAGATATATGGTGTCTTTTTAATGGCAGTAGTTATACTTTCAAAACGTTTGATAAATTCCTCTTCATCTTTTACTTTATTGCCATATCCCCATCCGTCTTTATCTTTTTCAAATGCTATTCCGCCAAATTCGCTGATTATAATGGGTTGCCCCTTATAACTATATCCATTGGCAAATGCTGATTTTGCATAGCAATGATACACTTCTGTAGTAAGAATTTCTTCTTTCATTTCATTATATCTTCTAAAAAATTTGTCTCCTGACTCTTCATAATCATGCAGTGTAATTATGTCAGAAACGGTATGTTCCCAACCATCGTTTACAATAACAGGCCGATACTTATCCAGGGATTTGGTTATATAATAAATTGCTTCTGTAAAATGCTGCTGGGTTATATTTCTTTCGATGTCGAAAATGCCCCATGATTCATTAAATGGTGTCCAGGTAATAATACAGGGATGATTGTAATTTTGCTTAACAATACTAATCCACTCTGTTGTAAAAGCTTCTACCGCTTTATCTGTAAAACGATAGGCAGCCGGTGCTTCGCTCCAGACTAATACCCCTTTTACATCACACCAATATAAAAATCTCTCATCTTCTATTTTTTGGTGTTTTCTGACACCATTATATCCCAATTTCAAAATTTTATCAATATCATCACATAATGCTTCTTCATTTGGCGGCGTCAAATGGGATTCATCCCAGTAACCCTGGTCTAATATTAACTTTTGATATAACGGTCTGCCATTTAAAAGTATATTGGGACCTTCGATGCGGATTTCCCGCATGCCAAAATAAGATTCAACCTTATCACAAACTTTATTCTTATAGGAAAGTGTTAATTCCAGATCATAAAGATTGGGGTTGTTGGGAGACCAAAGAGCCACACCGTTTAACTCATTCGAATTATCTTTTACGTTAACTTCCAGTTTGAAAACTATATGCTTATTGGCAACAGCCATTTCGCAAAAATTAACAAACTGATCCTTATAAGATATGGTACTTTCTAATTTTAACTCTTTGCCAAACAAAGATTCATCTGCATCGAAATCTACTTCTAATTCAACTGCTTCTTCGGATAAAAGAGGGGTTATTTTTACAGATTTTATATTGGTTTTCGGTACGTATTCCAGCCAAACAGTTTTCCAAATACCTGTAGTTTGTACATACCAGCAACCAAAATTATGGTTATGCCAACGCTGTTTTCCCCTGGGCTGATCCGTATCAAAAGTATCCTCAACCTTTACAACAACCTGATTTTCTCCCTCTTTTACATACGTGGTAATGTCAAAGGAAAAACGGGAATATCCTCCGGTATGTTCTCCTGCCTGATATCCATTTACCCATACTTTGGTAATATAATCGCTTCCTTCAAAATGAAGGATTACATTATTTCCTTTCAATTTCTCTGCATCAACTGTAAAATTTCTGGAATACCATATGTAATCATGCCTTTTTTCATCCTGAATTGTACTAAGTTTTGTTTCGTAGGTAAAAGGCACCCGTATTTTACGTTGTGGGGGAAAATTTTGAAACCACCAGTTCCTTTCACCTGCATTTTCATCATCGAAAGCAAAATCCCACATTCCATTCAAATTAACCCAATTATCTCTTACAAATTGTGGACGTGGATAATCTTTTTTGTAGCATTTCATAGCAAACCTCCATAGTCATTTATATTTTCCTATCTTTTGCACAAAGGTATAAATAGCATAATGCACAGATAAAAAATGAATGTATATCTTATATCTCTATAGCTAAAGGCAGAAATCAGTGTATTAGTAAAAAATATTTTTCTTTGAAATCAATATTTAAAGGACGTAACAAATCATATACTGCCAAACAGAATATGTAACATAATCATCGGTTCCTATAAATAAAACAGGATTTTTTATATATGCATAAGGTAAAAGGCTTAATTAAACAATAATTATGTTTAAATAAAATAAAGTATCTAAATGATAAATTCGATTTAAACACTTTTACTGTTTATTATATTTTAATTATAGTATAAATTTATTATTATGTCAATAATATTATTGGCTATATTATGCAAAATTATTGGAATAGTGAGCACAATTATTCAATATTTATGTTTTATTCATTAAATATTATTTTAATTAAACAAATTTATTGTTTAAATACGATTGTTTGATTATTATTATTCAGTAACTTAACATTAAAAATTGTTCTTTAGAGTAAAATGGAGTAAAATAATTCTAGTATCACGCATTTGACAAAATAATGGAAATCAAATTGCCATCTTTTATAAGCATAATCTAATCCTATATGGAGGTATTTATGAGTAAATTACTGGAACTTAATATTGAACAAGTAGATGATATTTGTGATTTAGGTAAAGCATTGTCATCACCTATAAGAATTGAAATACTAAAACTTCTGTATGAAGAAAGCCTTATTATCGGTGAGATTGCAAGAAAACTTAACATACCTGCTTCCAGCGCTGCTATGCATATTAAAATTTTGGAAAAAGCCAATCTTATCCGTGTGGAAGAGCAGCCCGGAACCAGAGGTTCCACAAAGCTGTGTAACAGGAAATCAGATTATGTGAATATTTGCCTGCTTGCAAATAATCCTGCAGTAACAGAAGTTTTAAGTATGGAAATGCCAGTCGGTGCATTTATCGATTGTAAAGTGGTACCAACCTGCGGTCTGCTTTGCGATACGGGAATTATTGGCATGGAAGATATAGAATCCTATTTTTATCATCCGGATCGTATAAAAGCACAGATGCTCTGGACTTCCGGAGGATATGTACTGTATCGATTTGCCAATACCATACCGAAAAACGGAGTTCCTAAACGGTTAACACTTACCTTAGAAATATGTTCGGAAGCACCGAATTGGCGTATCGACTGGAAGTCCGATATTACAGTCTGGATTAATGATATTGAATGCGGAACCTGGACATGCCCTGGTGACTTTGGGGACAGACGGGGAAGATTAAATCCGGAATTTTGGGCTGCCGGCGGTTCCACCCAATACGGACTGCTTACAACATGGGAACTAAAAAAAGACGGATGCTATATTAATGAAAATAAAATAAGTGATACAAACATTGATGATGTATCTATTATGAATAAAAGTTATATAGATGTAAAAATAGGAAATAAAGAAGATGCCAAATATATAGGCGGATTTAACATTTTTGGAAAAGGATTCGGTGATTATAATCAGGATATTGTTTTAAGCATTGAATATTAGAATTAAAACAAAAAAGTATGGTTATAATTAAAAATGTAATTTATAAAATACTTAATTCCCAGATGCCATAAAGGCTGAAACCAAAAATAAAATTTTGTGTCTTGGTAATAAATCCACCTTTGTAAAAGCAAATAATCTCATAAGCAAGGTGGCGTATATTATACCAGGGCACAAATTTTTATATAGATAAAAAAATTATTATCCTTTAAAATTATTTTAATATTATCTTAGAGCAGGATGTATCTTCTGAGCAGGATAAATTGATTTATTACCATTGAAAATATATGCGATTACGGAAACAACAAAAAAATATGGCATATAATCAAAGCCGAATACTTCTGCTCCAATAAAAATGGGAGAAATCAATGTATTGGTAGCGCTGCCAAATAAGGCGGCATACCCCAGTGCTGCAGCAAATTCGGCAGGTAATCCGATAAGAGACGCAAGAAAAGTACCAAAACATGCGCCAATGGAAAACAAGGGTGTCATCTCGCCTCCCTGATACCCGGCACTCAGCGTCAGAATCGTAAGTATAAATTTTAGCAGCCAGTCATATCCATAAATTCTGCCATGAAAAAATGATGCCTCAATCAGATTGGTTCCCGAACCGGCATATCTGCCTTTATGCAGAAGGAAAAGCCAAATACTTAATATGCAACCCAAAATGAAAACTCTTAAAATCGGATTCTGCATGCGTTTTCCAAAAAAATCTTTGCTCCAGTTGAGGGAATAGGCAAAGATGCCTCCCACAATTCCAAAAAGAATCCCCAGTAAAATTATTTTAAAAACAAAAGGCGCATTAAGTTTTAAGGTACAGTTTAAGTTCACACTAAATTTTTTCAGGCCTAAAATATGGGATGTAAAACTTGCAACAAATGCAGCTACGATACAAGGAAATAAGGCGCCATATTCCAGCAAACCGGCAGTGAAAACTTCCATGGCAAAAAAAATAGCCGCTATTGGTGTCTGAAACAGTCCCGCAAATCCTGCTGCCATGCCGGCAATAAGAATAATTTTTGAACTATTTTTTATATTTAATTTGTTTCCTATAGTATGTGCGGCAGTTCCTCCAATCTGAACCGCTGCCCCTTCACGTCCGGCACTACCCCCAAACAAATTTGTCAGCCATGTGCTGATCATAATCAACGGTATTAATCTTTTAGGTATTTTCTCTTCTTCTCCAAAACCTACCGAAAAAATAAGTGCCATGCCCTTTATGCTGCTTTTACCAAATTTTGAATATGCAAAAGCAATCAAAATACCTGCCAGAGGAAGAAATGGCACTAATTGCACAAAATGGCTGTTTCGTATATTGGTTACGGCTAATAAGCCCATGCCAAAAACAGTGTCAATAGCCCCAACCACAACTCCTACAACAACAGCCACAAGGCCCAGAAGTACAACATCCTTGTAATTATTTAGTGTTTTTTTCAGAGTCAACATTGCATTAGTCCTTCCCAATTCATTTAATATTCAAAATAAAAGCTAATGACTCTATGTTTTACCAAAAGTCATTAGCAAGAATATCTTTTTAGTTTGAATAAGTAAAAAAACAAAACTTTAACCAACTTTTAATTATAGCAAATTATAAAATCAGAAACAATGACAAATATGTACATTTTTCGTCTTATTATCTATAACAATTTTAATCATTTTTCTTAAATGTTTCTTGCTATCTGCTTTCCTTTTAAGTGTTATGGGCGGAAAGTTTTTGATTCATAAGACGCCAACTTCCATTGATTTAAAAAAACGGATACCTCGCTGTATCCGTTAACATCATTTTGTCTGTTCATCTATCCATGCCAGATAAGCCGCACTTCCATTTTCTGCATCCACAAATAATATTTCCGCCGTTTCATAAGGATGAATTTCTAAAAGTTTCTTTTCCAGTTCAGGATACAGTTCCTTTTTCGTTTTAAATAATACTAAATCCTCATCATCATGACAAAATTCACCCTTCCAGGTATAATGGCTTTTTATCTTAATTTCCTGTGCGCAGGCTGCCAGTTTACTTTTGATAATTTCATCTATTACAGGCTTTGCCTGCTCTTCATTTTCAAATGTGGTCAGTACTATTCCGTATTTGCCCATCTATATACCTCCCTTTTTTTAACAAATGTTTAAGTTTTACCTGGTTCTTTCCAAAAACTTACATCATTTTTATTATATCCGTCAAATTCTCACCTGCAATTTTAATTTTTGTAAGGTATGTAACCTTAAAATCAACGTTGGCTGGTGCACTTATACATTACTCCATTTACAGTCAATATACCAACTATTTTTTTAATTGCAGGAGAAGCAGGCGGAATGAACATTGCATTTTTTATATATGGGTTTTCTATTTTTCCAAGATTTGTAATGCTGTATCCATTTTGCTTCCTATATCCGAACATAACCCCGCCTACAAAATTTCCTGCCTTGCTTTCATATGGGCCCAAAGCAGATATTGCCGCCGCATCAATTAATCCCGGATCCATAGCAATATAACAAGATAAGACCTGCATGGCAGTCTTATCATTGGAAAGGGCCTTTTTAACCTTTTTATGAACAATTTTAGCAAGTTTTATTGGATCCTTCCCAACCGACTTACATGTTATGCCAAATGCTGTTGAGTAATTTCCAAGGGCTCCAGGTTGATAACAAAGAATTTTTTCTCTGATATCACTAGCTATAATTATCTTTTTCGTACCGTCCTCTATGTACATCTTCGCCAATAAATAATCATTAGTTGTCACCTGAGCCTGTTTACATTTTTCTGCAATCTCTACAAGCTTATCTTTTCCAACTACATATAAGTTATGTTTTACTTGATCCTTCTTTACATAATTACTGGCAAACTCATGATATTGTGAATACGAAACCATTTGCTTTTCCTTTTTCCACTTCTGATTGCAGTATTTTATCAGAGTGTTGCTGACAAATGATAATTTACTGTTCTTTGGAAGATCCTTCATAGAAGCAATCAATCGTTCTTCCACAAAGTTAGGATTAATGTCGTTTACATATTTCTCAATGAATTCTTTAACAAGGCCCAGACCTCCCCGGCCATCTGTAAGCAAATGATGAAACACAAACAGCACCAATGTGCTTCCTTCGTCATTATATGTACATATCTTTAACATACCTTCTTTTCTAAGGTCAAAATCCTTTTGAATTATTTCTTCATAATCTTTAAAAATTCTTTCCTGTATGGGCAGGTTTAAATTTTTAGAAGATTCTGTTACAGTGGTCTTCCCATATTGGCTAATATCATAATAGTAACGATTCGTATTATTCTCATAACCTAGTAAAGCTCTTAAAAATGGATGGGCTATTTCAAGGGCTGTTATACTATCTTTGATACGCTTAAAATCATAGGGAGCATCAATGGCAACTGCTATACCAAAACACATATTGGGACACATAAGGTGGGCACGTTCCGTAAGTAAATATTGCTTATTCATTTTCATACCTCCCGTCACATAAAATCAGTTATGCCAGGCAATTACCTGACAATCTATGGTTTAAGAATCGGATATTCCTTAATCTCATATAGGCGCAACACATTAATTTGTCTATTGAAACATTCTATCATCCTTTTTATAATAAAAATTGAAAGATTTCATCCCATTGATATTCAAATATCCGTTCTTACGAATTGAAGTTAATCTTCAAGCTATACTAAATTTATAATAACATACTAATGCAATCCTTATATACCATGGATTTATACTTTAGGAGCTGAAATAACATGAGAAAGAGGAAATTTTACTCTGCTCTAAAATACCTTCCTTTGGCTTTATGTATAATACTAATTATATGGTATTTAAGAAACAGCGAAGAAATTACGGTACAGACAATCTTAGATTATACACCGGATAATTTACTTGCGGCGGCATTGGTTCTGTTATGTTTATATGCTTTAAAAAGCATCAGTATCGTTTTTCCCATTATTGTTTTGGAAGTTGCCGCAGGTCATCTTTTTCCAACAATCATTGCTTTTCTGATTAATATTTCCGGTATCGTTATCGGCATGATTGAATCCTATTTTGTCGGTTATTTTTCCGGTTCAGGCGCTATTGATAAAGTGACTAAAAAGTATCCCGCTATTGAAAAAATCATACAAAAGCAGGGTAGCAATCCTTTTTTTACCTGCTTTTTCTTACGGACACTTTGTATTTTGCCCAGAGATGGTGTGAGCATCTACTTAGGCGCCACAAGAGTTCCTTTCGGTATTTATCTGCTTGCAAGCACATTAGGTTCTCTGACTAACACGATCCTTGCCACCTTGTTCGGGACAAGTATTACCGAGGTAACTTCTCCTGTATTTTGGATTTCCATATTGCTGATGATTCTATTTGCCGGCGGGTCTTTGCTTGTATATCGTATTTTTGTAAAAGATAAAGAACCGGTATAATTAGTCTTACCATAGCCGGCATTCCTCTATCTACTTGTTCTTTGATACAGCCCATTGGCAAAAATGATGCTAAGCTGGGAACGGGTAAACATTACCACTGATTTTTAAAAGATAAACCGCATATTTTACGTTCCATTCAATTACCATATAAATTCATATATTATAGTTTTATTGTATTTTTCTCCTTTTTTCAGTATGGGTTGTTCTTCCTTTTCATTATTTATTGCATTGGGAACATACTCTGCCTCCATACAAAATCCGCTGTTTGGGCCATATATTACATTATCTTTCCCTGGTTCTGCATCTAAATATCCGCCTGTATAAAACTGCAAGGCCGGAAGATCCGTATACAATTTCATTCTTATTCCGCTTTTTTCAGAATAGGCTTCTGACGCCTCATTCTTTGTTTTATTTAGAATAAAACAATGGTTAAAATCTCTTTTTATGTCAAACTGATCAAAGTCCTCTTTCAGTCTTTTCCCTATTTTTTGGGGTTTACGAAAATCCATTGGCGTACTCTCAACATTTCTTCTCTCTCCGGTGGGAATCCATGATATGTCTTTTACCGGCAGAAAATAATCTGCATTTATTTTAACCAGTTGATCTAATATAGTACCACTATTATGACCATCCAGATTAAAATAGCAATGATTGGTTATATTCACAATAGTATCCTGATCTGCTTCCCCCTCATAAAATATGCACAACTGATTTTTATCTGTTAATTCGTATGTAACTTTTATATCCAAATTTCCGGGAAAACCCTGGTCACCATCTTTACTATGCAGAAAAAAACAAGCCTTTTTTTCACTTATATTAAGGATATTCCACATTCTTTTATGAAATCCCGAGAAACCGCTATGACAATTATTATTCCCTTCATTTTTATCCAGATGATACTTTTTCCCGTTAAGAACAAACTCTGCGTTTTCTATTCGATTCGCGTTTCTGCCTATCGTTGCTCCCATACATGAATTACTGGTCTGATATTGACTTACATCACTATGCCCAAGAATTACATCTATGTAAGAATTATTTTTTTGAGGAATAAGTATGCTTACAATCATTGCGCCATAATTTGATATTTGAACTTTCATATGATTGGCATTTTGCAAAGTTATAAGCCTGGCAACTTTTCCCGTATCTGTTTTTCCAAATCCTATCATAGCTTCCTCCATTCTATTCACTGAAAAATGGGCTGTCACACAATGTTGAGCCCAGAATCAAAATCTTTATTGTGCGACAGCCCTTTTCAGTAATCCTATAATACTTTTGTTTCCTCCAAAATATGATTTGTTAAAACCATTCTATAATTCATAGGATCACGTTTCAAGGCCTCTTTCATATATTCTTTTGCTTTTCTTTGATTTCCTAATCCTGCATGTCCCATAGCCATCAGGAAATAACAATGTGCCTCATTTCGCACATCTAAGTTATCCTCAAAAATCAAGAAATCAGGCAGAGAAACCGCAAAGTAATCAATCTTAACATGATCTTTTAAATGTTTTTCTCCATAATCAATCAGCCTGTAAAAACGTTTATTGGCTCCGGCCATATCGCCTAACCTCTTTTTAGAAAATCCCTGGTACATAATCATATCTGCCGGCTGATCATAATAATACATCATACCTGCCGGTTCATCTGTTCCAATGGAAGCCAATTTATAATCAATAGCTGCCTTATCCCGCTCCCCGAGCAACTCATTAACCAGTCCCAAATAATAATAAATATGATTGTCTTTTGTGCCTTCAAGCTTTCCTTCTCCAAGGTTTACCGGATAAACCAGTGCCTTTTCAAGTAATTCCTTTGCAGCGGCGTATTTTTTATTCTTTATTTCCTTAATTGCCATCAGCAATAAAGAAAATTCATACTGTGCGGTAACCTTACCTTCTCCACCTTCCCAAGGATGAAATTTTCTGCCCATCATAAACTTGTATGCCTCTTCCGGTTTATTCATTGCGTTCAGGATAGTGCAATATTCTACACATAAATCATCTCTCTTGATAACCGTGTCAAAATATTTTTCGTACTCATGAAGTCTTTGCTTAAAGGTATATCCTGTCTTTTTATGTAACTGGTCAAGTTCATAGAAAATGCGTGCATCCGTTTCGTCAAGCAGAAAAGCCTTTGTAAGCACTTCTTCTGCTATTGCGGCATCATTGCATTTGTTGTAATAAACCAAAGAAAGGTTTCTAAGGACTGTAGGAAACTTATCATTGATTTCCGCTGATTTTTCCCATAATTCAAGAGCCAATTTCCATTGCAATTTGTCATAGAATAAGTTTCCTAAGTAATACATTGCCATAGAAGCTTTAGGGTCCACCGAAATAGCATACTTTAGAACTTCTATATCTTCAAGGTCATTTGGGAAGCAATAGTCCGGTTTGATCTTTTCCGCTGTCTTTACCATATTCACAGCTTCCGTATCATTTCCAAGCTTACTTAAATAGTATGCTTTATAATAAGCAATCAATGCCATATCTTTATCCGCACGGTTCAAAACTTCCATAGCTTCACAATAGCATCCTGCTTCAGCATAATCACGTGCCGCACGAAGTAAGTTGTAATTGTCTCTGCGGTTTCTTCGATTAAGTTCCTTTTCATCAATAAGTATTGTCATACCAAGCTTTTGTGCTTCAAAAGCAGATACATAATCAAATGGATCGATTTCCATATTAAGAGAAATCCACTCAGTTGCTTCTTTTACTAATCCCAGTTTTCTAAGAATGATTGCTTTTAATGCCCTGGATTTTATATTATGGGTATTTCTGTTCAAAGATTTTTCAATCATCTGTAATGCGGCCGCATAATTTTTTCTTCTGCAGTCTATAACCGCAAGATAATAGTATGCCATGTTCTGCTGTTCTGCCGACCATGTTGCCTTATAAAAGGCATCATATGCCTCCTCTTCCTTCCCTAACAGGAACAAGCATAATCCCAAATCATAATATGCTTCAGAATTGTACGGATTTGGATTTCTGTCCGTCAAACGTTTAATTGCTGTTCTGAAATAGGGTTCGGCAAGTTCTGCTCTTCCTCTGCGAAGAAGCAGCATACCATAGGCACAATTAATTCTGGAATCTCCGGGATCCCGTTTTAATCCTTCCAGATAATATGGATCCGGTAAATATGTGGCATGACGGTACTGCTCAAGATGAAGCCCGGTTAAAAATAATTCTTCATTATACATAATTTCAGAAGGGTCTTTTGCAGCCTTGGCCGGTTCCGGAATTTCAGGTATCTTTTCTTTTTCCGGCTGATAAAATACTAATGTCTCTTCATCCTGACTTACCCGGATGGAAATTACGGATGCATCCTCCACTAAAGCTTTCCTTTGTGAATCGTTAACTGGAATTACTTTTTCAAAAATATCATTTGGTGAAAGTATACATTCCTCGCAGAAAATGGTTTCGTCGTTCCACTTTACAGTAACACATGCATTCTCAAACTTTTTTGTGGCATATACTTTTACCTGCAGGCCATCTGGAACAACTTCCATTCCGATACATGCATTTTTCGTTGCGTTCTTTACAACTCCGACCTTTTTATATGGCATAAAATACTGGGTAAATGTCTTTTCCTCAAAAGGTTTTAACCATGTAAAATCAGGTTGATTATCCGTGTAGACACCTGTCATCAGTTCAACATACGGTCCGTCCGAATCTGTAAGATTTCTGTCCCACATTTTACCGAAATCACCGCATCCCCAGGTCCACTGTTTTTTTCCGGGGCTGTAATGATGATCTGCAACATGCAAAATCCCTGCCTCAGCACTATAATCATACCCGCCAATAAAATCATACTTTGAAGAAGCTGCCATAAAAGATGTGGGCACCGGTATATTTTTATACCTGGAAATATCTACTCCTTCACTGTAATCTTTTTTATAATATGTTCCTGTAGCGATTGGAAACCTTGAAACATCACGTTTTCCATGATCCATTACCGCATTAACGTCAGGAGGCATAATTGTCTGTGTATGATCGTTTACTGCCACTGCAGGATTTGCCCACCATAAAAACGACTGAGGCAAGGCGGTTCTGTTATATAACTGTCCTGTGATTTCAATATAAGAAGTTTCCGGATAAAGTGTAATCTTGCATATTCCCTTTGTTCCGTATATTCTGTCAGTATCATTACATAATACGGAAACACTGCCATCTTCGTTTTCAGAAAGCACATAGTCAACCGGCATAAAAGTAGTAGGCCTGTGATGCTGTGGCCAATTGAATTCAATTCCTCCTGATATCCATGGTCCCAGCAAACCAACCAATGCTGGTTTTATGACATGATTATAATATACAAAATCATAATGATTGGTTTTGTCATAAGCTCTCTGAATGCGTCCTCCGAGTTCCGGAAGAACCATTACCTTTATATATTCATTTTCAAGAAAAACTGCCTTATATTCTTTATCTTCCTTTGTATCTACTATTGTTTCAATTGTCGGATAAGGATATACCTTTCCACTGCTTCCCTGATAAACCCTCTTTTCAATAAACATCGGGTTTTTTTCTTCCTTGCCAACTAAATAGGTTGGTATTACTACAGTTTCTTCCCATATTTTTGCTGCCAATTTTGTTACCCCTTTCTAAGTTGTCGTTATTACATATATAAACAACAAAAAATTGAAAAATCATTTTATTTTTATGTTTAAAACCTCGTCACCGGTCGGACGATAAATTTTTACTGCCGTATCTTTCATACCTTTAATAGGAAGTGACATTTCTACTTTATCCCCAGGTTTACTGTCTGGTATTGTTTTGATAACAGGTGCGTATCCAATGGATGAAACCTGAACATAATACTCTTTTACTTCATATCTTGGAAGATCATTTCTTATTTCTAATTCAAGCTCAACTGCATTCTCTTTTACTTCCATTTTATTCACTTTTATCGGTGCACACTCTCTCTTAACATCATAATAAGATGGTTTCGGATTGCCATAGCAATCTGTTGATCCATGTACTCTTTGGCGTAATCTTCCTGTCCCGTCTTCTCCCATCTGTGTACGATAATCATTCAGACAAAAATAGATAAAACCGTTCACATTATATTTTCGGTAAATACTTACCTTGTCAAGGAAAATTTGCTTTCTCCTGACATCTCCACCGCTGAATGCAGGTTCACACAGTCCAAACTCTGAAATTAACATCGGTTTATCATTATTTACTTCTCGGAAAAGCTTTACCGATTCATCGTTGTCATATCCCATCTGCCATGTGCCGATATATTCATTGCACATCATTATATCGCTTCTGGTACATGCATCATCAGGAGATTCCCATGTTGTATTGGATACAAAACTGATTGGGCGGTGTAAATCAATTGTTTTAAAGTATTTCACCGCTTCCGTAACATACTTTTTCGTTATTTCACTCTGACCGTTTAATTCATTGCCGACACCCCAGGTAACAATAGACGGATGATTGTAATGAGAATAAAGCATCTCAACGCATTGTTTCTTTACCATATCCATCGTATTGGTAACCGGTTCATTCGGCTGTCCCCAAAGTGGTATTTCCTCCTGAACCATTATTCCGTGTTCATCGCACCACTGATAAAAATAATCGCTCTGCTGCCAATGAACTCTGGTATAAATACAATTGCAGCCTTTTAAAATAGTTAAAAATCTCTCGATATCTTCCGGCCTTTCCGCATTGCCAATCCTTGTATCTGAGCCCGGCATCCACTCAGTTCCCACAAGATGAACTTTTTCTCCATTCAGAACAAATTCATTGCCTTCGGTAACGAACTTTCTAAATCCGATCTTAGTTTCATATACATCTGTTACTTCGCTGTTTACAATGACGGTTAAGCGGAGCAAGTAAAGGTATGGTACATCAAAATGCCAGTATTTTACATATGGAACCTTTATTTCATAAGTATCATCCAACGTACCGTTTAAAACGGTTGTTCCGCCGTCAATAAGTTCATAGAAAATAATGGCATCTTGTAAAGCACCTTCTGCCATTTCAATTCTGCATTTAATGGAAGCTTCACCTTCATCTTTACGCCCGTCACTGGTATCGATTTTTGGTATTGCATCAATCAGTGCCGTCTTAATTGATGTCTTATCCGTCACCAGAATGTATACCGGCCGGAACACACCGCCATCATCTGCCCAATCAAACTGATTAAACCACGGAAGTGCATAGGGGGAGTAACTATTGTCTACGCGTAATGTCAATATATTTTTTTCTCCCGCCAAAATCTCGGATGAAAGATCAATGCCAAACGTTGTAAATCCTGAACCGTAGTGTTTTCCGACTGCCTTGCCATTAAGCCAAAAATCCGCATCCCGATACAATCCCTCAAAATAGACTTCTACATTTTTATCCTTCCAATTATCAGCCGCATCAAATGCATACTGATACCAAGCGATTCCTCTGTAATCATCCGTTCCGTTTCCCACATTGTATGTATGCGGAATGTACACTTCTTCGGCATTCACGAAATCTTGCAAATATATTTTTTTCTCTAATCCTTTGTTCTCAGGGTCTAATATGAATCTCCACTTATGATTTAACGCGATCTTTTCTCTCATCTTTATTCTCCTTAATACGCATGAATTTTGGTTATTGCGAATGGCTGATATCCAAAAGTGGAAGTTGCTGCAATTTTCACTCCATCTTTGTCATCATCGCCAAAGACAATTTTTATGGAATCTGTTTCAATCTTTTTAAAATGTACAACATTTTCCGCACCACTGTTGATTTCATTCCGGAATATAACATCTACCGGTTTCCACCCATGATCTGAATGAAACAGAACACTTATCTTTCCTGGTAAGTCAAATGTAACGCCTTCTGTTTCATAAATATCATTTTGGACAAATTCAATTTGAATTGTATCCAAAACTTTTTTTGTATGAAAATCAATCTGATAAAAGGCATCTTTTTTATCAGCCAGTCCCACCGTATCCCAGGCATCCTTGGATTCTGTTAAGGCATTATTAGCCCTGTCAGCATTAATACCTCCATATGCTGTTGTATTTTCATCAAAGATGCAATTTCTTTCTCCAGGTACCAGTTCCATTAATTCTTCCGGTGTTAAAGAGACGGATGGTTTGAACTTGTCAGAATTTATGTATGCAACCAATGATTTTATAAATGCTTTCACAGAAGGTTCTTTTGTATCAGATAGATTTAACGAAGTAACAAGTATTTTTCCTTTACCCACATTTACTTCAAAGGCCATGGCCAGTTTTTCATTTCTTTGTATGTTATCAATCATTGGAATCAATGGTTCGATATTTGTTTTCGTTAAGACTATTGCTCTGCTTTTCGAAAGTAAATGCCACCATCTTGGGTCCGTACAATTATCTGTGGGAAATTTATTAAAAACTGGTGCCTTAGGATCTAAGGAAAGTCCCATTGTTCCGCTGCTGTCCCATTTTTTAAACATGATCCAGCACCAAAAATCAGAAATGTATGAAGCCGGTATACTACAAGGCAATGAACCCAGTGACAGTTTTGGGTTATACAGTAAGTTTTCACCTCTGTTCAAACGTTCAATTGCCTCCTGATCAAATTTGCTTATAATGCAGTTACTCTCCTTGCTTGTAATTTCTTGGTCAGGATATACAAATATCTTGTACTTATTGATATGATTACCCACAGACACTCTAATTTCTATTTCAGCTGCAGTTTCAACCTCCGGCATCTTAAACTGAACCAGGCCGATATAATTTAATTTACCCTGTGAAATCTCTTTTGGAATCCATTCCTGATAAAATAACCGATTATCATCTGCCATATTAACAGCACTTATAGATACCTTTTCATACAGGTTTTCATTGCCAAAGTTATGAACATAAACTTTAAAATCTGCATTTTCTTTGGAAGAAAAACTATGCTTATCCATCTCAATAAGAGGTGTTACCGGACCAAAGAAAGCTCTAAAATCCGAAGGATCCGAAAATTTTTTAGGATCACCGAAAGCATCAATCATACCTACCAAGGCTGTACCCTGCCCTGAAAAGTCCTGTAAACCAAGAAGTGAAATACCTGCCAAATCCGGAGTTCTCATTGCGGCTTCAATTTCTTCCCGATAGCACATCATAGCCAGCTTACCGGATGCTTCCTGAAATTCCTTGTCTTTACCGCCCAGACCGTTTTTAATCATAAGCTTTTGATATTCCATTAAATTTCTTGCCTCTAACGGTCCTTGATATTTCTTTATTTCATCATAGTCAGGATATACCTGGAACTGTCCTACTTCAAAACTGATTACCGGCTTGTCAATATTTGCAATCTCTTTTGAATAATTCATATTTTTTGCGGGTACTTTCTCATTGATAAAACCTTTGTTTCCGGCGAAAGCACCTCTCCATGCATCTTTATAATTTCCCTGCGCAAGTACAAAGTCTGAATCCTCATTAATGCCTTCCTGTCCATACCATGCATTGGATCCTTCCGCATACAATCTTGTGTCATCGTAATCATGCATAATATGACATAACTCACCCATACGTTTTCTATTCCTGCTGCGCAACTCATTTCCCCATGTTAATGCCACTAATGACGGATGATTTCCGTAGTTATCAATAATTGCCTTTGCCTCACGTGTATAGTAATCATATTCATTCGGGTCCTCAAATGTATGGAATGTCCATTCACATAATTCCGGCTGAATATACAATCCTTTTTTATCGGCACTTCGAAAAGCTGCATCGGGCGGGCACCAGGAATGACATCTTACATAATTAATGCCATATTTAAGATATGTATCAAATAACTTATCCCAGGATTCTTCATCCATCGGAGCATATCCTGTTTTGGGAAATACCGCACAGTTAGTTTCACTTCTGATAAAAATATTTTTTCCGTTTACAGCAATATGTTTTTTATCTTCCCCAATTCCATAGTCTCTAAGGCCGAACTGTACTTCTTTTTCTATGACACCTTCACTGGTTTCAATATTTACAATAATGGATGTCATTAATGGTGCAAACTCACTCCATAACGGAGTCTTTTTATTTAAATTCAGCTTCATTTCAAACTCGTTGTTTCCCATCTCGACAATAAATTCTTTTTGAACAGCCTTTTCTTCTGCGTTTATTTGATTTAAAGTAATTCGAACACGTTCATTTCCGCAAATATGAGAAAACAACCTGATTTTTACCCTTGCTTTATATTCAGAAGCATACGGATAAACACGGATTAAAGAAGGATATATTCTTGGACTGATTCTTAAACCAATTTCCCCTAAAATACCTGTCCAGTTTGTTTGCGTATGCTCAGTAGCCATGTGGGATCCAAATATGGCATCCTTTGGAGCTGTCTCGTATGTATTATCCACCTCAACAGAAATCGTATTTCTGCCTTCCTTTACCAATTCAGTAATATCATAAACCTGTTTTGTAGTTAGCAAATCACGCCTTCCCGCATATACGCCATTGACCCATACTTTTGTTATTCTGCTTCGTTCCATGAAGAAAATAACGCTCTTATTATGAATGTCCGTCAAATCAAATGTTTTTTCAAAGACAACTTTCCCAACATACTTATACTTTTCACTTAAAAAAAACAATTCTGATTTTTCATTTTTTTCTCCAAATCCTTTTTCTGTAATGGAAGCAGGAAGTGTAATTTTATGTATTTTGTTCCCGTCTTTTTCTTCGTAAGAAGACATTACAAAAGACCATTCCCCTCTAAGAGAAACAATTTTGTCCGTAACACTGCGATTTGAATATTCATAAATCATATATTCTAACTCCTTTTATCCTTTGATTGCTCCAAGGCTTATACTTTCCATAAAGTTCTTCGAAAAAACAGTAAATACCACAATCATTGGAAGAATTGACATAGCTAACGCACACATTATTGCACCATAATCTCTTGTAAATGCCGAAGACAATGTTGATACAAATAATGGAATTGTATAATTTTTATCATCATTAATAATAATTAATGGAAGCATATAGGAATTCCATGACCACAAAAAGATTAAAATCATAACGGTCGTTAATGCCGGTTTAATCATAGGTAAAGCCAGTTTAAAGAATATGCCTGCTTCACCGCATCCGTCTATTCTTCCAGATTCCATTATCTCCGTGGGAAATGAATCTTTAATAAATGAATTCATAAAATAAGCACAAAATGGATTTGCTCCCCATATTAATATCATTGGTAAATATGTGTTTATAAGATTCATGTTTCTCATTTCTCTAACATAACCAACAATACTTATTTCTGTAGGGATAACCAATAATACAATAATCAGGGTTTCAATAATCTTTTTACCTTTAAAATCATACTTTGCCAGTGCGAAACCAATCAATGCCGATGTTATTGTGGTTAAAAGCACTGAACCCAAGGAAATAACGATTGAATTAAAAATGCTTCTGAAATAGCCATGAGCCAAAGTTGTCTTAATATTAATCAATAAATAATTACTGGGAATCCAAGGTACTCCTAAAAACAGCTTTTCGCTTTTATATGTTCCCATCATTACAACAATATAAACCGGAAGAACCATCAGAATTACAAGTGATATTAAAATTGCAAATTTAATAACACTGGATACAGTTATTTTTTTCATTCGTTCTTCTCCTTTGTTAATTCCTTTAAAATAAGAGTAATTGTTATCGTAATAGCGAATAATACATAGGATTCTGCAGCCGCATACCCTAATTTGGAATCGATTTTATATGCATCGTTATAGAATTTCCACATTACCGTTAAAGCAGCATTTCCAGGTCCACCTGTTGAGCCGGCCTGAGCATTGCTCCATCCACTAAATAAAAGCATTGGTTCTTCAAACATTTTCAATCCGCCAATAACTGATGTTATTGCTAAGAATGAAATTGAATTTCTAAGCATGGGTACCGTAATTCTCCAGAATGTTTGAAAAGATGTTGAACCATCTACTTTTGCGGCATCATATATTTCAGGCGAAATGGAAGTCATTGATGCTAAAAACAACATTGCATAATAGCCCAAATATCTCCAGATTATCATTAACACAATAATCAGTTTTATCGCTACTCCGGACTGTAACCAGTTAAACGGTTCATCAAGAATGCCAATAGCAGTTAATAATTTATTAATAAATCCTGTTTTCCAGTCAAACATGTAAGAAAAAATAAATCCAACAGCAACAGGAGTAATTACGTAGGAATAAAATACCGTAGTTTGGAAAAAATGCTTTGTTTTTTTCAGATTATTTAGTATATATGCTAAAACCAGTCCAAAAAATACTGTTGTGGGTGTTGACAATAACATTAAAATTAATGTATTCAAAAATGATTTCCAATATAGCGTATCTTTTGTAAAGATATAAATATAATTTTTTATGCCGATAAATACCTTGTCACTAAAGCCGTTCCAGTCATTTAATGATACCTCAAACGAGTAAATGGTTGGATAAAGAGTAAACAGAATAAAGCATAAAACAAATGGAATACAAAAAATATAGGGCCATATTTTTTTACCTACAGCTGTCTTTTTTTTTCTCATTTTGGACTCCTTGATTTTTCATCAACTATTCACAAAAAGTTCCTTTTATACCGAGAGAATGTGTTGCCACATTCTCCCGATAACAATTTATTTAATTATTTAACCTCCATTTCCGGACAATCCTTTTTAACTACGTCAATCAAGTTCTGTAATATCTGATCTGCAGTCATTGAAGGGTCATTGTCATAAGCAGCGCCAACAACACCAATTGCACTTACAACATTTGATTCATATTTTGTCTGCACCTGGCCTTTTAAGCCATTTTCCATAATTTCTTTATATTTCTTGCCAAGTTCCTGGCCTCCAAAGAAATCATCATATTCGCTCTTTTGAGTGGTGTAAATAGAATCATCGCCATATGCGGATTTGAATCCAGACATAAAACCGAACTTCTTATATGCTTCTTTAATGCCCTCTCCATCACAGTATGTATAACGGATATAATCCCATGCTGCTTCTTTATTTTTGCTATCTTTATACACACCTACGGATGTTCCGCCATATGTAAATCCGCCGTTTGGAGCAGCCATTAATCCCCAGTTGCCGCTTCCATCAGGATCATTTGCCGCAATATACCATTTTTCTACCCAAGGGGCACATGGATAGAAAATGAATTTTCCGTTTGCAAATCCATCTGCAATGGTTGTTTCTGAATCACCCGGCATAATGATTCCGGCATTCACCATTTTCGTAAGGGTTTCTATATCTTTCGAATATCTTCCCGTAAGATCAATTGTTGTGTCCGTGATATATTCTTTACAGTCCTGATTACGAAGAATATAGAAAGCTACTGTTGTTACACCCGGCAGCATATATTCAGTACCACTGCTCTTTTTAGCAACCTCTTTTCCTTTTTCAATAAAGCTATCCCAATCAGGCAATAATTTCTCCAATTCTGCCGGATCATCTGTGCCAAAATATTTCTTTGTTAAATCTCTTCTGTATGCTAAGCCTGAAGGACATACCTGCTGTTCAACTCCCAATAATGACCCGTTTTTATCAGATCCAAGACTTACTGCAAAATCATACATTTCTGACGGATCAAGATTATATGGTTCCTTTTTAAGATCATCCATAATTCCAAGATCAAATACTTTTCCTCTATAACTCATTTCGCAAAGAATTATATCAGGCACGCCTTGTCCTGAAGAAAGAGCGCCTTGCAATTTCTGAAAATAATTGTCTGCAGCTACATTTACAAAATTGAATTTTACATTTGGATGACTTTTTGTATAGTATTCTGTCATATGTTCACTAAATGCGGAATCCCAGTCCCAGATAGTCAGCGTAATCTCTTTTTCTGATTCTGATTGTGTACTATCCGCCTGGCTGCCATTTTCAGTTGATGTACCATTTACTGATTCTTCCGAATTACCATCTGTTTTACCACATCCTGCAAATAGAGATAAAACCATAATGACGGTTAATACTAATGATATAAGTTTTTTGTTCTTCCTCAGCATCTCGTTTCCTCCTTGTTATATGTATAATTTTATTGGTAACATGCTATAACATGTCCATTTTGTTTGTAAATTTCCTACATTATTGTTGAGCAAAATTTATATTGTCTGTATAATTTTATTAGATAACACAATAATATCATTCAAATTTTTTTATGTCATTAAATATTGTTGCTATAATAATATAATTATCTTGCTTTATTAAACAAGATATGAGATAATATAAGAAATATTATCCCGAATGATAAAGGAGGAGCTGATTTTGAGAACTATTGTGCCTTATTCATCCTTAAAGGCTAACTCATGGGCTTATGATTTTACGCCTTCATTGGAAATTCGTCAAAAATACATGTATGTCCAATGCATGGGACATTATATAGCTACTCCTAATTACAGAGTTATACGCAGAAGTAATATTCATAGTTATCTTTTGCTGTATACACGTAGTGGGGCTGGAATTGTAGAGTATAAAGAAAAAAAGATAGTATTAGACAAAGAATCAGCGATATTAATCGATTGCGATTTAATACATTCTTATTACTGTGCTCCTCAAAGCGGCGAATGGGACTTTTATTGGATTCATTTCAGCGGAACATGTATTAATGGATATCTGCAGGAAATCATTAATTCCTTAACTCCCGTAAACATAGATTTAAGTAATGTTTTTCATCAGATATATAACTACTCACGTGAATATAATAACATTAATATAATACGTGCTTCCACAGCCATCATTAATATGTGTTCCGATATTCTTGCCCTTGTTAAGTCCAGTCAGTTAAACAGTGATAATAAGATTTCTCCTATTATTAAAAGATCGATAGAATTTATGGAAGAAAGGTTAACCGCAAAATTAACTTTAGATGATATAAGTAAAGAATTCGGCATAAGTAAATTTTATTTTTCCCATCTTTTCAAGTCTCAAACAGGAATGACTCCATATGAATATTTAATAAATATTCGTATATCCTACGCAAAATCTTTACTTAGAACCACTTCTTTTTCTGTGACGGAAATTTCTGAAAATTCTGGTTTTAACGGATGCAGTTATTTTATTCAGCAATTTAAAAAGCAAGTGGGCATGACTCCACTTGCTTATAGAAATCGTTTTACAAATGATTCATCAAATTAAATAATAACTGTGTCATATGGTAATCCCCCTAAAATGGTTTTACCTTTATTCCTTCGTCCGCTAAGGTTTTTCGAATCAGCTTTACAAATGCCAATGCCTTTGGGCCGTCACCGTGGACACATACGGAATCGGCCTTTATTTCTATTTCTTTTCCATTAATTGAGGTTACACAGCCTTCTTTAATCATTTTGACTACCCGCCTGATTGCCTCTTCTTCATCCTCAATAACTGCCCCTGGCTTACTTCTGGCTACCAGGCTTCCATCGTCCTCGTATGCCCGGTCTGCAAATACTTCCTGTTTGAAAGTGATTCCTGTGGCCTTTGCTGCCTTTTCCATCTGGCTGTTACTTAAACCCAGCAAAATAAGTCTGGAATCGACGCAAGCAATACCTTCACAGATGGCACAGGCTAAATCGTAATCCCTTGCCGCCATGTTATAAAAGGCACCATGAGGCTTCACATGATAAAGGGGAACGCCTGCCGCTTTACAAAAACCTTGCAGCGCGCCTATCTGATAAATAGTGTATGTTTTGGCTTCCTTTAGGGATAAAGACATATTTCTTCTGCCAAACCCAAGTAAATCCGGAAAGCCTGTATGGGCTCCCACATGAACCCCATTTGCCTTGGCAAGCCGCACTGTTTTTTCCATAACTACCGGATCAGAAGCATGATATCCGCAGGCTATATTGGCCGAGGATATAAAAGGAATTACCTCTTCATCCATGCCAAGTGTATATCTTCCAAAGCTTTCGCCTAAATCACAATTTAAATCAATGGTATACATATTAACCTCCAACCTTATTAAATTAATGCGGCTGTTTTCAATATAACAGCCACAACCGTTTTACAAAAAAATTTTACCCTGCTGGCGAAAAAAGGCAATAAAATTTATACCCGAACCCCTGTTATCTTTTTCTAAAATTTCAAATCCACATTTTTAATATCCGTTATAAACATATGACCGGGAGCATGAGTAATTGCAAAGGCCGGTTTGGATGCCATAAGCGCCGCCTGGGGTGTAACTCCGCAGGCCCAGAATACTGGCACTTCTCCTTCTTTTATTGTTACCCTGTCCCCAAAATCGGGCCGGTTAATATCTTTAATCCCGATGACTTCCGGGCATCCGATATGTATGGGAGCTCCATGAACTTTTGGCATAGCGGCCGTTACCGATACGGCTTTAGGCACATCCCGGTATGGAATTGGCCTCATACTGACAACCATATTTCCGGAAAACATACCTGCCCTTTCACATTGAATATTGGTTAAATACATAGGAACATTACAATGTTCTTCTATATGTCTTACTGGTATGTTAGCTTCCAGCAATTCTTCTTCAAAAGAAAAACTGCAGCCAATTAAAAAGCTGACAAAATCAGGCTTCCAGAATTTCACAATATCCGTATATTCTCCGGTTAATTCACCGTACTCATATACCCGGTATTTGGGAATATCCATAGCAATATCCCCGTCCTTTGCCAAATATTTTACGGCACGTTCACCAAGGTCCAGAACCTCTAAGACAGGACAGGCTTTGGGATTTCTCTGGGCAAAAAGAAGGAAATCATATGCCAGTTCTTTTGGCAGTATTACCAGGTTAGCCTGGGCAAAGCCGGCGCACATTCCCGCTGTGGGCGATGTAATTTCTCCCATTCTTATCAGGCTTCTAACTTTTGCAGGGCTTTCATTTCTATAATCCATGTTACCTCCTATCAGGCTATATGTGGAATGATAAATTAATAATAGCCGGTTATGTGCAAAATTACTACATAGCGCTGCTACCGCATTTTTTGCTGCAATTTTTTCATGGACTTTACACGCTGTTTATAAAGTTTATGAGCCGTTTCTAAAGATACACTTTGAAAAAGCAGGGAATCCCCTGGCTTGCATTGGGCGATATTGGGGATGTCAGCGGATATTACCGTTGCTATTTTGGCGTATCCGCCTGTGGTCTGACGATCTGACAGCATAACTATTGGCTGACCATTTATGGATACCTGGATGGAACCTAAGGAAATTCCGTCAGAAATAATGTCTGTGGTCTTTTTGCTGGCAATAACGGGACCGGACAGTTTACAGGCCATTCGGTTGGAATCATTGGTCAGTTTATACGGACTGCTTAAGAAAGTCTTAATTCCTTCTTCCGTAAAATAATCATCCTGAGGCCCCATAATAACCCGGATGGTCTTTGGTAAAGCAACTGCTTCCATTTGCCTGTGGACACGCTTTTCCATCCCTTTCAGATAAGAAACCGGATTTGCAAATTCTATTTCGTCCCCGGCCTTTATTGGCCTGCCATTTACCCCGCCGATTCCGCACTTTATATCGGTAGATTTACTGCCAAAACACTTTTTTATGGCAAGCCCTCCTGCAAATGCAATATAGGTACGGCATCCTGTTTCTGCAGTACCTAAAGACAGAGTTTCGCCTGTTTTTACGGTAACCGCCCTGTTCATGGGAATTTCCCTCCCATCTATTCTGGGAGCCATGTAGGCACCGGTAACAGCAATCACATTATCCCTGGTAAAATAAATGGTGGGTCCAATGATGGTACATTCCAGAACCGCTTCTCCCATTTCATTACCTACCAGAATATTGGCAAGTTCCATGGACCGGGTATCAACCGCACCGGAGGGTGAAAATCCAATTTCACAAAATCCCACTCTTCCATAATCCTGTACCGTAGTTAAGGCACCGGGCGATATTATCTGAATACTCATTTTTCTACCCCTCCTTAATTTTCCAAGGTTATTTTGCACCGAAAAGTCCCACTCTCAACCTGCTCTTTTATACGGTGATATTCTTCCTCATCAACGGGACGGAAACGAATATAGTCCCCAGCCTGATACAATGTGGTTTTTTCTCTTTCACTGTCATATAATTTCAGGGGGGTTCTTCCAATCAGTCTCCAGCCCCCGGGAGATGCAACGGGGTAAATTCCTGTCTGTTCTCCTCCTATTCCCACCGACCCTGCCGGAATTAAGGTCCTGGGATTAGGAAGTCTAGGAGTAGTGAGTCTACTATCCATTCCGCCAAGATAAGGAAAGCCCGGTAAAAACCCTAACATATAAATACGGTAATCCCTGCCGGAATGAATCCTTATTACCTCTTCTTTACTCATTCCCGCATATTCCGCAACAAAAGCAAGATCTTCTCCGTATTGCCCCCCGTAACACACGGGTATCTCAATAATTCGTCTGGAATCATTTTTTATATTTCCCTTTGTCTTTGAAGCAGAGCGGATATACTTACACAACTTTTCATAGGATATTACAAGGGGGTCGTAATAGATTAACAAAGACCGGAAGGTAGGAACCATCTCTACAATACCTTTTATTTTTTTCTTTTTCAGGTTTTGATTAAGGAGCCTTACCTTTTCATTGCAGGCAGTACTTATTTCATTTCCAAATTCGGCTACCACAGACAAATCTCCTGCCGGTAATATACGTAATTCGGACATATTAGCCTCCATTCTTTTAAAAAGCATACCAATCATATGTGAAAAGTTTTCTTTACTCTTTCCTTATCCCTGTTGATTAAGCAGCGGCATTAATATATTAATCTTTTGTCTGAAAAAATCCTTTTTTCAGGACGCTGTCAAACCAATGGATGTTTTTATCGTACTTCACAGCATATTCCGTGCAATGACCCATAAGGTCAACGATATTAACAATAATTTTCGTATTAAAGCCGTCAATTCCGGGAATCCGGGAGCCGGTCATATCAACCATACCGCTTCTTGTGGCTACACGTATAACTTCCATTTCCATATCTCCGTCATGGAAAATCTCCATATTCTTCTTCAGATAAGCAATTGCCGCCATTAAGCCATAACATCCCCAGTCCGATACCGTAGCCGTAATAATATTGTCCGCACAGGTAGATGCCAGAATGCCGCCTTTGCAATTACACTTGCATTGATTATCATCCGTATAAGGAATATATTTTTTAATATGCTCACCTATGGTGCCCATTCCTATTTCATTTCCCAGGTCACCAATGGCAATATTAAGTACGCCTTTATTTTTCAGCTTTTCAAATAAAATATCTGATTTTGCTTCCAGTTGCGTTATATTGACTCCGGCTGCGCTGTGATATTCGCCGTATTTATTGGCTCCTGCTGCTTCAATAGCAATTACTGCTTTCGGCATCCTTTTTGCAATAATCTGGTCAGCCTGCTCCTTAGCTTTTTTAACATCCTTTGTAAATGTTATGACCCCCATGGAAATGGGAAGCTCTGATACCTGATCCATATCCGTATAGCAGTGAAGGCCCACCACTCCGGCACATTTTTTTACAGCTTCCAAAGTATCCTCCGGGCAGATAATTACCGGCTTTGCATTAAAGGCCTGGACTAAGGATCTGCATAAAAGCATGGAACTTACAATTCCGTCTGTTTCAGGGGCTTTATGGGGAAGCAGAATGAAACCGGTAAGAATATACACAAAATCACCGGGTTTAATGGCTTCTACAAGTTTCTTCGCACAGTGGGTGGTAAGGGGCTCTCCGGTATAGGCTCTGCTTCCCGCATATAAAATACGGCATACGCCATAACCTCTGGGATCTAAATTCATTAAATTGTCTAAGTTCTCTCCCACATTGTAAACAGACAATTCCTCCCTGGTCATAGAGTCAGGCCTCCTTAAGGTTGGTAGCTTCTAAAAATTCCTCCATCAGAGCGTCCTGTAATTTATGAAGGAGTTCCGGCGCCTTTCCTCCAACCCTCTGTCCGTCAATTTCATAAGCTGACAGGCAGAAATTACTGGATGAAGATACGATAACTTCATCTGCTTCCATCATTTCCTTAACAGTGAAGGGAGTTTCATCCACCGGTATGCCAAACTTTTTACACATCTTAATCAAATGGGCTCTTGCAATACCGGGCAGGATATAGTGGTCTGTCGGATGGGTAATAAATATTCCGTCCTTTATAATACTTACGTTACTGTGGGAGCATTCCGTAACGCGGTCTCCCCGGTGAAATACAATCTCATCACAGCCTGCCACCTCGCCTTTTTGGGAAGCCATGATATTGGGAATTAAATTTAATGTCTTTATATTGCAATGTAAAAACCTGGTATCCTCAACGGTCATAAGTTTTAACCGTTTGGAAGGATCACCTATTTGGGCAGGCCGTATCATAATCCATAATTTGGCCGGCGCATCCGGAAATATGTGGTTTCTTGGCGCAACTCCTCTTGTTACCTGCCAGTAAACAAAATGGATTTCTCCATCTACCTTTTTTTCCATTTCATTTAAAAGATTCTTTAGTTCTTCCTTCGTATGGGGAATATTAATCTGCAAAAGTCCGGCACTGTTATAAAATCTGTCAATGTGCTCATCCAGATTAAAAATAATATGATTTCTTGCACAAGTGGCATCATACACACCATCGCCAAAGTAATGAACCCTGTCGTCAAAGGGTACGTACATATTTTCAATTAAATCATATTTCCCATCGTAGTATCCTAAGTTTTCCATAATTCACACCCAATTTCCATTTTTTATAAATTTAATTTTATTTTGTACATAAAAAAATAATTCCCTATATTCCAATTCTAAGTGAAACATAATTCTTAATTAGTTCTGCTGTATTTTCATACCCTAGCTTACTGGTGTTAATGCATAAATCATAATTATCGGGATTCCTCCACTTAAGTCCTGTATGATAAGTGTAATAATCACTTCGGAATTTATTGGTTTTGGCAATATGCTTTACGGCTTTTCTTCTGCCGCAGACAAGTCTGTCCATTTCATGTCTGATACAGTCCTCCATATCGGCCGTAATAAATATGGAAATTGTGTTTTTATTGTCCCGTAAAATAAAATCACCGCATCTGCCAATTACGATAAAGGATTCTTCCTCTGCAAGTTCTTTGAGTACTTTTGCCTGATAATTAAACAGGTTAATATCCGAGGTAAAATTATCGCTTTCAGGAGGAATTAATTCACCATTATATACCTTTTTGGAAACACGGTAAAGAATGGTTTTCTTAACTTCCTCGTCCGCATTATGGAACAATTCTTCATTAATCCCGCTGTCTTCCGAAGCCAGACGTAAAAGCTGCTTATCATACATATTGATTTTGTAATAATCCGCAAGCATTTTACATATGGTTGTTGCTCCGCTTCCGCAGGTCCTTGTAACCGCAAGTACAAACTTTTCCATACTAACCTCCCTTCTGCCATCAGGCCAATTTTTAAGGCTATTGACCCAGATATGCCTTACGGACCCGGTCGTCTTCCAGCAATTCTCTGGCCTTTCCCTGGATTTTTATGTTTCCTGTTTCCAAAACATAAGCCCTGTCTGCGATACTAAGTGCCATTTTTGCATTCTGTTCCACTAAGAGAATGGTTATCCCTGAGTCATGGCAATATTTAATAATACTAAAGATTTCCCTGACCAGAATTGGAGAAAGTCCCATGGAAGGCTCATCCATTAAAATGATTTTAGGATCCGACATTAAGGCCCGGCCCATGGCTAACATCTGCTGTTCCCCGCCGGATAAAGTTCCCGCAAGCTGCTTATATCTTTCCTTTAATCTTGGAAATCTTTCAAATACCATTTGATAATTTTTCTCCAACTGGCTCTTTTTAGCTTTCTTACAATAAGCACCCATTTCCAGATTTTCCATAACGGTCATATCCGGGAATATGTGTCTGCCTTCGGGAACATGACTTATTCCATATCTGACCAGTTTGCTGGCATCCGTTGCACATAAATCCAGATCATTATACATAATGGTTCCGCTGGTTGCCTCTTTAAGTCCGGTTATAGTATGAAGAATGGTTGTTTTGCCGGCACCGTTTGCACCAATAAGGGAGACAATTTCACCGTCGTTCACACTTAAACTTACCCCGTGAATGGCGTGAATAGCCCCATAGGAAACATGAAGATCTTTTACTGTTAACATAAGCCCTCTTCCTCCTATTCCTCTTCTTTTCCAAGATATGCCTCAATAACTCTTGGATTACCTGCAATTTCTTCGGGTGTTCCAAATGCAATTGTCTCGCCATAGTCGATTACTTGAATCTTCTCACAAATTTTCATAACCAGACTCATATCATGTTCGATTAAAAGGACAGATATGTTAAATTTCTTTCGGATTACATTAATAATATCAAGCAGCTGGGCTGTCTCCGTAGGATTCATACCTGCCGCCGGTTCATCCAGCAGCAAAAGCTTCATATCGGTTGCAAGGGCTCTTGCAATCTCTAACTGTCTTTGCTGGCCGTAAGGAAGATTTTCCGCAATAAAATCCGCTTTGTCCTTTAGGTTTACCACTTCTAACAGTTCTCTGGCCTTTTCATCAATTTCCTTTTCTTCTTTCCAATATCCCGGTAAGCGCAAAAATGCGGAAGGAAAAGAATACTTCATGTTCATATTCATCGCAACCTTTACGTTATCCAAAGCGGTCATTTTCTTAAAAAGCCGTATATTCTGAAAGGTTCGGGCAATACCTGCCTTTACAACCTGATGGGTCTTTTTACCATTCATATTTATGCCATTTAAGAAAAATGCACCCTCCGTAGGCTTATAAACGCCGGTAAGTAAATTAAATACAGTTGTTTTGCCGGCACCGTTTGGGCCGATTAATCCGAACAATTCTCTTTTACCGATTTCAATATTAAAATCGTTAACCGCTTTTAATCCCCCAAAGGATATTCCCAAATGGGTTGCTTTTAATACGGGTGGTTCCGCACTCATAATTTACTTACCTCCTTTTTTCGTTTTTTCCCAAACAGTTTGAAAACAGTACCTGCCAGGGAAAATTCATATTTTCCGAAAATTCCTCCGGGTCTGAACATCATTACCAGCACCAATATGACAGAATACGCAAGCATACGGTATTTGGCAAACTGTCTCATTGCTTCCGGAAGTGCTGATAAGAAAGCAGCACCGAGAATCGAACCGGTTAATGACCCTGTGCCGCCGATAATAACCTCCGTTAGAAATTCTGCGGAATACATGAAATTAAAGTTTGTCGGTATCATAGCTGTCATATAATGAGCATACATTGCTCCGCCTACACCTGCAAAAAAAGCAGAAATGGTAAAGGTCAAAACTTTATAATAGGTTACATTAATTCCGCTGGCTGCTGCCGCAATATAGTCTTCCCGAATGGCAATGACGGTCCTTCCGTACCTGGAACGGACATACATATACATAACAGCCACACAAATGACCATAACCCAGTAGCACCAATAAAAATTTGATAGTTTTGCAATCCCGCTCATGGTTTTTCCGCCGCCAGTAATCTTAAAATTACAAAAGGCAACCCGAATGATTTCCGCAAAGGCAATGGTAACAATAGCCAGATAATCTCCCCGAAGCCTTAAAGCAGGTATTCCTACCAAAGTACCTGTAACCGCCGCTGCTATGCCTCCAACCAGTAATGCTATAATAAACAGGATAAAATCCGGGATTCCTTTATCAGCTAACATATTTGTGACGATTGCCGAACTGTAAGCTCCCACCGACATAAAGCCGGCATGACCTAAGGAAAATTCGCCCATAAAGCCCGTCAATAGGTTAAGGGAGGTAACCATTATAATGGTATAGCATGCTGTTGTAAAAATACCTTTAATATAGTTCGTTCTTGCTCCTAAAACCTGTGATTCGAAAAATAATAAAAACAGCAGGAACAGTATACAAAGACCGATAAAATTTATGAAATATGTCCATTTTTTCTCAATTTTCATATTCCCACCTACACTTTCTCGCCAATTGACTTACCAAGAATTCCGGATGGCTTCACAAGCAAAACAATAATTAAGAGACTGTATGTGATAGCCTCATACCAGCCCGGAGCAAGATAAACCTTAACCAAAATCTCAATTAAACCAACCAGGATGCCGCCAATCATAGCGCCCGGTATACTTCCGATACCGCCGATTACAGCTGCTATAAATGCCTTCAGACCCATAATGCTTCCCATATCCGTTGTACATCTCGGATAGGTACTGCAATACATAAGCGCCGCTATGGCAGCAAGACCGGAACCAATGGCAAAGGTAACCGTAATAATGGTATTCACATGAATTCCCATAAGGGTAGCCGCCTGCTTATCCTGCGGAACCGCTCTCATAGCCTTCCCTAATCTTGTTTTTTTCACAAATATCTGTAACCCAATCATCATGGCAAAACCAATACCTAAGGTAAGCAAATATTTCAACTGTAAAGTTGCTCCCAGTATTTCAAGAGAGGCCATCTGAAATATTGGCTTAACATTTTTGGGGTTCGGGCCAAACACAACCATGGCCAGATTCTCAAGGAAAAGGCTCATTGCCAGAGCTGTGATTAATGCCGTCATAGCACCGGCCTTACGTACCGGCCGATAAGCGATAACTTCAACGCCGATTCCCACAGCAGTACAAACTGCAACTGCAATAATTACCGCAGTCCATGCGGGCGCTCCAGCCCTTATCATTAAAGGAACAGTGTAAAATAATGTATAAGCACCAACCATTATGAAATCACCGTGTGCAAAGTTAATCATCCGGATAATTCCATATACCATGGTATATCCGAGGGCAATTAATGCGTAAATTGCACCCTGGTTCAAGCCATTTACCAAACTCTGAATAAATAACGACATGCAAACACCTGTCTTTCCGATTTTTTTAATAACCAGATCAGGGTGTGAAAAGCACCTTGGGCCACACCCGTAAAAATTTATTGCTATGAACTACGACACAGGAACCGTTCCTGTGTCGTAATCTTTTTGTATATTACATGATGAAAAGGTATTAATTTTCCGGAGCCAGAGTCTTTAACCACTTTACCTGACCGTTCTCATATGTATTAATCACAACACTCTTAACTGCATTACGGTTTTCATCAATGGTAAAGGTACCGCCCACCCCGGTAAAAGTCATTCCGGTCATACCTTTTACTAAAGATGCCGTATCCGTTCCGCCCCCATTCTTGGCTGCCTCAACTAACATATAGATTGCATCATAGTAAAGAGCTGCAGATGCATTTAAGCTTTCTTTACCATATTTACCGGTATATTTTTCAACAAAATTCTTTACTGCCGGTGCTGTATCTTCCGAAGAATAGTGATTGGTAAAGTAGCAATCCTTAAAATAGTCTTCCAAACCAGTGGTATCGGAACCATCCCATCCGTCGCCACCCATAATCTTTCCTGAATATCCGGCATCTCTAACCTGCTGAACGAACAAAGGAACCGTATCAAGAAAGCAAGGATAAAAGACAAAATCGGCGCCTGCGGAAACTATCTGTGAAGCCTGAGCGGTAAAATCTGTATCCTTTGTCGTACATTCTCCTGTGTAAACTACATCGATACCATAGGTCTTGGCATTCTCTATGAAAGCATCCTTAAGTCCGTTGGAGTAGTCATCATCTTTTGCATAAATAACCGCCACCTTGGTAGCACCCTGCTCTTTTGCAAACTGAGCCGCCATCTTTCCCTGGTAAGGATCAATAAAACAACATCGAAAGATTGTAGGCCCAACTTCGGTTACTTTCTTGTTGGTAGCACCTGTAGCAAGCAATAGCATATTCTGTTCTTTTGCAATTTCAGCGATAGGTAATGTTACAGATGAGAAGAAGGCACCAACAACCGCTTCCGGAGATTTGGGCTCTAGACTGTTATAAGCGTTTACTGCCTGTTTGGAGTCACCGGCATCGTCAACGATTTCAACAATCTCAACTTTGATTTCACTGTCACTGGCATTAATTTCTTCTTCTGCCATTTTGACTGCATTACTTGCACCTTCGCCGTAAATAGCGCTGCCACCGGTAAGGGTACATATAACACCAATTTTTATTACATTATCTTCTGTTCCCGAGGACGCAGAGTCACTTGACGGTGTCGTTGTAGCCCCCGGTGTACTGGTGCTTTCTTCTTTGCCACCGCAGCCCCCTAATAAGGAGCCGATTAAAATGGTGGCCAGTACCAATGATAATAATTTTTTTCTCATTAAATCCACCTCCATAATGTTTGAAAATAAAAATAGGATGCAATTTCTTAAATAAAAAAGGGGTTCAGCCCTTATCAATAACTACCGTTTCAGGGTAGTTATTAATAAATGTTGAAACCCTTTTGTTCCATCTAATATTCAACTATATAAATATATAATATAAATTTAATATATTATATTTATATATCCGGATATATATCCGGAAAGCTGATCTTAGATGCTAAACTTTATTCATTTTTGCTTAAATTATCTAATGGGGGTATTATATTACGAAAAAGAAAATAATGCAACTAATTTTTTGAAATTTATTATATTTTTTTCCATCTGTTATTTAGCTATGTTTATAAATTATATTAAAAGCCCCTAGAAATGCCAGGGAGCTAAAGCGTCTCGCTATTCTTTTGCATTAAAACACGGACACGGTGCTAACGATATGCGCCATGTCCGTGTCTGCCTTTTCAATCTTGAAAAATCCTTCCTCGGATGATTCTTCTCCACATACATAGGTATTGATTGTAGTAGTTGACATATCCTGCAGTTCAAAACTGGACTCCAATCTCATTACATCATTACTGTTAGATATTCGACCTGTAGCAACAAAGTCAATATTCATGAAAAATAACTAATTTTCCAAGAACTTTTTATACTTTAGTATTACTCCATCCGTCATAAAAGTAATAGCTCCCGTATTATAAGTAATCAGTTTTTCACTTCCAACTTCATCAAGCCTGTCCAGCAATTCTTTATGAGGATGACCGTAGGAATTGTTCCTGCCGCAGGATATGATGGACAACTCCGGTTTAATAATCGAAAGAAGCTCTACGCTTGTAGAATTTTTCGACCCGTGATGAGCCACTTTAAGTACATCGTAATCAGCACCTGCAGGGATTCCCTGGTTTATTTTTTTATTAGAGAAAACATCCGAACCTGCCATGTATTCCCTTAATACCTTTATTACCGTTTCTTCCCCCTCCTCTTGCATATCTCCGGTTAAAAGCATATCAAACTTTCCGTAGTTTACACTTAGTACAATACTGGAGGCATTTAAAGATGAATAAAAGAAAGCTGGAGCCGGATTTAAGCAGGTTAATCTCATATCGCCGTCCTTAATGAAATCACCTTTTTTCATATACCGGATTTGGATTCCTTTTAATAAAGCCAGGTTAACCAACTGGGAATATGCCTCTTTCTTTTGCAAAATATCCGGAAGTACCAGATTGCGGATTTGGATATAGCCCTGATAGGCATCCCTTTTATTTCTGCCTGCAGATTCCAGATTATTTTTATTTTCCACATCAGCCATATTTTCCATTATCTCTTTTAGCCCGGATATATGGTCCGTATCCATATGGGTTACGATTGCATAATCGATAGCAGCTATGCCTTTCGACTTTAAATATTGCTCAATTCGGTACTTGCCCACTTTTGACACATCTGAACTTCCTCCGTCAATAAGATAAGTAGTCCCTGTGGGACTTTCCATAAAAATACCATCCCCCTGTCCTACGTCAAGAAAAGTAATATTAAAAGTGATGTTTTGTGGCTTAATAAAAATTATCAGTAAAAACGGCAGGAAGGCTATACATAGTTTCTTTTTCTTTCTTTTATGGCATATCAGAATTAATATTAATAAACTTATGTAAGCTGCTATTACCCATGGAGCCGGCCTGCCAATTAATATGGATTTTCCCGGAAGTTTTGCGCCCATGCGGCATACCCATTCATAGAAATTTAACAGATCATTGGTACCGCCTATCAGAAATTTGCCCAAGGGAAGCCAGATACATCCGCCAATTCCTGCCAATATAGCTAATAACAGTATAATGGTGGAAGATGGCAATATAATCATGTTTATAAGAACAGCATAAGTTGGGACTTCGTAAAAGAAGTAAAGAATTACCGGAAGTGTAATAACCTGTATGCTAAGGCTGGAGCGAAAGCCATTCCATAGCTTCCCCTTTAAAGGGATAAGTTCCGAAATGAGCGGATTCAAAAGAGCAATTCCCAAAATTGCTCCAAAGGACAGCAAAAATCCTCCATTGGTTATCTGCAGGGGAGACTGAATTAAAATAATCAAAGCGCTTAACGCAGTGGCAGATAACAAGTCATAAGTCCGTCCGATCAGATCAGCTCCGATAAGTATTATCATCATGACTACGGCACGGTTGGTGGAAACACTGAAATTAGTCAGAATTCCATAGGAAATAATGATAAAGATAGATACAACAGAATTTAGTAATGAAGGACACCTTAAACGCCTTAGCAGCTTATATAAAGTAAGCCCCAGTATAGAAATATGCAGGCCTGATATGGCTAAGATATGAGAAATACCACTTTTCCGGTACAGCTCTTTCATCTCCTCCTCTAAAAGAGAATTATCTCCTAAAACCATTGCGGATAAGATTCCGGCATTTTTAGGCGGCAATAACTTCTCATATACGGTTTTTAAATGATTTCTTAAGTCATGCAGAAACTGTTGAAAAGTGGAAATATGTATATCGATTACTTCAATGGATTCTCCAAATACTTTATAATCGATTTTCTGCATTTTATTGTACAAATACTCGTTAAATTGTCCCTGATTGGATGCATGCTGAAATTTTTTGATTTTACCAGAAACGGTTAAGACATATCCGATTTTATACCGGACCTTAGAAGTGGTATAGACTGTAACTTTATTTCCTGAATAAATCCTGTCCCCATTCAGCCTATAGGTAACATTTTTTAAAGTAAGAACCTGATATTCTTTCTTTTCCTGAAAACTTGTAACCTTTCCCGTTACTTTTCCCTTAATCTCATCCTCAAAGAGCAAATCCATGCCATCTTTTTCAAGCTGCCGGTTCATAAGTATATAACCTGACAGGAGCAAAAGGGGCAAACACAGGAGGAAAAAATAATTTCGTAACTTTTCTTTCCGTTTTTTTCTCGGAAAGAAAAGCCACAAAAAAATAAGAATAAGGCTTATCAAAGCTATAATTACGGTAAAAACGGGGGCAAGAGGAAAACTGGCCAAACCTGCCAGATAGGAGGCCAGCAGCCAAATAAGGGGTCTCTTTATATTCATTACTTGCTCCCTTCCACTAATTCCAGATTTCGTTCAAACAATTGGTCAAAAGCAATATCATCCCGATAGGTTTTCTTAACTTCTCCGTTGATAGTAAATTTAACCTTGTTTATTGTGGAAAGTTCGGCCAAAGAATTTACAATAGAATAAATAACAACTCCATCCTTTACTCCCTTCGTCTTTTCCAAAAACTTTTCATTTAAATCCACATAGCAAATTCCATCTATGGTAGAAATATTTAACAGTTTTGTGCCGTTTGGTACGGTTTTCTTAACATCAACGTCAATATCGTCAATATTTTTGACGTTTTCCGGACCGGAAATCAGGCTTTCTACTATAAGCTTTTCCACTGTGCTGTTTCCGTTATCCATGGATATTTTTAAGTTTACGGGTACTAATTTATTTCCTTTTTTGTTGGCAAAATAAACGGTAACATATACTTTTTCCGCACTGGTATCGTCAATAAAATCATCCGCTTTCATAAAGCTGACAGGCTGATCATTCAATCCTTTTAATGGTTGCCCTTCCACATAAAATTCAATATCGTCCACTCCCTTAATCTGGCATAAAGTCTTAACCACACAGGCACGGAACAAAACTTCGGATATACCGGACAGGGAACTGTATTCTGAATTAAAATCAATACTCAGCCCATCATTATCCTCATTGAATTTAAATTCTTTTGCTTTTAGCTTTTTGGGTTTGGCTGATTTTAAGGAAATATCCTTCGGTTCCTTACCAAGGGCCTCAAATAACTCCTTTACCAAATCCTCTTTTTCCGTGGAAATGGGCGTATATGGCTCGGACACAATTTTGGTTTCATTTTTATCGACATAATAGATAGCATATTCCGATTCTTCCGTCTGTTTAATATCTTCGGATTCCTTCTTCTGACTGCATGCCCCTAAGGATACGGCCATAAGAAGCAGTACAATCATAAGGAAACCGGTTCGGTTTATTTTAATTTGCTTTTTCTTCTCTTTCATCGCACTCTCCCATGTACAAACATATAATAAATGTGTACCAGTCTACAGCCGTTTTACCGCCTGACAAAAGTAAAATAAAACCAGACTAAGCAATATAATTAATGGGTATACGCACCGTAAAGGTGGTACCTTCATTTTCCTTACTGTATACTTTAATGGCTCCCTTATGCATATGAATCACATTTTTCGTTATGGATAAACCTAAGCCGGTACCACCGGTTCCTCTGGAGCGGGCTTTATCCACCCGGTAAAACCGTTCAAAAATAAAATCCTGGGCTTCTTCCGGAATACCGATTCCCGAATCGGCAACGGTAACATAAAAATATTTGTGATCCGCATTTAAGGACACTCTTACCCAGCCATCTTCCACATTATATTTTATGGCATTTTCCACTAAGTTGGTCAGCGCCAGTGAAAGCTTAGTCTCATCGACTTCCGCAATTACAGGACGAAAGCTTTCATAAATTAATTCAATATTATTTTTCTTGGCAATGGGTCTTAACCGTTTTAATACCATTTCTACCAGGTCATTGATGTTAACGGAAGTAATATTCATTTCACTGGCAGTCTTGTCCAGCTTAACCAAAGACAGCAAATCCGTAATAATCTTGTTTTCTCTTTCAATTTCTTCCGTAATGTCAACTAAAAATTCCCGGTATAATTCAACGGGAACATTTTCCTGTGTAATTAAAGAATCAGCCAAAACTTTGATGGATGTAATAGGAGTTTTTAACTCGTGGGACACATTGGATACGAATTCCTGCCTGGAACGCTCCAGATTTTTTATCTTTAAAAGCATCTGGTTTAAAGAATTGGATATCTGTTTAATCTCGTAATACCCATCCACATTAACTTCCTCATCCATATATCCGTCCGCAAGGTGTTCCACCGCCTTCTTTAAATTAATCAAAGGTCTGGTAAATACGCTAGAATAAAAAAAAGCATAGACCAAAATAAGAATAACCGAAGTCAAAAACAATACCGAAGCTTTTCGGGACAGTATGGACGAAATGGAATGAATATTTTTAATGGAAAAATTCATTAAAACAACGCCAATGATTTCCTTTGAGGTATTGGACACAACAGGCAAAGTCATTTCAATGTAATTTTCTTCATTTTTATGATAGATATTACTACTTCCCCGAAGGCATTTTATCACATCTTCCGAAATGAGTACACTGCCGTCTTCAATTCCATAAGTATCCTTTAATACGTTTAACTTACTGTCTACTACCATAATCCTGCCGTCATAGATGTTGGCAGTACGTGTTAATTCCGTATTTACTTCCTCAATGGAAGGGTCACTGAAATAACCGGATGAAAGCAGCAGATTGACCAGAGAAGTACCCTGGCTTTGCATGTCAAGCTTACTCTGGTCAATTGCTGTAGAATTATACGTATTGATCATTTCCCAGGCAAAAAAAAGAACAGGAAGAATGCCAATTACAAAGAGCGCTATTAAAGAATGCACTCTCATTCTTGTTAAAAACTGAAGTTTTGATTTAATCTTGGAAAAAATAGCCAACACCCCATTTTGTATGTATATATTTTGGCTCACTAGGATTATCTTCAATCTTCTCACGGAGTCTTCGGATGTGAACATCTACAGTTCTTACATCACCTGGGTAATCATATCCCCAAACGATATTAAGCAGATTTTCACGACTATACACTTTATTGGGATTGAATACTAATAATTCCAGTAAATCAAATTCTTTTGCAGTCAGGTTAACTTCTTTATTGTTCACATAAACCCGTCTGCTTTCACAATCAATTTTTAAATCCTCGAATTTAATAACTTTCGCCTGATTATCCGAAGATTTTTTGGAACTTCTTCGCATAATGGCCTTAATTCTGGCCTTTACTTCCAATATGTTAAAAGGTTTGGTTATATAATCGTCAGCACCATATTCCAGTCCCAGAATTTTATCCATATCATCGCCTTTGGCAGTTAACATAATTATCGGCATATTAGAAAATTCACGAATCTGCTGACAGACCTCAAATCCGGACATTTTGGGCAGCATAACATCTAACAATACCACGTCATATTCTTTCTTTTTTGCCGCCTCCAAAGCTTCCTCCCCGTCATATGCACAGTCTACCTCCATGCCGTCTTGTTCCAAACTAAAGCGAATACCTTTTACGATTAATTTTTCATCATCCACAACAAGTACTTTTTTTCCCACATTCATCACCCATCCTAAATTTCAAGTTAATTATTGTAACTGCAAAACTATTTCACAGTAATCTTATCACTAATCTGATTAAATACGGAATTTTTAATACCACTGATATTCATTATTTCTTCAATGCTTTTAAAACCGCCATGTTCTTCTCGGTATGCAATAATGCTTGCTGCTTTGGCTTTTCCAATACCGGGCAGGGTCATTAATTCCTCTTCGGAAGCTGTATTAATATTCACTTTAAAGTCATTGTTACCCTGATCCTTTTTCGCTAAACTATGAAGAAAATCCTCATGATTCACAAAAGTACTATCGGCTAATTCCTCAAGTTTTATATCTTTTACTTCTTCTTTCGTGGGAATATATACCCTTTGCCCATCCTGTACCGGTGCTGCCAGATTTACATAATCTCCGGCTGCGTCTTTCTTAAAACCCCCTGCTAGTTTAACAGCCTCTATCAGTCTGGTACCTTCATCCACTATATATACATCCGGTTTTACAACTGCGCCGCAAATATAGACGTAAAGCTTATTCTGCCCATCATCAGTTGTATTTTCTGATTCCGTATCCGAATCAAAGGTCTGATTGCCGGATGCTTTTTCATCTTCTGTTTCATCACCGGTTTCATTGGCAGAAATAAAGTTATCCTGCTTTTTTTCGTTAATATTTTCTACCGGTTCATCCAAAGTGGAATCTGGTTCATCCGCAGCGGAATCATTAAGAAATACCACATCGGAATCTTTAACCTCTCTGCAACTATATAAAATTCCGGCGACTGCCAGAAGCAATACCATAATGCAAATCTTTTGAATTTTAAATTTTTCCATAACATTTCCCTTTCTTATTCACTTCTGCCATTGCGCAGAGTAATATAGAAAAGGTCATGTCAGTTTCGTATCCTCAATACACTTATTATACAATATTATTCTACCTAATAAATTTTTTAATTACAATAGTTATTTCGAAAGTTTTAAAAATGTAAGAAATTTGTTAGAACTAATCCCACTTAAAAGTAATTATACCTCCGATGACAAGGGCCAGGCCAATTAATTTACGCCACTGAAATTTCACCTGTTCCACGCCGAAAATACCGAAAAGTTCAATTAAATATGCCACGATTAACTGTGAGGTTACGATAATCATAACCGCTTTGGCAGGTCCAAGGGATTCGACGCTTCGGATAACGGTATAAGTGATAAATGCTCCGATGGCTCCTCCCAAAAGCATGTATTTGTTGTCAACCTTTAAAATTGCCCCAAAGTTACCTTCTTTTCCGGTAACAAACCAGGCTATAAAACACACCAGAAAAGCCGTAAACTGAACAAAACTGGAAGATACCCATATGCTTGTTACCTTGGTGACCTCGGTATTAAAAATTCCCTGAATACTCATTAATGCGCCTGAAATAATTGCAATGATCCATCCCATCATAATGTTTCACCTTCAAGTTTCACCTTTTAGTACGGATACATTCTAAACACAAAATCCGCCTGTTATAGTCTGACCAGTAATCTGCAATTATATTCATCCGGGAAAATCAGCTTTTGTAAACTTATATAAAAAGGCAAACATGGCGTCAAATTCAAAAACCGGCAAATATCCTGATTAAGGACATTGCCGGTTTAATAATCAAACATATGAATTAGAATTTATAAACTAACTGCCTGTTATTCCTGCAAAACACTTTCCAAAATACCTGTCATTTCGTCCACGTGTTCCTTATTTATAATTAGCGGAGGTATAAAACGAATTACATTAGGACCTGCTCCTATTAAAATCAGTCCCTTATCCATGGCTTTTTCAATATATTTATTAACGGGGGCCTTAAACTCAAGGCCCTGCATTAATCCTATTCCTCTTCTATCCACAATGACATCGTACTTTTTTAGAAGTTCTTCCAGCTTATATTCAAGATAAGCGGATATTTCTTTTACATGGTCAAGTATATGTTCTTTCTCAAACAAATCAAATACTTTGCTTACCGCCGCTGTGGCAAAAGGATTTCCCCCGTAGGTAGTACCATGGTCCCCAGGTTCAAAAGCAGATGCCGCTTTTTCCGTAGCCGCAAAAGCGCCCACAGGAACACCGCAGCCTAAAGCTTTGGCACAAGTGATAATATCCGGTTTAACCCCATAGGACTGGTATGCAAACATGGTGCCGGTTCTTCCCATACCACATTGGATTTCATCAAAAATGAAAAGAATATCTTTTTCATCACAGATTTTCCTTAATTCATATAAAAACTCTTTTTCTGCCGGGTAGATTCCTCCTTCCCCCTGTACTGGCTCCACAAGAATGGCGCAGGTTTTATCTGTTATTTTTTCCTTTACACTGTCTATATTATTAAATTCAGCAAAAACTACTCCGCCAATTAAGGGTTCAAAAGCTTCCCGGTACTTTGGCTGTCCCGTCACAGACAGGGCCCCCATACTTCTTCCATGAAAAGACCGGTTCATGGATATAATTTCACTGCCCGCATGTTTCTTCTTTTTGTAATAATATTTTCTGGCAAGTTTTACTGCTCCTTCTACGGCTTCCGTACCGCTGTTGGTAAAAAAGACCCGATCCATACCGGAAGCTTTGGTCAGTTTTAAAGCCGCGTCTATCATCGGTACATTATAATAATAATTGGAAGTGTGCAACAACTTGTCAATCTGACCTTTTAGGGCCTCGTTATACTCTTTATTACCGTAGCCTAATGCAAATACCGCAATTCCAGCGGCAAAATCCAGATATTTCTTTCCACTGGTATCGTAGAGATATACTCCTTCTCCCTTATCCAGTACGATTTGGTACCTGTTGTATGTGTGCATTAATAACTGATCCGCCAAAGCAATCATTTCCCGCATTTAACTCCCTCCTTACTTACCGGCCTGCAACTTCTCATGCTCAAATAAAATGCTTTCATCATTTAATATGGCTGTGCCAATCCCTTTGTTGGTAAAAAATTCAAGAAGCAGGCAATGTTCCATCCTTCCGTCCAGTATATGGACTCTTGATACTCCGTTTCTTACCGCATCAATGCAGTTCTTTAATTTCGGAAGCATGCCTCCGCCAATAAATCCGTTATCTATCAGTTCTTCAGCTTTTTTCAGAGTAAGCACCGAAATCAGCGAATTCTTATCATTGGGATCCATATAAACCCCTTCAATATCGGTTAAAAAAGCAAGCTTTTCAGCGCCCACAGCTGTGGCAACGGCACAGGCAACATCATCCGCATTAATATTATAAGTATGATAATTTTCATCCATTCCGATTGGTGCAATAATGGGAATAAAATCATTATCAATCAGTGTATTGATTAAATCCACATTTACTTCCGTTATATTTCCCACATATCCTATATCCTGCCCGTTAACCAGCTTTTTCTCAACCCTTAGGGTAGCGCCGTCTTTGCCGTTAATGCCTGCTGCCTTAACACCCAGTTTTTCAATCATTTGAACCAGATGTTTATTTACTTTTCCCAGTACCATTTCGGCTACTTCCATGGTCTGTTCGTCCGTAACCCGTAGTCCTTCCACAAATTTGGATTCATGGCCTAATAAGCCAAGCCACTTATTTATCTCCTTGCCGCCGCCATGAACAATAATTGGCTGCATTCCCACAAGTTTTAATAATGCCACATCTTTAATTACATTTACCTGTAAGTTTTCATCCAGCATGGCACTGCCGCCATACTTTACAACTACCTTTTTATTGTTAAATTTTTGTATGTAGGGCAGGGCTTCTATAAGAGTCTGTGCCTTAATTAATATTTGATCCATCTGTTCCATTATGTATTTTCCTCCGATTAAAATAACAATTGGTTAATCGGTAAACTAGGACCGATAATCCGCGTTGATTTTTACGTAATCATAAGTCAGATCACAGCCCCAGGCAGTTGCGGTTCCATTGCCCTGCTTTAAATCGGCAATTGTTCTGATTTTGCTGGCAGATAAAATTTTCGTTGCAGCCGCTTCGCTGTAATCCGTAACCATTCCGTTTTCCACCAGTTTAAGTTTCCCCTCAGAGCTTTCAATATACAGATCTACCATATCCGGATTAAAACCTGCACCGGAATAACCCATGGCACATAAAATTCTTCCCCAATTGGCATCATTGCCGTAAATAGCCGTTTTTACCAGGTTAGAACTAACAATAGACTTACTTAGTAAAACGGCATCCTCCTTGTTTTTCGCGCCAATTACCACACTTTCCAGTAATTTGGTTGCCCCTTCCCCATCGCCTGCTATTTTCTTGGCAAGTTCTGTGGTTACTTTATTTAAGGCTTTGCAAAACTCGAAATAATCCTGATTTTTTTCCCTTATTTCCGTATTGCCCGCCATACCGTTGGCCAACAAGATAAGAGAATCATTGGTAGAGGTATCCCGGTCTACCGATATCATATTAAAGGAATCTTTTACATCTGCACGGATAGCTTCCAAAAGCAACTCCTTACTAATGGCCGCATCCGTTGTAATAACCCCTAACATGGTAGCCATATTGGGATGAATCATACCGGAACCTTTTGCCATGCCTCCAATGGTTACAACCTTTCCTCCAATTGTGGTGGCAACCGCAAATTCTTTTGCATAGGTATCCGTTGTCATAATGGCCTCGGCTGCCAATTGCCCGGCCTCTAAGCTGTTATCCAAAGAACCGGCAAGAAGCTCTGCTCCTTCCAGGATTACGTGAATGGGCAGTTGCTGACCGATTACTCCGGTGGATGCGGTAAGCACATCATCAACGGACAGATTCAAATTTTTCGCCACTGCTTCTGCCATTTTATAATTATTTTCATCCCCTAATGTGCCGGTACAGGCGTTGGCAATCCCGCTGTTTAGCACGATTGCCTGAACGGTTTCTTTTTCCTTTATTATTTTTATATCCCATTTTACCGGCGCCGCCTTTACCACATTCGTAGTAAATGTACCTGCCACCCTGGCAGGTACTATACTGTAAACCAGTGCCATATCCTTCTTTTTTTTCTTAATTCCGGCATAGATACCGGCTGCTTTATATCCTTTTGCCGCGGTCACACCGCCTTGTATTATCTTCATTGTTATCCTCCTATTCGATTTTCATATTATCAAGCAGTTTCGTTTAAGGGAATAAGGGAACAGCCTTTAGTCCCATGGTTTCTTCCAAACCAAACATCAGGTTCATATTTTGTATTGCCTGACCGGCCGCACCTTTTACCAGGTTATCCATTGCTCCCATTATAATAATCCGGTTGGTTCTGGAATCTATGGCAAAATTAATATCCACAAAATTGCTTCCTTCCACCCATCTGGTTTCCGGACAAATGCCTTTTTCCAGTACTCTTACAAAATACTCCTTTTTATAATACTGATCATAAACCGCTTTTACCTGTTCATATGTAACGGGCCTATTCAGACTGGCATAAGCGGTTATGAAAATTCCCCGATTCATGGGAACCAAGTGAGGGGTAAACGATAAATGAAGGGATTTACCGGCTGCATAAGATAACTGCTCTTCAATCTCAGGAGTATGTCTGTGATTTGTTACCCCATATGCCTTTATATTTTCATTTACTTCACAAAAAAGATTTGAAACTTTTGCCGAACGACCTGCTCCGGAAGTACCAGATTTAGCGTCAATAATCAGAGAATCCGGATTAATGATATGTTCTTTCAGCAGAGGATACAAAGATAAGATAGAACAGGTAGGATAACATCCCGGATTGGCCACCAAACTGGCAGTTTTTATCTGCTGTCTGTTAATTTCGCACAGTCCGTACACTGCTTTTGGAATAAATTCCGGGCTCCCATGCTTTATACCGTACCACTCCTCATAGACCTTTACATCTTTTATTCTAAAGTCCGCACTTAAGTCTATAATCTTAACCTTGGATAAAATCTTTTTATTCACCAAAGAAGCGCATAATCCCTGGGGAGTGGCGGTAAAAATAACATCTGCCTTATCGGCCAATTCATCCATATTGTCGTCCAAACAGGTGTCATCTACCAATTGAAACATGTTTTGATAAACTTCGTAATATTTTTTATCTATATAACTTTTGGAACCATACCATACAATTTCTGCATCTTTATGCTGCAACAATAGCCTTACCAGTTCCTGCCCGGCATAACCGGTAGAGCCGATAATACCAACTTTAATCATATGCCTGCCTCCGTCCTGTATTTTTGTTTTCATAATTATACATCTATATTGATTTTTATGCAATAGTTCTTTGTAATTTTTTTTATTTATATTCAAATCAATACATAAAAATACAAGACAGGCAACTTATTCTTGCTTTACATCAATAAAATTTAATGAAAATAAATACATTTCCTTTCTAACATGCCCTTTTCCCTAATCCTGGCACATTAACAGATCAACTCCCTCTTCGAGAAGCTTTCTATATAACCTTGCAACCGGAAAGCCCACAATATTATAGTAATCCCCCTCAATCTTTTCTATATGAATTGCAAATTTACCCTGTATGCCATAACCGCCGGCCTTATCAAAAGGTTCGCCTGTGGCAATATAATCATTAATTTGCGATTCCGTTAAAGGATATACCCAGACATCGGACCTTTCGGCAAAAATAATTTCTTTCAGATTTTCTTTCCTTTGCTTTCCTTCCTCTTTTATAATGGCACAAACACCGGTATAGACCTGATGCCTGTTTCCCTGTAATCTGAAAATCATTTCTCTTGCTTCCGATTCGTTTTTTGGTTTTCCAAGAACTTGTCCGTCAACAGCCACCATAGTATCCGCTCCGATGATAATTGCTTTTTCATCCGTTATCCGGGCTACCGCCCTGGCTTTCACTGTGGCTAAGTCCTTTACGATTTCTTCAGGCTCGGATTTGGTTATACGTTCCTCTTCCTTACTGACACATACCGAAAATTTAATACCAACTTGTTCCAATATTTCATTTCTTCTGGGTGAACCAGATGCCAATATAATTTTATACATACTATTCTCCGTTTCTGTAAATTTTTTCAATATGAATCGTCCGTACCTTAAAAATAAAGGGTATTCTTTTGTTATATTTTCCTTACAAATCAATATATTATTTTGTTTCAAATTTCGCAAGCAAAAATTTATGAAATTACCTATTGAATAAATTAACATTTTGATGTATATTTATATAAATCAAAATTTCATTGGATCAAATCAATATGAAATAAAATAAAGATTTGCCTGTAAAAAAGGAGGATATATTATGAAAGAAAAAGTTATACTAGCTTATTCCGGCGGTCTTGACACTACGGTAATTATTCCCTGGCTTAAGGAAAACTATGATTATGACGTTATCTGCGTCTGCATTAACGTAGGACAGGGAAACGAACTGGATGGACTGGAAGAAAGAGCAAAATTATCGGGAGCTTCAAAATTATACATAGAAGATGTGGTTGACGAATTTGTTGACGACTATGTAATACCCTGTGTAAAGGCCGGAGCCGTATATGAAAATAAATATTTGCTTGGTACATCCATGGCAAGGCCAGTGATTGCCAAACGACTGGTTGAAATTGCAAGAAAGGAAAATGCCACCGCTATCTGCCATGGTGCTACCGGCAAAGGAAATGATCAGGTGCGCTTTGAACTTGGCATTAAAGCTTTGGCTCCTGATTTAAAAATCATAGCGCCCTGGAGAATATGGAATATATCTTCCAGAGAAGAAGAAATCCAATACTGCAAAGAGCATGGAATCAATTTGCCTTTTTCCGCTGACAACAGCTACAGCCGTGACAGAAATCTCTGGCATATCAGCCACGAAGGCCTGGAACTGGAAGACCCTGCGAAAGCACCGGATTATGAACATCTGTTAGTGCTTAGCGTACCACCCCAAAAAGCGCCGGAGGAAGGGGAAGATATTACCATTACTTTTGAAAAAGGTATCCCCACCTCTTTAAATGGTACTGCAATGAAACCCTCCGAAATTATTGCCAAATTAAATATACTTGGCGGAAAACATGGCATTGGTATTGTTGATATTGTGGAAAACAGAGTTGTTGGCATGAAATCCAGAGGCGTGTATGAAACTCCTGGCGGAACCATATTAATGGAAGCCCATACCCAGTTAGAAGAATTAATATTAGACCGGGATACTTTAAGCTGCAAAAAAGAAATTGCCAACCGGTTTGCCAATCTGGTTTATGAAGGCAAATGGTTTACCCCTCTTCGTGAAGCCCTTCAGGCATTTATCGAAGTAACCCAGCAATATGTAACCGGAGAAGTAAAGTTAAAACTTTACAAAGGAAATATTATAAAGCAGGGAACCACTTCTCCTTATTCCTTATACAATGAAAGCATTGCCTCCTTTACAACCGGTGATTTATATAATCATCACGATGCGGAAGGATTTATAAACCTCTTTGGTCTTTCATTAAAGGTAAGGGCTATGAAAATGGCCGCTGTAGAAAGCGAAAATAATAAGAAATAATTAACATTCTTGATTAGCCTGTCTGAATTTCACATCTTTAAGGATAATAAATTACAGCATTTTTTCTAAAATTTTGCTTATCCTGACTGAAATTTTGAACAGGCTTTTTTCTTTTTCCCCGGCTTTTAATGTAATTCTAATTTTTCTCTTATTATGTTATAAAGGAAATAATATATAATAAGTATTATAAATTTAAAGTTACCTAACCAATTATTCAACATGGCTGCCGCGAATCCTTTTCGTTTCGCAGTTGCCAAAAGGCCAAAGGAAAGGAGAATTTTATGATTATTACTACCACCCCAAGCGTAGAAGGAAGCAGGATAACCGAATACAAGGGTATCGTATTTGGAGAAGTTATATCCGGTGTTAATTTTATTAAGGATTTTGCAGCCGGATTATCCAATTTTTTTGGAGGACGGTCTACAACCTATGAAAACGAATTAATCGAGGCCAGAGAAAATGCCATAAAAGAAATGGAAGGCCGGGCCAGACAACTGGGAGCCAATGCTATAGTCGGAGTTGATATTGATTATGAAGTACTTGGTTCTGACAACGGAATGCTTATGGTAACCGCATCCGGTACTGCAGTAATAATCGAATAAATCCGTTTTCCATTACGTAAAAGACGTAAAAGGCAGCAAGCATTTCCTTTCGCCGGCTTTAGGGTCCGTTTCAGACCGGTGCTTTAAAAATGCCTGCTGCCCTTAAAAACAATATATGTTGAATTATTATTTTTGTTTTCTAGTTCTTAAATCTTATTCCTGAAATTCTATTCCTGAAAATAATACTTATCCAAAAACTGGTCCACTGCATCTTCATATTCAACCGGATGTACCTGACAGGATTCCGCATGCTTGGCATCCGGTACCAGGTAAAGTTCTTTTTTATCCGGTTTTGCATCATACATTTTCTGTGACATGGAATATGGAACATAATCATCTTTTAAGCCATGTATAAATAAAACAGGTATATTGCTTTGAGACATTACTTCCAAAGGATTCACATCGCTTAACCAGAAACCGGCCCGAATCCGGACCAAAAGCTTTGCCAAGTAATAAAAAGGAAATACGGGCAAATGGAAAAACTTCTTAAGCTGGTACCGGAGTAAATCTTCCAGGGACGAATAGGCACAATCCGCTATGGTAGCCCGTATTCTTCCGTCAATTGCATGATGGGCCAAAACGGTTGCGGCGCCCATGGATTCCCCGTGAGTCACAATGGCCACATTGGTACCAAATTGGGAATAACACCAGTCCACCACGGTCTGTAAATCAAACTTTTCATAGTACCCCATGGTAGTATAAGCCTTTCCGCTTAATCCATGATTGCGATGATCATAGGCAAGTACGGTAATTCCTTTTCTTAAAAACATAGCCGCATATACCATACTGCTGTATTTACCGCAGGTATAGCCGTGGCAGATAATGGCTATCTTTCGTTTGCTCTCAGGATCTGAAAACTGCTTTTTACTGATGTCATTGTTAATCAATTCACAAGACAGGTCATAACCATATCTGGATTTAATTGTAAAATCCTTCTTTTCCCAGCTATCATAAGCATCCTTTGAAAGTCTGCCTATTTCAATTTCTCTCTGATAAAGCTTATCCGGTAAAATTACTTTTGGTTTTAACACCAGATTGGACAAAAACCAGGCTATTCCGATCAAAATTAAAACAACTGCAACAGCTGTAATAATACTTATATGTACGCTCATAATTTTCCTCAAATATCACAGTAAAACTGCAATATAGCTTTGCACCCTTTCTTTTCACATTTTCTATATTTACACGAAATCCGGTTTAAAATTTAGAATATTTTCTTTCATATATTTTATCATAATATAATATATAAAAACTGAATTTTTTATTAAGATTTTCTTTATAAAGAAAATTTGAATCTAAATTGGGACTGATTCGATAATTCTCTTTAATTAGTGCTATTTCAACAATTTATTATATTGAATTTTATTGAAAAATGCTTTACTATTAAGTTAGAAAACGAACTGCTGAAAATTTTTGATATCTTTATTATTGCAAGGAGAAATGCCATGGGAAAAGACACCATATTAGTAGTGGATGATAGTGATATCATTTGCGGCATCATAAAAGGAATTCTTGAATCTCCCTCGCTGCAGATTGATATTGCCCACTCAGGTGAAGAGGGAATCGTACTGGCCAAAAAAATACACCCTACACTTATTTTGCTTGATATTATAATGAATGGTATTGACGGTTATGAAACATGCTCCAGACTGAAAGCGGATGATGAGACAAAGGATATTCCTGTAATTTTTATTACCGGTAACAACGATTCCGAGTCAGTGCTAATGGGTTTTGAAGTAGGCGCTGCAGATTATGTATCAAAACCCTTTATTCCTGAAGAATTAAAAGCCCGGGTTAAAGTGCATATGCAAAATATCAAAAATCAGCGTGAACTGCAGCATCTGATGCAAGAATTAAAAGTAATGGCTGAAACCGATTATCTGACCAAAATATATAACCGGCGTTATTTCATGGAAAAATTAAAGCTACTGGTTTCCCAGACTGATTATGACTTATTCCTTATTTTATTCGATATAGACGATTTTAAAATGATAAATGATACGTATGGCCACAGTACAGGTGACGAAGTACTGGTTACCGTCTCTAATATTTTAAAGCTGCTGCTGCGGGAAGAAGATATTTTAAGCCGCTGGGGCGGAGAAGAATTTATGATTTGTCTACCTGATACTACAAAAGAAAAGGCCATATATTATGCAAATAAACTTCGTACAGAAGTCAGCAAATATAATTTTACCTGCGGTAATGCAGTCTTTCAATGCACTATAACAGGTGGCATAATACGGTATGACAGAAATATTTCCACTGAAAAAAATTACACCAATGTGGATCATGCGTTATATCTTGGAAAATCTTTGGGTAAAAACTGCTGTATCTTTGACAGTACCAAAGTAAATTAAAAGCTGAAATAAAATTAAAAATCTTGCCTAAACTACAAAGGAGATAACGATGGC
>JBKEEJ010000003.1:0-244259 GCA_047777345.1 Lachnoclostridium sp. | reverse complement strand
ATACAAACATATATGACAAATATAACATGTATATTTAAATTCTAAAGGTTATAAAATCTTAAGATTTTATTAATTACTTTATTTTTATCAAATTGTCAGTTTATGCATACTTTTTATTATTTACAATACAATTGATTGGTTAATAAAAATACTGGATTTTTTAGTAAGTATATTCTATAATGAAGAAGTTATATAAGCTTGTGTTTAGCTGGTTTAGGAAACGGAGGAACCTTAAGATGTACGAGATTCAGAAGAAAAAGGTTTTGGCACCCAATATATATTTAATGGATATTCATGCACCGAGAGTTGCCAAATCCTGTTATCCGGGACAATTTGTTATTGTGAAAATGGATGAAAAGGGGGAGAGAATCCCGCTTACCATATGCGATTATGATTCTGAAAAAGGAACTGTCACCATAGTTTTTCAGGCCATTGGTACCTCAACCAAGCGAATGGCTTCCTATGAGGAAGGAGAGGCTTTTCGTGACTTTACAGGCCCATTGGGATGCAGATCCAAACTGGTGGACGAACCTTACGAAGAATTACATAAGAAGAATGTCCTGTTTGTTGCCGGAGGAGTGGGTACGGCACCTGTTTATCCACAGGTTAAATGGATGAAAGAACATGGCCACGATGTGGACTGTATTATCGGAGCCAGAACAAAAGAATTAATTATTTTGGAAGAAGAAATGAAACAGGTTGCCAAAAATGTTTATATTACCACAGATGACGGTTCCTATGGCTATAAAGGCAATGTAAACGACTGCATTAAGGAGCTGGTTCATAACCAGGGAAAGCATTATGATCTGGTTATTGCCATCGGACCGGTTATTATGATGAAATATGTATGTTTGCTTACAAAAGAGCTGGATATACCAACCATTGTCAGTATGAATCCTATAATGGTTGACGGAACCGGAATGTGCGGTGCCTGCCGGTTAACAGTTGGAGGTCAGGTTAAGTTTGCCTGTGTGGACGGTCCGGAATTTGACGGACATCTTGTCGATTTTGACGAAGCTATGAAAAGACAGCAAATGTACAAAACCGAAGAAGGAAGAGCTAAGCTAAGAGAACTGGAAGGAACTACTCATAAGGGCGGATGCTGTGAGTTAGATAATAAATGATTATTACAACAGATAGGAGTAAGGAACATGGATGTGTTAAAAAGAGTACCTGTCAGGGAACAGGATCCGGTTACCAGATCCCATAATTTTGACGAAGTATGTTTAGGATATAATAAAGAAGAGGCTATGGCGGAAGCCAGCCGGTGCCTGAAATGTAAAAATGCAAGATGTGTCACAGGCTGTCCTGTATCCATTGATATACCCGGATTTATTAAGGAAGTGGAAGCCGGGAATATAGAGAAAGCAAGCAAAATAATCGCAAAATATTCCGCACTTCCGGCTATCTGCGGCAGGGTATGTCCCCAGGAAACCCAGTGCGAAGCAAAATGCATCCGGGGCATAAAAGGAGAGCCGGTTTCCATTGGCAAGTTAGAACGGTTTGTGGCAGACTGGGCAAGGGAACATAATATAAAGCCGGAACCGCCTGCCGTAAAAAAGAATAAGAAAGTTGCGGTTATTGGTTCGGGGCCTGCTGGCTTAACATGTGCCGGTGATTTGGCCAAAATGGGTTATGATGTGACCATTTTTGAGGCATTGCATGAGCCAGGAGGAGTTTTGGTATACGGAATTCCGGAATTTCGTCTTCCCAAAGACAGGGTAGTAAAACCGGAAATCGAAAATGTAAAGGCCCTTGGTGTCAAAATAGAAACCAATGTGGTAGTTGGCAAATCCATCACCATTGACGAATTAATGGAAGAAGAAGGATTTGAAGCGGTCTTTATCGGATCAGGTGCAGGGCTTCCAAAGTTTATGGGCATACCCGGTGAGAATGCCAACGGTGTATTTTCTGCCAATGAATATCTGACCAGAAATAATTTAATGAAAGCGTATGATGAAAATTATGACACACCTATAGTAACAGGGAAAAAGGTTGCCGTGGTAGGTGGCGGTAATGTGGCTATGGATGCGGCAAGAACGGCCTTAAGACTTGGAGCGGAAGTATATATTGTATATCGCAGAAGCGAAGAGGAACTGCCTGCCAGAGTGGAAGAAGTTCATCATGCAAAAGAAGAAGGGGTTAAATTTCAACTGTTGACCAACCCTACCAGGATTCTCGTAGATGATAAGGGCTGGGTCAAAGGTATGGTATGTGTCAGAATGGAACTTGGCGAACCGGATGAATCAGGAAGAAGAAGGCCGGTAGTAATACCGGATTCGGAATTTGAAATGGATGTGGACACTGTTATTATGGCTTTGGGTACAAGTCCCAATCCTTTAATTTCATCTACGACCAAAGGACTTGAAATAAATAAATACAGATGTATTATTGCAGATGAAACTACCGGACAAACTACGAAAGAAGGCGTATTTGCCGGCGGTGACGCCGTAACCGGAGCCGCAACGGTAATTTTAGCCATGGGAGCGGGAAAAGCAGCGGCCAAAGGAATTGATGAATATCTGAGCAAGAAATAGTCTAATAACCACCCGGATTAGAATTATTCCTATCCGCGGTGGTTTTGTTATAATATAGATTATTGTGAAAATTGGCAGTATTGTATAATACAGGGAAAAAAAGATTGCTTAATGCTTATATTGTTGTTATAATAGAATAAAAGTAGGACTTTTTTTCGTACTATAAGGCGGAAGGACTACATTATTTTGGGGTGCAAGAATGCAGAATAATATGATAGAACTTGAAATATTGACAAATGGCGGAAATCTTAATTTCGTCAATTGGGTTTTAGACAATATAGTTATTTTAGCTGTACTTGTTTTAGGTATACTTTTGGTTATCCTTCTGATAAATATCAAAAGAAAAGCAAAAGCTGAAAGGAAAGCGTTACAGGAAAATCAAAATTTAAATAAAAAATATCTGGAATTGGAGGCTTCTTATGAAGAAGCTGTTGCTGCGAAAAATGATCTTACCGAAAAATATGAAGAATTAAAGCGCAGCAAGGATAAAATGCAGAAATTGGCATATACCGATTATTTAACTGAGTTACCAAATCTTCTTTCCTTTACCGAGATGCTTGACAATGTTATGCTGACACTCAGGAATGAAGAAGTAGTTGCCGTTATGATGGTTGACATTGATCATTTTAAGGTGATTAATGATACTTTGGGACATTCATATGGCGACGAATTATTGATTGATGTAACGCACCGTCTAAAACAAGCAATGGATGACAACGATTATCTTGCCCGGTCAGGGGGAGACGAATTTGCTGTTATTACGCAGAATCTGACTGACATAGGCGAATATGAGGCTAAAATTAAGAAAATCCGCAAGATTTTTGACTATCCTTTTGTGCTTTCCATGAAAGAATATTTTATTACGGTAAGTATTGGTATTGCCATGGCACCAAAGGATGGAAAGACATCACAGGTTTTAATCAAGAATGCGGATTCTGCCATGCACGCGGCAAAAGCCAGCGGAAGAAACACTTTCGTATATTTTGATGATTCCATAAATGAAAAGTTAATGGATCGAATACAGATGCAGTCCGAACTTCGACAGGCAATGGAGAATAAAGAATTTCTGGTTTATTATCAGCCCCAGGTTGATTTGAATTTTGGAAAAATAACCGGCTTTGAGGCGCTGATTCGCTGGAATCATCCTTCAAGAGGTGTGCTGCTTCCGGCTGAGTTTATTCCTCTTACCGAGGAAAATGGCTTAATCGTATCCATCGGCAGCTGGGTATTAAGAAATGCCTGCAATCAATTAAAAGAGTGGGAAAATCAGGGATTTGAAGACCTGGTACTGTCAGTTAACATTTCATACAGACAATTTCGTGATCAGGAATTTGTCAATATGGTAAGGGAAACGATACTTGAAACCGGAATCAATCCAAACCGTCTGCTTCTTGAGATAACGGAAAAGACTGCCATACAGGATATTGAAGAAACCATATCCATTATCCATAAATTAAAGGATATTGGCGTTATGTTTGTTTTAGACAATTACGGAGTTGATTATTCTTCCCTTAATTATTTAAAACAGCTTCCTGTCAATGGTTTAAAAATTGACCGGAGTTTTATCGAAAACATAACGGAGAATCCAATTGATCAGAGTATTATAAAGACAATTATATCTTTGGCTAAGACCTTTAATTTGGAGGTAATTGCACAAGGGGTAGAAAGAAACGAACAGGCATTGTTCTTAAAAGAAATTAACTGCAATAAGGCTCAGGGTTACTTTTACAGCGAACCTTTGCCGGTTAATATGGCGCAGGAATTATTGGATAAATCAAATTGTCAGGAATAAACACAGAATCAAAAGACCACTGGGAACAAAATTCATTACCAAATCCAGTGGTCTTTACAAGTTAAAGGAAGATACTTATGAAAGAAAAATCCGGCCATTACAAAAATATAACAAAAGTGTATCTTATTTTGCAGCTGCTGCTTTATGTCAGCTTTCTCTATATTGATATGGTAAAGAAAACCTCTTATGATTTGTCAGCCGATTTAAAATTTGCCGGAATTATTTTATGTTTTTTCTATACCTTAATTCTGTCCGGTTATCAATGGAACAAGATTGATGTAAGCCTTCTAAAGTTAGCTTTGTTCTTTACGCTTATATCGGATTACTTTATTTTAATGCTTGATATTTATCTTCCGGGTGTGCTTACCTTTTGCGCAGTTCAGTCAATTTATTTGATCCGGCTTGGATTCTGGCGCAAACAAGAAGATTTGGCCTTACAGCAGAATAGGGCCTTACGTCATATGATTGCTAAAAAATTTGCCCGTAATATTATCATATCCTTTTTTCTCATTTTGTGTATTTATTTTTTTATGGGAATCGATGTATTAACAGGTGTCGTTTGTTTTTACTTTGTAAGCCTTCTGTGTAATACTGTGGATTCCGTCATACTGGCAATGAAGCATGGGATAAAATATGAGGTGTGGTATGCTTTGGGTATGGTGCTGTTTATGCTATGCGATATAAACGTAGGAATATTTAACCTGTCCGACTACATAGCCGTAAGCAGTTACTGGTATAAGTCATTATATAATTTCGCAGCCGTCGCCATGTGGCTTTTTTACCTGCCTGCCCAGGTTTTGATTACCTTAAGCGGGCAAACTTTAGATAAGTAAAAATAATGGAAAGATAAAAATAATGGAAAAAATATATAGGTAAAAACGACAAATCCGGAGAGAAAAAATCTCCATTATGATTACTTGCTTAATCTGCATTAGCCTGGTAAGATGAAATAAAGATATTATTCTTAACTTTTGGAAGAATCAATTTGACACTCTAAGGTTGAACGTAACCCTTGCGGAAGTTTACTTATCAGAGTCAATTATTATTCTGTCTACTCATCTGAAATATTTCATTCATTCCCATTCATTTTACGCTGATAAAACATTTATTTCTGTTTTTTAGTCTTCCTGTTTTTGGCAAAGCTCTTGCAAAACTCCTTGAATAAATGAACGTATGCATACGATTTCCGGTTGTATTTCCTCTGCCAACTAATTTGCTTGACTTATCCCCGTTAAAAAATTGAATAAAGGAGAAATTTATGAAAAAAAATCAAAAATCTCAATTTATTGGATTGGACAAATTTCTTTTGCTGATAAAAGATGCCGTTAAAGAAGCCTTGGGTGAAGGATATAATGTGGAGATAAACCATGTTATTAAGAATAATTCCATTGAGTTAGACGGATTAATTGTTTTAAAAGACCAGGAATGTGTTTCCCCAAATATATACCTGAATCCCTATTACGAAAAGTATTTAGCCGGTACTTCCCTAAAGAAAATTGCGGAAGAAATCATTGGTATTTACAGACAAAGAAAAGAGAATGTCCATTATGCAAATCTTCAAATCTGCTATGAACTAAACGAAATGAAATCCCGTATTATTTACCGCCTTATCAACTATGAGAAAAACCGCAAATTGTTAAAGGATGTTCCTCATATTCCATTTTTGGATCTGGCAGTGACCTTTCATTGCCTGGTAAGGAATCATGAAAAGGGAATCGGAACCATTCGAATTACCAATGAACACATGAAAAACTGGAACATTGACATGGAATATTTAAAAAAAGTAGCAGGATGGAATACACCGGTATTGTTTCCGCCGGTAATCCGAAGTATAAATGATCTTATTTTAGAATTGCTGCAGGAAGATAAAAGTTTTTCTTGTGCAAACCCGAATAATGAGAAGTACTTATCTGATAAACATATTTTTGGGGAAAAATCAAACACCATGTATGTAATATCCAATGAAAAAGGAATTAATGGAGCCAGTTGCCTTCTGTATCCGGGTATCATAAAAAATCTGGCCAATAAGTTAAATTCCGATTTGTTTATATTACCCAGCAGCATACATGAAATTATAGCGGTTAAGGCCGACGGTTCCATAAGTAAAAAAGCATTTCAGGAAATGGTTGTGGAAGTAAATCGCACACAGGTGCCGAAAGAAGATATTTTATCCGATAACGTATATTTTTATTCACGGAAACGGAATGCCATAACTTTGTAGCTTGCCGCTCATATTTTTTCAGCTTTTGTATATCCTATCTCTATGGGAAGGAAATGACGATAGGAGGAGCATTTGTGGAACTGCTAAAAATAGGTATTGTTTCAATCGGTTCAATTGTTACTTTATTCTTTCTTACCAAGTTAATGGGGGACCGGGAAATGTCAGAATTAAGTATGTTTGATTATATTATCAGCATTACCATCGGTTCCATAGCGGCGGAAATGGCTACAGCTCTGGAAGATTTTTATAAACCCTTAACGGCTATGATCGTTTATGCGGTCGTATCCCTTATAATATCATATTCAACCTGTAAATCCATAAAGCTCAGAAGATTTTTTGAAGGACATACGTTATTGTTATATCAAAACGGGCAAATTTATAATGAAAATTTAATGCGTGCCAAAATTGATATTAACGAATTTTTGTCCATGTGCAGAGCCAGCGGATATTTTGATTTAAATGAAATTCATACAGTAATTCTTGAGACAAACGGGAAACTCAGCATTATTCCAAATGTTCAAAACCGGCCTGCCACTCCCTCTGATTTTAATTTAAGCCCAAAACAGAATACTTTGTTAGCCAATATAATCATTGACGGTAAAATATTAAAAGAGAATCTGAAAGCTGCCGGAAAAGACGAAGTATGGCTAAAGAAACAGTTAAGCAGTCAGGGTGTGTCGGATATGAAAGAAATAATACTTGCCAATTTTGACATGAACAAAGATAAGCTAAATATTTATACCAAATTGCACGAAAAAACATCCGGAGATCTTTTTTCTTAAAGAAAAATAAAAAAGACTGTTGCCTTATATATTTCAATGCTACAGGGATTACGACATATATTCCATAATACACTGTTCTGAAAATAAATCTGATGTCAGGAAACCAGTGTGGGAGGGACATATGTTGCATAATGCCTGTACATAAAACCATTAAGCAACAGTCTTTTTTTGCTGAAAAGAAATTTACGAATTTCTGTTCGGCAAAAAAAGCTTTCCGGGCAGGATGCGCATGACGCTTAAAAGGAAAATGTCACTTACGTGACAACGCGTCAGCAAAAGCTCGCACCGCAAACTTTAAGAGTTTCGCAAAGCGAAACTCTTTCTTATCTTTATGCACCTAAAGGGACTCGAACCCCTGACACGAAGCTTCGGAAGCTTCTGCTCTATCCACTGAGCTATAGATGCAGGAACATATTATATTGTACATGAAATTTTGAAAAAGGCAAGACGTTTTTTTAAATTTTCTCAAAAATTTGTCCAAAAACGAAACAGTGGTGAAACCGGAAAAGCTATTTTAAAAATATATTAATTTTATTACATAATTGTTACATAATTTTTAAGAAACGACATAATATAAGTATTGCATTTTTATGAAATTTTTGCTATTATGTTTTTAATTACTGATGTCTGTTGTTTATAACAAAAGGAGAATAATAATGAAACTTAGATATAGAAAGCTTGTAGTTATGATAGGTATGTGTACGATAGGAATTGGCTTGGTTGCTTTTTCAGCTGTTACCCCTTCGAAAAAGAATACTACGCCAGTAGAAAGTATTAAGTCTACCCTTGCGGAAAATAAAGAAGAATCAGACACAGCCGATGCAGATATTTCAGGTTCGGATATGAAAGCAGCATCCATAATGCCAACCGCAACACCAACTCCAACGGAAGCGCCAAAGAAGACAGAGGAAGAAATAATTCGGGAAAAAGCTGGTACCCTTGAAAAAAACGCTTATAAGGATGTTAATAAGTTAATTAAAAACTATCTGAATGCCAAATTAAGCAAGAAGATTGATAATTTTAAATCCCTAGTCAATAATGTGGATTATATTGATTTAACGGATATTAAGAGAAAGACAAAGTACATTGAAAAATATAAGAATGTCGTTTGCTATACCAAAAAGGGGCCGGAAGAAGGTTCTTATATTGTTTATGCATACCATGAAGTAAAATTTAAAGGAATTGACACATTAGCGCCTGCCATGAATCAATTTTATGTTAAGACAGATAAGGATGGCAAACCTTATATTTATCTGGGCGAAATTGACAGTGATACAGAAAAGTATATTGACGTGGTAAAGGAATCCAGTGATGTGATGAAATTGATTAACAATGTCAACGATAAGTTACAGACAGCCGTAAAGAATGACAAAGCACTTTACGAATTCTACGTAAAACTAGAAGAATCGGCCAAGAAAGTAAGCACCAACGATTAAAAACGGTTGACCGTTAAATCAACTAAAGTATTATAATTGAGCAATGAAGTGGATAAGGATATTTTAATATATGAAATATCTTTATCCTTTATTTTTCTTGTGAAAATAGGCTGGTTTCAGCTCAATTATGCATAGTTAGGAATGAGGATAGAATATAAGTGTTTTTTAGTTTATTGGAATAGGTTTATTAGAAGTACCCATTGCTGAAAATTTTTATTATGAATAGGTATATATTTTAAAAATTTATATAATATTATCAATTAGTAAAAGAATGTATTTTTGAAATATTAGAATTTTAATTTTACATGAGCAGATAGTGGATTATTTTAAAATGAAATGGTATAATTAGTTGCCTTAAGTAAAATCCGACAGTGTATCAGTATTAACTGATACGCTTTTCTTTTGCAGCAGGATTTGAAAGAAAAGCAGGATTTTATTTCATTTCAGTTTAGAAAATAGCGATAAACTTTGGCTTGTGGATAATTTATGTAGGGAGGATATATCAATGCTTGAATTGAACAATATAACTAAAATTTATCCTGCCGGTGGAGATGACGTACATGCGCTGAAAGGAATTGACTTAAAATTCCGTGACAGTGAATTCGTTTCGATTCTTGGTCCGTCCGGTTGTGGAAAGACTACTATGTTAAATATTATTGGCGGACTTGATCAGTATACTACTGGTGATCTTATCATTAACGGTATTTCAACAAAAGAATATAAGGACAGAGATTGGGACACATACCGGAATTATTCCGTAGGATTTGTGTTTCAGAATTATAATCTGATTCCCCATCAGACTGTCCTTGCCAATGTGGAATTGGCACTGACACTTACCGGCGTACCCAAAAAAGAACGCCGGAAACGTGCAAAAGAAGCTCTTGAAAAGGTAGGACTTGGAAATCAGATACACAAAAAACCGGCGGAAATGTCCGGTGGACAAATGCAGCGTGTGGCCATAGCCCGTGCTATAGTCAATAATCCGGATATTATACTTGCTGACGAGCCTACAGGTGCACTGGATACAGAAACCAGTATTCAGGTTATGAATATACTAAAAGAAATTGCAAAAGATCGCCTTGTTATTATGGTTACCCATAATCCCGATTTGGCATTAAAATACTCAACCAGAATCGTAAAAATGCTGGATGGAAAAATTACCAGCGACAGCATGCCATTAAGTGAAGAAGAGGTGAGAAAAGCAAAAGAAAAAGCACAGGGTAAGGAAAGAGTTACCAGGGAAAAGAAGAAACCTTCCATGTCCTTTGGCACATCTTTCTCACTTTCACTGAAAAATCTGTTTACCAAGAAAGGAAGAACAGCCCTCACAAGTTTCGCAGGTTCCATCGGAATTATCGGTATTGCGCTTATTTATTCCGTATCTTCGGGTACTACCAGATTTATTGACACCGTACAGGAAGAAACACTTTCCTCCTATCCATTAACGATTGAGGAGCAAAATGTGGATGTAAGCAGTTTGCTTTCTACATTTATGGGTAAGGCAAAGTCCATTAACGAACATGAAAATGATGCCATTTACCAGAAAGCAATGCTTTATGAAATGATGAACTCTGTAAATTCCCTTGAAACCAATAAAAATGATTTGAAATCTTTTAAAGAGTATATTGAAAATCAGCGGGCAGATGAAAACAGTAAGTTGCATTCGGCATTGGCCGGTGTTCAGTATACTTATGATACGGATCTGCTGATTTATACCAAAAATGTGGACGGAACGATTATACATTCGGATACGGAAGATTTGACCCTTGATCTTATGAAAAAATATATGGGAGTTGACATGTCATCCATGCTCGACATGCGTGACAAGACGGTGATGGGCAGCGCAACATCTTCCATGATGACATCGTCTATGTCTCTTTGGAAGGAACTGGTTCCCGGTGATAACGGAAAACTTGTCAATGATATAACCGAAAAACAGTATGATATTATTTATGGCACCTGGCCGACCAGGTATGATGAAATCGTATTGTTTGTGGATGAAAACAATGAAATTGACGATATGACCTTATACGCCCTTGGACTGAAATCGGAAAATGAAATGAAGGAACTGATGGAAGCCGCAAAAAATAAAACTACCATTGACTATCAGGTGCAGAAATGGTCATATGAAGATATCTGTAATATGGATTTTCGTACCATACTGAATTCGGATTGCTATACTTTCGATGAAAAGACAGGTACTTATACCGATTTACGTGATTCAGAGGCAGGGCTTAAATATCTGTATAATAATGCTTTGACTCTTCATGTTGTGGGAATTGCAAAACCCAGTCAAAATTCCATTGTATCAACATCCAAAAGCTATATCGGTTATACGAGTAAACTGACCGAATATATTATAAAACATGCCAATGACTCTGCAGCGGTAAAAGCCCAGAAAGAGAATCCTTCCACGGATATTTTTACCGGTCTGCCTTTTAAGGATGAGGATGGGACAGTAAGTATTAAAGAGAAAGCGTCAGACTTTAAGGATTATGTTTCTTCCCTTGATATGTCGGAAAAAGCAGATATTTATGTTAAAATAATGAGTATTCCTCCGGAAAAGGATATGAATCAGTTTGTATCAAGTACTATGGAAAGTATGTCCCGTGACGATATCGAAAATGCAATTACACCTGCCTTACTGGAACAAACCGGCATGGATGAGAAAACGATAACAGAGTATATTTCTTCCATGAGTGATGATGACTTAAACGAGTTATTTAAACAAGCCTTGACAGAACAGTATAAGACCCAATATGCTTTAAAAGTGAAGGCCCGGATGGGCGCTATGACCACAGAACAGCTTGCGGTTGCTTTTGATAAGGCAATGACAGACTATTCCGATGAGGAATGTGCTGCTTATTACGATGAAGTCCTTGAGTTTTCCGACTCAACATTTAAAGATAACCTGATTACACTTGGCTGCATAGACCTTGACAGCCCTGGGTCAATCAATCTGTATGCTTCATCTTTTGCCAATAAGGAGGCGATTGAAGACGCTATTGCCGAATATAACCAGACTGTTGACGATCTTAAAGAAATCACTTACACGGACTATGTGGGCCTTATGATGTCTTCCGTTACGACCATTATTAATGCCATTACTTATGTTTTAATTGCATTCGTTTCGGTATCACTGATTGTTTCTTCCATTATGATAGGTGTCATAACCCTCATATCCGTACAGGAGAGAACAAAAGAAATTGGTATTCTTCGTGCAATAGGCGCTTCCAAAAGAAATGTTTCAAGTATGTTTAATGCGGAAACAGTCATTATAGGATTTACTTCAGGTGTGCTTGGAGTTCTGATAACATATTTGCTTTGCATTCCAATCAATATTGTACTCCATAACCTGACAGGACTTAAAAATTTGTCTGCCAAACTGCCACCGCAAGCAGCACTTGTTCTGATTTTAATCAGTATGCTGCTTACACTTATCGCAGGAATAATTCCGTCACGCAGTGCCGCTAAGAAAGATCCTGTTGTAGCTCTCCGGTCAGAATAAAAGAAAATAAAGGATATAAACAGATTCCATAAAGCAAGCATTTATGTTTCATTTGCTTGTGATTTTTCATGCCTATTGTTATAATACTTTAAAAGCGGACAGATTAAGATAACCTATATTGACGTAACCAAAAAGAAGGAACTTTACATGGCAAAAAAAATGAAAAAATTATTTGATAATCAGCAAACTGATAACGGAATCAGAATTAATAAATATCTCAGTGATGCAGGGGTATGTTCCAGAAGAGAAGCCGACAGGTATATTGCACAGGGCCGGGTTACAATAAATGGAACAACGGCGGTAATGGGTTCCAAAGTTATGGCCGGCGATACGGTTATGTTAGACTCCAAACCGGTAGAAATTGACGAATCCTTCGTACTTATTGCTTTTAATAAGCCAAGGGGAATTGTTTGCACTACGGACAAAAGAGAAAAGGATAATATTGTGGATTATATAAAATACAATAAGCGTATTTATCCTGTGGGAAGACTGGATAAGGATTCGGAAGGTTTAATTCTTCTGACAAACGACGGCAGTATAGTCAATAAAATTTTAAAAGCAAGCAATTACCATGAGAAGGAATATGTTGTTACGGTTAATAAGCCCATTACCAATGAGTTTTTAAAAGGTATGGCATCCGGAGTCCCTATACTTGACACGGTAACCAGACCCTGTACTATAAAAGCTATAGACCGTTATACTTTCCGTATTATTCTGACCCAGGGCCTAAACAGGCAAATCCGCCGGATGTGTGAATACTTTGGCTATAAAGTGGTAGCACTGAAGCGAATCCGGATAATGAATATTCAATTAGGACATTTAAAGGTAGGCGAATACCGCAATGTTACTGCCAAAGAACTGAACAGACTGTATGAACTAATCCAGAATTCAAAAAATGTACCGGCCGTTTTGTTTAATTCCTCCAAAAAGGCAAATTCAGGCATAAAGCAATAATCTTTTTGCCTGCACCATTATTTCGTTATGTTTACGGAAATTATTAAGCGAAACTTTATGTAATATATTGTAATATATAAATGGTAAACTGTTGACAGAAACATTAGTTTCGCCATACATAAAATAAAAAAGGTGAAAAAGGAAACGTTATTATGGAAAATAAACTGGAAAGAATGAAAGAATTGGTAAATCTGCTTAATGAAGCGGCAAAGGCCTATTATCAGGAAGACAGGGAAATTATGAGTAACTATGAATATGATGCCCTGTATGACGAACTGGTTCAGTTGGAAAAAGAGACTGGTATCGTACTGTCCAACAGCCCGTCCATTCATGTGGGCTATGAAGTGTTAAGCGAGTTACCTAAGGTAAGACATGAAGCGCCTATGCTGTCCCTTGATAAAACCAAAGAAATCGAAACACTAAAAGATTGGCTTGGATCACAGACCGGCTTGTTGTCCTGGAAATTAGACGGCTTAACAATTGTACTTACTTATAAAGAAGGTAAACTATTCAGTGCCGTAACCAGAGGAAACGGCGAAGTGGGAGAAGTTATTACCAATAATGCCAAAGTGTTTAAAAATATACCCCTTAATATTAAATACACCAAAGATTTGGTTCTAAGGGGAGAAGCTCTGATAAAATATTCTGATTTTGAAAGAATAAATGCAGAAATCGATGATGTGGACGCCAAATACAAAAATCCAAGAAACTTATGCAGCGGTAGCGTAAGACAACTAAACAACGAAATTACCGCAAAAAGACAGGTTTATTTTATTGCATTTCATCTGGTAAGTATTGCAGATGACGTGGATTTTAATAATTCCAGATTAAATCAGCTTATGTGGCTGAAAAATCAGGGCTTTGATGTGGTTGAAACCAAAGTGGTTACAAGAGAAAACTTAGAGGAAACCGTACAGTGGTTTTCCAGTCAGGTTGTCCAGAATGATTTCCCATCGGACGGACTTGTTTTAACTTATGACGACATCAATTACGGACGGTCCCTTGGTACAACAGCTAAATTTCCAAGAGATTCCATAGCATTTAAATGGACGGACGAAATAAGAGAAACCAGGTTAACACAAGTAGAATGGAGCGCATCCAGGACCGGGCTGATTAATCCCATTGCCGTATTTGAACCAGTTGAGCTGGAGGGAACTACGGTAAGCCGGGCCAGCCTTCATAACATCAGCATAATGGAAGCGCTGGAACTGGGTATTGGCGATACCATACAGGTCTATAAGGCAAATATGATTATTCCTCAGATTGCAGAAAATTTAACAAGAAGCGGACACATTGACATACCGAAAGAATGTCCGGTTTGTAAACACCCTACCCGGATCAGGCAGGATAATGATGTTAAGGTTCTGTACTGCACCAATCCGGATTGTATAGCCAAGAAAATAAAGTCTATTACTCATTTTGTCAGCAGAGATGCTATGAACATTGAAGGATTATCCGAAGCTACCATAGAAAAATTTATTGCAAAAGGCATGGTTCATGAACTGGCAGACTTATTCCGCCTGGATCGTTACAAAGATGACATTATCAATATGGAAGGTTTTGGCGAGAAATCCTATCAGAACCTGATTGCATCGGTGGAAAGAGCCAGAGATACGACTCCGGCCAGGTTTTTGTATAGCCTGGGAATTCAAAATATTGGTTTGTCCAATGCCAAACTAATTTGCAAGGAATTTAACGATGATTTTGATAAAATCCGGAATGCTAACAAGGACAGGCTTCTTAACATACCGGGAGTCGGCGAAGTAATAGCCGATGCTTTCCTGGAATTCTTCCGGAATGAAAATAATCAGATTATGGTGGATGATTTATTAAAGGAAATACGGCTGAAAAAACCTGAAGTTACAGAATCTGATCAGGTATTATCCGGCAAAACCTTTGTTATTACCGGTTCCGTTGAACATTTTGCCAACCGGAATGAATTAAAGGCGCTGATTGAGCAAAAAGGCGGAAAAGTTACGGGTTCCGTAACTTCAAAAACAGACTATTTAATCAATAACGATAATATGTCTAATTCTGCCAAGAATAAAAAGGCCAAAGAACTGGGAATTACTATTATTACAGAGGAAGAATTTCTTAAAATGCTGGAACAGTAAAATGGATTAACGGATTCTTTTTTGGCTCCCATTTACCAAAAGGTTAAATTTAATCAGTATATTTTTGGTAACTTAGGAGCTTTCGGTTATTGACTTTAAATGAAAAATATTGTATATAATATATAACCCTGAAAAAATGGAAAAAAGTAAAAATAAAAAAAGGCTGTGAAAAGAAGAGTAAGCAGTGGGATATGTTACAGAGAGCTTTGTATGGTGAGAAAAAGCACAGAAGACATTGCCGAAGATGGTCTTGGAGCTGCGTACCGACTACGTAAATGTATAGGCTACGATGGGAGTGCCCATTACAGCACCAGAGTATCGAATTAATTTTCCGTACTCGCTGAGGTCTGTATTGTGAGATACAGATAAATTAAGGTGGTAACACGAAGCTTATAGCTATCGTCCTTGAACAGAAGTAAAGGATGATAGCTTTTTTTATTGAATGGAGAGTCCTCCGACTTTCCTGTTCATAAAAAGGGAGATGACACCTGCCTCAACAGGTTAAAAGCCTTCTGTTAAGGCTATAAGTTCTGGAACGCCAGGAACCTTACTTTTTTATTGCTTCCTGTGTAAAACAAAGAGCAATTATATTTACGAAGATAAAAAGAAAAATTTAAAAATCTAGAAATTCCTGTTTCGACAAATAAAATTTAAGAAAAGATGGTGATGATATGCCTATTAAAGTACAAAGTGATTTGCCGGCCAAAAAAATATTGGAAGATGAAAATATTTTTATTATGGATGAAACCAGAGCTTTGCATCAGGATATCCGTCCTTTGCGCATTGCCATACTGAATTTGATGCCTCTAAAAGAGGAGACGGAAGTTCAGTTACTGCGGTGCCTGTCCAATACTCCCCTGCAGGTGGATATTACTTTCTTAACTACCGCTACCTATGTCGGGAAAAATACGGCTACCAGTCATTTGGATCAGTTTTATCTGACCTTTGATGATGTGAAAAATTTAAAGTACGATGGACTGATTATAACCGGAGCACCGGTGGAACAGATGGAATTTGAAGAAGTTACGTATTGGGACGAACTGGTTAATATTTTTGAATGGTCCAAAACCAATGTTACGTCAACTTTTCATATTTGCTGGGGAGCACAGGCAGGTTTATATTATCATTATGGCATTAAAAAAATTCCTCTGAAAGAAAAGATGTTTGGAATCTTTGAGCATAGGGTACTAAACAGGAAAATACCTTTGGTCAGGGGATTTGATGATATTTTTTATGCGCCTCATTCCAGACACACAACCGTATCTAAGGATGATATTCTTAAACACCCCGATCTGATGATACTTGCCGAGTCTGATGAGGCAGGAGTCTTTATTGTTATGGAAAAAGAAGGCAGGCAGATTTTCGTGACCGGACATCCGGAATATGACAGAATTACTCTGGATAAGGAATACAGAAGGGATAAGGCCAGGGGTCTTAATATTAAACTTCCAAAAAATTATTATCCGGATGGAAATATTGATGAACGACCCTATCTTACCTGGCGGGCCCATTCCAATGCCTTGTATACTAATTGGCTGAATTATTATGTATATCAGGTGACGCCTTATGAGTTGTAGCGAAATGCTGAAAATACAGTGTTTACAGGCATTATAGCAATTCGTTAGAAAATCATAAAGTGTTATAAAGTAGTACAAAATGATAATTATTAAGTAATTGGAGTAAAATTGGAGTAAATCCAGAGTGGCATTGGAGTAAAAAAATACGTGGTAAAAAGGCCTTGCTATCAAAAATTGAGTGAGAATAGTTATATATTAAGTAAGTGAATAGAACTTAAATAGACCGTTCAAGAATTTCAGGCTGCCGACGGTCTATTTTATTTTCTAAATTATGGACAAGTTTAGATTTTGATATTGAATATATTAAAAAGTGATGGTAATATTTGGATGAAAGGAGAGGAGCAGATGAAATATAAATGTGAAGTATTTAATGGTGATATTAATAAGAGAAATATTGAAGATTTTGAAAATCTTATTAATGAATATGCTAAGCAAGGTTGGACACTTGATAAAGTCGTACCACAGATTGACAGTTCTTACACAAACAGTAGTGTGAACGAAGATTATAGTATAGAATGCTGTACATCAGTGTCTACTGCAAGAAATATTTTAATTTTCAAAAAGTAGTTAATTGTACGGTAGTGTAAAGTGAACTATGAAAACCCTAAGTCAAAAAATGTGGCTCTTTTAGAACCTTGAAAATTGCAAAATATAGTGTACTGGAAGCTAACGCCACCCTTGACAGCATGACAAAGCAATGCTCTGAAGGAATTACCGACGGCGAAGAAACTCAGGAACAGATAGTTATTACCGTCTGCATCACAGCATTTTAGCATTGCCTTGCCATGCTATCAAGGGCATAGCCGAAATCAAGATTTCGGTGGCTGGTATATTACCTCTGGCTCTAAATCTAAGAACAGATAGAGTCTTTGGCTTGTTGCTTTTGCATGTTTAAAATGGTTTGCTGACCAAGGAAGATTAAGAGTTGCCATTTACCTGGCATGTTGTCAGCACCTACTAGCATATCAACTTCATTTAGTGGCTTTTTATAACCAGTGATCTTATGTGGTCTTAGGAAATTATAGTAGGCTACCCAGAGAGATACGTTATAGTTCGCTCCATCATAATTATCGTAACCACATCTGACTCGGTAGGAAGCTTTGAATGTACGGTTCAGTCTCTCTACCATTTGTTTGAAAGGCCGGTATTCCTTAGAAACTTCATCATCATTGGTAAGACCGATAACCTGCGTGATATCGAATTTAAAGGCATCACCAAAACGATGGAAGAATTGCTGAGCAGCAAGAGGATAAGCACTGTATCCATCAGCGATGAAGCGGAAGTTCTTAGGAAGCTCCTTAAGGTGACGAAATGCCATCCTCATTGCCATAATACATGGGCCGACGCCTCGGTTGTCAGAAACCTGATATCCAAGGATTGAACGGGACACAGCATCCATGATAAACCAGATATAACCCTTGATACCACGGACTTTGATATAAGTCTCGTCAGCTACCATGGTATTCGATGGTTTGTAATCATAATGATCAACAAATGGTTTAATAACAGTTGCTGCAGTTCTAGCATAGTTTGCAACCATAGTATGAGAGATATCGATATTATATAAATCCTTAAGGGCTCTAGAAGTTTTCCTAAGAGAAAGTCCGAGATTCACATGCATCGTAAGGCATAACGACATGATGTAGGCATTGTTCTTAGTAAATCTAAGAGAAGATGCATTCTTGGGTAGTGAATCTAAATCCATGCGAAAGAAATCCACAGTGAATTCACGGTAGATGTAATGGAGCTTGTATTTATTCTTTCCATAGTTTTTAAGATCCTCTTTATCAACCTTTTTAAGATTATTAAGGTAGTAGGAACACTTAGGGTTTGTACATTTATGTACGATGAAATGCTTACGATTCTTCTTTGGAGTAAGAGTATGTGAGCAGTAAGGGCACTTAAATTTAATGGGTGTAGTAAGTTGTTTCCCATTAGAAAAAGAGGCATTACAAACTTTACAAAGGTATTGCCCTTTGCCACCATTATTATCATAAATATAGTGGTGAGGAGCGTTACAAATAGGGCATCTGATATCATCAGGAATGGATTTACCATTACGACGCTGAACTGGCTTTAAAGGCTTACCATAACGCCACTGATAGTACTGGAGAAGGAAATCCCAGTCTTGTTTCTGAAATTTCAAGATAACAGGAAGTTTATCCGTTTTAAATTTCTGGTACTTTGGAGAAAGGGAATCGTCAAAAGCCCATTGCTTAAGAGGAATATATTTTGCAATAAAATTTAAAAGCCAACAGATTTGTTTATATTGGTATTGAATGATTTGTATTAAATAAAGTATAATGTCCATAGCAATGATTTACCTTTCGTATTTTGTTTGTTGTGGCGACTACATTATACACGAAAAGGGAGGTCATTGCTTTTTTAGTTTAAAAAGTGATGTAAACCTTGGAACTATAAGGTTTTATATAAAAAGGAAGGTAGTAAACTTGACACTACCAATTGTACGAAGGGAGATAATATATGAATTTACTTTTATATTTAGCACTCACTGAGCCAAACAATAATTTCTCAAGACCAATCTATAAAGAATATAAAAATGTTAATATAATCCCACATATTGGAGAACATGTAGTTGAAAGTCTAAGAGAAGACCCGCACGAAGTTGTTGAGTGATAATTAGATTTACTTGAAGATTAAAAAGACCACCAAAGGAAAATAATGGTGGAAGACTAATGATGAGATTAATTGCTTTTGTACGAGCATTATTGCAGAGCTAAAGATGGTGTAGAGAGTATTGTCATTTTCTGCAATACCAGTTCATTTTCTGCAATATCTATTGAATATTACATACTTTCTATTATATTTTTATTAAAGAATATAGATGAACATGATTTCAAAGAAAAACGCTATACTGGGAGTATATGTAAAGGATAAAATCGTCTTAAAAGTTTACTTTAAATAGAAAACTACTTAATTATGTTTTTCTATTTGAAGTATTAAGTTATTTTTGAAATTGTGTCTTCCATATTCGAAATAAACAATGGAAGTATAAATAAGGGGGATGTATATGAAGTTTAAAAAAATTGTAAGTATTTTATGCATGGTTTCAATTGTATTAATGAACGTTAATATGCCAGCCCATGCAGAAGGTTTGTCTGATACAACTGGAGTATCAGCAGAGACTGAAGATTCTTTGGAGATGGTTAGCACTGAGCAAGACACCGTAATATGGAATGATATGGTAGCAGCTACACAAGCATATGATGATAACAATCCATTATCTGATGCATTTGATGTTTCTGGTATAGCAAGTTCCGATATGAAAAAAATTCAAAATATGGAATTTAAAGGTGCAGACATTGGAAACTACAGTCTTGATTCAGCAACATCTTTGGGAATTATATCAAGAATGGAGATTCAAAGTGCAAATAGTATAACTCAATCCTTTACAGATTTTATAACGGCCGAAGGAGATGCTAAATTCGTTCAGTTTAGTTTGGCTGAAGGAGAAATTTTAAATGCATCATTAGCTTGCCCTACCAATGCTAATTTAGATTATGATTTAGCATTGGTATCTGTTGCAGAAGATGGTTCTCTTACATTAATTAGTGCAAGTAATTTAGGTACATATATTGATCCAGACACAGGAAAAACTGTTGATGAGGGGGTTTCTTATGTTCATAATCAGGCAACAGTTGGAAATTTTGCTGTATTAGTAATAGCAACAATAGGAAGTAGTTCTGTAGATAGTTTTACATTAACAATAAGCATTGATGTTCCAGGTTCGTATGACAACCATGAGCCTAATGATAGTCCATTTACTGCAACGAGAATTTCTTCTTTAAGCGCTAATGGTTCTTTACATGTTGTAAATGATCAGGATTGGTATGTTGTCAGTACGAAAAGCGGAGTCTATTATGTAACCGCAGGTGATTATCAGGCAGAGGTTTATTATGCGACTGAAGGAAATAAAATGGTCAGAGCTAAAAAGGCTAACAATAATTATGTTTTAGGTAACGGAACATATTATATTAGAGTCTTTTCAGATGTTACACATGATAAATTCACATTTGGAAATTATACTTTACAGATGGTTGACCAGTCTAAATACGCTACCATGCAAACAGCATTTGATTTTGGAGATTGGGAACATTCTTACATGAGAAGTCCGGATGTAATACCAAGAGGACAGCAAGTGGCATATTACAAATTTACAATTGATTCAGAGGATAAAGCATATGCTAGTCTTATTGTTAGCGGAAACGAAAGTGGTACTCTCATTGAATTCCTTGATAATAACGGCAATACAAAAGATTATGGATTTTCAGGAAATCCTAATATTGATCTACCGGTTAGGGGACTGATAAAAAAGAGTAATAGCAGTTTATCATATCTTGTTGTCAATATTGATGGATATCTTACAAATTCTACAGGATATATAAGAGTAACAAAAGTAGATAGTATGGATATTTTTTCTGGTGGCACTCCGTCTCTTATGAACAGGATATATTCGGGATATGATACATTTCGGTTTTCTGGTACAGCTAAAAATTCTGGAGGAAGTATTTCAAATGTTTTAACATTGGATTTGACAAATAATTCAAAAATTCCGCCTAAGGCAATAGTAGATGAAATATCTACAAGTAGTTCTATATCATATAATGTTGGAGGGGTTTATCACCAATTAAATCCAGGTGGTAAGGGATGGTTTACGTCAAAATATTCCAACGCAACAAATGGTGATTTCGATTTTGCAGGGTACAATATAGAGGCAAAGCAACCATGGCAGTTTAGATATTCACAGTCAGCTCTTAAATCTACACAAATGACAAGAGTGGAAATGAAAATATATTGGAAATATGATATTCAGTATACAAATTATGAATTATTTAAGTAAAATCTTTTTATAAGGTTTATTGAGACCTCTACCTAAGGACATTATTCGAAAATTGGTTTATTATAAATTCTTACAGAAGGAGATAAAAAATGCAAATTACTTGTAATACTTACCCGTATAATACAACAAAAATAGCAGTATCAAATCAAAGTGGCAGAAAAAATACTGTAAATATAAATGCAAACGAAAAAAGTGAGAATACTGTTGCATTTTCTAGACAAACAGAACCCCTATATGCAAATTATACGAAAGAAGACCTTGTCAATAATGGTGTAGGGGATAAAGATACATTTCCTGATTGTAACATTCTTAAGAAGTATGAGAAGTATTTTAAGGTATTAAAAGAACATTATTCTAAGGTCAATGAGGAAAATAAAAAATTTGCCAATCCGGAAAAGCATATCAATGACAAGTATTTTAATGAAAAATCGCCTTATTATATAAAAGGCTTAACACAAAAGGAACGTCAGATTTGTGCTAATGCAGAATTGGATGTGTTACATGGCAAGAATCCTGCATTGAATAGTGATGATCCTGTTATTCAGAAAAATTTTGGCGGATGCAATATTTTTATAATGGATATGGAATACAATCAGGAAACCAGAGAGGAAATAAACAGAATCATAAATCAGGTATTTAAAGAAAATGGGATTACGATTCCCAAAGGTGTAAATCTTCGACTGACAGTTGATCCATATGATTTCTTAATTCATGTAAGTGGAGTAGATGAGGAATTAGCGAAAAAAATAGAGACAGTATTGAATCAAGGGAAAAATGGGTATAATCTCTATAATCATATTTTATTATGCGATCCGGTAAATTACGGGGTTGCGGAACCTGATCAGTACATACAGGGAGATAAAGACAAAATGGTGGTTTATCATTTTGTAAAACGGATGACCGGATATGATATCAGGGAGTTGGAAAACAGGGATGGAAAGTTTTTTACCCCGGACGGAGAAGATTTATTGGAAGTTATAGATAAAAAGTATAATGAATTGTTAGCAGGTAGCAAGGCAGATGCTTCTGCTTTTGGGGAATTTAAGTCTGCATATCAGAGAATTGCAAAAATGGGTTGGAATCGAACTTCGGATTGTTGTCTGTCAATTGATTATAAAGACGGTTTTCTATATGATGTTGATACAACTTATGGTTATGGTCCTGGACAGACAGCATGGCAGGACAGGGTAAGAAGATGGTATGAAGGAGTACAGAAAGAGTATTTGCGGGAGCGTGAGGAGGAGCTTCGTAAGGAGGAGAATACTCTTACAAAATCGGAAATGGCAGCAGGAACTGAGAATAAAACAGAAGTAATGTTTTGGCAGAAAGATATATATGGTACACAAGACCCAATAAGTCAATTAATACCACCAAATTTATCTGAACTTCAAAAGATCTTGGAACGATTACAGAAAGAGGGGCTGTTAGTACCACTTACTGACAAAGTTCTTAGCCTTCGGGGAGAGTCTGTAATGATTCGAAGTTTTGATTGCAAAGCATAAGTATTTTATGCAAATATACTATTAGTTTGTTTTGAATTTTTTTAAGGCTCTAGGTCAAAGTGCTGGGGCGGGATTATTTGAATCCTTCTCCATTACTGTACTTAGAGCTATTTTATTTATTTTTAATATTCTTTTTATATAAAAGTATAAAATTGGAATAAAGATTTTCTAAAATTTTCCGAAAATATGTATAGCATTTAACAGACACATAGATTAACCAACCAAATGTTGATATATGGAAAATACGGGAGGTATCATATGTTCAAAATAGCTATATGTGACAATGATATTCATTTTAGAAAACACATTCAAGAGACATTATTAAATTATCAAAAAGAGAAAGGAATTTTGTATGAAATTGATACTTTCAGCTCAGGGATGGAACTTATAGATCTTGGAATAGACCTGGTTAAATACAAAATAATATTTCTGGAAATAAATATGGACGACGGAATCATGACAGCCAGAAAAATAAGAGAAATAAGTAATGATATATATATTGCTTTTGTAACTGCATTTATGAATTATACACTTGAAGGATATAAAGTTGATGCAATAAGGTATATTTTAAAAAATAATATAAACTTTTCTGAGTCAATCTATGAATGCATGGACGCAATAATTGCTAAGATGAATTATGTGGTTGAAAAAAGAACTTTTAATTTTATTGAGGGGACAAGGAAAGTACCATTAGACCGCTTGTTATATATTGAAAGTCAATTACATAAACTAGAGTTTTATGTTATGGAAGATATTATAAATAAATATACACTTTATGGAACGTTAAATGAGACGGAAAAGAATTTTATAGGCACCGATTTTGTACGAATACATCAAAGTTATTTAGTTAATATGAAACATATTAAAAAAATGTGTAGATATTCTGTTTTGTTAAGTAATGGCATTCAATTAGACATTCCAAGAGCCAGATATAAATATGTAGAGGAAAAGTTTGTTGCTTATAAGGGGAAAATATATAATTTCCTGAGTTAAGGTTGTACTCTCTGCCAAGAGAAGGACAAATTTTTGAGCAATACTGTATGCAATAAAGTTAATGTAGGATAGGGGCTGTCGTATTAGCGATTATAAAAATCGCTAATAGGCAGCCCTTTTCTTATTAAATTTGTATTTTCTTTTATGTTTTATATGATTGTTTCTATCTTTATCGTAAAAAGGGGTGCAATTAATAGACCTCTTATGAGGCCATAGAAATTTATTTTAAAGTTTCAAAATCTATGCGCTTTTTTGCATAAACAGATGTGTTCTTGTTTTTCCTTTCTGAATCTTATTATGTAGTTTATTTATATTCCGAGCCATTGCAAGAAGAATACTCTCTGCAATGACATTTCCTGTACCTTTGCTTAGATATCTTCTGAATTGCATGTCCTGTTTTAAATCTGCGAAGGAACCTTCTGCTTGTATACTGCGATTTACTCTTAAAAGTATCCCTTCTTCTGACATAATTCGTTCTAGGTTTCCTGCCTTTGTCGTATAAATTTCTTAGCTACTTGAAGAACCTTATTACGTTGCTCTAAAGGCGTTCTGCAATTGTTGCCTTTGACACATTCGCTTTTGTATGTACATCCACTACAGTCTTTGCATTTATATATACTTTTTTCACTTACATAGCCAGTCTTTGACTTAGAATGACGAATGTATTCAAGTTTAAGTTCTTTACCATTTCGGCATATATAAGTATCATTAGCTTCATCGTACTTCATATTTTCTATTATTCCTATATTGCTTCTATATTTTCTTGTTTTGGATATTTCATAATTAGCTGGCTTTATAAATGATATCTGGCCATTATCCTCAAGAAACTGATAGTTTTCTTCACTTTCATATCCGGCATCTGCAACGATTTTCTTGTACTGGAATGTTAAAAAAAAGGTCTAGGATTCGAGACACAAAACAATATGAAAACGTTTTTATTGATGGAACAAAGATAGAATATGTGCAATAAGTGAAGAAAGATTAGATAGAAGTGAGAAATGAAACAAGATAGTTATCTTATATGAGTAATCTGATTCTTATGGATAGGAATGGAGAAAATGGGAATAATAGTAGTAAGAAACCGGGAGGTCTTAAACGGTGGAACAAAGAAAGACAACTGGCAGTATTACGAATGAAGATATCTATCTTTTTCACCAGGGAACGCATTATAAAGCATATCATATGTTTGGATCCCATATCATGGTACAGAACGGACAAAAGGGAGTACGCTTTTCTGTCTGGGCTCCGCACGCCGGATGGGTCAGTGTGGTTGGAGATTTTAATGAATGGAATATTCATGCGAATAAAATGAAAAAAATCAGTAGTGAGGGCATTTGGGAAGTATTTATACCCGGTCTGGGAGAAAATCAAATCTATAAGTATGCTATAGGTTCCTGCTGGGGCGAGGTACTTTATAAGTATGATCCTTTTAGCTTTTACTCCGAATTACCCCCGCGTTCCGCTTCTGTCATATATGATCTGGAGGGCTACGTATGGAAAGATGAGGCATGGATTCAGCGGAAAATGAAGATATCGCCCTATCATCAGCCGATGAATATTTATGAGGTTCACTTAGGATCATGGAAAAGAAAAAATGATGGGAGTTTTCTGACCTATCGTGATCTTGCTTATGAACTGGTGGATTATGTAGCAGAGATGGGGTATACCCATATAGAGATTATGCCGGTAATGGAATATCCCTTTGATGGTTCCTGGGGATATCAGAGCGTAGGCTATTATGCAGTAACCAGCAGATATGGTACACCAAAAGATTTTATGTTTTTTATAGACAGATGCCATCAAAACGGAATAGGAGTGATCCTTGACTGGGTACCCTCCCATTTTCCAAAGGATGCCCATGGTCTGGCCCGGTTTGACGGAACAGCAATATATGAATATGCTGATCCCAGAAAGGGTGAACAGCCACAATGGGGGACACTGGTCTTTGATTTTGGGAGGACGGAAGTACAAAGTTTTCTGATTTCCAATGCTATTTTCTGGCTGGAATATTTTCATATAGACGGGTTACGGGTGGATGCAGTAAGCAGTATGCTGTATCTGAATTATTCTCGAGAAGACTGGGTACCAAACTGTTATGGCGGAAGTGATAACCTGGAGGCTATTGCTTTTATAAAAAAACTGAATGAAACAGTATTCGCAATGTTTCCTAATACAATAATGGTAGCGGAAGAATCCAGTGAATGGCCAATGGTTACTTTTCCGACTTTTTGTGGCGGACTGGGATTTAATTTTAAATGGAATATGGGATGGATGAATGACACTTTAAAATATTGTTCTATGGATCCACTTTTCCGGAAAGGAAGTCATAATTTAATCACTTTCTCTATGATGTATGCTTTTTCAGAGAATTTTATCTTACCTTTGTCCCATGATGAGGTGGTACACGGAAAACGCTCCCTTCTTGACAAAATGCCGGGAGATTACGCACAGAAATTTGCAGAATTGCGGAATTTATACGCTTATATGATAGGTCATCCCGGTAAAAAACTGCTGTTTATGGGAGGCGAATTTGGACAGTTTATTGAATGGAAATATTATGACAGCCTGGACTGGCATTTACTGGGTTATGAGAGACATAAAAAAATGCTGCTTTATGTGAAAGAATTGAATCAGATGTATCTTAGGCATCCTTGCCTTTGGGAGGAAGATTACAGCTGGAAGGGGTTTCAATGGATTGAACCCAATGACTGTGACCAAAGTGTGTTATCTTTCATAAGATACAGCAAAAACCATAAGGAATGGATGGTAATTGTGGTGAACTTTACACCGGTGACCAGATATCAATACCGGATTGGTGTACCGGCAGAAAAATATTATCATCTGGTGTTTAACACAGATGAGGAGATGTTTGGAGGCCTTGGCAACAGGATACCGGATCTGGTTAAAGTAGAAGATATCCCGTATCATAATTTTAGCCAGTCTATTTCTATTACTTTACCGGCGTCCTCTACTGTATTTTATAAGCCAAAACAAAATGATGATGCATGAATTTGGACAAAACTTTCTGATGAAATGGAAAGGTATAAAATCTTTGCACGAGGCACATATTTTGTTGGTAATATATGATAAAATTTGGGAGGTTACCTATGCTGAAAATATTAATGGCTGCATCGGAAGCGGAGCCCTTTGCAAAAACAGGAGGACTGGCAGATGTATTGGGCTCATTGCCTGCTGCGCTAAAAAGGCAGGGGGCTGACGTCAGGGTTATGATACCCAAATATGATGTAATACCTTATGAGTTAAAAAAATCAATATCTCATATGTGTTATATTTTTATCCAAATAGGCTGGAGAAATGTTTATTGTGGTATTGAAAAGGCAGAATATAAGGGAGTAACCTATTATTTTATTGACAATGAATACTATTTCAAAAGAGGTGGCCTTTATGGATATGGGGATGACGGAGAACGCTTTTCTTTTTTTTGCCATGCTGTATTAGAAGCACTTCCACGGATCGATTTTTTCCCGGATGTAATACATTGCCACGACTGGCAGACGGCAATGGTTCCTGTGCTTTTGGAAACCAAATACCGGTTCAAAGATAATTATGGAAAAATATCCACAGTATTTACGATACATAACCTGCATTACCAGGGTGTATTCGGAATACAATCTATGAAAGACTGGTTTAGTCTGGATGATGGATATTTTACCACTGATAAACTGGAATTTTACGGAGGAGGCAGTTTCTTAAAGGGAGGGTTAACCTATTCCCGTGCTATTACAACCGTAAGTCCCACATATGCAGAGGAAATCCGATATCCGTATTATGGGGAAGGGCTGGATGGGCTTTTAAGAGCAAGGCATAAGGAACTCTATGGTATTTTGAATGGAATAGATTATGATGTGTTTAATCCTGCAACCGATAAATTTTTGTATCATACCTACGATATGTTTGATTTGTCAGGAAAAGCGAGAAATAAAACAGGATTACAGAAAGAATTAAATCTTCCTGTAGAAGAAGAAATACCGATGATTGGACTGGTATCAAGACTGGTCAGTCAAAAGGGATTGGATTTAGTAGCCTGTGTACTGCATGACATATTAAAGGATGACGTACAGTTCATAATCCTTGGCACAGGTGACCAATATTATGAATGGTTATTTAAAGAAGCTTCTTATCAATATCCGAATAAAATGTCTGCCAACATTACATTTGATAACGGGCTTGCACATAAAATTTATGCGGGGTGTGACATTTTCCTTATGCCATCCAAATTTGAACCCTGCGGTCTGGGACAGATGATAAGCTTACGATATGGGACACTTCCTATTGTAAGGGAAACCGGAGGATTGAAAGATACGGTCCTGTCGTATAATGATGAGACAGGGGAAGGCAATGGTTTTACTTTTACGAATTATAATGCCCACGATATGCTTTACACGATAAGAAGAGCAACCGCAATGATGAAATGTAAAACACAATTTGACAGGATTCGTATTGCTGCTATGTCCTGTGATTTCAGCTGGCAGCACTCTGCGGCGAAATATATGGAATTATATGAAAACATCAGTAGGACATCATAATATATGGCATATGGATGGTCAGACAGAAACGTTTCCATTGTTTCTTCCTATAAATTTATTAAGCAGGTGATTTGGCTGTTCCATTACTTGTAAGGAGGCAAAATGAAAAAAAAATAAGGATTCTATATGTTGCAGCAGAAATTACACCTTATGCAAATGCCGGAGGCCTTGGTGAGGTGGGAAGAAGTTTCCCCTTAGCCTTGTCACAGATGCCGGATATTGAGGTCCGCAGAGTCATGCCACTGCATAAGAACATTAGTAGTAAGATAAAGTATCTGTCAGATTTCCCTGTTCCAATGGCAAAGGGATTTGATACCTGTGTTGTTAAGAAAAATACGGATCGGAAAGAAATCGATACCTATTTTATTGGCAATGATAAATATTTTTACAGGGACCAAATTTATGGATATGAGGATGACGGTATCCGATATTTTTTCTTCTGCAGTGCTGTGAACGAACTGCTTAAATATATCACTTATAAACCGGATATTGTTCATATGAACGATTGGCATACCGGCTTTCTATCCATGCTGATAAAGAAAACATATCCGGAAATTAAGACAGTGTATACCATTCACAATATTTCTTATCATGGTTTTGTCCCGCCCCATTATGTGCAGGACATGTTATCGGAGCAGGAACTGAAAGATTTGGGATGGCCCAATTGGCTAAACTTCATGCAGGCGGGAATTCTGTATTCGGATAAGCTTACAACCGTTAGTCCGGGCTATGCGCAGGAAATCAGGCAGCCGGAATTTAGTTTTGGTATGTCCAGGTACATTGAAAAAAGAAAAGACGGAATTATAGGAATTCGAAATGGAATAGATACCAATAGTTATAATCCCAGCCACGATGGTGTCTTGACTTATCCGTACAGCTTTATGAAAATAGAACAGAAAAAATATAACAGGAAAGAACTGCGGCTGTCTTACGGACTTCCTGATACGGATATTCCTTTGGTTGCCATGGTTACCAGACTGGATTATTCCAAGGGAATCGATTTGCTTCTTAGTGCAATAAAAAAGCTGGATGTCAATACTTTTCAGCTGTTCATACTGGGTTCCGGCAATCCTGTTTATCAGGAAAAGGTTGCAAAGATCGCAGCAAACTATCCGGATCATATCATTGCAGATTTTTGCTATAATCCCATGATTGCCAGAAAAGTTTATGCTGCTGCTGATATCTATCTGATGCCTTCCCAGTTTGAACCCTGTGGACTGGGACAGCTTTATGCCATGCGATATGGGGCGGTTCCGGTAGTCAACCCGGTAGGGGGGCTAAAGGATACTGTGACGGATGACAGCAATCATTACAGTATATCTTCCGGGTTTTATATGAGGGAGTGGAGCAGCGACGGGCTTGTATCTGCTTTACAGAGGGCTGTTAAGGCCTATTATTCCCCATACTGGGAGCAATATGTCATCAACTGCATGAAATTTGACTCTTCATGGAAACACAGTGTAACTGAGTATGAAAAGCTTTATTGGAATTTAATAAATACCAGAACCCAAAGACCTTCTGTCTGATATTTGGGACAGACGATTTATTTTTTGCACAGTATCATCGCAGATATGGGTTCCACAGTAATGAGACCGCCTGGAAGTGTTTGAAGTATCCTCGTTCCTGCAACCTCTCCTTTCACATATACATTCCAACTTCCTTCAGGGATCGGAACAGATTTTTCCTCCCTGTTGGAGTTGAAGATAACGCAGGTAGTCTGGTTTTGATAAGTTATTACATAAGCAACCACACCGTCATCCAGCCCTTCCATAAAGGTTAATGCCTGCTGAATATTAGAAGAAGAGGAAAGGCGTAATTCAGGGTGAAGCTTACGGAAATGAATTAGTCCTTTATAGTAGTTAAATACCTTTTCATATTCGGACTTTCTGTTCCACTTTAAACTATTTACAGAATCAGGGGAACGGTAGCTGTTATGTTCAAAGCGATTATTTGCTTCATTAAGCGGCTTGCTCCGTAAAAATTCTTCTCCTGCCTGAAAGAAGGGAATACCCTGGGAAGTTAGTACAATTGCTGCAGCCAACATATTCATCCGGATTTTGTCTTCCTTACTGCTTCCTGCACAAGACAGGCTGATTTTATCCCAGAGCGTAAGATTATCATGGGAAGAGATATAGTTTATGGTCTGGGTCGGTTCCACTGCCCAAGGCGACCTGGAGTAATTTACTCGCATATAATCCAGCTGCTTATGATAAGTGGAGGCAACAATACCAAATTTAATGGTTTCTTCCAGACCATGTTTACCACTGACAAAGCCGGTATCCGTTTCGTTAAAGACGTTGCCCTTAATTCCGTCCCGTAAATCGTCGTTAAAGGCAGCTATATGCGAATCCAGTTTGCACATATTTGCTTTCATTGCACGCTTTTCAAAAGGAAGAGTAGAGTCGCCGCCGGTCCATCCTTCTCCATATACCAATATGCTGCTATCAATCCTGTTAAGTGCCTCTCGGATTTTATTCATCGTCTTGATATCGTGAACACCCATCAAATCAAATCGAAAGCCGTCTATATGATACTCCTTTGCCCAATAAACAACGGAATCCAGAATGAATTTTCTCATCATCGGCCGTTCGGATGCTGTTTCATTGCCGCATCCGGAGGCATTGGAATAATAGCCTTCCGGAGTCATACGATAGTAATAACCGGGGACACATTTATGAAAATTGGAATGTTCTGTATGATAGGTATGGTTATAAACAACATCCATAATAACACGGATTCCGTTGGCATGGAGTGCCTGCACCATAGCTTTGAATTCTTTTATTCTGATTTCCCCATGATAGGGATCCGTAGAATAGGACCCGTCAGGAACATTGTAGTTTTTGGGGTCATAACCCCAGTTAAATTGGGGAAGTGATAGGTTGGTTTCATCCACAGTTGCAAAATCGAATACAGGCATGAGATGGATATGCGTAATTCCTAATTCCTTTAAATGATCCATTCCGGTTGCAGCGCCCAGGGAATTTTTTGTACCTGTTTCGGTGAATGCCAGATATTTTCCTTTATTTAACATTCCGGAACTTTCATCTGTGGAAAAGTCTCTTACATGGAGTTCATAAATCACAGCATCCGTAGGAGATTCTAAGACGGGCCTGGTTTCAGTGACAAAGCCGGGCGGATTGGTAGAAGATAAATCTATAACCATTCCCCGGTTCCCGTTTACACCTACGGCTTTTGCATAAGGATCTACAGCTTCGTTGGTTTCCTGGTCAATGGTGACAGAATAGGTATAATAAATACCATGCAGGTCACCGTTTAAAGTAAGTCTCCAAACTCCCTTGGTATCATAATGCATGGGTAACTGTTCTATTAAATCATTGCCATCCCCTGTTTTATATAGATTAAGTGTCACCTGATCAGCCGTTGGGGCCCACAGACAAAATTTTGTTGCCTCTTTCGACCATACTGCTCCCAGGTCATTTCCATCATAAAAATATTCCTCATGAAATTTTGGGTCACAAAAATATTTATAATATTTCATAACCGTCTGATTATCCATAATTCACCTCATATCTGTTAACAGTGGATATATTTATAATTGTTATTCAATATAATAGCAAAGAATCGTAGTTGATCATATAGTATTTTCTGCCGTCTCCTTTTTCATACATAAACGTAAATTGAAACATCCTATGTAAAAAAATAATAAACAACGACAGCCACGCTTTGCGAGGTTTTCTTATGTTAACAAGATGGAACGATTACTAGTTACATTCCTCATGAATAAAGTACAGAAATATTATTACATAGTATAAAAACAGTGTAAAGGGTCTACCTTTTAAATAATTAAATTAACCGATTAAAATTAAGTCAAAATGGAATAATAATATTTGCAGTTAACTCATAGGCATATTCAAAAATAATTCTTTAAGAATACACCGGGTTCATAAAAAATAACTTAAGATACAGCTAATTATAGACAGGAAAAGCAGAACTACTATGACAGTTTGCTTAACATCCATGAAGCAGATACATCCGCCGGAAAGAAGCAAAAGATGGAAGCTTTTGTCAACTTAAATTGAAAATTAAGCTGCATCTAAAAACTGGAAAGAGGGTGAAATGCGTGCAAAAAGAATGTATTGCAATGTTACTTGCAGGTGGTGAAGGAAGCAGATTAGGCGTTTTAACAAAGAAAAGAGCAAAGCCGGCTCTTTCCTTTGGAGGTAAATACAGACTGATTGATTTTACTTTGTCTAATTGTGTTAATTCCGGGATTGATACGGTTGGAGTCCTGGTTCAGTATCAGCCTCTGGATTTAAATGATTATATCGGAAATGGACAACCTTGGGATCTTGACCTTATGGAAGGCGGGGTCCACATTTTACCCCCTTATCAAAAGCAGAGTGGTTCTTATTGGTACAAGGGTACTGCTGATGCCATCTATCAGAACATACCCTTTATTGAGCGGTATGATCCGGAGTATATTATAATTCTTTCTGGTGACCATATATATAAAATGGATTACTCTCTTATGCTTAAGTATCATAAGGAACATCATGCCGACTGTACCATTGCAGTGATTGATGTAAGTCTTAAGGAGGCGTCACGTTTCGGTATTATGAATGTAAGTAAAGACGGAAGAATTAACGAATTTGAAGAGAAGCCGGAAAAACCAAAAAGTACGACCGCATCTATGGGTGTTTATATTTTTAATTGGGAGAAACTGCGTTACTATCTGGAACTTGACCAAAAAGATACCACATCCTTAAATGATTTTGGTAAAAATCTGATTCCTTCCATGCTGCAGTCCGGGGAGAGGATTTTTGCATATCCGTTTAACGATTACTGGAAAGATGTTGGCACAGTGGAAAGCCTGTGGGATACCAATATGGATTTATTAAGAGAAAATACCAATATTTTTTTAAGCAGACCGGAATGGAAAATATATACAAGAAGTCCGATGAAACCTCCACATTATGTAAATGTGACAGCAAAAATTGCGAATTCCATAATTTCAGAAGGAAGTATCATTGAGGGAAATATAGATACTTCTATTATTTTTTTATGGAGTAAAGATTGAAAAGGGTGCCACTGTCCGGGAATCAATTGTTATGCCCGGTGCCCATATCATGAAAAATGCATATATCAATAAAGCAATTATAGATGAAAATACTGTTATTGGCGAAAATGAGGTAATCGGTTATTGTGAAAAAAACGAGGAGAAAGATTCTGACCGGTCTATTGTGGTGGTGAGTAATGAAGACAGCACTATAATTGAGTGATTTGAATGAGGTAGAACGAATGAACAGCAACGCAACAGGAATCATATTTTCAAATATCCACGACGAAGAACTACAAGAGATTACCCAAAGTCAGACCATGGGATCCTTACCATTCGGCGGGAGGTACCGATTAATCGATTTTGCTTTATCCAACATGCATAATTCCAATATAACCAATATCGCAGTAATAACAAAGAGTAATTATCAGATACTGATGGAACATCTTGGTTCGGGCAAAGAATGGGATCTGGCACGCAAAAGAGAGGGTTTGCATATTTTCCCGCCTTTTGGATTAAAAAATGCGGGATTTTATAGGAATAAAATAGAAGCCCTGTTCGGTATTATACCTTTTATCAATAAAGCAAAGGATGAGTATCTGATTATTACGGATTGTGATGTGATTTGCAATATGGACTGGAGAAATCCATTGAATTACCATAGGGAAAAAAATGCAGATATCACCATCGTATATTATAAAGTCGATCCACGGAAAGATCAGGCAAGAAATGAAACCGTTTATACCATATCACCTGACGGTTTTGTTACGGATATTCTGTTAAATCAAAAGGTAGAGACAGAATGCTGCATTGGTACGAATATGTGGATTATCAGGAAAAGTCTTTTTGTCCATCTTATTGAGGAAGCGGTGGCCCATAGTTTAGAAAATTTTGAAAGAGATATTCTGCAAAAGAAGCTTACCGAATATAAAATCGGTGCCTGGGAGTACCATGGGTATATCAGGAAAATCAACTCCATGCATGATTTCTTTTACGCCAATATGGATTTACTGAATCCGGTGATAAGAGAAGATTTATTTCATAAGCATGGTTCGATTCGAACAAAAGTTTATGATGATATTCCTACCCGATATGGAGATTGTATTCAGATCTCTAATACACTGGTTTCCGATGGCTGCTTTATCGAAGGAAATGTTGAAAACAGCATTCTTTTTCGGGGCGTGAAAATTGGAAAAGGATCTAAAATCAGTAATTCTATCATCATGCACAACAGCATAATAGGGGAAAATGTAAAACTGAACTATGTTTTAGCCGATCAGGATGTGATATTTAGTGATAACCGGGTGCTTATGGGATGTGATCAACATCCCATCTATATTGGTAAAGGAAAAAAGATATAATTATGCTTTTCATAACACTCCTGTCCATTACCTGAGGAATAGACAGGGAATATAAAAATTGAAGAAGTAAAAGTGGCAGAATCTGAGTAAGGGGGTTTATCGTGCAGGTAAATATCAATAAGGAAGAAATCAAAGAGCTTATCAGTAAAAAGTTGGACCATCATTTTGGCGTAACACCGGATATTGCAAAACAGGAGCAGTTTTACAGTGCTGTGATCATGGTCGTAAGAGATATGCTGATGGAGGAACGCAGAAAAACGGTTGCCAGCAGAAAAAATGCAAAAACAGTCTATTATCTTTGCATGGAATTTTTAATAGGCAGGTCTTTAAAGAATCATTTATATAATCTTGAAATAACAGATCAATTTGAAGCTGCAGTTAGTGAATTGGGATATTCTCTGTCAAAAATCTATAGCCTTGAGCCGGATGCGGCTTTGGGTAATGGGGGCCTTGGAAGGCTTGCTGCATGTTTTTTGGATTCTGCTGCAACACTTGGATATCCAATGGATGGTTATTCCATTCTTTATGAATTCGGTATCTTTCGCCAGAAAATCATAGATGGGTGGCAGGTGGAACTTCCGGACAATTGGTTAGAGGGTGGAAACTTATGGCTGGTACCCCGGCCGGATGAAGCTGTCACAGTTAAATTTGACGGACAGATCATAGAAGACTGGAAAGATGGTGTGCTTCATATTACGCATAAAAATTATAATTCGGTGACAGCCGTACCGTATGATATGCTGATTTCCGGGTATCACAATACCAGTGTAAGCCTCTTGCGCTTATGGAGCGCCACAAGTACGAATATTGATCTTGGATTTTTCAATCAGGGAGACTATATCCGTGCATTAGAGCAGAAATCCATGGCAGAGGTAATCAGTAAGATATTATATCCTCCGGATCATCATCCGGAAGGCAAGAGCCTGCGCTTAAGGCAGCAGTATTTTCTTGTATCTGCCTCCATCCAGGATATTATCCGCATTCATCTTTCCCGGTATGGAACCATAAAGAACTTTTCCGATAAGGTGTCCATTCATATTAATGAAACGCATCCAGCTACATCCATACCGGAATTAATGCGGATTCTTCTTGATGAATATAAGTATAAATGGGAGGAAGCCTGGGAAGTTGTAACAAAAACATTTGCGTATACGAATCATACGATTATGGGCGAAGCACTGGAAGTCTGGCCTGAGGATATCTTTATGCAAAGGATACCCAGAATATACCAGATTGTAAGAGAAATTAACAACCGCTTCTGTAAAGAACTGGCGGATCATTATCATGTGGGCCTGGAACGTATTTCACAGATGGCAATTATCCGGGATGGACAGATTCATATGGCGAATCTATGTCTTTATGCTTGTTATTGTATCAACGGTGTTTCCAGAATACACACGGATATCATCAAAACCAAACTGTTTCGTAAATTTTGCGATCTTTATCCTGATAAATTTATTAATATTACCAACGGTATCAATTACAGACGATGGATGTGCCAGTGCAACCCCGAATTAAACAAACTAATCACGGATCTGATAGGAAGCGGATATATAAATAACCCACAGGATTTACAAAATCTTATGAAGTATAGGGAAGATAAAGCGGTATTAGAAAAGCTTGCAGAAATTAAAAAGAATAATAAAATACGTCTGGCTAAATATATTAAAGATACTACCCAGATTATTGTAGATACGGATTCTATCTTTGATGTACAGATAAAGAGACTTCATGAATATAAAAGACAGCTGCTTAATGTGTTACACATTCTTTATTTGTATAATAAAATCAAAGAAAACCCGGAAGCAGACATTTACCCTCGAACTTTTATTTTTGGAGCAAAAGCTGCTCCGGGGTATGATTTTGCAAAACAGATCATTCATTTAATCTGTTGTGTTGCTGATGTAATCAACAGTGATAAAGATTTGAAAGGTAAGCTTAAAGTTGTATTTCTTGAAGACTATAAAGTGTCGCTGGCAGAAATTATCATACCGGCGGCAGAAATCAGTGAGCAGATATCCTTAGCAGGCACGGAGGCTTCCGGTACCGGCAATATGAAATTAATGATTAATGGAGCCATAACGATAGGTACCATGGATGGAGCCAATATTGAGATCAGCGAAGCAGTTGGGAAAGATAATATCCTGACATTTGGCTTACGGGAAAATCAAGTGGATTCTATCAGAGAAAAGGGATACTGTCCATCCAGTTATTTTAAGAATATTCCTTTGCGCAATGTAATAGACCAGTTGATTACCGGCATAGGCGAAATATCCTTTCCTAATATTGCGTCGAATCTGATTGGAGGTCAGAACGGTTCAGGAGATCCATATATGGTACTGGCGGATTTTTATCCTTATTGCAGGAAACAGGAGGAAGCAGAGCAACGCTACAGAAAGCCGCTTTATTGGAACAGAATGTCCCTGGTCAACATTGCCGCTGCAGGAGTGTTTGCTTCTGACCTAGCACTGGAGGAATATGCTAAAAAGGTATGGAAAATAGACAAAATACTGTGACCATGCAGTGGATTTGATATCGGAATACAGATATCAATACTATTTCATAATTCTAAAAGTAGTCTTTAAGGGCAGGTTTATTGACATGCCCTCCATTTACTGTATTAAAGATAAGGGCAGAAACCGTGAAAAAACGGCACTGCCCTTAGTAATAATAAATCTTATCTTAGATTTGCTTTTTGTGATGAATCTTATCTAATAGTTATTGACATTTTTCAAATAATATAATATAATCAAACTATGCAAACGATTGCATTAAATATTAATGTTATTTAATGCTAATTTTTTTAGATTTCTATGCAAACGTTTGCACAGAAAGGAGGATTATTTTTGGCAGTTACCATAAAAGATATTGCAAAAAGGGTAGGTGTGTCTCCTTCTACTGTTTCCAGGGTAATTAATGGCAATGCGGCAATTTCGGATGAAACAAGGCACAAAATATTGGAAGCCATGGAAGAAATGAACTATCATCCCAATAGTCTAGCAAGAAATTTTGTTAATGGAAGCACCAGCACCATCGGACTTGTTATTGATGCGGAAGATGAAAATACTTTTTCCAATGCTTTTTTTAACAGAAGCGTATTTGCTATTGAAGCAGTGGCTCAAGCCAACGGATATAATCTTCTCATTACAAATAACAGGGAGGATAAAAACCGAACCGCCGTAAAAAACCTTGTTCTAGAAAATAAAGTAGATGGTGTTATCTTACCATCATCCAGTGTTACTACCAAATTGGTAGACTTATTAATTGATGAGGACTTTCCGTTTCTGGTATTGGGTGAACCGGAAATTGAAAAAGACAGAATAAGCTGGGTTGATGTAAACAATTTTGCCGGCAGTGAAATGGCAGTGAGACATCTGGCTGAAATGGGCTACAAAAAAATTGCAATTATTTTTGAAAATTTGAATACCGTATTTGCAAAAAACAGGCTTGCCGGGTATCGTAATGGATTAATGAAAGAATTATTTCCCTTTATGGAAGAATATGTAATTACCTGTAACGGTAATCTCAATGATTTGGACAAAATACTTGATAAATTAATGACCGGAGAAATAAAGCCGGATGCATTTATCTGTTCCAATAATGTGATTGCATATCAGGTTTTAAAATTTTTAAAAAGCAAAAAAATAGCTGTACCCAGCCAGGTTGGCGTGGTAACTTTTGATAACTATCCTTTTGCAGAATACATGGATCCTCCGTTGACAGCAGTGGATGTAGATACCTATACACTAGGAGAACAGGCAGCATCAAATTTACTAAGTAAGATTAAGAGGGCAGATGGCGGTAACCAACAGACAATTATATCCACCAGACTGATATTGCGCCAATCTTCCCAAAGAAGGTGAGACATGATAAAAGAGGCTATAAGACATGTAAACACAAAAAGGTATGTATACTTAAAAAGCAGAAACTGTTTGATGTTTCGCATAAGGACCGCAAAGCAGGACATAAAAAACTGTTATCTTATATATTGGCCCAGAACCAATATGAAAGACAAAAAGGAAGTAAAACTGATTTGCAAACAGCGGGATGCCTTATTTGACTATTATGAGGCAGAAGTAAGTTTTACAAAAGTTGCAAGATATCAAAAATATTATTTTAAATTAGAAGGGCTTAATGGGGAAATAGCTTATGTCAATGCCTATGGCATTTCCGCAAAAGAGCCGGAAGATGGATATTTTGAATTTTTGTATGCCAATGAAAATGATATTTTTCAGGTACCTGACTGGTCTAAGGGAAATATTTATTATCAGATATTTCCGGAAAGATTTTGCAACGGGAATAAAGAAAACGACAGGAAAGACTGTGTTGCCTGGGGAAGTACACCAACCAGAGATAATTATATGGGCGGTGATATAAAAGGCATTACGGATAAGATAGGCTATCTGAAAGATCTGGGTATTGAATGTATTTACCTAAATCCCATATTTAAAGCGGACTTTAACCATAAATATGCCACAACGGATTATTATGAAATTGATCCTGAATTTGGCACCAAAGACGAATTCAGAGAACTGGTTAAAACATGTCATAAAAATGGTATCCGTATTATTTTAGACGGAGTGTTTAATCATAGCGGCGTTCATTTTAAACCTTTTATGGATTTACTTAAAAATCAGGAAAAATCCAGATATAAAGACTGGTACCTGGTAACCAAGTACCCTGTTTCTATTTCTCATCACTGTTACGAATGTGTAGGTGCTTATAAGTGGATGCCCAGATTGAATACATCCAATAAAGAAGTAAGAAAATATATTCTTCATGTGATGGAGTATTGGCTGGAGGAATTCAACATAGACGGGTGGCGTCTGGATGTGGCTGATGAAGTGGACAGCCTGGTTTGGCAGGAAGCAAGAATCCTGATAAAATCCAAATATCCGGATAAACTTCTTTTAGGCGAAACCTGGGGATACGGATGTGATATGCTGCAGGGCAATTCCATGGACAGTGTTATGAATTACGTATTTAGAGATGCCGCGTTAGATTATTTTGCTTATGAAAAAATTGGTGCAAAAGAGTTTGATCATCGCATCAATCAGATGTTGGCAGCATATCCGAAAGAAAATAATCATGCATTGTATAATCTGCTTGACAGCCATGATACGGACCGTTTCTTAACATTATGTGGAGAAAATATTAATAAGTTTAAATTAGCTGTAGCATTTCAATTTTTTATGTTAGGTTCACCGGCAATTTATTACGGAGATGAAATTGGCATGACCGGCGGAAATGATCCGGATTGCCGAAAAGCCATGATATGGGATACAGAAAAACAGAATAAAGAACTTCTTTCATGGTACAAGTGGCTAATTCGTGTCCGAAAAGAACATAATTGTATTAAGCTTGGCGATTATCGTACTGTTCTTTGTGATGAAGAAAAAAATCTGTTTGGGTTTGTTCGGATTTATGAAGGAGAAGAAATTTATCTGGTACTTCATAGGGGTGATGATATGGTTAATATAGAACTTCCTGTTTTACATAAAGGTGAATATTTGTCTTTAACGGATGGTGAAAAATTTACAGCAAATAGTATTACAGGGACGCAAAAACTTTATAACGGGGACATACTGGAATATGGCGGAATAATAAAGAGCAGTCTTGGAGCCTATTCCATGAAAGTCATAAAAAAAATAAAAGGAGGTATTTAACATGAAAGGAAGCAAAAAAATACTGGCGATTGCACTTACAACTGTAATGTGCTTGGCGGCTTTTACAGGCTGTAGCAAATCACCAGTAAAATCTGAATCCGGTCAAACAGACGGGAAATCAGAAACGACAGAAAGTAAAACAGAAACGAAAGCAGATGGTAAAACAGTAACCATTGATTTCTGGCATCATTATAGTGCCCAGTCTCCGGAAAATGAAACATTAATGAATGTTTTAATTCCTGAATTTGAAAAAGAAAATCCGGATATTAAAGTTAATGCAGTATCCCACGAATGGGATGATTTACATCAAAAACTTCTAATCAGTGCCACTTCCAATACTTTGCCGGATGTTGCCAGACTGGACATAGCATGGGTTCCTGAACTCCAAAAAATGGGTATTCTTACCTCTCTTGATGAAGAAATGGATGACTTTAGTGAAACAGCAGATACCCTCTTGGAAAATGCTATGAGTACTGCCAATATCGCAGGTCACTTTTATGGTCTGGCTCTAAACACCAATACCAAAATACTGTTCTATAATATAAAAGCCTTTAAAGAGGCTGGTATATCGGTTCCTAAAACTATGGATGAATTTGTAGCAGCAGCAAAAAAATTATCCGGCACCAACAGTAATGGCCAGCAGGTATGGGGACTGAATGAGCCTGCCTTGGGAGGCTGGAATGTATTACCGTATATCTGGAGCTTTGGTGGTTCCATAACCAATGAAGATCAGACAAAAGCATCCGGTTATATAAACAGTCCTGAAACTATAGCTGCAATTGAAATGTTAGCAGACCTTTATAAAAACCAAGCGGTTACCGGATTTAACAGCGGTGACATCCCTATGACGGATGGGTTTGGAACCGGCAGATATATGATGATTTTAGAAGGTCCATGGAAAATCTCTGAATTAGCTGGCGCTTATCCGGATTTTGAATATGCTATGGCAGAGGTCCCGGCAGGTAATGGCGGTTCCCATTCCGTTCTTGGCGGTGAAGATATTTCTATGTTAAAAGATGCCAATAAAGAGGCATCATGGAAATTTATGAAATTTATGACCAGTGAATTTGCACAGGAAGAAATGGCAAAATGTGGTCAAATTCCTGTAAATAAAAAAGCACTGGAAAGTGATACTGTTAAAAATTCTGATTTTGCTCCCTTTATCGAAGCAATTAAAACAGCTAAAACCCGTCCTACTGTTGCAAGTTGGTCTGAAATTGATAATGAACTTTCTATTGCCGTACTTTCTGTAATGTATGGTGAAAAAACGGCAAAAGAAGCAATGGATGAACTTGCCGTAAAAGTGGACAGCCTTTTAGCCGAATAACAAAATATAAAGTAGTGCGATAAGGCAAAAAGCCTTATCGTACTGTAGTAATTATATAACAATAAGAATATGAAGTCAACTGAGTGCATTTTATAAAGGAGCTAAAATGAAAAAGAGAACAATCAGTCAAAATATGCAAATTGCAATATTGCTCCTTCCGGGATTAATAGTATTTGCTTTATTTACCTTATATCCAATTGTCCGATTATTCATAAACAGTTTTTTGAATGGGATTTTGGATCTGTTTTGGAGCAGAAATTTATTGGATTCGAAAATTATAAAAATGTCCTTAACGATAAATATTTTAGAACAGCTTTTGTAAATACCATTCTTTATACTGCCGTAACAGTTCCGGCTCAAATGGCCATTGGACTGTTTGTTGCTATATTGATTAACAGCATAAGCCATTTTAAAGTTACGTTTCGAGTTTTGTACTACCTTCCGGTAATAACATCCTGGGTAATTGCTTCCCTGGTGTTTAAATATATCTTTAACACAGAAGGATTGCTGAATTATTTGCTTGTAAATATCGTGCATGTGGCAGATCAAAATATTAGATGGTTAGATAACCGGTGGGGTGGCCTTACGGTTGCCATGTTACTCGGAACCTGGAAGGGGATTGGTTGGAATATGGTAGTCTTTCTGGCCGCGTTACAAACCGTTCCGACCGAGTTATATGAATCTGCCGCTATAGATGGAGCAGGTGCAATAAGAAAATTCATAAGTATTACAATTCCTTCTATCAGAGGAACCATTTTATTTGCTCTTGTTATGCTTACCATTGGTGGTTTTAATGTTTATACATCGATTAAAATGATTACCGGAGGGGAACCCGGACATCAAACGGATACTATTTTGACCTGGATGTATTACAAGGCATTCAGTACCGGTAAATTCGGATATTCGGCGGCATTGTCATTTATAACTGCGGTTATTCTGGCAATTTTGGCCTTAATTCAGTTCCGTCTAATGAAAGCGGAAAAAGAGTAAGGACGGGTGAGAATGAAAAAGAAAATTTATTTACAGAGCATTATCTATATTCTTTTAATTGCAGGCATGTTGATAGTGGTATTGCCGATGGTCTATATGCTTAGTACATCGTTTAAGCCAAATGGGGCATTGTATGAATTTCCACCAAAATTTTTGCCGTCTTTAAAAGAGATTACCATAGAAAACTATGACTATATCTTAAAGCAATCTAAGTTTTATATTAATTTTTTCAATAGTCTTATTGTTTCTACTGTATCTGTCCTGCTGGCAGCCATAATAGCCTCCGCATTGGGCTTTGTTATTGCCAGATTTCAGTTCCCGGGAAAGTCTATATTGTTTGCATTTATCATGTTAACTATGATTATTCCCGGTATGACATTGATTTTACCGCAGTATGAACTGGCTGTTAAAATGAATGCCATTAATAAATTAATCGGTCTGATACCATTTTATACCGCGTGGGTTATTCCATATTCAACTTTTATGATAAAAGGTTTTGTTGAAAATATACCTACGGAACTGGATGAAGCTATTTATATGGATGGCGGCAGTATTATTACAGTTTTTACCCGGGTTATTCTTCCTTTGGCCAGAGCAGGCATTGCATCTGTTTCGATATTTAATTTTTTGACTGCGTGGGAAGAATTTCCCTGGGCTAATACTGTAATAAATGATGATAAAATCCGGACATTGCCGATAGCTATATCTGGATTTTTCGGGCAGCATCAATTTACCCAGTGGGGTTATGTATTTGCATTGTCAGCACTTAGTTTGGTCCCGGTGCTGCTAATATTTATATTTTTCCAGAGATTTTTTGTGGCAGGATTAACAGCAGGAAGTGTAAAAGGCTAAATATTATAGGTTTATTCCGGCAGAAACATTTTGTTTCTGCCTTTTTTGTATTAGATTAGTTTGTTAAGATATTCGCTCCATCATTTTTATTAATTATGTTAACAAAAAAATAAGAATTGCATAAAGAAATATGCAATTTTTCAGAAAGAATGTCAGAAGGAATTAAATTTTGAAATTTCATTAATAAAAAGTATTGCATTATTAGGAAATTAGTAGTACAATATTCCTATATTTGTAAAGGGCAAACTTATCGAAAGATAAGGACGCAAAGCTTAGGGTCTAATTCTGATAACACAGATATGACTGCCAGTTGCACAAAGGTAATGTTAATTACTGTTTATCTGCAATGTAAGCTCTGTGTTTTGCACAGAGCTTTTTTGGCTTATAGGATAGAAATGCCCTATAAACCAGAAAAGCGAACTGATAATTATTATAATTCGCAAAGATAAAGGAAACAGATAATTTCTCTGTAAAAAAATGCAATATAATTCCAATTTATTTTTATTTATAGAATAAATTGACTTATATATGATTTGACATAAGGTAAGCAGTGATTAATGGGTTAGATATTATCAAGAAAGGTGATATTAAGTGAAAAAACAGTTCCTTTGTTGTATTTTTCACAGGACTTTGTGTAACGGAATTTCATTGTGTGTTTTTTTCATTGGTGCATTTCTGTTTCTTCCTTATCCTGTTGTGTATGCGAAAGACTTAATGTCTAAAAGTAATAAATTTAATCCGTATGTTGTTTCCTTTATATTATCCACTGCTTTATTGCTTATTTTGTTTATATTTACCACTGTTTTTATATTAAAACTAAAAGTAAAGAGTGATAAAAAAATTAAAGAAACTTCTCTTGAACTAAGGCATATAACCAACAGTGTTCATGCCGGATTTGTCAATTTAAATCTGGACAGCAATTATGAAATTATATATGCCAGCAATGGGTTTTTTGATATAATCGGGTACACGATAAAAGAAATACGAGACCATATGAAAAACAGTATTATTGACTTGGTTTACGAAGAGGACGTGGACAAGATTCTGTCGCTGGGTGATATTTTTCATGATGGCGAATGTGTTCAAAGAGAAGTCCGGATTAAAACAAAAAACAGTGGAATTATATGGATTTTACTAAACGGCAGCTACATTCTGGAAAAAGACGGTACACATACTCTGTCCGCTGTTTTGATTAATATTACCGAATCAAAACAAATGCAGGAAAGGCTTTTGTTGGAAGAGGAACGTTACCGGGTTGCCACCGAAATATCCAATGACATTTTATTTGAATATGATATTACCAATGATGTAATGACTTTTGCCCAAAAATATAAGGAACTATACGGCCGCGTGCCTGAAATAACGGATTTTTCAAACTGGGAAGCCTATGCGGAAACTATGATACATCCGGAAGACATCGGAGTATATTCCGAATACTGCAGAGCGTTAAGAAGCGGAAAAGACATGGTGGAATCCGAATTCAGAATACGGGATATCCGCAATGAGTACGTATGGTGCCATACCCGTGGTAAAACCATATATGATGATAATAAGCATCCCATTCGGGTAATAGGGAAAATCGTAAATATTGATTTACATAAAAAGGAACTGCAAAAGCTGGAATATAAGGCAAAAAGAGATCCCTTAACCGGCGTCTATAATAAGAGTACCACAAAGGATATGATTGATCATTATATCCAAAAACACAGTGATAAAAGACATATTTTTATGATAGTGGATATTGATGATTTCAAAAGCATTAATGACCGGTACGGGCATTTGCAGGGCGATAAGATTTTATCTTTTGTAATTAATCAGGTAAAGGCTATATTTACAGGCAATGAAATTATCGGCCGTATCGGCGGGGACGAATTTGTCATCTTTATAGGGGACGTTGTTAAGAAAGAAACCATTTATGTAAAGGCAGATTTGCTCCAGCAGGCACTTCGTACCGTTTACCATGAGGAAGGGTTTGAAATTTCGGTTTCCGGAAGCATTGGTGTTTCCATATATCCCAGAGACGGTAAAAACTATAATCAGTTATTAAGCTGCGCTGACAAAGCCCTTTACGACGTAAAGGGCAGAGGCAAAAACGGATTTAAGCTGTTTACTTAAAGTCATTTAAGGAAACAGCTTTTGTTATGCCTAAAAGTATAATGTACATGGCACAAACTAATGATATACATCCTAATATCCCGATGATTCCGTAAGACTTTGGGGCAAAGTATTCGTAGAAACGGTAAATAAGGTAGCCGGATAAGGAAACAATAAGTCCGGGTTTTAAAATAATATCGACAGCTTCAAAAGGCGGTTTTATCTTTTTCATAACAATAAATCCGTCAAAGGCAGTAATTACTAATTGGCTGATTAATAAGCTGACCAAGTAACCTTTCATACCCTGATAGGGAATTAAGCACAGGATTAAAAGAATTCGAACCGACAGGCCGATAACAGAATTCATAAAGGTTAAATGGGCAAGTCCCAGACCATTTATAATGCTGCTTAAAGTTGTGGTTATGTAAAGACAAGGGCAGAGCCAGGCCAAAGTCATAAGAAGGCTTCCTGCCAGTTCATTGTGAAAAATCAAGTTGCCCAATTCCTGGCCGAAACATATAAAGATACCTCCGCTTAAAATACCGATTAAAATACTGTACTTTATGGAAATGGCAGCGGTTTTTCGTATCATGTTTTCATTTTTTAAAGACTGGGCTTCGGAAATGGCAGGCATTAATAAAACAGAAAGGGAATTGGTTATGGCGGAGGGAAACATAATAAATGGCATGGCCATTCCGTTTAATATACCGTAAATACTAAGAGCTTCGCTGCTGCTTAATCCGTATTTTTTTAACATGTTTGGAATAAGGATGGCTTCCACGCTGTGCAAAATACTGATTAACAGGCGGTTACCCGTAAGGGGCAGGCACATTTTAAAGAGGCGACTTGTTATGGCTTCATTTTTTCCGTGTGGCAGGGCTTTGTCGGTTTTTGAAAGTTTAAATAATTCCCTGGGAGTGCGGGAACAATATAGGGATGAAATATTATAAAGATGGGAAGCAATTTCACCCATTACAAGCCCCCAAACAGCCAGTTCGCTGGTAACTTTTATATTGCCATTACCGGCATAAGAGGCTGTGCAATAGACGAAAATAACCCGGATAATTTGTTCCACTAACTGGGTGGTGGCAGGAACTCCTGCTTTTTTAAGGCCGTAATAATAACCGTTAATACAGGCTGTAACTCCGCAAAATGGAAAAGCATAGGAAAGAATCCGAAGGGAGGAAGCACAGGCAGGCTCCTTAATGATAGCTTTTGCAATCCAGTCCGAATAACGGAATACCAGTATACTTAAGCAAACAGATACAATCAGTGACATGGTTATACCTGTTTTAAGAACTCTGGTTACATTTTTATAATGCTTACTGCCCAGTTCATTCGCAACCAGGGATGAAATGGCAGTCTGAATACCGGAAGCAAATATGGTAAAGCAAATCATATAAACCGGAAATATTAATTGATAAATTCCAAGGACTTCGGCACCCATAACATTGGATAAAAAGATTCGGTAGAAAAAGCCAATAAAACGGGTGATCAGGCCTGCCATTGTCAGTACGAAAGTACCCTTTATTAAGTTGCTTTTATTTTTTGTCATAAAATGACCTCGATGAATGGATAAAAAGACTTATTTAAATATATTCGAAGCTGGTAAAACAATACCAGAATCATGTTGACAAAATAGGAGCGTGGTGATAATATGGTATCAAAATGTGTACTGTTTTAGTAGGAAATGAAATAGTAGGAATTAATCACCCCGGGTTGGATGGAAAGAGGTGGAACCATGTTATTATCTACAAAGGGCAGATACGGCTTAAAAGCAGTACTGGATTTGGCTATAAATGGGAAAAACGAAGCGGTGGCTTTAAGTGGAGTGGCAGAACGTCAGGACATTTCTATGAGTTACTTGGAACAACTGATTGCAAAATTAAAGAAAGCAGGTATTGTAAACAGTATCAGAGGCGCACAAGGTGGATATGTTTTGGCAAAAGATCCCGAAGAAATATCCGTAGGTGATATTTTAAGGGCGCTGGAAGGAGATTTAAATCCTGTGGATTGTGCGGAGATTACCGGAAATGGCGCTACCTGCTCCGGAGCTGATATGTGTGTAACAAAATATGTATGGATGCGTATCAGTGATAGTATAAATAATACGGTGGATACTATGCTTCTCTCCGAGTTAATTAAAGAGAGTGAAAAGATTCGTTCCGAGCATGGAATTACTGAAAAAGAAAACCGTAAAAAGCCAGCTTGCGGGTAAAAGAGAATATCAAATAGGAGATGACACAGATGGAAAAAAAGATTTATTTAGACAATGCAGCTACAACAAAAACACGTCCGGCCGTTGTGGAAGCCATGCTTCCCTATTTTACTGAAAGCTTTGGAAATCCGTCCAGTGTGTATGAACTGGCTACACAAAATAAAAAAGCGATTGACGAGGCAAGAAGCATTATCGCAAATTCTCTTGGAGCAGAAAGTTCCGAGATTTATTTTACAGCAGGCGGTACCGAATCCGATAACTGGGCACTGATAGCTACCGCGGAAGCTTATGCTTCAAAAGGAAATCATATTATTACTTCCAAAATAGAACACCATGCTATTTTGCATACGTGCGAATATCTGGAAAAACACGGTGTGGAAGTATCTTACATCGATGTGGATGAAAATGGTATAATTAAGCTGGATGAACTTAAGAAAGCAATTCGTCCGACCACTATTTTAATTTCCGTTATGTTTGCCAATAATGAAATCGGTACAATACAGCCAATAAAGGAAATCGGGGAAATAGCCAAAGCCAATAATATTCTTTTCCATACGGATGCGGTTCAGGCTTTTGGTCAGCTGCCTATCAATGTGAATGAATTAAATATAGACATGTTAAGTGCCAGCGGACATAAGTTAAACGGACCGAAAGGAATTGGTTTCTTATATATTCGCAAAGGCCTTAAGCTAAAGTCCTTTATTCATGGCGGTGCCCAGGAAAGACACAGAAGAGCAGGTACGGAAAATGTGCCGGGTATTGTGGGTCTTGGTAAAGCGGTTGAAATTGCCATGGCAACCATGGAAGAACGTCAGAAAAAGGAAATTGCCTTAAGGGATCGGTTAATTAAGAGAATCTTGTCAGAGATACCTTATGTAAGGCTGAATGGTCACAGAACCAAGAGACTTCCCAACAATGCCAATTTCAGTTTTCAGTTTGTGGAAGGCGAATCCCTGTTAATTATGCTGGATATGCAAAATATTTGCGCATCAAGTGGATCGGCATGTACTTCCGGGTCCTTAGACCCTTCCCATGTACTGTTGGCCATTGGCTTGCCTCATGAAATCGCCCATGGTTCCCTAAGGCTTACTTTATGCGAAGACAATACGGAAGAAGAAATCGATTATGTTGTGGATAAAATTAAGGAAATCGTAGAAAAGCTTCGTTCCATGTCACCTTTGTATGAAGATTTTGTAAAAAGCAATCAGCATTAATTTCAATTGTTTTTATTTCAGAGTTTACAGCGTTTTATTAATAACTTACAAACAGGATAAATCGTAAGGCATCGGCTTGTATGGTTTAGTGATAAAGGAGGATTTTACAATGTACAGTGCAAAAGTTATGGACCATTTTACAAATCCCAGAAATGTGGGAGAAATTGAAAATGCCAGTGGTGTTGGTACCGTAGGAAACGCCAAATGCGGCGATATTATGAGAATTTACCTGGACATAAACGATGAGGGCATTATTCAGGACGTTAAGTTTAAGACTTTCGGTTGCGGCGCAGCCGTTGCCACAAGCAGTATGGCTACGGAGATGGTAAAAGGAAAAAGTGTTCAGGAAGCTTTAAAGGTAACCAACAAAGCGGTAATGGAAGCCCTTGACGGACTGCCACCGGTTAAAGTTCACTGTTCACTGCTTGCGGAGGAAGCAATCCATGCGGCACTTTGGGATTATGCCACCAAAAATAATATAAAAATTGAAGGTTTGGAAAAACCAAAGTCCGATATCAGTGAAGAGGAAGTAGAAGAAGAATACTAGGAGAAAAGTGTTGGATAAGAAGAAAGTAGTCGTTGGAATGTCAGGAGGGGTTGATTCCTCTGTTGCAGCTTATTTACTAAAAAAAGCCGGTTATGATGTTATTGGCGTTACCATGCAGATATGGCAGGATGAAGACGTGGCTACACAGGAAGAAAGCGGCGGATGCTGCGGATTAAGTGCGGTTGATGATGCAAGACGTGTGGCTTATGCCCTTGATATTCCTTATTATGTAATGAATTTTAAAAGAGAATTTAAAGATGCGGTTATTGACTATTTTGTAAAGGAATATGAAAAAGGCAACACACCTAATCCCTGTATAGCATGTAACCGTTATGTAAAATGGGAATCCCTGTTGCAGCGTTCCATGGAAATTGGCGCGGATTATATTGCAACCGGGCATTATGCCAGAGTGGTTAAATTAGACAATGGCAGATATACCATAAAAAAATCCGCTACCCAGGCAAAAGACCAGACATATGCCTTATATAATCTATCCCAGTATCAGTTAGCTCATACGCTGATGCCTGTGGGAGAATATACCAAGGATGAAATCAGAAAAATTGCGGCAGAAATTAATCTGAGAGTGGCCAATAAGCCTGACAGCCAGGAAATCTGCTTTATTCCGGATAATGATTATGCTAAGTTTATAACCGAATATACGGGCAAGGAGCCAAGGGAAGGTAATTTTGTAACGGCAGACGGAAAAGTTATCGGCAGACACAAGGGAATTATTCATTATACCGTTGGCCAGAGAAAAGGCCTTAACCTGGCCTTGGGACATCCGGTTTTTGTATTGGCAATACGTCCGGAAACCAATGAAGTTGTAATCGGAAACAGTGACGAAGTTTACAGTGATACATTATATGCCGGCAATTTAAACTTTATGTCCATAGAAGATCTGGAAGGCGAAATGGAGGTTACGGCCAAAATCCGTTATAGCCATAAAGGAGCTAAATGCAGAATACGAAAAGTGGAAAAAGATAAAATAGAATGTGTTTTTCATGAACCCCAAAGAGCCATTACACCGGGACAGGCTGTGGTATTCTATGACGGGGATTATGTGGTTGGCGGCGGAACTATTCTGCGTAGTTAATCTTTTATATAAACGATATGCATGCTTACATTAAAAATTATTGGCTATATAAATTATTATTTACATTAAAACAGTCCCCAAAATGGAGTATTTGGGATTATGTCTTATGGTAAGAGAATGATAAGTCATAATCCCTATTTTTATTTGGGGACTGTTTTTTTTCATTTTGGTATGAATTTTGACTATGAAAACATCTTTTTTATGCAACTGCTTTTATTCTCCCAGACGCATAAAAACCGGCTTTTTCTTTTCAAAAGTCGTATAATAGCGAAAACCTTGGGAAAGCAGCAGCTGTTCCGTTTTGGCAAAGTCGTAGCCCAAATGTTCCGGTTTATGGCCGTCGGAACCGATGGTAATGATTTCACCGCCAAGCTCCTTATACCGCTTTATTATGGCTTCCTTTGGGTGGGTAAAACCAAGGCCGTACTTTAGACCCGATGTATTTACTTCAATTCCCAATCCGTGGCTAATAATCGTTTTTAAAACTTCATCGATTATATCCCCGTATTTTTCATAAATATAAATAAAATTTTTATCCGGAACATACCTTACTATATAATCCAGATGCCCATAAACCTGATATTGGGTAAATGCCTTAATATTATCGATAATGGACTGAAAGTAAAGATTCAGCCCTTCCTCCGGCGTTTTATCTTCCCAGAATTCCGGATAATAAGGATCCAGTCCCTTAATCAGATGGGAGGAACCAATTGCAAAATCAAAATCATACCGGGCAAGAAGCTTTTGGTACCGAACGGCCAAATGTGGCTGTAAACCCAGCTCAATGCCTTTTAGCACTTTAATTTTTGCCTTATATTTTTGTGTAATCCGATCCAGATCTTTAAAATATTCGTCCGGATCAAAGGTAAAGGAAAGTCCGTATTGGGCGGGATAATCGTAATCCATATGATCCGTAAAGCAAATTTTTTTCATGCCAAGAGATATGGCTTTTTCAACCATGCTTTCCACAGATGCGGTTGAATCGCTGGAAAAATGGGAATGAACGTGATAATCAGCAATAATCATAATAACCTCTTTTCTGTAAACAGGTAAACTGATATGGCTTATTCATAAGTATCTGGCGCGAAGGCAGCTTTATTTCGCATCTTATGAAATCTCAGTAATACCCGTAATATCAGGGGATATTACCATGGAATAATTTGTGTGATATATTACAAATCCGGGTTTTGAGCCGGCCGGTTTCTTAATATTTTTCTTTTCCGTATAGTCCACTTCTACCTTGTCCCAGTTACGTCCTTTGGAATAATATGCGGCCAGTCTTGCGGCTTCCTCAAAGGTACGGTCAGGCAGTGTGCCGGCACCGGCCTGTACGATTACATGGGAACCCGGAATTTTTTTGGCATGAAACCACCAGTCATTGCCTGTGGCAAATTTAAAAGTCAGTTCCTCATTCTGATAATTATTCTTACCCACATAGATATGATAGCCGTCGGATGAAATATAGTGAAAGGGCTTGCTGGTAATTTTTTTTGCTTTATTTTTTCCTTCGGGCTTACTGCGCCGTATATAGCCGTATTCCATTAATTCTTCCTTTAACTCCGCCAGATCCTCTTCGGCTACGGCAATATCCAAAGCGGTCCGGATGGAATCCAGGTGTTCCAGTTCCATTTTTGTTTCTTCCACTAATTTGGTCAAAGCTTCATAGGTACGCTTTAATTTATTATACTTTTCGAAATATGCCTTGGCATTTTCCATTGGACTTAAAGTAGGGTCCAGAGGAACAGTAATTTCCTCATTGTTATAATAATTCAGAGCTTTCAGTGCCTTAGCTCCCGGTTCCAGATTATATCCATAGGCAGTAATCAGTTCGCCGTATACTTTATATTTGTCCCTTTTTTCTGTATCTTTTAGTTGCTTTAACTGCAGATCATATTTTTTTGCATTCCGTTCAATGGCATTGGAAACAATTTTACGTAAATCCGCAGATTTTTGCCGAATACGGTTGACGGTGTTTTTAGCCGCGTAAAAGGATTCCAGTACGGTGGATATGGAGTCATACTCCTTTCTTGTTAAAGAACCGTAACAGGTTAAGGGAAAACAGGAAAATTCCTGGGGGACTCCGTCTTTTAAAACTATATTTGGCAAATAATGATGCTCTTTTACATCCTGGATTAAGCGGTCCAGGATTTTATACAGATGAATTCCTTCCGCTTCGGTTAAGGCGCTGGTAGAGCTTTCGGAATCCAGGGAAGATCTGGCGCAGACTTCATTTGCCATTAAGGGGCTAAAACCGGTAAGGGAAGTATAGATGGCTTTTCCGATTGGAAGGGGCTTTTTTAAAACACTTTCCTTAAATGCGTCAAAAGTTAAATTCAAGGGATCTAATTTATCTCCCGAAGGAGGAAGAACATATTTTCTTCCGGGTAAAACTTCCCTTACGGAACTTACCATATGAGAAATGCGCTTAATACTGTCAATAATCGTATTATCCTCATCAATAAAGATAATATTGCTGTGTTTGCCCATAACTTCCAGAATCAGGTATTTGACACATAAGTCACCCATTTCGTTTAAGTGTTCAATTTTAATTTGTATAATACGTTCCAGCCCCGGCTGGATAATATCAATAATTCTTGCGCTGTTTAAGTGCTTTCTTAAAAGCATGCAAAAGCCCGGCGCAGTCATCGGATTTTGTTTATTTTCCTGGGTCAGATATACCAGGGGAAGACTTGCGTTGGCAGATAAAAATAATTTGTAATTATCCCGGTTATTTTTTATGGTAAGTATCAGTTCGTCTTTTTCCGGCTGAGATATTTTTGTTATTCTGCCGTCTGCAAGCTTTTCTTTTAATTCATAAACTACGTTGGATATTACGAGTCCGTCAAGTGCCATAATTATCTCCTTTATCAAATGGACATATAAGCAAAAGCCTATTATGTTTTTAAAAACCTTGTATTTTAGTTTAGATGAAAATGAAAAGGAAAGAATTTTATATGTCCGCTATATTATTTTGCTTAATTTTGTCCGTATATACCAACAGACTTCTTCAATACCAATTAGTATAACATTGGATGAAAACAGAAGCAATAATTTTTCGGACATTATTTGTGAAGCTGTCTTGACTTGTGAATTTATATGAATTATAATTAATTCAAATGCCTGTATAAACTCGAGGTGAGTCAAATTTGAATGAATTCTGGCATTCGAAAACTCTAGATTGAAAGAACGTGTGACTATGTTAAAAAGTATGACTGGCTTCGGCAGATGTGAAGAAGTAGGAGAAGACCGTAAGATTATTGTTGAAATGAAGGCAGTTAATCACAGGTATTGTGATATTTCCATTAAAATGCCCAAGAAACTTAGTTTTTTTGAAGCCGGTATCCGAAATGTTATTAAGCAATACATCGGACGGGGAAAAGTGGATGTATTTATCACATATGAAGATTATACCGAGAATAATGTATGCGTCAAGTACAATGAAGATATAGCAAGAGAATATCTTAAGTATCTTACAAAAATGAGTGAAACTTTTCAGATAGAAAATGATATCCGTGTATCGAATTTGGCAAAATTTCCGGATGTATTTACTTTAGAGGAACAAACCATTGACGAAGAAGAATTGTGGAAACTGGTTGAAAAAGCCGTCAGAACAGCAGCAGAGCAGCTGGTGGAAACAAGAATTGCCGAAGGGGAAAATCTGAAAAAAGATCTTATGCGGAAACTGGACGGCATGACGGATTATATCCTCTATATTGAGGAAAGGTCCCCGCAAATTGTGGCGGAATACAGGCAAAAGCTAATTGCCAAGGTAAACGAATTGCTAGGGGATACAAAACTGGATGAAAGCATATTAGCCACCGAAGTTACTATATTTGCCGACAAAATATGTACCGATGAAGAAACGGTACGGTTAAGAAGTCATATTTCCAATATGAAAGCCGCACTGGAAGACGGTGAGGGTATCGGCAGAAAACTGGATTTTATTGCCCAGGAGATGAACAGAGAAGCCAATACGATTTTATCCAAAGCAAATGATATTAACATAACAAATAAAGCTATCGATTTGAAGACTGAGATAGAAAAAATCAGAGAGCAAATTCAGAATATAGAATAGTAATAGAAACCGGAATGAGGTACATCAGATGAATCGATTAATTAATATTGGTTTTGGTAATGTGGTTAATTCCAACAGAATAATCGGAATCATCAGTCCAGAGGCGGCTCCGATAAAGAGGATGGTTCAAAGCGCCAAAGACGCGGGAACAGCCATTGATGCTACCTGCGGCAGGAAGACAAAGGCTGTAATTGTAACAGACAGCGGACATCTTATATTATCGGCTTTACTTCCGGAAACCATTGCTAACCGGGTTAATTCAAAGGATGAAAATGATTTATCCATATATTCCAATGAGTAAAGACAAAAATACCAAATATGAAATAAGAAGAAAGGAAGGGGATCGTAATGTTACATCCATCATATACAGATTTAATGAAAGCAGTAAACAGTGAGGTAGAACCTGGAGAACAGCCTGTAGTTAACAGCAGATATTCCATAGTAATGGCAACAGCAAAGAGGGCAAGGCAGTTAATTGATGGTGAGGAACCACTGGTAGAGACCAAATCAAAAAAACCTCTTTCCATTGCCATAGAAGAATTATACCAGGGAAAAGTAAAAATTGTTAATGACGAGGAAAATAAGGGGAAATAATTCCGTTATATAAAATCGAATTAAATTTCATAAGCACTTTCGTAAGATATTAATTATATGAGACGGTTTATCGGGAGATATTATTCTTCCTAAAAACTTATAATTAATATCCTGCGGGAGTGCTTTATCATATGTTGTGTAAGGTAATATTTTATTTTACACAGATTGGAGTACTTTATGGACGATAACATGGAAAGATCCGGGCTTCATGAGACAAAACCAGAAAAAGCTAATACGGAGAATAACAGTAAGACCGGAAACGAGGAAAAAAAATCAGGTTTTGGAAAAGAAATTCTTGAAATGCTGTTTTATTTTGCACTGGTTATCGTACTCGTGTTATTGATTCATCAATTTGTTGGTCAGCAAATTGAAGTAAGCGGCAGTTCTATGGAAAGTACGCTGCACGATGAGGATCATTTAATACTGGAAAAGGTAACATATGAAATTGGGGAGCCAAAACGGTTTGATATTGTTGTTTTCCGCCCTTATAGTGATGAAAAAGATACTTATTATATTAAAAGAGTCATCGGATTACCGGGTGAAACAATACAGATTATTGGCAGTAAAATATACATTAACAACAAATTACTGGAAGAAAATTACGGCAACAGTCCTATGGTAGACGGCGGTATTGCCAAAGAACCTGTTGTTTTGGGGAATGATGAATATTTTCTTTTGGGGGATAATAGGAATAATAGTAAAGACAGCAGGGATGAAAGTATTGGCCCGGTAAAACGAGATGCGATAATCGGGCGCGCATGGGTAAGAATATGGCCTATTGATGAGTTCGGCATATTGGAGCATCAATAATAGGCAGATACAAAGGGGAGAATTCAATGAGAGGAATCAATGAACCAAAGGATTATAGGGAAAATGAACCGGACGATAATATAATTACACCGGAATTCCGGAATGAATCAGAAGAGGATGGAAAAAAAGCAACAGGTAAGCGTAAACTGAAATCCGTTATACTGGAATCTATTATATATTTTTTTATAATTTATGCCTGCCTTCGTCTGATACCCACTTATGTAGTTCAAAGGACCATCGTAGATGGACCTTCTATGGAAGATACGCTTCACAGCGGAGAACAATTGATTGTGGAAAAGATTAGTTATCATTTTGACCAGCTGAAACGATTTGATATTATTCTCTTTTATCCCCATGGCCGTGAAAATGATGAATACTATGTAAAGCGTATTATTGGCCTTCCCGGTGAAACAGTACAGATTAAGGGATCAGATATTTATATTAATGGAAAAATACTTAAAGAAAATTACGGAAAAGAACCCATTACCTATGCCGGAATAGCGGAGGAACCCATTACCTTAGGGGCTGATGAATATTTTGTGTTGGGTGATAACAGAGAAGTAAGTCTTGACAGCCGCTATGAGGAAGTAGGACCGGTGTCCAGGGAAAATATCGGAGGCCGGGCTATTTTAAGGATATGGCCAATAAATAAATTCGGACTATTAAAACAGAAATAGTGAGAGTAAAAAAATCTGCTGTAAGGTCACAGCAGATTTTTTAATCTGCAGAATTATTTGATTATCCTACAGAATGGCTCTTTTCGGGGAATGGGCATTAAGGAGCAAAGACAATTTCTGGTTTTCAGCAGAACCCACCTGGTAAAGGCATGTACTGCGTGGTACTCACAGAAATATGGATTTGTTTACATTGTCATTATGAATTTTTATATAAGAAATCAATGTACTATTAAACATTTGTGACCAAACGCTTTTGCATTGGTGCATGTATATGCGAAAACCCTTGCTTACAGGAAAAGAAATTTGACAAGCCAAATATCCTGTTATATAATAATCGGTGATAATTTGATTAAAACCAATGATGGAAATGATTAATTTGAATTGACATATGAAGTTTTCGTCAGGTATAATTCCCATCCAGGAGTAATATTTTGGATGGGATTTTGTAATATAGTATAAATACATATAGTGTTTTTAGGAGGCTTCCATGAAGTTAGAGCAGTTGCTTGAAAAAACCGAATATACCTGTGTAAAGGGTCGTGTTAATACAGAAATTACATCACTTGTCTATGATTCGAGAAAAGTGACAGAAGGTTCTGTTTTTGTATGTATATCCGGCGCGGTGGCGGACGGACATGATTATATACCTGAGGTGGTAAAGAAAGGTGCCGCCGCAGTTATTGTGGAAAAAGATGTTTCAGATCAATTTGATATAACTATCATTCGTGTCGCAGATACAAGGGTGGCGCTAGCCAATATGTCTGCGGCTTATTTTGGTTATCCGGCCAATGAGATTACAACCATCGGAATAACCGGAACAAAGGGAAAAACCACCACAACTTATATGGTGCGTTCCATTCTGGAAGAAGCCGGAATTAAAACAGGTTTAATCGGCACCATTGAAGCCATAATCGGAGAGGAAACCATACCTGCCAACAATACCACTCCGGAATCCTATATTGTACAGGAGTATTTCCGCAAAATGGTGGATGCTGGCTGTAAGTGCGTGGTTATGGAAGTGTCATCCCAGGCGTTAAAGCTTCATCGCATCGCCGGCTTTACTTTTGACTTTGGCATATTTACCAATATTGAACCGGACCATATCAGTCCTACGGAACATAAGGATTTTCATGAATACCTGACCTGTAAGGGCAAGCTTTTTCGAATGTGTAAAACCGGTATTGTCAACATAGATGATGCCCATGTATGGAATGTTTTAGAGGGGCACACTTGTCAGGTGGAAACCTTTGGATTTGCCAAAGAAGCCGATTTGCGTGCCGTGGATGTTAAGCTGCATAAAGAAGGCGGGTGCCTCGGGGTTAGTTACCGGACTACAGGATTAATGGATTTCGATGTGAAAATCAATGTGCCCGGAAGGTTTAACGTATATAATTCTATGACTGCCATTGCCATTTGCAGGCATTTTAACATTCCTAAAGAGACAATACAATCGGCATTATTGAATGTAAGGGTTAAAGGAAGAGTGGAACCGGTTCCCATATCGGATAAATTTTCCCTGATGATTGATTATGCTCATAATGCAATGAGCTTGGAAAGCCTATTGACTACCTTACGGGAATATGAACCAAAGCGCCTGGTATGCCTCTTTGGCTGTGGAGGGAACCGAGCCAGGTCAAGAAGATTTGAAATGGGAGAGATTTCTTCAAAGCTAGCCGATTTAACCGTAGTCACTTCCGATAATCCCAGATTTGAGGAACCTCAGGCAATTATGGATGATATTATTACCGGCGTAAAAAAAGGGCCTGGTAAATATGTTGCCATTATAGACAGGAAAGAAGCCATCCGTTACTGCATTGAAAATGCCAAAGAAGGAGATCTGATTGTTCTTGCCGGCAAGGGACACGAAGACTATCAGGAAATTAAAGGCGTAAAGCATAAGATGGATGAAAGAGATTTAATCCGGGAAATACTTAGTGAACTGAAAGAGGATGGCATTGAGGTAATCTGATAGGCAATGATACTTGGCGGCAGCGCGGAAACATTTTATTATCTTAAATTAAGATGATTATAAATCAGAATTTCACAAAATGATTTTAAGCAAAGTGTTTATCAAAGAAAAATAACAAAAATATTATCGTAATTATGAATTTACAGATAGGAATCAGGAAAGCAGGATTAATATGGAAGCATTAAGTGTAAAAGAAATAGCTCAGGCTGTAAATGGCAGAATTTTATGCGGGAATGAAAATACCCTGATCACATCGGTGGGAACCAATTCAAAACAAATGGAGCCGGATTCTCTTTTTGTCCCTGTGGTGGGGGAAAGAGTAGATGCCCATGATTTTATCGAGGATGCCTTTTTAAACGGTGCCGTCGCTTGTTTTACTTCCAGAAAAACAGCCCTAAATACTGATAAAGCGTTTATTCAGGTAGATGATACCTTAAAAGCTCTCCAGGCTTTGGGGGCCTATTACCGTAAAAAGTTTCAAATACCGGTAATCGGTATTACCGGAAGTGTGGGTAAAACGACTACTAAAGAAATGATTGCCGCAGCACTGGCTACCAAATATAATGTGTTAAAAACCGAAGGCAATATGAACAGTCAGATCGGCCTTCCTCTTATGATGTTACGTATTACTTCTGACCATGAAATTGCCGTAATTGAAATGGGCATGAGTAAGGAAGGGGAAATGGAAAGGCTGGTAAATATCGCTATGCCTGAGGTTGCCGTTATGACCAATATCGGTGTGTCCCATATTGCCCAGTTAAAAACCAGGGAAAACATCCGTAAAGAGAAACTAAATATAATCAATGCCTTTCATAAGGACTCCGTTTTGTTTATTAACGGCAATGATGATTTGCTGGGAAAATTATATAAAACGGGCGGCGAAATACCAAAAGACCTGGATATGAGTGAAAAAACTCTTGTCAAATATAAGGAAGCAAAAGTTATTGCTTACGGAGAGGCGGCAATTTGTGACTATCGTGCGGAAAATATCCGGACGGAAAATGGAAAAACTTATTTTACTTTAAAAAAGAAAAACGGAGACACAGAAGAAATTGTTTTGCAGGTCTTGGGCATTCATAACGTCTATAATGCTTTAGCTGCCCTGGCTGTTGCCGAATACTATCATATACCGGTAAATATGGCCAAAAAGGGGCTGTATGACTATGAACCTATGGCTATGAGGGGACAAATTAAGAAAGCGGGTCAGATTACAATTATTGATGATTCTTATAATGCCAGCCCTGATTCAATGAAGAGCGGTATTCAGGTATTGCTGGAACTTGAAAATGTAAAGCGAAGGATTGCTGTTTTGGCAGATGTGCTGGAACTTGGAGAAATTTCTGACCAATGCCATTATGACGTGGGCGCATACATTGCGGGAAAGAATATTGATGAGGTTATTACGGTTGGGCAGGAAGCAAAATTTATTGTTAGTGGCATAAAGGATAATGACAAAACCATAATAACCCATTCCTTTCTGAAAAACGAAGATGCAATTGCCTATTTAAAAACGGTTTTAAAACCGGGAGACGGAATCTTAATTAAAGGTTCCAGGGGAATGAAAACCGATGAAATCGTTAAAGCCATCAGTCAATAAGGTTTTTATCATAAGAAACCTGTATTAATTTTGTATTAAATTATGAGATTTAAGAAACACATGGATTCCAATCAGGAGGGAGGGTTGGTATGTCAAAATATGCGGATATTATTGTAGACATTTCCCATGAGAATCTGGATAAATCATACCAGTACTCCGTGCCGAAAGAATTTGAAAAAGATGCGGTAATTGGTGCTCTTGTTAAAGTGCCCTTTGGAAAAGGAAACCGTTTTATACAAGGCTACATTGTGGGGTTGTCCGACGAGCCCAAATGGAAAGTAGAACAAATCAAGCCCATTCATCAGGTCGTAAATAACGCGCCTGTTATTGAAAGTCAGTTAATAAGCCTGGCCTACTGGATGAAAGAAACTTTCGGCTCTACCATAAATGACGCTCTTAAAACTGTAATACCGGTAAAAAAGGCGGTAAAGGCGAAAGAAAAGAAAACCCTGCGGCTTTCGGTAACAAGAGAAGAAGCCTTACAACACTTGGAAGTTTTCAGGAAGAAAAATAACCGTGCCAGAGTAAGGCTGCTGGAAGCCTTAACAGGTCAGGGTATGGAAGAGACAGTCGACGGACAACTGGATTATGAGCTGGCGGTAAGCAAACTAAATATATCCAGGGCTACCATAACAGATCTGGAAAAGCTGGGAATTATTACTACAGAAGTAGAAAGACTATACCGTAATCCTTTTTCTCATATTTCACCGGAAAAAAGGCAGATTCACCTGACTGATGAACAGCAGTTTATTGCAGATACCATAGTTAAGGAATATGAGGAAGGCATCCGTAAGACTTACCTGATTCATGGAGTTACCGGCAGCGGAAAAACAGAAGTTTATCTTGAAGTAATATCGGCAGTTGTGAAAAAGGGTAAAAAAGTGATTATGCTTATACCGGAAATTGCCTTAACCTATCAGACAGTAATGCGGTTCTACAGGCGTTTCGGAAACCGGGTGTCCATTATGAATTCAAAGCTGTCTCAGGGAGAACGGTATGACCAGTTTATAAGGGCAAAAAACGGGGAAATTGATATTATGATTGGGCCCAGGTCAGCCCTTTTTACTCCTTTTGAGGATTTGGGCTTAATTATTATCGATGAGGAGCATGAAGGCACGTATAAAAGTGAGACGGTACCAAAATATCATGCCAGGGAAGTTGCCATTAAACGGGCACAATTAAGTAATGCCAGTGTTATTTTAGGTTCGGCAACTCCGTCTTTGGAATCCTATACCAGGGCTTTACAGGGAGAATACAGGCTGTTTCATTTGCCAAGCCGAAGCGGACAGGCTAAGCTGCCAAAAATCTGGATTGAAGATTTAAGGGAAGAACTAAAGAAGAAAAATAAGTCTATTTTCAGTATGCATTTAAAAGAATTAATCCAGGACAGACTTAACAAAAAAGAACAAATCATATTATTTATTAACCGGAGAGGTTATGCCGGTTTTGTGTCCTGCAGAAGCTGCGGACATGTAATGAAATGTCCTCATTGCGATGTGTCATTAACAGCCCATAACAACGGCAGGCTAATATGTCATTATTGCGGCCATGAAGAAGTTATGCCTGCAAAATGTCCTGATTGCGGTTCAAAATACATTGCGGCATTTGGCACGGGAACGCAAAAAGTGGAAGAAATGGTGAAACGGGAATTTCCTTCTGCCAGAGTACTTCGGATGGATGCGGACACAACAAGGCAAAAAGAGGGACATGAAAAAATACTTTCTGCTTTTGCCAACCAGGAGGCGGATATTTTGGTGGGCACCCAGATGATTGTAAAGGGCCATGATTTTCCTATGGTGACTCTGGTAGGTATTCTGGCAGCGGATTTGTCCTTATATGCCTCCGATTACCGGGCAGCAGAAAGAACTTATCAATTGCTGGTTCAGGCAGCCGGCCGGGCCGGAAGAGGCAAACTTGCCGGTGAAGTGGTAATCCAGACCTATCAGCCGGAACATTACAGTATTGTGGCGGCAAGCAAAAATGATTATGTTTCTTTTTATAATCAGGAGATGAGTTACCGAAAACTATTGCAGTATCCGCCGGCAGCCCACATCCTTGCTGTTCTTATTGCGTCAAAAGACGAAGAAAAGGCTGCTTTTGCGGCCAGGCTTTTGGCAGGAGCATCAAAGGAATGGGTAGAAAGAACAAAGGCTGCTAAGGATACGTCCGTTATAGGGCCGGCACCGGCAGTTTTGTCCAAAGCCAATGATATTTACCGCTATATGATATATATAAAACAGGAAAATTATAATTGTCTGGTACAGTTAAAGAATCATCTGGAAGGATACATCGATTTTTCCGACCATTTTAACAGCTGTAACGTTCAGTTTGATTTTGATCCTATGACCAGTTATTAGAAAGTATTCTTATTTATAGAAAAGGCAACATATTTTCGCAGGTGTTTGGATAAAGTATTGACAGAAAAGAAAAAACAGGATATTATAACATGTTCGGCAAAGGTTACATAAAATGCCGATTGGGTAACTGAATAATTAACAGGAATGTGATTTGATAGATTGGAAGGAATGAGTATATGGCAATTAGAAATATAAGATTAATCGGTGATGATATATTAACAAAACGTGCGAAAGAAATTAAGGAGATGACTCCCAGATTAAAAACCCTTATCGCAGATATGCTGGAAACAATGCATGCGGCAGAAGGCGTAGGATTGGCAGCTCCACAGGTAGGTGTTTTAAAACGTCTGGTAGTGATTGACGTAACACCGGAAGGAAACAATCCTATTATTTTAATTAATCCGGAAATAATTAAGACAGAAGGAGAACAAACCGGGGAAGAAGGGTGCTTAAGTGTACCGGGAAAGACCGGCGTTGTAAAAAGGCCGAATTATGTTAAGGTAAAGGCTCTGAATGAAAACATGGAAGAGTTTACTGTGGAAGGCACCGAACTTTTAGCCAGAGCCTTGTGCCATGAAATTGACCATTTAAATGGAATTCTGTATGTGGACAAAGTAATCGGCGAATTACATTCCACATCGGAAGAACAGGAAGAATAGATTAAAAATATCTTAAAGATTCTAAAGTCTTTCTTAATATGTAGATTTTACCTTTTGATTCTTTTATAATTAAATTAGGGTATCAAAAGTATTTGGTGTTCCCTGGATATGATTACATCCGTATTGAAAAAAGTGAACACATCTTTGAAACCCTGATTGATAAAAGAGTCGATAAAATATGCTGGTAAAGAAAGATGCATCAGACAGGAGGCAATGTTTGTGAATATCGTATTTATGGGGACACCGGATATTGCGGCAGTCATACTAGAGAAATTAATTGAATCCGAACACCGGATACTGGCGGTTGTAACCCAGCCGGATAAACCGAAAGGAAGAGGCAAGCAGGTACAATTTTCCCCTGTGAAGGAACTGGCCCTTAAACATAATATACCGGTTTTGCAGCCAAAACGTGTGAGAGATGAAAGTTTTTTTCCGGTTCTTAAGGAATTAAATCCGGATATTATTGTGGTGGCTGCTTTTGGCCAGATAATTCCTCAGTCCATACTGGATCTTCCGCCCTATGGCTGTATTAACGTGCATGCTTCCTTGCTTCCGAAGTACCGCGGTTCCGCACCGATTCAGTGGGCTATTATAAACGGGGAAACCAAAACGGGAGTTACCATTATGTATATATGGATGCCGGTATAGATACGGGAGATATGATTATGAAGGAAGAAGTCGCCATTGACCCGAAAGAAACCGGAGGAAGCCTTCATGATAAGTTGGCGGTATGCGGCGCGGAAATCTTTTATTAAAAGCTTTAAAAGCCATTGAAAACGGCACGGCTAAAAGGGAAAAGCAAAACGAAGCCGAATCAACCTATGTAAAAATTTTGGATAAGTCCATGGGACTTATTGATTTTAACCGGCCTGCCGCAGAAATTGAAAGACTTATCCGGGGACTTAATCCCTGGCCCAGCGCATATACCTATTTGAACGGGAAAACTCTTAAGATTTGGGATGCCGACGTAATCGAAAAAGATCAGGAAGGAATGCCTGGTGAAATTGTTCAGGTTACAAAGGATTCCATTCACATCAAAACGTCTTCCGGAATACTGGCGGTAAAAGAACTGCAGCTGGAAGGCAAAAAGCGTATGAGTGCGGAGGCTTTCCTGAGAGGTTATTCTGTATCACCAGGAACTATTCTAAAGAAAGAATGATACGAAAGTTTCCATTAACAGCCAATTAGCAGCGCCAGGCTTTATTGCGCATTGCTGTTAAGTGTTGTCAACAACTTAGATTTGCAGGATTTATGCACAGATAGGAGGATATTATGATTGTTCCGTACCTTTATTACGATCCAACCTATTATTTGATTATAATTGGTGTTTTATTGTCCTTGGCAGCATCGGCAATTGTAAGGTCCACATTTGCAAAATACAGCAGAGTCCGGAGCCTGTCAGGCATGACAGGAGCTCAGGTCGCCGAGCGGATTCTTCGTATGGCAGGAATTTACGATGTGAGAGTTATGCATATAAGCGGCAATTTAACGGACCATTACGATCCGAGAGATAAAACTTTAAAGTTATCCGACAGTGTTTATGGTCAGACATCCGTTGCAGCTATCGGTGTTGCTGCCCACGAGTGCGGTCATGCCATACAGCACAGCAAAGGTTACGTGCCACTGCGTTTAAGGACTGCTATAGTGCCGGTGGCCAATTTTGGGGCAACCATATCCTGGCCTTTGATTCTGATCGGTTTATTTTTAGGTAATTCACAGTCATCACAGACATTGATTAAATCTGGGTATTATTCTGTTTTCCTGTGCCGTGTTATTTCAGATTGTTACCTTACCGGTTGAATTTAATGCCTCCGCCAGGGCTGTTCGTATTCTGGATGAAACCGGCATATTGTACGGAAATGAAATTGCACATACAAGGAAGGTACTTTTTGCCGCCGCCCTTACCTATGTGGCAGCTGCGATAGCGTCCATCCTCCAGCTTATTAGGCTTATTATTCTATTTGGAGGAAGTGATCGTGACAGATAAAAACCAAAAGAAAAGTGCCAGAGAAATTGCTCTTAATGTACTAATGGAGATTACGGAAAAGGGTAATTTCAGCCATACGGTTTTGAACCGTTTCCTGAACGAATACCAATATTTTAGCAAGCAGGACAGGGCTTTTATTACAAGGCTTTGCGAAGGAACCTTAGAAAGGCTTATTACCCTGGATTATATACTGGATCAGTATTCTACCGTAAAAGTGAAGAAAATGAAACCTGTCATCCGGAATCTGTTAAGAATGAGCCTTTATCAGATAAAATATATGGATCAGGTTCCGGATTCTGCCGCTTGCAACGAAAGCGGTAAAATAGCCAAACAAAGAGGATTTGCCAATTTGTCCGGTTTTGTAAACGGCATATTAAGAAATATTGTCAGAAATCAAAAAGCTTTTTCTTTACCGATGAAAAAAATGAAATAAAGTATATAAGTATTGCTTATTCGGTTCCTGAGTGGCTGGCAGAACAAATGATTTGCCAATATGGTTATGAATCGGCAAAAAAGTTTTTTGAATCTGTTTTAGCAAGTAATAATAAGACTACGATACGCTGTAACACGGAAAAAATAACGACAGAGGATTTAAAAAAGATACTTAAAGAAAATCAGATTGCCGCAGAAGACGGTACTTATTTGCCCTGTGCGCTTAAAATCAGTAATTATAATTATCTTGCTGATTTGGAAAGCTTTAAGAAGGGGTATTTTTTAATACAGGACGAAAGTTCCATGCTGGTAGGGGCTGTCTCAGGCGTAAAAAAATATGATATGGTTATTGACGTATGTGCGGCTCCCGGAGGAAAATCCCTCCACATAGCTGAGCTTTTGCAATCCACAGGCCATGTGGATGCCCGGGATTTGTCGGAGAGTAAGGTGAATTTAATACGGGAGAATATAAACCGTTTAGTATCAAAATATTACTGCCAGGACAGGGGATGCCCTTGTTTAGACAAAGAAAGCATTGATAAAGCCGATATTGTAATAGCGGATTTACCCTGTTCCGGTCTTGGGGTAATTGGTAAGAAGCCGGACATTAAGTATAATATGACAATGGAAAGCAAAGAGAACTTGTAAAATTACAGAGACAAATTTTAAGTACCGTTTATCAGTATGTAAAAATAGGCGGATTTTACTCTACAGTACCTGTACCGTAAACCAGGATGAAAATATTGAAAATGTCCGGTGGTTTACAAAACAGTATAATTTCAGGCTGGAAAGCCTGGATGATTTTTACCGCCATCCCTGATGAATGAAACAACCAAAGGAAGGCTAAATTCAGCTTCTTCCCGGTATCCATGATACGGATGGCTTTTTTTATTGCCAAATTAAGAAGAATCAGTTAAACAAAGAACAGGATGTAATATGTCAAAAACAGATATAAAATCACTAAATTTAAATGAATTAAAAGAACTGATGGAAAAGTTGGGACAAAAGCCTTTTCGTGCAAAACAAATCTATGAATGGCTTCATGTGAAACTGGCTGATGATTTTTCTGATATGACCAATCTTCCCATAGCCTTGAGAAAACAGTTGGAAGAAATCTGTGAAATTACCAGATTAACTGTGGTAGACAGGCTGGTGTCGGAAGATGGTGAAACCTCTAAATTTTTATTTCGTCTGAAAGATTCAAGGGTTTTGGAAAGCGTACTGATGAAATATCATCACGGCAATTCTGTGTGTATTTCATCCCAGGTCGGCTGCAAAATGGGCTGTAAGTTCTGTGCTTCCACCATCGGGGGATTTGAAAGAAATCTTACTGCATCCGAAATGCTGGATCAGGTTTATCAGATTCAGAAAATCACCGGTGAAAGAGTATCCAATGTGGTGGTAATGGGTACCGGAGAACCTTTGGATAATTATGATAATTTAATTAAATTTATCCATATGCTGACAGATGAAAATGGACTTAATATCAGTCAGCGAAATATAACCGTATCTACCTGTGGTCTGGTTGAGAAAATCAAAGCTCTAGCCCATGAAAAACTGCAGATTACTTTAGCACTATCCCTTCACGCACCCAATGATGCCATCAGAAAAACATTGATGCCAATCGCCAATCAGTATGATATTGACTCGGCCATGGATGCTTGTGTATACTACTATAAAGTAACCGGTCGCAGAATAACTTTTGAGTACAGTCTCATAGAAGGCGTCAATGATTTGCCCGAGCACGCAGATGAACTTGCCAATCGGCTGAAAGGCTTAAATTGCCATGTTAACCTGATACCGGTAAATCCCATCAGAGAGAGAGATTACCGGCAATCAGATGCAAAAAACATTCAAATTTTCAAAAACGTACTTGAAAATTACAGAATTAATGTTACTATTAGAAGAGAAATGGGCTCGGATATTAATGCCGCATGTGGTCAGCTTAGAAAAAGCTATATGGAAAACATGAGTAATAATTAACCGAATAATTGACAGGCCTGCCTGAAATTATAATTAAATCAGGTGTTGACCGAAAGTTTGGATTATTTGTGACCGATATATATCAGGATATTGTTGTGTGTTTACTGTATACATGTGACTATCGTTTAGGCCCTGGTTCTAAAAGTGTACATACTTTTGTAAGGAGGTGTAAGCATGAAGTCATATTCAATAACAGATATTGGCGAAAGGCGGCGGGTTAATCAGGATTATGTTTTCTGTGAGGAAAACAGAATCGGCGGACTGCCTAATCTATTTATTGTGGCTGACGGAATGGGCGGTCATAATGCAGGTGATTATGCCTCCAGATTTAGTGTTAAAGTTTTTACGGAGAGAATCCGGACTACGAAGGAAAAAACACCGATTGGAATGATAGCGGATGCTTTGCAGTATACCAATGATTTATTATTGGAAGAAGCCAATGCAAAAAATGATTTGCATGGCATGGGAACCACTTTCGTTGTTGCGACTATTATTGAATCGATGCTTTATGTGGCTAATGTTGGTGACAGCAGGTTATATGTCATTCGGGATGGTATAAAGCAAATTACAGAAGACCATTCCTTGGTGGAAGAAATGGTTAAGACTGGCGAGATTGAACGTAAGGATGTCCGGTTTCATCCAAACAAAAATATCATAACCAGGGCTTTGGGTGCCGGCTCTCAGCTAACGCCGGATTATTTTGAGGTTCAGCTTGAAAAGGACGACATTGTATTAATGTGTTCGGATGGCTTAACCAATATGATGGATGATAAAGATATTATGGATATAGTACAGGCTTACCCAGACAATTTGGAAATGATGGCAAATACTTTGGTTAAAAAGGCAAATGAGAATGGCGGTAATGACAATATCTCCATTATTCTTGTAAAACTGTAGAAAGAGGTGAGAGGAATGTTAAAACCCGGTATGTTTATTGGTGACCGATATGAAATAATTGATAAGGTAGGTTCCGGAGGTATGGCTGATGTCTATAAAGCCAAATGCCACCGGTTAAATCGTTATGTAGCCATTAAGGTATTAAAGCCGGAATTTAGTGATGATAAAAATTTTGTGAAAAAGTTCAGAGGAGAAGCTCAGTCGGCAGCAGGATTATCCCACCCTAATATTGTAAATGTATATGACGTGGGTGATGATAACGGACTTCATTATATTGTAATGGAACTGGTAGAAGGCATTACCTTAAAGAAATTTATTGAGCGCAAAGGCAAATTGGATGTTAAGGAAGCCGTTGGCATTGCGATTCAGATTGCTATGGGTTTGGAAGCGGCTCATGCGAATCATATTATTCACAGGGATATAAAACCTCAGAATATTATCATTTCCAAGGAAGGTAAGGTCAAGGTTACTGATTTTGGTATTGCAAAAGCAATTAATTCCAATACCATTACTTCCAACGCAATGGGTTCTGTACATTATTTGTCCCCGGAACAGGCTCGTGGTGGTTACAGCGATGAAAAAAGCGATATTTATTCCCTGGGGGTTACCTTATATGAAATGCTGTCAGGACAAGTCCCCTTTGCCGGAAATAATACAGTTTCTGTAGCATTACTTCACATACAGGGTGAAGCGACACCTCTTCGAGAAATTGATCCGAATATTCCCCTTAGTTTAGAGAAAATTGTGCAGAAATGTATGCAGAAAAAACCGGAGAGAAGGTATTTATCTGCCACTGAGTTAATTGCGGATTTAAAACGTTCCATCACCAATCCCAATGGAGATTTTGTTGTTATTCCGTCTGGGGAAGTCAGCGATTCACCTACCATAACAATTTCGGATGAAGAGGTGAATCATATAAAAAGTGCTGCCAAGATAAATGGCGACCGGTATGATGTTTCCAAAAGTCAGAACACCGGTGGAAAGCGTATCGACCCCGATCCGGACGATGATGATCCTGATGAGGATGAAGATATGGACAAGGTTGATCCTCGGGTGGAAAAAATCGTACTGGTAGGTTCCATAGCCGCAGGCGTTATATTAACAATACTTATTATATTTTTTGTTGTTCGCTTTTTTAAATTATTCCCCGGATCTTCCAATAAGGATGCAAACATACCTACCGTTGAATCAACTGCAACGGATGAGGAAACGGTATCACCTACGCTTGAATCAAAAGAAACTGTTATGATGCCCTCTGTGGTTGGCTTGTTACTGGAAGACGCAAAAAAGACCTTATATGCAAAGTCTGAATCTTTTAATGTGACTTATAATGACGAAGAGTATTCGGATAAGTATGAAAAAGGTATGGTTATTGAACAGTATCCGGCACCAAATGCGGAAGTGGAAGCTGATTCAGAAATCAGGCTTGTAATCAGTTTAGGGCCTGAGCCCTTTAAGGTACCAAACGTATATAATCTGACCGACAACCAGGCAGTGACAAAACTGGAAGAAGCCGGCCTTGTTGTGGTACATGACTATGCCTACAGTGATGAAATTGAAGAAGGAAGAGTAATCGAAACAATTCCTTCCCGAGATGAATCTGTGGTAAAGGGAGATACCGTTACGGTTGTAATAAGCAATGGTCCCGAAATCAAAAAGGTAGAAATGCCAAACATTATAGGATTAACAGAAAGTAAGGCTGTAAAGAAACTGGAAAATGCAGGACTTACCAAAGGTGAAGTAACCAAGGATTATTCCGATACCTATCCGGCAGGTCAGGTAATTTCCCAGAGTATTAAAGCGGGCAAAAAGGTAGACAGCGGTACAGCCGTTGATTTTGTTATAAGTTTAGGACCCGACGAATCTGAGAAAGAAGAAACACAAACCTATATCGGTCATATTGAAATAGATGAGAATCCTTTTGATTATCCGGGTGATGCCGGTATGATAAAAATTCAGCTTATTCAGGACGGTAAAACCAAGACAATACTGAAAGAATATCTAGATTATGACAGTTTTCCGCTGAATGTGGGTGATGTAACCAGCACCAGCGGTTCCAAGGGTAAGGTAGTAATGTATGTTGGCCGGGAAGTAGAAGGCGACGGGGACGGTGTGGTATATGAAAACGGAAGCTATATTAAATATGAAGAATACGGCACTACATGGCAAGTAAAATTTACTCCGGTGAACTAAGCATGGAAGGGAAAATTATTAAAGGAATCTCTGGCTTTTACTATGTGTATGTGGATAATTATGGTTTATATGAATGCAGGGCAAAGGGAATCTTTCGAAATCAGAAAGTCAAACCTTTAGTCGGAGACAATGTGTCAATTGACGCAATTGATGAAACAGGGAAAAAAGGAAATATAACCAAAATTCAAAAACGTAAAAATGAATTAATAAGGCCGGCTGTCGCAAACGTGGATCAGGCCCTGATTATATTTGCGGCGGCGGATCCTTATCCTAATTTAAATCTGTTGGATCGTTTCCTGATACTGATGGAAAAACAGCAGGTAGAAACCGTAATCTGTTTTAATAAAATAGATATTGTCAGTGACAAGGAAGTAAATCTGCTGAAATCTGCTTACGTAAAATCCGGACATAAAATACTTTTTACCAGTACGAAAACAAAAGAAGGAATGGATTCCCTGAAAGATTTGTTAAAGGATAAAACGACAGTTCTTGCAGGACCCTCTGGTGTTGGAAAATCCTCCATTATAAATTGGATTCATCCGGAAGCTAATATGCAGACCGGTGAAATCAGTGAGAAAATCAAAAGAGGAAAACATACCACCAGACATTCCGAATTATTTCACCTGAAAGAAAATGGCTTTATTATGGATACGCCGGGTTTTAGTTCGCTGTATGTTCCCGATATGGAAAAAGAAGAGCTAAAAGAATATTATGCCGAGTTTAAAGAGTATGCAGATGACTGTAAGTTTAATGGCTGCGTCCATTTAAACGAGCCCGGTTGTGCGGTTAAGCAGGCTTTATCAGAAAACAGAATCAGCAGAATCCGCTATGATAATTATGTGGAAATATATAACGAACTCAAAAATCAAAAGAAGTATTAAGGAGAAATATTATGTTAAAATTAGCACCATCGATACTTGCCGCGGATTTTTCCCGTCTTGGTGACAATGTCCTTGAGGTGGAAAAGGCAGGGGCAGATTATCTTCATATTGATGTTATGGATGGAAATTTTGTGCCGAGTATATCATTTGGTGTACCAGTAATCCAGGCAATACGCCCCATTACCAAGCTTCCCTTTGATGTTCACTTAATGGTTGAGGAACCTATCCGGTATATCGATGATTTTGCAAAAGCAGGGGCTGATATTCTGACAGTTCATGTGGAAGCCTGCAAACATCTGCACCGTACAATATCCAGAATAAAAGAGTTAGGATTAAAGGCCTGTGTGTCTTTAAATCCTTCCACTTCTTTATCCGTACTGGAATATGTGCTGGAAGATCTGGACATGGTACTTTTAATGAGTGTCAACCCGGGATTTGGCGGACAGGCTTTTATCCCGTCGGCCATGGATAAAATAAAGGCGCTAAAAGCCTTAATTACCAAAAAGCAATATAATATAGATATTGAAGTGGACGGCGGCATATCTGCGTCCAATGTAAAAGAGGTACTGGATGCAGGGGCTAATGTCATTGTTGCCGGAACAGCAATATTTAAAGGAGATATTAGTAATAATATTTCTTTATTTAAAAATATATTTCATAACATAGAATAAGAAAGAATAAACTATGAGGGTAACTAACCCAATATGTAATGGATTTGAAAGAAAATGAGTGCTGAAATAAAATCAAAGAGAATATTAATATTAAGTGGCGGTGCCATATCCCAACAATTTGCATCAGAATATCTGAAACAGGAAAAATTTCAGGTTATAATTGCCGTTGACAGAGGTTTGGTTACCGCCTATAAACTTGGAATATCCGTAGATTATATCCTTGGTGATTTTGATTCCGTACCGAAAGACCTGCTGGATGAGTACCGGATGAAGTATAAATCGGCGGTCACAAAAAAATATAATCCCCAAAAGGATGCTACAGATACCCATATAGCCATTAATTTATGCCTTGAATTAGAAGCGGATGAAATTGTTATATTAGGAGCTACCGGTACCAGAATTGACCATATGCTTGCTAATATAAATTTATTATATTTACCTTTGAATAAAAATATAAAAGCTTCTATAGTGGATGAACATAATAAAATTTATATGATTAATAAAAAAACGGTTCTTTATAAAGAAAAACTCCACGGACCTTTTATATCTGTTCAGCCTTTTACCGAAAAAGTTACCGGTGTTACCCTAAAAGGGTTTAAATATCCCCTTGTTAATCACACCATGTATATTGGCGACAGCCTTGGAGTAAGCAACGAGCTTAAGGAAGAACAGGCAGAAATTCATTTAAAAGAAGGAATATTAATTATTATAGAAGCAAAAGATTGAAAGGAAGACATATATGAAATTAGGCATAGTAGGTTTACCCAATGTAGGTAAAAGTACATTATTTAATTCATTGACAAAAGCAGGTGCTGAATCTGCCAACTATCCCTTTTGTACCATTGATCCCAATATCGGAGTTGTACCGGTACCTGATGAAAGACTTAAGGTTTTGGGAGATTTATATCATTCGGAAAAAATAGTTCCGGCTGTGATTGAATTTGTGGATATTGCCGGCCTGGTAAAAGGTGCTTCCAAAGGGGAAGGTTTGGGCAACCAGTTTTTATCCAATATCAGAGAAGTAGACGCAATTGTACATGTGGTAAGGTGCTTTGAGGACAGCAATATTATACACGTGGAAGGTTCCATCGATCCTTTGCGGGATATTGAAACCATTAATCTGGAGTTAATATTTGCCGATTTGGAAGTTCTGGAAAGAAGAATTTCCCGCGTGGCAAAAGGAGCCAAAAACGACAAGGCATTGGCCAAAGAACTGGATTTGCTGGAAAGATTAAAAAAACATCTGGAAGATGGCCGCATGGCAAAAAGTTTTCAGACTTCGGATGAAGATGAAATTTCATTGTTAAAAGGATACAATCTGCTTACTTATAAGCCCGTAATCTATGCCGCCAATGTAAAGGAAGAAGATTTAAAAGACGATGGTGCCGGTAATCCGGGGGTTGTTCAGGTAAAAGAATTTGCAAAATCAGAAAACTCCGAAGTATTTGTGATATGCGCCCAAATTGAAGAAGAAATTTCGGAACTGGACGACGACGAGAAAAAAATGTTTTTAGAGGAACTGGGATTAAAGGAATCCGGACTGGAAAAACTAGTTCGTGCCAGTTATTCCTTGTTAGGGCTTATCAGTTTCCTCACAGCTGGTCCTAAGGAAACCAGAGCATGGACCATTGTGAAAGGTACGAAGGCACCTCAGGCCGCGGGAAAAATCCATACGGATTTTGAAAGAGGTTTTATCCGTGCGGAAGTTGTAAGTTATGATAATTTGGTTGAATGCGGCAGCTTTAATGCGGCAAAAGAAAAAGGACTGGTACGGTCGGAAGGTAAAGATTACGTAGTTCAGGATGGAGATGTAGTCTTATTCCGTTTTAATGTTTAAGAAAGTGGTGGATTTGTATGGTATTAAGTGCTGCAACCAGTATCTGGTTTCCAAATTTAGGCATCGAGTTTAAAAATGTTGGTTCTTCCATTGATATATTTGGCTTTCAGATTGCTTACTATGGTATCATTATTGCCTGCGGTATGGCCGTAGGGTATTTGGTGACAGAATGGCAGGCAATAAGAACCGGACAAAGCAAAGACCTGTATCTGGATTTTGCCTTATATGCCATACTTATATCTGTAATTGGTGCCAGAGTCTATTATGTGATTTTTTCCTGGAATGAATACAAAGATAATCCGCTGCAGATTTTTAATATACGAAACGGCGGTCTGGCCATATATGGCGGTATTATAGCGGCTGTTATTACGGCTTTGGTATATTCAAAAGTAAAAAAAATTTCCTTTGGCCTTTTGGCCGATACCAGCTGCTTAGGATTAATAACCGGGCAGATTATCGGAAGATGGGGAAACTTTTTTAACCGGGAAGCCTTCGGAAAATATACGAATAATTTATTTGCCATGTTGTTAGATATACGTGATGTCAGTTATGATTATTCGGCGCCTGTGTCTTATTTAACGGTAAAATATGCAGATAAGCCGGTTGTTTTGGAACGAATTATGGAAATACGGAACAATCCGGTAGTGATTAACGGGGTTACTTATATCCAGGTACATCCTACCTTTTTATATGAATCCTTTTGGAATTTCTGTGTTTTGCTGTTTTTAATTATTTATTCCAAACATAAAAAATTCCATGGAGAGATATTTTTGTTTTACCTTGTTGGCTACGGACTGGGACGGGTCTGGATTGAAGGGCTAAGGACAGACCAGTTATTTTTATGGAATACTCAGATCGCAGTTTCCCAGCTTCTTTCCGCATTGCTTGTGGTGGTTGCCGACGGAATACTTATCTGTAAATATTCTTTCTTAAGAAAAGTAAAAAAGACCAGGTAACAAAGAAATCGGAACAGAATCATATAAAATATAAATTTGAAATTATTTGAATATAAAAACAGGAGAAATAGGACTAATTTGCTATTTCTCCTGTTTTTTTCAACATCTTGACAAAAAAAACTAAAAAAGTTCATTTCTTTCACAATATATTGTGGTAAAAATGAATAATGTTACAAAAGGTCGAATAAATAAAGGACGATCCACCATCTTTTTCATGATAAATACTTGATTAATTCCCATAAGTGGTATAAAATAACCTTAGAAGTGGAGTAAAGTGGAGCGAAGTGGTTGTAAGTGGTGAAATAGGCGGTGGATGTTATGTTCATGGGTGAGTACAATCATACCATTGATGATAAGGGAAGAATTATAATACCATCCAAATTCAGAGAAGCTTTAGGGGATGAATTTGTTGTTACCCTAGGTTTAGACGGCTGCCTATTTGTATATCCTAATGATGAATGGTTAAACTTCGTTGCCCAACTTAAAAATCTCCCTGGAAGTAAAGAGGCCAGAAAAATGCAGCGTTATTTTATGGCAGGTGCTGCGACCTGTGAAGTGGACAAGCAGGGAAGAATTTTAATCCCAAGCAAATTACGGGAACATGCCGGCCTGGAAAAAGAAGTTGTGTTTGTCGGCGTTTTAAGCAAAATTGAAATTTGGAGCAAAGAGAGATGGGAAAGCAATAATGATTACGGTGACATGGATCAGATTGCCGAACATATGTCAGAATTTGGTCTAAGCTTTTAGGGGGCAGTTAATTGGATAATTTAGGTGATAATTTTAGTTTTAAACATAAACCGGTTTTATTGGACGAAACAATCGAAATGCTTCATATAAAGCCGGACGGTATCTATGTGGATGGCACACTTGGCGGCGGCGGACATTCCTATGAAATATGCAGGCGGTTATCCGATAAGGGCAGGCTCATTGGAATTGATCAGGATGAAGCGGCCATACGTGCCGGTAGTGAAAGACTGAAAGAGTTTAAGGATAAGGTAACTATTATCCGCAGTAATTATTCCGAAATGAAAAAAGTACTTTTTGAGCAAGGAATTGAAAAAGTGGACGGAATATTGCTGGACTTAGGCGTTTCCTCTTATCAGCTGGACACGCCGGAGAGAGGCTTTTCCTATAAGGAAAATGCGCCCCTTGATATGCGCATGGATACCAGGAATGAAAAAACGGCAAAAGATATTGTTAACAGTTACAGTGAGTATGATTTGTATCGGATCATAAGGGATTACGGTGAGGACAGGTTCGCAAAGAATATTGCAAAACATATTGTCCGGGCCAGAAGTAAAAAACCAATCGAGACTACATTAGAATTGGCGGAAACTATTAAGGCAGCCATCCCTATGAAGGTCCGAATGAATACGGGACATCCGGCGAAAAAAACTTTTCAGGCTATTCGAATTGAATTAAACAGGGAACTGGAAGTTTTAAGCAAATCACTGGATGACATGATTGATTTGCTGAATGAGAACGGAAGATTGTGTATTATTACTTTTCATTCGCTGGAAGACAGAATCGTAAAGTCCAGTTTTAAGAATAATGAAAACCCATGTACTTGTCCGCCGGATTTTCCGGTATGTGTATGCGGCAAGAAATCTAAAGGAAAGGTTATAACAAAAAAACCTATCCTTCCGTCGGAACAGGAAATTATTGATAACAAAAGAGCAAAAAGTTCAAAACTTAGGGTTTTTGAAAAACATTTATAAGGAATCGAGGGGAAAGCATGGAGGCAAAAAAGAAGCGTTATCAATATAATTATTCCATATATGGTAATACTGCCAGAAAACTGCAGGCAATTCCGGAGTATGAAAATGACGAGGAAATTAAGCCGGTTCGGCAGCCGGAAAAAAGGAAACACAAAAGATTAAAGACAAGCCCCGGAATTGATTTGGTTTCGGCACTGTTTCTTGTCGTGGCAATTGCCGTAACTTTGTACACCTGTATTGATTACTTAAGAGTCCAAAGCCTGGTTACGGCACAGAATAAGGAAATTGCACAGTTAGAGCGTAAACTGACTAAACTGCAGGATCAGAATAAAGATGCTTTGGCAAAAATTAATACATCTCTGGATTTAAATTACATTTATGAAGTCGCCACAAAAGAACTTGGTATGGTTTATCCCAATGAAAACCAGGTTATAAAATATAAAAGCAATTTAAGTGACTACGTAAGACAATATGAGAAAATACCGGAAGATACGGACGCATCCATTCTTGATAAAATTTTAAAATAATGTTTCGTATGTCCTGTTTTGTATGAAAAGCATCCGATTTAAAGATGACTGTAATTAAATAATATGTAACAGGTTCCTTGCGTAAATTGAGGTGTATTATGGGAAATGAAACCAGAACGAGAAAAATGAAAAAGTTTACTCACAAAATGCAAGCAAAATTATTGCTTGTATTTTGTATTATTATAATGGCAATGATGGGGCTTATTGTAAGGCTGGTTTATCTTAACCGTACGGACGGCGAACGATATGCGAAAAAGGTATTGTCTCAGCAAACTTATACCAGTACCGTAATACCCTATCAGCGGGGCGATATAGTGGACAGAAATGGTACCGTACTGGCCACCAGCAAAAAGGTTTATAATGTTATTCTGGATGTTTATAATATGTTAGAGGATGAGAAATATTTAACTCCCACCATAAAAGCACTGACGGAATGCTATGACAGCATCACCAAAAAAGATATTATGAATTTGGTGGAAACCAAGCCGGAAAGCCGCTATGTAGTCCTTAAAAAAGGTATTTCTTATGACGAAATGATGGCATTTAAAAATAAGCAGGAGAAAAACGACAATATTCAGGGCGTATGGTTTGAAGAAGATTATGTAAGAAAATACCCATATAAGACTTTAGGCAGCAGTATTATCGGATTTACCTCCAGCGGAAATGTTGGCAACTGGGGTATTGAACAGTATTATAATGATGAACTTAACGGAGTAAACGGAATCGAATATGGTTATATCGATTCGGAATTAAAACTGGAGCGAACAACCAAGCCCGCCGTTAACGGTAATACTGTCGTCTCAACTATCGATGCCAATGTACAGGGCATTGTTCAGAAACATATAAAAGCTTTTAATGAGGAGTATGGCAGTAAAAATATCGGGGTTATCATTATGAATCCCAATAATGGCGAAATACTGGCAATGGCTTCCAATCAGGAATATGATTTAAATAATCCTTCGGATTTAACTCCATTTTATTCGGAAGACGAAATAAAAAAAATGAGCGAAGAAGAAAAACTCAATGCTCTGAATAAAATATGGAGAAATTACACCATCAGTGACACTTATGAGCCGGGGTCTACTTTTAAGCCATTTACCATAGCAGCCGCATTGGAAGAGAATAAAGTCCATCAGAATGATTCTTATGTCTGTGATGGCGGTGAGGAAGTTGGAGGTTATCGTATTAAATGTGCCCATACCCACGGTACAATATCCCTTAGTGAGGCAATTGAATTTTCCTGCAATGACGCGCTGATGCAGATCGGTTCCAAGGTAGGATGGAAAACTTTCAGCAAATATCAGAAATTTTTTAATTTTGGCGTAAAGACCGGTATTGATCTTCCCGGAGAGGCAACCGGTATATTAAATAAAGGCGGGACAAAAACAGATCTTGCGACCAACAGTTTCGGGCAAAATTTTACAAGTACCATGGTACAGCTGGTTTCTGCCTTTTCCTCTTTGGTAAACGGCGGGTATTATTACCAGCCCCATATTGTTAAGGAGATTCAGAATCCTCAGGGCGCCGTTGTGAAAAGTGTTGACAAGATACTTGTTAAAGAAACGGTTTCCCGGGAAACTTCAAAGTTTTTGCGCAATGCTTTGTATTTGACCGTAGAAGAGGGCACCGCTACCAATGCCAAGGTAGAAGGTTACAAGGTAGGCGGTAAAACCGGTACCGCCCAAAAATACCCAGAACGGACAAAACTTACGTGGTGTCCTTTATTGGCTGCGTACCTGCCGATAACCCGGAAATGGTTATATTTGTCGTAATAGATGAGCCCCAAAATGTTGCGGTACAGTCAAGTTCCGTTGCAACAGAACTGGCGGGGAAAATATTAAAAGATGTTTTGCCCTTTTTAGAAATTTATCCTTCCGAGTCTTCCAAAGATTTGGATATGAATGCGGTTACCCCTTTACTGCCAAGTTCCGATACGCAGAATAATCCGGATAAAGACATTGCTAAAGACTCTGACAAGGCCGGTGAAAAGGAAAATACAAAAGAAAATTCAGATACGGCAAAAGAAAGTTCTGCCACCGAAGAAGGTTCCAAAACAGAAACAAATTCTGATACAGAAAACAGTTCGGAAACGAGTCGGGATGCCAGTTCGGAAGAATCCACAAACGGGGATGGGAAAGAAAATACCAAGTCTGATTACACCCCGGGCGAAGGCGAGGAGCCTGTACAGGATGAAATACCGGATAATCTGAATGAGACTACCGAATCGCAAGATACGGAATAAAGAATACTTTTCCCGGATTAATCATAACCTCATATTTTTTGTAATAAAATAAAACGATAAGAATAATGAGGTTATTTCTATGGCACGCAATAAGACTTTCAATCGCAGAAATGTGCTTATTATTGTCGTGGTTATTCTGGTTGTGGCGATTGGACTGACAGTTAGGCTTGGCTATCTGATGATAGTAAAATCCGGCGAATATGCAAAACGGGCGAAGGCTCTCCATGAAAGGGAAAGAGCCATTAAGGCGGAAAGAGGAATTATATATGACAGAAATGGAATAGCCATCGCAACCAATAAACCGGTATGTACTATTTCCGTAATACATAGTCAGATTACGGATCCGGAACGGGTAATTCAGGTATTATCCGAAAAATTGGGACTGAGTACCGAATTTGTAAGAAAAAGAGTGGAAAAAGTTTCTTCCATTGAAAGGATAAAGTCCAATGTAGATAAGGAAATTGCAGATGAAATCCGGAATTACGATTTAGACGGAGTTATGGTGGATGAAGACTATAAACGATACTATCCCTATGAAAGTTTGGCATCTAAGGTAATCGGTTTTACCGGCAGTGATAATCAGGGTATAATCGGTCTGGAAGTGGAATATGATAAATATTTGAAAGGAATTGACGGTACGATTCTGACCCTTACCACCGCATACGGTGTTGAAATTGAAAATGCCGCGGAGGACCGGATCGAACCAAGACCCGGCAATGACTTATATATCAGTCTGGATGTCAATATGCAAAAGTATGCGGAACAGGCAGCTTTAAAAGTGATGGAAGCAAAAAATGCCAATAACGTGAAATTGATTCTTATGAATCCGCAAAACGGGGAACTCTATGCCATGGTCAATGTTCCTGAATTTAACTTAAATGATCCCTATACGTTAACGGAAAATATGTTAAATGGAATTGATCCTTCATCCCTAACAAGCAAGGAAACCAATGATTTACTGAATAACATGTGGAGAAATGCCTGTATTAGTGACACATATGAGCCAGGTTCCACTTTTAAGATTATAACCGCAACGGCGGCGCTGGAAGAAAAGGTAGTAAAATTAACTGACCGCTTTTCCTGCCCCGGATTTAAGATAGTAGAAGACAGGAGAATCCGGTGTCATAAAGCAGGGGGACATGGCAGTGAAACTTTTGTGGAAGGAATTAAAAATTCCTGCAATCCCGTGTTTATGGAAATTGGTGCCAGGGTTGGCGTAACCAACATGTATAAATACTTTGGCAAACTGGGACTTTTTCAAAAAACCGGAGTAGATTTGCCGGGAGAAGCAAAGTCCATTATGCATAGGCCGGAAAATGTCGGAGCAGTGGAACTTGCCACCATTTCCTTTGGTCAGTCCTTTCAAATAACGCCTCTCCAGCTTTTGGTTGCCGTCAGTGCCGTAATTAACGGAGGGAAAATAGTAACACCCCATTTTGGCGTTCAGGTTAAAAATCCCACCGGAAATATCGTTAAGACATTTCAATATGAAGGGAATACCGGCGTTATTTCTAAAGAAACTTCCGATACCATGAAAGAACTCTTAGAGGCTGTCGTATCAGATGGTACCGGTGTAAGAGCTTACCTGCCGGGTTTTCGAATCGGCGGAAAGACAGCCACTTCTGAGAAGCTTCCCAGAAGCAGCAATAAATACATATCCTCATTTATCGGTTTTGCTCCGGCAGATAATCCGCAGATAATAGCAATCGTTCTGATTGATGAACCGGAAGGAATTTACTATGGCGGCACTATTGCCGCTCCGGTAATTGCTGAAGTCTTTGATAACGTATTGCCATACATGGGTATTGAACCTAAGTATACCGAAGCGGAAATTAAGAATTATAAAGTAGGTACCATAAAAATGCCTGATTTGGTTGGCTTAAAAAAGGAAGAGCTAAAAGCAGCGTTAAAGGATATGGATTTTGGGGATATTTATTATATCGGTGAAGGTGATACAGTTAAGGAACAGTTCCCTTTATCAGGCGAAATGATAAATCGAAATAGTGACTTGATTCTATACCTGGAATAGCATATAATAAGAAAGTTGGTTTACAAAAGAAATTATAAGAGAAGTCACTTGGGAGGAAAATAAGATGGATTTTAAAATATTAATGCCGGTTATTATATCATTTGCAATAAGCGTTGTTTTGTGTCCGATTTTAATCCCTTTTTTAAAAAGATTAAAATTTGGTCAGTATGTCCGCGATGACGGGCCGGCAAGCCATTTGAAAAAATCAGGAACGCCTACTATGGGTGGAATTATTATTTTGCTGAGTGTAACTATAACATCTGTTCTTTATATCGGAAAATATCCGGATATGATTCCGGTTTTGTTCACCACATTAGGATTTGGTATTATCGGACTGTTGGATGATTATATCAAGATTGTCATGAAACGGTCTATGGGTCTTAGAGCCTGGCAGAAGTTAGTAGGACAGATTCTGGTAACAGCCGTTTTCGGATATTATCTGGTCAATTATACAGATGTGGGTACTACTATGCTGATACCTTTTACCGGCGGTTTTGTGGACGGTAAATACTTGGATACATCATTTCTGTTTATTCCAATGCTATTTATTGTAGTTTTAGGTACGGTAAACGGTGTTAATTTTACCGATGGCCTTGACGGCCTGGCAAGCAGTGTTACTTTACTGGTAGCAACTTTCTTTTCCGTTGTGGCTATAGGAATAAAAAGCGGGATTTCTCCCATTACCTGTGCCGTTGCCGGAAGCCTTTTAGGCTTTCTGGTATTTAATTTTTATCCGGCCAGAGTTTTTATGGGAGATACTGGGTCATTGGCTTTGGGCGGTTTTGTGGCCGCATCAGCCTATATGCTTCGGATGCCTCTTTTTATTCTGATTGTGGGGCTGATTTATCTGGTGGAAGTAGTATCGGTTATGCTTCAGGTCAGCTATTTTAAATTAACCGGTGGTAAACGTATCTTTAAAATGGCTCCCATTCATCATCATTTTGAATTGTGCGGCTGGGCAGAAACCAGAGTGGTTGCGGTATTCTCTATTATTACCGCGGTACTTTGCCTGATCGCATTAATGGGACTTTAATTTACGGGAGGAAAGGCAAAAAAATGAACCTAGAAGGAAAACGAATTTTAATTTATGGTGCTGGCAAAAGCGGAATTGCAGCGGCAAAATTACTCCATAAGGGAAATGCCAGAATAGTAATTTATGATGAAAATAATCAACTTGACATAGATGAAGTAAAGGCTAAACTGCCAAAAGATTTTGACGGTTCCTTCCTGCTTGGAAATATATCGGAAGATTTGCTTAATACCATTGATTTGCTCATATTAAGTCCTGGGGTACCCACCGACCTGGATTTAGTTATCCGGGCCAAAGAAAAACACATTCCTGTCTGGGGAGAAGTTGAGTTAGCCTATTGTTTTTCCAAGGGAAAAATAGTGGGCATAACCGGTACCAATGGGAAAACTACCACAACTACCCTGGTGGGTCAAATTATGAAAACATATTTTGACAGTGTATTTGTTGTGGGCAATATTGGGGTACCTTATACCGAAATGGCAGACACAACAACAGAGGATTCCGTTACGGTTGCCGAAATAAGCAGTTTTCAGTTAGAAACCATTGAACGTTTTAAACCCAATGTCAGCGCAATATTAAATATTACGCCGGATCATTTAAACAGACATCATACAATGGAAAACTACATTGCAGCCAAGAAAAATATAACACGGAACCAAAACATGGACGATGTCTGTATTTTAAATTATGAGGATGAAATTTTAAGGGAAATAGGCTCGGAGCTTCAGTCAAAGACTAAAGTGTTTTATTTTAGCAGCCTCAGACCTTTGGATAAGGGAATTTATCTGGAAAAGGACAATATAATTTATCATGATGGAAATACGAAAACCGTAGTTTGTGATATTCATGAATTAAACATATTCGGACGACATAATTATGAAAATGTAATGGCTGCCGTAGCCTGCGGCATTTCCTTAGGGGTACCTATGGATAAAATAAAATATGCCATAACTCATTTTGTTGCGGTGGAACACAGAATTGAATATGTTACCACAAAAAACGGCGTTAAGTATTATAATGATTCCAAAGGCACCAATCCGGATGCTTCTATGAAAGCTATTGAGTCAATGCAGACTCCTACGCTTTTAATTGCCGGAGGATATGATAAAGGTTCCGAATATGATGAGTGGCTGGAAAGCTTTGGAGATAAAATACGATATCTGGTATTGCTGGGACAGACCAGGGAAAAAATAGCAGAAGCCGCAAAACGCCATGGTTTTCACAATATTATTCTTGTAGACAATCTTAAAGAAGCGGTGGATGTCTGCGCTAAAAATGCCAGACCAGGCGATTCCGTTTTACTGTCACCTGCTTGCGCAAGCTGGGGAATGTTCAAAAACTATGAAGAAAGAGGTAACCTATTTAAGAAATATGTTATGGAACTGGTATAAGTTTATATTTACATATAGACAGGGATGAAAATACCGATTATAAATAACGAAATAAAAATTATTATGAAATCGAATATAAACAAGTCATTCATTCGTACATTTGGTACAGATAGGAGCAATAAATGACAAGAGCAGAAAGAGAAAAGGGAAAACTCAGGAAATTTCATAGTTATTATGATTACAGCCTTCTGTTCTTAACATTGTTTTTGGTTTGTTTTGGACTGGTAATGATATACAGCACAAGTTCCTACAATGCAAGCAGGGATTACGGGAATCCTGCCTATTATCTGGAAAAACAGGGGGCTTTTGCTGTACTTGGTGTAATTGTTATGTTAATCGTATCCAAAATCGATTATCGTATATACATCAAAAAACTGCCTGTACTTCGGATAAAACCGGTTACCTTGCTTTACTTATTTTGCATTTTACTGCAGATTGCCGTTTTGATTTTTGGTATTGAAGTTAATGGTTCAAAACGTTGGATTTCCATAGCCGGTTTTCGGTTTCAGCCATCCGAATTGTCCAAAATCGCAATTATTTTATTTACTGCTTATATAGTGAATTTATCCCCGTCTAAGCTGGATAAGTTTAAAGGTTTTTTAAGGGTAGTCATATTTGATGCGCCATTGATTATACTGGTACTGATACCGAATTTTAGTACCGCCCTGGTTATGGCTGCCATCATGGTAGCTATCTGCTTTGTGGCCAGCCGCAAGAAACTGTATTTTATTGTGTCAGGTATTCTTATGGGAGGTGTCGGGGCTGCCTTTATATTTGGAGTAAGTTACCGAAGTACCCGAATTGATGTATGGAAGAATGTGGAGACCCACCCGAAAGGCTACCAGATTTTACAGGGCCTGTATGCCATTGCTTCCGGCGGTATTTTTGGAAAAGGGCTGGGAGAAAGTATGCAGAAACTGGGATTTATACCCGAATCCCACAATGATATGATTTTTGCCGTTATTTGCGAAGAACTGGGGCTGTTTGGAGCCGTAGCGGTTATTTTACTTTTTGTACTGTTAATATGGCGGCTATTTGTAATTGCCATCAGCGCACCGGATTTGTACGGTGGTTTGATTGCCACGGGAGTACTTACGCATATTGCCGTCCAGGTACTTCTAAATATTGCCGTTGTTACGAATACAATTCCTTCCACCGGTATTCCTCTTCCCTTTATCAGTTACGGTGGAAGTTCACTGATGGTTTTGTTGTTTGAAATGGGAATTGCCTTAAGTGTTTCTAACCAGATAAAATATGAAAGATAAATAGGTATTTACTTACCACTTAAGCTAAGCACAAAAGTAAGAATATATCATATAGTAATTGTATATTCTGGTTTTATGAGGTGCACCATGGCATTTATTGAAATCAATGGAGGAAAGCAGCTAAGTGGTGAAGTTAATATACAGGGTTCAAAAAATACAGTATTACCGATTTTGGCAGCAACGGTACTGATAAATGGGATTGTAAAGCTGAACAATTGTCCCAGAATATTGGATGTTTACCACATGATAAAAATTCTGGAGGCAATTGGTTGTAGTGTAACATGGGATAAATCATCCCTGATTATAGATACAACCAGGCTGAGTACATCAGTTGTTCCGGAAGAATACGTAAAAATGATGCGTTCTTCCATTATATTAATGGGCCCCCTTTTGGGACGTACCCATTCCGTTACCATAACATACCCAGGTGGTTGTACCATTGGTGCAAGGCCAATCGATTTCCATTTAAGTGCTTTTAAGGCTATGAATATTTTGCTGGAAGAAGCGGACGGATTAATTCAATGTACCACAGACGGTATTAAGGGAAGTGAAATTACACTAAAATTTCCCAGCGTGGGAGCAACAGAAAATATTATTCTTGCCGCCGTATTGGCTTCCGGCAAAACAACTATTATAAATGCTGCAAAAGAACCGGAAATAACAGAATTATGTAAGTTTCTAAACGCTGCTGGTGCCAATATTACCGGGGTCGGTTCTGAGAAAATTGATATTGTAGGCGTCGATTATTTACATCCTGTGGAATACACCGCCTGTTCCGACCGGATTGTGGCAGGTACTTATCTTGCCGCTGTGGCCGGAGCCGGTGGAGAGGCAGTACTTACGGGAATCGGAGCCGGCAATCTTCAGGCTGTAATTCAGGTTTTAAAAGAAATGGGTTGCAGTATAATTAGCGGTGAAGACTATATTATAATTGCATCATCAGGCAGGCTAAAACCCGTACCGCTAATCCGAACTATGCCCTATCCGGGTTTTCCAACGGATATGCAGTCTCAGATTATGTCTGTTCTTACAACGGCAAAGGGAACCAGCAGGATAGTGGAGGAAATTTTTGAGGGAAGATATGGAAATGTAAAAGAACAAGTAAAATTCGGGGCAAATATTCAGATCCATGACCGGGAAGCTATTATATACGGTGTGGATTCGCTGAAAGGAGCCGAAGTATTTGCCAGTGAATTAAGGGGTGGTGCAGCGCTGGTTATTGCAGGACTTATGGCAAAAGGAAAGACAATTCTGTATAATCCTTATTTTATTCAACGCGGTTATGAGGATATATGCAGGGACTTACGACAATTAGGAGCAGATATCAAGATGGTAAACTGATTTTGGCATTGTGATGGGAGCCGATATGAAAGAACAAAAGGGAAAACATGAAAATAATGGTTTATTAAAAGGTCTGATGAAGTTACTTATTTTCTGCCTTGCTATACTGATTCCTATGTTTATCTTGTATACAACCTGCAGTTTAAAGACAGTAATTGTTGAAGGAAACAGTCATTATACAAACGAAGAATTGGAAAAAAAAGTAATAACAAAAAAGACAGATCGGAATACCTTCCTGCTTTATCTGAGATATAAGTATGGTAAAGCAGACAGTATTCCATTTGTCCAACAGATAAATATCGAAATGGTTGACAGAAATACGGCCAAAATACATGTATATGAAAAAATAGTAACCGGATGCATTGAGTTTATGGGGGAATATATGTATTTTGACAAAGACGGCATCGTTGTGGAAAGTTCCGATGAAAAATTGCCCGGGGTACCGCTTATTACCGGACTGAAATTTAACCGGATTATATTGTATGAAAAACTGGAAGTTCAAAAAAAGTCCTTATTTACCACCATATTAAATTTAACGCAATTAATTAAAAAATTTGAACTATCCATTGACAAAATTCAGTTTGATGACAGCCTGGAAGTCATATTGTACAGCGGTGATAATAAAATATTACTGGGAAAAAGAGAGGCTTATGACGAACAACTTGCTGAGCTAAAAAATATCCTTCCCAAAGCAGAAGGCAAGAAATTGCTGTTTGATATGAAGGATTTTAAAGAAGGACAAGAGGAAATTATTGCCAGACCTATAGAGTAAAAAATTATGAATTAAGGGTTGATTATTTCCCTGATAAAAGATATTATATACTATAGGAAAATGAAAAAAATTGACTAAGTTTACAAGAATAATGGACAAGTTTCCAAAAAAATTTGTTAAAGAAAATGTAAAATATTTCGATAATAATTATTAAGAATGATTTAGTTGTTACGTACTATATATCTGATCTATTCGGTGATTAAGCCGGGATAAATAGTCAATAAGGGTAATGAAATATAGTGTAAACGATATGTATGTGAAGGAGGAAGTACCTTGCTTGAAATAAGGACAAACGAAGCTGATTCAACTGCAAAAATACTGGTAATTGGAGTAGGGGGTGCAGGGAACAACGCTGTAAATAGAATGATTGAAGAAAATATTGTCGGTGTTGATTTTATTTGTGTAAACACAGATAAACAACATCTTAAGACATGTAAAGCTCCACAATGCATTCAGATCGGTGAAAAATTAACAAAAGGTTTAGGAGCAGGTGCGCAACCCGAAATCGGAGAACAGGCTGCAGAAGAAAGCAGAGAAGAATTAACGGAAGTTATTAAAGGCGCGGACATGGTTTTTGTTACCTGCGGCATGGGTGGCGGTACCGGTACCGGTGCAGCACCTGTTGTGGCTCAAATTGCCAAAGATATGGGAATCTTAACCGTAGGAATCGTGACCAAACCTTTTAAATTTGAAGCAAAAGCCCGTATGAACAATGCTATTAACGGTATCGAAAAATTAAAACAACATGTTGATACATTAATTGTTATACCAAATGATAAATTGCTGGAAATCGTTGACAGAAGAACTACCATGCCGGATGCTCTTAAAAAAGCCGATGAAGTTTTACAGCAAGGTGTTCAGGGAATTACAGACTTAATCAATGTTCCTGGCTTAATTAACCTGGATTTTGCCGATGTACAGACGGTTATGAAAGATAAAGGGATAGCTCATATTGGTATCGGTGTCGGAAAAGGTGACGATAAATGTATCACGGCGGTTAATCAGGCAATTACTAGTCCTTTGTTGGAAACTACAATTGAAGGTGCGTCCCATGTTATTATAAATATTTCCGGTGATATCAGTCTGATTGAAGCCAATGAAGCTGCTACTATGGTACAGGAGCTGGCTGGCGAGTCAGCGAATATTATATTTGGTGCCATGTATGACGAGACCAAACCGGACGAAGCTACCATAACTGTTATTGCAACCGGACTGGATGCAAAAAATGCCGGAGCCAAAGACAGTTTTAAAGGTCCAAGTTTTTTAAAGCAGCCTTTCCCAAGGCCCGAATATAAGCTCAACCCTGGTACAAGTTCTTCGTCATCCTTAAATAAAGCTCAGTCCCAGATTGCAGCTTCCAGTGCCACAAATGGTATTAACAGGACTTCCTCACAAAATACTAACAGTCCCTTTTCATCCGGCAATAGCTCAATTAATACCGGTGAAACCGGAGGAATAAAAATACCTGAGTTTCTGCAAAAAAACAGACATAATAAATAAGAAATTAAATCAAAAAATAAAATAGACGTTAATTATATCAGGCTCTTTATCTGGTGAATCGGATTCCTTTATTAGCTTATTTCACCGGATTAAGAGCCATTTTTCATTTTTGCTTTTCGGCTCTTTGTCAAGTTTTGGGGTATGATTCCTTTGAATCATGCTCCATTACTAGACTTAGAGCTATTTTAATGTCTTTAAGTTCTAATAGCTATTTTTGAGCACACTAAAAAAACCTGCCATAATTATATTTTTGAAATTTTCGAATTACCCACATATATGTAATATCCTATTTCTAAATCTGTCGAAATTTTTTATGCCGTATGAAACCCTCTTTAGTACTTTTATTTTATTATTAAATCCTTCTGTAGCACCGTTTGTATAACCGTATTTAAAGGAGTTTAGTATTTCCTTATACCATCGTTGGAAGGTGGCTGCAACATCTTCAAAATCTTTTATGCCTGAGCTTTCAGCGTTTTTAATCCATCTTGAAAACTCTTCTCTTACTACACGGTATTTAGTTTCTCTGCAAATATCAAAAAACCATTCCTTTAGAAAGTGGGCCTGCCTTAATTCATCATTATAAAGTAACATTACATCACATTTTTCTTTTTGCTCTTTAGTAAGGTTTTTGTAACGTTTAAGTATAAGACTCTTACTATATTTGTAATATTTACGTAATTTAGCAGACATTGTTTTTTGTAGTCGCCTTCTAACTCTATCAATGGCCCAGATAACTTGTCTAACAAAGTGGTATTTATCAATAACAATCTTTGCGTTTTTAAAATATGTATTTGCAATTTCTTTGTAAGGTAACCACATGTCCTGGATAAAGAACTTTACCTTTTCTCGTTCTTTTCTTGGAATACTAATAAAGTATTCAGTTAAGTGATGCTGCTTTCGATCTGGTAAGATTTCAATTACATGCTGGTGCTTCTTTCTCCCATCAACCAAAATACACTGATATTTATCCGTTTCTGCATTCCCTCTAAATTCGTCTATACAAAGTATCTCTGGAAATGTATCTAATTTAGGATAATTAATTCGGTTAAAAGTTCTTATAACAGTAGATATAGACACATTTGATTCTTTGGCTACATGTTTATAAGATACCGTATCGCGAAGTTTGTGACAAATGTACTTGATAAGTTGTCTTGTCATATGCTGATATTTAGGTAACCAAGTATAATTCTCGTAAAAACGTTTGCCACAAGAACAAGAGTATCGTCTTTTCCTTAAAATCAGAATAGTTGAATGCATACCCATAGGAATATGCTTGATCTTTTGGTTGCGGTAGTCATGTACTCTAGAAGTCGATTTACCACAACAAGGGCAAATATGTTGACTAGGTTTAGTTTCTAGCATTATATTGATAGTATTATCAATGCCATAATAAACTTTTTTAACCTTAACATCTTCAATTTGAAGAAGATGTTTGATATAATTAGGATACACTTATAATTCACCTTCTTTCTAGTTTCTCGTTGTGGAGTAATACGAAAGTGTGGCAGGTGATTTATAAGTGTATTTTAATATAAAAAAGAATTGGGGTGAGGTATGAATCGTATTAAGTTTCTTAGAAATTCATACAGTGCACCCCAATATTTATTATAGAACCTGCTTTTCATTTGCTTTGCTTTACAAGTTCCCATATTCAATTATAAACTGTGTAGATAAATAACAAAATAATCATAATATTTCCAATTTAACGAAAATTTTAAAAAATTCAAAATTTTTTTTATTTTCAATCACAAATTTGTTGACTTTTTCTGAAATATTAGTATTATTATAATTCCATACTGTTATTATCCAATACCAGTTAATCTACTTTTATGAGGTGTAAATCAAATATATGGAAGAATTTTTTGTAAAAGAAGATATTTATGATGAAAATGGTACTTTATTAATTCGTAAAGGAGAAGTAATCGGAAAACCGGTTGCAGAAAGAATCAAAAAACATAAGGTATCAATGCAGGCTTTAACAAGAATTGTAAATGCGAATTCCCAAATAGTAACCCCGGTGGATAAGGAAAGGTTTATTCGTAAATTTCAGATTAAAAATGAAAAAATGATTGATTATCCTAATATGATATTGGGAAATATTATTTTTGAATCGAAAGAAAAACCCTGGTGGCTTCATGTAAGACTATTAAGCAATTACATTGACTGGTTGTATACCCATTCTTTAGAGACGGCACTGATTTCTCTGATGATTGGAATACAGTTAAATTATACTTGTGATCAGTTGTGGAACCTGGGGCTTGGAGCTTTACTCCACGATACGGGAGAAATGCTGATTCCCAAAGAAGTGTTAAACCGGCCAGGACCTCTTAGTGAAATAGAAAAGGCTATGATGAGGCAACACTGTGAATTAGGTGCCAAGTCATTAAGGTCATACAATCTGAATGAGGAATGTATCGATATTGTTCTGCACCATCACGAGAGACTTGATGGCAGCGGTTACCCGTATGGTTTAAAAGAAAATAAAATAAGTTTAAATTGTCAAATCGTAATGATAGCCGATATTGTTGATTCTGTTACTTCCGGCAGGGCTTATAAAAGTCCCAAATCCATGAGGGAAGCAATTATTAAAATTAAAAATGAAAAGGAAAAATATTCTCAGGATGTACTTGAAATATTAAGTTCTTTGTCATCTGTTGAAGTGTGATTAAGAAAAAATCATGCTCCAAAATTGATACTTCATCTGTTTAATTTCACTTCTAAAGCATTCTTAATCCTCCTATCTGTCATGAATTCTTTTAACATTTGGTGTCAACGCATTAAAATATATGGACGTACAAATAAAAGGGGCTGACAGAAGATAAGGAAAATTTCGTTTCATTATTAATAGGGTATAAATAATTAATATGGGATAAAATGTAAAATGCCATGTGTTAGAGAATTATATTGATAAATTATCCGATATTTTGTTGGTATTGGTAAATGAAAAAGAAAAAATGATTACCAGAAAATGACAAATTATATAAAGAAAAAAAGCTATAATAAGGAAAGAAAATACAAGTTATGGAAGCGGGGGTGGACTTGTACCTTGAAGTCTATATTGACGTAGTATTTATTATTAATTTTATTATGGATTTCCTGTTATTATGGATAGTAAAGAAAATTTTAAAATATAAATGCTGTGTGTTTCGTATCGTGGCCGGAGCCTGCATAGGAGCCATAGGAGCCTGTATCCTTTCCAGTGTGCCGGAACTAAATGGTTTTGTGCAATTTCTTTTTGCCTATGTCGTGCTTTGCCTGGCCATGAACCTGACCGTATATGGTTATAAAAGTTTTAAAACACTGTTAAAAGCAAGCCTGATTTTGTATATTACAACCTTTTTTTTGGGTGGTGTCATTAATTCTCTTTATTATCACTCTATGATAGGATATTATTTCAATGAAATAATTCAGGGAAGATTATTCCAGAATCTGAATCTGGCTTTTTTTCTTCTGGCCATAAGTGCAGGTACCGGAGTAATTATATTTTTTATTAAAATTTTAAGGAACCTGCATAACAGCCAGTTAAGAATTTATGAAACAGAGCTGTTACATGGAGATCAAAGTATTCGGATAATGGGATTGTTAGATACAGGTAATAATTTATATGATCCGATTTATGGAAAACCGGTAATCATTACGGAATATTCCGCCTTAGAACCTTTATTGACGGTAAAGCAAAGAGACTTGCTTAAAAAAATGATGGATACTCTGGATGGAAGGCATACTTTAATTAATGAGAACGGCATTGGACCGGAAAGTGTATCAGAAGAAAAGGAAGATCATTTTAATATAATGCTGATACCATATCATTCCATCGGCAGAAAAAACGGTATATTGCCGGCAATCGTAATGAATCGGGTAGTGATTACAAACGGCAAAGAAAAGATATACAGTGAGAAAGTAATAACTGCCATAAGCAGAGATAAACTATCCAAAAATAATGAATATCAGGTAATTTTGCATAGAGGGGTTATGTAAATATGCTTCACAGGAAATGTCTATAAGATATGGCAGATAACTTCACTATATTTTTATGCATTGGGTGAAACTGTGATGGGAGGAAAAAAGAATGCTATTAAAAATTACAATACCAAATAAAATTCAGTTTCGGGTTATTCCTGACTTTCGAAGTATCCTGTTTAACGGTCATGGTGATATACATTATATTGGTGGAGCAGAAGTTCTTCCCGCACCGCTTGATGCAGTGAGAGAAGCGGAAGAAATTGCAAGACTGGGAACAGAATATGATACGGAAGCGAAGTCTGTACTTGTGGAACATAATTTAAGACTTGTGGTGTACATAGCAAAGAAATTTGATAACACGGGTGTTGGGGTTGAGGACTTAATATCCATAGGAACCATAGGCCTGATTAAAGCCATCAATACGTATAATCCGGATAAAAATATTAAACTTGCGACTTATGCTTCAAGATGCATTGAAAACGAAATACTCATGTATTTGCGAAGAAATAATAAAACCAAACTGGAAGTATCCATTGACGAACCTCTGAATGTGGATTGGGATGGAAACGAATTGCTTTTATCCGACATTTTGGGTACCGACGAAGATGTAATTTATAAAAATATTGAGGAAGAAGTGGACCGGAAGCTGTTAGGGAAAGCTTTGTCAAAATTAAGTGAGAGAGAAAGAATTATCGTTCAGCTCCGGTTTGGCTTAAACACAGAGGACGGCATTGAGCGAACCCAGAAAGAAGTGGCTGATTTGTTGGGAATTTCCCAGTCTTATATATCCAGGCTGGAAAAGAAAATTATCAAACGGTTAAAAAAAGAAATGTTACGTCTGGAATAGTTCATAAATAAATTTTATTCGGAAAACAATATTTAACTGATTTGATAATAGAAACAGAAAAAAAGGAAATTATTACATCACATATAACCGTATAAAGAGAACCTAAAAAGTGAATCATTAATTTAGTAAATATGATTTGGGAGGTTTCAATATGGCTCTTTATAAGGTAGAAATATGTGGTGTAAATACATCCAAGTTACCATTGTTAAGCAATACTGAAAAAGAAGAATTATTTAAGCGCATACTAAAGGGGGATAAAGAAGCCAGAGAGTTGTACATTAAAGGCAATCTCAGGCTGGTACTTAGTATTATACAGCGTTTTTCCAACAGTAATGAAAATGTGGATGACTTATTTCAAATCGGTTGTATTGGACTTATGAAGGCGATTGATAATTTTGATATTAATCAAAATGTCAAGTTTTCAACCTATGCGGTACCCATGATTATCGGGGAAATCAGAAGATATTTAAGAGACAACAACAGCATACGGGTGAGCCGTTCCTTAAGAGATACTGCATATAAAGCAATATATGCGAAAGAAGCTTTATTAAAAAAGAACGATAAAGAACCGACCGTCTGTGAAATAGCCCAAGAAATTGGTATGAGCAAAGAAGATATTGTTTATGCCCTGGATGCCATACAAACTCCGGTATCCCTTTACGAACCAGTCTATTCCGAAGGCGGCGACACCTTATATATAATGGATCAGGTAAGTGACAAGAAAAATAAGGAAGAAAACTGGGTTGAGGAAATTTCATTAAAAGAAGCTCTGTCTAAATTGTCGGAGCGAGAAAGAAATATTATCGAACTTCGCTTTTACGAGGGAAAAACACAAATGGAAGTTGCCAAAGAAATATGTATCTCCCAAGCTCAAGTTTCCAGACTTGAAAAATCAGCCTTAAAAAGTATGAAAAATTACCTGATGCAATGAAAAAAAGAAATATTATATTGCCTAATTTGTATGAATTAACCGAACGAAAATATTTCTTTGTCCATGCAAATTAGGCAACAATTATCAGTTAATTACAGATATTATAAAAAAGCCGATTTTACCAAAGCTTTTTCCGCATCAACATCCACCAGAATCACATCCGCGCCAATCTGCTTAATACATGTATAGTCAATTACATACTCCTGATCCCTGCCTAAAATTCCCCATATTTTACAGGGGCCGGGTACAATCAGCCGGACCACAATTCCGGTATGTATGTCGATTTCCAGATCACATATATATCCAAGTCTTTCACCGTCTCTGCAGTTTATAACTTCTTTATTTTTCAATTCGCACATTCTCATCATAAGTCACCTCAGGAATAGGTTTAGACTGGTATTTTTATAAGTATATGATTCCTTTTCAGGATATATGTAGAAAATACTTGACCAAAAACAAAAACTTCAATATAATCGAGCTATGATAAGTGGTTTAAAAGTCTGTACGCTTGATTTATTGTCATCTATATTATTTTAAATATATGAGAGAGGTATTATAATGAAATGTCCATTTTGCGGTAAAGAAAATACGAGGGTTATTGATTCAAGGCCTGCTGATGATAACAGTTCCATAAGAAGAAGACGTCAGTGTGACGAATGCGGCAAAAGATTTACCACATATGAAAAGGTGGAAGCAATCCCCTTAGTGGTTATTAAAAAGGACAATAACAGAGAACCCTATGATCGTGCCAAAATAGCCGCAGGTGTTTTTCGTTCCTGCCATAAACGTCCTATTTCTGTGGACCAAATAAACGCATTGGTAGACGAAGTGGAAAATACCATTTTTAACCTGGAAGAAAAAGAGGTACCTAGCTCTTTAATCGGAGAACTGGTAATGGATAAATTAAAGGAATTGGATCCGGTGGCCTATGTTCGTTTCGCATCCGTTTACCGGGAATTTAAAGATGTAAATACCTTCATGGATGAACTAAAGAAAATTCTGGATTCTTAATTTATGAACAGGAATTTTATTGACATCAGTAAGAACCATTAACAGAATTTCCGGAAGACTATAAAACAGATTACTTTCTTCAAATTGTCATAGATGGTACATAATAAACGCCCATGGCTTAAAGATAAGTTGTATAAGTTGTTTTTTAATTTAATATGTATTATAATACTTGTCTGCCAAGTATTAATTTGATATACTGTTAAACGGATGATGTTTCCTTTCTTGTTGGAGAGACAAGGAAAGGAGTCAATATGTAATATGTTTAGCAAAGCATTCAGTGCGGCCGTCAGCGGAATTGACGGTACCATTGTATCTGTGGAAACAGATGTCAGCGATGGTTTACCAGTTTTTGACCTGGTGGGCTATTTAGGTTCTGAAGTAAAGGAGGCAAGGGAAAGGGTACGGATATCCATTAAAAACTCCGGTTACCTCCTCCCTGCCAAAAGAATTACAATTAATCTGTCTCCGGCAGACCTTCGCAAGGAAGGGACTGCCTTTGATCTTCCTATTGCAATCGCAATATTAACCGCATTCGGTTATATTCCCCAACAAAATTTAGAAGACACCTTATTTATCGGTGAACTGAGTCTAAACGGAAAAATTAATAAAGTCAACGGCGTACTTCCCATTGTTTATACCGCTTACAAATCAGGGTTTCAACGATGCATCGTCCCTGCAGATAACGGCAAAGAAGGTGCCGCAGTCAAAGGAATTGATGTGTACGGAGTAAGCAATTTAAAGGAAGTTGTGGAATTCTTAAACGGTGGTCTTATTCTGGAACCCTGCTTTTTTAGCAGGGAAATTACTGGTTCGGAAAATGGGACTAATCTGGATTTTGCTGACGTTACCGGACAGGAACTGGCCAAAAGGGCAATTGAGATTGCGGCCTCCGGGATGCACAATATTCTTATGGTAGGGCCTCCGGGATCCGGAAAAACTATGCTGGCAAAAAGAATACCAACTATTTTACCGAAGTTAACCTTTGAAGAAAGTCTGGAAATATCCAAAATATACAGCGTTGCCGGCCTGTTAAACAATAACCTGTCACTGATTGAAAAAAGGCCGTTTCGGGCTCCCCATCATACCATTACAGCGGCTGCCCTTGCAGGAGGAGGACGAAATCCTATGCCGGGAGAAATAAGCTTGGCCCATTATGGTGTCCTGTTTTTGGATGAATTACCGGAATTTAACCGGAATGTAATTGAGATTTTAAGACAGCCTCTGGAAGAAAATGAAGTTACCATTGCAAGGTTAAACGGGACTTGCCGTTACCCGGCGGATTTTATGATGGTTGCTGCTATGAACCCCTGCTCGTGCGGTTATTACCCGGACCGGAACAAATGCAATTGCTCCATAAATCAGGTAAAACGCTATATTGGAAAAATAAGCAGGCCCTTGCTTGACCGTATTGATATTTGCATTGAAGTTTTGCAGATAAATTATAAGGAGCTTGAAAAACGCAAGGCAGCAGAAACTTCGGAAAAAATAAGGGAAAGGGTTATGATGGCCAGAGAAATACAGTTGCACCGTTATAAAAAGGAAAATTTTTCATTTAATTCTCAGCTGACTCCCAAAACCATCGGCAAATATTGTACCCTTGGGAAAAAAGAACATTTGCTCCTTGAAAATGCCTTTCATAAATTTAATTTAAGTGCCAGGGCTTATCACCGTATTTTAAAAGTATCCAGAACCATTGCGGACCTGGATAATTCGGATGCCATAAAGGAAAACCACATTAGCGAAGCCATCTGTTATCGCAGCATGGATAATAAATACTGGGGAGAATAAAATTAGTTTATAAGAGAGGATAAAATGACGAATAAGGAATATTGGTTTTGGTTATGTAATCTGGAGGGAATCGGAATAAAAAAGATTCAGCTGCTTCTGGATTATTTTGGAAGTCCCGAAGAAGTATACAAAGACAGGGGAAAAGGATTAGAGGAAATAAAGCAGTTGACCATTTCTGATAAGGAAACTATATTAAACAGCAAAAATCAAAAAAGAATAGGGGAAAATTATGCTAAACTGGCTGAGAAGGGCATATATTTTGTTACAAAAGAGGAGGACCGGTATCCGAAACGCCTTCATAATATATATAACCCGCCTTTTTGTTTGTATGTGAAAGGCTCCCTGCCAATAGAGGATAAGGTCAGCATAGCCATAGTGGGATCCAGAAATTGCTCTGCTTACGGAAGGGAAACAGCTAAATTTTTTGCAGCTGAACTAGCAAAAAACGGAGTGCAGATTATCAGCGGTTTAGCAAGGGGAATTGACGGATACGCCCATGAAGGGGCACTTTTGGCAGAAGGAAGTACCTATGCGGTTGAAGGATGCAGTGTGGATATATGTTATCCCAAGGAAAATTTTAATCTGTATCTTAATATGCAAACAAAAGGAGGCGTTATATCGGAATACGGGCTTAACTGTTATCCAAAGCCATGGAATTTTCCTATGAGAAACCGCCTTATAAGCGGCTTGTCCGATGGAATCCTTGTTATTGAGGCAAAAGAAAAAAGCGGTTCCCTGATTACGGCGGATATGGGACTGGATCAGGGAAAAAATATTTATTCCATACCGGGACGTATTACGGATGTTTTAAGTACAGGCTGTAATAATTTGATAAAAATGGGAGCAAAATTAGTTACCGGACCGGAGGAAATACTTGAAGATTACGGTATAAACTATAAAATTTGTAAAAAGTATGTGAAAAAAAACGATAAATATCTTGAAACAAAAGAAAAAATAGTGTATGCTGTTTTAAGTTTCTTACCAAAGCATATGAATGAAATTGCTGGAGAAACTAATTTAAGCATAATGGAATTAACAGAAATACTGACTCAGCTGGAATTAAAGAATTATATAAGACAGGTAGGAAAAAATTACTATGAGTGCATACTTTAGTGGATGCTGATTTGGTGTTTCAGACATTTCATATCAAATTCCTATTGTTTGTATAAAAAATTGATGTATAATATATGGTCATGAATGGACCTGCTTAAAAATTTTAACTTGCAATTTAACATAAAGTGTAAACCAGACAAGGGGAGTGGGTATATGGCAAAAAATCTAGTAATAGTTGAATCACCAGCAAAAGCAAAAACAATCAAAAAATTCTTGGGAAGTAATTACGAAGTGATTGCTTCCAACGGACATGTGAGAGATATGCCCAAAAGTCAACTGGGATTTGATATTGAAAACGATTATGAACCGAAATATATAACAATTCGTGGCAAGGGTGAACTTTTAGCTAAGCTTCGAAAAGAAGCCAAAAAGGCAGAAAGAGTATACCTTGCGACTGACCCTGACCGGGAAGGAGAGGCAATTTCCTGGCATTTATCCCAAGCCTTAAAGTTAGATGCCAGCAAAACCAGCCGTATTACTTTTAATGAAATTACGAAAAACGCTGTAAAAGCTTCTATAAAACAGGGCAGGGACATTGATATGAATCTGGTGGATTCTCAGCAGACCAGAAGAATTCTGGACAGGATGGTAGGTTATACCATTAGCCCCTTATTATGGGCAAAAGTGAAAAGAGGGTTAAGTGCCGGCCGTGTTCAGTCTGTGGCTTTGCGTATCATCTGTGACAGGGAAGAAGAAATTAACGCATTTGTACCGGAAGAGTATTGGAATCTGGAAGCTGAGTTTTATGTGGAAGGAGAAAAACATCCTCTCACCGCAAAACTTAGCGGGTATGGCAATGAAAAAATTGTAATACATTCGCAAGACGAACTGAATGAAATCATAAAAAAACTGGAAAATGCAAAATTTAAGATTACGGAAATCAAACGCGGCGAAAGACAGAAAAAAGCTCCGTTGCCTTTTACTACAAGTACTTTGCAGCAGGAAGCCGCAAAAAACTTAAATTTTTCCACATCAAAAACCATGAGGCTTGCCCAGCAGTTATACGAAGGTGTGGATGTGAAAGATCACGGAACGGTAGGCTTAATTACCTATCTGCGTACTGATTCCGTTCGGATATCAGAAGAAGCGGATGCTTCTGCCAGAGATTATATTATTCGTACTTACGGGGAAGAGTTTGTCGCAGGAAAAGAAATAGTAAAAGAAAATGGAAGAAAGATTCAGGATGCTCATGAAGCAATCAGGCCTACTTATGTTGAGCTTACCCCTGCCGCTGTGAAAGACTCCTTAAGCAGAGACCAGTTTCGTCTGTATCAGCTTATATGGAAAAGATTTGTGGCCAGCAGAATGCAACCGGCAAAATATGAGACAATTTCGGTTAAAATTGATGGGAACGGTTACCGTTTTACCACATCGGGAAGTAAACTGGTTTTTGAAGGATACATGTCGGTGTATACAACGGAAGAAGACGAAAAACAAAACAGCAATATGCTAAAGAATCTTACCGAGTCTTCGGAACTGACCTTAAAAGAACTGAAACCATCCCAGCATTTTACCCAGCCACCGGCCCATTATACGGAAGCTTCACTGGTAAAAACCCTGGAGGAATTAGGGATCGGAAGGCCTAGTACTTATGCCCCGACCATTTCAACAATTTTAGCCAGAAGATATGTGGTAAAGGAAAATAAAAATCTTTATGTTACGGAACTTGGCGAAATCGTAAACAGCATTATGAAGCAGGCATTTCCCAGCATAGTGGACGTTAACTTTACGGCTAACCTGGAATCCTTATTAGACCGGGTGGAAGACGGAACAATTTACTGGAAAACCATTGTCCGTAATTTCTATCCCGATTTGGACGCTGCGGTAGCCCATGCGGAAGAAAACCTGGAAGCTATTAAAATTGAAGACGAAAAAACCGATATAATTTGTGAAGAATGTGGCAGGAATATGGTTATCAAATACGGCCCTCACGGAAAATTTTTAGCCTGTCCCGGATTTCCGGAATGCCGTAATACAAAGCCTTATCTGGAAAAAATCGGTGTAGCCTGCCCCCTTTGCGGAAAAGACGTGGTAATCCGCAAAACCAAAAAGGGCAGACGCTATTATGGCTGTGAAAACAATCCGGAATGTGAATTTATGACCTGGCAGAAACCGTCCAATGAGAAGTGTCCGAAGTGCGGCGGATATATGGTGGAAAAGGGATCGAGTTTAGTGTGCAATGATGAAAAATGCGGGTATATTGTAGCAAAAAAATCATAATTCACTTAAAAATTTCAATTTTTTTGCAAAATGTGTTTTAAGAATCTGTGAATAAGTATTGTTTTTATGAAAAATCTATGGTAATATTAATTTGATAGCACAATTGAGATATGTATATAATTATGTAAATTAGTACAGCTGAGAGAAAGGTATGTATTATTTCAGTGGGGGTACTGGGAGGATGTTTCATGAGTGTACAGTTACTAGATAAAACAAGAAAAATAAACAAATTATTGCACAACAATAATTCACAAAAGGTTGTGTTTAATGACATTTGTGAAGTGTTGAGCGATATCTTGGAATCAAACATTCTTGTTATTAGTAAGAAGGGTAAAGTTTTAGGCGTTAAGAACAGGGATGATATCAAGGAGATTAAAGAACTGATAAAAGACACGGTTGGCGGATATATTGATCAGTTACTTAATGAAAGACTGTTAAATATTTTATCTACCAAAGAAAACGTTAATTTAATGACTTTAGGATTTGAACTTGACGAAAACGATAATTATCAGGCCATTATAAATCCCATTGATATTGCAGGCGAAAGACTCGGAACCTTGTTCTTATATAAGTGTAGCAAACAGTATGATCTGGATGACATTATTTTAAGTGAGTATGGTACAACTGTTGTGGGACTTGAAATGATGCGTTCCGTAAACGAAGAAAATGCAGAGGAAAACCGTAAAATTCAAATTGTTAAATCAGCCATTAGTACATTATCTTTCTCCGAACTTGAAGCTATCATACACATTTTCGATGAACTGGATGGTAATGAAGGTATTTTGGTTGCCAGTAAAATTGCAGATAGAGTAGGTATTACCAGGTCTGTTATTGTGAATGCGCTAAGAAAGTTTGAAAGTGCTGGTGTTATCGAATCCAGATCTTCCGGAATGAAAGGAACCTATATTAAGGTCTTAAATGATGTGGTGTTTGATGAATTGAAAAAAATTAAAAATAAAGATAAATAAATTAATATGATTTTTAAATATTTTGGAAATTATGTAAAATTTATTCGTTTTAATGAATAAATTGATAGATTGGACTAATTTACTATTATAGTCAAAAATAAAGGGCTTCGTGCATGGATTTATGAGGAATTTCGACTCATAAATCCTTTTTTTTTAACATAAACACTGTTTATTACGATAAAATACAACATTTTATGATATAATAGTACTAGTTATGCAAAATTATCTTGTTTTTTTGTCAAAGAATAATTATAATTATACCATACGAAAGGAGTGTAAATATGATTAATTCAAGTGCGTTTAACTATATCAATATCTTGGATAAAGCTGCAGATGCCAGCTGGTTAAGACAGAAGTTAATCTCCAACAATATAGCAAACGTAAGCACACCAAATTATAAGCGAAAAGATATCGAATTTCAGACATATTTAGCTAGAGAACTTCAGGGTTCAGGAACCTTGGACCAAAGAGTAGCTAATGTGAACTTAGATTCATTAAAAGCTTCCGTATATACAGATAATTCAAACTTAAGTTATAGACTTGACGGCAATAATGTTGATATTGATACAGAATCCGCAATGGAGGCCGAAAATCAGATCAGGTATTATGCCCTTATCGATTTAATGAGCCAGGAGTTTAGTAGAATTAAAACGGTTTTGAACGATAAATAGGAGGTTTTTTTATGTCAATTTTTAATGGAATGAATGTCAGTGCCAGTGGAATGACCGCTCAGAGACTTCGAATGGACGTTATATCACAAAATATTGCAAACGTTAAAACGACCCGGGATGAAAACGGCAAGCCTTATCGCCGTAAGACTGTGGTTTTTGCTGAAAAAGGTACGGAACCTTTCGCCCAAATATTAAGCAGCAAAACGGGAGCCAATATTGGCAATGGTGTTAAAGTTGTTGAAATCACGGAAGATACCGAAACACCAATGAATCTGGTTTATGATCCGTCCCATCCGGACGCTGATGAGAATGGTTATGTGGAATATCCCAATGTGAATACGGTGACGGAAATGACCAATTTAATCGATGCAAGCAGAGCATACGAAGCAAATGTAACGGCTTTTAATGCGACAAAAAATATGGCTCTAAAAGGATTAGAAGTTGGAAAATAACAGAGGGGGGTAACTTATGGACATAGCATTAATCAATGGAATATCCAGTTTAAATACAACTGGTAAAGATACTTCGTCAGTAAGTAAAACCAATCGCAACGAAACGTTTGAAAATTTATTTCAGTCAGCTCTTTCTTTGATAAAAGATACGGCTGATTTGACAGAAAATGCTCAAAAAGCAGAATTGTCTTATGCATTAGGATTTACGGACAATACCCATGATTTACAGATAGCACAGCAGAAAGCCAACCTTTCCCTTCAGTATACGGTTGCTGTAAGGAATAAGGTATTGGAAGCATACAGAGAGATTATGAATCTCCAATTCTAACTCGATGATTAGAGGAGCAGTAACATGGTAGACAAACTAAAACAGATACCGGTTCAGCTATTAAACCAGTGGAAAAAATATTCAAGTAAGCAGAAGACAATCATTATCAGTGTAATCGCAACTGTTTTTTTGGCCTTGGTTATTCTGGTTACTTTAATGAACAGAACACAGTACAAAACATTAATAGTAAATGAATCGAAAAAAGACGCAAGCACGGTTGCGAATCTTTTAAAAGACGAAGGTATTGCATATAAGCTAGACGATGATGGGCTGACTATATTGGTGGATAAAAAGAAATATTCGGATGCTCTTCTATTATTATACAGCAGTGATGTCCCTACTTCCGGCTTATCGATGGAACAGTTGATAGATAATGATTTAAGTACTACCAACAGTGACAGAAATTTAAAGAATCATTTATATATACAGTCAGAAATAACAAAATACTTAAAAACAATGAAGGGTATTAAAGATGCGCAGGTTACATATGTACCTCAGAATGATTCTTACAGTGTTCTGGAAGAAAAACAGGACTGTCCTGCCAGTGTGGCATTAACAATTACCGATGATTTTGACAGTTCCACCGCAAAGGCAGTGGCAGAGTATGTGGCTGCAGCCATAGGCAATGAGTCAACAGATAAAATCAAGATTATTGACCAGGATGGCAATCTGTTATTTGGCGGAGAAGATGATTTATATTCCGGAAATGTAAATTCTGTATTAGAATACCGTGAAAAACTTCAGAATACTTATAACAATAATATTTGCATCCTGATGATGAAATTAGGATATGATGATGTACAGCCCATGTTTAACTGGGTTCTGAATATGGATAAGGTTACGGAATTATATACAGAACGGATTCCGGCTGAAGGTTCCGACCAGGGGTTGTATAAATCCTATTATTCCTATGAGACGAAAAATTCCAGCAGTAATAGCGGAGGAACTCCGGGGACAGATTCCAATGACGAAACAACTTATGTCGGTACCACAGATGATAACGAAGGTTCTTCCTCATCCACTGTACAGATCGAATATCTTCCCAGTGAACGAGTAACCAATACGGAATATGAAGTTGGTGCTATTATTCCGGATAAATCATCGGGAAGTATTGTGCTGACAAAAGTTGTAACCTATAAAGAAGAAGACTTGGAAGCCCAGGGCCTGCTGGATAATATGACTTTTGAGCAGTATGTAAGTGAAAACCAGGACCGTAAGCAGATTGAGGTAGGAGACGATGTTTATAATTTAGTTTCGTCAGCAACCGGCATACCGACAGACCGGATTTCAATTATAGCTTATGAACAGCCGGTTTTTGTTCCGAAGGAAACAAATGGAAAAGGATTTGATTTCTACCTGCAGATAATTCTTGCAGCGTTAATTATAGCATTGCTCATCTTTGTTGTATTTAAAGGTACCGCTCCAGTAGAAGTGACCGAACTGGAACCGGAATTATCAGTAGAACAGCTATTGGCAACAACGAAGGAAAACCAGACTTTGGATGATATTGAATTTAGCGATAAATCAGAAACGAAGAAGATGATAGAAAAATTTGTGGATGAAAATCCGGAAGCGGTTGCACAGTTGTTGCGTAACTGGCTGAATGACGAATGGGGCTAAGCGGATAAAACGATAAGGAGAATGTCAAATGGCTAAAAATACTGAAATTACTGGGGTACAAAAAGCTGCGATACTCTTAATTACATTAGGGCCTGAAAAATCAGCCAATATTTTTAAACATTTAAAAGAAGATGAGATTGAACAGCTTACATTAGAGATTGCCAATACGAGAAGTGTATCACCGGCAACCAAAGAACAGGTTTTAAACGAATTTTATGAAATCTGCCTGGCACAGCAATACATTGCCGAAGGCGGTATTGCTTATGCGAAAGAACTTCTGGAAAAGGCACTGGGTGAAGAAAAAGCAAGAGATGTTATTGGAAAGCTGACTGCATCTTTGCAGGTTCGCCCGTTTGAATTTGTCCGGAAAACCGATGCGAGTCAGATGTTAAACTTTATCCAGGATGAACATCCTCAGACTATTGCTCTTATTCTGTCTTATCTCTCTGCTGGGCAGGCGGCTGCCATCATATCAGCTTTGCCTCCGGATAAGCAGGCTGATGTGGCAAAACGTATTGCCCAGATGGATCGTACTTCTCCTGATGTAATAAAAGAAGTGGAAAGAGTTTTAGAACGCAAATTATCCTCACTGGTTAACCAGGATTATACCATTGTGGGTGGCGTAGATGCCATTGTTTCAATTTTAAATACGGTTGACAGGGGAACAGAAAAACATATTATGGAAACTCTGGAAATCGAAGAACCCGAATTGGCTGATGAAATCAGGAGAAAGATGTTCGTATTTGAAGATATTATATCTCTTGATGACAGGTCTATCCAGAGAGTACTTCGAGAAGTGGATAATAATGATCTTGCTGTGGCGTTAAAGGGCGCAGGAGAAGAAGTGCAGAATATTATATTTAATAACATGTCTAAGCGTCTGGCGACGATGATCCGAGAAGATATGGAATTTATGGGACCTGTTCGGTTAAAAGATGTTGAAGAGGCACAGCAGAAGATTGTTAATATAATAAGAAAGTTGGAGGACTCCGGTGAAATCATTATATCCAGAGGTGGAGGTGACGAAATTATTGTCTAATGTCATAAAATCCAGATATATTTACCTCAATAATGATAATAAGAAGATCATAGACTCCAACGAATTAAGCGAAAGATTCCGGATATTAAATCTGAATTGTCAGGTGAATGATAAAAAGATTAACAGCAGTACTCTTGGCGGAAAAGCCGCTGTGGAAGAAGATGGCTTTACGGAAGGCTTAAATGTAACGCTAGTCAACCCTGATACTACCAGCGAGCAAGACGAATTGCTTAAGCTTAAGGAAGAACATATACTGCAAAAGGCAAGGGAAGAAGCGGACAGAATCATTGAGGAAGCGAAGCAAACAGCCCAGGGAAATGTAAATACCATATATGAAGAAGCCAAAAACAAAGGCTATCAGGATGGCTTCCAAAAAGCCATGGAAGAAGTTTCAAAGAAAAAAAATGAGCTGGAAGCCTTAATTGAAAAACACAATCAGGAATATTTAAACAAATTAAATGAAATGGAACCGGAAATTGCGGAACTTGTGGCAATGTTAGTAAGTAAAATGACCGGAATACTTGCTGAAAATAATAAAAATGTAATTCACTACTTAATTCAAAATGCGATACAAAATGCAGACAACAGTAATTCCTTTGTTATCAGGGTATCGGAAGAAGATTTTGAATTTCTGCTGTCGAAAAAAGTAGAATTGGAAAGTCTTGTTAAGGAAAATACATTTATTGATATTGTTCCTGATAAAGAACTGAAGAAAAACCAATGTTTTATCGAGGCGGACTCCTGTATTATTGATTGCAGCCTAGATACGCAATTAAACAATTTAGTCCAGGATCTGAAACTTCTATCAATCGATACGAAGCAGCCTTCTTAAAAAATTTTCTAATTTATAAGAAGGAATAAGTATAAAAATTATCAGTTCAAAAGTAAGACGGGAGTATTTATGATTACTGTGGATTTTACCAAATATAAAAAATTGGCAGAGAAATCATATGTAAGGTCTCTGGGTAAAGTTGTAAAAGTGGTTGGCTTAACCATTGAGTCCATTGGGCCAAAAGCAAATTTGAATGATTTATGCTATATTGTGTCACAGGACAAGAAACATCGCATAATGGCTGAAGTAGTCGGTTTCCGTGAAAACAGGCTGCTGTTGATGCCTTATGACAACGTAAATGGTATTGGTATTGGAAGTACTGTGGAATGTACCAATGAACCCCTTAAGGTTTATTGTGGTGACAGTCTTCTTGGTAAAACATTGGATGGTCTGGGAAGGCCAATAGATAATTCTGAACTTGATTTGCATGTGGGATATTCGGTAGAGGCCGAACCGCCTGATCCCTTAAAAAGAAAGATCATTGATGAAGTACTTCCCTTAGGAGTTAAAGCGGTGGACGGTTTGATTACCGTCGGAAAAGGACAGCGTATTGGTATTTTTGCAGGCAGCGGTGTGGGTAAAAGTACGTTACTTGGTATGTTTGCAAGAAATACAAAGGCAGATATTAATGTAATTGCCCTAATCGGCGAACGAGGCAGGGAAGTAAGGGAATTTATTGAAAGAGATTTAGGAGAAGAAGGCTTAAAGCGTTCGGTAGTGGTGGTGGCCACTTCAGATAAACCCGCATTAATCCGAAAGAAAGCGGCAAAGACCGCAACTGCTATTGCGGAATATTTCAGGGATCAGGGTAAAGATGTGCTACTTATGATGGATTCCCTGACGCGTTTTTCCATGGCACAGCGGGAAATTGGCCTTGCATCCGGCGAACCACCGGTATCCCGTGGTTATCCGCCCAGCGTTTATTCCGAAATGCCAAAGCTTTTGGAGCGGGCAGGTAATTCGGAAAAAGGGTCCATTACCGGTTTGTATACAGTTTTGGTAGATGGGGATGACTTTAACGAACCTATCACCGATACGGCAAGAGGTATTTTGGACGGCCACATTATGTTAACCAGAAAGCTTGCCAATAAAAATCACTATCCGGCAATTGACGTTTTGCAAAGTATATCCCGTGTTATGTCCACCATTGTTACAAAGGAGCACAAAGATCTGGCCGGTAAGTTAAAAATGGTACTGGCAACTTACAACGAGGCGGAAGATTTAATTAACATCGGAGCCTACAAAAAGGGATCCAATAAGGATATTGATTATGCCATAACAAAGATTGATGCGGTCAATGAATTCTTAAGACAGGATGTATATGAAAAACTGGATTTTGATAAAATCGTTGAATTACTTGCCGGAATTTTTAATGATTAGGTGAAATTATGGCGAAGTTTGTTTATAAGATGGAAAATATTCTATCCATTAAATATAAGATGGAGGACCAGGCAAAAACCGCTTATGGTGCTGCCCGTATGAAACTTACGGAAGAAGAAGATAAATTAATGGCTTTAAATCAAAAAGAGCTTTTTTATCAGGATAAAAAAAGGGATTTAATGCAGTCAAAATTAAATATTTTTGACATCAGGAAATGCGAGGAAGCCATTGATATTGTAAAACACCATATTAATCTGCAAAAGCAAGCAGTAAAAAAAGCAGAAAAACAGCTTGAAAGTGCCCGCTTGCGGCTAAACGTTGCTATGATGGAACGAAAAACCCACGAAAAGCTGAAAGAAAAAGCCTGGGACAATTTTATTGCAGAATATGAAGCAGAGCAAAGAAAAGAAGTAGACGAATTAGTCAGTTTTAAATATAACAGTCCTACCGATTACTAGGAGGAAAGAAAATGCCAAGAAGAAAAAAGGATATGGAGAATATTGATAATCTTGAAAATGAAAAAAGCACAGGCAGTAAAATATTAGCGGCCGTTATTGTTATATTTATTGTCTTAATCTGGCTTGCTGTCTTTGGTGTTTTAATAAAATTGGATGTGGGTGGCTTTGGCAGTTCCATATTAAGGCCCTTGATAAAAGACGTACCCATTGTAAACAAAATACTTCCGGATGTGTCGGATGAACAGTTGGCATATGAAAATGATTATCCGTATAAAAGCCTGGACGAAGCAATTGAACGTATTAAAGAACTGGAAAAAATCAATGACGAATTAACAAAAAGTAAGACAGAGGATACGGATAAGATAAAGGAACTTCAGGCGGAGGTAGACCGGCTGAAAGTATTTGAAGAAAACCAGAAGGAATTTGAAGAAAGAGTTAAGGAATTTGACGAAGAAGTAGTATTTGCCGACCAGGCACCGGATATTGAAGAATATAAAAAATATTATGAAAGTATTGATCCCACCAATGCCGAAGAAATATACAGGCAGGTTGTGGAACAGTTGCAATATGACGAATCCATTAAGGAAAAAGCAGATATTTACAGAAAGATGAAACCGGAAGACGCTGCACAGGTATTGGAGACTATGTCAGCAGATATTGATTTGGTATCCGAAATGTTATTGGCCATGAGACCTACGGAAAGCTCTCAGATTTTGGCTGAAATGGATCCCAATGTGGCTGCAAAAATTACAAAAAAGATGTTTGATATGGATGCCGAGAAAAAGGCAAAAAGCAGTTACAATAACAGCAGCAGTTCTGACAAAGAAACCGGTGAAACAGACCAATAAATAAACATAGTTGATTCCGGCTTATGCAGGTATTTTATATATTTATAAAATACCGCTTAAGTATATAAATGAAAAAGGAAAGGAGGTAAGATGTCCATGACGCAGAATGTAAAAGCGGCGGTTGCTAATCTAATCAGTGATTCCAGGTCATATCAGGCAAGCACTGTGAAATCAAAAAATCAGGCCGGCGATTTTGGCAGCATTATGAATTCCAATCTGAAATCAAAAAGTACTGCCACGGTTCAGAATATGACGGGGAATGGAAACACCACTGACAAGGCGACAAAAGGGATAAAAGATAATAACCGTATGAAAAATACTGCCAAGGAAAATATGGTAAATACCGGGACAGATAATAATATTTCCGCAAAGCATCAGGATACGGTTGACAAAACGAAAGATGCGGCAAAAGCGGTAAAGGAAGAGCTAAATGAGAGTATAAACCAGAATGAAAATTTAACTTGTGATTATGTTCAAAATCTCCTGGCTTTGTTAAAAGATACGGTTAAAAACAGCCTTGGCATTTCGGAAGAAGAACTGAATAAAGCCATGGAAAGTCTGGGATTGAATGCTTTCGACCTGTTGAATGTGGATAATCTTAAACTTTTGGCCCTGCAGGTAAACGGAAAAGATGATATTACTGAGGTCCTGACCAATGAAAATCTGGCTAATACGCTAAATGACTTAATTCAGGCGGTGGATGATTTGAAAGAAGAGCAGAACCTTACCATGTCTGCCAAAGAACTAAACGAAATAATACAAAATTCCCAAACCGCTACGGAAAGTCATGATAATCAGTCACTGAATGAGGTTACTTTCGATTCAACTGCGGATAAATCTGCCCAACCTGTTCAGAATCCAAAAGAAAGTGACAACAGTACAGTTAAAAAGGATGACAGGGAACCTGATATCAGACTGGAAGTTTACAAAACGAAAGAGGATTCTTCTAAAGGATATGACTTAAAGGCCAGCGTATCTCAGGAAAAAGACAGTAAACAAGCTGATATTCAGACGGAATCACCAATCGAATTATTCATTCAGAACCTTGCCACAAAAGGAAATGAAAACAGTCTGAATTTCAATGAACAAATTGCTTATACAAGACAGATGCAGGATATTACCAATCAGATTGTGGAACAGATTAAAGTAACCATCAAACCCGATCAGACTTCTATGGAACTGCAGTTGAATCCGGAAAGCTTAGGAAAAATAAATCTTTCCGTAGTTGCAAAAGACGGGGCTATGACGGCTCATTTTACAACGGAAAATGAATTGGTAAAAGAAGCCATTGAAAACCAAATTCAGGTATTAAAAGATAATTTAAACAATCAGGGCATTAAGGTTGATACCATAGAAGTAACCGTATCTGACTTTTCCTTTGATCAAAGCAATCAGGCATCAGGCGGCAGGGGTGAGGAACATCGGGGTTCTTCCAGAAACCGTAATTTTGTTGAGGAAGACACGGAAGCGTATGTAAACTCCAACATTGACGAAGGTCTGGCCTATGCAAGTTTATATCAAAGTGACAGTCAAATTGATTACACAGCATAAGTTAAAGAAAGGAGGATAATATGAGTTCCATCAGTTCGCTTATTGAAAGCTTAAACAATAGCCAGTCTTCTATTGGCAGTACCAGCACCACTACCACATCTTCCTCATCCAGTTCAAGTTCTCTGGATAAAAATGCATTCCTCCAGCTATTGGTTACCCAGATGAAATATCAGGATCCGCTAAATCCAAATACGGATACGGAATATGTTGCTCAGCTGGCTACTTTTTCCCAGTTGGAACAATTGCAGAATCTGAATCAGACATATTCCAATTCACAGGCCTTTGGTCTGGTAGGCATGAATGTGGTGGTAAAAACCACGGATTCGTCTGGCAAGGAAACGAAAAAAAGTGGAACAGTTGACTATGTTGTTATAAGCAACGGGACAGCCAAATTATCTGTCGGTGGCAGTTTATATACCTTAGATCAGCTGGATCAGGTTATCGACAGTACATATTTATTAAAACAAGGATTGCCCTATATTACAAAAGAGGTAAAGGAAACCTTTGATAAATCGGATCCAAAGGACATTACCTTTGAAGTCAATATGGGTTCTGGTGATACCGTAGCGAATAATATTGCCGTTATCTTAAACGGTGAGGTTGTAAATTCAAAATATGTAACCGTAACAGATAATAAAGTTACCATTAGCAAAGAGGCTTTCATGAATCTGGAAAACGGTGTTTACAAACCTACAATCGTCTTTGACGATTCCTTATATACTACCGTAAGCGGTAAGATAACTATTACGGTAACAGGAACGGCATCGGAAAACGATGATACGACTACTGGTGATGATTCTGCTTCCGATGATGAAACGGATACTGGCGAAAACGGCAATACCGTATAAACATCTTATTCTAAAGCCAGACCTGACGTGGTGTGATTGATGATTATATCAGGCATTGTCGTGGTTATTCCATGATAGAAATGAGGGTTTGTATGAGTTCAATATCGCAGACGAATTTCCCTTCCATTGACGTCATGACCGGGCGGCTTTTAAAGAATAAGAACAATGAAATAAGCCGTGATACTGTCAAAAGCAGCCTGTCATTTCGCGAAATTTTAGAAAAGCAACAGGTTACAGAGACCGGAGGATTAAAATTTTCAAAACATGCCAATGACAGATTAGCCAGCCGTAACATTGATTTATCGCAAGATCAATTGGAAAGACTGGAAAACGGTGCCAAAAAAGCCCAGGAGAAGGGAATCTATGAATCTCTGGTCATGGTAGATGACATAGCATTTATTGTAAACATAAAAAACAAAACAGTTGTAACTGCTGTAAAAGACAGTGACGAAAAAGTATTTACAAATATTGACGGTGCCGTAATTATGTAAATGCTGGACCTTAGGGAAGCATTCATACTTTTGACTGAATGAGAAAGTATGGCGGCACAAATAAAGGAGGTCATTTCATTATGATGAGAGCATTATATTCTGGTGTATCCGGTTTACGTGTTCACCAGACCAAAATGGATGTTATTGGTAATAATATCGCAAACGTGAATACAGTGGGATTTAAAAGCAGTTCCGTAACTTTTTCCGATATTTTTTATCAGACACTGCAAAGTGCAACAGGACCTAACGATCAGACGGGAGCAGGTGGACAAAATGCAAAGCAGATTGGTCTTGGTGCCAATCTTGCGTCAATTACAACATCCGTAACCAAAACCGGCGGTTCCCAGCGAACGGACAACGCATCTGATCTTATGATATCAGGCGATGCCTTTTTCATAGTAAACAGTGGCGGAACGAATTACTTTACCAAAGCCGGAGCTTTTGGCCTGGATGAGGAAGGTAATCTGGTTACACCCAGTGGAGCCAGGGTTATGGGCTGGAAGGTTGATCCCAATGATTCCACCCAGATTAAAACCGGTACTGTTTTACCATTAAGAATAACTTCGCCGGAAAATACGTATACCAAACCGGAGGCGACTACAAACACATATCTGTCCGGTAATATAGACTATAATGACAGTCAGTTAAAATCAGGAAAAACAGTTAATCTTGAATTTTATGACAATCTGGGACAAAAGTATACCGCTGTTTTAAGGGTAACCAAAACATCGGCAAACAATGAGTATAATGTGACCCTAGACGATATACAGGATGTTAACGGAAAATCAATCTTTACCACCTTATCATCTGACGGCAAAACATATACAAAATCAGGCTTTACCGGCTTTACTTTTGCCGGAATAGAATATACTGTGGGCGAGATTGATGCGGAAACAGGAAAGGTAAAATCCTTTACCCATTCCGGTGACCCTTTGCTTAGGTTTGATGCCAGTGACGGTAGCTTTGTGGGCATAGGTTCTGGAACTAATCCCACAGGAAAATCCATTGATTTATCCATTAAAAACAATACGCCTGCAACCAATCCTTTTGAAACGGTAAATGTGGATTTTTCCATGTTAACAATGTATGAAAACGGCGGAAAAACAGTTATAGAGCCTGAAAGGGGAAGTGTGACAGATACCGGTGTGTCTACGGTAGGCGCCGGAAAGAAAGCCGGCAAAATGACCGGATATAAAATCGATACGTCCGGTAAGATCTATGGTACCTATGACAATGGTGATACAAAATTATTGGGTCAAATTGCGGTTGCCACATTTAATAATCCGGCAGGTCTTGAGTCCGTTGGTGGAAACATGTTTGCCCAGACTTTGAACTCCGGTACCTTTGACGGTATTGGCCTTGATATTACAAGCACCGGCGGTACCATAAATTCCGGTATGCTGGAAATGTCCAATGTTGATCTGGCATCCGAATTTACCGAAATGATCACAACACAAAGAGGTTTCCAGGCTAACTCAAGAATTATCACAACTTCCGATACAATGTTAGAAGAACTGATTAATTTAAAGAGATAGTTGCTTAGATAAACTGATGGCAGAGTAATCTGCCATCAGTAAAATAAAATGTAAATGTGTTCTTATACTCGAACCGGTATTTAAGAAAGGGGTTATTATGATTAATGTAACAAAAATGAATAATCAAAGTATTACGATTAACTGTGATCTAATTGAGACCATCGAAGAGACTCCGGATACGGTAATTACACTGACTACTGGGAAAAAAATACTGGTTAAAGAGAGTAGACAAGAAATTATTAATCTTGTAAAATTATACAAAAAGGAACTTTTTTCGCAAGGTTAGTATGTACAAAAGACTGAAGTTAGGTAGGTGAATGTTTTGAATGTTGCTTCATTATTAGGATTATTAATTGGTTTTGTGCTGGTCGTTTTTGGTATCGTCTTTAATCAGGATACCATGAGTATGGACTTTGTAAAGTTGTTGAACTTTTTTGATATTCCTTCCATATTAATAACCTTTGGAGGTTCCTTTACCACTCTGCTAACCATGGAACCAAGTATCAGGTCGTATCTGGACAAAGTGGCCTCTTTTCGGTTAATATTTAGAACCCCGGATTATGATGATGTAGATACCATAAGAAATATAATTGCATTGTCAAACGTTGCCAGAAAAGAGGGACTTTTAGCACTGGAGGAAACCGCCAATAATATTGAAGATGAGTTTCTTAAAAAAGGGATTTTGCTAATTGTAGACGGAACGGATCCGGAACTGGTTCGCAGTATTATGGAAACAGAATTAAACTGTATTGAAAGCAGGCATAATAGTGTAATTGGTTTTTGGGACAAGCTGTCTGCCATGGGCCCTGCCTGGGGTATGATTGGTACCTTAATTGGGTTAATTAATATGCTAAAACATTTAAATGATGTTTCAACTATAGGTCCTAACATGGCAGTAGCGTTGGTAACAACTTTTTATGGTTCAATCCTTGCTAACTTTATTTGTATTCCCGTACTGAACAAATTAAGAGCAAGTAACGCTTCTGAGATTGTGTTAAAAGAAGTTATTGTGGAAGGACTTTTATCCATTCAGGCTGGAGAAAACCCCAGGGTTATTGAAGAAAAATTAAAATCTTTCTTAAATCCTGCTCATCGTGCCGAATATGATGCCACTGAGGAAGGTGAAATAAATGGCTAGAAAAAAAGCGCAGGAAGACCCTAGTGCAGGTACTCCATGGTTAAATACTTTTGCGGATTTAATGAATCTTTTATTGTGTTTCTTCGTTGTTTTGTTTGCCTTTTCCACTGTGGATGAGACCAAATATAAGGAATTTGTGGAATCCATGTCCAGTTCTATTGGCATTTATAACAATACGGAGGCAGGCAAGAAAGAAGGAAGATTAATTAATACTGGTATTAATGTGATAAAACAGTATACCAACCAAGTCAATGAGAAAAGTACGAAACAAGGCAAGACCAATGAATCCATTGACGAATCTGAAGCCATGGAAGTGCTTATGGAAGAAAATAAAAAAGCGTCCCAGGAAATTTACGATAATGTTAGTGAAATGGCGGACAAAAAAAATCTCAGTAAGTATATTGAACTGAGTATGGATCCAAATTATCAGTATGTTCAAATTTCTTTGCGGGGATCAATCCTGTTTGATTCCGGAAAAGCAGATATTAAACCGGAAGCTCTAAAAATTTTTGACAAGTTAGGCGATATTCTGCAGGTTTATAAAGATTACAACATTGAGATCGAAGGTCATACGGACAATGTTCCGGTGAAAAGCAACAGTGTATATAAAGACAACAACTGGCTTTCATCGGCCAGAGCAATCAATGTTGCCATGTATTTAATCGAAGAAAAGGGATTAAATCCCAAAACTTTAAGCTGGACCGGACGAGGGGAATATGACCCGGTAGCAAGCAATGATACTGCCGCAGGCAGAGCAAAAAACAGACGGGTTGAGATAAAGATTCATAATAATATAAATAATTAAGAAATAAAAAGAATATTAAAACTTGCCGCTAAAGGCAGATGGGAGATATTATGAAGAAGAACTTACTGACAATCATTATTTTAGCTTTAGGTATTCTTAATATGATTTTAACGGCTGTTTTAGTATTTGCCGTAGTACCCACAACAATCAGAACAAATAATCTGATTTCAAAAGTGGCTTCTGCCATTGACCTGGAATTGGAAAGTGATTCAGAAGATGGTGAAAGCCAGGTTAGTATTGAAGATATCGAAGTATACGATATTAAAGATCCTATTATAATTAATCTAAAGCCTGAAGCCAATGATACGACGAAGCATTATGCTCAGGTATACGTATCTCTTTCACTTAACACGAAATCGAAAGATTATAAAACTTTACAACCTACCGTTGAAGCAAATGAAAGTGCCATTACAGAAATTGTCAACGACGAATTTGCTAAATATACGGTTAACAACGTTCTTGACAATAAGGAAAAGATAAAGGAAGAAATACTAAAGAAGGTTCAGGAACTGTTTCAATCTGATTTTATTATCAGTATATCAATTGGGAAAATAGTCGTTGAATAAAATATTTAGGTGATTTTGTTCGAACTATGTGCTAATATAGTATTAAGTAATCACCCGGGAGGTAATGATAATGGGCGACGTCTTGTCTCAAAACGAGATTGACAATCTGCTTAAAGCCTTAAGCAGTGGCGAACTAGACGCGGACGAGTTTAAAGGAAATGGTGAAAAACCAATAAAGAATTACGACTTCGCCAGACCATCGAAATTTTCAAAAGAACATCTAAGAACCTTGGAAATTATATTTGAACATTATGGGAGATTGCTTTCTACAAATTTACCGGCATATTTCAGAAAAAATGTGCAGGTTGAAGTTATAAATTCTGAGGCAGTTGCTTATTCTGAATTTACAAATGCCTTGTCTAATCCCGTATTATTGGGAATTGTAGATTTTTCTCCTTTGGAAGGAAATATTATTATTGAGATAGCAGATAATCTCGGTTATGCCATGGTGGATCGAATGTTGGGGGGAAACGGAGTACCTCTTGAAAAATCAAGGGACTTTACGGAGATTGAATTAATTTTAATCGAAAGAATATTTAATGTTTGTACCAATCTTTTAAGTGAACCATGGAGCAACGTTATTCATTTGGAACCACGTTTGATCCGTATAGAAACGAATTCCCAGTTCGCTCAGATCATAGCTCCGAGTGAAATGACTTCGATTGTAACGATGAATATAAAGATAGGAAATGTGGAAGGCATGATGAATGTGTGTCTGCCCTATGCCTGTCTGGAAAGTGTTATAGATAAATTAAATACGAAATACTGGTTTTCAACCATGCGTACAAAAGATGATGAATCATACAAGGATTTAATAGAAGTTGCTATTTCAAAAGCTAAGATACCAATTAAAGCAATACTTGGCAGGAGTACAATATCTGTTAATGATTTTTTGGGTTTGCAGGTTGGCGACATCATTAAGTTAAACACCAAGGTAGAGGATGAGCTGGATGTATATGTAGGTAGTATAAAAAAATTCAAAGCATTGCCGGGAGCAGCTTCAGACTCTTATGCGGTAAGAATTTCATCAATTTTAAGAGAGGAGTAACAGAATATGGATGGTATGTTATCTCAGGAAGAGATTAATGCGCTTCTAAGTGGGATGAATTCTAACATAGACAGTGCAAATGCAGATAAGGAATCGGAATTATTAACGGATGCTGAAAAAGATGCAATTGGTGAATTTTCAAATATCAGTATGGGAACAGCGGCAACCACATTGTCTTCCCTGGTTAATCAGAAAGTAGTGATTACAACTCCGGTGGTTTCCTACGGAACATGGGATGAGTTGGCAAACGATTATACCAGGCCCTGCGTTTTTATTCAGATATATTATAAAGACGGGTTAGACGGTAATAATATTTTGATTATGAAAGAAGACGATGTAAAAATCATTACTGATCTGATGATGGGTGGCGATGGTTCCATTATGGAAGGCGATTTGACTGATCTGCATTTAAGCGCTATAAGTGAGGCAATGAACCAAATGATGGGTTCTGCATCCACATCCATTTCCTCTATGTTAGAAAAAAGAGTTGATATCAGCCCGCCCCTGGCTAAACTGGTTGATATGAATGAAACAATAGACGCATCGGATATTGCATCATTTTTAAAAGGACGCTTTGTCAAAGTGGCATTTAAAATGCAAATAGGTGATTTGGTTGACAGCGAATTATTGCAACTGTATCCCGTTGATTTTGCTAAAGATATATTTAAGCAATTTATAAAAGAACCACAGGATACTACAAAGGTATCTGAAAATAAAACACAAGGAAATGAAAAAAGTTCTGATACATTTAACAATGTGTCGAACACTGGGCGCATGATGCAGGGGCAGATGCCCAATATGCAGCAGGGCGTTCAAAATATGTATGGGGGGATGAATGGTATGACGCCACCGGTTCAGGATATAAATGTCCAGCCAGCGCAATTTCAACCTTTTGTAGCTCCTCAGAATACAGTTGCCCAGCCGGAGAATATTGACTTAATTATGGATGTTCCCCTTGAGGTAACTGTAGAGTTAGGGAGAACCACTAAATCCATAAAAGAAATACTGGAGTTTTCTCCGGGTACAATTATTGAATTAAACAAACTTGCAGGTGAACCTATTGATGTATTGGTTAACGGTAAGTATGTTGCAAAAGGTGAGGTTGTTGTTATCGAAGAATCCTTTGGCATCAGAGTTACAGAAATCGTTAAGTAAAGACGATTTGGCTGATTATTAAAAACAGTACTCAGCAATAGCTAATATATTAAACAATAGGATAGGAGAATGAGTAATGGCTAAAAGTATATTAATATGTGATGATGCTGCGTTTATGAGAATGATGATTAAAGATATTTTAACAAAAAACGGCTATAACATTGTTGGTGAAGCAGAAAACGGTATTAAAGCAATTGAAAAATACAATGAAACTAAACCGGATCTTGTTATGATGGATATTACTATGCCGGAAATGGATGGTATACAGGCTTTAAAGAAAATAAAAGAAGTGGATCCGTCTGCAAATGTTATTATGTGCTCCGCTATGGGTCAGCAGGCCATGGTTATTGAATCGATTCAATCTGGAGCAAAGGATTTTATTGTGAAGCCTTTTCAGGCAGACAGGGTTCTTGAGGCAGTAAGAAAAGCCGTGGGCTGAAATTTATGCAGTCCACGGATATTAAGTGTAGGGGAGGAGCATTCTGCACTTTGAAAATGACGGTAATCGGATGCATGCTCCGGATAATCCGGTTCTGTTATAGGAGCTGGTATGATGATTTTAGCTATCGGAACGTCAAGTTGGGATAACTTTCTCCAATTGATTGGCGTCAGTATATTATTTATTTTTATATTAATTATTACCTATTATACCACCCGTCTTGTAGGCGGAGTAAAAATGGGTATGACAAAAACAAGTAGCTTTAAAGTTCTGGAAACCTTTAAAGTTGCGCAGAATAAATATCTCCAGCTGATTCAGGTAGGATCAAGATATTTTGTAATTGCAATCTGTAAGGATGATATTCGATTTTTGGCGGAACTTAACGAAAGTGACATTAAGTTACCGGAAGTGAGCAAAAGCCAAACTGGTAATTTTAAAGAAGTGTTTCATTTGATACTAAAAAATCAAAAGGGAAAAAATAAAGATGATCAGAATTCTGATCAGCAGTAAAGGTTGGTATTCATGAATAAATTTTTTAACAAGCACATCAGAAGCACACCAGGTATCATTCGGATCTTATTTGTGATATGTATATTAACCTTTATTTTTGTGAAACCGGTTTATGCACAGGAAATTAATAATACGACAAATAGTACAACAAAAAATACGACAACCAATACAACTGCAGGTAGTCGGACAAATAAGAATACGAATACGGATGATGATACGTCGGATGTGGGGCTTAGCGGCAACATTGGTCCTTTTCAATTTAATCTGGATACGGGAAGTGATGAAGGCGGTCTAACCTCCACATTGCAGATACTGGTGGTTATCACTTTAATATCCCTTGCTCCTTCCATTCTTTTAATGGTAACTTCCTTTACCAGGATAATTGTTACATTACATTTTGTCAGGTCCGCACTTGGAACACAAACGACGCCTCCCAATCAGGTATTAATCGGTTTGGCATTGTTTTTAACCTTTTTTATTATGTCACCGGTTTTTTCTCAGATTAATACCGATGCAATACAACCCTTATCCAAGGGGGAAATAACCCAGGAAGAGGCTTTGGAAAAAGGCATTGCTCCGTTACGGGAGTTTATGCTTAAACAGGTAGAGCCAAAAGATTTAAAACTATTTATGGATATTGCTGAGATTGGGACGGTTGATTCGGTGGACGAGATACCAACAACTGTAATTATTCCTGCATTTATCATAAGTGAACTTAGAACAGCGTTTATTATTGGGTTTGTAATTTATATACCATTTATCGTAATCGATATGGTTGTGGCATCAACACTTATGTCCATGGGTATGATGATGCTACCGCCTACTACCATATCCATGCCGTTTAAAATCCTATTGTTTATACTGGTCGACGGATGGGATCTTATAGTAGGAGAACTGGTAAAAACTTTTTATTAGGAAAGGTTTTGCTTATTGATACAAGGAATTACAGGTTGAAAGCAAATTTATAAATGAAAGGATGCCGCCAAATTCTTTCAACCTTTCTTTAAGGCAGTATCGCAGGTTTCCTGTGATAGGGTAATGGGTATATATGAATGAGAACATTATCATTGATATAGCTAGAGATACACTGTGGATCATAATAAAAATATCGGCACCTATGTTACTTTCATCTCTGGTTATCGGTCTTATAGTCAGTATCTTGCAAACTGTAACCTCAATTCAGGAACAAACCCTCACATTTGTACCGAAGTTAATCGCTGTATTTCTGGTAATTTTGCTGTTTGGCAGCTGGATGATAACAGAAATCAGGGATTATACTATTAATTTAATAACCAATATAGGTTATTACATTCATACGAAATGACATTTACGTTAGAAAACTTTGAGGTCTTTTTGCTGATACTGGTGAGGATAACAGCATTTATATATGTTGCCCCTTTTTTTAGCCTTAGGAATACTCCTCAAAAAGTAAAAGTGGGTTTTTCCTTGTTTTTTACCCTGATTCTGTTTCAGGTTGTTCCCGGACAGATTCAGTATGACGGTGTGTTTGGATTTACGGCGCTGATAATCAGTGAGCTGATGGTAGGACTTATTATTGGATTTTTTACCAATATAAGTTATTACATTTTAAATTTTGCCGGAAGTTTAATGGATATGGAAATCGGCTTTTCCATGGTAAATGAACTGGATCCTGTTGCCAATATACAGACAACCATTACAAGCAATTATTATTCTTACATTGTTATGCTGGTTATGCTTATAACCAACTTGCATCATTATCTTATTAAGGCTGTGGTAGATACTTTTGAGGTGATCCCTTTAGGAACGGCAACATTTCGGCCGAATCTGTATCTGATTATGGTTAAATTTATAAAAGAATATTTTATTATTGGGTTTCGGATTGTTTTGCCCATATTTGCAGGAATGTTAATTGTGAATTCTATTTTAGCCATATTGGCAAAAATAGCGCCACAGATGAACATGTTTGTAATCGGATTACAGTTAAAAATTATTGTTGGTCTTATTATACTGTTTTTATTGGTCGGCTTTATACCTACTGTATCGGATTTTATTTTTGATGAGATGATTGCAATGATGAAAACAGCCATGAAAGCCTTGTCCTAGAAAATCAGGAGGTTATACTTATGGATCAGCTTATACGATACAGATTGCAGTTTTTTGCTGAGGGAGCAGAAAAAACAGAGGAAGCTACTCCTAAAAAATTAACGGATGCCAGAAAAGAAGGACAAGTGGCAAGAAGTAATGACTTAATAACAGCATCCGTATTGCTGACCCTATTCCTGGTTTTAAAAGTGTTTGTAGGTACCATAGGAAAAAATTTTATGAGCACCTTTATCAGTACCTATAATCAAATTCAGGTATACAGTTCAACCGACTTTAACCAAAATACGGCTGCTCAGATTTTTCGCGACGGTATTTTTGCAATTATTAAGACTTGTCTCCCTTTTTATTTATTTGCCTTTGCAATTGCACTGGTAACCAATATTTTTCAGGTTAAATGGCAGATTACCCTTAAACCTTTAAAACCTAAATTAAGTAAATTTAATCCCGTAAATGGCTTTAAGAGAATTTTTTCCAAAGACAAGTTACTGGAGCTTATTAAGGAAGTTGCCAAAATAAGTGTTATTATTTATGTTGTCTATAACACGCTGAAAAAAAATGAAAATTTACTTGTCGATTTATATGATATGGAGCTAAAGCAGGCTCTTGCCTTAATCGGCAATATTGTCATTAATCTGGGAATTAGAATCAGTATTATATTTCTGTTAATCGGATTTGCCGATTACTTTTATCAGAAAATTAAGTTTAAGAAAGATATGAGAATGACCAAGCAGGAAGTCAAAGATGAGTTTAAGCAAACGGAAGGTGACCCTCAGATTAAAAGTAAAATCAGGTCAAAAATGAGGGAAGCATCACAAAGAAGAATGATGCAGCGTTTACCGGAAGCAGATGTGGTTATTACCAACCCAACCCACTTTGCCGCTGCTTTAAAATATGACAAGGAAGAGTCGGAAGCACCGGTTTTGATTGCAAAAGGTGCGGATTATCTGGCACAAAAAATTAAGGATATTGCAAGAGAAAATCATGTTCCGATTGTGGAAAACAAACCTCTTGCCAGAATGCTATACTATAACGTAGAAATTGGAAACGAAATTCCTCCGGAACTTTATCAGATGACCGCTGAAGTTCTGGCTTATGTATATAGTTTAAACAACAAATATATGTAATTGCATGGTTTTCATGTCAAAGGAAATACAAACTTGGGGGTATTATGAATGAAAAAAACGGACTTAGGTGTGGGGCTTTATCTGCTGGCAGCGATTATATTCCTTATTGTACCTATACCAAGCACACTATTGGATATCTTACTGGCATTAAATATAGCTATGGCTCTTGTTGTCCTATTTAATGCCTTATTTGTAAAAGAAGTTTTAAGTATGGCAGCATTCCCTACCATATTGTTATTTACTACCATTTTCCGTATATCCCTGAATGTATCTTCCACCAGATTAATTCTGACAACTGGTGAGCCTGGTAATGTGATAGAAACCTTCGGCGGATTTGTTGGCGCTGGTGATCCTATCGTCGGTATTATTATCTTTATTATTTTAATTATGGTACAGTTTATGGTAATCAATAAAGGTTCGGAACGTGTTGCTGAAGTAGCCGCCAGATTTACCCTGGATGCCATGCCGGGTAAGCAAATGGCCATTGATGCCGATTTAAATACCGGTGCCATAACGGATGCAGAGGCAAGAGCCCGCCGTGATAAAATCCAGGAAGAATCTAACTTTTTCGGTTCCATGGATGGTGCTACCAAGTATGTAAAAGGTGACGCTATCGCAGGTTTGATTATAACAGTTGTTAACTTTGCCGGTGGTATTGCCATGGGAGTATTAAGGCAGGGCCTGCCCATTTCGGAAGCTTTTAACCGTTATACTACCCTGACCATTGGTGACGGTCTGGTAAGCCAGATTCCTTCTCTCTTAATATCATTGGCAACCGGTATTCTTGTAACCAAAGTATCCAAAGAAGCCGATTTTGGCGATTTGCTTGTTAAGCAGTTGTTTTCTATACCTAAGGTTTTGTATATAGTTGGAGGAACATTGATTTTCCTTGGTATTGTCACTCCTTTAAATGCTTTGGTATTCTGTGCCTACGGAGTGGTATTTATTATTTGCGCAAGAACCATAGCCGGGAAAATTGAAGTGGATAAGATTGAAGAACAGGCCTCGGCGGAAGAGACTGCCGGAGACGAGATTCGGAAACCCGAAAATGTGGTATCCTTATTGCAGGTGGATCCCATTGAACTGGAATTCGGATATGGAATTATTCCTTTGGCCGATGTAAACCAGGGCGGTGACCTGTTAGACCGTGTAGTATTAATCAGAAGGCAGATAGCACTGGAATTAGGCTGTGTTGTTCCAATGATACGTCTAAGGGATAATATACAGTTAAATCCCAATCAGTATGTGATTAAGATTAAGGGTGTGCCGGTAAGCGAAGGCGAGATTTTGTTTGATCACTATATGGCAATGAACCCCGGATATGTGGAAGAAGAAATATCAGGTATTCCTACCTTTGAGCCTTCTTTCCATCTGCCTGCTATCTGGATTACGGAAAGCCAGCGTGAACGTGCAGAATCATTGGGTTATACCGTTGTTGATCCGCCTTCTATTATAGCTACTCACTTAACGGAAGTAATTAAGAGTCATATTCATGAACTGTTAACAAGACAGGATGTACAGAATCTTATTAACAATGTACAGGAAGCAAATCCTGCCCTTGTTTCAGAACTTGTGCCAAAACTGTTAAGTATTGGCGAAATACAGAAAGTTTTACAGAATCTGCTAAGAGAGGGTATATCCATAAGAGATTTGGTAACAATTTTGGAAACTCTTGCGGATTATGCTCCCACTACCAGGGATACGGATGTTTTAACAGAATATGCAAGGCAAAGTTTAAAACGAGCCATTTCCAATAAGTATTTTCCGGCCAATGAAACAACCAGCGTAGTTACACTTGACCCTAAGATTGAACAGGAAATCATGAACAGCGTAAAACAAACCGAGCAAGGAGCATACCTTGCGCTTGATCCGGAAAAAACCCAGTCCATTATAAATTCTGTTAAGGAAGAGATACAAAAGCTTGAAGATATCGGCAAGAATCCAATTATTATTACTTCTCCTATTGTAAGAATGTATTTCAAGAAATTAACACAGGACTACTTTAAGGATTTAATTGTAATATCATATAATGAAATTGAATCTGACGTAGAATTACAGTCGGTTGGGATGGTGACAGTATAGTGATAATTAAAAAATTTCAAGCCAGTACGGAAACCGAGGCAATTATGCTTGCCAAAGAGGAATTAGGTAAAGATGCTATCGTATTAAATATGAAGACCGTTACGCCAAAAGGTATTTATAAGCTGTTTCGGAAAAAAAGCGTGGAAATAACAGCTGCTGTGGATGATAATACAATTCAGTCCCAAGCTGGCAAAAAAGAATTTGCTGCAACAGGTAAAAGCGGATATCGATTAAATTCCGGCTTCAGTACTGAAAATACCAGCAAAATTGCATATGGTGAAAAAAAGGAGGAAAAAAGCGATACTTCGGCCATAGAAAAGAAATTAAATAATCTTCAGGAACTATTGGAAAAGCAATTCCAGGATAAAAAGGAAGAAGAAAAAGTTGAAGAGAAAGAAGAAGAAACTAAGGAAGAAGTAAAAGAAGAAGAAACCAAATCCCCATATGTTCAGCTGATTTATAACCAGCTAGTCCGTAACGAGATGGACGAACAGTATGTAAACCAAATCTTAAGTGAAATAGAGAATAAGTTAAGGAAAGATACTCCTCTTGATAACATACTGGCAAGTGTTTATCAAAAAATCATACTTAAGCTGGGACAGCCTCAGACTATTGAACTTACGGGAAATAAGCCAAAACTTATCTTTTTTATCGGACCTACCGGAGTTGGAAAAACAACAACCATTGCAAAACTTGCGTCCAATTTAAAATTAGAAAAAAAAGCAAAGGTGGCTTTGTTAACTTCAGATACGTACCGAATAGCGGCGGTAGAACAGTTAAGAACCTATGCCAATATCCTTGGAATTCCCATGAAAGTAATATATACTGCGGATGAAATAGAGCAAGCCAGGGAAGAATTTAAGGATTATGATATAATTTTAGTTGATACCGCAGGCAGATCCCATAAAAATCGGGAGCAAAGAGACGATATTGAAAGGCTGGTCAATACTGTAGAAGATGAAGCTAAGGAAGTATACTTAGTCTTAAGTGCCACAACCAAGTATAAGGATTTAATCAGAATTACGGAATGTTATTCTGAAATTACCAATTACAGACTGATTTTTACGAAACTGGATGAAACAACTTCTGTAGGGAACATATTTAATATCAGAATGCTTACCAATGCCACTTTGTCATACACAACAAATGGCCAAAATGTACCTGATGATATTGGTAAAATTGATACCCAGGAAATAGCGAAGAGGTTATTAGGAGGCAGCGAGTAATGGACCAGGCAGAACAATTAAGGAATATTATAAAAAAGCAAAGTCCTCTTAATAAATCAGCACGTGTAATAACCGTAACCAGCGGTAAAGGTGGTGTGGGAAAATCGAATTTATCTGTCAATTTGGCCATACAGATGAGCAGATTGGGAAAAAGAGTTATTATCCTGGATGCTGATTTTGGATTGGCCAATATTGAAGTAATGTTGGGAATCAGGCCCAGATACAATCTTTACGATTTAATGTTTAAGGAAAAGGGGCTTCAGGAAATCATAACGAAAGGACCTGAAAACATCGGTTTTATATCCGGCGGATCAGGTATTCAGGAACTGGCGAATATCAGCAGAAGCCAGATCCTGTACCTGACTCAGAAATTGTATGAACTGGATCAGATAGCCGATGTTATTATTATAGATACAGGAGCCGGTATTACGGACAGTGTTTTGGAATTTGTTACAGCAAGTACGGAAGTGTTGCTTATAGTAACTCCTGAACCTACATCAATTACGGATGCGTATGCTTTATTAAAAGCTTTGAATAAAAAGGGTGATTTTTCTCCGGATCATACTATAATTAAAATGGTTGCAAATCGTGTGGACTCCTATGAAGAGGCAAAACAGTTGTACGCCAAGTTAAACATGGTAGTGGAAAAATTTCTTACCGTTAAACTGGGATTTCTTGGCGGGATACCTCAGGATGTCAGTGTTTCAAAAGCTGTTATGCAACAAAAACCTTATTCTGTCATTTATCCCAATGCCCCTGCCACAAGAGCAGTTTTTGAACTGGCAAATATGTTATGCTTTAATACTTTGCCAAAGACACAGTCGGTAAGTGGAATAGCCGGACTTTTTTCCAGTTTGTTGCGTTTCCGGTTAAAAAAATAGCAAATATGGGGGTAAATCATGTTAAGTGATCTGATATCCATTGGAGATAAAGTGGATATAAAGCCTTTAACTAACAGTACGAAATCAAATAAAAGTGTAAATGTATATAAAAGTATGGTTATAGACTTCGTTAACGAGGATACAATTAATATTATGATGCCCATTAAAGGAGCAAAACTGATTACCTTAAATGTCGGAGAAAAATACATTTTATGCTTTTATACGAAAAAAGGCTTGTATCAATGTACGTCCGTTATTGTTGATCGCGGACGAATTGGTAAGATATATGCGTTAGAAGTGCAGCTTACAAGTCAGTTAGAAAAATTTCAGCGAAGACAGTTCTACAGGTTGGAGTACCTGTTGGAATTTAAATATAGAGTTCTTTCGGAAGCGGAATCCTCCGATTCCCATAAGAAAACGTCCCCGTCAGATCAAAAAATGGTTAAACTTAATAAAATTGATAATAAGGATTTAACCAATCTGTTAAATACGCTGGAAAAAGAAATGATCGGGGGAACTATTATAGATTTAAGCGGAGGCGGAGCCAAATTTATCTCCGGAGTTAAACATAAGCCTGATGACATTCTTTTGATGTGCATGGAACTTGACGGCAGTTATAAAGCAAAAACTTATCAGATAAAGGCTCGGGTTCTCTCATCAAATAAAATGGAAAACAGGAAAGAGTATTATGAACACAGAGTTCAGTTTATCGATATTCCGGAAAATGATCGGGAGGACATTATTAAATTTATTTTTGAGATTGAACGCCGACGAAGGAATAGGGAAAAACAATAAAGGCAGCGTAATGGAGGCGGAAAATGCAGAAAAAAATTTTAATTGTTGATGACTCTGCACTCATGAGAAGGGTGCTCTCTGATATAATAAATTCAGATTCAAGGTTCCATGTTGAAAAAGTGGCGACCAATGGATTAGAAGCATTTCAGATATTGGTTCAGGAGCATGAAGTTTTTGATGCGGTTATCCTGGATATCAATATGCCTAAGATGAATGGATTGGAATTACTGGAACAGATGGAAAAAAACAGGGTAAAGGCAACCGTTATCATTGTCAGTACCTTAGCAAAAGAAGGGGCAAAAGAAACAATTCATGCACTGGAATTAGGAGCCTTTGACTTTGTTACAAAACCAGAAAGTTTCTATGAGGTGAAAAGTGATAAATTTAAAAATAAGATAATTGAGTGTCTGGTTGTGGCAACAAAGTTATATCAGAGTTCCGTCAAAGCATCCAATATAGAACAACCGTCTCTAAATAAAACAGGAACCATTGAGTCCGGAAAACAGCCTGTTATTCAGCTGGCAAAGGATAACAGACCATTTGGAAGGACCACAAATGGCAAAAAATTGGTAGTAATTGCCTGTTCAACCGGAGGCCCCAAGGCTTTGCAGCAGGTTATACCCCAGTTAAGAAAAGATTTGGGGTGCAGCGTACTGATTGTACAGCATATGCCGGAAGGGTTTACCGCATCTCTTGCCAATCGGTTGAACGAAATAAGTGACATTACCGTAAAAGAAGCACAGGACAAAGATGTTTTAAAAGACGGAGTCGTTTATATTGCCAAAGGTGGCAGTCAGATGCGTCTGGTACAGGCTAGGGGGACATACCAATTATCTGTTACAGCGGAACCAGCCAGGAATGGTTTAAAACCCTGCGCGGATATTTTATTTGAATCCTTAATTGATTCAAATTATTCCGAAATTATATGTGTCGTAATGACGGGTATGGGTAGTGACGGTACGACAGGTATCAGAAAATTAAAAGAAAGAAAGAACATTTATGTAATAGCACAGGATGAAGCAACCAGTACGGTATATGGGATGCCCAAAGTAGTGGCAGAAGCAGGACTGGTAAATGAAATAGTACCAATTGGTCAGATAGCCTATGCTATACAAAAGAACTTGGGGGTGCAATAAGATGGATGTTAGTCAATATCTTGAGATTTTCATTGATGAAACAAAAGAGCATTTGGAGACTTTAAATCAACAACTGCTGATTCTTGAAACAGAACCGGAAAATATGGATACGATAAACGAAATTTTCCGTGCGGCCCATTCCTTAAAGGGCATGGCAGGCACCATGGGTTTTAAAAGAATGCAGCGGCTGACCCATGATATGGAAAATGTATTTTCTGAAATCAGAAGCGGAAATATGAATGTTACGCCGGATTTGGTGGATGTTTTATTTAAAGGCCTGGATGCTTTGGAAGCTTATCTTAATAACATTCAGGAAACTGCCGACGAAGGTACGGATGATAATGAAGATATCATTAATCAATTGAATAATATTTTAAACGCCGGTTTGGGAAAAGAAGTGGCTAAGGAAGAAGCTACTTCCGTAAAGGGAAATACTTCCCCTTCGGCTAAATCAGAAAATTCTGAATTAAAATATAAAAAGCTTCCCTTGGCAGATTATGAGAAGAAGGCTATTATCAAAGCCGATGGCATGGGGATTAACGCCTATGGCATTACCGTATATATACAGGAGTATTGCGTTTTAAAATCTGCAAGAGCTTTTCTTATTTTTAAAGCCCTGGAAGAACTGGGTGATGTCATTAAATCCCAGCCCGGAGTACAGGATATTGAGGACGAAAAATTTGACCTGGATTTCAGCGTAATCCTTCTGACAAAAGAAAGCATGGAAAAGGTCAGAAATACCGTTATGAATGTTTCGGAAGTTAAGGAAGTGTTCGTTGAAAAAATTAATGTAAACGAAAACGAAGTGGAAGAACAAAAAGAAGAAAATAATACGGAGACAGAAAACAAGGTAAGTACCACTTCCAGTACAGGCAAAAAAACAGCTGCCGCAAAACAGCAAAATACCAAACCAGTTGTGAATCGTTCTGTTCGGGTTGACATTGAAAAACTGGATGTGCTGATGAATTTGGTAAGCGAATTAATTATTGCCAAAAACGGACTTGTTTCTATCAATGCCAGTGAAAAAAATGATAAGATGGAATCCAGCTTTAATGAACAGATCGAATATCTGGAACGGGTTACCACCAATCTTCACGAATCTGTTATGAAAGTAAGAATGGTACCTATTGAAAGTGTTGTAAATCGATTCCCAAGAATGATTCGTGATTTGTCGAAAAAGCTCAATAAAAAAATGGAACTGTACATGACGGGTGAAGAAACAGAGTTGGACAGAACAGTTATCGATGAAATTGGCGATCCTTTGATGCACTTATTGCGAAATGCCGCCGACCATGGGCTGGAAAGCAATGAAGAACGTATTAAAGCCGGCAAACCTGCCGTTGGATCTATTTTCCTTAACGCATATCAGGATGGGAATAATGTCGTAATAGAAGTCAGAGATGACGGTGCGGGTATAAATATTGAAAAAGTAAAGCAAAAAGCTATTGAAAAAGGAACCATTACGGAAGAACAGGCCGAATCAATGACAGATAAGGAAGTTATTGACTTACTGTTTAGACCAAGCTTTTCAACGGCTGAAACCATAACGGATATATCCGGCCGTGGAGTAGGTCTTGATGTGGTTAAGACCAAGATTGAAGCATTAGGCGGAGATATTGAAGCAAGAACCAAACTTGGAGAAGGCAGCAGCTTTATTATCCGGCTTCCGCTCACACTTGCCATTATTCAGGCACTTATGGTTGAACTGGGAACTGAAAAATATGCCATACCATTAGGCAGTATTCAAACAATTGAAGATGTTTCAAGTAAGGATATTAAATATGTTCATTCCAAAGAGGTTATCAATTTAAGGGGTACGGTTATTCCTCTAGTTCGCCTGGACGAAATACTGGAAGTACCTAAGACGGACAATCAGCAAGAAAACCTTACGGTAGTAATTGTGTCCAAGGGCGACAGATTAGCCGGACTTGTGGTGGACAACCTGATTGGACAGCAGGAAATTGTTATTAAGTCTATTGGTAAGTATATAAATAACAACAAAATAATCGGCGGTGCAACCATTCTCGGAGATGGTGAAGTAGCCCTGATTCTTGATGTCAATACTTTGGTTTAGGGGGTGAAAATATGGAAGGTTTAAATGATTCAAAACAATATATCGTAATTAAAGTTGGGAATGAGCAGTATGGCATTGATATAAAATATGTGGACAATATTGTCAGAATGCAAAGAATCACCAGAGTACCAAAAGCACAGCACTATTTTAAAGGAGTTATTAATTTAAGGGGTGAAATAATCCCGGTAATGAGTTTACGTTTAAAATTCGGCCTGGAGGATGATGTTATAACAAATGCCACCAGAATTATTATTATAAAACTGGAAGCTCAGGCAGCCGTAGGAATTATTGTGGATGAGGTTAAGGAAGTGGTTACTTTGGACGATACAATGATTGAAAAAGTAGCCAACAGTGCTGTAGAAGATAAAAACGGATATTTAAGTGGCATAGGCAAATATAATGATAATCTTATTTCTCTGCTAAATATAACAAGTGTAATCATAGATAAAGAACCGGTATAAGGAGTGGACCCCTCGTGTCAAAAATAAATTTGGATCAGATTGACAATATGCAGTTTGATGTATTAAGGGAAATCGGAAACATTGGTGCCGGAAATGCTACCACGGCTTTGTCTACCATGATTAATGGCAAGGTTGATATGAAAGTACCTAAAGTGGCTTTACTGGAATTTAAAGATTTGGCGGATGCGGTAGGCGGCGCGGAAAACCTTGTCGTAGGGATACTAATTACCCTGCAGGGGGACATCAGCGGTATGATGATGTTTATGATGGACAAGAAGTCCGCTTATCGTTTGGTAAATCTTTTGATGGGCAAATCATTGGATAATGAAGATTTTTCGGAAATGGAATATTCCGCCTTAAAGGAAATCGGAAATATTATTTCCGGAGCATATTTATCATCTTTATCAACACTGATGAACATACGGATTGAATCCAGCGTTCCATATATGTCTATTGATATGGCAGGAGCAATTTTAAGTGTGCCGGCAATTGAATTTGGCAAAGTCGCAGACAAAGCTTTGATTATAGAAACCCAATTCAGTAAGGATGACTCTGATGTAAATGGTTATTTTATATTAATACCTACCTTAGATTCTTACAATGTAATTTTGTCATCTCTGGGCTTATAGGTGGGGTTATGAGTAAAATAATAAAAGTGGGAATGGCGGACTTAAATGTTTGCACGGCGCCGGATGCCATTACGACATTGGGACTAGGTTCCTGTGTTGGAATTGTGTTATATGATGCTGTTACCAAAACCGCCGGAATGGTACATATTATGCTTCCGGACAGTACGCAGATAAGAAACAATGAAAATGTGGCTAAATTTGCCGATACAGGAATTGAGGCTTTGATTACGCGATTAATCGCAATTGGTGCCAACAGAAACAGGCTTATTGCAAAAATAGCCGGTGGTGCCCAAATGTTTGCTTTTATATCCCAAAGTGATATGCTTCGTATCGGAGAGCGTAATGTGGAAGCAAGTAAGCTTAAACTAAAGTCTTTGGGAATTCCTTTAGCCGCCGAAGATACTGGTTTGGATTACGGAAGAACCATTATATTTTATCCGGAAACAGGACAATTGCACATAAAGTCGGTAGGAAAACCGTTGAAAATTATTTAATAAGAGTCTTCTACGAATTTGCTATGCAACTTAAGGAAAAGGTGATGATATGAGGGATAGGTATATTGCCCCGGCTATTATGTTAACTGCCGGTGCAATAACAAGTATATTAAATATCGTAAACGGGGTTGAATTTTTATCAGGTCTTATACGTTTACTTATAGTTCTTGTTGTATTTTACATAATTGGATTAATAGCAGCCAAGATAATAAAAAAGGTGACTATTGCTAATGATAAGGCAGCAGCCAAAGAGGAAACTGCCAAAGAAGATAGTACGAAAGAAAAAGCAGAAAAAGAAGAGAAAGATAAGGAAAATCAAAAAGAGGAAGCTAACGTCACGGAGGATACTGCGAAAAGTGATAACAATAATTCGTAAAGCATAAAGGAGTACTGTTATGAACACGGAAGGCAAGGCTAAACTGTGGGAAGAATACAGTAAATGTAAGACACCCGAAAATCGTGAAAAAATCATAATTGAATATGCCGGTTTAGTAAAAATTGTTGCAGGACGTTTAAGCATGTATTTAGGCAATAATGTGGAATATGATGACTTAGTCGGTTACGGTATATTTGGATTGATTGATGCCGTAGATAAATTCGATTATACGAAAGGTGTTAAATTTGAGACTTATGCGAGTTTTCGTATCCGTGGCGCTATCTTGGATGAAATTCGTAAAATGGATTGGATCCCCAGAACTCTAAGACAGAAACAAAGAAAAATTGATGCGGCGTTTCAAAAAATAGAAGCGGAATCAGGAAGAATGGCAACAGACGAGGAAGTTGCCAAAGAACTGGATATTTCTCTGGAAGAACTGGATCTTTGGCAAAATCAGACTAAAGTATCAAATCTTCTCTCTTTGGATGAGTATCTGGAACAAGGCAGTGAGGTTAAAATGGATGCAAGCCTTACCGCACAATATGATACACCAGAAAAAATTGTTGAAAAACAAGAATTAAAAGAAATATTGGTTAAAGCCCTGGAAACTCTTACAGAAAAAGAAAAGAAAGTAATTACTTTATATTATTATGAAGATTTAACATTGAAAGAGATTAGTTCCATTTTGGAAGTATCAGAGTCCAGAATATCCCAGCTTCATACGAAGGCTTTGCAGAAAATGAAGCAGAAGTTGGGAAATAATATGGATATATTGTTTACGTTATAAGAGAGATGGTGAAAATTATGGAGATCCAAAACAGTTATTTTAGTCTTGTGATTAAGCCGGATGGTACTTACATTAAACTATATCCCTCATCAGGAGCCGGTAAGCCGCTTACCTATGACGAAATTAATAATTACTTGGTGGATAAAGGAATTTTTGATTATGATATTAAAAGCCTTAGCAGGGCATTAATGTCATTGGGAAGTGAGTCAATCGAAGTCAAATTGATTTCGGTTCCAATTTTACCGGTTAACGAATCTGTGCAAATCACGGTATCTCAGGACCGCATGTGTGCAATCGGAAGATTCTATCCTCCGTCAAACAAGGGACAGTTAATGACAAAAGAAGACATAAAATCCAGTCTGGAACAGGCCGGAATAAAGTACGGAATTAATGACAGTAATATTGAATCTTTTTTAGCAAAAAGAAAATACTGTGAGGATTACATTCTTGCAAGAGGAACTCCCCCGGTAGAGGGAAAAGATGCAGTCATTACATATTTTTTTAATACGGATAATACCTTAAAGCCGAAGTTAAATGAAGATGGTTCCGTTGACTTTCATCAGCTGGACACCATAAGCTCCATTAGTAAAGGAGATATTCTGGCAAAGTTAAGTCCTGCCATACCTGGAAAACCCGGAATGGATGTATACGGAAGTATTATACCAGCCAAGAAGGTAATGAGAAAAGTGCTGAAACATGGCAGAAATATTCATCTTTCCGAAGATGGTCTGACAATGTATTCCGATGTCAGCGGACATGCAGTGCTGACGGATGATAAAGTATTTGTATCCGATACCTATGAAGTACTGGCTGATGTGGATGCTTCCACAGGTGACATCGTATATGAAGGAAATGTCACTGTTCAGGGAAATGTAAATACCGGTTATTCTATTACGGCAAAAGGAGATATTATTGTTAACGGAGTTGTGGAAGGCGCAACATTAAGAGCTGGTGGTCAGATTATTTTAAAACGCGGCATGCAGGGTATGAGCAGAGGCAGGATGGAAGCCGGCAGTAATATTATTTCTAAATTTATTGAAAATGCTTATGTGAAAGCCGGCGGATACATTACCACAGAAGCAATTTTACATAGCAAAGTATCGGCAAAAGGCGACATTATTGTGGGTGGAAAAAGGGGTTTTGTTACTGGCGGCGAAATCCGGTCAGGTTCTAACATAACAGTTAAAAATGCCGGTTCTACCATGGGGACAAATACCTTGCTGGAAGTAGGAATTGATCCTGCTGCTGTGGAAGAATTTCGGGAACTGGAAAAGAACCTGATTAATATGCAAAGCGATCTGGAAAAACTAATGCCAATACTAGATGCTTATAAGAAAAGACTGAATTCCGGTGAAAAGCTGCCTCAGGACAGGCTGGAATATATACGGACGGTTACCCAAAATTGTCTGGCTTTAAGAAATAAAATAAAAGAAGCTACAAGACGATACGACCAGTTACGTATTGAAATAAACAATAGTGAATCAGGCTATATTAAAGTGGAAAATATAGCATATCCCGGTGTAAGAATCGTTATTTCCAATATAAATTATTACGTAAAAAGCGAAATTCACTATTCAAAGTTCGTACGTGATAGAGCCGATATCAAGGTTGTCGGTTTATAAGGAGGAATATCAATGTCTATTACACCCATCGAAATAGCGACGATGGCTCCCAAATCACAGGAAGTTACTCCATACAAACAGCAGGAATATCAAAAGCCACTTAATGACCAGCTTCTTATCGGACAGCAACTAAATCATCAGATTCAGAAAGAATCTCAGCAGACAGTAAGAACATTCAAAAGCGAAAACCAGGAATATCGGTATGATGCAAAAGAGAAAGGCAATAATTCATACTCATATTCATATTCCGGCAGGAAAAAGGACAAGAAGCAAAAAGCGAAAGAGGCAGCTCCTAAAAACAATTGTCGATATGGTTCCATAGATATTAAAATATAGCAGGATTAAAATATAGCAGGAGAGAAACAATGACACTTTTAGAAATAGTTTTAATCATTATAGGAGTAGCAGTTCTGATCGTTAGCTGTATCATAACGGATAAAAGCATGGAGAATAAAAACGAATTCCAACCCAATGAAAGGGAATTAAGCCTGGCGGAAATAGATAACCTTAAGGATAAGGTAAACGACATTATAACTGAGGCCACAGAAAATTCTTTAAGTTATACGAAAGACCGGCTGGATCAACTGTCCAATGAAAAAATTATAGCAGTCAATGATTTTTCCGAGCAAATACTGGAAAAAATAAGCAGGAATCATGAAGAAGTCGTATTTTTGTACAATATGTTAAACGAAAAAGAGACAGAAATAAAAGATCTGATGAAAGATTTTGATAAATTAAAACTTAAGGCAAAGGAAGCACAAAATAATAAGAAACCGGTCGAAAACCAAAAGGTTAACGCAGTAAAAAATAACCAGGCAGCGGTTCAGACAGCTGACAATAAGAATTCCACGGAAGACGCAAAATATTTAAGCAGTTATAATCAAAAAATCCTTGAAATGTATTCCCAGGGATTTTCCATCATTGATATATCCAAAACATTGGAACTGGGACAGGGAGAAGTTAAGTTGGTAATTGATTTATATAATAATAAGAAAAATAAAGTTTAATTTAAGTTCACCCTGATACCGGTACTGGTCTAAGAAAATTGAAAGGCATGAGTGTAAAAATGAAGCTAAAGTATTATTTAAGGGGTGTAGGTGTCGGCATTATTCTTACCACCTTAATCTTAACCATATCATACCGGGCAAATGGCGGTGCCAAACTTTCGGATGAGGAAATTATTAAAAGAGCTGAAAAATTAGGTATGGTAATGCAGGATGATATTGATATGGATGACATAGTAGCACCTACCCAGACACCAACTGTTACACCTACATCAGTGCCAACGAAAGAACCTACTGATAAGCCGGGTGCAGATCAATCCAAATCCGGGGAAACATCCTCTGATAACAGTAAAGCAGAGGATGCCTCTGAAAAAACATCGGCAGCTCAACAAAAAAATTCTGAATTGACTTCTGCACCCGACAAGGAAGAAAATACATCTAAGGCAATTTCCGATGATAAGAAATTATCATCGGATAAGAAATTATCATCGGATAAAAATACATCATCGGATAAAGAATTGTCATCTGATAAGGAACCTGATAAAAGCTTATCAGCAGACGACGGATCTGATTCAAATCCTGTGACTGTAAAAATTATTTCGGGCATGACATCGGAAGATGTGGCCAACCTGCTTAAGTCAAAAGGAGTTATAGAGGATGCCTACGCATTTAACCAGTTTCTAAAGCAAAATGATTATACAACAAGAATAAAAGTCGGTGTATTTCAGTTTGAGAAATATACCCACTATCAGGATATTGCCGATGCCATTGTCAATAAATAATAAGAATAGTTTTATATACACCAGCAAATAATTTATATCAATGAATTATTTGCTTTTTTTCAATTAGCAGTTGTTTTTTACCGACAGGAGTTGCCATGAAAAATCATAATACAAAAAGAGGATATGTACCCAATGACAGAAAAGAATTTGGCATGGAAAGCCTGGAAGTATTACATAAGGCCCAAAAGGATATTTTATATCTGATTGAGCAGGGCTACCCGATAAAAAGCGCGTCTACCTTTGTAGGTAACCATTATTTATTGTCGGAAAGACAGCGACTTGCCTTAGCCAGAGCCACTTCAACTTACGAAACCATATTGAACAGAAAATCAAAGCAAATAACAGGAAAACTTAAAGATCAGAAGGTATTTATTGACGGTTTAAATGTAATTATTACACTTGAGGTAGCCTTGTCAGGTTCTGTGCTGATTCAATGTATGGACGGGACCATCAGAGATCTGGCAGGCCTTAGAGGTACCTACCGGCTTATTGATAAAACAGATGTAGCAATCACATTAATAGGCAGCAAACTGGAATCTTTAGAAATTGGGTACGCCCATTTTTATCTGGACTGTCCGGTGTCCAATACGGGCAGGTTAAAGCAACGGATTTTGGAATTATTGGACCCATATGCTTTTCATACGGAAGTGGAACTTGTAAATAATGCAGATGTGATTCTGGAAAAGAGCAGTAACGTTATTACCAGCGATGCTATTATATTAAATAAGTGTTTAAGCTGGATTAATCTGGCACCGGGAATAATTAAGGAAAATATTCCGGATGCCTTTCTTTTGGATTTAAGTATGAATAAAACTTAAAAAGGCAGATGCAAAATCTTATTGAGTTTTTCAGTATAAGATTCCGGTTTGCATCTGCCCCGTTTGTGTGTAAGTTTTTTTATTTTCTTACTTCTTGTTTCCCAGTTATTTTACTTGTTTCATCCATCATAAAGGTGGATTTTGCTTCTTCGGATGAGAAATATACATTACCGTCAACCGTTGTATCTATCAACTGAAAATTTTTTACATCCACATACAGGTCTCCCTTAAAAGTTCCGTGCTGGATACTGGCATTGGGACTGGTAATGGTTAATTTGGGAGCTGTCAGGGTGTATCGTGCAGTGATGTTACGGTTCTCGTCCTGAGAATAGAGAGCAATTTTACGCTGAATTATGTCATTTCCGTTTTCATCCTGCTTACCGTTCTTAAATTCTCCTTCTAAGGTAAGGTCCTGATCAAAGGTCAGATCCTTTAGTGTTGCAATAATCCAGGTACCGTTCTTGCCAATGGCTTTGACAAAGGCTTCTTCCGTATCGACGATAGAAGCGGTGGTTACTGCATCCGGTGTGGTATTGTTTTCCATGCTGGTGTTATCTCCCGCAGTGGTATTATCCGCTGTATTATTATCGGTGGTATCTGTTGCAGGAGTATCCGTCGGGGTAACCGTATCAACCGTATCTGTGGTCTGGTCCGTACCGTTATCTTTATTACCACATCCGGCTAACAATGCAATAAGCAACAGGATTGTTACAATTAAAATTTTGGATTTCATAAAAACCTCCTCAAAATAGGTAATTTGGAAAGAAACATATTAAAGAAATTTCCATTAAATTATTACCCGGAAAAAGGTGGTTTATACGAATATCAGGCTGATACAAAAATTGTTCTGGTAGTCAAGCAGTATGACATTATGGAACACTTTTTAGATAACAGTTTCAATATGGATTTATTATAATGGTTTCAGTATGTATTACATTGGCATAATATGTATTACATTATCTTTGATATAGATTTATTTAATGCGATTACCGAATGTAATTTTTACGAAAGTTTTAGGAAAATACAGGAATAAAATGTTAATACCTTACAAAACAGGATTGACATGACGGGTCATATATGATATATTTATGGTAAATAATTACAATTAATATAAAAATATGGAAAATATTTCATTGAAAATACGAAAAAAATATATAAATTTTAGTTAATTGCGAAAATGTAAGAAAAAAGAAAGGAGCCAATAAAGGATTAATATATTAATTACGCAGACATCAGAGTTAACCGCTTGAGATTTTTATAGTATGAGGGGCTTTCAATTATTTCATTAAGCAGGGTAAATGACTGTATAAAGGTATGGAAAGGAGGCGGAAACGGGGGGTAATACTGCGGTCAGATATCGGCTGAGGGAAGTAATTGTCTGATAAAAATCAATAAGGAGGTTATAAGATGTTACACCGGGAATTTTTAAGGAAAAGAACGAAGAACCATGCATCTTTCAGGTCAGCTGTTATGAAACGTGGTTTAAGAATGGCTTTGGCTGTTGTGTCTGTTCTTGGAATTTTGTCTTCAATTTTTGTGCCTGTGGGTATGGCAAAGGCTTCGGAAATTACGGTAGCAAGTACAGATACTTATCAGGAAAGGTTTTTCGAACTCTGGGAAGATATTCATAATCCCGACAATGGCTATTTTAGCTCTCATGGGATTCCTTACCATTCTGTAGAAACATTAATAGTAGAAGCTCCGGATTATGGACATGTTACCACCAGTGAGGCAATGAGCTATTATATGTGGCTGGAAGCTATGTATGGCAAGTTTACAGGTGATTTTTCCTATTTTAAACAAGCCTGGGATACGGCGGAAACCTATATAATACCGTCGGAAAAAGATCAGCCTGACGCCAGCATGAGCAGGTATAATGCCAGTAAACCCGCTACTTATGCGCCGGAATGGGAACTGCCGGATTACTATCCTGCTCAGTTAGATTTTTCTGCTGTGGTAGGAATAGATCCTATCCACAGCGAATTAGTATCTGCCTACGGAACCTCAACTATTTATGGCATGCACTGGCTTTTGGATGTGGACAACTGGTATGGCTATGGAAGCAGAGGAGATGGCGTCAGCTCTCCATCTTATATTAACACATTCCAGCGTGGAAAACAGGAATCAACGTGGGAAACCATTCCTCATCCCAGTTGGGAAGCCATGAATTTTGGTGGTAAAAACGGATTTTTAGACTTATTTACCGGAGACAGTAGTTATGCAAAGCAATTCCGGTATACCAATGCACCGGACGCAGATGCCAGGGCGGTACAGGCTACTTATTGGGCAGACCAATGGGCAGATGAATATGGGGTTGACTTAAGTGCCTATACTGCAAAAGCAAGTAAAATGGGTGATTACTTAAGATATTCTATGTTTGATAAATATTTCCGCAAGATCGGATCACCTTCCCAGGCGGGAACCGGATATGATGCCGCCCACTATTTGCTTTCCTGGTATTATGCATGGGGTGGCGGTATAAGTGAAAATTGGGCTTGGAAAATAGGAAGCAGCCATAATCACTTTGGTTATCAGAATCCTATGGCAGCCTGGATTTTATCCCAGGACGAAGAGTTTAAGCCACTTTCTGCAAATGGTGTTTCTGACTGGGAAACCAGTTTGGACAGGCAGTTAGAATTTTATCAATGGTTACAGTCAGCGGAAGGCGCAATTGCAGGGGGAGCAAGCAATTCCAACAATGGACGTTATGAAACATGGCCTTCCGGCACATCGACATTCTACGGCATGGGATATGAAGAAAATCCCGTATATGCCGACCCGGGAAGCAACACCTGGTTTGGCTTCCAGGCATGGTCTATGCAAAGAGTTGCCGAATATTATTATAAAACCAACGATTCCAGAGCAAAAGCTATCCTTGATAAATGGGTTAATTGGATTAAGTCAGTGGTGATATTAAATGATGATGGTACTTTTGCCGTTCCGAGCAGCATTGATTGGGAAGGGCAACCGGATACTTGGACAGGAACTTATACGGGCAATCCAAATCTGCACGTAACGGTAACCGGTTATGGAACTGACCTTGGTGTAACAGGCTCTCTTGCCAATGCTTTGTTATACTACAGTAAAGCATCCGGCGATGACGAGGCCAGAGTGCTTGCCAAAGAACTTTTAGACCGTATATGGAATCTGTACAGAGATGACAAAGGTGTTGCTGCACCTGAAACAAGGGCAGATTATTACCGTTTCTTCGAACAGGAAGTTTATGTGCCGGATGGCTGGACCGGTACTATGGCCAATGGTGATGTTATAAAATCAGGTATCAAATTTATTGATATTCGTTCCAAATATAAAGATGATCCTGATTACCAGAAAGTTTTGGACGCTTATAATAACGGAACGGAACCGGAATTTATCTATCACCGTTTCTGGGCACAGTGTGATGTTGCTATCGCAAACGGTCTATATTCCATGCTGTTTGGAGATCCCGTAAACAATTCTCAAATTGATCCGACAAAGGCAACATTTGATAAAAATACGGAGGCACAGGCGGATGTGGCAGTAACTCTTACCTTAAATGGCAATACTTTTGTAGGTATTAAAGAAGGAACCACTTATTTGGCAGAAGGTTCAGATTATACCATAAACGACAATATTGTAATTATATCAAAAGAGTATTTGGCAAATCATGAAATAGGTGAGTTAAAGCTTACATTTGACTTTAATAAAGGTGCAGATCCGGTACTTACGGTTACAATTACCGACACAACGGAAAGTGGCAGTGTCACCCCTGCGACCGCAGTATTTGACAAAAACATTGAAAAACAGGCTGACATCACGGTTACATTAACGAAAGCGGGTCATACGCTAAACGGAATTAATATAGGAAGTGAAAACCTGACTGCTGGTACGGATTATATCGAGTCAGGTGATAGGATTACTCTTTTAAAAGGAACACTTGGTAAACTTGCTGTCGGCACCTATAATGTTGTTTTCGATTTAAGTGCAGGGATTGATCCGGTTCTGAAATTGACTGTAACAGATACTTCTGTTGCGGAAGGAAATATTAAAGTACAGATGTTTAATGCCAACAATACGGATCAAACCAATGGAATTATGCCAAAATTTAAGCTCTTTAATACAGGCAGTGAAAGTATTAATCTGTCCGATGTAACGATTAGATATTATTTCACTATTGACGGGGAGAAAGAGCAGAATTTCTGGTGCGACTGGTCTTCCGTCGGAAGTCAGAATGTTACGGGTACTTTCGTGAAACTATCCACGCCGGTAACCGATGCGGATTATTACCTTGAAATAGGATTTATGGCAGGTGCAGGCCAACTGGCCCCAGGTGCTTCCATTGAAGTGCAAGGAAGGTTTTCAAAGTTTGATTGGACAAATTATAGTCAGAGTAACGATTATTCCTACAATGATACACAGAACAGTTACGCAGACTGGTCTAAAGTAACAGGCTATATTTCCGGTGCTTTAAAATGGGGAATCGAGCCATAAGAAACAATAAAGCCACAATATTGTAATTAAGGAAATAGTGATGAAAGGGTGGCGTATCTTTTGTTTCTTTTTGGTGGCGTAAGCATATATTTCCCATTCTCCATTTCAGTACGAAAAATAGCCATAAAGCAAAAGGAAAAGTATGTTTTTCGTCTAGAAGACACAGATATGCACACCCGATAATAGGAGGGTTTGTATGCGTAAAATCATTAGTTTTTTTGTTACGGTGTGTCTGGTTATTACCGGACTGACTATACAACCGGTAAAAGCACAAACAACTTATAATTATGGAGAAGCGTTACAAAAAGCAATTATGTTCTATGAATTTCAGCGTTCCGGGGACCTGCCCGAAAGTATTCGCAACAACTGGAGGGGCGATTCGGGTCTAAACGATGGGGCCGATGTGGGACTTGATTTAACCGGTGGCTGGTATGATGCCGGAGATCATGTAAAATTTAATCTGCCAATGGCTTATACGGCCACAATGTTAGCATGGAGCGTATATGAATCAGAAGATGCTTTGGCAAGAAGCGGTCAGCTTCAATATTTATTAGATGAAATTAAATGGACAACGGATTATCTCATTAAGTGCCATCCGTCCGCCAATGTTTTTTATTATCAGGTTGGTAATGGCAATGTGGATCATTCCTGGTGGGGGCCTGCGGAAGTAATGCAGATGGAACGGCCTGCTTATAAGGTTGATTTATCAAATCCTGGTTCTACCGTATCAGCAGGAGCGGCAGCAGCCCTTGCCGCAGCCGGCGTTATATTTAAAGACAGTGATCCTGCATATGCAGCTACCTGCATTCGCCATGCCAAAGAATTATATACGTTTGCGGAAACGACCAAAAGCGACAGCGGATATACCGCAGCCAACGGCTTTTATAATTCCTGGAGCGGCTTTTATGACGAATTGTCCTGGGCAGGTGCATGGCTATACCTGGCTACGGAAGATCAAATATACCTTAATAAGGCAGAATCCTATGTAAGCTACTGGTCAAAAGAAGGACAATCCGATGATATTTCCTATACATGGGCTCACTGCTGGGATGATGTTCATAATGGTACGGCTGTTTTACTGGCAAAAATAACCGGTAAAGAAATATATAAGACTGCTACGGAAATGCACCTAGATTACTGGACCACAGGTTATAAGGGAAATCGAATCACATATACGCCAAAAGGACTTGCCTGGCTGGATACATGGGGAGCATTGCGGTATGCAACCACTACGGCATTTTTGGCAAGCGCATACGCGGATTGGTCAGGTTGTTCCTCAGAGAAAGCTATAGTTTATCAAAATTTTGCAAAACAGCAGGCAGATTATGCCTTAGGAAGTTCAGGCCGCAGTTTTGTCGTAGGTTTTGGTAAAAATTCGCCGGAAAGACCTCATCACAGAACAGCCCATAGTTCCTGGGCAGACAGTCAATCCGTACCAAATTATCACAGACATGTTCTTTATGGGGCCCTGGTGGGAGGTCCAGACAGCGATGACAGCTATAGCGATGATATTGGCAATTACATTAACAATGAAGTTGCCTGTGACTATAATGCCGGATTTGTTGGCTTACTTGCAAAAATGTATGATAAATACGGCGGAACACCGATTCCAAACTTTAATGTTTTTGAAGAAATAACAAATGACGAATTTTTCGTAGAAGCTGGCATCAATGCCTCCGGCAGCAATTTTATTGAAATAAAGGCTTTATTAAATAACCAGTCAGGCTGGCCGGCAAGAATGGGAGATAAATTATCCTTTAAATATTTTGTTAATATTTCGGAAGCTGTCAAGGCAGGTTATCAGGCAAGTGACATAACCGTTAGTACCAATTATAACGCAGGGGCAACCGTTTCAAAACTTATACCTTGGGATGAGACAAATCATATTTATTATGTCAATGTGGATTTTACAGGAACCAAGATTTATCCAGGTGGCCAGTCTGCTTATAAAAAGGAAGTTCAGTTCCGTCTGGCAGGCCCGACAAATACTAGTTTTTGGGATAATACCAATGATTATTCTTATACTGACATAAAAGGTGTAACTTCTGGAAATGTGATAAAGACTAAATATATACCAGTTTATGACAATGGTAAGTTAGTATTTGGCAATGAACCGGGTGGTGGCAGTGACCCTGTCAGCAACTCTTACATTACACCTACAAGTGCTACCTTTGATAAATACAATCCAGACGATATTGCAGTTTCAGTAACATATAATAATAATACATTAACCGGAATTAAAAATGGCACCATAACATTAGTACGGGGAACGGATTATACGGTAAGCGGAAACACAGTAACTATTTTAGGCTCTTATCTTGCAACGCTTGATACCGGTACTTACAAATTAACCTTTGATTTCAGCGGTGGGGTGGACCCGGTACTGACACTAACCGTAACAGACTCGGCACCAAGCGGAGCCATATCCATTACTACGGCTGAATTTGATAAGAATCCGGTTAATCAGAAAGACATTAAAGTAGTTCTTACTTTAAATGGCCATACTTTTACCGGAATTAAAGAGGGTAATACTGTCCTGGCAGAAGGTACAGATTATACCATATCGGGTAATACCGTTACTATTTTAAGTTCTTATCTTGCAGGTAAACCGGTAGGAAAACTTTTATTGACTTTTGATTTTGATTCGGGAAATGACCCTGTACTTACCATTACCATTATTGACAGCTCAGTGGTTGTTGCCGGCAATATAAAAGTGCAAATGTTTAATGCCAATAAAGAGGCTGCAGTCAATGGTATTTCACCCAGATTCCGCCTGGTGAATACCGGTGAGGAAAGTATAAATCTGTCTGACGTAAAAATCAGATATTATTATACGATTGACGGCGAATTACCGCAAAACTTCTGGTGTGACTGGTCCAGTGCCGGATCAGGCAATGTTACGGGTACTTTTGTAAAACTTTCCGAAGCAAAAACAGGTGCTGACTACTATCTGGAAGTGGGATTTACTTCCGGTGCCGGAACTTTAGATCCAGGTGCCTCTGTAGAAGTGCAAACCAGGTTTTCAAAAAATAATTGGACCAATTATACCCAGACAGGAGATTATTCCTTTGAAGGAACAGCTTCTAACTATGTTGATTGGGATCATGTGACCGGTTATATAGGTGAAGAACTTGTATGGGGAATTGAACCGTAGAAAAAACGTACGAAATTTAAGAAACACGGGTATACAATAGTATATGCAAATATCATTTTGATGAAAATGGAACCTCCAATATTTATGGAGGTTCTATTTTTTTATGTGCCTGAAAGCATATGTTTATCGGGATAAGTTCCCGAGAATATAGAGAATATAGCAAAGACCAATGGTGTCCATTGTAAGGTGGAATCAAAAAGGGGCATATTTCATTAAAAATAAGTTAATGACAACCATAAATTGTTAAAATTAAGTGATAAGGAATAGAAAACGAAAAATTTAATTATACAAAATGGCATGTGGACTTGTGACCATATATTTAAACATTGAATATAATGATGAATTTGTTTATTATAAACTTGTAAAAGAGATTAGTAAGAATGAATACTCTTTTGCCCGACCTTTTATTTGATTAGTGTACACGAAGCAAGTGAAGGAGGCTCTATGGAAAGACGCAATGTTACTAGGAAAGAAGTGGCTATGAAGGCTGGAGTATCGGTTTCTGTTGTATCAAGAGCTCTGAACAACAGCGGATATGTTGCCGAAGATAAGAAACGCAAAATCATTAAATTGGCTGAGGAACTGGGGTATTATCCGAACCCGGTGGCAATGTCCCTGCAGCAGCAGAGAACAAAGCAAATTTTATTTTATTGTAAGGATATTATGAATGTCTACAATATCGAATTGTATGGGGGAATGGTGAAGGAAGCAAAAAAAAGGGGTTATATGGTTATGATTAATGCGGGCTATGATTTCAATAATATCCGCACCACCATGATAGACGGAGTAATTTTGCCAAATGAGCATTTGGCAGCATTCTATGCGCAAAAGATTGGTATAAAATATCATTTGCCTGTAGTCAGTGCCAGTTATTCCGGGTATGTTAATTTCCGAAAATCTATCCCAATCGTCGATGTAGATATTTATAAGGTTGTCCATACGGCAATTGACTATCTGAAAAAAAACGGACACAAAAAGATAGCTCTGGCAGTTCCTTACGCTTATGACAGTAATCAGTCCAGGATATTGGCATGGAGAGGAGAGATGGCACCAGTTCTTGGAAAAGACATAAAAAAATATTTTATCTATGCAGGTAAAAACACTGCCAGCGCAGACTTAGCTGGTTCTCCGAAAGAAAATGTAGAGGAATCTTTGTTTACTGAGGAAAATTTTCTTGAGGAAGGAAAGTACGCGGCACAGGTGTATTTGGAACAGAAATCGGATGCGACCGCTATTTTATGTTTCAATGATGAATTTGCGCTGGGTATGATGAATGAGCTACTAAACAGGGGTGTTAAAATTCCTGAAGATATTTCGTTAATCGGCATTGACGGAATCTCGACGCGTAACTATGTAAGACCGGTGTTAACCAGCGTATCTTTGTTTCCAGAAAAGCAGGGGGCTAAGTGCGCGGAAATACTTATGGATATGATTGAGGGAAAAAAGATTAAGTATGTTTCTCACTCACATATTAAACTGATTCCCGGTGAAACCGTAAGAAAAATCGGAAAAAGTTGATAAAACCTTATAATAACTTTAAAACGAAGGAGTAGTTGTTATGAAAAAACTGTTCGGGAAAAAAATATTGGCAGCAGCAATAACTGTTTTTATGCTTGGAGGTTTAATGGCCTGCGGAAGCAAAACAGATACATCCACTACATCAGATTTAAATACAAATACCAGTACAACGAAAGAAAGCACGGAATCTTCTAACTCAGGTGAAAGTGCAGCTAAGCCTTCCGGAAAGATTGTCGTAGGCGGCTGGCCGTCTGGCGATGATGCCTTTAAGGCTGCTTTGGACGGTTTCAATAAAGAATATCCGGATATCGAAGTTGAGTTTCAATTTACAGATACAACATCACATCATCAAGCTCTTCAAACTTCTTTGGCAGCAGGCACCGGCGCACCGGATGTTGCAATGGTAGAGGGGGCTTACATAGCACAGTATCGTGATTCTTCCGCACTGACTAATTTATATGATGCGCCATACAATGCAGGAGATTTGAAGGATGACTTCGTTGCTTATAAATGGGATCAGGCAATATCCTCTGATGGTTCCAGAATAGTGGCCATTCCCTGGGATATTGGTCCTTGCAGTTATTTTTACAGAACCGATATATTTGAAGAATGTGGCCTGCCGACGGATCCGGAAGAAGTTGCCAAGTTAATGAGTACCTGGGACGGAGTCCTTAAGGTAGCTGAAAAAGTAAGTATTCCAGGAAAAAGATGGCTGCTTCCGGATGCTTCTTATATGTATTTTGAATTATTCTGTAACCGTGATTACTATGATGAGAATCTGAATCTTCAGATTGAACGGGAAGGTGATCTTGACTGCTTAAATGCTGTAATTAAGATGAGACAGAACGGTTGGGATATGAATGTTGATATGTGGAGCAATGAAGCATATGCTGCGTATGCAGACGGTTCCTGCGTATCAGTAAGCACCGGCGCATGGTTTGGCGGCTTCTTAAAGACAGATATTGATCCGAATGGTTCAGGCCATTGGGGTGTTACAACACTTCCCGGAGGTGTTAAGAGCTCTAACTGGGGTGGTTCCTTCCTTGTAATTCCTGAGCAGAGCCAAAATAAAGAAGCGGCTTGGGCATTTGTTAAGTATATGTTAGCTACTACCGAAGCACAGAATACGATGTTTAAGGCAGTAGACTATTATCCTGCTTATATTCCCGCATGGTCAGACGAATCCATCTATAACGAGCCTGATCCATACTTCTGCAATCAGACTCCTAAAAAACTCTGGGCTGAGATTGCGGCAGATTTGCAGCCAGTAAATACAACTATGATGGACACGACAGCAGAGGGTTGTATATACAGCTCAGTAAATGCAGGCCTGCAACAGGGGCTGGATGCCGAAGGAATTCGTTCTCTGGTAGCATCGGATATTGAAGCAGCAACAGCAGAAGTGAAACAACAGCAAATTCAGGTATTAAAGGATGCCGGAGTTTGGAAAGAATAATCTGGTAAATTATCGATAGCGAATATAGATTTGGGTGTTATATCACCTTAGATTGAAAGAGAATAAAATGCAAACATTCAGATAAAAAACTATGGGATATAACACCCTTTTTCAAGGCTTATTTATGGAGGTAAGATTATTTTGAAGAAAAATAGGGTTATTTCTGCCTTAAAAAAGTACCGTGTGGCTTATGTTTATATTGCGCCTTTTTATCTGCTGTTCGCAATTTTTGGCCTGTTCCCGATGATTGCAGGTTTTTATCTCAGTTTCTTTCGCTGGGATGGAATCTCTGTAATGCATTTTGTTGGATTAGATAACTATATTAATCTGTTTAAAGATTCCTTATTCTGGAAATCACTGTCCAATACGCTGATCATAGGAATTATTGCACATATACCGATTCTGCTTGGCGGATTGATTTTGGCGTATATATTGAATGCAAAGATTGTACGGGGTGAGAATATTTTTAAAACCATCTATTTTATGCCTATGGTCACGAGTTCAGTAGCAATTACCATTATATTTCAGAATCTTTTCGGCAATAATTATGGTCTGATTAATTATTTCTTAAGCTTGTTCGGTCAGGAGCCTGTCAACTGGCTTGGCGGGGATGGTTCACTGATTAAGGTGGCTGTTATTGTCATGTTTTCATGGAAATGGATCGGATGGAATATGGTAATCTATCTGGCCGGTATGCAGGGAATAAGCAATGATGTATATGAAGCGGCACGGATTGACGGAGCAAATCATAGACAGACTATGTTTCGGATTGCGATTCCATTGTTAAAACCAATTATCGTATTTACCCTCATTCAGTCAAGCATTGGTATGTTCAACCTTTTCACAGAACCTTTTATTTTGACCAATTCCAGCTGGACCGGAGGTGTCAATAATGGCGGACTGACTTTAATGATGTATTTGCTGAATAAAGCTCCCCAGGGTGGTACTTCATACGGTTATGCTTCGGCAATTGCCTATGTCATAACCTTTATGATTGTTCTGATTTCTACCATGATTAATCGTGGCACTGCAGAAAAAGATGTTGTCAGAAAAAGTGCTCGAATAAGAAAGGGAGGGATTAGAAAATGACGTTACTGATTTTAATCATACTTGGCTTAATCATTGTATTATATATTATTGCAAAAACCGGAAGAATCGGAAAGAAAATTGCAACCTACGTTGTTTTGGGGTTGGTAGCAGCTGCCATGCTGATTCCTTTTTATATGATGTTTGTCATGGCTACCCATTCCACAAGTGAGATCTATTCCTTCCCTCCGTCTTTATTTTTCGGCAGCAATCTGGCAGAAAATTTTAAAAATATGAAAGCGGCTGTGAATTTCCCGCGGGCCTTTCTTAACAGCTGTATTGTAACATGTTCATATACAGTGCTGGTACTGTTATTCTGCTCTATGGGCGGTTATGCATTCGCAGTTTATAATTTCCCGGGCAGAAATGTACTTTTTGCAATCTTACTGTTTACTATGATGGTGCCTTCTACTGCAGGTATTATTCCATGGTTTATCATGATGTCAAAATTCGGATGGATTAACACATTTCGGGCATTAGTTATTCCGGGGTGCGCCAACGCCTTTGGTATCTTTTGGATGAGACAGTACTGTCAGAATAATGTGCCTGTTTCTTTAAGGGAAGCGGCTCAGATTGATGGCTGTAGTGAATGGACCATTTTTTTCAGGGTAATAGCCCCGATTTTAAAGCCGGCATATGCCTCTTTGGGAATCATGAATTTCGTAAATGCATGGAATGACTTTATGCAGCCATTAATGATTCTTCGCACACCGAATCTGCAAACCTTGCCCCTGATGCTAAAAACAATGGTCAGTGACCGTGGTACGGATTATGGAGCCATGATGCTGGCATCTACCTGTGCGGTTTTGCCGCTGCTAATTGCATTTCTTTGCGCTTCAAAATATTTTATGTCCGGTTTGACAGCTGGTGCAATCAAAGAATAAAGGCCGATAAAGCTACATAAAAAGGTAACTTAAATCAGAATGGAAGGTAATCAGGCATTTTAGAAGGTATCTTTAAGAAGCATTATTTTTAAAACATACAAACAAACTGTAGAAAATATGGAGGATATATGGAAAATATACTGCAAGGAAACAAAATAACTCTTGGGGTGTGTTATTACCCAGAACATTGGGATGAAAGTCTTTGGGAAGAAGATTTATTAAGAATGAAAGAATGTGGCCTGGAAGTCATCCGTATTGCTGAGTTCGCATGGAGTAAAATTGAGCCTCGGGAAGGGGAATTTACTTATGAGTTTTTTGATCGCTTTCTTGAGGTAGCAAAAAAGGCAGGGACAAAGGTTATTTTTTGTACTCCCACAGCCACACCGCCGGCCTGGTTGACTGAAAAGTACCCGGAAGTATTAAATGCAACTATTGATGGTGTCCTGTACCGTCATGGCGCCAGAAGACATTATAATTATAATTCACCAAAATACCAGGAGCTTTCGCGCAGAATCGTTGAAAAATCAGCTTCCCATTATGCAGGCCATCCCAATATTATAGGCTGGCAGATTGATAATGAGATTAACTGTGAATTAGATGTTTTTTATTCCGAAAGTGATACTTTGGCTTTTCGGAAGTTCTTACAAAAGAAATATGGAAGTCTTGAGGAATTGAACAAAGCTTGGGGAACCGTTTTCTGGAATCAGACTTATACGTCATGGGAAGAGATTTATGTACCGAGGACAACAGTATCCTATACCACCAATCCTCACCTGATGATTGATTATATTCGATTTATATCCGACAGTGCCTGCAATTTTGTTAAAATGCAAAGTGATATTATCAAAAAATATAAAAAGCCGGGAGATTTCATTACTACAAATGGTATTTTTAGTAACCTGGATTCAATTCGTATGACTGAAGAAAGCCTGGATTTTATCATGTATGATTCTTACCCGAATTTTGCCTATTGCCTTGATATGGATTATATGAAAAATCCGGAAATGAAGGACCGCAGGTGGAGTAAGAATCTTACCGAGGTACGTGCCATTTCCCCCGTATTTGGAATTATGGAGCAACAATCCGGTGCAAACGGATGGACTTCCAACATGATAGCTCCGACACCGCGACCGGGGCAGATGACTCTATGGACGATGCAAAGCATCGCACATGGTGCGGATTATGTCAGCTATTTCCGCTGGAGAACAGCAACTATGGGTACTGAGATGTATTGGCATGGTATTCTGGATTATTCCGGCAGAGATAACCGCAGGCTTGCCGAAGTAAAAGAAATTCATAAAAAAATACAAGCACTGAAAGAGGTTGCAGGTTCCAGGTATTGTGCAGAGGTCGGAATTATTAAAGATTATGATAATGAATGGGATGCTAAACTGGATGTATGGCATAAACAGATAGAAGAGTTAAGTCAAGAAGGCTTATTTACCGCTTTACAAAAGAAGCACACTCCTTTTGACTATTGCTTTATCGATCATATGACAGCTTGGGATCTTATGAAATACAAAGTTTTATTCTACCCTCATGCTGCAATGGTAAGTCAGGATACGGCAGATAAACTTAAGAAGTATGTAGAAGAAGGAGGATGTCTGATTTTTGGTTGCCGCACGGGCTATAAAGATACAACCGGAAAATGCGTAATGCAAAAACTTCCGGGCTTGCTTCAAAATTTAAGCGGCACAGACATCACAGAGTATTCCTTTGTCGCACCGGATGAATCAAAGGTATATGCGGATTGGGATGGTACGGCAATTGAAATGGAACTGTTCAATGATCTATTAAGTCCGTTAACAGAATCAGCCAAAGTGGAGGCATGCTACAGCAATAGTTATTATAAAGGAACTCCGGGGTTGATTTCTAACACTTATGGAAAGGGGAAAGTTTATTATTTTGGCGCTGCATTTGGTGAGCAGGCAGCAGGAGTATTCCTAGATAAGCTAAAGCTGTCTGAACCCTATAGTGATATAATATCTGTTCCGGAAGACTGTGAGATTGCTGTAAGAGCAAAGCAAGGCCAGAAGTACTTATTTGTATTAAATTACACCAAAGAAGAAAGAAACATTACACTACATAAGGAAGTGACTGATTTATATACGGGAGAGAAACAGTCAGGAGTACAATGCCTTAAGCCTTATGGAACCAGAGTATATAAATTGTAATTAACTTTTATACATTTTACGTTCGGAACAGGTATATTTGGAACTGGTATATAACGTATTACTTAGTTAAAAATGAGAGCCGCAGGTAGGGCGGCAAACATATTTATACAGCAGGGCTGTCGCAGAATCAAATCTTGTACTGCGAGGATGAGTATGGCTCGACTCATTCAAGCAGTTCTGAATTTGATTTTCGACAGCTCCTTTTGTTTAATATAAAGTACTGTATATTATATAGTAGGTATTATTGACTTATCTGTTTTAAAATTTTATCAATTTCGCCATTTTGTTTGATAATCAGGTCCATCAGATTTTGGTGGTATAGATGGTGGTTCAATATGAATAGTTAATGGAATTGGAAAATCTATACCTATAATCGCTACTTCTCCTGATTTTAGGTTGGGCAAAAAAGATGTGGTATTTCGATCAATTTCACCACATGCTTTTTCAACAACTTCATGATCCTGATTGTTTACTAACCTGTGGACAACTAAAGTACCCATCTGACTCAAAACACCTTCGGTAATATCTCTTGGTCTTTGTGTTGATATAAAAACAATAGGCAACAGCTAATTGCGCAACATATTTGCACCAAAAACAAGATTAATTGCGCAATTAGTGAAAATAATTATCATCCCTTTTGTTATTTGCCATAATAAATAATGTCGAGATAATCAAGGAAAAACAGGGTAAACAAAATGCGCAATATAAGTTGCGCATTTTGTTTGCAAAATTGTGCAATGTGTCAATAAAATGTATTAATTATATTATAAAAGGACAATTGAATTGAAAGTGGCACATGATATAATAATTTTGAATATAAAGGGACTTGGTGCAGTTAATGGGGACTATGACACATACTATACGTGTCCAACAGTCCCCATTAAAAATATAAAACCATTGCAAAATCAAACACATCAAGAAAAGGGAATCAATATGGAATTTATTAAAGGTATGGATATTTCTTTTTTACCCCAGATGCAGGATCTTGGTGCAAAATTTCTGGATGAAACGGGGAAGGAGCGTAATATTTTTGAACTTTTAAAAGAAAATGGGGTGAATTCCATTCGTTTACGTATTTGGAATGAACCGGAAAATGTTCCTGAGTCCGGCGGATATTGCAATTTGGAACAGACGGTAGCAATGGCAAGAAAGGTAAAACAGTATGGTATGAGCTTCTTTTTGGATTTCCATTATTCGGACTGGTGGGCAGATCCTTCAAAACAGAATAAGCCAAAGGCCTGGATTGGATTGAATTTTGAAGAGTTAAAACAGGCAGTGTATGATTATACCAGAGAGGTACTGCTCCGGATGGATCAGGAAAAAGTTTTCCCTGAAATGGTTCAGATTGGAAATGAAATTAGAAGCGGCATGTTGTTTCCGGATGGTGAGGTGCCAAATTATAAGAATCTTGTGGCTTTAATTAATGCCGGAATCCGTGCTGTCAGAGATGTGTCCGGAGATCGTGATACAAAAGTGGTGATTCATCTGGATCAGGGCGGCAGATTTTTCTATTTGTGCGATTGGTTCGATGCCGTATTAAAGGAAGGGCTAGATCCTTTTGATATTATCGGAGTTTCCTATTATCCTTTCTGGCATGGTACTTTTTTTGAACTGAAAGATACCCTGGTAAAGTTAGTCAAGCGTTATGGAAAGCCAATTATAATAGCAGAAACAGCCCATCCATGGAGAAGAACTGATAAAGGTTTTATAGGAGAACAGCAAGAAAAAATAGCCGGTTTTCCGGCAACTCCGGAAGGTCAGCGTAAAGTCATTAATTTGGTAATGAATATAACCGCGTCCCTTGGATCAGAGATGGGCCTTGGCATATATTATTGGGAACCGGCAGTTGTTCCTTCGGAGAAATGTGCTTGGTCAAGTAATATGGGAATTTTCGATGAGAATGGAAAAGCATTGCCTGCCTTAAAATGCTTTCAGTATGATCGAAGTAAAATCCGTAAAGATGTTGCAAAAATCTATGAACCGGAACCGGTTATGGCGGAGAAAGGAATTAAAGTAAAACTTCCGGAATATATAAGTGTGCTTTTCTATGACGGAAGTTGTCCAAAATTTCCGGTTGAATGGGAAAAGTTTGATAATAATACATTAGGAAAAATGCAGGTAAAAGGATATATTCCTGCAATTAAAAAAAGCTTACTTGGCGAAGTAATTATAAAAGAAAAACTGGAAGAAAATCATAATTACATTCCAAATGCAGGCTTTGAAAGGGAACTGGAAGGATGGAATATTAAATGTGAGAATGAAAAAGTAAAGATCGAGTTACATCCGGATACTGTAAATCCATTCCCGGCACCTCCGATAAATTATTTATATGTGGAAAGTCCTGTTAATTTTAAATTTGAAATAGAAAATACAGTAAGGAATATAAAACCCGGAATTTACCGCTTACAGGCGGAATATCGGGGAACGAATACAACCGGAGTAGATGTAAGACTTTTTGCTCAGACAGATGAAAATAAACGAAAAGAAACAATAATATATCCGGCAGATGAAGAGTGGACAAAATATGAAATATCAGACATTGAAGTATGGGACGGACAAGTAAAAATCGGACTTTGGATTTCGTCTCCTCCGGTTTATGGGAAATTACGAAATTTCACTTTGGTTAGACAGGAAAAAAGTACATAGGAGGTATAGGAAATGAGCAGAATAGAATATGGATTTACACCAAAGTATTTGACTAAGGACGGTAAACCCTGGTTCCCAATAATGGGAGAATTTCACTACAGCCGGTATCCAAAAGAATATTGGAAAGAAGCTATTTACAAAATGAAAGCCGGCGGAATTGATATAATTTCTACTTATATATTTTGGATTTATCATGAAGAGATAGAAAATGAATTTGATTTTACAGACAGGCGGGATTTAAGAACTTTTGTGAAAATGGTAAAGGAAAATAATCTTACTATGTTTTTGCGAATTGGCCCCTGGTGTCATGGTGAGGTGAGAAACGGGGGATTCCCGGATTGGGTCCTTCACAAAAATTACAAAGCCCGTACCAATGACGAAGATTATTTTGCTGATGTGGAACGTTATTATAACGAGATTGCAAAACAGGTAAAGGGGTATTTATACAAGGACGGTGGTCCAATAATCGGCATACAGATCGAAAACGAATACGGACATTGCGGTGGCCTGCAAGGGGAAGAAGGAGAAGAACATATGAGGCGCCTTACCGCAATTGCGAAAAAGGTGGGATTAATTGTACCATACTATACGGCCACTGGCTGGGGCGGTGCTGTAACAGGAGGCTTGCTTCCAGTTATGGGCGGATATTGTGAAGCCCCCTGGGACCAAAGAGTTACGGAAATTGAACCAAATGGTAATTACGTTTTTACGAAAGAAAGAAATGATCATAATATCGGAAGTGATTACGGTTTTGGTACCGGCATTACTTTTGATATAAGTAAATTTCCTTACTTAACAGCTGAATTAGGAGGAGGACTGCAGGTAACTGATCACCGCAGGCCTGTTGCCTATCCGAAAGATATTGGCGCAATGTCAATGGTTAAAATTGGATGTGGAGTAAACCTGTTAGGCTACTATATGTATCATGGTGGTACAAATCCGAAGGGAAAATTAACAACACTTCAGGAATCCAAAGAAACCGGATATCCAAATGATCTTCCGGTATTCAGTTATGATTTTTCAGCACCTATAAGAGAATTTGGACAGATGTCTGGAACTTTAAGAGAAATCAAGTTATTAGCCATGTTTATACATGAATTCGGAACAGAGTTATGTGAGATGGAAACTTATCTTCCGGAAAGTAATCCATTGTATCAAAACAACCTACAGGATTTAAGGACATCGGTTCGTCGAAATGGAAAAAGAGGATATCTGTTTGTAAATAATTACCAGAGAAGGTATCATATGGCGGATCACCCTGGTAAGAAACTAGAAGTAGATTTGGACGGAGATAAAATAACATTTCCACCAATTGACATCCATGACGGAGATTATTTCTTCTTTCCTTTTAATATGAAAATAGGGGATGGAGAATTAAAATATGGGTTAGCAACACCGCTTTGTGTATTGCATAATGCACCAAAGGATATTTATGTATTCTACAGCGATGTGGATCCTAGATACTGCTGGATTAAGGAACCTGAAAATGCAAAGGTTTTAACCATAACAAGACAAGAAGCATTAAATACATGGAAAATACGCAAAGATCAGGAATATCTTTTAATTACGGAAGCTGATGTGATTGAAACGGATACGGGTTATGAACTGATAACCCGCCATGGTGATACATTAAAGACTTATCCGAAACTCTGGTCTGAACCGGAGGGATATGAATTTATCGGAATAAATAATGGTTTTTATATTTATGAATGCAAAGAAGAATTGCCGAAATGTACCGCTAAATATACATTGGCCGGAAAAAATGGAGATAACAAGGTTTATAATATTTACATCAATTGCCCAGAAAATGTGAATGATTGTTTCCTTCGTATTGATTTTGGCGGAGATAAAGCAAAGCTTTATGTTAACCAGGAATGGGAAGATGACTGGTTTTATACGGGACAGATGAATTTCGTAATTACTGTAAGCAGATGAAAGAACTTGCCGATGCAGGATGCTGGTCAAAAGATGTATTAAATTCATCAGAAGACAGACAAACAGGTCTTCTTTCAGGAAAAACAGCATGTATGTTCTGGAATATGGGAAGTTGCATGACTTATGCAAAACAGGCCAATGAAGAACATCCGGACTGGAATGTTACAGTCGTAGATCCGAATGCTTCTTTGCCTAAAAAGGTTAATCCGTACATAAATAATGGTATGGCCATCAATGCAAACAGCAAGCACAAAGAAAGAGCCATGATGGTATTAAATGAGTTCTATACCAACAAAGAAGTTCATGATTTGGCAATGCTTGGTATTGAAGGTAAGCATTGGGAAGCAGTTGGCGATGACCAATATAAAGTAATTGATGAAAGTGGCTACGGTGTCAGCAACAACTGTAACTGGGGCTGGAATAACAAAGATATCGAAAGAACAGAATACATTGAAAACAGAACAGCTCTTGATGATAAATATGATAAATTAAAAGAAGCATTTGAGAACAATATTAAAGATGATCATGTATATGATGCATTTAACTTTGATTCAACAACGGTAAGCACACAGTTTGCGGCAGTTGAAGCAGCACTTGGAACTTACTATGATGCGTTGGTTAACGGTCTCGTAGATGATGTTGATGCAACTATTGATGAATTAAAGAAATCTTTGGATAGTGCCGGAATGCAGGATGTATTGGATGAAATGAATCGTCAGGCAGCCGAGTATGTGAAATCAAGAGAAGCTAATTAATTTTACAGGCTGCAGTAAAGTAATATGATTAAGGAATAAAAAACATAGGAATGGAAGGGACTGTTATACATTGAAAGTTTTGGGATTAAAATTTTCCATACTGACCCATGGACAGCCCCTTCTTAATTCTTATGTATAGGTTAAAATGAGAACATTCGGTTTAGACTAAAGAATGAAAAAGATAGGGGAAGTAGCATGACATTAGATGAAATCGCACGCGAATTAGGACTATCCAAAAGTACAGTTTCAAGAGCTTTGTCCGGAAAAGGTAGAATTGGAAAAGAAACCGTAGAGCTGGTACAAAATTATGTAAAGAATCTGGAACAGGCTGCGAAAGAAAAAAAAATAATGGAGAACAGTACCCATAATATTGGAGTAGTGCTTCCGGCTGATGTTTATTACGGAGGCGGGGCCTATTTCCAGAACTGTTTGCTTGGAATCTGTGAAGCGGCATCCATGCTTGGATATAATGTTTTACTTACTACAAGGAAACATAATGATATATATGAACTACAGTCACTTGTGGAAAATAAGAAAGTAGACGGGATTATCCTGACCAGAAGTCTGGAAGATGACAAGGCACTTAAGTATTTGACAGATATACATTTTCCGGTTGCAGTTACCGGAAGCTGTGATTATGATGATGTGATTCAGGTTGATACCGATAACAAAGAAGCGGCAGAAAAAATGACTTCTATGCTGATTTCAAGAGGTTTCCGAAAGTTTGCTCTTTTTATAAAGGATATGAAATTTATTGTTGACAAAAAGAGATATGACGGATTCTGCAAGGCAATTTTAGAAAGCGGCATATCTATGCAAAATCAACTGTTTTATTATGGTTCAGTAAAAATGGAATTTTTAGATTCTATCATCAGTAATCTTATTTCACAAAAAGTAGAATGTGTCATTTGCGGGGATGATGTGATATGTACCATGATTATGTCAAGACTTCAAGCAGAAGGGTATCGTATTCCCACGGATATTGCGGTTGCATCTCTTTACAATAGTCCCAATTTGGATTGTTATTCCCCTTCGGTTACCTCTGTGAATGTGGCAGCAAGCCAGATGGGAAATATAGCTGGAAAGCAACTGATTCATTGCCTGTTGGGGAGAAAATATGAAATCAAAACAATGGTAGACTATGACATTTTATTCAGAAAATCTACAAACTGAAGAGGTATTAAATGGGGGTTATTATGAAACATTTTTACATAAAATTATTAGCATTCAGTTTTTGTGTCAGTCTATGTTTTATAGTTTTTACCAGTTGCGGAACAAGCAAAACCGGAAATAAAACAGAATCACAGACAAATACAAAATCAGAATCAAACAAGGGAGTAACGTCATTTCCACTTCCTGGTGGTCAGGAAGAAGCTGATATATATGTGGAGGCAATTCCTGATATTTCCGATGATTTTATTCGGGGCATGGATACATCATCCGTACTTGCTCTTGAGAACAGTGGCATTACTTATTATAACTTTGAAGGGAAAGAACAGGATGTCTTTATGACATTGGCACAATCGGGTGTAAATTATATACGTTTACGGGTATGGAATGACCCTTATGATGAAAAAGGCAACGGATATGGCGGTGGAAATAATGATGTTCCTACAGCGATCAAACTTGGAAAGCGGGCAACCAAGTATGGTATGAAAGTATACATTGATTTTCACTACTCTGACTTCTGGGCTGATCCGAAAAGACAGCTTACACCAAAAGCCTGGGAAGGAATGAATATTGATGAAAAAAGCGATGCCCTCTATGATTTTACAAAGGAAAGTCTTATTAAAATGCTTGATGCAGGTGTGGATGTGGAAATGGTGCAGATTGGAAATGAAATCAACAATGGAATGGCTGGGGAGGTTACTCTTCCCAAGGTAATGAAACTTTTGCAGTCAGGCAGCAAAGCAGTTCGTGAAATTTCAAAAAAATACGATAAGGATATTCAGATTGCCGTACATTATACAAATATCGAAGATAGCGCAGGTATAGATAAAATCGCGTCAAGGCTGTCGGATTATGGCCTTGAATATGATATCTTTGCCATATCTTATTATCCTTTCTGGCATGGCACAATGGAAAATATGCAGGCAGTCGTAGAAAACATCCGGGAAAAATATGGAAAAAAGGCTGTGATTGCGGAAACATCATATTGTTATACTACCGAGGATGGTGATGGCTTTGGCAACAGTTTTGATGGAACGAATGGTTTAGTTGACGGTTATCCTGCAACCGTACAGGGCCAGACAAGTATGATTCGAGATATCTGTGCAGCAGCCAATGAAGCCGGAGCTCTTGGTATATTCTACTGGGAAGGTACATGGATACCGGTAGGGAAAGTAACAGAGGATAATTCTCCAATTTGGGAAAAGTACGGAAGTGGATGGGCAAGCAGTTATGCAGCCGATTATGACCCGACTGATGCGGGACTTTATTATGGTGGCTGTTCATGGGACAATCAGGCCATGTTTGATTTTGATGGACATCCCCTTCCATCATTAAATGTATTTAAGTTTTTAAAATACGGTACAAAAACATCGTCGTCAAAGAATGATTTTACAGATACAAATTAATGTTATTAATAAAGGCAGTTAGTAGGCATATAAATAACAGACGTGTTGCAAGAATTGACTTTAGTTTTGCAACACGCCTTTTTTATTTTTATCCTTAATTAATATTATAACAATATAAAATACCAAGCTCCACATGCCTTTAAATAAGATAAGTGAGGCTGGACTCTTGATATGTGAGTATCCAGCCTTTTTATATTGACATTTTTAAGAATAATAAAGAAAGGATGAGGTGTAAAAATTGATTCTAAACTTAAGATTGGGATAAGGATAAAAAAGAATAGGCATAGGTTAACATTTTTTGTACAATTAGTTCACCACAAACTCTATACGAAAGGATGTTACCTATGCCTACAAATGATTTTACATCAAAACTTCTTGATTTGGAAGATGCTATTATTGAAAATATTGAGTCTTCTTACGATACAACTGTGATCCACTTCTCTTTACAGAGAAAAACTGTCACTTGCCCATTCTGCTCTTCATTTATGAATTTCTCGAATCAAAAGACAGGGATGAAGCAATAAAGCGACTTAAATTTTCTATTTTAGCAGCACAGGCCAGCAACCTGAAGGAATTTAAACCTGTACTAACTATGCTGAGAAACTGGTCTAAATACATACTGAATTCATTTGATGTCCTTATACAAATGGTTTTACAGAGGGAATAAACAATTCAATCAAAGTAATTAAGCGAACTGCATATGGATATAGGAATTTTGTGAACTTTAGAAACAGAATGATGTTAGCCTTATCATAAAGTAACCGGAGAGAATATCCCTCCGGTTACCAAAAATCATATTACCCCAATGCTTGACAAAGAACCTAAAAATTAACAATATAACTACAATCTGCAATCAAAAAAATCCCGAAACCTCTTATTAATTAAGGATTTCAGGAATCTTAACTCTTACTGCGGATGGTGGGACTTGAACCCACACGATGTTGCCACCGGCAGATTTTGAGTCTGCTGCGTCTGCCATTCCGCCACATCCGCTCGAATCAGCGAAGATTATTCTAACACAATTTATTTTATAATGCAAGCATAAAATGAAAAAAATTCAAGAAAATTATATGTAACTAAAATACGCTGGTTAAATTTAGTGAATCATACTAGTTACAAGTAAAATTTACCTTATTTAAACTGAATTTACATAATTTTAACAATATAATTTACTGATTAATATAAGAATCCGATAAATTATAAAAGATTAGTTGAAACATAGTAGAAAAAAGGGTAGAATTAATAATTAACGGATACAATATTTACTAGTTATTATGCCCAGGAGGAATTTTATGAATTGCATGGACGCACAAAGGCTCATTGTGCCGTTTATCAATAAGGAATTAAATATAAATCAACTAGAAGAGTTTCTTCATCATGTGAATTCTTGCCCAAACTGCATGGAAGAACTTGAAGTTTATTATGTGCTCCTGGCAGGTATGAAGCAGCTGGATGAGGACAAGGAGCTGTCAACGGATTTTAATCAGGATTTAAAAAACTTGTTAAGGCAGGCACAGGATCGTATTATTCATGAAAAATTTTTACATATCAGAAAAAGAATTGTCTTAATTATCCTCATATCCGTGGTGGCAGTAATATCCAGTTTCCGTATCGGCGAGTTTGTGGTTGAAGATGTATTAAGTCTGAAAAAAAGTAATTTTTACCAGGATAATATATTTACGCCTGATAAATCTATAAGATTGGAAGAAATTGATTATGGGGAAACACAAAACCAGTTAGCCAATTTAATTTTAAGCAATCTGTCGGATATTTACGTATATTTACGATTAAAAGATCCGGAAGGAGCCAAATTAATGAAAGAAAAATTTGGAGACCGGATATGGGAAAATGCAAAGGTGAAAAAAAATATAGGAATGCAGTTTAATTTAGACGACTGGAATCCATATAGCTATTAGAACAGTTATGAAAAATAATTTTAGAAAGACAAATTAATAAAAGGATAGTTATAAAAAGATAATTTATAAAAAGACAATTTGTAAATAGATAATTTATAAAGGATAATTTAAAAAAACAATTTATAAAAGCTTATTATCCATTGTCTTAATAATTATTCTGAAAAGATAACTTTATTGAAAGCTAATTTACAAAATCGGATTTCATAAAAGATATTTGATTTTTAAAAGATATTGAAAGATAAGGAGTCGAAACATTGAAAAAAATAGTATTAATAGACGGACACAGTATTTTAAACCGGGCTTTTTATGCCATACCGGATTTAACCAATTCGGAAGGGAAACATACTAATGCAATCTTAGGGTTTTTGAATATTATGTTTAAAATATTGGATGAGGAAAAACCCGATTCTCTGACGGTAGCTTTTGATGTCCATCAGCCCACATTCCGGCATGAAATGTACGAAGCCTATAAGGGAACAAGAAAAGCCATGCCGGAAGAACTGCGGGAACAGGTACCTGTTATGAAAGAGGTTCTTACTGCCATGGGTATTACCATTATGGAAAAGCCGGGATATGAGGCGGATGACATACTTGGAACCATAGCGAAAGCCTGCGAAAAAGAAGGCTATCAGGTTTCTTTGGTATCCGGCGACAGGGATTTGCTTCAGCTTGCCAGTGATAATATTAAAATCCGTATTCCAAAAACCAAAAAAGGCGGAACGGAAATTGAAAACTACAATACGAAAGAGGTTCTGGAAACCTATGGGGTTACTCCTGCCCAGTTTATTGACTTAAAAGGCCTTATGGGGGATGCTTCGGATAATATTCCGGGAGTGCCTGGAATCGGTGAAAAAACCGCATCCAAGATTATTGCGGCCTATGGTTCCATTGAGAATGCCTATGAGCACATAGAGGAGATTAAACCGGCAAAAGCCAAGGAAGCTTTAAAAAACAATTATGACCTGGCAATATTAAGCAAAACTTTAGCAACTATTAAGACGGACTGTGAAATAGATTTTTCCCCGGAAAAGGCTACGCTTAATAATCTGTATAATGAAAATGCCTTTTCTTATTTTAAAAAGCTGGAGTTTAAGAGCCTGTTAAACCGTTTTCAGCTGGAAATGACTCATTATGACAATATTGAGGACCATTTTAAAATAGTATCGGATTTGGCAAAAGCGGAAGAAGTATTTCATAAGTTAAATGAGAAAATTCCTGAAATTAAAGCAGCCGGCATTCAGTTTATAACGGAGGGGGAAGATATTTTAGGCTTATCCTTAACCTTTGGTGATGAGGATATTTATTTTATCCAGACAGAAGGCTTTATAACGGCCGGATATCTGCAGGACAAAGTGAATGCCTTATTAGACACTTCCCTGACTCTCGCTGTCATTGATCTGAAAAGCCAGCTAAAATTTATAAAAGCCAACGAAAAGAGCAACATTTTTGACGAAGGGATTGCCGCCTATCTGTTAAATCCTCTGAACAGTACTTATTATTACGACGATATTGCCAAAGATTATCTGAATATGACCATACCTTCCAGAAATGAGCTTTTTGGGAAAAATTCTTTAAAAAAGGCCATGGATGAGCAGAAAAATGAATATAAGTCCTATTGCTGCTACCAGGGCTATGTGGCATTTAAGGCCTGGGAAAAACTTTATGAAGCATTAAAACAGACAGATATGTATGAATTATTTGCCAATATTGAGATGCCCCTTATTTATACTCTGTATGATATGGAAGTGCGTGGAATCCGGGTTAATAAAGAAGCTCTAAAGGAGTATGGCGATAAATTATCGGCAAGTATAGAAAGCCTGGAAAAGCAGATATATGAATTAGTAGGAGAAAAATTTAATATAAATTCGCCAAAACAGCTTGGTGTTATTCTTTTTGAAAAGCTACGCCTTCCTTTTGGGAAAAAGACCAAAACAGGGTATTCCACATCGGCGGATATTCTGGAACGGTTAGCCGGTGAGCATCCGGTTATCAACTTAATTTTAGAGTACAGGCAAGTGACCAAATTAAAATCCACTTATGCGGACGGCTTGGCCGCCTATATTGGTCCGGACGGCAGAATTCATGGAAAATTTCATCAGACCATTACGGCTACGGGAAGAATAAGCAGTACGGAGCCTAACCTGCAAAATATACCTGTTCGTATGGAATTAGGCAGGGAAATCCGAAAAGTATTTATTCCGGAAGAGGATTATATCTTTTTGGATGCGGATTATTCTCAGATCGAACTACGGGTTCTTGCCCATATGTCCGGCGATCAAAGGCTGATTGAAGCATATGCAAAAGATCAGGATATTCACCGGATTACGGCATCCCAGGTGTTCCATACTCCTATCGACCAGGTAACCCCTTTGCAAAGAAGCAATGCCAAAGCCGTTAATTTTGGAATTATTTACGGTATCAGCTCTTTCGGACTGGGACAGGATTTAAACATTTCCAGAAAAGAAGCGGAAGACTACATTAAAAGGTATTTTGAAACCTATCCCCAGGTAAAACGGTATCTGGACGATTTGGTAGTAAAGGGGAAAAAAGATGGTTATGTAACCACATACTTTAAGAGAAGAAGGCCCATACCGGAGCTTACATCCTCTAATTTTATGCAGCGTTCCTTTGGCGAGCGGGTAGCCATGAACTCACCCATACAGGGTACGGCTGCCGATATAATTAAAATAGCTATGATTCATGTCAATGAGAGGTTAAAGAAATTAAATTTACATTCCAGATTGATTTTGCAAATTCATGACGAATTATTAATCGAGGCCCATAAATCGGAAGTGGACCAGGTTAGTGCAATTTTAAAGGAAGAAATGCAGAATGCAGCCAATATGAGCGTACCTTTGGTAGTGGAAGTAAAATCCGGTACCAACTGGTATGAAGCAAAATAAACAGACATTAGGAGAATGACAAATATGAGAGTGATAGGTATAACCGGAGGTATTGGCAGCGGAAAATCCATGGTAGCTGAAATTATGAGAGATGATTTTCATGCATATTTAATCAGTACAGACGATATAGCCCATAAATTTATGGAGAAGGGGGAAATTTCCTATAATCTCATAGTACAGTACTTTGGAAAGGATATCTTAAATTCATCCGGGGAAATTGACAGGGCAAAATTAGGAAGAATAGCTCATTCATCCAAGGAAAAACTTTTGACCCTCAACTCCTTTACCCACCCTTATGTAATGGATTATGTAAAAAAGCTGATTGAGGAAAAGAGAAAAGAAAAACAGGATATCGTCTGTGTCGAAACCGCCTTGCCCATTGAAGCAGGATTAACCGGCTTTTGTGATGCCATCTGGTATGTTTACGCCCCTGAAAATATTCGTCGGGAAAGATTAAAAACAACAAGGAATTATGATAATGATAAAATTGATAGAATATTTAAAAACCAAATCCGTGACGAAGACTACAGAAAATTATGTACTCATGTTTTAGTCAATGACGGTTCAAGAGAAAAAGTTATCGGACAAATCGAAGTTTTGCTGGAGAAATGGGCTTAAGTATACTATAATTAGTGTGAATATGTATTGGTTTTGAACGAATATTACTTTATTTTGACAAAAGCAAATGGTAATAAATTTTATTACAGACATATGTTGTGAGGGATTATTTATGGAAAACAAAAGATATCCGGAGCACTTAGTTTTTGGATTGGATATAGGTACCAGAAGCGTTGTCGGTACGGTAGGCTACAGGGAAAATGACAATCATTTTATTGTGGTAGCCCAGTGTGTCCGGGAGCATGAAACCAGAGCCATGCTGGATGGACAGATACATGATATTGAAAAAGTATCCGAAACAATAAAAGAAGTAAAAAATGAACTGGAGCAGCAAGTCGGAAAAAGTCTTACCGACGTATGTATTGCGGCTGCCGGCCGCGTGTTAAAAACAGTTACGGTTTATGCCGAGTACGAATTTCCAAGCGAAACTGTCTTGAATGAAGAACATGTCCATTCTTTGGAGCTAATCGGAGTGGAAAAGGCTTACGATACCTTAAGGAAAGAAGCAAAAACGGATAAGATTAATTTTTATTGTGTCGGTTATTCGGTAATCCATTATTATTTAAACGGCTATAATATGGTAAAGCTTGAAGGACATAAGGCTAATAAAATCGGAACGGACCTTTTGGCTACCTTTCTTCCGGATGAGGTTATTGACGGCTTGTATGCAGCCGTTGAACGGGCAGGACTTCAGGTTGCCAACCTGACTTTAGAGCCCATTGCGGCCATTAATGTGGCAATTCCGGAAAAGTTTCGACTTCTGAATATAGCCATGATCGACGTAGGTGCGGGAACATCGGATATTTCCATAACAAAAGACGGCAGTATTATAGCTTATGGTATGATACCTTTCGCAGGAGATGAAATCACAGAAGCCATTGTTCAGAATTACCTGGTAGATTTTAAGACTGCGGAAATGATGAAGTTAGCCTGTTTAAGAAAAAAGAAAGTTACCTATAAGGATATTATGGGGATTTCTCACAAAATTACCACGGAAGAAATAATCCAAACGGTATCTGAGACGGTACATAAAATAACCAAAAGTGTGGCAGACAAGATTATCGAGTTAAATGGCAACAAATCCGTCAGCGCAGTTTTCGTGGTAGGCGGAGGCGGTAAAATACCAGGATTTGTCTCAAGTTTGGCAGAATATTTAAATTTGCCTAAGGAACGGGTTGCCTTAAGAGGAGAAGAAGTATTAGGTGAAGTCACTTTCTTACAGGAAAATATTAAGAAAGATCCGCTTTTAGTTACACCAATCGGCATATGCTTAAGTTTTTATGACCAGGCCAATAATTTTATCTTTGTAAATGTCAATGGGGAACGTGTAAAACTATATGACAACAACAAACTGACCATTGTGGATGCGGCTTTGCAGATCGGATTTCCCAATGAAAAGCTTTTCCCCAGAAGAGGAAAACCTATTAATTTTACGGTTAACGGAAATAAACGTTTCGTTCGGGGAGAACTGGGAGAAGCTGCCGTTATAAAGTTAAATGGAGAGCAGGTAGGAATCAGTCACAGAATTGAGCAAAATGACAAAATAGAAATTATTGAGTCTACCGTGGGAGCAGATGCGGTTTATGAGGTAAGGCAGCTCCCCGAATATAACGGAACCATATCTTTTATATTTAACGGGCAGACGATTAGGTGCCCTAAATTTGTTACGGCCAACGGAGAACTGGTATCCGGGTTTTACAGCATTAAAGAAGGAGACGATATACAGATACTGAATTACTATACCTTAAGGCAGGTTTTGGAGTTTATGGACCTTGAGCCAAAGGGAACCGTATATGTCAATAATGTGCCTGCCGGCCCCGATGATAAAGTTTATGAGAATTTTTCCATTCAATGTGATCTGGAGGACAGCTTGGAGGAAAGTATGGATTCAGATATGGATGAATACGGTCCCACAGGTGAGCCAGGAAGAGAACAGGAATTTTCGGATCATCTTTCGGATAGGACAGGTGTAAGTAATCCGGAAAAAGCAACAGGGACAAAGGATATTTATGTTTTAATAAATAATCAGCCGGTGAAGCTTTCCAATAAGGATACGTACAGATTTGTAGATATATTTGACTTTTATCCCTTTGATTTAACCAAAGCCGGTGGCTCGGAACTGGTTATTACCTTAAACGGTAAAAAAGTAGATTTTACGGAACCCCTTCATGACAACGATGTGATTGAATTATATTGGAAAAAATAATCTAAGAAAGAATACGAAAGGCTCAATGGTCTTACAATCAATACCCTTTTTACTTGACAAATCCTTAGGAATAAGAGATACTTTTCATGATTGGAGAATGGTGCTTGGCTTTAGTTAGGAAGGACACAGGAGGTACTTATGAATTTATGCAGTATTGCAAGCGGCAGCAGCGGGAATTGTACCTTTGTCGGCAGCAAGCAAACGAAATTATTAGTAGATGCAGGTATTAGCGGCAAGCGAATTGAAAACGGGTTAAACAGTATAGAGATTTCCCTCCAGGATATCCAGGGAGTTTTAATCACTCACGAACACAGTGACCATATTCAGGGACTGGGAGTACTGGCAAGACGCTATCATATACCTATTTATGGAACCGCAGAGACAATTAACTCTATCTTAAAAATGAGGAGTCTGGGAAATATACCACAGGAACTTTTACATTATGTGGTACCGGACCAGCCCTTTTTAATTAACGATATTACTGTGGAACCTTTTTCAATATCACACGATGCGGCTAATCCGGTATGCTATACCTTTCAGGCCGAAGGGCATAAAATAGGCATGGCAACCGATTTGGGAAAATACGATGATTATATAATAAAAAAACTGGAAGGATCCGAGATTTTATTAATGGAAGCAAACCATGACGTGAATATGCTTTTGGTAGGTGGGTATCCTTATTATTTAAAGCAGAGAATTTTAGGAGACCGGGGCCATTTATCCAATGATAACTCCGCTAAATTAATCTGCAAATTATTTCATAAAAAATTAAAATATATAACCCTGGCCCATTTAAGTAAAGAAAACAATTATGAAGAACTGGCTTATGAAACGGTCAGAGCAGAATTAAGCAATATCGTGGATGATCGCAGCTCAGGAGCCATACTTAGTGTTGCCAGAAGGGATATGGTATCGGAAATGCTGTCAATTGTTTGACAGCACCTGTCTTATATTTATTTGTGGAGGACGTCAGGATGAAAAAAACAATTATTACTGTTGTAGGTAAGGATAAAGTTGGAATTATTGCAAAGGTATGTACGTATCTGGCAAATAATAATGTAAATATTCTGGATATTTCCCAAACCATTGTTCAGGGATATTTTAATATGATGATGATTGTGGATGCCAACCAGGCACCGAAAAATTTTGAGGAAATTGCCACAGAACTGGAACAGATTGGCGAGGAAATCGGAGTAGTTATCAAAGCCCAGCATGAGGATATTTTTAATAAAATGCACCGCCTGTAAGGGGCAATTTACGCAAAGGCTCAAAACTTTTGTGAAATACTAAGAGAGTATTGCAAGCTTATTTCTTTCGTGAAAAGAACAGAATAAAAGAAAGCAGCGGGTGTAAATATGATAAATATTGAAGAAGTAATTGAAACCAATAAAATGATTGAACAGGAAAACCTGGACGTAAGAACCATTACGCTGGGAATAAGTCTGTTGGATTGCGCGGATAATAATTTAGATGAAGTAAATCGTAAAATATTTGAAAAAATAACTACCGTGGCCAGGGATTTGGTGGCAACGGGGAAGGCAATTGAAAGGGAATACGGTATACCGATTGTAAACAAGCGAATTTCGGTAACACCCATTTCTTTGGTAGGCGCTTCTGCCTGCAAGTGCCCAGAGGATTATGTAACCATTGCCAAGACACTGGATCGGGCTGCCAAGGACGTTGGCGTTAATTTTATCGGCGGATATTCGGCTCTGGTATCCAAAGGAATGACTACCAGCGATGAGATGCTGATAAAATCCATTCCTCAGGCCCTTGCCGGTACGGAACGGGTATGCAGCTCCGTTAATGTAGGGTCAACGAAAACAGGCATTGATATGGATGCCGTTAAACTTCTTGGCGAAATCATACGAGAAACCGCAGAATTAACCCGTGATAAAGATTCCATAGGCTGTACCAAATTAGTGGTATTTTGTAATGCACCCGATGACAATCCTTTTATGGCCGGTGCATTTCACGGGGTTACGGAAGGAGACGCTATCATAAATGTGGGTGTCAGCGGCCCAGGCGTTGTAAAGACAGCCTTAGAAAGAGTAAAGGGAGCCGATTTTGAGACCCTTTGTGAAACCATTAAAACCACTGCATTTAAAATAACCAGAGTTGGTCAGTTGGTTGCCCAGGAAGCTTCCAAAAGATTAAATATACCTTTTGGAATTATTGATTTATCCCTGGCTCCTACTCCTGCAGTAGGTGACAGTATTGCAGAAATACTAAAAGAAATGGGCCTTGAACAGGCAGGCGCACCGGGTACTACGGCAGCTTTGGCACTTTTAAATGACCAGGTAAAAAAAGGCGGAGTAATGGCTTCTTCCTTTGTGGGCGGCTTAAGCGGCGCTTTCATTCCGGTCAGTGAAGATCAGGGAATGATTGATGCGGTTAAAGCAGGAGCCTTAACAATTGAAAAACTGGAAGCAATGACCTGTGTCTGCTCCGTAGGACTGGACATGATTGCAATTCCCGGAGATACCAAGCCGGCTACCATATCAGGTATTATTGCAGATGAAATGGCCATTGGCATGGTTAATCAGAAAACCACCGCAGTCCGCATTATACCGGTGATTGGTAAGAAAGTCGGTGATATGGTAGAATTTGGCGGCTTGCTAGGCTATGCCCCCATAATGCCGGTAAATTCTTTTGGCTGTGAAGAATTCATTAACCGTGGCGGAAGAATTCCGGCACCGATTCACAGTTTTAAAAACTGATATGGTTTAATTGCAATAATAAAGCAAAAGATTCCGGCAACAGACATTGAATTTAAAAACAGAAATATGAAAAAAAAGAATATTCGAAAAAAAACTAAAAATATAAATATTAAGAAATAATAGCTATAAAAATCAGAATATCAGGAAATAGAAAATTACTGGACATTTAGAAATAGTTAATAAGGGACAGAACATTAAGAAACATCTTGAAAATGAATAATAAGAGACAAAGTATTTAAAAACAGAATATTATAAATCAGAATTTTTAAAGAAAGGATGCCACAGTTTATAATTTTATCTGTGGCAGTACCGCATTTTGCAGTACGTAATGGGGTAAGAAAATGAATGAGGAAATCTTAAAAAAGGACTATAAAAATGTATTACGTTTTTTCAGTGAAATATCGGCTGTGCCAAGAGGCTCCAAAAATAATACGGCTATCAGTAATTACCTGGTAGACTTTGCCAAAAGCCGCGGGCTTTTTTATATTCAGGATGAATATGAAAATGTGGTTATCATCAAAGAAGCTTCGGCCGGTTATGAAAACGCACCTGCCATTATTATTCAGGGGCATATGGATATGGTGTGCGAAAAGACCAATGACTGTACCCATGATTTCTTAACGGAAGGCATTGAGTTATACCTGGACGGAGATTTTATACATGCAGACCGTACTACTTTGGGAGCCGATAACGGTATAGCCGTTGCCTATGCCCTGGCATTACTGGATGATGATGCTTTAAAACATCCAAGAATCGAAGCGGTATTTACCACTGACGAAGAAGTCGGCATGGAAGGTGCCATTGGTCTGGATGTGTCTGTTTTAAAGGGCAAGTATTTAATCAATGCGGATTCGGAAGCGGAAGGCGTTTTATGGACCAGTTCAGCCGGAGGCCTTACCAGTACCTGTGAAATACCGATTAATCGCCAAAAGGGCAAGGGCCTTAAGGTTAACATTGCAGTCAGCGACTTACAGGGAGGCCACTCCGGTTCGGAAATCGATAAAAACAGAACCAATGCCACCAGATTAATGGGAAGATTTTTATTTGAGTTAAGAGACTATGTAAATTATGGCCTTATTGATATGATGGGCGGCTTAAAAGATAATGCCATTCCAAGAGATTCCACTGCCAATATTATTATAAATCCGGCAGATGCGGATAAGCTAAAGATTGGCTTTGAAGAATTAAAGAAAAAATATAAAAATGAATTGATTTCTAGTGAACCAAATCTGGAAATGCAAATGATGGATTTGGGAGAAGGAGAGTATTCCTATATCCATCCTGTTTCCTTTGAAAAAGTATTATTTATGCTGATTAATACGCCAAATGGTGTACAGAAGATGAGTTCGGATATTCCGGGCCTTGTGGAAAGTTCTTTAAATCTTGGAATCTTTCGTATAGAGGAAGACAAGGCATCCTTATGTTTTTCCGTCCGCAGTTCGGTAAACACCTATAAGCAGTTTATTGCCAATAAATTAAAATATATGACCGAGTTTTTAGGCGGCAATTTTTATGTAAGAGGACAATATCCTGCCTGGGAATATAAAAAGGAGTCACCACTGCGGGAACACTTAATAAAAATCTTTAAGCAGGAGTATGGCCATGAGCCGAAACTGGAGGCCATTCATGCTGGTCTGGAATGCAGTTTCTTTGCGGAAAAAATTCCTGGCGTTGATATTGTGTCATTAGGCCCTGATATGTATGATATTCATACACCAAAGGAACGTTTGAGCTTATCTTCAGCTATACGAGTTTATAAATTTCTGGAAAAGGTCATTGAAGGATTGAAATAACATGAGTCGAAAGAAAATGTACCGGTTATTGGCATTTATTATAGGTACCTTTGCTTTATTAGGTATTGTGGTAGCAGTGGAATTCAGGCGGTTTTCGGATGAATCAGACACAAATTTGTACACGGAAAAGCAACTGGATGGGGCTAAAGATACCAATAAGCAAAATACCATTGACCAGGCTGTCAGCAATTCTTTATTAACGGATGATGTGGCAGAAAACAAGGAGAAATCGGAGGTAGTCCCTATGGAAGAGGACACCTCGGATTCTGACAACACGGATTCAATTGTTCCCCTTCCCTGGGAGGATATAACCCTTGTAATTTCCGGAGACATAAACTTAACTAAAGTCATACAAAACAGGTATGACCAGGCCGGCCTTGACGGCATTTTGGAAAAGAAATTCAGCCAGGAATTGATAAATGCGGACATTGCCCTGGTTAATCAGGAATTTGCCTTTACAAACAGAGGAACCAAAGCAGCCGACAAACAGTATACATTTCGGACAGCTCCGGAATATGTCCAAATTTTTAAGGATATGGGAATTGATATTGTGTCTCTGGCCAACAATCATTCCATGGATTATGGTATTGTGGGCCTTACGGATTCCTTTGATACTTTAAATGCCGCAGGGATTCGTTATATTGGCGCTGGCAATAATATAACGGAAGCAAGAGAAATTAAATACGTGGAAGTAAAAAATAAAAAAATTGCCTTCCTTGGTGCTTCCCGTGTTATACCAGTGCCGGACTGGAATGCTTATAAAAATAAGCCCGGCATGTTAACAACCTATGATCCGGCTATGTTAATAGAAGATATAAAAACAGCCAAAGCCCAAAGTGATTTTGTCGTCGTATATGTTCACTGGGGAAAGGAAGGAAAGGAATATCCGGAAGATTATCAGCGCAGTATGGCAAAGCAGTACATAGACGCAGGGGCGGACCTGGTAGTGGGAAGTCACCCCCATGTGCTTCAAGGTATGGAATATTACAATGGAAAACCTATCATATATAGCCTTGGAAACTTTATGTTCTACAGCAATATAAATCGGACTGCCTTGCTTAAGGTTTTAATAAATGAACAAAATGAAGCAAAAATTGAACTTATTCCGGGAAAAGCCGAAAATGCCTTAACTTATTCTTTAGAGGATTCAAGTGAAATTGATGATTTTTACCGGTACATGACAGATATTTCTTTCGGAGTTGAGTTTGACCAAAATGGCCTTGTTAACCCAATGACAAATTCTACAATAGAAGAATATTAGTTCATAAAAATTTACAAACATATTCTATGCCACTCAAGTATAAAGAATGAAAAGACTTCTATATCCTTCACATTCTTTATACCTGGGCGGCTTTTTTAGATAAACACACTGGTTTTCTAATTTTTAACATTTTTTTAAAAAAGAATTTTACATTCTGCAGTAACCATGCTATAATATATCTCATGCCAGTATTTGGAAATTACACAAAATAAAAAGGCAGGAGTAAGGTAATGAAAGAGCAAAAATTTGACAAAGAGGGACGAAATGATTCTACACAGGATGAAAGCAAAATAAATAAACAGTCCGAAGAAGCCTATGACATTACCAGTTGGGTTGATGAGCAAAGAAATGAAATTCCTGATGGACAAGAAATTGTGATTCATTCGGAAGACGAAGTATTGGAAAGTATAAGCAGGCAGCTAGGCTTACATGTACAAAAGGAATTAAGGTGGCAGGAAGAAATCAAGAAAAGTAAAAAGAAGAATTTCCCCCGGGGAATAAAAATTGCGCTTATTAGTTTGGCCACAATTATATGTTTGCTTCTTGTATTTTTGTTAACACCTTTTGGCAGGGACTTTTTATGGAAGTCAGCTACCAATTACGCATATGGGAAAATGAATTATGACCAGGGTTTGGATGTAAAGATTCAGGATGTAAAAGATGATGTGGAAGAAGATGTTAAGTTACTTCCTAAAGTAACGGATACTCCCGTAAAGTGGGAAACACAGCCTCAGGATGGGGCAAGAAAAGAGGATGGAGTTATTAATATTCTGCTTTTGGGGGAAGAAGCAATTGACTCCGGTAACAGCAGAGGACGTACGGATTTAATGATAATTGCCACTATGAATACAAAAGAGAAAACCTGTAAATTAACTTCCCTTATGAGAGATATGTTAGTTCAGATACCGGGATACAAAGATAACAAGCTAAATGCGGCATATCAGATAGGCGGAATTCCCTTACTGTATAAAACAATCGAACAAAATTTTGACCTGAAACCGGATGGTTATATGTTAGTTGATTTTAATAATTTTGAAGGTATCATTAATAAACTTGGCGGTGTGAAAATAACTTTGACACCGGAAGAAGCCAGCTACTTAAATACTACCAATTATATATCCAAACCGGAATATCGGAATGTGAAAGCGGGTACCCAAATACTAAACGGCAATCAGGCATTGGGATACTGCAGAATACGCTATGTAGCAACCGGTGATAAACAGTTAAATGACTTTGGCAGAACTTCCAGGCAAAGAGTCGTACTCAATGCGATTTTCGAACAGTATAAGTCGAAAAGCCTGCCGGAACTAGCCATGCTGCTTAATGATATTTTACCCTTAATTACCACGGATATTGAAAAAGAAGATTTCGAAACTTATCTTCGGACCGCTTTGTCCATGGGATTATCAGAAATACAGAATCTGAGAATACCGGCGGATCAAACTTTTGAAGAGGGGTATGTGCGTAAAATGTCAGTATTAATACCGGACATTCAGGAAAATACGAAAATTCTTCACGAATTTATATTTGGTTCGGTAAGAAAGGAAACAGGCCCTTTTACACATTTCAAAGAAACCAGAAAATAAAATTGGTATAGGTCTGACGTCTTATGGTCAGGCCTTTTTTGCAGTAAACAGAAAACCCCTTTGACTTTACCGTTTTGTAAAAAGCTTTCCTGGCAGAAGTTTTCACTTGGCATATCTTTTGTGAATACACATATAATAATAAGGACGTGCCCAATCTTTCGATGGAGAAATTATGTTTTTTCATAACAACAGTTTGTATCGCCGCAGTAACCGATTACATAAACATAAAAAAAGCTTTTTGCGTAATAAAGGAAGGAAGCAGAAAGCTTGCTTTTTTTGGTCTCTTTTATTATTAATCACTTTATTTATTGTGGGAACAACCCAAAACCGGCTGGAATTAAAAATCACGGCCCAAAGGCTGAAATCCGAAGGAATTGATTATGATTCATTTCGGGAAATGCTTATACCGGTGAAAACTCTCGATAAAGTGAAAGTTACCTTTAATCGGAATTCTGAAAAAGCAGCCGATTATGTAACCGTTTTCATGCTGTTAAATAAATATGATTTAAGAAAGGGCAAGAACCCCGGAAAACGAAATATGGAGTATTTCATTAAAGAACTTTCGGACAATAACAGTTTTAAAGAATTAAAATCTTACTATCATGCGATACTGTCAGATATTAAGTGTTTTCCGGTCGCACCGGATTCGGAAGGACGGTTTCATATAACTTTTACGGATACCTGGAATCAACACCGCAGTTACGGAGGAAATCGAAGACACGAGGGAACGGATTTAATGTCCGGTGAGAATATCAGAGGACAGTATCCCGTTGTCAGTATGACGGATGGGGTTGTAGAAAAAATGGGCTGGCTGGAAAAGGGCGGTTACCGCATCGGAATCCGTGGCAAGAACGGAGCCTATTTTTACTATGCCCATCTGGAATCCTATGCTATGGATTTAAAGATTGGAGATGCCGTTGTGGCAGGACAATTGTTAGGGTATATGGGTGACAGCGGGTATGGGCCGGAAGGCACCGTTGGAAAGTTTGACGTCCATCTTCATGTGGGAATTTACGTGGATACGGATTTTGGCGAATTAAGCGTCAATCCTTATTGGATACTGCTGTATCTGGAAACACAAAATGCAAAAAATAGCAGATAGGGTCCCAAATCTTATGGTTTAATGTTATGCTTTATGGTATAATATCGTAGGATAGAAAGCAAATACTATAGAGCAGGCATTTATTGCTGTTATATTTCTGTCTGTTATTTTGTGGCGTTTTTTGGCTGTGTATCAGGTATGATTGTTTCACGGGATGTAAGCAGTGCCTGACGTAATGAGTAAGATTTGCGCCACACAGAGGGGATTTACTTTGTACATGGGAAAGGGTACAAAAGAAAAGTCGGGTATTGTAAACTGACTATAATTAATATTTGGGGGATAAGGAGTGAAAAATTTATGGAAATACAGTTGTGGAGGGAAATATTAGATCCCTATTTCCTGGCAGTTGATGAATTGGTGGTTAAATTTAACCATATTATAGAAGAATACCGAAAAACCGGTGATTATTCGCCTATTGAGCAGGTAAACGGCAGAGTAAAAACCATATCCAGTATTTTGGAAAAGGCACAAAAAAAGCATATTAAGTTAGAAGAAATTGAGGAAAAAATAGAAGATATCGCAGGAATCCGCATTATCTGCCAGTTTGTGGAAGATATTCAAAAAGTTGTGGAAATAATAAGGAAAAGAACGGATATGCGTATTAAAAGCGAAAAGGATTATATTACCAACATGAAGCCCAGCGGGTACCGAAGCTATCACCTTATTATTTATTATACGGTACAGACTTTAAAAGGCACCAAGGAGCTTCAGGTGGAAATTCAGATTCGTACTCTTGCCATGAATTTCTGGTCTACAATTGAACATTCGCTCCAGTATAAATATAAGCAAAATATGCCGGAACATATCCGAACCAGACTGTCCAAAGCGGCGGAAGCGGTTATTATGCTGGATAAGGAGATGTCGTCCATCCGGGATGAAATTATGGATGCCCAGAATTCATTTAAAATTAAGGCCAATATGGTGGCAGACATCTTGACAAATATCCAGAATTTATATAAAGTAGCCAATAAACGGGAAGTAATTAAAATACAGGATGAGTTTTTCAAAATATATGAATCCGGAGACTTGGAACAGCTGGAACGTTTTAATAAAGAACTGGATGCCATATCGGAAGGCTATCGGGCTCAAAGTTTAGGATAAAAAAGTAAGGAGAAATCAATGACATTACCAAAGCTATTTGAAAACCGGATGAAGGAATTGTTAGGGGAGGAATACAAAGACTATGTGGCATGTTTTGACAGAAAACATTACAGTGGCCTTAGGGTAAATACTTTAAAAATTACACCGGAGGAATTTGAAAAAATTTCTCCCTTTCAAATAAAACGGATACCCTGGATTAAAAACGGATATTTTTATGAGGAAAAAGAAGATCAACCGGCAAAACACCCTTATTATTATGCCGGTTTATATTATATACAGGAACCCAGCGCTATGACACCAGCCAGTTTGCTGCCGGTAACGCCGGGGGATAAGGTATTGGACCTTTGTGCGGCTCCCGGCGGCAAAAGTACCGAACTGGCGGCCAAATTAAAAGGAGAAGGCGTACTGATAGCCAATGATATCAGCAATTCCAGAGCCAAAGCATTGCTGAAAAATATAGAGCTGTTCGGAGTAAAAAACGCTGTTGTTATCAGTGAACCACCATCAAAACTTGTGAATTATTTCGAAGGGTATTTTGATAAGATTCTTGTGGATGCGCCCTGCTCCGGGGAAGGTATGTTTCGCAAAAGCCCTTCCATTATGAAAAACTGGGAACAGTATGGAGTAGATTATTATAATAAGCTGCAAAAAGAAATTATTTTAAGTGCCGCCAAAATGTTAAAGCCCGGTGGGAAAATGGTATATTCGACCTGTACCTTTTCACCGGAAGAAAATGAAGGAACTATTGCTTTTCTTCTGAAACATTTCCCTGAGTTTCGGATACTGAATCCGTTAACGAAACAGGAAAACGTATCCTATGACGGATTCGCACCGGGAAGACCCGAATGGGTTGACGGGCCGGAGGAACTAAAGAACTGCATACGGCTGTGGCCTCACCGTATTCAGGGAGAAGGCCATTTTATTGCTCTTCTTGAAAAAAGTAAGGATGAAGAACAGACAAATAATTTTGATATTAAAAAGAATAATCCAAATCTGTCCCAGGAAGCAGTTGAATTTTTAACCGGTATCGGGCTTGCCCCGAAACTTAAAAATATAACCGTAAGAGATGATAAACTCTATTTACTGCCCGAGGGGATACCGGACTTAAAAGGCTTACGTATTCTGAGGCAGGGCCTGTATCTGGGAGATATGAAAAAGAACCGTTTTGAACCATGCCAGGCTTTGGCCTGCGCCTTAAAAATGGATGAATATCAGCCAAGTATTAATTTATCCGCTTCGGATCCGGATACCATAAAGTATTTAAAATGTGAAACGATACAAACGGACAAGGCGGTTCGGGACGGATGGAATCTGATTTGTACAGACGGTTTTCCTTTAGGCTGGGGAAAAGTAAACAGCGGTGTGGTAAAAAACAAATATTTGCCAGGCTGGCGGTGGATGTAGAAAAGCAGTAAGAAAGGATGCCATGAGTTTTTAGCAGTTTCAAAAATGCATTAAAAACAAAATATGGTAAGTAACGGGTGAATAATGAACATGGTTCGACTGGATAAATATTTGTCTGAAATGGGCATAGGTACCAGAAGCGAAGTAAAGGAGTATATAAAAAAAGGCAGGGTTATCGTAGACGGGAAAATTGTAAGACAACCTGATTTTAAGCTGGATTCTTTTGAATCTAAAGTTTATTTTGATAACAGAGAAGTAGAATACGAAGCTTTTCAGTATTTTATGATAAATAAGCCGGCCGGCGTGGTTTCCGCTACCACCGATAATCATTGCAGGACGGTTATTGATTTAATCAATACAAAAAAGAAGAAAAATCTGTTTCCGGTAGGAAGGTTAGATAAGGATACGGAAGGGCTTTTGCTGATAACCGACGACGGAGAACTGGCACACAGGCTTTTATCGCCCAGAAAACATGTGCCAAAAACCTATTATGCCAGAATTCAGGGAAAAGTTACAGGGGAAGATATTGCTGCATTTAAAAAAGGAATGAAACTGGAAGAAGATTTTATTACTCTTCCGGCTCAGCTGGTTATCTTGCAAAATGGTGAAGAATCGGAAGTGCTAGTTACCATTTATGAAGGAAAATTTCACCAGATAAAGCGAATGTTTAAAGCGGTAGGAAAGGAAGTGCTGTATTTAAAAAGACTTAGCATGGGGAATCTGAAACTGGATGAAACCCTGGCGACAGGAGAATACAGGAAACTGACACAGGAAGAATTGAATATATTAAAAGGAATTGATGAAACATGAACGAAATGCTAAAGGGAGTAAAGGCAGTTATCTTTGATTTGGATGGAACTTTAGTGGATTCCATGTGGATGTGGAGAGACATTGATATTGAATATCTTGCCAAGTATGGATATGAGCTGCCGGAAGATTTACAGGAAGAAATTGAAGGAATGAGTTTTTCGGAAACCGCCGTCTATTTTAAAAAACGTTTTGGGCTTAGTCAGTCTTTGGAAGAAATAAAAGAAGAATGGAACCGGATGGCCTGGGACAAATACTTAAATCAAGTTCCCTTAAAAAAAGGTGCCGCTAAGTTCCTTAAACTTTTAAAAGAAATGGGAATTAAGGCGGGAATTGCCACCAGTAATTCCAGGGAACTGGTGGACCTTGTTATAGAAAAACTTCAGGTAAGGGATTACTTTATGTCGATTCGGACTTCCTGTGAGGTAGAAAAGGGAAAACCTTCGCCGGATATTTACCATCTGGTTGCGAAAGATTTGGGCGTAACAAGCGAAGAATGTTTGGTTTTTGAAGACGTGATTCAGGGTATTATGGCAGGAAAAAACGCGGGCATGAAGGTATGCGCTGTTTATGATGATTATTCCGAAAAGGACACTGACAGAAAAAAAGAACTGGCAGATTATTATGTGGAATCCTTTGAAGAAATATTATAAAGTATGAAACTGAAAACAAACCTGGGCAGGCAGGTTCCATGAACAATTATCGAAGAAATCAGACTGGAGTAGTTATGAAAATAATAACCGTGGATAAGAATGAAGCCGGTCAGCGTTTGGACAAGCTTCTGATGAAATATCTGAATAAAGCACCAAAAAGCTTTATTTACAAAATGCTTCGCAAAAAGAATATAACTTTAAACGGAAAAAAAGCAAGCGGTTCGGAAAAGACACAGTTAAATGATGAAATTAAGCTGTTTTTATCGGATGAAACCATTCAGAATTTCAGCGAAGCTTATAAGAAGGTAGAAGTAAAATATGATTTTACCGTAGTGTATGAAGATGCTGATATTTTGCTGGTAAATAAACCGGCCGGTTTGCTGTCTCAAAAGGCCGGTAAGGATGACATATCCTTAGTTGAACATATTCACTCCTATCTGCTTAATACCAATCAGATAAGGGAGGAAGAATTAAACACTTTCAAACCCGGAATCTGCAATCGTTTAGACCGCAATACCAGCGGCCTGGTTGCCGCCGGTAAAACCCTGGCAGGCCTTCAGGTCCTTTCGGAACTGTTTCGGGAAAGGACACTGGACAAATATTATTTGTGTATTGTAAAAGGAATGATTAAGGAAGGAAGGCAAATTAACGGGTATTTAAGAAAGGATGAAAAGTCCAATAAAGTGTCCGTAACCGGTGATAATAGGGAAGGTGGCGAGCCGATACGGACAGAATACAAACCGGTACAGTATAATTCCCGTTATACGTTACTTTGTGTTAAGCTAATTACCGGAAAAACTCATCAGATACGGGCCCATTTAAGCAGCATCGGACATCCCGTTATCGGAGACAGTAAGTACGGCAATAAAGAAGAAAACCAGAAATTTAAAAAGGATTTTGGCCTAAAGTATCAGCTCCTTCATTCTTATCAGATAGGGTTTCCGGACCTTACAGGCAAGTTTGAATATTTATCCGGTAAAGTATTTACGGCTCCATTGCCGGATTATTTTACCCGTATTCAAAAAGAACTGTTTTAAAACTGCCGGAATTAATCCCTGTCACATTGATTTTCCGGTTTCCATACCGTCTTGAAAGGAGGGAAAATATGGCCTTATGGAATTCGAGAGGCCTAAGAGGTTCCTCTTTGGAAGAACTAATTAATCTTACCAATGCAAAATACAGGGAAAAGAAATTAGCTCTGATTCAAAAAATTCCCACACCCATAACGCCGACTAAAATTGATAAGGCAAACAGGCACATTACTTTAGCTTATTTTGAGGAAAAAAGTACCGTCGATTATATCGGCGTGGTTCAGGGAGTACCGGTTTGCTTTGATGCAAAAGAATGTGCAGTGGATACTTTTGCTTTGCAGAATGTACACGAACATCAGGTTAATTTCATGAAAGACTTTGAAGAACAGGGAGGGATTGCTTTCCTGTTGATTTATTATTCAAAAAGAAATCTGTATTATTACCTTCCGTTTAAACAGCTGTATAAATTCTGGGAAAGAGCAAAAAATGGGGGAAGAAAAAGTTTTCGCATCGATGAACTGGACATGGAAAATGAAATATCCGTAAAGAACCATATTATCATACACTATATTGAAAACATTGCCAAAGACATAGCAAGCCGGGAAGAACAACATCCGGGTGATAATGACGGTTGACAGGAAATTTTGATTGTACTATAATGGATACACTGTTATGATAATGAATTATCACGTTACTACGGTAAAGTGACATAAGTCATGTTTACATATGATCAGGCCCATGATAATTTTGGCCACAAATATTTGCTTAAAATATGTGGTTACTGACTGTTTCATAATGAAACGCTATAAATCGATGCGGAAATGAGGATGAAAATGATAGGGAAACTGTTGCATACACCGGAAGGTGTTAGAGATATTTACAACACGGAATGTGAAAGAAAAATTGAATTGCAGAACCGGCTGCATCATGTTATGGAACTTCACGGCTTTAAGGATATACAGACACCTACTTTCGAATTTTTTGACATATTCAGCAAAGAACGTGGAACAGTGGATGCGAAAGATATGTATAAATTCTTTGACCGGGATGGCAATACCTTAGTCTTAAGACCCGATATAACGCCGTCTGTGGCCAGATGTGTTGCAAAGTATTACAAGGAAGAAACCTTTCCCATCCGGCTTTGCTATATGGGGAGTACCTTTATTAATAACAGCAGTTATCAGGGCAAATTAAAGGAATCCACTCAGCTTGGGGCAGAGTTAATCAATGATGCCACACCGGATGCGGATGCCGAAATGCTGGCTTTAATTGTCGAATGTCTGCTTAAAGCCGGTTTAAAGGAATTCCAGGTAGAAATAGGAGAAGCTGATTTTTTCCGGGGATTAATTGAAGAAGCCGGCTTTGATGAGGAAGAAGAAAATCAGCTGCGTATCCTTATTGAGAAAAAAAATATGTTCGGTGTGGAAGAAATTATTTCAAGCAAAAATATTAATGCTGATTTAAAAACGGTTTTTCTTACCTTACCGGAGCTTTTTGGCACCGTGGATAAGTTAAAAAGGGCCAGGGAACTTACCAAAAACCCCAGGGCTTTAAAAGCAATTGAAAGGCTGGAAGAGTTATATACCATATTAACTGCTTACGGGCTGGAAAAATATATTACCTTTGATCTTGGCATGTTAAGCAAATACAATTATTATACGGGAATTATCTTTCGTGCCTACACTTACGGAACCGGAGATACCATTGCCAACGGAGGCCGCTATGATAATCTGGTCGGCCAATTTGGCAAAAATGCGCCGGCTATCGGACTGGCGATTATGGTGGACCAGCTTTTGCTTGCTTTGTCCAGACAAAAAATCGAAATAGGACAAAAAGAAAAAAATACCCTTATATTATATAAGAAACATTTGCTTAAGAACGCTGTTTTACTTGCCAATCATTTCCGGAGCCAGGATTTGAATATTGAATTACTGTGTTATGACGACAATATACCTTTAGAGGAGTATATATCTTATTCAAAAAGAAACAGAAACGGCGGTATTTTGTATTTTGAAACGCCTTTGTTAATTCAGGTTATAAATTCGGAGACCGGAGAAATTCAAAAAGCAACCTTTGAAGATTTTCTTTCCTCATAGTTTAATGGAAAAAATTTGCGGCAGTATTATTGTTGTTATGATGTTTCGCATGGCTTACACATACGAAACGCAGATGGGAGATACACGGATGGAAGATAGTATGAGATATTTGACATTTGCTTTGGCAAAAGGGAGACTGGCAAAAAAGACCATGGAAATGTTGGAGCAGATTGGGATTACCTGTGATGAAATGAAGGACCCCAAAACCAGAAAGCTGATTTTTGTCAACGAGAAGCAAAAAATTAAAATTTTCCTGGCAAAAGCCAATGATGTGCCTACGTATGTGGAATACGGAGCCGCTGATATCGGCGTTGTGGGAAGGGACACGATTCTGGAAGAAGGACGAAAATTGTACGAAGTAGTTGATTTGGGATTTGGAAAATGTACTATGTGTGTGGCAGGGCCTAAGAATGCCAGGGAACTTTTGCAGCATGGTGAATTAATTCGGGTGGCAACTAAATACCCCAATATTGCCAAGGATTATTTTTATAATAAAAAACATCAGACAGTGGAAATTATTAAGCTTAACGGATCCGTAGAATTAGCACCCATTGTGGGCCTTTCGGAAGTAATCGTGGATATTGTAGAAACCGGGGCTACCTTAAGGGAAAACGGTCTTGAAGTTTTAGAGGAAATATGTCCTTTATCTGCCAGAATGGTGGTAAATCAGGTAAGTATGAAAATGGAACATGAAAGGATTACCGAATTAATTAATGCATTAAGGGATATTCTTGCGAGCAATAGGGAGGTAGGTACATGAAAGTTGTAAAGCTGGATGCGGATGCGAAAAAAGATATACTAAAAAATTTATTGAAAAGAAGTCCGGGTCAGTATGAAAAATATGCCAAGACGGTGAACGAAATTATTGAAGACGTAAGAGTAAGAAAAGATCAGGCTTTGTTTGAATACACCGAGCGTTTTGACAAGGCCCGGATAAATGAAAATACCATAAAAGTTACGGATGAGGAAATAAGTAAAGCCTACACTATGGTTGACCCGGAAGTGGTTAAGGTTATAAAAAAGGTTGCGAAAAATATCGAAGCCTATCATGAAAAGCAACTGCAGCGCAGTTGGTTTGACAGCGATCCAAGGGGCATTATTTTAGGACAGAAAGTAACTCCCCTTGAGTCAGTAGGTGTGTATGTTCCGGGAGGAAAAGCAGCCTACCCTTCCTCTGTTCTGATGAACGTAATACCGGCAAAGGTAGCCGGAGTGAAACGCATTGCCATGGTTACTCCCCCGGACGCGGAAGGTAAAGTGTATGCCACAACTTTGGTAGCCGCAAAGGAAGCGGGTGTTACTGAAATTTATAAAGCAGGCGGCGCCCAGGCAATTGCAGCTTTGGCATACGGCACAGACTGCATAAAAAAGGTGGATAAAATAGTTGGCCCCGGCAATATTTATGTGGCTCTTGCCAAAAAGGCTGTATATGGCCATGTAAGCATTGATTCCATAGCCGGACCCAGCGAGATTCTGGTTATTGCGGATGAAAGTGCCAATCCAAGATACGTGGCGGCGGATCTTTTGTCCCAGGCAGAACACGATGAACTGGCCTCTGCAATTCTTGTTACCACTGACAAAGAGGTGGCAGATCAGGTTTTGGCTGAAATAGATAAGTTTACCATGAGCTTATCCAGAAAAGAGATTATAAAAAAATCCCTGGAAAATTACGGCTATATTTTATTGGCAGATACCATGGATGAAGCGGTGGAAATTGCCAATGAAATCGCATCCGAGCATCTGGAAATTATTACAAAAGACCCCTATCTGATTATGACTAAGATAAAAAATGCCGGAGCTATTTTCCTTGGCGAATACAGCAGCGAACCCCTAGGAGACTATTTTGCGGGACCCAATCATGTCCTTCCTACCAACGGAACGGCCAAATTCTTTTCACCCTTAAGTGTGGATGATTTTATTAAAAAATCCAGTATAATATCTTATTCCAGGGAAGCTCTTCACGCAATCTATCCGGACATTGTAAAATTTGCAAAAGCGGAAGGTTTAACTGCCCATGCCAATTCTATCGCAGTCCGGTTTGAGGAATAAGAAAGGGGGAAAAAGAAATGGCAAGGATGGCAGAAATTCAAAGGAATACCAAGGAAACTTCCATCGCTTTGCAGCTGAATTTGGACGGGGAAGGTAATGGAGATATTAATACGGGCATCGGCTTTTTTGACCATATGTTAAACAGTTTTGTAAAGCACGGTTTTTTTGATCTGAAATTAAATGTTTCCGGGGATCTGTATGTGGATGGACATCATACTGTGGAAGATACCGGCATTGTTTTGGGCCAGGCCATAAAGAAAGCTTTGGGGGATAAAAAAGGGATTAAGCGTTATGGCAGTGCCATACTTCCCATGGACGACGCGCTGATTCTTTGTGCCATTGATTTATCCGGAAGGCCTTATCTTGTCTATGATTTAAACTTAACGGCAGAACGTGTGGGCTATCTGGATACGGAATTAGTCAGGGAATTTTTCTACGCGGTAACTTATTCGGCAGGTATGAATCTGCATATAAAAATGCTTAACGGTATTAATAATCATCATATTATCGAAGCGGGATTCAAGGCATTTGCCAAAGCTTTGGATGAAGCTACCAGATTGGACCCAAGAATTACCGACGTTCTTTCTACGAAAGGAACCGTTGATTAACTGTTTGGAGGTAAACCTTGTATAAAAAAATTATACCATCTGTCAATTGTGAAAACAGGTTGCCGGCTCATATTATTGACGAAGCGGCTCTTTATGAAACCGGCGGTGCTGATGAATTATTCTTATATAATTATTCCAAGGATGAAGTGGTCAGGGATAATTTTTTCAACATAGTAAAAGAAGTTTCAAAACAAGTGGATATACCCATATATATCGGCTGTTATGCCAGACGATTCGAAGATATGAAAAAGGCTTTTTACACAGGAGCTGCCTATGTGGTTTTAAAAAATTCCCTGTTAGATGAACCAAAAGGTATAGAAGAAGCCGCAAAACGGTTTGGCAGTGACAGGATTTTGCTGGAACTGGACAGTTCCCGTGAGATTTTTGATAAGGCTCAGGAAACCAGGGCAAAGGCTACAGGTTTTGGTGCTTTGCTGGTTTCCCATGTGGAAATAACGGAAAATTTTTTAAATAGAGTCTTGGATTGTGACCTTCCCTTACTAATCGGAGACCCCTTATCCGTCAATGACTTTACAACACTTTTAAAGTCAGAAAAGGTACTGGGAATAACATCCGGTTATTTTAAGAATCACGATATATTTAAGGTGAAACAATCATTAAAAGAACAGAATATTAAGGTAAATGTATTTGAAAGCCCTGTTCCCTTCAGCCGCTTTAAATTAAACAGTGACGGCCTAATACCGGTAGTGGTACAGGATTATAAAACCAAGGAAGTTTTAATGATGGCTTATATGAATGAGGAAGCCTTTAACAAAACTTTGGAAACTGGAAAAATGACCTACTTTAGCAGAAGCCGGAATTGCTTATGGACCAAAGGGGAAACCAGCGGACATTATCAGTATGTGAAAGCCCTTTGGCTGGATTGCGATAAGGATACCCTTTTGGCCAAAGTAAAAACAAATCGGTCCGGCATGTCATACAGGAAATGAGTCCTGTTTTTATACCAACCTGGTTAAAAAAGAATATGACGACAGAAATCCTCTGACTGTATTCAGTGATGTTTTTGAGATCATTAAAGACCGTAAGAAGAATCCTAAGCCAGGGTCTTACACCAACTATCTTTTTGAAAAAGGCATTGACAAAATATTAAAAAAATGCGGGGAAGAAGCGGCGGAAATTATTATTGCCGCAAAGAATCCGGATTCCCAGGAATTGAAATATGAAATTTCCGATTTCCTGTATCATGTAATGGTACTGATGGCAGAACGTGACTTAGACTGGTCCGATATTATGGAAGAACTTGCCCACAGAAAATAATAAAAAAACATCAGGGTAGTATTTCACGACGGTGAAATACCACCCTGATGTTCGGAAAAAAATGAAAATACTTAAAATGGAAATATTTTTATGTAAATGGCTTGCATTAATTTATAATAAGTGTTATAATACTTACATGTAAGTATGATAAAGCATTGAATAGGAGTGGACGAAAGTCCACTCTTTATATTTGTGTAAATTAGTTTAAATTTAATTTAAATTTGTCTGCCTGTGGCAGTAAAAAAGACGAAAAAAGCTGCTCACAGGAGCAAGTTCCGGAGGGTATATGACAAAGAAAGAAGAATACGAACAAAAAACAGAAAAACTTCTAGAACCAATTACTCAAAAGTATAATTTTGAAATTGTAGACGTGGAATATGTAAAAGAAGGAAGCAACTGGTATCTTAGAGCGTATATTGACAAAGAAGGCGGTATAACCATTGACGACTGCGAATTGGTCAGTAGGGAATTAAGCGACTTATTAGATCAGCACGACTTTATTCCAGATGCCTATATTCTTGAAGTTAGTTCACCCGGTCTTGGAAGACAATTAAAAAAAGAAAGAGACTATGCCAGAAGCATTAATAAGGAAGTAGATATTAAACTTTATAAAGCCATTAATAAACGAAAAGAAATTACAGGATTATTAATCGGGTATGATGACGAAAAATTTATAATCAGGCTGGAAGACGAAAGTATTATGGAAATCCCTCGCCAGAATACTGCGATGATTCGTCTCGCTTTTGATTTTTAAGGTATAGGTAATGGTTTATTAGAATGGTCAAGAACATTTATGAGGAGGATCTGCAAAAAAATGAATAACAAAGAGTTAATTGACGCATTGAATCAAATCGAAAGAGAAAAAGATATCAGTAAGGAAATTCTATTGGAGGCCATCGAAAACTCCCTGTTGGCAGCCTGTAAAAATCACTTTGGCAAAGCTGACAATATAAAGGTCAACATTAACAGAGAAACAGGGGAAGTATCGGTATATGCCGAGAGGGAAATAGTAGAAACCGTTACGGACCCGGCAACTCAGATAAGCATTGAAGAAGCAAGAGTAAAATATCCTAAGTATGATATCGGCGATATAGTGAATGTGGAAGTAACTCCGAAAAACTTTGGCAGGATTGCCGCACAGAAAGCAAAGCAAGTAGTCGTGCAAAAGATCCGGGAAGAAGAAAGAAAAGTATTATTTAACCAGTATTACAGTAAGGAAAAAGATGTGGTTACTGGTATTGTACAGCGCTACGTAGGCAATAATGTTAGTATAAATTTAGGTAAGGTTGACGCAATACTGACGGAAAATGAACAGGTAAAAACCGAGCATTTTAAACCTACCGACCGTATTAAGCTTTATGTCCTTGAGGTTAAGGATACGACCAAGGGCCCCAGAATTACCGTATCCAGAACCCATCCTGAACTGGTAAAGCGGCTATTTGAAGCTGAAGTAGCAGAAGTCAGAGATGGCACTGTGGAAATTAAAGGTATTTCCAGGGAAGCCGGTTCCAGAACGAAAATGGCAGTGTATTCCAATAATCCGGATGTGGATCCGGTTGGCGCCTGTGTTGGTTTGAACGGGGCCAGAGTAAATGCCATCGTTAATGAATTACGCGGTGAAAAGATAGATATTATTAACTGGAGTGATGATCCTGCAATTTTAATCGAAAATGCTTTAAGTCCTGCCAAAGTAATATCGGTACAGGTAGATGAAGATGAAAAAAGTGCACGGGTAATTGTCCCTGATTATCAGCTGTCCCTTGCTATTGGTAAAGAAGGTCAGAATGCCAGACTGGCGGCAAGGCTTACTGGTTATAAAATTGATATTAAAAGCGAATCACAGGCCCAGGAGTATGGATGGATTTAAATGTAACTGTTTGGCTTTGTTGTGAGAGTTGATTAGGGAGGTTAGGGTTAGGTATGAGCAAAACAAGAAAGATTCCCCAAAGACAGTGCACTGGCTGCGGGGAAATGAAAAGTAAAAAGGAAATGATACGGGTGATAAGAACACCGGAAGAGAATATTCTTATTGATACCACCGGGAAAAAGAACGGCAGAGGAGCATACATATGCAGATCCATTGAATGTTTTCAAAAAGCCGTTAAAAACCACGGACTGGAACGTTCTTTAAAGGTGGCTATTCCTCGTGAAGTCTATGATGAATTAGAAAAGGAGCTGAGCGGACTTGATCAATGAAAAAGACAGTAACGGACCCAGGTCAGTTACCCAGAAGAAAGTACTTTCTTATCTGGGATTGGCAGCTAAAGCAGGTTTTATCGCCAGTGGTGAATTCATGACAGAAAAAACTGTAAAAGAAGGCAAGGCAAAACTGGTAATTGTTGCATGCGATGCATCAGACAATACGAAAAAGATGTTTACCAATATGTGTACTTACTATAAAGTGCCGATTTACTTTTTTGGTGAAAAAACAAATCTTGGCCATGCAATAGGAAAAGAATTTAGGGCCTCTTTAGCTCTGCTTGATCAAGGCTTGGCTAGCGCAATAGAAAAGCAACTGAACTTAATCAACAAAGACCAATGTATGGAAACATACAAAGAGTCGGAATAAGCGGAGGTAGTAAGTATGGCAAAAATTAAAATATATGAATTAGCAAAAGAAATCAATAAACACAGTAAGGAAATTATCGCTTACTTAAAAGAAAATGGCGTTGATGTGAAAAGCCATATGAGCAACATTGACGAAAATGAAGCCAATATGGTAAGAGCACATTTTACATCAAACGAAAAAGTACTGGAGAAGCCGGTAACTGCCCAGCCCGCTGCTACAACAGTTAATACGAAAGGTTCAACAAAATTGTCTGAAAATACAAATGCTGCACAACAGGCCCGGCAAACGCAAGAAACAACAGGAAAGGCAGGGCAAACAACGATAGATAATCAAAATAACTCTTCTAATCCAAAATCATCGACCCAAAACCAAAAGACGAATAAGTCTGAGAATAAAAACCAGGGAGAACAGCAGAACCGTTCCAATCAAAACCAGCAAAATCAGAACAGATCCAATACTCAAAATCAACAGAATCAGAATCGATCCAATGCTTCGAATCAACAAGGGCAAAACCGATCTAGCAGTCAGAATCAGCAGGCTTCCGGCCGCACAGGGGGGCAAGGAGTAAGCCAGCAAAATCAGAATCGTTCCTTTGGTCAGAACCGTTCCAATAATCAAAACAATCAGTATGCCGGACAGGGACGTCAAAACCGTTCCATGAACCAGGACGGACGTTCTATGAGCGGGCAGCAAAACAGAAATAATCAGACTCAGGCAAAATCTTCCTCACAAAGTAAATCCGGACAGACCGGCACCAAATATAATCAGCAAGGTGGCAATGAAGGAACAGGTAATAACCAAAACAAAAATTATGGCGCAGGATATCGGGGAAAGGATAAGGACGATTACAGGGAATCCGATATGAAAAAACGCCAGAACCGTGGAAATGATTCGAAAAAATTTGACGCACCGTTAGGAATGTCAAGAAGTGATTCCGTAAACACTAGAAACAGAAATAAAAATCAGAAAAATAAAAATTATAAAGATATTGACAATGACGAAATGGAAGAAATTAAGCTTCCGAAAAAGGGTCAGTTTATTAAGCCAAAGCCGGTTCAGGCAGAGGAAACGGTTGAAGATATTAAGACCATTGTCCTTCCGGATGTCTTAACCATCAAGGAATTGGCCGAAAAAATGAAAATGCCGCCGGCAGCCTTGGTTAAAAAACTTTTCCTGGCAGGCAAGATGGTTTCCATTAACCAGGAAATCACCTTTGAAGAAGCGGAAGAAATTGCTCTTGAGTATGACATTCTTGCGGAACATGAGAAAAAAGTGGATGTTATCGAAGAACTGTTAAAAGAACCGGAAGATCCGGAAGAAAGTCTGGTAAAACGACCTCCGGTCGTTTGTGTTATGGGTCACGTTGACCATGGTAAAACTTCCCTTTTGGATGCCATACGTGCGACTAATGTAACGTCCCATGAGGCCGGCGGTATTACCCAACATATCGGTGCTTATGTGGTTGATATAAACGGTGAAAAAATAACATTTTTGGATACGCCTGGTCACGAGGCTTTCACTTCCATGAGAATGAGAGGCGCCCAGGCAACGGATATTGCCATTTTGGTAGTAGCAGCAGATGACGGCGTTATGCCTCAGACAGTGGAAGCAATAAGCCATGCAAAAGCGGCAGGGGTTGAGATTATCGTAGCTGTCAATAAAATTGATAAGCCCAGTGCCAACGTTGAAAGAGTAAAACAGGAATTAACTGAATATGACTTAATTGCCGAAGACTGGGGAGGAAATACCATATTTGTTCCCGTTTCCGCCCATACCAAGGAAGGTATTGATCAGCTTCTTGAAATGATTCTTTTGACAGCGGAAATGATGGAATTAAAGGCAAATCCCAACCGTAAGGCAAGAGGTATTGTAATTGAAGCCCAGTTAGATAAGGGAAGAGGCCCCGTAGCCACGGTTCTTGTTCAAAAGGGGACATTAAGAGTAGGTGACGCTATAGCAATCGGAGCTGCTTACGGTAAAGTAAGAGCTATGATTGATGACAAAGGAAGAAGGGTAAAAGAGGCAACCCCATCCACACCGGTTGAAATTTTAGGTTTAAATGAGGTGCCGGATGCAGGTGAAACCTTTATTGTCACAGATAATGAAAAAGAAGCACGTTCCATTTCCGAAACTTATATATCTCAAAGCAAAGAAAAATTACTTGCAGAAACCAAGTCCAAATTATCTCTGGACGGCCTGTTCTCACAGATTCAGGCAGGTAATATAAAGGAACTTAATCTGATTATTAAGGCAGATGTACAAGGCTCTGTGGAGGCCGTAAAACAAAGTCTTCTTAAATTAAGTAATGAGGAAGTTGCCGTACGAATTATTCACGGCGGTGTAGGTACGATAAATGAATCCGATGTAACATTGGCCATTACTACCAATGCCATTATTATCGGTTTTAATGTCCGTGTCGATAATACGGCAAAAGATTTGGCCGATCGTGAGAAGGTGGATTTAAGGTTATACCGTGTAATTTACAATGCTATTGAAGATATTGAAGCGGCCATGAAGGGTATGCTGGAACCAACCTATGAGGAGAAAGTAATTGGCCACGCGGAAATCAGGCAGGTATTCAAAGCTTCCGGCCTTGGTGCCATAGCAGGTTCCTATGTGCTTGACGGTAAGATTGTTCGTGGCTGTTCGGCAAGAATTTCCAGAGACGGTGTTCAGATTTTTGACGGTGCCCTTGCATCCTTAAAGAGATTTAAAGATGATGTAAAAGAAGTGGCAGCCGGATATGAATGTGGTCTTGTCTTTGAAAAATTTAATGATATAAAGGAAATGGATCAGATAGAACTGTATGTTATGCAGGAAGTTCCAAGATAGCCAAAAAGTTTAAGATGTGCGCCATAGAAAGCAGAGAATCAGACTGTTTTATGGCGCTGTCGGTTATTATTAACTTTAAAAGCTGATTAGGAGAAAATTTAAGGAAAGGAAATGCGCCAACAACTTCTCTTAATCATAGTATTGGCAACCTAGCGTAAGTTTGCATGGTGCGGGTAAAAATATGAGGAAAAACAGTATTAAAAACACCAGAATAAACAGTGAAGTTCAAAAAGAAATAAGTCAGTTAATCAGTCGTGAAATTAAGGATCCCAGGATAAGTCCGATGACCTCGGTGGTAGCGGTGGAAGTGGCTCCGGATTTAAAACATGCCAAGGTATATATCAGCGTACTGGGAGATGAGGAGACCAGAAAAAATACTCTGGCTGGTTTAAAAAGCGCCGCACCTTATATAAGAGGCCAGTTAGCCAGAACCGTTAATCTTCGGAACACACCGGAACTAACCTTTATTTTGGATCAATCCATCGAACACGGGGTCACTATATCTAAATTAATTGAGGAAGTTAATAAAGATTTAGCTGAAAAGGATCCTTTACAGGAAAATAAGGAAGCTGATGAATAAAATTATTGCTGGTAATAAAGCAGTAATAAAAATGCCAGTAAAATTATCAGGCAAATTTCAGGAAAAATATGCATCTTTTCGAATAAAAATTATGACCGGAATGAATTCCAGGGGGAATAAAAATCCGGTAAATATTTTCATTTTCATGACGGGAGGTGGATAAGTTGAAAAATATTTTGGAATATATAAATGATGCGAAAACCATAGGAATTGCCGGACATGTCAGACCGGACGGCGACTGTGTGGGTTCCTGCCTGGCCTTATATTTTTATTTAAAGAACAACTTGCCGGATGGGGTCACTGTTGATTTGTACCTGGAACCAGTGGCGGAAAAGTTTGGTAAATATTGGGATACCTCTGTTATGAAACAGGAAAATAAGGAAGGTACCCGGTATGATTTATTTATTGCTCTTGACAGCGGCAGTCCCGACCGGCTAGGATTTGCGGAGGAATATTTTAAGGCGGCGTCGAAAACCCTGAACATAGACCATCATATCAGCAACAACAAATTTGCCATGATGAATGTGGTGGAGGATACGGCAAGTTCAACCTGTGAGGTTCTCTATGATTTATTTGAGGATGACAAAATCGATCTGGATACGGCAAAAGCCTTATATCTTGGCATAATTCATGATACAGGCGTATTTAAACATTCCAACACCTCGGAAAAAACCATGCGGATTGCGGGAAAACTTATAGCAAAAGGGGTTCCTTTTTCCCGTATGATTGATGAAACTTTTTACCTTAAGAATTATCGTCAGAATCAAATCCTGGGGCGCTGCCTTTTGGAAAGCATATTAATTTTAGACGGCAAATGTATCATATCTGCGGTCAGCAAGAAAATGATGGATTTTTATGAGGCCACTTCGGCGGATTTGGACGGAATTGTTGACCAGTTAAGAATTACGGAAGGAGTGGAAGTTGCTATCCTTCTTCATGAAACGGATTTTCAGGAATATAAAGTCAGCATGCGATCCAATGAATTTGTGGATGTCCGCAAAATAGCCGCATATTTCGGCGGTGGCGGCCACATAAAAGCAGCCGGATGTACCATGCATGGAACCATTCATGATGTGATTAATAATTTATCGGCACACATAGAATATCAACTATCCAATCAGAAAAGGAACAGGAGTCATAGTATTGATTAACGGTATTATCAGTGTTTATAAAGAAAAAGGTTTTACTTCCCATGACGTGGTGGCAAAACTAAGAGGTATTACGAAACAAAAAAAAATCGGTCATACGGGCACTCTGGATCCGGATGCGGAAGGAGTTCTGCCGGTATGTTTTGGCAACGCTACCAGGTTATGTGATATGCTGACGAATAAGGATAAAACCTATGAGGCGGTCCTAAAGCTGGGAATAGAAACAGATACCCAGGATATTACCGGAAAAGTTTTAAATACCAGAGAAGTAACGGCAGACAAAGAGCAGATAGAAAAGGCAGTTTTAAGTTTTATTGGCGAATACGACCAACTGCCGCCAATGTATTCTGCGATTAAAGTAAATGGCAGGCGTTTATACGAATTAGCCCGAGCTGGTCAGGAAGTTGCCAGAGAAACCAGGAAAGTAAAAATACATAACATACGGATTCTCGAAATAAATGAAGATCAGCATGAGATAAGAATGTCTGTGGATTGTTCGAAAGGCACCTATATTCGTACCCTTTGCCATGACATTGGTAACAGCCTTGGCTGTTTTGGCTGTATGAAAAGTTTAATCCGAACCAGATCAGGAATATTTACTATAGAAAACAGTTACAAACTATCCGAAATTGAATCATTTATAATTAAGGGTACCCTGCCGGATTATATAATCCGGGTGGAAGAAATGTTTCCCGATTATGCAAAAATTAAGGTATTACAGGAATATTCAAAATATATTTATAACGGTAACCGTTTTACGGTAAAGCATATTGCAGATGAAGATAAATATTTAAAGACCTTTGTGGATAAGATAAACGATAAGGAAAATCATATGAATCAGCTGGTCAGAGTATATGACTGGCAGGAACAGTTTATTGGAATTTATAAGTACAGCTGTCAGGATAAATCATTTATCCCTGTAAAGATGTTTTTATAGATAGGAAAATGACGAAGATACGAGAAAAGATTAACGAAAAACCATCAACGATATCTTAAGAAAATCTATCTTAAGAATTGGGTACTAGGAGAAAATATGGAATATATAACAGGTAGGACAGATTTTAAACTTCATAATTCTGCTGTAACAATAGGAAAGTTCGATGGGATACACCGCGGACATCAACTCCTGTTAAATCAGATTTTGGAGCAAAAAAAGAATGGGCTTAACGCAGTGATGTTTACATTTATGTTTCATCCCAAGAACCTGTTTTCAGATAAAGAACTTGACACGATTTATACAGAAGAGGAAAAGTGTCATATACTGGAACAAAGCGGACTGGATGTTTTAATATCATATCCTTTTACCAGAGAAACTGCCGCTATGGAACCGGAAGATTTTGTAAAAGATGTGCTCATTGACAAACTGGATACCAAAATGATTGTGGTTGGTTCCGATTTTCATTTTGGCCATAACCGGAGAGGCAATGTGGCTATGTTAAAGGATTATTCCCTTGTTTTTGGTTATGAGCTGGTGGTATATGACAAAATTGGCATTCAGGATGAGGTAATCAGCAGTTCCAGTATTCGGAATGAAATTGCCAGGGGAAATATAGAAAGGGCCAACGGAATGCTTGGCAGGCCTTTTTCCATAATCGGTAAAGTAATGCACGGAAGGAAAATAGGAAGGACGTTAGGCTTTCCCACAATTAATCTGATTCCTCCGGCCAATAAATTACTGCCACCAAACGGTGTATATGCTTCCGTAACCAAAATTAACGGGAAAAAATATCCGGGAATAACCAATATTGGATATAATCCAACAGTAGGTAAAACACCGGAACCCAGGGTGGAAACTTATATTTTTGATTTTGATGAAGATTTGTACGGCAAAACCGTAGAATTATGCCTTTACAAACAGGAAAGAGAAGAAGTTAAATTTGATTCTTTGGAAAAATTAAAAGAGCAAATGCAAAAAGACATTGTCTTTGGCAGAGAATATTTTAAAAATCATGAATATTGATTAAAATTTGGCCGGATATCTACCTGAATAAACGGGAAAATATCCGGCCTTTGTATTTTGACAAAGCTGTTAAAATATTTATTTTAAAATATTTGGTAAACCGTATTTGGAGTTTTTATCTATTCTTTATAAGGTTACATCTTACTTACATCTTACGTTAAAATGTATCAAGATTAAAATTACCTAAAAGTTTTACCACTTTTTAGATATATTTTTTATATTTATAATAAATATGACATTTCTAGAGCTATAGAATACTATAAATATGATTCCAGACAGTGATACAGAGCCTGAATTCCGTCCGGTATGTCTTTTTCCCCTACGTTGGCATACCCCAACAGGATAGAAGGGGGCTGAAACGTTTCCGGCTTTGTTATATAGTGTTGGCTAAGCCCGTATATTTTCACACTTTTATCGGCAGCGGCCTGTATCAGTTCTTTTTCGGTTGCCCTGGTTTTAAACCGAAGAACCAAATGAAGGCCGGCATTTTCTCCTTCAATTGTAACTTTATTTTGAAAAATTTTTAAACTTTGTACCAGGGCGTCGTGTTTTGCTTTGTAAAATTTCCTTAGTTTATTTAAATGTCTTTCAAAATAACCGTCCGTAATGAAATGAGTAAGGATATATTGATCCACACGGGAAACGGTAGAGGAATAATAGGATAAATATTGATTATACAAATCCATCAGACTTTTGGGTAAGACCATATATCCTACACGGATAGCGGGTGCAATGGCTCTGGAAAAGGTGCCAAGATAAATAACTTTGCCGGATGAATCAATGCCCTGAAGGGATGGAATAGGTTTGCCTTTATACCGGAATTCGCTGTCATGATCATCTTCGATAATATACCGGTCGGGTGCTTTTTCTGCCCACACAAGCAGTTCCATACGCCTTTTGATAGGCATAACAATTCCAAGAGGATACTGGTGGGAAGGGGTTACATATGCAACATCCGCACTGGATTGATATAAAGGTTCCATACATATGCCGCTCTGGTCCAGTTGAATCGGGATTACGGTGTGATTTAGACCAGTAAATATCCGGTAGGCTTGTTTATAGGTTGGGTTTTCCATGGCTATACGGGTTTGGGGCTTTATGTGATGGAATAACTGGGAAAGCAGTTGAAGGAGGTAATCGGCGCCGGCACCAACAATAATCTGGTCATCACTGCAGTTAACACCCCGGGATTCATGCAGGTATTGTCCGATGGCAGCACGTAAACTTTCATCTCCCCGGTTATCTCCCAATAAAAACAGGTCATTATTATGTTCGTTCATACAGTTTCTGGACAACTTCCGCCAGGTATTATAAGGAAAAGTATTAATATCAATGGCAAAAGGGGAAAAGTCATACCGATACGTTTTTTTGGATTTTGCAGAAGGTTTTATTATTTTTGCCTGTTTTGCCGACAGATTGGTTAATTCGGATACCATTGCCACGTAGTAACCGCTTTTAGGCACGGCTTCGATATATCCTTCCGAAACTAGCTGCGAATAAGCCATATCAACTGTATTTCGGCTAACCTGAAGATGGGAAGCTAAGTTTCTGGTAGATGGCAGCTTATAATTACAGGGCAGTTTCCCTTCCTTTATTTCGGATTTTATGTAATGGTAAATCTGTTCATACATAGGTATTTTGGAGCGGGGTTCCAGATTAATACTCAGCAAAATAGATACCTCCTGTGAGAAAAATAAAAACATCCGGCAGCAGTTAATTTTCCATTAAATTTTTTGAATCAATATGAAATATGCCAATTTCTTTATAATGTTCTATTTTGTAATTAATAATATTCAGGCTGTTTTCCAGCTGTTTCATCTGCTCAAGGATATGAGCCTTGTGTTTAACCAACATTTCTCTGCGGGCTTCCAGGGTATCGTTTCCCTTTAGACACAGGTTCATAAATTTTTTAATGTCTTCAATGGACATGCCGGAATTTTTCAGGCAGCAAATTAAACCCAGCCAGTCAATGTCATTATCCGAAAACTTTCTTATGCCGCTTTCGCTTCTCTTTAATAAAGGCAGCAGGCCTTCTTTGTCATAGTATCTTAAAGGGCTCTTTGTCAAGAGTTGGGGTAAAATGATTTTTATAACCGGAGGGATATATTTTCTCCGGTTATTTTTATGATAAGGCTAACATAATTCTGTTTCTGAAGCTCACAAAATTTCTATATCCATATGCTGTTCTTTTAATTACTTTTATTGAATTGTTTATTCCCTCTGTAAAACCATTTGTATAAGGACAATCAAATGAATTTAGTATGTATTTTGACCAGTTACCCAGCATAGTTAGTACAGGCTTAAATTCCTTCAAATCACTGGCCTGTGCTGCTAAAATAAAGAATTTAAGTCGCTTTACTGCTTCGTCTCTGTCTTTTGATGCAAGAAATTCATAAAACTTTTCTTTTAAGTGATATGCAACGGCAAGCTCATTTGACTGCGTAAGCATTATTTCTAGTGCCTGTTTAGATTCTTCGTTAAGCTTATTATAATGTGACAGGAGAATTCTTCTACTTCGCTTAAAATACTTCCGTTTGCTAGGATGCATGGACTTTTGAATCCGCTTTCTCACATTTTCAAGAGCCCATGTGACATATCTTACATAATGGAACCGATCTATGACAATCTTGGCATTCGGGAAAAATGTTTCTGCAAGTTCTCTATAAGATTGATTCATGTCCATAATAAAATATTTTACATCCTTGCGGTTTGAAAAGGTTTTAAAATATGTAATTAAGGATGCCTGAGATCTGCTTGGCAGGATATCAAATACTTTATGCTTTACCGGGTCAGTAAGTATTCCTTGATATTTCTGACCGCCAGCGTTGCCTCGAAATTCATCCATAGAAAGAACTTGTGGAAGGCGATTGGGCTTACTGAAGCTGATATCTTTCATTCTTCTAAAAATGAATGATGGTGAAACGCCATTATGTTTTGCGACAGACTGCACACTTATTTTATCTGCGAGAAAATTTATGCAATACCATGCAAGGCGTGTGGTTGTGCGGCAATGTTTTGGAACAAGAGAAAAGGGTTCATAAAAATGCTTGTTGCAGCAATCACAATGATATCTGCGCTTTCTATATGCAAGGGTTGTATGATTACCCAGGATAGGGATGTCTTTAATATAGGAGACACGATAATCATGAATCTTGTTTGTTGGTGAAGAGCAAAACGGGCATGTGACGGTTTTTCTCATTAAAGAGAAATGGATCACAGTTTTATCATTGGAACATTCAATATTTTCTATAATAGCATCTTCCAAACCGATAAGTTTTGATGTAAAATCATTTGTAGGCATAGGTAACATCCTTTCTTATAAAGTTTGTGGTGAACTTATTATACAGAAAAATGTTAACCTATGCCTATTATTTTTTTATCTTACCCCAATATAAAGTTTAGAACCTCTTAAAGTATATATGGATAATCCGGTTTTTTCGGAAACTTGTTTTATTGTATATTCCATGTTTTTTCCTCCCGTAATATCAGTCTGTTAAAATTTTAAAATTGTAAATTGGCGTATTATTTACTAAATAGCATAACATTAAGAAAAAACTGTGTCAATCTGGGAAAAAAACTTGACTTAGAGTTAACTCCATGGCATATATTAATAAATGTACCAGCAAAAAAATAAATAATGCCAATAATCAGAAACACAGTTTCTTGCAATTATCGGCAATAATCCATAAGTTGAAAGGAGTATTATATGAATTACAGAAAATATGGAAATACGGGAGAAAATATTTCGGTTCTTGGATTTGGCTGTATGAGGTTCCCGGAATATGAAAAAGACGGAAAGTGGTATGTGGATGAAGATAAAACATCCAAGATGCTGCTTCATGCTTATGAAAATGGGGTTAATTATTTTGACACAGCACCTTATTATTGCCATTCCAACAGTGAATTGGCCGTAGGTAAGGCACTTAAGGGAATACGTAATAAAGTAATGATATCAACCAAAATCCCCGTTGATGAATGTAAAAGCACAGGAGATTACAGAAAGTTTTTGGAGAACAGCCTGAAAAAACTGGATACCTCTTACATTGATTTTTACCATTTCTGGGGCCTTAATAAGGCTAAATTTGAGGAGGGAGTTTTAGGGCTTCATTTATTGGAAGAAGCAAAAAAGGCAAAAGACGAAGGATTAATTAAACATATTTCCTTTTCCTTTCATGATGATCCTAAGATTATCAAATACATAATTGACACGGCAGAAGAAAAAGGGATACCTATGGAAACCATGCTGGTACAATATAATCTCTTGGACAGAAGCAATGAGGAAATGATTCATTATGCCAGATCCAAAGGTTTAGGTGTAGTGGCTATGGGACCGGTTGGCGGCGGCAGACTGGCAGCACCTACGGATCTTTATAAAAAATTAACCGGTAAGCCCTCCATTGCAACCTATGAATTAGCTTTTCGCTTTGTATTGGGAAATCCTGATATCAGCTGTGCCTTGTCCGGTATGCAGGATATAGAAATGGTTAAGAAAAATATCTTAATTGCCAGTGATAACAGTAAAATGAGCGAAGAAGAATGGAATCAGTTAAAAGATGCTGTTGAACAGTTAAAAAAATTCAGCGAATTATATTGTACGGGATGCGCTTATTGCCAGCCATGTCCGGCCGGAATTAACATTCCTCATATTTTTAACTTGTATACATACCATAATGTTTATGGATTAACGGATTATGCGAAAAATGAAATGAACAAATATAAATCAGAAGCAGGCAAAACAATAGCAGACTGCAAAAACTGCGGTTATTGCGAAAGAAAATGTCCGCAGAAACTTAAAATCCGGGATGAGTTAAAAAGAGTGGAAAAGGTTTTAACAACTGTATAATCGGTAAATTCTTATTAAGATAGGAGCTGCTCATTTTGTAAAGATGTTTTACGTTGGGTTTTTACGTATTATGTCTTTGCAGAATTTGGACAGCTCTTTTTATGCCCTGATTTTATATATTTTAAAATTTTTTGCATTTTCTGTAGATTAATGGTAGCTATATTTTTTAATAGGTGTTATAATATTGCTTAATATGGCAAAATAAAGGAAAACCAGCAAAAAACAACAGTATGTTATACATAAAGGTATCTGTTTTATACTAAAGAAATTATTTCATATAGGGAGAAAAACATGAATTTAAGATCTAATATTATAATTAACGGATATTCCATTGGTATTTTATGTATTATTTATTTCTTTTCTGTTCGGTATAATGATGAGAAAACTTTGCAAAACAGGCTGTATAAGCTGATGCTAAAGTTTACTATGTTCTCCCTTGTTTTTGATATTTTAAGCAGGTTTGACGGGAAAACGGATACGATCTATCCTGTTTTAAACCACATAGGAAATTTTAGTGTTTTTTTGCTGAATACGGTTTTGTCCTCTATTTGGTTGCTTTATGTACATAATCAGATATTTCTGGATGACAAAAAGACAAAAAGACTCCTATATCGAATCCTGCTCATTAACGGGCTTAATTTGGCCCTGTTGCTTTTTAGTTTACTAACCGGGTGGTACTATTGGATTGATTCTGCAAATATATACCACCGGGGACCTTTGTTTGGGGTGGCTGCCTTTTTAACCTTTATTCTTATAGCTATAGCAGGTTTTTTTACTTTGAATAATAAGAGTAAAATGGACCAAAAGCAATATTACTCTTTGTTGCTTTTTCCGGTGCCTCCCTTTATCTGCATAATTCTGCAATTAATTTTTTATGGGTATTCCATGGTTTTAAACGGTATTGTTTTTTCCTTATTGATTGTCTTTTTAACAATTCAAAATAATAATATATATACAGATTTTCTCACAGGGTTATATAACCGGAAAAAATTAGAAAAGTATTTGGAGCAAAGAGTGAGTTCAAGAAAAAGAAATTCATCATTTTCAGCCATTATGATTGATCTGGATGATTTTAAGTTTATTAATGACAACTACGGACACGATGCGGGTGATAGTGCGCTGCATGCTTGCGCCAAGTTAATTAAAAGTTGCCTTAAGCTTAATGATTTTATTGCCAGATTTGGGGGAGACGAATTTTTTGTTATCTTAAATTTAGATGATGAAATTAAGTTAGAGGAAACGGTGACAAGAATAAAAAGGCGTATTGATAATTATAACCAGACCAGCAACTTGCCTTACAAACTTAGTTGCAGTATGGGATATTTAATCCCAATTCAGATTCCAATATGGCGGATTTTCTGAAAACACTGGATTCCTTAATGTATGAAAATAAACTGCAAAATAAAAAAAATCAAAAAAGAGCCGATACACTTTCGTATTAAAGTAATAATAGGAAAGATAACCGCATAATATAATGCTGATTTAAAATTATCAGGAGGATATGCGGATGAAAACAGTGAGTATTTTGCTAAATACCATTGACAAAATTAATGATTTTGTAAAAATAGCCGGTAAAATTGACGAGGAACTGGATTTGGTATCGGACCGTTATGTGATAAATGGTAAGTCCATTATGGGGATTTTCAGCCTGAATTTATCAAAACCAGTTCAGCTAAAAATTTACGCGGAAGGCAGCCGGCTTGATGAGATTCTTGGTTTAATGGAAAAATTTATAGTAAAATTGTGATTGTTTTTTTAACGATAAAACGTTAAAATACTATATATTTAGTTTTTTGTAACAGGTAAGCTGCATTTATCTTATGCAAACGGAAATGAAATCCAATGTGTAATTAATGCAGCCCAGGAATGAGGATACTTATGGTAGATTGTTATATTAGCAGTGGGGAAATAAAGCGTAAAATCAGGAATCTGAAAAAATTAGAGCTTAAAATACGGTTTCATATTGATAATTTTCAGGAAAGCAACAGCAGGTTAGAAATGCTGTCAAAGGAAAATAATATTAAACTGGTATGGGATGAATTCTTTGATTTGCATGAAAATTCATCCAAAGAAGTACGTTTTCCGCTGAAAAAACTGCTGAATTTAAACAGAGAAGATTTAAAAAACATTATCAGTGAATTTTATTACAGGGTGTTTTATCAGTATTATAAAGACAATGGAATGTTCAATATGAGTTTGTATGATCCGGATATTCTGTCACAGCTTGGGCTGCCATATGATGCGGATATCAATGCGATTAAGAAAAGGTTTCGGGAACTGGCCAAGTTGTATCATCCGGATGCCGGCGGTGACGAAGAAAAATTTATTGAGTTACTTGAGCAGTTTGAAGCTCTTGGTATGAAGTAAATGTCATATGTGGCTGGCCGAATAAATGATAAGAATGAATTGGAATTGTCTGTTGAATCTTTGTATGTAAGGGGATAGCCGGATTAAAATCCAGGCATCCCCGTAATTTTCAATTTTAATTAAGTAATTAAAAATTAAAAAAATCCCTTTTTTTATTACGAAATATACATTAGGAAAATCATTAAAGCAATTAATCTTAAAAGTTACATGGCTGAATCAGACTGATAAATTATATGGTAAGAATAGAGAATCAATGAAACAATGTGGGTAAATTTAGCATTGATAAATAGTATAACAAGTTGGTTATGATTAAATGTAATTAATCATTATCTTAATTGGTGTCTGAAATAGTAGGAAATGGCAGGTTACATTTTATTAAGTTACAGTTTATTAATTAAAGGGACTAATAATAACGGGCTGGATTTGTTTACCTTCTAAGGCACTTTCCAGTGTAAGTTTCAGCAAATGGGTATGGGCTATCATAGATTTGGGTTTGGTGTCCGGGCTATCCTGACCGAAAGGAACAAAATAAATATTTTTCGTATTCAATAATGTCCCTATATTTTTTAAGTTCATACCCAGAGCATCATTGGTGGCAACGGAAAGCACTAAGGGTTTATTGTTTCTCATATGAGCCTTTGCAGCCATTAAAACCGGCGTATCGGTTATTCCGTTGGCTAATTTGGCAAGGGTGTTGCCGGTACATGGAATAATGGCCATAATGTCAAACATATTTTTAGGCCCTATGGGTTCCGCATCCTCAATAGTCGTTATAGGTTCTTTGCCGGTCATTTCTTTTAATCTCTGATAAAAATCTTTGGATTTACCAAACCGGCTGTCAATCTTTTGAGAGTTAAATGACAGGATGGGATAAATATTTGCATTTTCAGCAAGCAGATGTTCTATTTCTTCAAAGGCTTTTTCAAAGGTGCAAAAAGAACCGGTTAAGGCTATCCCAATATTCTTATTATGCAAAGACATATGAATCACTTCTTTCTAAAAGAGTTAACAGGTAATTAACTAAAAAGTCAGCCGAGGCTTTTGGGGCGTATTTACCGGGAAGTCCAAGACATAGTTTTGCATTGCGGTGCAATTCTTCGGAGGCAGTAAAATCTACACCACCTGGTGCAGAGGCAATATCAATAATAACAACATTTGGTTTGGTTTTTAAAAGAAGTTCTTTGGTAATAATAAGGGATGGTATGGTGTTAAAAATATAATCGTACAGGCCTATTTTTTCGCTTAATTCTGACAGAAAAACAGTGCCAAAAGAAGAAGCATTTGCAGCTGCCAAAGCAAGAGAAGAACGTGCGGCAATATCAACTTTTTGGCAGAGACCTTTTAGTTTTTCGGCAAGGGTTCGGCCACAGCGGCCAAAACCTAATATAAGACAGGAACTGCCATGCAGGTTGGTATTGCTGTTAAGTATGGCTTCCGCTATTGTACCTTCCGCAGTAGCGATGGTGTTGAAAAGAATTATTTCCTCCTGTTCCATAAAGTCAAGATAATAAACATTCTTATTTTCGCAGCTTTTTATCAGATCTTGCGTTAAGCACCCTCCAAACAATTTTTGACCAGCAGTTAAAAAATGGATTAGTTGTTTTAGGGTTAAATCTGATTTTGGATTTTGGGCAATGATTTTTTTCCCGTCTTTTGACACAGGTATCGGAGTGAGAATGATTTGACTGGAAGTTACGGCGTCTTCCAGAGAGTCGGCGACCTTACAGGACGGATCCAATACGGAATCCGGTAATCCGTAAGTAATGACAGAATATTTACGGGCAATGAATTCATCGGCCATAAATATTTGTCTTTTGTCACCGCCGATTATTGCAAAATCATAATAAGAAGAATTCATAAAATGCCTCCATTATTTATTAAACTAAGACCTGAAAAAATCTTAATTTAATAAGTGCTGCATGCTTTCAATATATGGCCTTTGCAATAAAAAGTTCGCACTTTATCCTTGAGAAGATGCCACTTATTTCATTAATAAAACGACATATTTTGATAGGTAAAATAAAAAAACACTCTTTTATACACATTCATTTTATCTTTACATAAAATAAATACAAATGAATAGGAAAGGATCATGAAATTTGGACAATAATTACCCGTATGAGCAGGAGCAGCATAATAATATGGATCCTGCTAATGCTCCATTTTCATATACAGAATCTGAAACCAGGAGCATGCAGTTTGGACCGGGGACGGGGCCCAGACCACCGGGACCGGGGCCAGGGCAAAGGCCACCGGGGCCAGGGCAAAGACCACCGATGCCAGGGCCGGGGCCGGAAATCAGACCACCGGGACCGGGACCCAGACCACCGGGACCAGGACCAATACTGCCAGGGCCAGGACCGGGACCCAGACCATCACAGCCATTGGCACCGCCGCCCAATTTTATTCCGGATATTCCAAGTGAAACAGGAGGACCGGAAGCTTTCCGCGGCGGAGGACAGGTAGGAAGCAGAAATTTACGATTTTGTCTGAATCGTAACACTTTTATGTGGCTGATTAATGGAAACAGATTCTGGTTTTATCCTACTTTTATAGGATTTAACTACGTTGAAGGTTTTCGATGGGTCAGAAACATTTGGGTGTATGAAAGAATTAACTTAAGGCTGATTTTCTTCTTTTTGTGTTTTTAATAAATAGATGTAATATTTTTTGCTTTATTATGAAATAATCCTTTACATGGGAAGAAAACTGTGGTATTATCCTATATGTGTCAAATGTCCGTATAAGTGATTGAATCATGGAATGGACATTAAATTAAGCCGATACCCAGAATAAGGACACTCCGACCTTAATCTTAGTATCCGGCGTTTAATGTGAAGGAGGAAAATACGATGATAAGCAAAGAAAAAAAGCAAGAAATCATTGCAACTTATGGAAGAACACCACAAGATACCGGATCACCGGAAGTACAGATTGCTCTGTTAACTGCCAGAATTAATGAATTAACTGAGCATTTAAAGAAAAATCCGAAGGATCATCATTCAAGAAGAGGTCTTCTGAAAATGGTTGGTCAAAGAAGAGGATTACTTGAATACTTAAAGGATACCAACATTGATGGATACCGTACTTTAATCGATCGTTTAGGATTAAGAAAGTAATCAGACCTCTTGTCAGGCCGGATAATTTTATTTTAGAGATTCAAAATCTATGCAATTTTACACCAACTGCCAGATCCATTGGAGGTCTGGCAGTTATTTTTGCTTTTCGAAACTCATTCTTGAAAAGGCTCTTGTTATGTAAAGTGTTAAAGCGTTTGATTTATGTGTTCTAGTTTTTTTCTTTCTCGAAATATATCCATTTATTATTTATCATAACAACTAAACCATCATTGTAGAAAGCATATGGTGCACCTTCACACCCGAAGTTGCTTTCACCGTTTTTGGTTGGTTTATTTGTACCATCGACGGATGAAATAATCTTTCCTGCAATAAAAGATTCTGCAATTTCTTCCTCTATTTCTTTACCAGTATCCATATAAATTGTATTATCGACCATAATCATAGGTTTCTTATCCCATTTTGCATTATCACTGCTTTTAGGGTAAAAGAATATTACGAAACAAATAGCCACAAGTAACAGAGCAATACAAAAGATTAAAAGTGTTTCCCCTTTCTTCATGTTATACCTCATTTTGAAAAATAATGTTTAGAATAGTAATTTCAAGGAAGCCGTATCGGTTCTGCATTGTTACCTTTAAAAGAGCTTTGGATCTTAGCTTATGATCCAAAGCTGCACAAATTATCAATTTGATTTTTTAATATCTTTCCGATTCCCTTCTGAATCAATAATATAAATATACATAGGTGGTGACGACAAATTTGGGCCACTTAGATACAGATGGGAACCGCCTGCAATTTCATATTGATAAACATAATTACCACTTCCAATATCTGCATGAGGAAATTCATCAAAGTCTTCCCATGAGAGATTTTCTGCTCCTTTTATTTTTACCAGTTCATCAATATAACTTATTGTAAGCTTTGGAGAAGAATGTCTGCTGCCTGAAGATATGAATATAATAATAAAAACTATGGCACATAATATTGCTAATATAACTATTATTTGACTCTTTTTCATATTATTTTCCTGTATACTTTACAATATAATATCCGCAAAAAGTACTGTAATTTAAACTTCCATAATTACGGTCACATGACTTAGGATCGGATATTTTCTTACCGCTGGCATCCAGATTGCTAACTTCAGTTAATCCTCTTTTATGGGACCAATAGCCATCTCTATTCTGAATGTACCAATGGTAATCGAGATCTGGGGCTATAACAAGTGCTACTTTATACTCATTCTTTCCGGGTTTATCATCCCTATTAGCTCTTTTTATAGAACGACCAGAGCCTAAATAAGGACCATCATTTTTTGCAGCTTCAAAAATAGCTGATTCAGTTAAGGAAGTAAATATTTTTCCTGACAATTCGCCTGGCTGAAGTTTTCCTTCTGTTGTTTTTAACACGTCCATTGCATAGGCATAGCAATTTGCCCTTTTAATATTTTCTGATTTATTCCAATAATCAGGATTATAAACAGGTTCATATCCGCTCGTTGGTAATAAAGAAGTTTCAAATGGAGTTATCAGTTTAAAACTTTGAGCATCCTCTGTTTTATCAGGTGTTGCTGATGTTTTAACAATTAAACGTAACTCAGCTGGTTCATAGCTTACCATATTTTGAAGCTCTTCCGATAAGCTATTATACCATTCTAACCATTCCAATGTTTCACTGGAAATCTGGTTTTTATTAACAGTAATTCCATTGTAGGATAAAAGATTTGTTTCTTTTCCTTTTGCAAATGCAACACTAGGAACTAAAGTTATTACTAAAAGCAGTATAACTAATGAATTAACCAATTTTTTCATGACCATACCCCCTACTAATGATATATATTTTAAATTAATCTTATTTCCAATTGTATACCGACTTGTACCATTTATATGTTCTATCACCAGTTACATAGGTTACATCGCTTCCAGATGACTTTCTGGTTATAGTTAAGCTATTTTCATACCATGGATTAATAATTGTGTATTTAGTAGAATCATAACCGATTAATACCAGGGCATGATAAGCTTTGCCTGAACCGGTATCCCTTTGCATTTGCATAAAAATAGGGCGTAAACCGACTATTTCATCAATAACTGTAGAAGAACTTAATGGATCCCCGGATTTTGGACTTAAATTATATTCTTTTGCCACTTTAATTACCTGATCATTGGTAATGCCCTCATCTTTCGCTGACCCTAAGGCTTTTATCGTCACATCCTTAGCAGTTAAGGACTTTGATTTTTTGTAATTAATGATTGCGGCTGTGCAAGCAGCTCCACACCAGTTCATTTGTGTTCCGTTAAATGTACCATCATCGGTTTGAGGTACTGATTTAACAGACAACACTTTTGAAGAAGGAGTTTCTTGAATTGTAACAGTAGATGCGGTTGCTAAAGTTTTGGACAGATCAATAGCTTTTTCATCTGCTTTTGTACCGGTTGTGTTAGAAATGTCAAAATTACTTTTATTTATAAGACTCTCAGGAGTCAGTGGTTCATATTGTCCGTCAAAAAATGCATAAAAACCATCCTCATCTGATACAAACTTTATAGCATTGTTTTCGTCAGTCTTATTCATATAGGAATCTAATTTTTTTGCCAGGAGACTTTCTTCTAACTGGACATAGTATTCGTTACCATCATCGTAAACAGTCAGGATACAAGAAACACTATCTCCTTGAAAAACAGGAAAATGATAGATTCTTCCTACAGAATTATTAGCTTTAATATTGATTGGCATCCCTAGTCTGAATTCATCAATGTTGGCGTTCATATTATTGTTTTTAAGATGTGACAATAACATTCCAGGAAATTTATTAACTGCATAAGTTATTATTTCATTGGAAGTTTCTTTCGTAAATACATAAAGACCGGGGTCTTTTGAATTTTTCTCTTCAAAGACTGAAGCACCTGTGGTTAAGACGGTTCCTAAAGATAAAGTGATTGCCAGTAATGCGGCAACAAATTTTTTAAACATAATCAATATCCCCTTCATATTATTTATACTACATATCAAAATTATAGATTTTTAAATTACATGGTATATCCTCCTTTCTAATATTTGGTTATTATTAAGCGTTTGCGAAACGCCACAACCCGCATAAATACGGGATATTCCTTTTAATAAAACAATATAACTCCTCACCGATTTATGGTAAAATTGAATTGACAAGAAACAAGTCTACCAAAAACCGAAAGGAGTTATATAATATATGATATCATATAAACAGCTTTCTTTGGCAGATATTTTTCAAAATTGCCAAGAAAAATTTGATGAAGATAAATATTCCTTCCTCTCTCTACTTGAACAAAACATAAATCTCGATGAGCTTATTCCAGTATCTTTTCGACACCATTTCTATGCTTCTACTGGACGGCACCGCAAATACCATCTGGAATCCTTTATCTGGGCTCTTTTTATTCAGCGTATATTCTCAATCCCAACAGATTCTCTTTTAATTCTGTTTCTGAAGTATTCCAGGGAATTAGCTGATAACCAATTCCGGATGCTTCTAAGTTGCTTTAAGCAAAACTTCTTATTGGACTCTCCAAGAAATGAATTCATCAATGTTGGCGTTCATATTATTGTTTTTAAGATGTGACAATAACATTCCAGGAAATTTATTAACTGCATAAGTTATTATTTCATTGGAAGTTTCTTTCGTAAATACATAAAGACCGGGGTCTTTTGAATTTTTCTCTTCAAAGACTGAAGCACCTGTGGTTAAGACGGTTCCTAAAGATAAAGTGATTGCCAGTAATGCGGCAACAAATTTTTTAAACATAATCAATATCCCCTTCATATTATTTATACTACATATCAAAATTATAGATTTTTAAATTACATGGTATATCCTCCTTTCTAATATTTGGTTATTATAATCATACACCTTATCAGTCCAGGATGTCAAATAATGGAAATTTGAATTTGAGCTAAATTGACCGGTAATAGTAGTAGAAATAAAAAAGTCGAGAATAAAAGGGTTGAGAATAAAAAGAGTTGAAAATGAAAAGAGTATTACTGTTTATAGAAACTGTTTATAAAAAAAGCTTATTATCTTTCGGAATTTCTTCCTTAAGTAATAAGCTTTAAGAATCTTAGAATTGAAATCAGGTATTTTGTTTAGCCAGAATACTTCTTGCCACACTGAGCCCATTGGCTGAAGCCTGCAGTAATCCACGGGTAACGGAAGCGCCGTCTCCAATTGCACGAAGACCTTTTATGCTGGTTTCAAAATCTTTGTTTACCACAACCTTATTGGAGTAAAACTTAACTTCCACGCCATAAAGCAAAGTTTCGTCACTGGCAATACCGGGAGTTACTTTATCAAGAGCCAGAATCATTTCCTTAATGTCCACCATAATACGGTGAGGAAAAACTAAGGATAAGTCTCCCGGAACCGCATCTTTCAGGGTTGGAATCAAATTGTTTCTGCAAAGCCGTTCTTCTGTGGTTCTTCTTCCTCTCTGGAAATCGCCGAAGGTCTGAACCAAAATTTTACCGTCGCATAACATATTGCTTAAACGGGCAATATATTTACCGTAATCAATAGGAGTTTTGAAAGGTTTGGTAAAATTTTTTGAAACCAGAATGGCAAAATTAGTATTATTGGTTTTATATTCTTTGGATTTATAAGCGTGGCCGTTAACCACTGCCAGACCGTCCTCATAATATTCCGTAGCAACTTCTCCTGACGGGTTGGTACAAAAAGTACGAACTTTGTCATCGAAGGTGGGTGTATAATAAATAAGCTTGGCTTCATAGAGATTCTTATTTAAAAATTCCATTACTTCGTCCCGTACTTCGACCCGGACACCAATATCGACGGTGCCGACTTTGGTTTCAATTCCATGGTCGTTGCAGATATGGCTGAACCAGTCGGAACCTTCTCTGCCAATCGCAGCTACGATTTCGTCTGCGTAGTATGTTGTTCCGTCATTTACGATAACACCTTTTGCCTGCTGGTTTTCAATAATAATATCCTGTACCATAGTATAAAACAACATTTCCACACCGGCATTTTGCAGATGCTTCTGCAAACGGGTATATATTTTGTATCCTTCTTCCGTACCCAGATGGCGGATAGGACATTCGATGAGCTTTAAATTGGCAGTAATGGCTCGTCTTCGGATTTCGCGGATTTCGCTTTCTTTGTTTAATCCGTAGACATTTTTATCGGCACCAAATTTAAGATATATATCGTCAGCTTCTTTTAACAGTCCAGTCGCTTTTTCATAACCTAAAATATCCGGTAAAATACCGCCTACGTCCGGAGACAGGGATAGTTTTCCGTCAGAGAAGGCACCTGCGCCGGCAAAACCTGTTGTGATGGAGCAGGGCTTGCATCCGACACATTGCTTTGTTGTTCTTTTGGGACAGGTCCGTTTTTCAATGGGTCTTCCCTTTTCAATCATCAGAATCTTTAAATTCTTGTTTTTATTCATTAATTCATATGCACAAAAAATACCGGAAGGACCGGCACCGATTATGATCACATCGTATTTTTGCATTATTACACTCCCTTCGCATACATGACCTCTTTCGCATAACACCGAAATTTTACCATATATAATCTGAACATGCAAGCAGATAACTTTTTAGGTCATGTTCTTGCGCACAAGTATATTTTCGTGATTATAGGTCGTCCCAAGGCAAATCGCAGTGCTTTGGAGGACTTCATATTGAACAGAAATTCGCAGGAAATTCTTGCCAATTAAAAAATGGAATGATTTAACGGCCTAATTAAAATTTTAGTAGTAATTTATTTATACTGGTGGTATAATATATTATTGCAGGGTCATTTTTCCTGCAAAATAAGTGAATGTTGGAGATATAATCCGAGACTTCTGAAAAGTTTATCGGCTTACGGTAAATTTTTCAGTAGTTTCGGCCGTCTCCAACAGAAAATTTGATCAAAGGAGAGAAAATATGTACAAAAGTTTTTCCATGGAATTAGCCGGTAGAACTCTGACCGCAGATATAGGCAGAGTTGCGGCACAGGCTAATGGTGCCGCATTAATGCACTATGGAGATACCGTTGTTTTATCAACAGCAACTGCGTCAGATAAACCAAGGGAAGGAATTGATTTCTTTCCGTTAAGCGTTGAATACGAAGAAAAACTATATGCAGTTGGTAAAATTCCAGGCGGATTTATTAAAAGAGAAGGAAAGGCATCTGAAAATGCCATTCTTACATCACGTGTAATTGACAGACCCATGCGGCCTTTGTTCCCGAAGGATTACCGCAATGATGTTACGATTAATAACCTGGTTTTATGTGTGGATCAGGATTGCAGTCCTGAACTCACTGCTATGTTAGGTTCTGCAATTGCCACGGCAATTTCTGATATTCCTTTTAACGGCCCTATTGCTTCCACTATGGTTGGTATGGTGGACGGCAAATTTGTATTTAATCCCACCAGTGCTCAGAGAGAAAAGTCAACATTATCATTAACCGTTGCTTCTACAAGAGAAAAAGTTATTATGATCGAAGCCGGAGCAAATGAAATTCCGGAAGACGTTATGATCGAAGCCATATACGAGGCACATGCTTTAAATCAGAAAATCATTGAATTTATTGATAAAATTGTGGCCGAATGTGGCAAACCGAAACATGATTATGTAAAATTTGAAGTTCCTGATGATTTATGGGAAGACATGACAACTTTCATTAAGCCTGAGGAAATGGAAGAAGCTGTATTTACCGATAAGAAACAAGTCAGGGAAGAAAATATTCGGGTTATTAAGGATAAACTGGCAGCCAGATATGAGGAACTCAATCCTGACTGGATTCCGTTTATCGATGATGCGGTATATAAGTATCAGAAGAAAACGGTTCGTAAGATGATTTTAGTTGATAAAAAGCGTCCTGACGGCCGGGCTATGGATGAAATCAGACCTTTGGCTGCGGAAATCGATATACTTCCAAGAACCCATGGTTCCGCAATGTTTACCAGAGGTCAGACTCAAGTTTTAAACGTAACAACGTTAGGTGCTTTAGCGGAAATTCAGAGGCTAGACGGTATTGATGAAAATGAGACAACCAAACGATATATGCATCACTATAACTTCCCGTCCTATTCCGTAGGCGAAACAAAACCTTCCAGAGGACCCGGAAGACGTGAAATCGGTCATGGTGCCCTGGCAGAAAGGGCATTGGTTCCCGTATTACCTTCTGAAGAAGAATTCCCTTATGCAATCCGTACTGTATCTGAGGTATTGGAATCCAACGGTTCCACATCCCAGGGAAGCGTATGTGCATCCACCTTATCCTTAATGGCAGCCGGCGTCCCCATTAAGAGAATGGTAGCCGGTATATCCGTAGGTTTGGTAACCGGAGAAACGGATGATGATTATGTTCTCTTAACGGATATTCAGGGACTGGAAGATTTCTTTGGCGATATGGATTTTAAAGTTGCCGGTACTCACAAGGGTATTACGGCAATTCAGATGGATATAAAAATTCATGGCTTAACCAGAGAAATTATTGAAAATGCTATATACAGAGCCAGGGAAGCCAGAATTTATATTCTGGATAATGTTATGGCTCCTTGTATTTCAAAGCCCCGTCCGGAAGTAGGACCTTATGCTCCGAAGATAGTACAGATAAAGATTGATCCTTCCAAAATTGGGGATGTGGTTGGTCAGAGAGGAAAGACCATTAACGCAATTATCGATCAGACCGGTGTTAAAATTGATATTGCCGATGATGGTTCCGTATCTGTTTGCGGTGTTGACAATGAAAGCATACAGAAAGCTGTAAAAATGATTCAGACTATCGTTACTGATTTCGAAGAAGGTCAGGTTTTCGAAGGTAAGGTAGTAAGTATAAAAGACTTTGGCGCATTCCTTGAATTTGCTCCTGGTAAAGAAGGAATGGTTCATATATCCAAGATTTCCAAAGAAAGAATCGATCGTGTTGAAGATGTCCTTTCCATTGGAGATGTTGTGAAAGTCGTATGCTTAGGCAAAGATAAAATGGGAAGAGTTTGCTTTAGCATGAAAGATGTAAAATAAATGACGATATTAACTCCGACAGCAATATGAATGCCGGAGTTTTTTTTATATCATTTTTTCTCAGAAAATGATATTTTGCGATTAAACTTTCAAAGTAAGCTTTTGGCTTACTTTTGGATACATAAAGTAAATTTACATAAAACCGTATTATTTTTTTTATAAGGAATAGTAAATATTTCCAAAGTTTTAAAAAGATTATTGACTTTTTGATAAAGTTAAGTTAAAATTCGGAAAATAAACAAAACAATTACCCTTAAGACATAGAAGTCCGGAAACCAAAAGTTTCTGGACTTTTTCATTTTACAGAAAAATTTGAGTTTATGAAAATGCTTTCCAAAAGGGATAATAGGGTTTTACTTTCGGATAAGCACAAGTATGTGTAAGATTGTAACAAACAAATTATAACAAAAAATCAGGAAAGGGGCTCATCGGATGAAAAGTTGGAAGAAGCTGTTATTTGCTGCTATTTGTGTGTTGTTTGTCTTAACCGAAGGATGCGGAATCAAAGAGGAGAATACAGACAGTTCTTTCACCGCAGGCAACTCTTTAAAAGAAAGCAAAAATGCAACAGATTCAAAAGAAAATGTTGAGACAGTTTTAACGAAGGATTCCGGCATGAAAGAAAACGCTTCTTTTGAGTCAGTCAATCAGTCCGTTGAAATACTGGTAGGGGCAGCCGCAAGTCTGCAAAACTCCATGGAAGAAATAGGAGAACTGTATCAGCAAGAAAACCCGAAGGTTACGGTAACATTTACCTTTGGAAGTTCCGGAACCCTGAAAGAACAAATCGAACAGGGGGCACCTATAGACGTATTTATGTCGGCAGCCATAAAGCAGATGACAGATTTGGAAGAAAAGGGGCTTATTTTAGAAAATACCAAAAGAGTGCTTCCTGAAAATAAGGTGGTTTTAATTGTTCCAAAGGACAGTACCCTAAATATTACCGGTTTTGGAGATATTTTAAAGGCATCTGTGATTGCCTTAGGTGATCCGGAAAGTGTGCCGGCAGGACAGTATGCAGAAGAAGTACTTACTTATTTTAATATACTTGATAACGTAAAAAAGAAGGCCAGTTATGGGAAAGATGTGACAGAAATACTTACCTGGGTTAGTACGGGAAATGCGGATGCCGGTGTGGTATATGCAACAGATGCCAAGTTGAGTCAGGATGTAACTGTAGTTTTTGAAGCACCGGAAGGCAGTACGTCAAAAGTACTTTATCCGGTAGCCGTAACAAAAGATTCAAAAGAAGCCGAGGCGGCAAAAGCATTTGTTGATTTTCTGGCTTCCGATAAGGCAATTAAGGTTTTTGAAAATTACGGTTTTTCGGCTGCTAAGTAGAAATGCTTATTAGATTTTTTGCGCCAGGTGCGTATGTCTGCAAACGGCATAAATTTTCCTTTTTAAAATTAATGCAAGGAGGAGATAAAATGGACTGGTCACCTTTATTGATATCCATAAAGACAGCGTTAACAGCCACCCTGATAACTTTTTTCCTGGGAATTTTAGCGGCGGATAAAATATTAAAAACGAGGGGGCAGGTTTGCCGGATACTGGACAGTATATTTACACTTCCTCTTGTGCTGCCGCCTACGGTTGCCGGATTTTTCCTCCTTGTACTTTTCGGAAAGAATGGACCCTTAGGCCGGTTGTTTGCCTGCTTTAACATACAGATTGTATTTCGCTGGCCGGCTACGGTAATAGCGGCGGTTATAGTTGCATTTCCCTTAATGTATCGATCTGCCAAAGCCGCACTGGAACAGGTAGATGAGAATCTGATTTATGCCGCCAGGACACTGGGCATTCCGGAAATTAAAATATTCTGGAAAATTACGATACCCCAAGCCTTACCGGGAATAATATCCGGTGGTATTCTGGCATTTACCAGGGCACTTGGTGAGTTTGGGGCAACCATAATGATTGCAGGCAATATTCCAAAAGTTACCCAGACCATTCCCGTTGCCATCTATATGGCAGTTCAGGGAAACCGAACGGACAGGGCGGCCGTCTGGGTTATATTGATTGTAACTATGTCCTTTATGGTGGTTTACTTTCTGAATTATCAGCCAAACCGGAAAAAAAAACTTAGCAGAAAGGAGAGAAAAGAATGAGTTTATATGTAGATATAACCAAAAGACTGAAAGGCTTTTCTCTTCAGGTTAAGTTTGATTGGGAGAAGGAAAGATTGGGGCTATTGGGGCCTTCCGGCTGCGGAAAAAGTATGACACTAAAATGTATAGCCGGTATCGAACGGCCGGATAGAGGAAGAATTGTGCTAAATGGAAGGGTGTTATTTGATTCGGAAGAAAAAAAAGAATTATCGCCTCAGAAAAGAAGAATCGGCTATTTGTTTCAAAACTATGCCCTGTTTCCCAATATGACAGTGGAAGAAAACATTGGCTGTGGCCTTAAAGGCACTAAGATAAAGAAAAAGGAAAGAGTAGAGCAAATGCTGGAAATGTTTCATTTGCAGGGGCTGGAAAAAAGTTACCCGGTTCAGCTATCCGGAGGACAGCAGCAAAGAGTAGCCCTGGCAAGAATCCTGGCCTATGAGCCTGACGTGCTTCTTCTTGATGAACCTTTTTCCGCTTTGGACGCCTATCTGAAGGAAAAACTTCAGGAAGAACTATTATCCCTTTTAAAAAAATATTCCGGCCATACCATCATCGTTTCTCACAGCCGGGATGAAATTTACAGCCTTTGTGAAAACATAGCTATTATGGATGAGGGAAAACTTTTACTTACCGGAAAGACTATTGATGTTTTTAAAAATCCGTTAAAGCTGGAAGCAGCCAGGCTAACCGGCTGTAAGAATATTTCCAGGGCAAAAAAAACAGGGGAATACAAAGTGGAGGCTTTAGAATGGGGAGTTCGATTATGTACTAAGAACAGGGTAACAGAAAATATCCGTTACATAGGTATCCGTGCCCATGATATTCAACCGGCAAAAGAATTAGCGGGAGAAAATGTGGTCCCATGCCGGCCTGTACGTGTAATTGACAGCCCCTTTGAAAAAAATATTATTATCAGAACTGCTTCTTATGAACTTTGGTGGAAAATAAGTAAGTCGTACTGGAACTGTATTTTAAATGAAACCATGCCGGAATATATCCAGTTGCCCAAGGAAGCGCTGATGCTGCTGGAATAACAGTTGGAATGTATAAGTTTAACCAAATTGCAGATATTAAATTATAACGTTATTGCTAATTTCATGCATATATAAGTAAACGTAAAATCATACAAGCATTCAGGAGGTTAAAAATGTTAGATAAACTTGAGAATAGTAAGGATAAGGCATTAGGAAAAATGAAAGAAGTCGCCGGGAAACTAACGGATAGCGAGGAACTTGAATTTCGCGGCAGGGTTCAGAACATGAAAGGGACAATCGGAGAAAAGGCCGGCGATATAAAAGATTCTCTTATGGAAAAAGCCAACACGTTTTTTGATAAGATGGAAGCAATGGGTGACAAAGCCAATGAAAAAAGGAAAAAATCAAATGAAAAAGGGAAAAATATATAAATTTATAAAATTGGAAAAAGGGATAGAAGTATGGAATATTATGGGTAACAGATATGAAACTTTAAAATATGGCGCGAATTAAACAGGAATTAATCTAGAAATTCAGAAGGGGTTGCTGCAAAATATAATTCAGTGCTGCAGGAATTGAAACATGTATTTCGTAATACACTGTTTTGACGGTGTGTGAAGGATACATGTTGCAAAATTTCTGTACATAAATCTATATTTTGCAGCAACCCCTTATTTATGCCTGGCGTTAAGTATTTTAAAAACGTAAGTTTCAAAACCATCCGGCAGGGATTGATTAGTGCCCAAACGATGATAGGGCGGATTGAATTTGTATGCGACCGGATAATTCCTTTTTGGGAATGAAAAACAGGCCTAAAGGAATCAGACAAAAAAAGCCGTACATTACCATAACTTACCAAACCAGACAAGTTTTTTAATGTATCCAGTTTCTGATATTGTATAAAACTAAAGTTAGTGATACAATTTAGGCTATATGAACAGGTAATAAAATCTGTAACACAGGAATATAACTGACGGAATTTAAGATAACAATTACCTGACTATATGAAAACCAGAAAGGAAGTAATGCATGATTAACCGTAAAAGATTATCCAATGGGATAACGGTTGTGTTGGAAACAATGCCTTATTTAAGAAGCGCTGCTTTAGGAGTTTGGGTAAAAGTAGGGTCTTCCAATGAAAATGAAAATAATAATGGCATTTCACATATAATCGAACATATGCTGTTTAAAGGTACCAAAAAACGTACTGCCAAGCAGATAGCTGACGATATGGCCAGAATCGGCGGTGATATTAATGCCTATACCAGTAAGGAGTGTACTTCCTTTTATGCGGTTACCCTGGATGAACATTTACCTGCTGCCATTGAGATTCTGGGTGATATGCTGAACAATTCCTTGATTGATGAAAAAGCACTGAAAAAAGAAAAAGGTGTTATTATAGAAGAAATTGATATGTATGATGATTCTCCCGAGGATTTGGTCCATGAAATGTTGCAGATGAAAGTCTGGGACAAGCATCCTTTAGGATATCAGATATCCGGCAAAAAGGAAATCGTGCGGGCAATTACCAGAGAAGAAATTCTGGATTTCATGTCACAATATTATGTATCCGGAAACATGGTAATTTCTGTTGCCGGTAATTTTAAGGAAGATGAAATCATGGACCTGCTGGAAGCACATTTTTCAGGTATACCAAAAGGCCCCAGACAACCGGGCTGTTCTGCTCCCCAGTATCATCCGGCTATATATACCAAGGAGAAGGATGTGGAACAACTTCACTTAAACATAGCATTCGAATCGGTTGTGGCAGATGCGGAGGAGAAATATGCTTTGACCATACTTAATTCTGTGCTTGGGGGAAGTATTAATTCCAGGCTGTTTCAGGTAATCAGAGAAAATCTCGGATTAACTTATACCATTTATTCTTACGGCAGTTCTTATAAAAAAGCAGGTCTTTTGCATATATATGGGGCGATGAATCCAATCCAGTTAGAAGAAGTTTTTGCCAATACTTTTCGTGTTATCGAAGATTTAAAAGAAAATGGAATAACGGATGATGAATTATGCATGACAAAAGAGCAAATTAAAACAGAACTGATTATGGGCAATGAAAGTGCCAAAAACCGGATGAACAGTAATGGAAAATCTATCCTGCTTCGAGATTATATTATTCCTCTGGATGAGACAATCAGCAAAATAAATAATGTAACCAGAGACGAAATTACGGACTTTGCCAGAAAATATCTAAACAAAGAAAATTGCAGTTTATCTTTGGTAGGAAATCTGGAAGGCATAGAACAGTTTAGTTTTTTACGGGACCGCATATAAATATGCACAGACTATAGACTTACGCTTGAATCAAAAGTGCCATTCTTTTATAATAGTGTGTGATGGTGTTTATGTCGGAAAGTAAATAACTAGGCATGATTAATTTTAAAGAGAGAGGTAATTATGAAAATTGATGTAAAAAGCTTTTCTAAAACCTGTTCCTGTGGCAGAGAACACAAGATTCATGTGAAAGAAATTTTCATTGAGGCCGGGGCAATCAATAAAATACCTGAGCTGCTGACAGAGTATTTTACCGTAAAGCCGGAAAACATCGCATTAATATGTGATGATAATACATATGTGGCTGCCGGTAAAATTGTGGAGGAAAAAGTAAGGGGTTGCAGAGTAATAAAACTTCCGTCAACCGGACTTCATGCAGATAACCATGCTGTCAAACTGGCAGAATCTCAGTTTGATGACAGCATCCGATTAATATTGGCAGTAGGTTCCGGAACCATTCATGATATTAGCAGATATATTGCCAACAAAAAGGGAATACCTTTTATATCCGTTCCAACTGCGGCCAGTGTGGATGGGTTTGTATCCACTGTTGCGGCTATGACCTGGAATGGATTTAAAAAAACATTCCCCGCAGTTTCACCTGTAATGGTTATTGCGGATACCGATATTTTTTCCAGGGCACCATACCGGCTTACCGCGTCGGGAATATCAGATTTATTAGGAAAATACACGGCATTAGCCGACTGGAAAATAGCCAATCTTGTAACCGGTGAGTATATTTGCGAAAATGTTTATAATCTGGAACGTAAAGCAGTAAATGAGGTCTGTAACTGCATAACGGATTTAAGGCAAACAGATTCGGAGGAAAAACGCCAAAAAGCATACGAACAATTAATGTATGCTTTGCTGTTATCCGGATTAGCCATGCAGATGGTAGGAAATTCCAGGCCTGCTTCCGGTGCCGAACATCATATATCCCATTTATGGGAAATGGAAGTAATTAACAAGCATGTGGATGCTTATCATGGTGAAAAAGTGTCCATTGGACTTATGATAGCTGCGGAAACCTATCCATATGATGAAAGAGGCAATCCGAAGCGGAATGTATGAAATGGAACCTTATACCGGAATGGACTATATGGCTTTAAAGGAAACCTTTGAACCGAAAGGTCTTTATGAAAGTATGTTAGAAGAAAACACGCCGGATCCCCTGGAGCAAATTGACCGCCGAGAGTTTGAAAAATTGCTTCCACAGGTAGCGGACATATTGGATGAAATTCCTTCGGTTGACCGGATTAACGACTTGTTAACCAAAGCCGGCTGTGTAAAATATGTGCATGAAATCGGTTTAAGTGAACAAATTATTCCCAAAACCATATGTCTTTCACCTTACGTACGAAATCGCCTTACCTTTATGAGGCTTACAAAACTGATTAAATTAATATAATATTAAATGTAACGGATTTGATTGGATTCTGATAAGAAAGAAGTTATCCATTTATGCAGAATTACAAATAGAAGGGCCAAAGGTTTTCCCTAAATGAAAAATTATAAGATTAAGAATGGAAGGTTTCCCATTCATACAGAATTCATAAACTTAAAAATTAATAAAAAATTGATATTTTCCATATAATAAGCAAGAATTCATTCTCTTTATGAAACTTCCGCAGACGGACAGATTGCTGGTTGGCTTTTGGCATCTGTTTGGCAACAAGTCTTGGAAGTGTAATTATTAAGAATAACTCTTTAAGGAGATTTATATGGAAAATAATACAAAGAATATTGACAAGGAAAAAGAACAGAAAGAAAAAGAAGAACTGGATGATGGGAAAATAAGAGAGTATGGGCAGGCCACTCTGGTCAATGAAGAACGAAAGTCCAAAATACATTTGCTTTCCATTATTGGTGAAATAGAAGGCCACGAATGTCTTCCCCAACATAATAAAACAACAAAGTACGAGCACGTATTGCCCCAGCTTGCAGCCATCGAAGACAGTTCTGACATTGACGGCTTATTGATTTTAATCAATACGGTTGGCGGAGATGTGGAAGCAGGGCTAGCCATAGCAGAGATGATTGCATCTTTAAGCAAACCGACAGTTTCTTTGGTATTGGGAGGAAGTCATTCCATTGGAGTGCCTTTGGCCGTTTCGGCCAAATACAGTTTTATCGTACCAACCGGTACCATGATTATTCATCCGGTAAGAATGAACGGTACAGTAATCGGGGTTTCTCAGACCTATGATTATTTTGAAAAAATTCAGGATAGAATTTTGAATTTTGTATCCAGTCATTCCAAAATTCAAAAAGAAGAATTAAGGCGTTTAATGCATACTACCGGTCAGCTTGCCAAAGATGTCGGTTCCATACTGATAGGTAAAGAAGCGGTTACCAATGGAATTATCGATGAAGTAGGAGGCATTAAAGAGGCTTTAAGTAAATTATATGAGATGGCTGGAAGAGGTGGAGAGTAAATGCTGTATACGGTAACACCTTTGGAAAAAATCTACAGCAATAGAACAGAAAGTGTTCTGGGTAATACCAGGAATCCTGAACTACCGGATGGAAAGAATACAACTGTAGAATATAGAAATATAAGCATAAAACATGGAAATATCTATGTCAGAAAAGATGGCTCTGATTATGAGGTGGAAGGTATCTTGTCAACGGATATGGCTGATTACCTGAACCGGTCCTATATGCCCGGAGCCAGGATTAAGGATGTAGGTGATTGACCGAACATTTTTTCGGTTTGGCCACATTTTTCTTGCAACAATAGTAAAATAAGGTTATAATGAAATTGGTTCTAAGTAGCTTTAGGCAGCTTAGAATCAATTTCATGTTTTAAGATAGTTTTTTGAATATTATGAATATCGTTTTATGTAGCTTAAGGAGGATATGGCGTGGCTGCAAAACAATATAATCAATCAAAAGCAAACAGACATGCGACACGAACGACGGCAAAAAGAAAATCCGCCGGGAAAAAAAGCCGGGTAAAGATAAATGAAGATCCCAATCGTGAACTGTATCATAATGAAATAATATTAGTGATTACCCTGGTTATATCATTATTGCTTTTGCTAAGCAATTTTAATTTAAGCGGAACCGTTGGACAGGCTATTAACTGGTTTACATTTGGCCTGTTTGGTTTTGTGGCTTATTTGCTGCCTTTTTTCCTTTTCTTTGGTATCGCATTTTACATAGCAAACCGGGGCAATTCCGTTGCCATAAGGAAATTAGTCAGCGCCGTGGCTTTGGGAATTATCAGTACGGCCCTGATTCAGCTGGTAATAACAGGCTATTCTCCTGACGTGAAACTAACCCAATATTTTACGGATTCGGCCAAATTAAAAAATGGTGGCGGAATTATCGGAGGCTCTTTGTGCCGGTTACTTTATCCTTTGTTCGGAACGGTAGGAACTTATATAATCCTTATTGCCCTGATAATTATATTTACCATGTTTCTTACCGGAAAAGCCATGTTATCTTCTTTAGGCTCCAAAAGCAGTGATTCGCTCCGACAGATAAAAGAAAGACATATACTTTCAGAACAGGAATATGAAGCCGGAGAGGAAACAGAGGGCGAATCCATACCGAAACGAAAAGCAAGAACCGTGCTTTTGAAAAAGCCTGCGGCTGAAAATATATCAGAAAGTGAAGATGGCAGTAACGGCACAGCAGGCGAAGGATTTTTTGGCAAGAGAAAAAAGAAAAAAGAAAAGGAAAGCCAGAATACAGCCGATAGTTTCGATATGAAAGAAGTTATCGTTTCACCTGACGATGATATTCCCATTCAGAGAAGTACCCCTGTTTTTGAGCCGGATCCTGAACTTAAATTTACAGATATTAATGAGCCGGTGAATCAAGAGTTTGATACTTCTGTGGAAAATGCAGAACGTCCTGGAATTGATCATGATATCAAGCGGCTTTTGCAGGCGGCGGGACAGGATATCAGTTCCGATGAAGCATCTGATTTTATAAGAAACGATAAAGATTCTTTCTTACAGGATAAAACCAGCGGGGATACTTCTGCCGGGAAATCCAGTATATCTGATAAAGGTATTGAAAGAGAATCTGTGTCCGATTCTTCGGCCCTTACGTCTACTAATAATAACAGCACCGGGGCAACAGATTCCATTGTGATTGACCGGAAAGAAGAAAAGAAGGAATATGTTTTTCCGCCCATAAACCTGTTGTCCAAGCCTAAAAATATATCCAGGGGCATGAGCGACAGAGATTTAAAAGAAACTGCTTTGAAACTGCAAAAAACTCTGGAAAGCTTTGGCGTTGGAGTTACCATTACCAATGTAAGCTGCGGCCCTACTGTAACCAGGTATGAACTGCAGCCGGAACAAGGTGTAAAGGTCAGTAAAATAACAAGTCTTGCCGATGATATTAAACTTAATCTGGCCGCGGCAGATGTAAGAATCGAAGCACCGATTCCGGGAAAGGCTGCTGTGGGCATTGAAGTTCCCAATAAGGAAAATTCCACAGTAATGCTTCGTGAACTTATAGAAAGCAATGAATTCAAAAAACATCCTTCCAATATTGCCTTTGCGGTGGGCAAAGATATCGGAGGACAGCCTGTTGTTACGGATATCGGGAAAATGCCCCATTTACTGATAGCTGGTGCCACCGGTTCCGGTAAGTCAGTATGCATTAATACCCTGATTATGAGTATATTATATAAGGCCAAGCCTTCCGATGTCAGAATGATAATGATAGATCCCAAAGTTGTGGAACTTAGCGTATACAATGGTATTCCTCATTTGTTAATACCTGTGGTAACGGATCCCAAAAAAGCCTCTGCCGCTTTAAACTGGGCGGTTATGGAAATGACAGAACGCTATAAAAAGTTTGCCGATTTGGGGGTAAGAGATATTAAAGGCTACAATGACAAAGTTGCGGCCATGTCAGAACATCAGGATGAAAAATACCAGAAACTGCCTCAAATTATTATTATCGTTGACGAGCTTGCCGATCTTATGATGGTTGCTCCCGGAGAGGTAGAAGATGCCATATGCCGTTTGGCTCAGATGGCCCGTGCTGCCGGACTTCATTTAATTATTGCTACTCAGCGTCCGTCGGTCAATGTAATTACCGGTTTGATTAAGGCAAATATTCCTTCCAGAATTGCTTTTTCCGTGTCATCAGCAGTTGATTCCAGAACCATTATAGACAGTTCCGGTGCGGAAAAACTGCTGGGGAAGGGAGATATGCTTTTCTTTCCTTCCGGATATCCCAAACCGGTACGTGTACAAGGCGCGTTTGTTTCTGATAAAGAGGTCAGCTCCGTTGTGGAATTTTTAACTGCCAACGGCGGTGTGGAATACAATGAAGAAGTTGTAAACAAAATTACCAGTGTTCAGGCATCCGACGGATCTATAGCTGGCGGGGTTAAAAATGAAAGAGATGAGTATTTTATTGAGGCCGGCAGGTTTATAATTGAAAAGGATAAAGCCTCTATCGGCATGCTGCAGCGAGTTTATAAAATAGGATTTAACCGTGCCGCAAGAATTATGGATCAATTGGCGGAAGCCGGTGTGGTAGGCCCGGAAGAAGGGACAAAACCAAGAAAAGTTCTTATGACCATGGAAGAATTTGAAAAATACATAGATGAGTGTGTTTAAGGGCAGGGGGCCATAAGGCCCCCCAATTCAAATTATACAGGTCCATAGCGTATAGTACAAGGGAGGATCAGAATATGAAAGGCTGGTTGGTAACCAATGCTTTTTTGCATACCCATAAATTTACCGAAATCCATCTATGGTTAACGGAAGCGGCAAAAAAGTTTGGCATTGATTTGACTGTTAAGACCAATGCGGAAATTTTAGTATTGCTGGATCAGAATTTTGCTGATGAAAACCGAAAAAAGTCCTCGTATAAACCTGATTTTGTACTTTTTTGGGATAAGGATATTCCGTTAGCCCAGTATTTGGAAATGAAAGGAATACCTGTATTTAACTCCTCAAGGGCAATTGCCCTGTGTGATAACAAAGCCCAGACCCATCTGTTTTTGCAAAAAGCAGGAATTCCCATGCCAAAAACCATTATTGCTCCTATGACGTATTCCAATATTGGGTACAACAGCCTGAATTTTTTGGACCTGGTGGAAGGAAAACTGGATTATCCAATGGTGGTCAAAGAGTGCTTTGGCTCTTTTGGCCAGCAGGTATATTTAAGTAAAAACAGGCAGGAATTAATGGATATTGTTAAGAATATAGGTGCAAAACCAATGCTGTTTCAGGAATTTATTAAGACCAGCATGGGAAAGGATATAAGATTACAGGTCGTTGGCAATCAGGTTGTGGCCGCCATGTACCGTTATTCCGATAAAGGAGATTTCCGTGCCAATATAACCATCGGCGGAAAAATGAAGGCTTATGAGCCTACGAATAAGCAGATCGACTTGGCGGTAAGAAGCTGCAAAGTGCTTGGACTTGATTTTGCAGGAGTAGATATCCTGTTTGGAAAAAATGAGGAGCCAGTTGTATGTGAGGTTAATTCCAATGCACATTTTAAAAGTGTATATGATTGTACCGGCATTAATGTGGCCGAGTCTATTTTGGCTTATATTGTTAAGCAAATGTGCATGGGACGAAAATAACACTGTTATTTAATACGCTATTTAAAAATTGCGGTTATGTAAATTAAGTAATATTGATATCCTAACTGCGGTTTTACTATTTAACAACGGTAAATTTTACAATTAAAAAATTTTACAATTAATATTTAGGAGTATTTATGGTTGGTTGGTTAATATACAGTCAGGCTGACGTAGAGAAAAACAAATATTACATCCGGTTTTACCTGGAAGAAGGAAAAAAGCGAAATATGGATATTTGCCTGGTATTATCAGAAGACTTAAAAGCTGGTATAAAAGGTAACCGGTGGTTTATTACAGTAAAAGACGAAAAAGTACCCTATCCTGATTTTGCCGTGTGCAGAACCATATATCCTTTATTAAATAAACAGCTGGAGGCATTGGGAATTCCGGTTTTTAATAATTCCATGGTGGCTGAAATATGTAATAATAAAGCAAAAACATATCAGTATGTGGCACAGCTTAATATTCCGATGATTGATACGGAATTCTGCAAATATAGTCAGTTAGAAAACAGGCTTTCTGCCATAACAGAGCCGACTGTGGTAAAAGCGGTTGCGGGACATGGGGGAAGCCAGGTTTTTTTATTAAATCCGGGTCAGTCTACTGATGTAGAAAGGCATAAAAAGCATATAATTGAAAATATGAAAGGTGCCGATGCCGTACTGCAGCCCTTGACCGGATCAAGACATCAGGACTTAAGAGTCTATGTGATAGGCAAGGAAATTATAGGATGTGTTCTAAGAACTGCCAGACAGGGGTTTAAATCCAACTATTCCTTAGGCGGTGAGGTAAGAACTTATAGCTTATCCCCGGAGGAAACAAAACTGGCAGAAAAGATTATAAACCTTTTTGATTTTGGTTTGGTAGGAATTGATTTTTTAATTGGTAATCAGGGAGAACTTATTTTTAATGAGATTGAAGACGTAGTGGGAGCCAGAATGCTGTATCAGTGTACGGATATAAATCTGGTAGGTTTGTATCTGGATTATATTAAAAACCGGGTTAAAGGCTTATTATGATTTTTGCTAAATCAATAAGATATATTTTTTTGCTTAGCGTAAAATTTTTGTAGGACAAATAGGAATAAAAAATAAGAGAACACCAACTTTGTGTTAAAATATAGTTACCACAACAATAACAGAAAGGAAGGTGTTCTCTTATGATTAATAGTATACAACATTTTGAGAAATTTGGCATTATAAATTTAGAAAATGTGGTAGAAAAATTTTTAAAAAATCCTAAGGATATAGCTTCCTTTGTATGTGGTGTTAAGGATATTGTTATAAAGTTAGGCCTGGATATTATAAAAGAAACCCTTGAAAATTGCGATGAAATTATAAGGAATAGTGAAAAGAGAAAGCAGAACTGGCAAATCGTAAAAATAGATGAGAAAAAACTAATTACATCTTTAGGAGTAGTCTGCTTTGAAAAGACTCTATTTAAGAACAAAGCAACAGGAGAAAGAGCATATCTGTTAGACCGTATTCTAGGCATAAAATCACATGAAAGATTAACTGAAGATGCTGAAGCGCAGATGTTGGAAGAGGCAGTTGAAAGCTGCTATCGTAAAGCGGGAGAGGCAATCAGTATAAGTGATATCGTAAGTAAACAGACTGTAAAGAACAAGATACATAGTCTAAAGTTCAATAATGAATATAAAGAATTAGCTAATAAGAAGAAAGTAAAATATTTATACATAGACGCTGATGAAGACCATATATCCTTGCAGTATCAGGAGAATAAAGGTGACTTGTCAAGGAATGATGGACAGAAAAGGAGCAACAGTATAATAACGAAGATTGTTTATGTGTACGAGGGTATAGAAAAGGAAGGGCCTAAAAGTAAACGAAATAAGCTTATAAACCCACACTATTTTTGCGGAACATATCCAGGAGAAGAAAATGAAAAGCTATGGGATGAGGTATATGAATACATTCGTTGTAATTATGATATAGACAGCATTGAGAAAATATATCTTAATGGAGATGGAGGCAGTTGGATAAAGGCAGGAAAAAGGAAGCTGTCAGGACTTACTTATGTTATAGATGAGTTTCATTTAAGTAAGTATATTATAAGAGCAACCTCCCATTTGCTAGATTCAGCGGAAGATGTACGAAATGAAATATATGAAACTATAAAGAATGGGACAAGAGCAAACTTTGAGGAGCTGATAGGAAAGATATTAAAGGTAACAGAGGGAGAAGCGGCACAAAAAAGAGTTATAGAAAGCAGAGAATATATATTGTCTAACTGGTCAGCAGCAAAGGTACGCCTGACAGAAAAAGAAGGTATCATAGGTTGTAGTGCAGAAGGACATGTTAGCCATGTGTTGTCTTCAAGGATGAGTTCCAGACCAATGGGATGGAGTAAAATAGGTGCTGATAAAATGGCACGATTAAGAGCCTATTATTGGAATGGCGGAAGGATGTTAGAACTGGTTAAGGAACAGAAAAAAGAGTTACCAAGGGCTGTAGGTGCCGAAGAAAACGATATAATAAGCAGTGCAGAAATGCTGCGAGCAGAAAAGAACAGACACAAAGAAATAGGGAAATACTTTGAGAGCATAAACCATAGGATAAGTGAAGGTGCCAAGAAATACGTATGGTTTTATACACACATTTGGGGCTTGTAAAAGTATGAATAAAAAGCTATAGTGTAGATGTGATTTCTATTAACACATCTTTGGTGCTCTCTGTCTATCTATTTCCTACAGTAAAGTTACGCTATCATTTTTTTGGAAATTTCTTGACACAATAATATAAACGTGATATTATAGGAAAAATTATTTTACTTTGTTGTCTGTTTAACAAGCTAAGGCTTATAAACCGATAATTGAATTATTTCTGTTTGGAAAAGGGAGAATTACTATGAATCGATTATTTAACTGCCAATTAAACAGGGACGATGATATTTAGCGCTTATATCTGTGGCTTTTTCCATGGGTATAAGCGCTAAAACGGCTTATACCCTGTGGTGTGTTAAATATTCGGTTTCTAATGAATATAAAAAAATAATAAAAATACAACGAGTATAACCGCATGGGTATAATAATGAATTTTATTATATCTGTGCGTTTTTTTTTACGGAGTTCTTCCGAATCTTTCAGGAAAGGAGCGTGATCGTATGCAGCATACAGATTATGCTGGTATGGATTTTTGTACTTACACAGCATATAGTTGGCAATTATCATAAGAAAAATAGTTATGTAAGGAGAAGAATCCAAATGAAAAAGATAAAGGGAGAATTAAAAGAAATTATAGATCCGGAAAAGTTAGAAAATTATATCGGAAAGACTGTTAATCTAAACGGCTCCATATATAAAATCAGAAAAATGAGCGGTTTTGCCTTTGTCCTTTTAAGAACCGCAAGATCGGTAATTCAATGTGTTTACAGCAGTGAATTTAGTCATTGTAATATAAATAATTTGAAGGAAAATTCATTTGTTTGTTTAACCGGCAAAGTGATTGAAGAATTAAGGTCAAAAAAAGGTTATGAGGTTAGGATTATTAATATTAGGGTTTTGTCAAAACCGGAGGAAGATACCCCCGTTGTAATTAATAATAAAGAAATATCTGCCTCTTTGGAAACCAAACTGGACTTTAGGCCTATTACTTTAAGAAATGAAAAAGAGCGGGCCATATTTAAAATTCAGGAGGGTATTTGCATGGGGGCCCGCTTATTCCTTCATGAAAATAAATTTACTGAAATTCACAGTCCCAAAATTGTCTATGCAGGTGCGGAAGGCGGCGCCAATGTATTTAAAATGGATTACTTTGGAAAGCAAGCCTATTTGGCCCAAAGCCCTCAGGTTTATAAACAGATGATGGTTGGCGTATATGACAGAGTTTATGAAATTGGCCCTGTCTTTCGGGCGGAAAAACATGATACGGCAAGACATTTAAACGAGTATATCAGTTTGGATTTGGAAATGGGTTATATTGAAGATTTTACGGAAGTTATGGAAATGGAAACCAGAATGTTAAAGGCAATTATAGAATACCTGAAAAGCAACTATACCTATGAATTGTCATTGCTAAACGCAGAGCTTCCTGTTATTCAGGAAATACCTGTAATAAGTTTCTGTCAGGCAAAAGAACTGGTAAGTAAAACCTATCACAGGCCAATAAAGGACTGGGAAGATTTTGAGCCGGAAGAAGAACGCCTTCTTTGCGAACTGACAAAAAAGGATATGGGATCGGATTTTATTTTTGTGACCCATTATCCTGCAAAAAAGAGACCCTTTTATGCAATGGAAGATCCGGATAACAGGGATTATACATTAAGTTTTGACTTATTATTCCGTGGTGTGGAGGTTACTACCGGAGGACAAAGAATTCATGATTATAAAGAACAGGTGGCAAAAATGAAGGAACGGAATATGGATATAGAACAATTTGAAAGTTATTTAATGATTCACAAATATGGCATACCTCCCCATGGTGGACTTGGAATGGGACTGGAGCGGTTTACCATGAGCCTGCTAAAGAAAACCAATGTCAGGGAAACGACCCTGTTTCCAAGAGATCAGCATCGTTTAGTACCATAAAAGTATAGGGAACATCATCTGAAAGCAGTAAGTCTGAAAAGACTTGCTGCTTTTTTGTGTTACTTGACTAAACGGTCTACATGTAGTAGATGGACAGAAATATTTTGATGCATGGATTAAAGATGCACAAAAGCTAGAGGAACAGTTAGGAGAGGAATGGATGAAGAAAAATAAGCCTTACGCCTGGATGGACAGATAATGGATAACGCCGGATAATCTCGGATTGACAGCTTAGCTGGTCCAAGAAAAGGTCCGTACCCCTCCCTTTCCTTTTTACGAAGTTCTAATTGTGAAAGAAACAGTCCCTATAAGCTAATATATAAAATCCAATAGTTCCTGCGGTTTATCAATAATAAAATCTGCCCCTTCCGAGGTTAGTACTTCACGGCTTCGAAAACCCCAGGTGACACCCACACATTTTAATCCGGCATTGTGGGCAGTTTTTACATCCACTTCAGAGTCTCCAACATACAGGGCTTCTTCTGTTTTGGAATCCAGTTGCTTAAGGGCAGCAAAGACAGTATCCGGAGCCGGTTTTCTGGCTACATCCCTGGTTTCTCCGATAGCGACCGGAATATAATCCTGAAAATAATCTTTACATAGTCCTTTTACGGCTGAATCAAATTTATTGGATACAATGGCAAGTTTACATCCATTTTCTTTCAAAACCTTTAATAAGTCATTGATTCCATCATAAGGACGGGTTTTATGCTGCATGTTTTTAGAGTAATGTTTTTGAAATATTGTAAGGCATTTTATCATATCCGTTTCTGAAATTCCGACAGGGACGGCTTTGCTTATCAATACTTTTACTCCATTGCCTAAAAATTTACGGATTTCTTCCCTTGTACGCTTCGGGTATCCGCAGGCAGACAGGGCGTAATTCACACTGTCTGTCAAATCATCCAGCGTATTTAGTAAAGTTCCGTCCAAGTCAAAAATAATTGTGTTATATTTTATGTTCATTTGTCATTCAATCCTTCTGGTTAATTTTACTGTCTTATTCCTGTGACCTGTTACTGTAATCTGTTGGCACAATTTATTATATTACTATGGTAAATTGCAGGACTTAATCAAAACCATTATACTCTTAACCACGAATAAGGTCAAAATATTTTTATTAATAAGTTTCATTTTAAAATATAATGAAACTTTACCTTTTCATATTAGAATATTTTGTTATAATAAATTTAATAGATTAATTATACCAGCAGGAGGCTTTATAGATGAAAACCGATATCGAAATAGCGCAGAATGCCAAGTTATGTCATATAAAAGATGTTGCGGCAAAGTTAAATATTAGTTCGGACGATTTGGAATATTACGGAAAATACAAAGCAAAATTGTCAGATGATTTATGGGATAAAATAAAAGACAATCCGGATGGTAAACTGGTACTGGTAACCGCCATTAATCCGACCCCTGCGGGAGAAGGTAAAACAACTACAACGGTTGGCCTTGGACAAGCTTTTGGTTTAATGGGGAAAAAGTCAGTTATAGCTTTAAGAGAACCATCTTTGGGACCTTGTTTTGGAATAAAGGGAGGAGCAGCCGGAGGCGGTTATGCCCAGGTAGTACCAATGGAGGATTTGAATCTGCATTTTACCGGGGATTTTCATGCTATAACCTCCGCCAATAATTTGCTGGCTGCGATGCTAGATAATCATATTCATCAGGGAAATGCGTTAAATATAGATCCCAATCAGATTGTGTGGAAACGGTGTCTGGATATGAATGACCGCTCCCTTCGCAATATTGTCATAGGTTTAGGCCGTAAAGCGGATGGCGTGGTAAGGGAAGATCATTTTATCATAACGGTGGCATCGGAAATTATGGCTATCTTTTGCCTGGCCAATGATTTGGCAGATTTAAAAGAAAGACTGGGAAGAATTATCGTTGCCTATACCTATGACGGCAAGCCGGTAACCGCCAAGGACTTAAATGCGGTGGGGGCCATGGCTGCACTTTTAAAGGACGCTATCAAGCCCAATCTGATACAGACCCTGGAAAATACGCCGGCTATTGTTCATGGCGGCCCTTTTGCCAACATAGCCCATGGCTGCAACAGTGTGAGAGCAACCAGGATGGCCTTAAAACTTGCCGATATTGTAGTTACCGAGGCAGGTTTTGGCGCAGATTTGGGAGCGGAAAAGTTCTTTGACATTAAATGCGTCAGTGCGGGATTAAAACCCAGCGCTGTTGTTCTGGTAGCAACAATTCGTGCATTAAAATACAATGGCGGCGTAGCGAAAAATGACCTGTCGGCTGAGAATTTGGAAGCCTTAAAAAGAGGCATTGTCAATCTGGAAAAACACATTGAGAATCTGCAGAAATACGGTGTTCCGGTAGTGGTAACCTTAAACCGTTTTGTAAGCGATACAGAAGCCGAGCTTTCCTTTGTTAAGGAATTTTGCGAAAGCAGGGGCTGTGATTTTGCCTTGTCCGAAGTATGGGAAAAAGGCGGAAAAGGTGGCCTGAGCCTGGCAGAAAAAGTATTGCAGGTTCTGGAAACGAAAGAATCTCATTTTCAGCCCCTTTATGATTTGTCTCTTTCAATAAAAGAAAAAATCGAAACCATTGCAAAAGAAATATACGGAGCCGGAAGTGTTTCCTATGATCCGGCAGCGGAAAAAGCCATTGCCCGTATTGAAGAATTAGGTTATAAAAATGTACCGGTTTGTATGGCAAAGACCCAGTATTCCTTATCCGATGATCCTGGAAAATTAGGAAGACCGGAAGGATTTAATATTAATATTCGTGAAGTATATTTATCCGCCGGCGCAGGATTCGTAGTGGCCATAACGGGAACCATCATGACGATGCCGGGACTTCCTAAAAAACCGGCGGCAGAAGGAATTGATGTAACAAAAGACGGTTTTATCACCGGGCTGTTTTAATTACGATTAATTTTACCGGAACAAGAAAATTAGATTATCTTAATAATAAACCTCCGTGTTATGCGTATAATTAATTATATGAGAATGCATATACCGGAGGTTTATTTCATGAAATTTGTTAAGTTAAATTTTGAATATTCCGATGATGTGACGGTAATCAATCGCGAACAGTTTGAAGTACATATGAAACTATACGAAGGATACATAAATAAAATGAATGAAATAGATGCCCTTTTAGAGGAAAATCCAGACTTAAAAAATGCCAATGCCACCTACAGCCGGTTTCGGGGAATCAAAAGAGGGGAAACATATGCCTTAAACGGTGTAATTTTACATGAGTTTTATTTTGAAAATATCGGTTCCTGTAACAATGAGCCGGATGAAGACGAAGTTCGGCTTTTGTCCAGGCATTTCGGAAGTTTTGAAAACTGGAAAAAACATTTTGTTGCTACGGCAAAAGCCAGCAGGGGCTGGGCCATATTGTGTTACGATCCAAGGTCTGACCGGCTTCGCAACATAAGCCTTGACACCCATGACTTTGGAAATGTGGCCATGTCAGTTCCCTTATTGGTTATTGATATGTACGAACATGCCTATTTCCTTCAGTATGGGGATGACAAAGCTTCCTATATTGATAATTTTATGAAAAACATTGACTGGAGTGTGGTAAAAGACCGGATAGTAAGCCTGTAATTTATAAAGGAGATGTTGCAAAAATATAAGCTTGGATTGTAACTAAAAAGGTTAGTTTACTTCTAAGCTTATGGCAACATCCCCAATCGATAAGTATTTCCATTAAAATTACTTTAAGCTAAGTCTTAATTGCGGTTAAAGGCCTGTTCGCAGTAAATGCAGCGATAAACTCCTTTTTCTTTATCAGTTAACCGAAAAATATGTGGTAATTCTTTTTCAATGGATGTAATACATCTGGGATTCTTACATTTTATTATATTGGTTACTTTTTCCGGAAGATTTAAATTGCGTTTGGTAATAATTTTCCCGTTTTCAATTATGTTTATGGTAATATTGCGGTCCAGGACTCCGAGAATATCCAGATCAATGTCCAAATGGCCTTCGATTTTAATGATATCTTTCTTTCCCATTTTATTGCTTCTTGCATTTTTTATAATGGCAACGCTGCAGTCCAGCTTTTCCAGATTCAGATAAGAGTATATCTTCATGGCCCCGCCGGCCCGAATATGATCAATTACAATCCCTTGATTTAATCCTCCGATATTTAGCATGCTTTAACCTCCAATAATTTCATAATCAATGCCATTCTGACATAAACCCCGAATTCAGCCTGTTTAAAATAGACTGCCCTGGGGTCATTGTCCACTTCGGCTGCAATTTCATTCACCCTGGGAAGGGGATGAAGTACGAGCATGTCTTCCCTGGCGTATTCCATTTTTTTGGCATCCAGGATAAAGGAATCTTTCAGACGAATGTAATCTTCTTCGTTAAAAAAACGTTCTCTTTGAACTCTGGTCATGTAGAGAAGATCAAGATGAGGCATAACTTCTTCCAAAACCTTTACTTCCTTATATGGTATTTTGCCTGCATCCAGCACTTCCTCCCTTAAGTAAGCCGGAATCTTTAATTCTTCCGGTGAAATCAAAAAGAAACGATTATTTTCATATCGAACCAGGGCGTTAATCAGGGAATGAACGGTACGGCCAAATTTTAAGTCGCCGCAAAAGCCAATGGTCAGATTATGTAACCTTCCTTTTAATCTTTGAATTGTAAATAAATCGGTAAGAGTTTGTGTGGGATGATTATGACCGCCGTCACCGGCATTGATAACTGGAATAGAAGAATAAAGAGAAGCAACTAAAGGGGCACCTTCTTTGGGATGCCTGATAGCACAAATATCAGCATAACTGGAAATAACACGGATCGTATCGGCAACACTTTCGCCTTTTGCAGCAGAACTGGAATCTGCGGAAGAAAAACCTAATACACTGCCGCCTAAGTTTAACATGGCAGCTTCAAAACTTAATCTTGTTCTGGTACTTGGCTCATAAAATAAGGTTGCTAATTTTTTGCCCTGACATACGTTTGCGTACCTTTTTGGATTATCTATAATTTTTTCCGCCAAATCCAAAATCTCTTGTAATTCGGTAAGAGTCAAATCTAAGGGACTGATCAGATGTTTCATATGCACCTCCGGATATTCAGTTTTTTTCAAATGCTAATTATACTATAATAATATTTTCATTACAATATAAAATGTAAAATTTTTGAATACATTAACAAAAAATGAATCATAAAGAGGCAGAATCATAAAAGGCAATCCGCAGACAGAAAGTAAAATATTTATTTAAATATTATAAACAGATAAGTAAAAGCTTATAAAGGCAGGCCCGATAAACATTGAAAGTCAGATGTATATTATATCCAAAAGGAACAAATAATAGATTAGGTATTAATTTTAAGGAGGAAAGGATATGAAATCAAAAGTTGATCCGGATTTATGTATATCATGTGAGCTATGTACCAATTTATGTCCGGAGGTTTACAGTATGGGTGATGACGGATATGCCCATGCCATTGAGGAAGATATTCCGGATGACAAATTATCGGATGCGGAAAATGCCCGTGACAGCTGTCCTACCAGCGCTATAGACTTATTTGAATAAGAAACAAAGGGCTGTCATAATGAAAAAGCGGGATAACCGTCTGTTGGTAACAGTACCTTTGGACAGTTATCCCAAAAGCTTATTTTAAAAAAATCAAACTGCTTAAAAATAATTTGAAATTTCTGTAATTTTAAAAGCCGAAATAACGTTTTACGTTGTAGTAGGAAATGTCCTGAACTATTTGGCCCAAATATTCCAAATCATTGGGATATTCGCCATTTTCTACCCATATGCCAATCAGATTGCACAATATGCGCCTGAAATATTCATGCCTTGTGTAGGAAAGAAAACTTCTTGAATCAGTTAACATACCTATAAAGTTAGAAAGCAGGCCGGTATTTGCCAGGGCGATCATCTGAGCTGTTATGCCCATTTTATGGTCATTAAACCACCAGGCAGCCCCATGCTGAAGTTTGCCGGCAGCAGAAGAATCCTGAAAGCATCCGATTACGGTGTTTATTATTTCATTTTCATTAGGGTTTAAGGAATAAATAATCGTTTTTGGAAGCTCATCGGTCTGATTTAAAGCGTTTAAAAAATCGGCCATCTGGGCGGAAGAGGAGTAAGTATGAATGCAGTCAAAGCCGGTATCCGCTCCTGCCTTGGTATACATAGAAGTATTATTGTTTCGTTTTGCTCCGTAATGCAGCTGCATAATCCAGCCGTATTTGTGATATTGTTTCCCTGCAAAAAGGAGAAAGGCTGTCTTATATTTTAACTGTTCCAGTTTATCCGGCAAAATCCCTTTTATTCTTTTAGCAAATATGGCTTCGATTTCGTCGGCATTTGCAGGCTCATACATAATATAATCCAGGGAATGATCCGAAGTACGGCAGCCTAAGGCATTAAAGAATTCCATGCGTTTTTCCAAAGCGGCACAAAGGGAAGAAAAATCTGTAATGGGAATGCCGCTTACTTTGGATAACTGTTTTATGTAGTCGATAAAATCCGGGTTTTCAATATTTAGGGCTTTGTCAGGACGAAAGGCCGGCAAAACTTTAACACCAAAACCGGTATCCATTTTTATAGCTTTGTGCCAGCTTAAGGAATCCGCAGGATCATCCGTAGTACAGATAAGTTCCACTCTTGACCGTTTTATTATATTTTGGGCTTTCATGGATAAAGATTCTAATTTTTCATTGCAAAGGGTCCAAACCCTGGCTGCAGTTGACGGATTTAATAAGCCGTTATAATCAAAATAACGCCGTAACTCCATGTGGCTCCAATGATAAAGAGGATTGCCGATGGCTTTTGGCAAGGTTTTGGACCAATGATAAAATTTGTCATAGTCGGAAGCGTTACCGGTAATATATTTTTCTTCAATTCCGTTGGCACGCATTAATCTCCATTTGTAATGATCGCCATTTAGCCAGATTTGTGTAATATTGTCAAAACTTCTGTTTTCGGCGATTTCCCTGGGATTTATGTGGCAGTGATAATCAATTATGGGCATTTTGGCCGCATAATCATGATACAGTACCTGAGCCGTCCGGTTGGTCAATAAAAAATTTTCATCCAAAAATTCTCTCATATCTGCACCTGTATTTATAGTAAGTTAAAATTTAGAATAATTTGATAATATTTAACAACTTAAAAATAGTATACTATAATCGCATGGCAAAAACAATAGGTTAATTCAATGATGAAACCACAGCTGGATAAAATTTCCCTGACCCATTCGTCTATCCGATATAAACATTAATTTTTCATTAAATTAACTGCAAATACTGGAATAAGCGTGGTAAATATAGTAAAATAAAAATAATACAGGATAATGTATTGGGGTTACAAGTTTATCTAACGGGAGGAAGGATTATTATGAGAATCGGCATTCGTGCCCAGGATATGGAGAAGGTACCTTTTGAGAAAATGGTGGAAAACATCGGTAAAAGAGGTTTTTACTGCACTCAGCTGGATTTGCAGAAAGATATCCATGATTTTAATGTAAATCCGGGAACATTAACACCTGGTATGGCCTTTTATATGAAAGACATTTTTGCCAAAAATAAGGTGGAGATAGCAATTCTGGAGTGTTATTTCAATCTGACCAATCCCATTGATTCGGAATGGAAAAAAATCAGGGAAGTTTATAAAAGTCAAATTCGTTTTGCCAGTTTACTAGGTTGCGGTATGGTCGGTACCAAAACCGGTTCCATGAAGTCGGATTATTCTTTCCGAAAATCCAATCATTCGGAAGCTGCCCTGGAAATATTTATAGAAAAAATGAAAAGAATTGTGGATTATGCCGAGAATATGGGGGTTATCCTTGGTATAGAACCGGTTTATACCCATATTGTATCGGATCTGGATCGTACCTACCGGGTTTTGACAGAAGTAAATTCCCCCAATCTGCAGGTTATTCTTGATCCGGTAAATCTACTGTCCTATGACAATTACAAAGAACAGGACGACATTATAAAAGGCGCATTTTCCTTATTCGGAAAAGATATTGCGGCCATTCAGGCAAAAGATTTTAAGGTTGCGGATAAAACTTTGGAAGAGGTTCCTGCCGGGAGAGGAATTTTAAATTATCCTCTGTTAATGTCCTTAGTTAAGAAACATAAACCATTTGTACATGTAATTCTTAAGAAGACAAAACCGGAGGATGAACTTGCAGTAAAGGATTATGTGGAAAATACCTACGATAATCTGACCATGGAAGAAGTGTAAATTTATATAAATAAATTTAATCAAATACATATAAAAAAGTTTGAGAGTTTCGCTATGGGAAACTCTCTTTTTTCAATTTATAGAAAATTGGGTCTATAAATCAAAAACTCTTCTGGGGATGCAGACTCGCGGGACAGGCAGATTTCTGCCTGTGGCAGGACACTTTCAGCTTTGAGGTTAAGAAATTAGGATGAATGAAGAATGAATATATATTCATTTTTGTGAATTTAATTTATAAAAGTATTTTTACATCTTGATTATTTTCAGTATTAATATTATGATTATGAAAGACATCAATACTTTACATGGGTAAATTTATGATATGATTTGTATAAATGTAAAATAGTGTAAAATAAAAAGACATAAGAAGGAGAGTGGCTATGATAAAACTATACGAAAAGGGTGCCTATGTCATTAATGGGGAGGAGGTACTGGATGAGAAAGACACAACGGAAGAATTGCTGTTTTCCAAAACCGGCGAAAATTATACCAGAGAATCTGCGGCGACCGGTACTATGGCGTATGAAATATTAAAAGCACATAACACTTCCGGCAATATGAAAAAGTTAAAGATAAAATTTGACAAGCTCACATCCCATGATATTACCTATGTGGGAATTTTGCAGACGGCCAGAGCCAGCGGACTGGAAAAGTTTCCGGTACCTTATGTGCTTACCAACTGCCACAACAGTTTGTGTGCGGTAGGAGGGACCATTAATGAGGATGACCACATGTTTGGCCTGTCCTGTGCCAAAAAGTACGGTGGTGTGTATGTTCCGCCACATCAGGCTGTCATACATCAATTTGCCAGAGAAATGCTGGCAGCAGGTGGTGAAATGATACTGGGTTCTGACAGCCATACCAGATATGGTGCCCTTGGAACCATGGCCATCGGCGAAGGCGGCCCGGAACTTGTAAAGCAGCTTTTATCCAGAACCTATGATATCGATATGCCAAAAGTGGTCGGTGTTTATCTGACCGGAACCCCAAGAAAAGGGGTAGGGCCTCAGGATATTGCTCTTGCCATTATCGGTGCAGTGTTTGAATGCGGCTATGTAAATAATAAAGTTATGGAATTTATCGGAGACGGCATTAAGAATTTAAGTGTGGATTACCGGATTGGCATTGACGTTATGACAACGGAGACCACTTGCCTTTCCTCCATCTGGGTAACGGATAATGCCGTAAAAGATTTTTACGAAATACATAAGCGGCCGGAAGCCTACAAGGAATTAAAGCCCAAAAAGGTTGCTTATTATGACGGATTAATTTATGTTGATTTATCTGAAATCAAGCCTATGATTGCCATGCCTTTTCATCCCAGCAATGTGTATACCATTGATGAACTGAACGAGAATCTTTCCGATATTTTGGCTGAAGTGGAAAAGAAGGCTTTGGTAAGTCTTGATAACAATAAAATCAAATTTAACTTACATGATAAAATCAGAAATGGGAAATTATATGTAGAACAGGGCGTTATTGCCGGATGTGCCGGCGGCGGCTTTGAAAATATCTGCGACGCGGCGAATATTCTGGACGGCAAATATATTGGTTCGGATGAATTTTCCTTAAGCGTATATCCTGCCAGTCAGCCAATTTTTATGGAATTGGTGAAAAACGGTGTGGTAGCAAGATTAATGGAAACCGGGGCAACCATACGAACCGCGTTTTGTGGCCCCTGCTTTGGCGCAGGAGACGTACCATCCAATAACAGCCTAAGTATCCGTCATACCACAAGAAACTTCCCTAACAGGGAAGGCTCTAAAGTTACCAACGGTCAGATTGCATCCGTGGCTTTAATGGATGCCAGGTCTATTGCTGCCACGGCGGCAAACAAAGGTTTCTTAACTTCTGCCGAAAACATTGATGTAAACTTCCTGAAACCAAAATACTTTTTTGACAGTAAGATATATGAAAACCGCGTATATAATGGTATCGGAAAACCCGATCCAAATGTGGAAATTAAATTTGGCCCGGGAATTGTAGACTGGCCTCCTATGGAAAATTTATCGGATGATTTAGTATTAAAAGTTGTTTCCGTCATTCATGACCCGGTTACCACTACGGATGAGTTAATTCCTTCCGGGGAGACATCGTCTTACCGTTCCAATCCTTTTAAACTTGCGGACTTTACCTTATCCAGAAAAGATCCGGCTTATGTGGGAAGAGCCAAGGAAGTACAAAGCATTGAGAAGGCAAGAATTGCCGGAGAAGACATTTTTGGTACTTATCCGGAGATAAAGGATGTTTTTGATAAGATTAATCAAAAGTTTAAGGCGGATGTTAAAACAACGGAAATCGGAAGCGTTATTTATGCGGTAAAACCCGGTGACGGCTCAGCCAGGGAACAGGCAGCCAGCTGCCAAAAGGTTCTCGGAGGCCTGGCCAATATTGCCAGAGAATATGCTACCAAAAGATACCGTTCCAATTTAATTAACTGGGGCATGCTTCCCTTTATTCTTGAAGAAGAACTGCCATTTGAAAACGGAGATTATCTTTTTATAAAGGACATAAAGAAGACGATTCAGAATAAAACTTCCGAGGTTAAGGCATATGTAGTAAATAAAGGAATGAAAGAATTTACTTTAAAACTTGGTGACTTAACGGACGATGAAAGAGAGATTATTGAAAAAGGTTGTTTAATCAATTATTATCGTGAAAATCGTTTAATCGGATAGAAAGGCATTGGTGTGTCATGGCATTATTAATTGATGGTAAGAAAATAGCTCAGGATATTAAGGATGAGTTAAAAGAAAAGGTTTCGGCATATAAGTCCCGGGGAATTGAAATTACCCTTGCGGTTATTCAGGTAGGAAACGACCCGGCTTCCACGGTTTATGTCAGAAATAAAAAGAAAGCCTGTGAGTATATCGGAATTCGCTCCTTATCTTATGAACTGCCGGAAGATACCAAAGAGCAGGAGTTGCTTGACCTGGTTGAGGAATTAAACAGAAGGGAAGATGTAAACGGCATTCTGGTTCAGCTCCCACTTCCTAAACAGATTCATGAAGACCGTATCATACAGGCAATTTCTCCCGCAAAAGATGTGGATGGTTTTCATCCTCAGAACGTAGGTAAATTAAGTATTGGACAAGAAGGATTTGTATCCTGCACCCCTGCCGGCATTATACAGTTGCTTAAACGTTCCGGTATCCCTATTGAAGGCAAAGAATGTGTGGTGATTGGCAGAAGCAATATCGTAGGCAAACCAATGGCCTTGTTACTGCTTCGTGAAAACGGTACGGTTACCGTGTGCCATTCCAAAACCAGGAATTTAAAGGAAATTGCAAAAAGAGCTGATATTTTGGTGGTGGCTATGGGTAAGCCGAAATTTATTAACGGGGATTATGTTAAAGAAGGTGCCGTTGTGATTGACGTAGGCATTCACCGGGATGAAAACAACAAACTGTGCGGTGATGTGGATTTTGACGATGTTGTGAACAAAGTACAGGCAATTACACCGGTTCCGGGAGGAGTAGGGCCCATGACGATAGCCATGCTAATGAATAATTGTGTTGAAAGCGTCCGCATAAAAAATTAAAGGAGACAGGGGTATGGATGCAAAAAACACAGTAGTTGCTGATAATATGTCATTTCTGATACTAAAATGTGAGAAAAAAGAAATATTCGACCCGCATCAAATCGGTATTTCCCCCATATGGTCGGATAACAGGAATTTTCATTACAGTTGTGTTTTTGAAATTAAAGACTACCAGCTGTATTTAAAAAATTTGATTTTTACTTCGGACAGAATATATCCTGATGTCGGCGGTGCAAAACCTGTATTTTTATCCGATGAAAACGGCGTGGATACGGTGGAATACCGGAATGTTATGATTCCTGTTGTCTATACCGGTGCC
>JBKEEJ010000031.1:0-26122 GCA_047777345.1 Lachnoclostridium sp. | reverse complement strand
CGTAATATATCTTTATTTTTAAAAATAAAAAGTCCTGCAACACCCTGGTCTTTTGAAGATTCTTCTATAAATTCGCCGTTCTCATATTTCCATCTGCAGGAAAAGTCTTTGGATATGCCAACATAATTATCACATTTTTCAGGTAATGTAAATTCAGGAGGCAGAATTAAATCGGACCACATCAGCATAAAGCTTTTGCCGTCAGGGATTAATTCCAGGGAATCCCTGATTCCGGAACAGGTTCCGCATTTTCCGCAAGCATCAACAACAAGATACTTTACATCCGCAAAACTTCTTAAATATTTTTTTAAAACATCAATCTTATAATCACCAATGATAATAAAATATTTATCCGGATACTTTCTAAACAGGTGAAAGATCATTGGCAAATTGTTGACAGGCACCAAAGCCTTAGGCTTATTGCGGGTCAGATAATCCATTCGGGAGCCTTTTCCGCCGGCCTGAATAATAATATAATCACAATTCATTTTCGCACCTGCTTCCTATAAACGATAAAATGTCTGAATCATTGCCAGTATAAACAGGCGGTTTCTCTTTATGAAACTTACGTAACCCAAATATACCGATGGCAAATATTTCATCAATGGTTATGTCCTTTTTCCCAATTAACTGCTTTCCGCTGCGGCCTTCCGGCTCGTCCAAGGAAGCTATTATTAATTTATCTGTAAACATATAAAGGGAATAAAACTTCATTAAGTTTCTGGCGTCTTCCCTTGAAAAATCGACGATCTCAAGCTGGTCAGAAAAAAGGTAACAGGATTTCTTCACACACTCGTCAAAAGTTAAAATATAAATTTTATTTGCCTTCTTGTATTGTATAAATTGCTTGATATATAAGAGAGAATAATAATTATACTCCCTGTTTGCGGAAGGCATAAGCAGTATAAAGTCTTTGTCTTCCGGTTGATATTTCTCAATAAACGAAATCCAGAGACTTCTTCCTATGGATGCGCGTTTAATATTCTCATCCAATATTTTATCTATATTCATGTCTATTCTCTCCGGCATGTAGTCACTTAATTTTGATTCATATTCTTAGCCAAATCATTATAGAGATCGGTAAAATCATTCTTTATAAAATCAACTGCATTTACCATTGAAATATAGGTCTTTTTTACTTTTTCACTAAGCAATATATTGTCTTTTCTTTTATCTTCACTTACTTGATAGACATTTACCAAATCATCTGCCGTTTCGTTTTTAATGCAGTAATCAAGTAATTCCGATACTTCCCTTTCCATTATCATTCTGTTAATATTGCGTAATTTTTTCATTAATTTATATATTTTATCCTCTAGAGGAATTCTTTTCTCATATTCTTTCAAGATTTGGTTACAATAGCCAATTCCCTCCCTGGACTTTCTTTTAATAAATTCCAGGTCCATTAATCCCTTTTCAATAAAAGATAACATGGCAGCCCTATCCTGTTCATCCATTGCAGGCAAATCGGAAAATATGTTTTCTACCGATACATCCCTGGTACAATACTGTGCAATGGCGTCCTTTAACAGCATACATTTGGTTCCCTTTATCTTGGCGCCGCCTTCCGTGGCATCAATTACCTCCATGTCAGGCATGGAATATATGGCATTCTCGAACCATTGTAAATAGGTATACCAGTCTCTTCTGGTCTTAATCGGGTTACCATGAATATCCTCAACCCACATGGTATCGTTGTTATGAGGATTATCGTCTATGACTCCCTCCAGATGGGTAGTTTCTCCTTCATAAGCTAAATCCTGTCCGACTAATATTACCCTTTTTGTCTTTAGTATGGCACATACATAAAAAGCCGCATTGGCTACACTTCCGCCCGGATTATAGTCATATAAAGGTTTATTAATTATCTTCATCAATTTTCTTGAGTAATTGTCATAATAAATAAATATTTTTTCTCCCCCATGTCGTTTCATTACTTCCCTGGCACTGTTAACCGAACAGAACATGGGCATTTTCAGATCTTTTCTTTTGCTGAATAAATTTACCGGCAGCATAGGATCCATTGTAATAACAAAATCCGGTTCGATATTATGATCCAGCATATAATCCAAAGCTCGGTCAATCCCGATAATTATGGATTTCCCCTTTGCCTGCTGCAAATAACCTATGTTTTTCTTTAAGGATGGCCCTGCCGATACTATAATTACCGGAATATTTCGGTTTTTCTCATCACTGAATTCTTTTAAAAACTTGCTCTGATTAAAATATCTGTAATTTGCCAACGTATTCTCAACAATAGCCCTCCCAAGCCTGATATCCGTTTTGGCGTTTTTGGAAGCGATAATATCCTGTTCCTGTATATTTACTAAAAATTTCTTATAGCATTCCGGATACATTAAGTTATACTGAGGATGTACGCAAACTATTTTTGTAAACATATTGCGCCAGTCAATAAAGCTTTGATACAAACTTGAAAAATCTTCATCATTAATTCCATTTATAACAATAAAAAATCTGGGATCTGCAAAAATATCACTTAAATCAAAATTTTGAATTACATACTGAAATATTTTCAAAGAAGGTTCAACCACAATAAAGGGCTCATCATCCTCTAACCTTTCCAACAGTTCTCTGGCAAAAATGCCATTGCCCATGCCAAATAAAAATGCGGATTTTGCCATATTGGAAAAATTAAACTGGCTTACCCATTTTTTTGCTTCCATAACAGGACTGTAACTGCTGTTAAGACGGTATTCCTTTTCATTTATCTTTACCAAAAGTGCCTTGGTGCCATCCCTGGCTTCCATAAAATCAAAATCTAGCGGTTCGCCGCTTTCTTTAAAAATACTATCGTATATATGATTAAATCTTTCTCTAAATATTTTTAGATTCTGTTCATATATGTTCATGAAAAACCCCTATCCTAATTAATTGCCGCCTGAAGCTGCTCTTTCACTTCATATTGTAAAATATCCGCCAATAATATGCTGTCCCGTTTTTCTAATGCGTCCATTGCCATACCCAGCACATTCAGAATTTTTGTAACATCGAAGCCTGCCAATATCATGGCATCCATTACTGTTCCTAAGTCTTTTAAAACTTCATCCAAAAGCGTATATCCTTCCGCCTGCTTTTGTAAGTAAAACTTATCCGTTACCAAATCTATTTTATCGATTACTTTTATTAACATATCCTCTATATTCATGGATTCTTCTCCTTAAAAAAGGCTGGCCATAGGCCAGCCCCCTTCTTTATTTTCTTTATATAACTATTGCAGTAAGGACAATACACCCTGAGTTGACTGATTAGCCTGTGCAAGCATAGACTGAGCAGCCTGTTGAAGAATGCTGTACTTGCTGTAGTTAACCATTTCTTCAGCCATATCAACGTCACGGATACGAGATTCAGCTGCCTGTAAGTTTTCAGCAGTGTTATCGGCATTGGCAATGGTATGTTCCAATCTGTTCTGATAAGCACCAAGGTTAGATCTCATTTCTGATACTTTCTTAATTGCAGCGTCAACTACTGTAATAGTTGCTGTTGCAGCAGAATAAGAAGAAACATTATCACTGATAGGAGTAGAATTACCCTTACCAGTTAATGAGCTAATATCAGCTTTGCCAATGTTGAAGCTAATATTCTGTCCCTCATTAGCACCAACCTGTAAATTAAGTGCCTTTGAAGAGTAATCACCATTCAATAACTTCATACCGTTGAATTCTGTCTGTGCTGCAATTCTGTCTACTTCTTGTTCAAGCTGTACAAGTTCTTTTTTGATAGCTTCACGATCTTCGTCAACGTTTGTATCGTTGGCTGCCTGAACGGTTAACTCTCTCATTCTTTGAAGAATGGAATGAGTTTCCTGTAAAGCACCTTCAGCTGTCTGAATTAAAGAAATACCGTCCTGAGCGTTAGTAGAAGCTCTGTCAAGACCTCTGATCTGTCCTCTCATCTTTTCAGAAATGGAAAGACCAGCAGCGTCATCACCGGCACGGTTAATTCTGTAACCGGATGATAATTTTTCAGTTGACTTGGAAAGATTACCTGTTGTGATTCCTAACTGTCTGTTAGTATTGGCAGATGCCATATTGTGTTGAATTACCATATGTATTTCCTCCTTGAAAATATAGCAGCATCCATGCTGCCGTTATTATTTTATTTTTAGCAGTCAATATTATTTAACATATCCATGGCCGTACGCACCAAAGATACATTAAATAATATCTCCTTACTTGTCAAATATATCGGCATGAAATTTATAAAAGTTTATAGAAATTAGCAAATTTTTTATTTTTTTTTGTCGATAAAAAAGGATTCCGAAGTTGGCTGGAACATATTTTTATAGTAATTTGCAACTGTTTTACTGCTTAACTTAAAATTTTTAATTTCTTTTTTCTTCGCGCCAAAATATAGCTCCAGCCTGGCTTTATTTTGCCTTTCCATTACTTCAAGTTTCGTACTTTTATCTGTAATTTTTCTTATCAGATCCTGCAATAAGAGTATTATTTCCTTATATTCTGCCTTTTTTGCTGTTAGTTCCTCTTTTACATAACCGAATATTTTTTCAAAACCCTCATCCAGCTGATTAATCTGCATAATATAAGTATCTTTTTTCGATATCATTTCTTCAAAGGATTCCATATCCGGTTCAGGTTCTGATAAATATTTTCCCTGTAACTGGGTAAGTTCCATTAGCTTGTCCAATAATGAATTTTTTTTATTAAAGTGTCTTTTAAAATATAGACATAGGTATTATTCTCCACAGGCAACCTCTTTTCACTTATAACCAGCTATTTGGCTTGTTTCATTACTTCCTTCCAGGTATCTCTCATTTCTCTGAGATATTTGAGTACTTCCTCCAAAATTGCCTTGTCTTTACGAATATTTGCTTCAACTAATCTGCGATAGCAGTAATCATAAACCTTGTCAAATTCCTTGGCAACAGAGTACTTAAAGTCCAGTGTATCACGAAGATAGGTAATAATATTCTCCGCTTTTATAATATTATTATTACTTTTGGTAATATCCTTTTCCTCAATACCCATAATTGCAATGTTGCAAAACTTTATGGCGCCTTCGTACAGCATTAATGTTAGTTCCGCAGGTGTGGCAGTTGCAATTTTATTGTTTAGGTACGCTGTGGCTGCATTTATTGCCATTTTATTATCATCCTCCTAATAACTTTTGTTAACCTTCTGTAAGTTCCGAGAAGATAATTACTATGTAATTTCGGTTACCTACTATTGTAAACCAAAGTGAGCAGAAAATAAATAACTAATAATAACCAGACATTAAAATTATTATCCTATCATATCTATTTGGAGGACGATGTTCCAAGCAATCCCGCCAGTGCATTACTTTGAGCCTGTAATTTAGCCAAAGCAGTTTCCATAGCAGAGAATTGCTTATAATACTTATCTTCCAGATCTTCAAGCTTTTTCTCCAATTTCGCTACCTGTTCTTTATATTCAGCCTGCTCCTTATCCAGAAGTTTGTCATTATAAAATGTATAAATTGATCTTACATTGGGTATGGAACTCATGTTGTTCCTCATGGTATCATAAAGATTCTGGAATATGCCAGCCAAAGCTTTCATAGTAGTTTCCGGATCTTCGCTAAGAGCTTTTAAAAGTTTGTCATCCTTATCCGCATAGGTAGAGTCATCCGTGTCTCCATAAATATGAAGCAGACCTTTTTCTGAGTAATCCGTTGATGTCTGAATGCCAAAGGTTGACAAATAATATTTTTTCCCGTCTACCTCAAAAGAGGAACTCATGGCATTTTTCATAGCATCTATTAAAGAACCCAATGTAGAATCCCGTCTTAAAATAGCAGCCTTAATTTTATTTTCCCACTTTTCGATTTCGTCATCCGACATTTCCTTTTTTTGTTCATCTGACAAAGGTGCATAACCAGAAGCAGAATCCGCATAGTATAACTCGTTCATTTCTTTTAATATGGAATTATATGAACTGATAAAGCTTTTTACCATATCGTAAGCGGCCTGAGAATCATTGGATACATTGATTGATATTTTTTGTCCGCTGCTTACGCCTTTTAAATTTAAAGTCATACCGTTTACACTAATCGTATTGGATGCTCCGGTAATGGTTGCACCATCCAGTTCAACTTCCGCATCAGCGGCTGCTATAACGGTCATTTTCTTATCTTTATCACCGCTGCCAGGAATATTCTCTGTGCCGTCAATTTCTCCCAAGCCCATAACGGTTAACGCATCACTGTATGTAGTCGTGGTATCTATTTCATTGGCAGCCTTAGCATACACCTTAAGGCTTTCTTTCAAATTGGTAACCTTTTCGCTGACAGCTTCCTCAACTTGCTGCTTATATGTTTCGTCAGAATTATATTTACTATCCACAACGGTACTTAGTAACTTTTCCTTATCGGACTCGACCATTGCGCCAAGCTGGATGTCTATCGCATCGATCTCCTCTTGTGGTAACCCACTAACATCATCGTAGCCTAATTCCTTGGCTTTTTGTTCTTTTAAATAATTCCTTAAAACATCATCTAAACTGTTTTCACTTAATAATTTTTCTTTTATTTCAGCTTTTGCATTGGTAACTGCAACGGCTTCCGCCTGTTTTTTCCCATAATTAATTAAGGTCTTTACCGCTTCCAGCTTGTTTTTATCCACACTTTCTGAGTCATTGTTTTCATAAGCGGTATATAACTTAGTAAGTTCTTCCTCACTAAGCCCTCTAAGGGTATCCAAGGCATTTAAAACAGCCGTCTTGTCCGTGGATGATAAGCTGTCTATACCCAAGATGGTATTAATACTATCATAAGCGCTTTTTCCATTATCGGAAATTTTTCCCGTCTTAATGGTAAAAGCATTTTCGACACCACTTTCTTTGCTGCTGATAAAAATTCTCTTTTGACTTGTATCAAAACTTGCATTTAAGCCTATCTCTTTACAGCTGGTTATAAAATCATTTATGGTGGTTTTATCCGTAAGGACCAAATTCTTTACTTTTTCACCGTAAGTAATCTGAATAACGGCGTTACCGCCTAAAAGATCATTTATACTTGTTCCATCATCGTTGCCATCTTGTAAGTCTAACAAACTTCTTAATGTGGTACTGCCTGTAATATCTTTGTTTAACTTACCACTTGTAACATACTGAGAACTGGCAAGTTGATTAATAACAATGGTATGAGCGCCTTCCGGAGCATTTGCATCCCCTGTTACTTCAATAAGATTTGTATTGGAAGACGTTACTTTCTTCGTCATGTAACTGCCTTGAAGTCTCACTTTATTTAACGAAGTCTTATACAGATTATAAAGTTTGGTATTTAATTCTTTCCACTTTTCTTCCTTCCACTCTGATAAAGTTAACTTGTCTGAGACTTTCTTATTTTTCAGTTTCTGGGCACTGACTAATTCTTTTACGATAGCTTCCGTATCCAGACCGGATATCATGCCCGTCATTCGAATAGTTCCCATACTTTTTCCCCCCTTTGTAAACTAACGTTTCTCATCAACAAGTAACCCGGCAACCTCCCATAATTTTTGAATCATTTCCAAAGTTTCTTCCGGCGGTATCTCACGGATTACTTCATTCGACTCTGCATCTAAAATTTTAATGGACACCCTGTTAATATCCTCATGATAGGAGAATTCACAACGGGTTTTTGTAGGCTTGATTTTCCTATTGGTTTCATTTAATATATTCTTTATATAGTTTAAATCAGCCTGAATTTGCTTTTTTTCATCATCCTTAACTTTTTTGTCAGCATTTGCTTTTGATACCGAATCGGCCTCAGAAGTCTTAACCACTTGATGTACGGACTGTTCTTTTTGTCCTCTGTTATAATCTGTTAATGCAATCGTATTTGTAATACTATCAATTGCCATAACGTCACCTCCATGTGTGTAGATTAAAAACCATTCCATTGATTTACTTATATATCGGCTTTATTTTACAAAATATTTATACATAATAAAATCTGCATTACCAATAATGATAGTAAAGACCTCTTAAAACAACGGGACAAGCTCGTAAAATTTTTCTGCTCAATAAAAATAGATAGTGCCTTTCGCCTATATGCTCCGGCACTATTGTTATTTACTGAAATATCTTTTTCAGTTCGTCCAAAGATGCAGTACTGTCTGCCGATTCTTTATTGGCTTGTTGTATCTGTAAATAAATTTCCTTCCGATAAACGGGAACCGACTTGGGAGCACTGATTCCAAGCTTTACCTGCTCTCCTTTAATCTCCAGAACGGATATTTCTATGTCATTGCCAATCATTATAGATTCATTGACTTTTCTTGTAAGGGCCAGCATTTACTTTTCTCCCTTCTCATCTTTTTGTTTTTTCAGGATATTATATATATAGTATTTAACTTCATAATCCTGATTTTCCACAATAATCTGACATCCTTTTCTGGTGTCGGCATTTATGATGAAGGGTGCTTTTAAATTGGCTGACATTTTGGTAATATCCGTCGGTACTGTAAGGGCTAAAAGGATTACCAGATTTTCTTCATTGATTTCTCCTATTGACTTTAAAAGCTCGTCCTCAACCACCGGATTATAATCTTCTTTTACCAAAAAGGGATTAATTACCGGAAGGGCCAGGGCCTGTTCATCCACACATTGGAGCCAGGAAATGTTTGGCCTCTTTCCCCCTTCGCTGTCATAAAGAATGGTGTATCTTTTCAGGTCCTCAAACCCCATAATTCCCTGATCAAAGGTAATAATCTTATCCTCTGTCAAATCGATTTCACCGAAATATTTGGTCTTAACTAACATTTTTTCTCCCTTCTGATGACTTGGCTAATATGCGTAGCAATCTTTGGAAAATCCATCCATTGCTTTATTATTTTTACAGAAAATCCAGCAAACTATTCTGCACCACTTTTGCGGCGGCGCCCAGGGATGCATTGTAAATCATCTGTGCCGAGTTTAACTTAACATAAGTTTCAACTATATCGACATCTTCGTTGTTACTCATAAGTTCGGTAAACTCAACCTGCAGATCCGATAACCTGTTTTCCGTTAATTCCAGCCTTACGGAACGACTGCCTAAATCGGCAAGGGCTACATTTATTTTATCCTGTGCATTGGCGGAAGCGGTAATGCCATTGCCAAACTTCTTTTGCATTATGCTGTTTTTAAGAGTCAATTCCTTTTCCAGCTGTTCCTTTAACTGGTTTAGCTTACTTAACTTTTCCGTATCATTGGCATTGTTGGAATCTGCAAGCATTTTTTCTACTTCTTCGATTTTTGCTTCCGTAGCTTGAACATCCTCCACTGCCGCTATAATCTCATCAATTTCTCTTCCGATGCTATGAGTAATAGCATCGCTGCCCTGAGTATTAATAGTAAGTTTCTGGTTAAAGTTAATTTCATACTGAATTTCCTGATTTTCCTTCACATAGGTAATTTCTTTACCCGACCCATCCAAGGCATAAGCGGTACAATTAAAATAATGTTCCGGCCTTAAGTCTCCTTTTTCAAAATTTGTCTTTGAATATCCTACGGTAATATCGGATCCATTCTTTATTAAGGCCTCATAAGTTTCCTTCGAAAGTATCAGTTCCCCGGTTTCCGGTATGAAATTGACACTATTGGCTTCCGGTGTATATGCATCGCCATCACTTGTTTTTTTCGTATTAATTACAGTTCCTTCGGGCAGCCCTGACATTGTAACAGATGTTTTTCCGTCATGCTGCAAAGAATCCAGTTCATCATAAGATAACCTGATCCGGTAAGCTTCGATTAGTTCGGGAGATGTGCTGTAATCATTGGTGGGACTGAAATCAGTAACTGAATAAGCCCCTTTAACCTTGGAAACGGTATCTATATCCGTAACAGCAAATTTTTCGGTAATGGTATACTGATAATCACTGGTTGCCTCATCAAAAATAAGGCTTTTATCGGTTTTATATCCTGAAAACACATATCTTCCGGCGTAATTAGTATTGCCTTCCTGATAGATTTGCTCCTTATATTGTTCCAGATTTTTTGCAATACTGTCTCTGTTTTCCGCATTCAAATCATCATTGGCCCCTTGCACACATGCTGTGTTAATGGATTTTAATATTGAGTTAATATCCGTTAAAGCGCCTTCCGTTAAATCCATCCAGTTTTTTGCATCGGGAATATTCTTTTCATAATACTGGTTCAATTCTGAAAGATTGGTTCTTAATTTTAAGGCCCTTACAGCTATAATAGGATCTTCGGAGGGACGTTGGATTTTCTTGCCGGAATAATACTGCTGCTCTAATGTCGAGAGGTTATTTAAATTCTTATTAATCCCGCTCATGACATCATTGGTTATCATTTGATTCGTAATCCTCATTTTTTACCCCCTTCGCCGCAAATGTCCGTCTAAACCGGTTTTGGCTTTTTTGAATTGATTTATATCGTAAAACCTGCAGCGCAATGATTATTTTTATATACCTGTACCATTAATTAATTTGTCATATATTTCATTCATTATCTGAATTACTTTGGCAGACAAATTATAGGCATACTGGTATTTTATCATATTCATGGCTTCTTCGTTGGCATCAACTCCGGAAACGGATAACCGCTGCTTTTGAATCATTTTCAATATATCACTTTGATTTTCCGTAAAATCATCGGCTTTTTTGGCATCGGTACCAACTTCTGCCACCAGTTTCTGAAAATAGGAAGCCGGCGTACCTTGCTTAAACATGCTTACGTCGCTTTTTAAAGCAATCAGTTTTTCCAAAATGTCCTTCTTTTCAACACCGTTTTCTGTAGCGCTTCCTGTTACCAGTTTTCTCGGATCACCCGATATTGTTTCGGAAACTATAAAGTTAGCTGCCGTAAGCTTATAATAATCTTCGTATTCAGTAAAACCTGTTTTGGTTCCTTCCCTGTTTGCCGCAAAGAAATCCTTCCCCTGTTCTCCGTCTAAGTCTTCCCCGCTTTTATGCAGGGTATTAAATTCTTTTGAAAAAGTTCTGACCAGTTCGTTTAGCCGTCCCATATAATAAGGGATTCCCTTATAGTCAATGCTGTTGCCGATGGAAATCTTTTTACTGGATATATTTTTTACTATATCATCCGGCAGATCCTTTTCGAAAGTAAAAGTATATTCACAGGTTTTTGAATCAGTATCATATTTTACGGTAAATCCTGAGTAAGCATATTCTTCATTACCAATGGTAATAACGCCCTTTTCGGGTATATTTAATTTCTCGATGGAGTTAATATTCGTTTGGGTTAATATTAATACATTGGCCTTATCCGGATCTATTGTCCCCGATGAACTTTGTAAATTTTCATTGTTATTTCCGTCTCTGATTTCAATTAAAGATTTTAAATAGCCGGATAAAGAAGCGCTTTGGGTACTGAAGGTATTGCCGTTACTCCAGACAATGTCATAGAGTCCGTCCGCGTCATTCTGGTTAAGTTTGTTCTCTCTTGGCACAACTTTTAACGTGTTATATTCATCGTTACTTACCAAAGTCTGTCCGTCTATCTTAACCGTAAAAGAAGTAACTCCTACACCGTCACCCACTACCTGTTCATCATAAGTTATATTGACAATATAGGATAACTCGTCTAACAAAACCTGCCTTTGATCCCGTAAGTCATTGGCAGTGCCGCCATTTACTTCCAGGACATTAATCTGCTTGGTTAAAGTAGCAATCTGCTGGCCTAAGGAATTAATCTTGTCTACCTGGTTCTTTACTTCAAAGTTGCATTCTTCCTGCACGCTTTTTAAACTAGTGGCCATACTATTAAAATATTCCGTAAGGCTTTGGGCATAACTTGTTACTGCGGTTCTTTCGGTCAAACCACCTGGATTCTTCGATAACTCCTGCAGGCTGTCAAAGAATTTGTTAAAAGAAGTGGTGAATCCATCCAGTGATACTTCATTAAAATAATTTTCTATTTCATTCATGAAATATTGCTTGGCAGCATATGCTCCATAGATTGTGTTACTTTTTCTGTATTTTAAATCATAATAATCATTTCTGACCTGCGTAATGCCGGTTACATCAACACCGGTACCGACCATTCCATAAGTGTTATTGACCGAAATGGGCATACCGGCTTTCTGATTTACAACCTGCCTGGTATAACCTTTGGTTTCCGTATTAACAATATTGTGGCTTGTGGTATTTAAAGCTGTCTGATATGTAAATAAACCGGTAGCTCCTATATTTAATCCGAAAAAAGTGGATGGCATATTATCACCTCTGTTTTTATGTTTTATCTTCCTAATGTGGAAAGGATATGCTCTAACATTTCATCAATTACCGTAATATATCGGGAAGATGCATTATAGGCATGTTGGTATTTAATCAGATTCGTCAGTTCTTCGTCGGAAGATACCCCCATCACCTTCTGCCTTTCGTCATCAATATTCTCTGTCAGGGTTGTCTGGTTTTCGCTAATGCTCTTAAGTTCTTGTCCGCGAGTGGCAAGCTCTCCGATTAAGGCTGTATAATAATCCATATAAGTGTTCTTAGTTAAAGTATTGGGAGACAGAGTGGCAAAAGGCTCATTCCACTTGCTTACCAGCGCCTGTGCAGCTTCCATATCCACATCACCGGTACCATTGTTGGAACTTAAAGGAATGAGGGAATAATTGCTTTTTATATTTTTATTAACTTCAATCTGACCCAAAGTAAATAAAGAATAAGGATCGTTTGGATCTTCCTCATTATATACCAAATCATCTTTTGTCAGGCCAAACTCTACCATTTCTTCCTCAGTTGGCTCACGGTATGTGGCCACATATTTGCGGCAAAACAAAGTTTCACCCTGGGTTTGATTTTCATCCATACCTGCCGGTGCTTTATCTTTGTCTAAAATTGTAATGCTTTTCCCACTGGCATTGGTAATTGTCTTATTGGGACATAAAATATCATTAATCGCCGTAACAATTCCGTGGATTAACTGGTCAAACTGAGCCTGAACCGTCATAATGGCAGAAGTATTAATGGTTTTGTTGTATTCCTCTGCACTCTTGTTTAAATCCGTATAGTTGGCCGTATGATCTCCTCTTGCAACCAAAAGTCCCTTCAGAGAGCCAATATCCGTATTGTCTGCCGCAGATGCCGGCCTGTCAAAGTTAAATACGTCAATGCCTCCGTAACTTAACCACACAGGTTTTAAAAGATTAGAACTTTCACTTACCTTGGCCGTCCCCATCTTATAAACGGTATCCTCCGTAATTAACGCGACATCTTCCGCGGTAACCGTGACAATACCGTTTGGTTTTTCTTTATATGAAATGCTTATAATCTGCCCCAACTCATCCAGAAGTTTATTACGCTCATCACGCAAATCATTGGCATTCTCTACCCCGCTGCTTTCATACTGACAGATTTTTTTATTTAAAGTATAGATTTGCTGAGCAAGATCATTAATCTTATTAACTTTGTCCGTAATCTGAGTATTCAGATTTCGCTGATATTCTTTTAATTGATCCTGTATAATAGTTGCCCGTTCTATAAATTCCTCCGCATTTTGAACAACGGAAGCACGGGCTTCAATTAATTCCGGGGTTTTTGACAATTCCTCCAAAGACGTCCATAAATTCTCCAGAGAATTCTGAAAAGCCACTCCTTCCATTTCACCGAACATGCTTTCAATTTCCTGTACGGCCTCGTACTGAACCTCGTAAAAACCCTGTCTGCCAATCTCCTGACGATAGGATTTATCCAAAAACATATCTCTGATCTGTCTTACGGTAGCAATATTTACTCCTAAGCCAGTCTGAAGGGTGGATAAAGCGGTTATGCCCCAGTTCAGATAAGGATTGTCAGCCTGAACTACCTGCTGTCTGACATAACCGGCGGTATTTACATTGGAAAGGTTATGGGCCGTAGTGTTTATGGAATTCTGACTGGTTCCCAACCCGGATACGCCTATATACAAACTGCTCATTAAACTCATAGAATTTCACCTGTCCTTTGTTCCTGCTTATGCTACTGCTTTGCATCAAACATCCCTGTCTGCAAAGAGGGTATATCCATCTGTGATGCTTCCTTGTTGTAGCTTAAATTCCCCGGTGACATCCTTGTACTCTGAATAAAATTCATATTGAATTCTATCATCTCGAGGGATTGTTCTATTAACGATTTGTTATGATTGTTGATATCAACAAGCCTTTGAATTGTCTTTTTCAGATTATCGTGAATTTGGGAAAGTTCTTTTTGCTCTTTTGGTTGTTTCTCTAACATCTGAATAATGTTTTTCATATTTATTGTCTTGGGATCCTTGTTAAGTACTATGCCAATATTTTTAACAACCTCTTCCCTTTTTTTCTCCAGATTAAGGATAATGTCTACCATGGCCTGTTCCTGATCGGTTATTTTCTGTAATTCCTCCAAATTATTGCTGACAATAAATTTCCTCTTTTTTTCCGCTATGGGAATTAACTGACTATATATCTCATACTCCTGTCCTAATGTATAAATTAAATCTTCAATTAAACTTGCCACCTGGAATTACCCTCTTTTCTATAAATTATTTCCCTTATGTCTACTATACTAATTTCTGAAAATAGCTTTCCACCATTTTATTTGCTACTTCTTCCATGGTAATATTGTATTCGCCTGACGCAATCCGTTTTTTCAGTTCATTTACTTTATCGGCACGTACGCTTGGTGCATTTAAGACCGCCTGTTTTGCAATCTGATAATCCTTTGCTGTTCTTGATATTTCAAACTGGTCTGAATTCTTTGTACTTGTTGTTTTTGTTGTCTTTTTTACCATACTGGCCTGATATACTTGCGAAATTTTATTATATCCGTCTATACGCATGTTAACACCACCTATCATACTACTATTCATTAGGACTTATATTCTATTTATCGGATGATTTTCACTTTTTATTAGAGGCAAAAATATTTTTTTATTCAATTTGGCAATTGTTTTCATCTTTAAAATATGAAAAGGCTCTTTCATCCATTGCGGACAGGGCAAAAAAGCTGCTGCATATTATCTGTATCCGGAAAACACATTATACAACAGCTCACTTTTCATTAGCCATCCTGACTAAAACAAATTTGGTCTCGTTATTGATTATATTCACCTTTATGGAAAGTAAAATCTCACATATTTATTAATACTTCATATCTTTTAATATGTCGCAAAAATCAAAAGTAGCAAAATAATCCCTTGGTTCTTCCGCCCTTCGGATTAACTGAACAGACCCATCCTCCTTTAGTAAAAGTTCCGCTGACCTTAATTTCCCATTGTAGTTATAGCCCATTGAGTAACCATGGGCGCCGGTGTCATGAATTACGATAAGGTCTCCTATGTCAATTTTTGGAAGCATACGGTTAATCGCAAATTTATCATTATTTTCACACAAAGAACCTGTAATATCATACATGTGATCGCAAGGTTCGTTTTCTTTTCCCATGACGGTTATATGGTGATAAGCGCCATACATTGCCGGCCGCATCAGATTTACCGCACTGGCGTCCAGTCCAATATATTCTTTGTAAATATGCTTTTCATGAATTGCTGTCGCTACCAAATGGCCATAAGGTCCAAGCATATAACGCCCCAGTTCCGTATAAATTGCCACATCTCCCATACCGGCAGGAACCAGAATTTCCTCAAAAGCTTTTCTTACCCCTTCTCCAATTACCATTATGTCATTTTCTGGCTGATCCGGCTTATATGGTATTCCAATGCCTCCGGATAAATTAATGAATTTAATATGGGCACCTGTTTTTTCACTTAGTTCTACCGCCAGCTCAAAAAGCATTTTTGCTAACATCGGGTAATAGTCGTTGGTAACTGTATTGCTGGCTAAAAAGGAGTGAATGCCAAATTCTTTCGCACCTAATTTCAATAGCTTTTTAAAACCCTCAAACATCTGCTCTTTTGTAAATCCGTATTTGGCTTCGCCAGGATTGTCCATAATGCCGTTGCTTATCTGAAAGACCCCTCCCGGATTATAGCGGCAGCAAATAGTTTCCGGTATTCCTGTCAGCCTGTCCAGAAAATCAATATGGGTAAAATCATCCAGGTTTATAATTGCATTCAGTTTTCTTGCTTTTATAAATTCTTCGGCCGGGGTGGCATTGGAAGAAAACATAATATTATCTCCCACAATACCAATGGCTTCGGACAGCATTAATTCCGTTAAGGATGAGCAGTCCATTCCACAGCCTTCCTCTTGCAATATTTTTAATATAAAAGGATTGGGAGTCGCTTTTACGGCAAAATATTCTTTGAACCCTTTATTCCAGGAAAAAGCTTTGTATAATCTTCTTACATTTTCCCGAATTCCTTTTTCATCGTAAATATGAAAAGGCGTAGGGTATTTTTTAGTTATCTCTTTTAACTGTTCTAATGTTACAAACGGCTTTTTCATTTTTCTCACCCTTCTTATCTCCCTTTTACCCGGGATACTGCCACAAAATCATATGTGAAACATACTTTTTAAAGTGAAAGAATCCAAACGTGGCTACCTTTCATTTCTATATTTTCTTTCACCCTTAAGGCCCATCTTCTTGCAGTCAGAACTTTACCCTTCGGTCAGGTCTTCTATGATAAGAAATATCCTATCATATAAGAAAGAGTTTCGCAAAACGAAACTCTGGCGCTGACGCGCCGTCACGCAAGTGACATTTTCCTTTCTGGCGTCATACGCATCCTTGCCCGAAGGGTTATTTTATTGAATGGGAAATCCTAAGGAATTCCCTGTTCAATAAAATAATGAAGGTTTATATCACCTTCATTGGTTTTGCATATTTATTCATTTTTATAGAAATCACTATAATATATTATCCTCCAAATGTCAATTGTAACCTGGCCGAATTTAAATATCTTCCATTTATAAACTTTAATTTCCAATATAAAAATACTTACCGAACATATGATTGTATAAAAAACTGGATTTTAACTTTTAAATATGATAAAATGTTTCTAATTGCTTAAGTTATTACTATTCAAGGCAATTGCGAAGCTTATGCCTTTACCGGTTGTGTTCCCTGCCGGACAAACCGGCAAAGAACATGCCGGAAAATTCAAAGGCAAAAACTTCGTAATTACCTGTTATTACTATTGTTAGGAAAGGGTATAAAAATGGAACAATATACAGGAAGTCAAATTGTAGTTTTGGAAGGCCTGGAAGCGGTAAGGAAGCGTCCGGGAATGTACATAGGAAGTACCGGTTCAAGAGGGCTGCATCATTTGATTTGGGAAATTATAGATAATGCCATTGACGAGCATCTGGCAGGTTTTTGCTCAGAAATCAAAGTTATACTGCAAAAAGACGGAGGTATATCTGTTCAGGATAATGGTAGAGGTGTTCCGGTTGATATACATCCGACAAAAAAAATTCCCACAGCCCGGGTGGTTTATACCATTCTTCATGCCGGAGGCAAATTCGGCGGCACTGTGTATAAAGTATCCGGAGGACTCCATGGTGTAGGCGCATCTGTGGTAAATGCCCTCTCCAAACGAATGATTGTGGAAATAAGACGGGATGGCAAAATATATCGTGACGAATACCAAAACGGCGGACATCCTGTTACAGAACTTGTGGACGGTCTCCTTCCGGTAGTAGGAAAATGCAATAAAAGCGATACGGGTACCAAAGTAACTTTTTACCCCGACGATACGATTTTTGAAACCGTTGAATTTAAGGCCGATATCATTAAGAAAAAATTAAAAGAAATAGCCTTTTTAAATAAAAATTTGCTAATCCATTTTACCGATTTAAATACGGGGGAAGATATTTCTTACCAAGAGGAGTTTGGAATTCAGAGCTTTGTATCTTACTTAAACCGGGATGCGACTCCCCTCCATCCGGAACCTATTTATGTGGAAGGAAAAAGCGGAGATATTGAAGTGGAGGTTGCTTTCCAATATATCGACTCTTACACGGAACAAATCAACGCATACTGTAACCGCATTAACGTGGTAGACGGAGGTACCCTGGTAACCGGTTTTAAAACTGCCCTTACCAGAGTTATGAATCAATATGCCAGAGAACTGGGAGTCTTAAAAGACAAAGATGAAAATTTTGACGGAAGGGATATCCGAAATGGCCTGGTTGCCATTATATCCATAAAACATCCCGATCCCCAGTTTGAGGGACAGACAAAGACCAAGCTAGGAAATACGGATGCCAAAAGCGCCGTAGATGAGGTATTTTCCACGGAAGTACAGCGTTATTTTGACAAAAACGTAGAAATACTTAAAAATATTCTGGATAATGCCTTAAAATCCTATGCGGCAAGGAAAGCCAGCGACAAAGCCCGTACGGCCGTTATGAAAAGCTTAAACGATGTGGATACCAGAAGCAAGCTTGCTTCCTGTTCCTCCAAAAAGCCGGAAGAATGTGAGGTATACATCGTGGAGGGTGATTCCGCCGGCGGTACGGTAAAAACGGCAAGGAACCGCAGAACACAGGCGGTTCTTCCTTTGCGTGGAAAAATATTAAACGTGGAAAAATCCTCTCTGGAAAAAATACTGTTAAATAATGAAATCAAGTCCATGATTGCCTCCTTTGGCTGTGGCATTGGAGACGACTTTGACATCAATAAGCTGCGCTACGGAAAAATTATCATACTGACCGATGCCGATGTAGACGGAGCCCATATAAGTACTCTTTTATTAACCTTTTTCTATCGCTTTATGCCGGAATTAATAAAGGCAGGCAAGGTATACCGCGGCTTACCGCCCCTTTACAAAGTGGAATATGAAACAACGGAAAAAGGGAAAAAGAAAAAGTTATCCAAATATCTGTATAATGATTTTGAGTTGGAAAAATTCCGAAAAGAAAAGGAAAATAAAATCTTAAATCTACAGCGTTACAAAGGTCTGGGAGAAATGGATGCCAACCAGCTATGGGAAACCACCTTAAATCCGGAAACCCGGGTTCTTGCCCAGATTACCATAAGTGATACGATAGAAGCAGACGAAATTACCAATATCCTTATGAGCAGCAATGTTCCTCCAAGAAGGAATTTTATACTGGAAGAAGCCAAATATGCCAAACTGGATATTTAAAGGAGACTTATTATGAGCAAAAATATAGAAAATACGGAAAATATTATACAGCTGGACTATTCCGAAGAAATGAGAACATCCTACAGGGATTACGCTATGAGCGTCATTATCGCAAGAGCCCTTCCCGACGTACGGGATGGCTTAAAGCCGGTACAAAGACGTATTCTTTATGCTATGAAAGAACTGGGACTTGACCCGAAAAAACCTCACCGAAAAAGTGCCCGTATTGTGGGTGATACCATGGGTAAATATCACCCTCACGGAGACAGTTCCATTTACGAAGCACTGGTCAGAATGACACAGGATTATTCCATGTCTATTCCTTTGGTAGACGGCCATGGAAACTTTGGCTCTATTGACGGTGACGGGGCAGCCGCCATGCGTTATACGGAAGCCCGCCTGTCCGAAGGCGCCATGACTATGTTGGATCATCTGGATAAAGAACTGGTTGATTTTGTGCCAAATTTCGATGACAGCGAACAGGAACCGGCGGTATTGCCTGCCATGATACCTAATCTTCTTATTAACGGAACCACCGGTATTGCGGTAGGTATGGCCACCAATATACCGCCCCATAACCCGGGCGAGGTAATTGACGGAGCAATTGCCTATCTGGATAATCCCAACATTACCGTTGATAAATTGATGAAATACATTCCCGCGCCGGATTTTCCTACCGGAGGCATAATTATTAACCAAAGCGAAATGCGGCAAATTTATGAAACCGGAGAAGGGAAAATCCGCATTCGCTCCAAGGTTGAAATTGAAAACGGCGAAAACGGCCGTAAGAATATTGTTATAACGGAAATTCCCTACACCGTAGCAGGAAATAAGACAAAACTGGTGGAATCCCTTGTTTCCATGATGAAAGACAGGGTATTTGACGAAATATTTGATGTCAGGGACGAGTCTTCCAAAGAAGGAATACGAATCGTAATCGAAGTAAAAAAAGACAGGGATGTCAATAATCTGCTTAATGGTCTTTACAAAAAGACCCCCATGGAAGACACCTATAATGTTAACCTTTTGGCCGTAAAGGAACAGCAGCCCGTATTATTTAATTTAAAAACCTTAATGGAGGAGTTTATCCGTTTCCAGGAAGAACTCTACACGAAAGAGTACAAGCATCTGCTTGAAAAAGCAGAAAATCGTCTTGAAATCGTAAAGGGCTTAATTAAGGCAACGGATGTCATTGATTTGATTATCGAAATCTTACGGGGCAGCTCTTCTATTAAGCAGGCAAAAGCCTGTCTCATTTCAGGGGATACCACCGATATTAAATTCAAATCTCAAAAATCACAAAAAGAGGCCGCAAAACTTAACTTTACGGAACGACAGGCAGATGCCATACTTGCCATGCCACTCAGCAAATTAATTGGTCTTGAAATTTTAAAACTACACGAAGAGAATGATTCTCTGCTTAGTAGTATAGCAGAATATAAAAAAGTTCTAGGCGATGTGAACGAACTGTATAAAGTCATTAAAAATCGCCTGAAAGAGTACAAAAAGAAATTTAATGTTCCGCGAAAGACACAGCTTTTAAATCTGGATAATACCGTCGGTTACATAGAAGAAGTAAAAGTGGAGGATATCTATGTATTAATTGACCGTTTCGGATATACCAAGTCCATAGATACCGTAAGCTTCTCCCGTGTGTCAGAGGAAAACTTAAAAGAATTTCCTCATATTATCCTGATGAAGAATACGGATAAGCTTTGTCTGTTTACCGCAGAAGGCAACTTGTATCAGATAAAAGCCTCGTCCATTCCAAGGTGCAAAATCAAGGAAAAAGGAGTTTTAATTCAAACCTTATGCAAAGTGGAAAAAGAAAATATTATTTTGTATACTTCCTTTGAACAATTGTATGAATCCGAGCTTGTCTTTTCTACAAAACTAGGCTATATTAAGCGAGTGTCCGGCGTGGAATTTGAAACAAACCGGTCTCAAATTACAGCAACAAAACTGGAAGACGGTGATGAGGTGGTTAGTATTCAAATGCTTAGTGCCGGGGATATTCTATCCGGTGACCGTAAAGTAATAATTTTAACGAACAAAGGACTGTCCTTAGGATTTGCTTTGGAAGAAGTCAGCGAAATGAAAAAAACTGGCCGTGGAGTAAAATCCATTACACTGGACAAAGACGACTTTGTTGTCTTTTCTACCATTGTAAAAACATCGGACGAAACCTTCCTCTATAATGGGAAAGAACGAAATGCCAAGAAAATAAAAATACGCAAGCGGGGTCAGAAAGGCCAAAAGGTCCAGTTGTAAATATGTTTATTAGGTATAAAGCTAAAGTAAATAAAATACTGGAAAGTATCCATCCGGTAACAAAGTCTGTTCTATCATGAAGTAAATATTATCAATATTTGTAGTAATACAAAGGGGTTTGGTTTTTCATAAATTTCCCATACATTCCGAAAGGTTCGAAGTTAACCCATATGGTTAATTTCGAACCTTTCTGTTTACATTCCAAACTTTATAGGCAACCACATTATCTGCTTCCCTTATCATAAGGAATCCCTTCCGCTCTCGGGGCCTGAGAGTTTTTCGAGGAAAAGGCCAGAATAATTAAAGTGGCAATATAAGGAATCATTTTATACACATCATTGGAAATAGGCAGACTTTTTAAAACCGGAATTGCGGAATAAGCAGAGGCAAAGGTTTTCATAATGCCAAAGAAAAATGCTGCGATAAAAATCCGTTTTGTTCTCCACTGTCCGAAAATTAATACCGCTAAAGCCAAAAATCCATAACCGGCAACGCTGGCATTAAAGTTGGTAGATGTAGGTACAATAAATACCAGTCCCCCAATCCCACCTAAAACACCGGAAATAATAACACCGGCATAACGGATTTTATATACATTAATTCCCACCGAATCTGCTGCCTGTGGATGTTCTCCACATGCCCGAAGCCTTAATCCGAAACGGGTGTGATTAATTATAATACCGGACAAAATTGCAATTAGAATTCCTAAGTAAGTGGTAATATAGCAATTTTGAAAAAACAGTGGTCCTAAAACCGGTATATTTCCAAGAACCGGCACTTTCGCAATATGAAAGGTATCCTGAAAAGAAATCTGCTGCAGTCCCTGAGCCATTCTGGCTGCAAAAATTGCAAATGCAGGGGCAAAAAGGTTCAGGGCAGTACCGCTAATAGTCTGGTCCGCTTTTAAATTAATGGAGGCAAAAGCATGCAACAGTGAGAATACTCCTCCGGAAATTCCCGCAATAAGAATTGCCAGTAAAAGAAGGAATTGTCCGCCCATTCGGTTCTCAAAAATATGGATAAAGGCAATACTGATAAATCCACCCATAACCATAATCCCTTCCAAAGCAATATTAATGATGCCACTTCGCTCCGAAAACATTCCTCCAAGGGCAACGATTAACAATGGGATAGCAAAAAACATGGTTTGCTGAACAATAAAATACAAAATATTCATCCTTTTGCCTCCTTTGCTCCTTTTGATGAGGGACGTGACATTTTTCCAATAATACTTTTAAATAACAGGGCAAAGGCGCCGCAGTAAATAATGGCAGATATAATAATATCAATAACTTCCGGAACAAAATTATACAGCTGGGTATTGTTTCCGCCTACCGTAATATGGCCGATAAATAATCCCGCAAATAAAATTCCGATAGGGTTGGACATTCCAAGGAGTGCAACGGAAATGCCACTAAAGCCCTGGGATGCCAAAACATCCAGCACCTGAAGGTATTTGCCGGAGCCGGACAAATATAACAGCCCTCCGCCTAAGCCGGATAAGGCACCTGCAATTATCATGGACAATACAATGTTTCTTTTGGCATTTATGCCGGCATATTTACTTGCACTGGGACTGTGGCCGCAGGCTTTTAACTCGTACCCGAAAGTGGTTTTGTTTAAAATAATGTATATAATTATAACCATTAATATGGCAATGAAAATACTGATGTTCATATTGGATGAATGAAACAGCTTATCCAGCCCTGCTTTTGGAATTACCGCAGATTTTGCCACCGGCACGGATTGGTTTTTTATGGGATCGTGGACATTCTTAACTATTAAAATATTCACCAGATACATACCTATATAATTCATCATAATCGAAGTAATCACTTCGTTTACGTTAAAAATTGCCTTTAGAATTCCCGGAACCGCACCCCAACAAGCACCGGCTATTGTTCCTCCAAAAAGGGCAACAAGCCAGTGGATTCCCGCAGGAAGAAAGGTCCATTTTACCCCGATATAAACGGCAAAAAAAGCGCCAAAGGTAAATTGTCCGGATGAGCCTATATTAAATAAGCCGGTCTTAAAGGCAAAACCTACGGACAAACCGGTAAGGATTATGGGCGTTGCCAGGTATAAAACCTGTCCGATTCCTGCCATGCCGTCGGTAAAGCCTCCTAAAAGAATCAGCCAAAATGCCGGAAAGGCCTGCTTCGCATTGCTGATTAATAAAATAATCAGCCCAAAGATAAGCCCTGCGGCAATGGCCATTACGGATGAAAAAAAGCTGTCTACACCTTTTCTTTTTAATATTTCGCCTTTTCTTTTCATGCGGTCACACTCCTTTTCGAGCCGGACATATAAAGTCCCAGTTCCTGAACACTCACTTTCTCAGGAAAAAGATCTGCCACAATTTCTCCCTCATACATAACCAGTATGCGGTCGCTTACCTGCATAACCTCATCCAGTTCAAAGGAGATCAAAAGAACAGCCTTTCCGTTGTCTCTCTGATTAATTAACTGACGGTGAATATATTCCGTTGCGCCAATATCAAGGCCTCTGGTAGGCTGTACTGCAATTACAATTTCCGGATTTCGGTCCAGTTCCCTGGCAATAATCACCTTTTGCTGGTTACCTCCGGACATATCCCGGACAATGGAATCCTCTCCCTGGCCGCTTCTGATATCATACTGATCAATTAATTTTCTTGCATATTCCCTTATATTATGAAACCGTAGAAAACCATTTTTCTGAAAACGGGGCTCAAAATAAGTCTGAAGTACCATATTATCCTGCAAACTATAATCCAGCACAAGTCCGTGTTTATGACGGTCTTCCGGTATATGGGCCAGTCCGGCAATGCTTTTTTTACGGATAGATTCTTTTGTAATGTCTTTACCATTTAAAATAACACAACCTGATTGAATGGGCATCAGCCCTGTAATACCATAGACAAGTTCGGACTGTCCGTTTCCGTCTATACCGGCAATACATACAATTTCTCCTTTTCTCACCTGAAAGGATACATTGTTTACGATATTTTTCCGGGAGCTTTTGGATACCATGGTAAGGTTTTTCACTTCCAGAGTAACGTCTCCGGGTTTTATGGGGGCCTTACTTAACTGAAAATTAATCTTTCGTCCAACCATCATTTCCGACATTTCTTCTTTCGATGTGCTTTCTACATCAATCGTACCGATATACTTTCCTTTTCGAAGTACGCTGCACCGATTTGCAACCGCTTTTATCTCGTTTAATTTATGGGAAATAAAAATTATGGATTTTCCTTCATTTACCAGATTCTTCATGATTTTCATTAATTCGTCTATTTCCTGGGGCGTCAGTACCGCCGTAGGCTCGTCAAAAATCAGTATATCATTATTGCAATAAAGCATTTTTAAAATTTCCACCCTTTGCTGCATGCCTACCGTAATATCCGAAATATAAGCATCCGGATCTATTTTCAGTTTATAACGGTCGCTTAATTCCAGCACTTTTTCTCTGGCTTCTTCCATTTTTAAGAAACCTGCCTTTACAGTTTCCCGGCCTAATACAATGCTTTCTAACACCGTAAAGTTATGAACCAGTTTAAAATGCTGATGTACCATACCGATATTAAGATTATTGGCATCATTGGGATTATTAATGTTAACAGGCTTGCCGTTGATTTTTATTTCACCGCCATCAGGCTGATACAAGCCAAACAAAATGCTCATTAAAGTTGATTTTCCGGCTCCGTTTTCTCCTAGTAATGCGTGAATTTCTCCCCTTTCCACACGGAGGGTAACATCATCCAAAGCTTTAAATTTACCAAATATTTTGGTAATATGATTCATTTCAATCACATATTCCATTACTGACCTCCTGGCGTTTTTAAAAAGGGATGTTGTACGTGAAGTAAGTCATAATCCTTTAAGCTTCATTTGCGCAACATCCCTTTTTGTTCCATTATGCTTTTATAAAGGGTTCTTCTTTTACTCTAACCTTTATTGCAATCACTGAACCATGTTAACTTTAACCAATTCTGTCGGCACACCGCTGGCATCCTTGGCTACCGTATCGTTACCAATTGTAATTTCTTTGTCAACAATCTTTTTATAAATTGCATCATAATCTGCCTGGGTAAACTTTGTAAACTTGGACGTTTCCATGGGAAGTTCCACGCCTTCACTGCTGGCATTCAGTGTGGCCATTATTCCGCCGGGAAATGTATTGTCATAAAAGCTGGTCAGCGCATCGTATACGGATTTACTTAAGTTTTTCATAGAAGAAGTAATGACTGTTTCGGATTCGCTTGACTGGTCTACGTCAACGCCAATTACCTTTTTGCCTGCTGTCTCGGCAGCTTTCATTACGGAATTACCCACTGCGCCGCCGCAGGCAAAAATCACTTCGGTACCCTCGTTATACCAGGCGGCGGCTTTTGCCTGATTATCCGGCGATGCGTCGAAATTTCCAACATAAGTGTACTGAATCTGGACCGCATCTTTGGCAAGTCCCAGTTCTTTTGCCGCGTAATCAGCCCCCTGAATAAAGCCGTAACCATAACGGATAACTGCGGGAACCGCTATTCCGCCCATAAATCCTAATTTTGTGTATCCTTCTTTCACAATGGCATAACCGGCAAGAAAACCGGCTTCTTCTTCCGCATAATAGATGGCATAGGTATTCTCTTTCACATCATAATTATAGTCACCGCTGTGGGGAGCACCGTCTAAAATTATAAATTTCACATCCGGGTATTTTGTCTGGGATGTGTGTACAGGTACTTCAAACAAATATCCGGGGCACACAATAATCTTGGCTCCGGCCTTAATTGCCAGATCAATGGAAGCCAGATAGGCATCATCGGATTTTTCCGTTGGCTTATAATACTTGTAGGTCTTGTGATTGGCTTTCGCATAAGCTTCCACACCTTCCCAGGCACCCTGGTTAAAGGATTTGTCGTC
>JBKEEJ010000002.1:0-282055 GCA_047777345.1 Lachnoclostridium sp. | reverse complement strand
TCTGATAAATTACAAAATAAAATTTATTTATTATATGTCTGAGGTTGCATGGTAAAGAATAGAATTCAGAATACGGAAAAAGAGAATGACAGATCGTTATAATCTTTAAGTTTAACGTAAAAACACTGACAAGGCTTTCAGGAAATTCGGCACTGCACGGTTATAGCCCGGACATTGAAAATTCGTGAGATATTATTTACAATACAATACATAACAGAAACCCGATTGAAATGTAAAACAGAGAACCTAGAAATTCATCCGTAATTGCAAAATAAGGAGGCGGTAGATTTGGCCGGTAAAAACAGAATATATGTGGCTATCGACTTAAAGTCATTTTATGCCTCCGTGGAGTGTGTCGAGCGGGGGCTGGATCCGCTGACAACCAATCTTGTTGTGGCGGATGCGAGCCGGACGGAAAAGACCATATGCCTGGCGGTAACCCCTCCCTTAAAAGCATACGGGATACCCGGCAGGGCCAGATTATTCGAGGTGGTGAGCAAGGTTCGTGAACTTAATGCCAAACGGGTGTTAAATGCTCCGAATAAAAGATTTACGGGCTCTTCGTATAATGCCGTTGAACTTAAAGAAAAACCGGAACTGGCAATCGATTATATTACTGCCGTTCCTCGAATGGCTTACTATATGGAATACAGTACCAAAATATATGAAATATATCTGAAGTATATAGCTCCAGAAGACATCCATGTTTATTCCATAGATGAAGTTTTCATGGATGTGACCGATTATCTGGATTTCTACAAAACGACCGCCAGGGAACTGACAAAGAAAATAATACTGGATGTGCGTGATAATACGGGTATTACGGCCACGGCGGGAATCGGAACGAATCTGTATCTATGTAAAGTTGCCTTGGATATATTGGCAAAGAAAATTCCCGAAGACAGGGACGGAGTGCGGATCGCGGAACTGGATGAAATGGCTTACAGAAGAAAGTTATGGACCCATCGGCCGCTTACCGATTTCTGGAGGGTGGGCAAAGGATACGCAAAAAAACTTGAAGAGCACGGAATGTATACCATGGGAGATATAGCCCGCTGCTCAACAGGCAAGGCAAGCGACTATCATAATGAGGATCTTTTGTACAAATTGTTTGGAGTTAACGCCGAGTTGCTGATAGATCACGCCTGGGGATGGGAACCCTGTACCATTGAGCATATTAAGGCTTATAAGCCGGAAAGCAACAGTTTAAGTTCCGGTCAGGTGCTTCATATGCCTTATGATTTTCATAAGGCAAGGGTGGTTGTTCGCGAAATGACGGAACAACTGGTGCTTTATCTGGTGGATAAGGGCCTGGTTACCGATCAGATGGTGCTTACCGTAGGGTATGATGTTGAAAATCTCGCCAATCCAGAAAGGGCGAAGGCTTACAGGGGGAGAGGTAACCATAGATCATTACGGCAGGAGGGTTCCGAAACATGCCCACGGGACGGCCAATATCGGCAGGTATACATCGTCCACCCGGCTGATTACAGATGCAGTTATGGATTTATATGACCGTATTGTCGATAAAAACCTTTTGATAAGAAGATTAACCGTTGCGGCCTGCCGGCTGACAGATGAAAGAAACGCAGAAAGCAAAGAAACTTATGAACAGCTGGATCTGTTTACCGATTATTCTGCCTTGCAGAAAAAACGGCAGCAGGAAGAAATGCTGTTTGAAAAAAGAGAAAAAGATGCAGAAAGCCGTTTTAAATATTCAGAAACGCTTCGGGAGGAATGCCGTCATTAAAGGCATGAGTTTATTGGAAGGGGCTACGGCCAAAGAGAGAAATGAGCAAATCGGCGGCCATAAAGCCTGATTAAGATACGAAACATGAGGAGGAAGAAAAGGTGAATAAGGGAAACTATAATCCGGATGACGAGCATCGTTATGATGATATTATTAATCTGCCGCATCATGAATCGCCGACCCGTCCCCGGATGCCGCTTATTGACCGGGCGGCTCAATTTTCCCCTTTTGCTGCCCTGACGGGATATGATGATGCCGTAAATGAAACGGAAAGGTTTGTCGATGGGCGTATAGAGCTTGATGTGGATACCGTTGCCATGCTTGATGAGAAGCTGCGGCTTTTGCGCAGCAAGGCGGACAAAAATCCTTTTGTCATGCTCACTTACTTTGTGCCGGACATAAGAAAAGACGGCGGCCGATATATTACCGTCACAGGCAATGTCAAGAAGATTGACGAATATAAGAAGAAAATAATATTACAGAACGGCACCGAAATCCCCATAAGGGAAATTATCGGGATTTCAATTGAAGAAACTTGATAAAAACAAGATAATCCATAAAAAATATTATTCTAGGCAATTTAATAAATTAAATTTAAAAAAGTTATTTGAATAGGAATTAAATAGAAAAACCGATAAGGTAACTGATATAAGGTAAAAGAAACAGATATAAAGGAAATTTAACAGATAAGGAAACTGAACAAATAAGCAAACTGAACAGATATAAAGGAAATTGAACAGATATAAGGAAACTGAACAGATATAAACGTTCATGGTTATCGGATATTTGGCGGATCATTTTTTAATGAATCCGCCAAAAATTGATTTGACATCATTAATGCTTATATAGGCATTGGGAATGGTTTCTTTTATAAGCTTAATGGCAAACGGTATTTTCTTTCTTTTAAGCTGGATAAACAAAAGATTCTTTGAACTGCCGTTTTTGCCTTTACCTTCTATGATTGTTACGCCGAATGCATTGTCCCGCATTTTGTCGGCAAGGATATTGCCATATTCCGCGTCTACAACAACCTGAACAGACGCAAGACCTATGGCGACCTTTGATTCTATTAATACTCCCAGATAAACGCCCAGTGAATAACCGGCGGCATAAGCAACTATTTTAAATGGATCCTCCGTTATATTATTAAGAACCGAACACACTACCAATAACCAAATCAATATTTCTATAAAGCCGAGAACAGCTCCTTTTACCCCTTCACCTTTGTTGACGTATACAAGGCGAATCGTTGAGATGGAAAGTTCAACGACTTTTGCTGCAAATATTATTAAATATAATAAAGGGCGGTTTAAATTCAAAAGAAAGTCCATAAACTAACTCCTTCAATTTAATATCAATATTATTTTGTCATGTTTTTATTTTTATAGTCTTTAAAGATCGTCTTCATTTGATGTCGTAAAATATACACTAAAGAAATATATATATTTTGTGCAATATATATAAAATTATTGGTCAATTTTATTATTGACAATGGAATACGATGGTACTACACTCTTAGCAAACAAAATCAAAACAAAATAAATATAAAAAGGAAAGTGGGACAGAAAATGGAAAAAGGTATGGATGATAATGCTTTATGTCCGCTAAGAGTAGGTTTGACCTATAATCTTAAGCACAATACTGTTTCCGAGGTTGAGGACGAAGAAGCGGAATATGACAGTGAAGATACTGTTTATGCGATTAAGAAGGCTCTTGAGAAAGAAAATTGTCAGGTAACCTTGCTTGAGGCAACCGAAGATCTACCGTCAAAGCTGAAAGAATTTCGACCGGATATTGTATTTAATATAGCCGAAGGCATAGGAGGCAGAGGAAGAGAGGCACAGGTTCCGGCCATACTGAACATGTTTAGGATTCCGTTTACCGGATCCGATGAAACTACCTTATGCATTGCATTGGATAAGGCTTTGACAAAGCGTATCTTAACAACATATCATATAAAAACACCAAAATATCAGGTGATTTCTAAGAATCACGCAAAATTAAACCCTTCTGTAAAATTCCCCGTAATTGTAAAACCGAATGCAGAAGGTTCCAGTAAGGGTATTTCTGATGGAGCCGTTGTATCAAATCAGGAAGAACTGAATAATCTTATAGAAGCCAATATGAATCTGTATAAAGAAGATATGCTTGTGGAGGAATATATCGAAGGCAGGGAGTTTACGGTAGGTATCCTGGGAAACGGCGATGAGCTTAAGGTATTTCCTCCTATGGAAATTGTATTCCATAACAGAAAGAGTAAATTAAATATTTACAGCTATAACGTAAAGAAAAATTACAAAGAGTATGTAAGTTATGAATGCCCGGCAAAACTCGATAAAGAAACCGAAGCAAAAATGATGCGTACAGCCAGGAAAGTATATGAGGCATTAAACTGCGTGGATTTCGCCAGGGTTGATTTTCGTATGTCTGAGGACGGACAGATTTATTTTATAGAAATCAATCCCCTTCCGGGTCTTGCTCCCGGTTACAGTGATTATCCTATGATAGCCGAATTCAACGGAGTAAAATATGAAGATTTGGTGCGTGCGATATTCAGAAACGCACTTAAAAGATACGGTTTGTAATTTTCTGCATCATATTAAGAATTTATTTTATAAAAAATCAGTTATGAAAGGCAGATGGAATATCAATGAAGGAAAGCTCGCAGAAAATTAACGAGGATGTGCCCCACTGTAGCGACTGGATGGATTGGAAATGGCAGTTTCGAAACAGAATAACCACTGTTGAAGAATTGGCAAAAGTTATTCACATCAGTGATAAAGAAAAGAAAGAGATAGAAGATTGCCTGCATGTATTTCGTATGGCAATTACCCCGTATTATGCTTCGTTAATGGATAAAGACGATCCCAATTGTCCCATACGGAGGCAGGCTGTACCGACCATAAATGAGACCAGGATACTTCCGTATGAAATGGCCGATCCTCTTAACGAAGAAGGATCAAGCCCGGTTAAGAATATTGTACACCGTTACCCGGATCGGGTACTCTTTCTTGTAACCCGTATGTGTTCCATGTATTGCAGACACTGTACCAGAAGACGCATGGTGGGCGAGGAAGATGAAGCCATAAGCGATGCAGAAATTGATGAAGCTGTTTGTTATATCGACAAAAACAAACAGATTCGTGACGTACTGATATCCGGAGGAGATCCGTTTACATTAGGCGACGAAAGACTGGAAAAGATTATATCGAAAGTACGGGCAATCGATCATGTGGAGGTAGTGAGAATCGGTACCCGGGTTCCGGTTGTCATGCCCATGAGGATCACCCCTGAGCTTTTGTCCATGCTGAAAAAATACCAGCCTATATGGATTAACACTCATTTTAACCATCCGAAGGAGCTGACTCCATATTCAATAAAAGCCTGCGGCGACATTGTCGATGCGGGTATCCCCTTAGGCAATCAGAGTGTACTTCTGAGGGGAATTAACGACAATGTTGAGACCATGAGGGAACTCTTGACCAAGCTGGTAAAGATAAGGGTTCGCCCCTATTATATCTACCAGTGCGATTTAAGCCAGGGCCTGGGACATTTTCGGACCAGAGTGGAAACGGGAATAGACATCATGCAGAATCTGACCGGATATATTTCAGGATTTGCGGTTCCCAAGTATGTCATTGACGCACCTAACGGCGGCGGCAAGATTCCTATAAATCCGGAATATGTCATAAAGCTGGATGACAAAGAAGTCGTCATGAGAAATTATCGCGGGGATATTTATAAATATCCTCAGCCTATTGATCTGGCTTAATATGACACAAGATGGGGCGGATTTGCATTTTTGAAAACCAGCGGATAGCAAGATGTTTTTTTGCGAAGAAGACGGAAGTATATTGTTTCATAAACTATCAGCAATATTTTTATTTAATATTGAACTGAATACTTAATTTTGAATTAATATAAAATGCTCCCTGCGAGGCGGTCCTAATGTTTTATTCTGTAGTTTATGAATTTCATACAGAATAAATTTTCAGGCCCGTCTCAAAAGGGAGCTTTTTTATAAATCAGTAGCTTTATTAAGCTGTCAGCCGCTCTTTATGAGTCTGAATTATATTGCGGTTCTTTATAATAAAAAGATTATCAGGCATAATTGACAAAATATATTTATTAAAATAATAAGATCCATTTTTATACAAGGGTCAATTGTTCAATAAATGCCGGTATTTATTTTATAAACTTCTTTATGAATATTTTACGGAGTCAGACGGTTTATATCTCTAGGGAATAATGTTGAGAATCTGACATTGTCCTGATTAAGAAGCTTACTGGTAAAACGTTCCAGTCCCATTCCCAGTCCTCCGTGAGGCGGCATGCCATACTTATGGATCATTAAATAACTTTCAAACAGTACGATATTCATATTGCGCTGTCTCATTTTTTGAATTTGTTCATTATAATCATGAATTCTTTGACCGCCGGTCGTAATTTCAAGCCCGCGAAACAGTAAATCGAAGCTTAGAGTTTCATCCGGGTTGGTTTTATCGTCCATGGTATAGAAAGGCCGCTTTTTACTCGGATAATGGGTTACAAAGACGAACTCGGAACCGGTTTCCTTTTTGATTATTTCATAAAGCAGTTTTTCTTCCTCAGGTTCAAAATCATCGAAGTCCCTGATTTCTCTCTTATATTCCCTGGATATCAGTTCTTTTGCTTCCTTAAACCTGACTGACGGAATGGCTGTTATATCCGGCAATTTTACATTTAATAATTCCAGCTCATAAGAATAGTTTTCTTTTAACTCTGCCAGAGTATGCTTAAGCATCATCGTTTCCATCTGCATGATATCTTTGAAACTTTCGATATATCCCATTTCGAAATCGACACTGGTATACTCGTTGAGATGTCTGGAAGTATCATGTTTTTCAGCCCGGAATACAGGCCCTATTTCAAATACCCGTTCAAAAACTCCGACCATCATCTGTTTGTAAAACTGTGGGCTCTGGGTAAGATAGGCGTCCTTGTTGAAATAATTCAGGTGAAAGATATTTGCCCCGCCTTCCGCTCCGGCAAATACAATTTTGGGAGAGTGGATCTCCGTAAATTTTTGCTCCAAAAGGAATTTCCGGAAACCGTTACAAATACCCTCCTGGAGTTTGAATATGGCTCTTTCTTTTTGATTTCTTAAGGTTATGGGACGGTAATCCAGTAAATTTTCCAGGGAGGTATTGACTTCTTTATTATTGATAACAATGGGGCTTTCCGCCACAGGCTCGGATATAATTTCCACATCTATCATCCGCAATTCCCAGCCGGTTCTTGAACGTTCTTCCTTAATAACATCAGCAGTCAGTATTACGCAGCTTTCTTCTTTCAGCATGTCAAGTTTAAAATTAGAAAACTCTTCGCTGTATATACACTGGATCACTGTTCTTTTGGTCCGAAGCAGCACAAAAGCAAATCCGCTCATTTTCCTAATCTTATATATACTTCCATGGACAGTGATTCTTTTGCCGATATAATTTATTATATCTTCGGGCTCCACATTTGGATTTTTGATTATACCGTTTATTAATTCCATCTTTTCCACCTCAATATTATTTTTTAATAGAACAAATAAAACGATCATAATCAAAATCCATAAAGACATTGTCTGTATGTCCCATTCTATCACTTCCCTTCGATATAAAAAGAAGTAATTATTCTTTCAACGGAGGTATGAAAATAATATTATTCAAATTTTATAAGTGATATTAGCATCTAACGGCAGCAGTGTCAATTAATATCATGCCTGTGCCCGGCATTTTTTTAGGTTTCGGATGGGTGGCATTATATTATTTTATTTGATTCAGAACTGACTTATATATGACAATAATTTGCCATACAAACAAAATATAAAATACATAAAATGTATTTATATGAAGAAGATGCCTGTTTTACGAATGGAGGCCCGATATGACAATCAAAGCGAATTATTTTATTGCCAAGAAAGGTATTTTTTATTGTACAGCCGTAGTGATTTTCCTTGCTTTATGTCTGATTTTTTCACACGGCAAAGAAGCCTATGCAGATGATTATGTTATCTACAGCGACGGCATATACCGTTATCGTATTATCGACGAAGGAAAAAAATCGGTTCAACTGATTGGTATAGAAACGACCGAAAAGATGAAGGAACTTGATATACCAGGAAAAGCCGTTATAAATGGCAAAGAATATACGGTTGGTTTGGTTGATATTCTTTGGGATTACTATACGAATGTAAATTATGACGGTTTTTACAACAGCGTAAGAAAAATAAATGTTGACGATAATTTTACCGGTGTATTGCAGAATCTAAGTTATGCCTTTAAAAATCTGGATACTGTTGAATTTTACGGGAAAGTTGCGCCGAAGGAGGTTTCGGTATATTTATTCAACAGGGACATTAAAGACTTTCTATTTATAGTACCGGAGGGCACGGAAAGCGTCTATTCAAAAGTAATTAAACTGTATATACATTACTATGTCGTAAGTGATCTGTATGAGCAGGATATAGAACTGACACCGACCATTGTATCCGCCGACGAAAAGAACATCGAATACGGCTGTTTCGCGGTTGACGGTTTTATTTATAAGGTTACAAAGTCAGCGAAGAACGGGATCGGAAAGGTGGAGCTTGTCGGTATAACCCATGCGCTTAAAAAGGATTATATAAAACTTCCTGAAAAGGTGAGTAATAACGGATATACCTATAAACTCACAGGCTTGCGCCGTTTCAGCCTGGTCGGATGCGGGGCAAGGGTTATTGCGGTACCGGACAGTGTTACCGATATGGAAGGGGCGGTTTTTGATTCCAGGGTTGAAATCCTGTTTCTGTCCAAAAAATGCAAAGTGATTCCGGCTTATATAATAACCGATGAAAATAATGAGACGAACTTAAAATATGTATATGTTCCGGAAGGCGTAACCGCCATATCGGACCATGCTTTTGATAATTTACCCAATAATAAGGCAAGTATAATTTTGCCTAATTCCGTTAAGCAGGTGGGAAAGAGAGCCCTTTATGCCTTCAAATTGGTGACTTTCCTTAATAAAAAGCCTCTTGACAAGGTGGCCTTAGCCATAAATAAAGGCACAACGGTCAAAGTGAATAAATCGGAAGTTTCCGCTTTCGGGAAAATACTCGGAAGCAGGGTTTCCGTAATTGCGGCCAAGGATATAGTAAAAACAAAGGATTTGACGGTTAATAAGGAAGAACTCAAACTTACCACTGATAAAAACGCCACAATAACCGCAAAACTAACAAAGGGTTCCAACGAAACGGTTTACTGGCTGTCTGCCAATCCTGATATTGTTGAGGTGTCGGATAAAGGAGTCGTAACTCCGAAGAAAGCGGGAACAACTTACGTAATTGCATATACAAGAACATCTGGAAGGCATAAGGCGGTAAAGGTTACCGTTTCGGAAACAAAATTTAATGACGGCATTTTTACCTACAGGATTACCGATCCTTCAAAGAAAACCGTGACCTTGTGTCAGGCACGTCCCGGTATAACCTTGGATACTTTGACTATTCCCGAGACGGTCACTTACAAAAAAGTAAAATACACCGTTACGGCTGTCATCGCAGATCCCGATAATCCGGAATTGCCTTTAATACCTGAAAAATACGGCAATAACAAAATTAAAAAGATTACATTCCCGAAGTCGGTAACAGGTAAAGTCGGTTATCTTGGAATTCTAAAATCTGTTGAAAGTATTACATTTAAGGGAAAGACCGCTCCCGAAGCCATATGCAACTGGTATAATGACGGCGGGATACTGGCATGGCAGGCGGTTATTTATGTCCCCAAAGGAAGCGTAAACGCCTACGGTTCTTCTCTTTGGACGATTTACGGGAATAACAGTACGTATCAGGAAGTCAATTACGGCTGCCCCATGGACTTCAACATTGTCGAGGCCGGCAATGATCAGGTAATGCGGTTTGTTGCTGACGGGATTTTGTATCGTGTGACCAAATATGCCGGTAAAAAGAAAAACGGAGAGGCAGTTGTAATCGGAGCGAATGTCAATCTGAAGAAAATAGTAATCAACAGTACGGTTTCCTACAAAGGATATACCTATAAGGTAACCGGAGTTTATAAAAGGGTCATCAACAATAATAATCTTAAAGAAATTTTTATCGATGATTCTATAAAAAAGAGGGATCTTTAGGGGTTTTAGATATATCTGTAATATGATACCATACCGAATTCGCATTTATTAAATAAAAGGGGCTGGCGCACTATATGATTAGTGTGAACAGCCTTTTTTTGTATCGAAACAAGCGGTGTAATATTAGTATACTATTACCTGTTCATTTACATAAAGATTGTAAATTCTGAATCTTTAAAATAATTTTTAAGAGATCTATTATGTATAAACAATCCTAAATTGCAATTTCAAATTGAACACCACTGGTAATTAAGTTACCTTGTACTTTGCCAATTGAATACACCTGATCCAGAAACTCTTCAAAAAGTTCCGCCGGTGTTCGGTACCCAAGATGCTTCCGGGGAAGTTCGTTCATCTCATCAGCAAACCACAGGATTTGTTCTGCAGAATATTTCTCAATGGAAACCCCTTTTGGAACATATCTGCGAAAAATCCTGTTATGTCGTTCATTCTGGGCTCTTTCCCAGGATGAATACGGATGTGTAAAGTAGATCCCTACTCCCCATGTTTCAAGTTCAGATAGCCTCTCAAACTCAGTACCGTTATCGGCAGTAATGGTCTTGAATACTTCACTGAATTTAGCCTCGCCGTATTCTTCTCTAAGGGTTTCCATGGCTGCCATTACGGATTCTGCATCTTTGCCGGGTATTTTTATGGCTATATAATAATCGCTTTTCTTCTCAACCAACGTTAGTACCACTGATTCATGACCGGCCTTGTGTCCGACAACTGTGTCGATTTCCCAGTGACCGTATTCCTCTTTAGTGGATACTGTTTCCGGACGTTCATCAATACTTTTTCCAAGAAAACGTTTGCTTTTACGAGGCTGGTTCTTTCTTGGCTTTCTTGACAAGGCTTCCGGAAAATCATGTGGTACCAGCGGCAGATTTCCGGCCCAAAGTTCATTATAAAGCGTCTTGGTACAAACAATATCCTCAGCAGGAAACAGCTCATGAAGTCTGGCATAACCTACGCAGGCATCAAAAGACCAATGATGTTCCTTGACCTGCTTAATAACCCATTTTAGAAACTTTGAGTTCTCATCAAGAGCATGTGGCTTGTGGCATCTTGACCTGTTTATTTCGTAGTTCTGTTGGCCACGTTTTGCAGAATACTCAGGATTACGTCCTCTGTCTCCATTACGCTTGCTGGTTCCACGCCGAAGTTCATACATTACGGTAGAAGCAGAACAATTGATTGCTTCTGCAATCTTACGAAGGGAGTAACCAAGTTTTTTATAAATTTTGATACTGCAACGATCTTCAAATTTTAAGTGCTGACCCCTTTCGCGATCGGGGGTAAATGTGGTAGAATAAGTTTGATCCATGGTTGCGATCTCCTTTGTAGGTTTTTGTGTGGTAACTTAATTCTACCAAAGAATCCTCCATGGATCTATTTTTTTAGGTGTTCAATTTGATTTTACAATTAACCATTAATATATTTATTATGTAACAGCCCCATAATATCAATTAAGGCTGGTGGCTTTGGTTTTAATATTTATAAGAATATGCATAATTTACAAAGATTTCGTAGTCGTCGGGATAAACAGTATTATAATTTTCGTCATAGGGGAATGATATTTTTAAGTAATCCGTATCGCCTGGATTTGATACCAGCGCATAGGTGTAATTATACCCAATAGGATTGCCGTTTTTATAATATATGATTGCCACACAGGTATAATCAGCTTTGTTTTTACTATTATTTGTGACTTCAACCATTATATTGTCACTTCCAAAATTATCTTTTGTTTGAATGCCCTTTACAGCGCTTATAGTGTATGAGGCAACAGGCTCAATTTTATAAGTGATTTTGTAAGAACTGTAGTTAACTTTATCGTTATTACTGTCATGTGGTCCGGATAAATATAATGCGCATTTCCTGCCTTTTTCAAAATAGTAATTGTCATCATATGATGCGCTAAGCATATTGCCGCTTCCATCATAGAAAACAGCAGTAGCGCTTAATCGAATCGGATAACTATATTTGTTTTCTAAGATTACTATAACGCCCTTTCCCAGATCAAGTTCGGTAGATTTTAAATTCTTTAATGCTTCTTTTGAATTAAATCCTTTTTTTACGGTTACGTTACAAGTGTATTTTTTGCCGCTTACAGTAGCTACTATCTTAGCCGTACCGACTGCTTTGCCGGTAACTACACCTTTTGATGATACAGTGGCAACGCTCTTTTTACTGCTTGTCCATTTTACAGTTTTAGACGTGCCTGTTACCTTTAATGTTGTTGTTTGGCCAACCGTTAAGGTAATACTCTTTTTATTAAGTTTTATGGCAGCATCGGCATGAACAGATGGAAAAAATGTTAAGACTAAAGCTAAGATTAAGATTAAAGATAATGATTTTTTCATTAAATACCCTCCTAAATATTTGTAAAATATATCCTCACAAATTATGGAACGTTTTCCCTGATTTGTCAAATAAAAATCTTTAGGACTTTAGGGAGAGGGTAAGATTACATATTGATTACTATGCAGATTACAGGCTTATATTAGAATATTTTTCATATGATGAATAAGATAAGTGATTAAAGTATCTTTCTACTATTTTATATGCATAAATAAGCCCCTGCATTTTTACAATACAAGGGCTAAAAATAATTTCGTGTAAAATTTCGTGGAAAAGCTTTCCCATTAAATCACTGTAACCTTTTAACTTTAATAAGCTCCCGACGGGACTTGAACCCGAGACCTTTACCTTACCAAGGTAACGCTCTACCGACTGAGCTACGGGGGCAATGTTCTTTAGTAGAATTCTTTTAGTACTTTGTGAAGCTTAAGCTTTATTCTTTGTAAGGCATTGTCAATTGATTTCGGATCTTTCTTTAACTTGTCAGCTATCTGCAGATAATTAAAATCAAACAAGTACAAATCCAAAACATCTTTTTCGAATTGGCTTAAGTGCCTTACGAGTTCATATTCTAACATATTAGTACTCTCTTTGTCAATAACTAATTCTTCAGGATTTGAAATTTTATTTTGGTACATTACATCCACCAGTGCTTCCTTATCTTCCAAGTCAGCATTTTCCCCGTATGCGGGAGTATATAAGGACACGTACGTATTTAAAGGGAGATTTTTCTTTCGATTGGAAGCCTTGATAGCGCTGTATATTTGCCTGGAAACGCATAAGTCTGCAAAATTGTGGAAGGAGCTGTATTTTTCCGGATTATAATCCCGAATTGCTTTATAAAGTCCAATCATACCTTCCTGAATCAGATCATCTTTATCGCCTCCGATTAAATATAAGGCTTTGGCTTTTTTCTTTACCAGGTTTTTATATCTGTTAAGCATATAATCCATGGCATCCGAATCATTATTGCGGATTAAAGCAATAATATCCTCATCAGATAAAGCATCTAATTTTTCCTCAAGCATTATAGTTCCCCCTTAATAAAAAATCCCGGAATTTCTGGCAGTTCCTTTGATAATGAAACAGTAACTGTTATAACATGGCTGTCAAAAATTCCGTGAAAAGACGTCTGTAAAATCGTCCAAAAAAGCATACATGAAAGGGAAAAAATAAATGGCAGCAAATTTAAAGTTAAACCTTTCTGCCTGGATTCATACTCCTCGATAATGACAACACTAAAAAACTACATGATGGACATTTTATAAAACCTCTTTTCCTGCTTTTGGACAGATTAAAAACGATAGATATAAATTTAGGCTAAGTAATTAAAGTTTAGCATAGGAATTTTTCATTTTCAATAATGCCAATACTGAAATGTGTATATTTTACATAAAGTATTTATAATGAAACTATAAAGGAAAATTATCACAGCTTATTCCTTATCCGGTTCCTCTGACGAGTTTGGCCTGTTCATTCTGGAATAAACACAACCGCAATAATTTTGCCTGTAAAGTTCATATTCCTTTGAAAGTTCAATAGAACGCTTGTAACCGTTTTTTTTCTTAAAATCAGCGGCCAAAAAAGGGATATCGTACTTTTGGGATAACCGCTCCCCGATTTCATTTAATTTTGCCGCATTTTTGTAGGGACTGACGGACAGGGTAGTGGTAAAATAGTCAAAACCTTCCTCTTTTGCCAGTTTGGCAGTTTCTAGAAGTCTCATTTCATAGCATAAAAAGCACCGCTTTCCTCCTTCGGGGCAGGATTCCAAGCCCTTTGCCATTTCGAAAAATCGTTTCGGCTCATATGTGCCCTGACGAAATTGGACAGGATTTTTAACCGGAAGAAGGCTTATCAGTCTTTGCTGTTCTTTAACGCGCTTTTGATATTCTTCTATATAGGTAATGTTGGGATTGTAATAAAATATGGTTATATGAAAGTATTGGGATAAATATTCCAAAACATAACTACTGCAAGGAGCACAGCAACTGTGCAGCAACAATCTGGGGGTAATTGAGTCCTGTACGAGTTTCTGAAGTAATTTATCCATCTCTTTCTGATAGTTTCTTTGTATGTTCATGATGGACCTCCATAGTATTGTATGACAAATTAAACTCAAATGATGGCATCTTAGGTATAGGCTGCTAATCAGAAGAGTATAATAAGGCATAAATCGAAACATAAATTTACTGAAAATAAGATAAAATAAAAATTTTTTAAAAAAATTAAAATTTATGCTTGATTTTCTTCTCAGAATATTATAATATATATCTGCTGCTGAAACAACAAGAATTTCAAAAGCAGTAATCGAGGCGTGGCTCAGTTTGGCTAGAGCGCTGTGTTAGGGACGCAGAGGTCGCAAGTTCAAATCTTGTCGCCTCGATTTTTTTATATTATTAATTGTATATTATTATAAAGAAAGAGTAAGTGGAGGCGCCAGAACAGATTTGAACCCGTTCAAATCTTGCGGCCTTGTTTTTATGTAAAGAAGGAACGAATCAGTAGAGGCGCCACAGCAAAATCGCAATGCCAGGGCAGATTTGATTTATTCAAATCTGTTCTGGCATTTTTGTATTGAATCGAACCGCATCAGAATAAAATAGAATCAAAATAGTACAAGTGCACCTATAAGTAAAACATAAAACAAAAAGACCGTAAATTTCGCGCTGGATTTTGTCAAAACAATTATTTGCCTTGGTTGACAATGGTTGACAATAAAAACATGTGGAGTTATAATGATAAAAAAGAATGATAATTATTTTCAATAAGAGAATATTTGGAAAGGTGACCGCTATGACTCTGAATGACGGACAGATTGGAGAGTATTATGTTGTAAAAGATTTAAAGCTGGAACCCCAGATCGGCCGCAGACTGGAAGCACTGGGATTAATCGATGGGACAAAGATACAGTTAATGAACCGGAATACAGACAGAGCAGTAATTTTTAAAGTCAGAGGGACAAGGTTGGCAATAGGGAAAAGAATAGCACAGGCCATCTATATTGAGGAGGCGACCAAATGAAAGAAGAACGGCAAATCGGTTTTGTGGGGAATCCCAATTGTGGCAAGACCACTCTTTTTAATGCTTATACAGGAGCCAAGCTTAAGGTGGCTAATTGGCCTGGTGTAACGGTGGAGAAAAAAGAAGGGACTTTTAAGTTCCATAATCATATATTTAGACTGGTAGATTTGCCGGGAACATATAGTTTAACTTCTTATACTATGGAAGAAAAGTTGACGAGGGAGTATATATTAACTGACGATGTGGATGTTATTATCGATGTGGCAGATGCATCCTGCCTGGAGAGAAATTTATACCTAACGCTGCAATTAATTGAACTGGGAAAACCAGTAGTGCTGGCGTTAAATATGATGGATATCGTTGAAGAGCGGGGAATGAAGATTGACATAGACCGGTTGTCAAAAAAGCTTAAAATACCGGTTGTACCAGTTTCCGCCAGAAAGAAAACTGGACTTGAACAATTAATGAAAGAAGCGGCAATGGCCGTAAATAGTGATACGAAACAAAAAAGTCCCTATGACAAGCGGGCATCCGTTTTCAATGATAATAAAAACCTGACCATAGTTTATAATAATGTAATAGAATACAGAATCAGGAAAATTTCGGATTTACTGAAGGAAAAATATCCGGACTTAAAAAATGTTCGGTGGTATGCTATTAAAATGTTAGAGCAGGACCCCCAGATTATGGAGCAGTATCCGGTGAATCTGGGCAAATATGTGGACCGTAATTATGAAAAAGAAATCATTAACCAAAAGTATGATTTTATCGAAGAAATTATAAAAGAAGTACTGGTAAATAAAAGCAGAAAGGAAGAGGCCACCGATAAGGTTGACCGTATTCTTACCAATAAATATCTGGGAATGCCGATTTTCCTTCTTATTATGGCATTGGTTTTCTTTTTGACATTTACCATAGGAGATATGTTAAAAGGTGGATTTGAGATAGCCTTTGATATGTTATCAAAGGTTGTTTTAGATATATTAAATTCAATTGGTACCAATGAGATACTGACTTCTTTGGTAGTGGATGGAATTATTGCGGGTGTTGGCGGAATTTTAACTTTCTTACCCAACATTTTTATTTTGTTTTTGGCCCTGGCCTTTTTGGAAGACAGCGGCTATATGTCCCGTGTGGCATATGTAATGAACGGATTAATGGGAAAAATCGGCCTGTCCGGCAGGGCATTTATCCCTATGCTTTTGGGATTTGGCTGTACGGTCCCTGCCGTTATGGCATCCAGGACTCTGGAAAATGTAAAGGACCGGAGAAGAACCATTATGTTAATTCCTTTTATGTCCTGCAGCGCCAAAATCCCTATTTATGTTCTGATTTCCGGCATGTTTTTTGGAAAATACGCGTCACTGGCCGCTTTTTCCATGTATGTATTAGGCCTGGTAATGGGCATAATTGTTGCCTTTGTTATGAATAGGTTAGACATTTTGGCGGATAATCAGTCAACCAATAATTTGCTGATAGAATTGCCCGAATATAAAGCACCTAACGGCAGAACCATAATGATTTACGTATGGGAAAAGGTAAAGGATTATTTAAGCAAAGCAGGCACTACCATATTTTTGGCATCTATTGTTGTTTGGTTTATTTTAAACTTTGGGATTACCGGCAAGGTGGATGACATGTCCCAAAGTTTTGGAGCTCTTTTCGGTCATTATCTGGTGCCGGTGTTAAAGCCTGCGGGACTGGGGCTTTGGCAGGTGGCTGTGGCTTTGATTTCCGGCCTGGCAGCAAAAGAAGTGGTTGTATCCAGTTTCAGTGTTTTATATGGAATTTCTAACATTAATTCTGCCGAAGGCATGAGAACCATGGCAAGCATGTTGCAGCCGACCGGTTTTGGCCCGCTAAATGCCTATGCGTTGATGGTATTTTGCCTGTTGTATACCCCTTGTGTTGCAGCCATAGGAGTCATTGCCAGGGAATTAAATTCGGTAAAAAGAACCATATTTACTATTCTTTTTCAGCTTGCTGTTGCATGGGTGGCAGCGGTTTTGGTTTATCAGACAGGCAGTTTGTTTCTGTAATGAACGCTAAAGATATTTAAAGGGAGGAAACCAGATGAATTTTAAGGATAAAGTTGCCGTAATAACGGGAGGAGCCAATGGAATTGGAAAAACCATTACGGAAGAATTTAGGGCAGCGGGAGCAAAAGTGGCTGTTATTGATAAGGATTCCAATAAAGCAGAGACAGACCTTTATTTTCAGGGTGACATAGCCGAGGAAGATAACTTAAATCGTTTTGCTTGCGAAGTGCTCGAAAAATTTGGTAAAATTGATTACTTAATCAATAATGCCTGTTTAAGCCGAAAAGGCATTTTATCCGGCTGCAGTTTTGATGATTTTAATTATGTGCTGCGGGTGGGCGTGACGGCGCCTTACCAGCTTACCAAATTATTTAAAGATCACTTTAACGAAAAAGGTGCCATAGTAAACATATCTTCCTCCAGAGCATTTATGTCCCAGGCCGATACGGAAAGTTATACGGCTGCCAAGGGAGGAATTACTGCCCTGACCCATGCTTTGGCCGTAAGCCTTAAAGGAAAAGTCCGGGTAAATTCCATAGCGCCGGGCTGGATTGATACCACCATGGGGACCTGGAGCAAGGCAGATGAAAACCAGCACCCGGTAAAAAGAATCGGAAATCCCATGGATATTGCAAAGGCCGTTTTATTTCTTTGCAGCGAGGACAGCGGATTTATCAATGGTGAAAATATAACCATTGACGGTGGAATGACAAAACTTATGATTTATCATAACGACTATGGCTGGAAATATGAAGGAGAATAGTTTTTGTAATTTCTTATTAAAATCGTTGATTATATAGCAAAAGGCTATAATCAGCGATTTTTATTTCTAAGAATTTGGGCCATCTATATGACTTTTTGGAGTGTGCTTTTTACTTGTGCGTATTTGAAATAACTTTGTGTAATTTTTATTTTTCATTTGCACTTTTAAAATATTATTTTGGATTTCATTTGAATTACGCTTTCCAAATGTTTTCTTGAAATTTGCCTTTCTTGAAATAAGGGTCAGGACAGCAAATATACATACGGAATGTGCTTAACCTGAGGAAAAGAGACAAGCCGGGTGCAGAATAATCCGGTAAGTTTGTGCATAAAATATAAATTTATAAAATAAAAAAGGAAATTCTTAAGTTTTGTAGAATATATATAATATAGGTACTACAAGATTACATATGAATAAGGGAGCCATAATTTCGGGGCTTGTGATTACAAAAAGTTTGGACAGGCAATATGTTTTGTCCGGGCGTTATTACAATAGAATTCGGTTTAAAAGAATTTGGTTTATAAATCTTGATTTAAAATTCAAAGGGATAATTTTAAGATTTCATTTTAAGACGTGCGTTTGGCACGCAGATGGGAGTTGGAATGAAGGAGCAAATGGAACAAAATAATGTTGAGAAAAAGCTCAATTTGCGCCAGAAGCAGGAGCAAAGGGAACATGAATACTTAAGTCCTTATGCAGCTTTTAGTGACTGTTCCATGGGCAGGGATGTCTATGAGGAGCCCTGCGATATTCGTACCGATTATCAGAGGGACAGAGACCGGATTCTCCATTCCAAGTCTTTTCGAAGGCTGAAACATAAAACCCAGGTATTTCTGGCTCCGGAAGGAGATCATTACAGGACAAGGCTTACCCATACCTTAGAGGTATCCCAGAATGCCAGAACTATAGCCAGAGCCCTTCGCCTGAATGAGGATCTGACAGAAGCCATTGCATTAGGACATGATCTTGGACATACCCCTTTTGGGCATGCGGGGGAGCGTGCGCTAAACCGGATTTGTCCCGGAGGCTTTGAACACCATAAGCAAAGCATACGGGTGGTGGAGCTTTTGGAAAACCACGGAAAAGGCTTAAACCTTACGAAAGAAGTAAGGGACGGCATATTAAATCACAAGACCAAAAGCAGTCCGTCCACTTTGGAAGGAAAAATTGTCCGTATTTCGGATAAGATAGCCTATATTAATCACGATATCGACGATGCCATTCGGGGACATATTATAAAAGAGGAAGATATACCGAAAGAATTTACGGATGTATTAGGACATAGTTTAAGAGAACGGATTAATACCATTATTCATGATATTGTAACTTGCAGTGAAGGTACGGATGACATTAAAATGTCTCCTAAGATAGAGCGTGCCATGATGGGCATGAGAGAGTACATGTTTAAAAGTGTGTATACCAATCCGGTGGCCAAAGGGGAAGAACCGAAGGTAGAAGCTATGATTGCCTATCTGTTTGAATATTATACGAAAAATCTGGAACTTTTGCCGGAAGAATACCTTTATATGATAGATAACAAAGGAGAGACTGCCACCAGGGTGGTTTGTGATTATATTGCAGGCATGACAGACCGTTATGCCATTGCCAAGTTTAAAGAATTGTCCATACCAAGATCCTGGAGCATTTATTAGTGTGGTGTTTATGGATAACTTGCCAAGGGAATTGTTTCGGGACTCTTGTAAGAAAGCAACTTGTTACAGAAGAAGAAAACAAACAATCCGTTCAGAAAGAAAAAAATTCATTATCTTAATATTTTGATTTACAAGGAAGGAGAGTTCCATGTTTTATCCTGAAGAGCTAGTGGAAGAAGTCAGAATGAAAAACGATATAGTGGACGTCATTGGTTCCTATGTCAAACTTCAGAAAAAAGGCGCCAGCCATATGGGGCTCTGTCCGTTTCATAATGAAAAAAACCCCGTCTTTTAGCGTAAGCAGCCAGAAACAGATGTATCATTGTTTTGGCTGCGGGGTTGGGGGAAATGTGTTTACCTTTATAATGGAGTATGAAAACTATACTTTTGTGGAAGCTTTAAAGTTTTTAGCCGCAAGAGCGGGGATAACGCTTCCGGAAGCGGAATACAGTGAAGAAGAAAAAAAGAAGCTAAGCATTAAAAACAGATTGCTGGAAATTAATAAGGAAGCAGCCAAGTATTACTACTATCAGTTAAAGTCAGAAAGGGGACAAGCTGCTTACCGGTATTTAAAAGAAAGGAAAATTACCGATGAAACCATAAAGCAGTTTGGGTTAGGTTATTCCAATAAAACCGGAGATGACTTATACCAGTATTTAAAGCATCTGGGATATGATGACGGCATATTGCGGGAATCCGGTTTAATCAGCTTTGACGAGACCAGAAAAGTGTATGACAAGTTCTGGAACCGGGTTATGTATCCCATTATGGACGTAAACAACCGGGTAATCGGTTTTGGCGGCCGGGTTATGGGAGACGGAAATCCGAAATACTTAAATTCTCCTGAAACCAAACTTTTTGACAAAAGCAGAAACCTGTATGGATTAAATAAGGCCAGACTTTCCAGAAAACCCAATATGATTATCTGCGAAGGATATATGGATGTAATCGCACTGCATCAGGCTGGCTTTACCAATGCGGTGGCATCTTTAGGTACTGCCTTTACCGGCCTGCAGGCTAATTTGCTGAAACGCTATACAAGTGAAGTCTTGTTAACTTACGACAGTGATGAGGCGGGAACGAAAGCCACTTTAAGGGCAATTCCTATTTTAAAGGATGCCGGGTTAAGCGTAAAAGTGGTTAATATGAAGCCCTATAAGGACCCGGATGAGTTTATTAAGGCCCTGGGAGCAGAAGAATTTCAAAAAAGGCTGGATACGGCCCAGAATGCTTTTTTGTTTGAGGTAGACGTTTTGGAAAGGGAGTATGATCTTAACGACCCTGAGCAAAAAACCCGTTTTTTTAATGAAGTGGCAAAAAAATTACTGGTATTTTCGGAAGAAATTGAAAGAAACATCTATATCGAAGCCGTTGCTTCCAAATATATGATAGGATTTGAAAATTTGAGAAGACTGGTAAATCGATATGGAGCTCAGATAGTAGTTGGAAATCAATCTGCAACAAGTAAGAAAAGCTACGAGGCGGGAAGACAGAAACAACACCCGGAAGACGGGATAAAACAATCCCAGAAAATGCTTCTTACCTGGTTGATTGAAGATACAAGTATTTTTGATAAGATAAAAGGGATAATAAACCCGGCAGATTTTACCGAGGAGCTATACCAGCAGGTAGCCAGCATGCTCTTTGAGCAGTATGAGACAGAACGTATAGTGACACCGGCTAAAATAATCAATCATTTTGAAAGCATAGAAGAGCAGAATGAAGTTGCCTCTTTGTTCAACATGGAAATGCAGGGAGAAATGAGTGATTTGGAGCGGAGAAGAGCACTGGAGGAAATTGTGATGCGAATCCGCAAAAACAGTTTGGATTTGCAAAGTAAGAAAGCCATTGAAAATAATGATGTTCAGGCTCTTCAGCAAATCATCCGGCAACAGGCTGACTTACAGAAACTGCATATTTCTTTTGGTGATGGTTAAAATACAAGTAAATCAAGGATTTGCATCAAGATAAAAAGTGATTCCCTGAAGATCAAGGGTTTGCTGCTGGTAGGATGAGCTGGCAGGGTTTTTCGGGGGTGTAACTGCGGATATGGTAGCTACTCTTAAGGAGGATAGATAAATAATGGATGAGAGCATGGTTAAATTTTCGGAAAAACTTAAAGACTTGTTAGCTTATGCGAGAAAGAAGAAAAACGTACTTGAATTTCAGGAAATCAATGATTTTTTTATTGATTATGATTTGGATCCTTCAATGGTTGAAAGGATCTATGAATATCTTGAGGCAAATAATGTGGATGTACTCCGTATTACGGATGACGATGACGAGGTTTTACTGGATGAGGATGAAGACCTGGAGGACATTGATTTTTCCATACCGGAAGGAATCAGCATTGATGACCCGGTAAGAATGTATTTAAAGGAAATCGGTAAGGTACCTTTACTGAGCGCCGATGAGGAAATTGAACTGGCAAAAAGAATGAAAGACGGAGATGTGGAAGCAAAAAAGCGGCTTGCGGAAGCTAATCTTCGTCTGGTTGTCAGCATTGCGAAACGCTATGTGGGCAGAGGCATGATGTTTCTGGATTTAATTCAGGAGGGCAATTTGGGCTTAATTAAGGCAGTGGAAAAGTTTGATTATACCAAAGGCTTTAAATTCAGCACCTATGCCACATGGTGGATCAGGCAGGCTATTACAAGAGCCATAGCAGATCAGGCCAGAACCATAAGAATTCCGGTTCATATGGTGGAAACAATTAATAAGCTGATTCGTGTGCAAAGACAGCTTCTGCAGGAATTAGGCAGGGAGCCAACACCGGAGGAAGTGGCCGAGGAGATGCATATTCCGGTAGAAAGAGTTCGGGAGATTCAAAAGATTTCCCAGGAACCGGTATCCTTAGAGACCCCTATTGGTGAGGAAGAGGACAGCCATCTGGGTGATTTTATCCAGGACGACAATGTGCCGGTACCGGCGGATGCAGCTGCTTTTACCCTGTTAAAAGAACAGCTCATTGACGTACTTGGTACTTTAACGGACAGGGAGCAAAAGGTGTTAAGACTTCGTTTTGGTCTGGACGATGGACGAGCCCGTACTCTGGAAGAAGTGGGCAAGGAATTTAACGTTACCAGGGAGCGTATACGTCAGATTGAAGCCAAGGCACTGCGCAAGTTAAGACACCCCAGCAGAAGCCGCAAATTAAAAGATTATCTGGAATAAGGGCAGAATAAGAGATTAAGGCCAGAAAACCTGGCATAAAATGAACAAACAAAAGAAAGAGGAAAATATGCGATTATCAAAGCGTTTACAAGCAGTTGCAGATACTATCACAGCTGGGAACCGGGTTGCCGATGTAGGATGTGATCATGCCTACATATCGATTTATTTAATCCGTAATGACATAGCTCCGAGTGTAATTGCAATGGACGTAAATAAAGGTCCCATTTTGCGGGCTTCTGAAAATATTAATTATTATGGTTACGGCAGCCGGATAGAAACCAGGCTTTCTGATGGCTTATATCAGCTAAAGCCTGGGGAAGCCGATACCATATTAATAGCGGGAATGGGCGGGGCACTGACAGTCAGGATACTTAAGGAAGGATTAAATACTGTTCGTAAATGCAGTGAACTGGTTTTGCAGCCTCAGTCTGAAATTTTTCTGGTCCGAAGATTTATTCATAAAATTGGATTTTCCATAAAAAGTGAGCAAATGGTGAAGGAAGACGGAAAATATTATTTTATTATGAGGGCAGAACCTGGAACGCAAAACTATGAAAGAGAAATCCATTATCAGTTTGGCAAGTTGTTATTAGAGCAAAAAGAACCCCTTATGCTGGAGTACTTAATGAGGGAATGCAGAATTTTAAATGATGTATTAGTGGAACTAAAGGCAGTCCCTACTAAAAAAACAGAAGCCAGATTAAAAGAAGTAAACAAAAGTCTGGCTTATATCAGGGAAGCATTGGCATATTTTGAGTAACCGGCCAGATAGATCTGTGGAAATTCCGGGTATACTGTTGGATATTTGGGAAACTCCTGAACAGGACCGGCTGTTAATGTTCTTTATTTTTTTGCGCTTAATCAATTGCATGTAAACGGACTAGAATTACGTAAAAAAGAGTTCTACAACTATCGGAAGCACTTGGAAGGAGGTTTATATGGCAGAGACAGTAAAGGTTGAAATTAACGGCAAGGTAAAAGAATACCCCAAAGGAATTTCCTTATTGGAGCTTAGCAAGGAATATCAGAAAGATTATAAGGAAGATATTATATTGGCTTTTATAAATAACCATTTAAGTGAACTGCACAAAAAGGTTCAAAAAGACTGCAAAGTCCGTTTCGTAACCACGGCGGACGATGCCGGACATAAAACCTATAAACGGGGTCTGACCCTGGTTTTGTTAAAAGCATTTTACAATGTCATCGGGTCAGCCAATATTCGTAAAATTTCCGTGGAATATTCCATCGGAAACGGACTGTATTGCCAGACGGATACCAAAGAACCCATAACCGAAGAACAGTGCAGGGCTATTAAGGAAAAAATGCAATCCTTAATTGAGAAAGACCTTCCCATTACGAAAAAAACCATAGGGACTGCAGATGCAATGGAGCTGTTTAAGCAGTACGGAATGCATGACAAGGAACGGCTGTTTCGGTATCGCCGTGTATCCAAAGCCAATATATATAATCTGGAAGGTTTTGAAGACTATTACTACGGTTTTATGCCTCCCAGTACCGGATATTTAAAGTATTTTGATCTGTTTTTATATGAAGGCGGCTTAATGCTGCTTCTTCCGGAGAAGAAAAATCCCACCACGGTTAAGCCTTTTAAGCCACAGGAAAAGCTGTTTACCACTTTACAGGAAACCAACAGGTGGTCTAAGGCCCTTGAAATTGAATCGGTAGGGGCACTTAATGATGCCATTGTGGATGGCAAAATCTATGACTTAATTCTGACTCAGGAAGCTCTTCAGGAAATGAAAATCGGAGAAATTGCCGAACAGATTAAAGCGTCCGGAAAGCAGCTGGTTATGATAGCAGGGCCCTCTTCTTCGGGAAAAACTACCTTTTCCCACCGTTTGTCCATCCAGTTAAAGACCCACGGCTTAAATCCACATCCAATTGCGGTGGATGATTATTTTGTGGAAAGAGATAAAACACCGCTTGATGAGGAAGGAAAACCTAACTATGAATCCCTTTATGCCATTGATCTGGAAACGTTTAACCGGGATATGACAGATTTGCTACGGGGTAAGACTGTGGAACTGCCAAGCTTTAATTTTAAAACCGGCCACCGGGAATACAGAGGAAACTATAAAACCTTGGGAGCTTCCGATATACTGGTAATTGAGGGCATTCATGGCCTGAATGACAAGCTGTCCTACAGCCTTCCCAGGGAGAAAAAGTTTAAAATATATATCAGTGCCCTGACCTCTCTTAACATTGACGAACATAACCGGATTACCACAACGGATTTGCGTCTTTTAAGAAGAATGATCCGGGATGCAAGAACAAGAGGGGCTTCCGGTCAGAAAACCATTAATATGTGGCCTTCCGTAAGAAGAGGAGAGGAGGAATATATTTTCCCTTTCCAGGAAGATGCCGATGTTATGTTTAATTCCGCTTTAATTTATGAGCTGTCGGTTTTGAAACTGTATGCGGAACCTATTCTCTTTGGCATTGACAGAGATTCGGAAGAGTATGTGGAAGCCAAAAGGTTACTGAAATTTTTGGATTATTTTCTTGGAGTAAGTTCTGAAGTGGTACCCCAGAATTCCATTTTAAGGGAGTTTATTGGCGGAAGCTGTTTTAAAGTTTAGGAATCAGTAAATATTTGTTGCTTAAGTCTTTACTTTCCGAAAGATTCGTGTTAGAATAACAAGCTGTGAGTAGCACAGATGATCGCGCCTATTAGTTGCCGAAAGGCCTTAGGTGAGGAAAGTCCGAGCTTCATAGGGCAGAGTGCCGGATAACGTCCGGTAGAGGCGACTCTAAGGATAGTGCAACAGAAATGTACCGCCTGTATGGTAAACATACGGGTAAGGGTGGAAGGGTGGTGTAAGAGACCACCGCCTGGATGGTAACAGACAGGGCACATGTAAACCCCACTCGAAGTAAGACCGAATTTAAAGCGATACGGCGGCCCGTCGTGCTTTAGGGTAGGTCGCGGTTTGACTGAAGCTTTCCGTTTATACGGAAGGCAAAGGCAAACGAGCCATATGGTAACATATGGCACAGATAGATGATCATCGAATACAGAACTCGGCTTATAGTGCTGCTCATAAGCAATAAGAACACTACTTAAAGGTAGTGTTTTTTTTATTATGCTTTTGGGGACCTTAAGGCACGAAAAGGATTTCTCCCTGAAAGAATTTGCTTTAACGAAAACATGCAGAGCAAGCGTTTGGGGTCTGGTAAGCAAAGAACTTTGTTTTCCGCTGCAGGAATCAGCAGGAATCGTCCTTATGAAAAAGTCAGAATACTGATAAGGAATAGAAAGGTTTTTTAAGAAAAAAGTAAAGACTTTTGTTGCCAGATATGCTAGTATGAAATTAACGGTAGTTGGGTTGCAATTGGCAGATCAGAAAGGCAGGTAAGAATATCCGATGAAAAGTATAGTAATGAAACAGGAAAGGACGGAAACAAAAGTATGGAGCAGACCAATATTCTTGTAGTGGATGATGACAGAGAAATTGCCGAGCTTGTTGAAATCCATCTGGTCAGTGACGGCTTTAACGTGTTCAAAGCTTTTAATGCCCAGGAAGGACTGGACATACTGGAAAAAGAAGACATAAAATTAGCAATTCTGGATATTATGATGCCGGGAATGGATGGCCTTAATATGTGCAAAACAATCCGGAAAACAAGTACCATTCCCATTATTATGTTAAGCGCCAAATCAGCCGACATTGATAAGATTATCGGACTTAGTACCGGGGCAGACGATTATGTGATTAAACCCTTTAATCCTCTGGAACTGACTGCCAGGGTGAAATCTCAGTTAAGAAGATATACCAAGTTTAACCCTAATTCTCATGAAGATAAACCGGATAAGGAAATTGTCTTAAATAATCTTGTGATTAATAAAGAAGACCATCGGGTTATTGCATATGACAAAGAAGTAAAGCTAACTCCCATAGAATTTGATATTCTTTATTTGCTTGCCAGCAATCCGGGCAGAGTGTTCAGTACGGATGAGATTTTCGAGCGGGTATGGAACGAAAAAATGTATGAGGCAAATAATACGGTAATGGTCCATATTCGGAGATTACGTGAGAAAATCGAGATGGATTCCCGGAATGCCCAAATCATAAAAACAGTCTGGGGAGTTGGATATAAAATTGAAAAATAGCATTTTTAAAAGCTTCCGGTTTGAAATCCTATTGTACAGTCTTATTAGCATGGTTTATACCATATTAACGGAAGCGGCCTTGTTTTTTGGAATTTATATGATTTATCATATGTTAGTCAGGGAAAAAACGAAGGTTCCGCCTCCGGAGGAGTTTGGCAACGGCCTTAATGCCCTGCCGGAGAATCAGGCTATCTTAAACCGTTATAAAAATTTTGGCGGCAGAAGTTTTATGGAACCGAATATATTGCCGGAAAAAAGATTTATGATTGCCGTGTTAAGTATAGCCATAATTGCCGGTATTGTGTTATTTATCATTTATTTTATGCTGCTGACAAAGAAGTTCGGAATGTATCTTGAACAGATTACCGGCGGAATATCTGCCATTTCCGCCGGGGATTTTAACTATCGGATCAAAGTCAACGACGATGACGAGTTTGGCTATATTGCCGACAGGCTTAATCAGATGGCAGAAGACATTAAGCACATTATTGAAAATGAGAGAAAAAGCGAAAATGCAAAAAACGAACTGATTACCAGCGTGGCCCATGATTTAAGAACGCCCCTTACTTCAATTATCGGCTATCTGGAGCTGGTATCGGATAAGGATAAATTAACTCCGGAAACAAAGCAGCGGTATATAGAGATTGCCTACAACAAATCCAAAAGGCTGGAAAAACTAATCGAAGATTTATTTGCTTATACCAAATTCAGTTTTGGTGAAGTAACCATGGAGCTTTCGGAAATTGATATGGTAAAGTTTATTAATCAGCTCCTTGACGAATTTTATCCAAGTTTTCAGGAATATAATCTGGACTATGAATTTACCACCACTCTTTCATCTGCTGTGGTGGTAGCGGACGGAAACCTTTTGGCCAGGGCCTTTGCCAATTTAATCAGCAACGCCATTAAGTATGGCAAGGATGGGAAAAGGGTAAAACTTAAGCTGTCAAAGGAAAATAATAAAATAATTGTTACGGTAACCAACTATGGAAAACTGATTCCGGAAAAAGATCTGGAGCATATTTTCGAGCGGTTTTACCGTGTGGAAGGATCCAGATCCAGTGAGACTGGCGGAACCGGATTGGGGCTTGCCATAGCAAAAAGTATTATTTTAATGCATGGGGGAAGTATTACGGCAAAAAGTGATTTGGACGGAACCGTATTTGAAGTGGTTTTAGAGGAAAAAAAGGAAGGCGTGGATGAATGAAGAAGCGTAGAAAGCTTAATGGGAAGAAAATTTGGCACGCAGCTTCGATTATTATTATAAGTTTCTTTTTATGGACAGCAGTAACTTCCTGTACTTTTATTGCTGACAAACTTCCGCCATGGATAAGGGAAGCAAAGATACTTAAAGTTTTGGCGGATGAAGAGGAAGACAAGGAAAATGAGGAAAACTTAGAACTGACTGTACACTACGGATATGACGGCTATGTCAAATACGGACGTTTTATGAATGTCAAAGCAGACATAACAAGCAGGGACCATGTATTTTCCGGTTGGATTCAGGTTATTGTTCCAAAATCCAAAAACAATATGGCTTACCGGAAACGTGTCTTAGTTACCGCAGGAACAAAGGAATCGGTTTCCATAATCTTACCCGTATTTGAAGACGCCCCATATATGCAGGTTCAGTTAATTGATAATAACGGTAATACGGTTATAGAGAATAAATACAGGTTAAAAATAGGGAATTTTGAAAATCTGGCCTATGTGGGGATTCTTAGTGACAAACCGAACCGGCTAAAGTATCTGGACGAATTTGGTACCCGGGTGTTTTATCTTGACAAAGACAGCATAACGGATGATTATCGTGTCCTGGACCTTCTTGATATTATTGTAATTAATCAGTTTGACACGTCTAAGTTAAAAGAAGACCAGATAAATGCCCTGGATAAGTGGGTTACGGAAGGCGGAACCTTAGTGATTGGTACCGGCGAGTACCGGACCAAAACTTTGGGGGGATTAAAGAAGCTTTATTCTATTTATAATGAGGAAACCGGAATCAGGGACCAGATTGCCTTCGGGCTGGATACTGGTGGGCTTCAGAAATTAAAACAGGATATAATAGATTACGAAGAAGAGAGAAAGATTTTTCTGGAAACCATTAAGGACCGGAATAAAATGTTGGAAGCCTACGGCAACGAAACCATATCCGTTGATACCTCATTGTTTAATAAATGGACCAAAGAGGCCATTGAGGACCTGGAACCGGATTATGTGGAAAAATATATTACTCCGGTTATGTTAAAGGGCGGTTCCGTTATAGTGGCAGACCGTGGATTTAATTTGATGCAGGTTGTTCCTCATGGGCATGGCAAAATTCAGCTGTTTAGTTTTGATTTGGGGTTAGACAGCAAATATCAGACTTTTGGCCTTGCCATATTAGACCAAATACGTAACAATTTAAGCATTGACAAGCTGGCCCAGTTGGACGAAGAATATTACGGCACTTATCTGGATTATGGCATTTATGACGGTATGTCCTATACCAATGCCAAGGAAATACCAAAAACAGGAGGATACCTTATTATTCTCCTAATTTACCTTTGCCTGATTGGCCCGGTAACATTTTTAGTCCTTAAAAAACTTGACAGGAGAAACCTTACCTGGTGTGTGGTACCCTTAATGGCTGTTATATTCACCCTGATTATTTACTTTAAAGGATCCGATACCAGAATTGATGAGCCTTATGCCGGATATGTAAGGATTCTTCGGTATACCGATGATAACAAAATAAATGAGGAACTTTACTTTTCCTTAACAGCTCCCTACAACAACGATTATTCCGTAACCCTTGACAAGCCTTATAATATTATTGAACTGCTTGGAAACGGAGATATCAGTTATCTTTACAGTTATAATAAGAGAGAATATTATTATGATAATTTTATTACAAGCATTAATTACGGCGCGGATAAAACGGAATTAAAGATGAAGGACAATCCGGCCTTTTCTCCCGTTTATTATCAGTGGGACGGTGAACATACGGGCAAAAACCGCCTTGTCTGTGACTTGCATTACACGGGGGATAAGATATCCGGAACCATTACCAACGGATTTGATTTTGACATTAACAATGCCATGCTGACAAGTGACGGTTATGTAATTAATATAGGGAAAATAAAAAAGGGAGAAACCATAGTTTTAAATGAAAAAGACGCTATTTTTATGACCACCCGGGATGAATTATACAATACTAATATTATTAACCGGATTGCGGGAGGAACCGGGGATCCCAAGGACAATACCTCTGATGTTAACCGTCTGTCCAATGTACTGTATTACTTAACGGAGCAAAACTTACTGGATAATCAGCATAAAAGCTGTATCATCGGATTTGTTGATGAATCGGATGAATCAGCCCCGAAAAAGAATCAGCAGGAGGGTCTCCTTGATGATCTGGCAAAAAATATGAAAGTCTATGGAACCACGGCAGTTCAGCTTCCGGTACAGGTTGACTACAGGGAAGGAAACCGTGAATATGTCCCTTCCATTGATCCTTATATTTTATTATCGGAAGGATATTACAGTAACTATTATCAGTCCCGGTATTTAAGCAGTGATAATATGACGGTACGCTATAACCTGCCTAAGGAAGACAAAGTACTTTCCTTTGAATATTTGGCAGACAGAAATAAGGACAACGCAGGTGATTTCCTTAATGCCTTTGATGGCACCATATATTTTCTAAACATAAAAACCGGAAATTATGACGAGGTATTCAAAGACGGACCTGGCAGCAGCGTAACCAATGTGGATGACTATCTGACGGATCAAAATACCATAACCATACGCTATAGTACGAAAATGTCCCTAAAGGGTTATCAAATGGTGCTGCCTTATATTTCGTACTGGAAGGAGGCAGATACCGATGCTTTCCATTAACAATCTTACAAAACGATATGGCAAGTTTACGGCCCTTGACAATTTAAATATGGAAATAAAAAAAGGACAGATTTATGGATTCGTGGGGCCAAACGGCGCCGGAAAGACAACTACCATGCGTATTATAGCAGGCCTGCTAAAGGCTGATTCCGGTTCAGTCTATGTGGGAAAGGTAGATGCCCTGGCAGAGCCAAAAAAGTTAAAAACCATGATTGGTTACATGCCGGATTTTTTCGGCGTGTATGACAATTTAAGGGCTTTGGAGTATATGGAGTTTTATGCTTCCATCTATGGCATCAATGGCAAAAGTGCGAAAAAGCTATGTCTGGAACTAATGGATTTGGTAAGGTTATCGGACCAGGCTGACAGTTATGTGGACGAAATGTCCAGAGGTATGAAGCAGCGCCTGTGTCTTGCCAGGTGCCTGGTTCATGATCCGGAACTTCTTATTCTGGATGAACCGGCTTCCGGTCTGGATCCCAGGGCACGCTTTGAGATGAAGGAAATATTAAAGGAACTTCATAACCGGGGTAAAACCATATTAATCAGTTCCCATATTCTTCCGGAGCTTGCCCAGATGTGTACCCATATCGGTATTATAGAAAAGGGCAGAATGGTGGTAAGCGGTACGGTGGAAGAAATACTTTCGGCCAGAGGAAATACCAGCCCTATTGTAATGAAGTTTATTTCCGGCCAGGAAAAGGCTGTGGAAGTACTAAAGCAAAACAGCCTGGTGGAAAATATAATTATTCAGGATAACAGCATATCCATTTTGTTTAAAGGGCAGGAAGAAGAGGAAGCAGACCTGCTTACTGCCCTGGTTCAAAGCGGTGCGAAATTAAGCAGCTTTGTAAGAGAAGAAAGCAGCCTGGAATCCCTGTTTTTACAGATAACAGACAGCAAAGAAGCGACAGACTAAATTGCTTTTATTATACATTTTTACATTGATATAAGCTTGTGCCTAAGGGCACGGATAGGAGTTTGTTATGAAGTTAAATCCGGTATATCAGAAAGAATTAAAAGTAAGCGTGCGGGGAATACGTACGGCGGTTATATTGCTTGCCTATAATGGTATTCTGGCTTTATTTGGTTTGTTTGCTTTCTATGTAACCTTTGAATATGACAGCAGATTTGGCGGAACCGTAGATTATGCCTCAATTTTACGGATTTACGCCATTATTACCGCCGCTGAGTTTTGCCTGGTTTTATTTACCGTACCGGCTTTAACGGCGGCTTCCATCTCGGGAGAAAGGGAAAAGCAAACATTGGAAATACTCCTTACAACCAAGCTTACTCCTTTTCAGATTATATTGGGAAAGTTAGAATCTTCCATCAGTATGATTATACTGTTAGCTGTGTCCAGCCTCCCCGTACTGGCAATCGTATTTACCATCGGCGGTGTAACCCTGCTTGATTTTATGCTGTTTATGGTGCTAATTATTGTTACAGCGGTATTTGTGGGAAGTATCGGCATTTTTTTCTCAACTTTTTTTAAGAAAACAACTTCCGCCACCGTATGTACCTATGGGGTATTGCTTTTTATATGCCTGGGAACCCTGGTTATTCTCTGGGGCATTAAGCTTCTTGCGGAAATTAAATTAAGACAGTTTTCAGGTGGCCTTACATACCAGAAACCGGATATTGGCAACTGGATTCTGATTCTCTTAATGAATCCTGGCGTAACTTTTTACTCCATGATTGAAGACCAGATTGGTACCGGTACCGAGTTAAGTACTTTTTTTGGCAATTTTGGTACGGTGGCAAGAACTGTGGAAAAACAGTGGTTTCTTATCAGTATGCTGATACAATTAGTTATCTCAGCCATCCTTTTAATTAGTTCGGCCCTGTTACTGGACCCATTGCGTGACCGGCATTACAGGAAAAAATAAAATTAGCCACCAATCCTTAAAAAAGAATTGGTGGCTTATTTATGAAATATGAAAATGGAAGAAGAATAATATAGGTTTATTATAACACATTATTGAAAAAAAGGTAGTGTTTTTTCAAATAATTTTTAAATATTTGCCTGTGGTTTCTGATTTGGTATTATAAAGTATAATTTCTGAGCCTTTTTGAAATTCTTATGCCGTGATAAATTCTTGCGTATTCGATTTCGTCCACTTCTTTGACGTAATTTTCCGGAAAATTTTTGGAAACGCCCTTTTCCTGGAGCAGCTTTGCCGCCTTATTGTAGGCAATGGCCGCTTCAATTTCGGTAGAATACCGGCCGATAATGTAATCCCCCTTAATATGTATTTTGGCGGTATATACGGGCTTACCCTTTTTTACGGATTTTATAACGCCGTGATAATGGTTGATAATCTCAATATTTTCATAGCGAAAGTCAGTATGATCTCCGTTGACAAACCGGTAGTCTCTGCCGGCCACGGCATAATTCTTAATGCCATAGCGGGAAAGAATGTTAACCTGCATTCCGTAATCCGACACAAAAAGGTGATTTCCCCGCTTCATTATTTTGTGGTTCGCATAATAAAACAGGTCATCGGTATCAAATTTAAAAAATATCTTCTTATTTATATAGTAAATAAAATAATGCTCCTTTAAATAAATTGGATTTTTAATATAAATGCCGTTATCCCGCAGGTTAATTAAAACAACCCATTTGTCAAAAGAAAGGGGCAGAAAGTCTTCGTAATCTTCTATGGATTCATTGCCTTTTAGTATTTTAGACGCAATAAGATATGCCTGATTTGCCTGGCTTTCCGTAGGAAAGCTTCCCAGGCTGATATGTTTACTTTTAAAAGTTACCGATGAGCGGTAATAAACTTCACCATTTTTTTTAACGGCTTTATATACACCTGGAAGTAATGGCAAGTTATCATTCCTTTCGACAAAAAACTAGTCTTATTATTCTTTTATTACATCATAATCGGGCAGCCATGTCAACGGTGAGAAATGTTCTATTCGGATAGAAAGTCGCAGATTTTCCTTTTTTAAAATTCCATTGGAAAATGCCTTAAGAATCAAGGTCAGGCAAAAGATTTGGCCGGCGCATAAATATTAAATAAATGTTACATAATAATTAAATAAGAAATAGTCAAAATATTTTAAAAAACTACGATTATCAACACCTTTTGCATTTGAAATGAAACATGTTTATTACAAAATGAATAAAAGGGAAAAAATGTGTGAAAAATATTTAATAAATCGTTAACAAATAGTTAAAATTTTATTGTGCACTAAGCATAAAAACGTAAATATAAAATCAAACTAAGTTGTGCAAAAAGCTAACCTATGGTAAAGACTGGCAAAATCTTTGTGTTGTAACTTCCGAAAATGCTGCCGGCTCATTGACAGCCCTAAGGCAGATGCTATAATGCATGATGAGCGTTTGAAGAAAATATTGCCTGGGAAAATAAGTATGACGCTTATTTCACTCCTGTATGTCGGATGTAGTGTAGAACAACGTAGCATATTCCGGCAGTACCGTGCTGTATGGCAGGAGTAACATTAAAAGAAAAGAGGATGTATGCATGTTAAAAATACACTCGTTTCTTCAAAGGGTTAAGAAATCATTAAGGAAAGTGCTGCCTGCTAATCTGTGCAGAAACAAAACAGGCATGGTGGCAGTGGCTTATACCATGATTACGGTTTTATTGCTGCTTAACCCGGACTATATCTACGGAACAGACTATAACGGGACAAAGCCTTATGCCAAGGCAAAGGTTACCCCGGATGTGCTGTCAGATACAGTGGAAGAAACAGAACAGAAAGCAACCATATCAACAAACCATATGGAATCGGAAAACAAATTAAATTTTCTGGATTTAGCCGCCATGAATCCGTTTACGGGGCTGCCGGGATATTCCGTTTTCGGTTTGGCTAATGAAGAAAAGCCTGGCGCTCAATTATTGCTTAATTTACAGATAACCAATTCGGATAATGGAAATTCAGATACAACAGATTCCCAACAGACAGAAGCCACGACAGAAGTTTCGGCAGAAAGTAATCTGTCCGAAAAAGACGAACAAAAAACTACTGTCACATCAGGTGCCGAAAATACCAAAAAAGAAGAAACTGTAAAATCAAATGATTCTGATAAAAACACGGTAGCCAAAAAGGTATCGGTGGCAAAGAAAAATTCCGAAAAGAAAACCGCCAATTCGAAAAAGACTAAGAAAAAGACAAAATCAGGATTAAAAAATAAGACAAAATCGGATAAAAGTAATAGAAAGTACGTTATTAAATTGTCCGATTCGGAATTAGAAATACTGCAGCGGATTGTGGAAGCGGAGGCAACCGGGGAAGACCTTAAGGGAAAAATTTTAGTGGCTAATGTTATCTTAAACCGGGTAAAGAATAAGAACTTTCCCGATACCGTACAAGGGGTTGTATTTCAGAAAAACGGAGGAACCTATCAGTTTTCTCCCATTAAGGACAAGCGCTACTGGTCGGTCAAAATATCAAAGGATACGGTAAAGGCAGTGGAAAAAGCCATGCAGGGAGAAGATTATTCCCAGGGTGCCTTGTATTTTTCAGCCAGGTCCAAAGCGGATAAAAACAGCATGAGATGGTTTGATAATAACCTTGATTATTTGTTCCGTTATGGCGGACATGAATTTTTTAAGTAATTAACATAGGTGGTATTAAAAAGAATACAAGCTTGAAAAAGGGCTGTTGCATAATATATTCCATGCACAGCCCTTTTGCCTTTCTTTAAATTCTGTTTTACATTTCGTATTGTCCAACTTTTCCAAACGTGTTATAATACAGAAAATTTAAACAAAGAAATTAATAATTATAATAGAAACAGGAGTGAACCATTATGAATTTAATGTATCAGAGCACCCGAAGCAGCAGTAAGCCTATTACCGCATCCCAGGCCATTTTAAAAGGGCTGGCGGATGACGGAGGGCTATATGTACCGGTAACAATTCCGAAACTTGATATTCCACTAAAACAGTTAGGGAAAATGACTTATCAGGAAACAGCCTATGAAGTGATGAAGCTGTATTTTACGGATTTTACGGAAGAGGAATTAAAAAAATGTATTAACCGGGCTTATGACGATAAATTTGACACCGAAGAGATTGCTCCTTTGGTAAAGGCAGACGGAGCCTTTTATCTGGAATTATTTCACGGGGCCACCATCGCATTTAAAGATATGGCTTTGTCCATACTGCCTCACCTGTTGACTACGGCTGCTAAGAAAAATCAGGTAACTGACGAAATCGTAATTTTAACTGCCACTTCGGGAGATACGGGAAAGGCTGCCCTTGCCGGCTTTGCCGATGTGGAAGGCACCAGGATTATCGTATTCTATCCGAAAGACGGGGTAAGCCCTATCCAGGAAAGACAGATGGTAACCCAGAAGGGTAAGAATACTTATGTAATCGGTATCCGGGGTAATTTTGACGATGCCCAAAACGGCGTAAAGGCAATTTTTAATAACAAGGATCTTGGGGCTGCCTTAAAGAAAAAAGGTTATCAGTTTTCTTCTGCCAATTCAATTAACATCGGAAGGTTGGTGCCTCAGATTGTTTACTACGTATATTCTTACGCAAAACTATTGAAAAACGGTGAAATAGCGGAAGGTGAAACAATTAATGTGGTAGTTCCCACCGGCAACTTTGGAAATATTCTGGCTGCCTATTATGCAAAATCCATGGGCCTTCCAATTGATAAATTAATCTGTGCTTCCAATGAGAATAAGGTACTTTTTGACTTTTTTCATACGGGCATCTATAACAAAAACCGGGAGTTTGTATTAACATCATCACCGTCCATGGACATACTTATATCCAGCAATCTGGAGCGGTTAATCTATCAGCTTACGGGCAAGAATCCCGAAAAAACTCTTTCCTTAATGCAAGCTTTAAATACCAAAGGCGAATACAGGATAACCGACGAAATGAAAGCAAAAATGAAAGACTTCGTGGGAGGATATGCTTCCGAAGAAGAAACTGCCGGCATGATAAAAAAGTTATATGATAATACCGGTTACGTTATTGATACCCATACAGCTGTTGCAGCCAGTGTTTACGAAAAATATGTTTCTTTATCCGGGGATAAAACCAAAACCATCATAGCCTCTACGGCAAGCCCTTATAAGTTTACAAGAAGCGTAATGAAAGCTCTAGGTTATAACTGTGCAGATAAAAGTGATTTTGAACTGATTGATGCCTTAAGTAAACTGTCCAACACAGAGATTCCGAAAGCCATCGAAGAAATACGCTTTGCCTGCATTTTACATGACAGGGTCTGCGATAAGGAGAAAATGCAGGATATGGTGGAGAATATTTTGCTGAAACGGTAAAATAAACTAATTATGACAAAAGCATGACATAAATTTGACACATTCTGGGTGCATTATATAGACAGGTCAGACGAGGGCAGAGTAAAAGAAATGTTAGCTCTTTATGACTTAAATATAATCAGTTCCATATAAATGCAACATGCAAACAGGTTATAGTTCAATCTGATTTATTTTGGAAAGAAAAGCCAATTTCAAGACCTGAAAAGCCGATTGAAAAAACGGCTGGAATGTGTCAAAAATAAGGCAAAACAAAGGTTTTGAAACCGGCTTTTTATCCGCGAAAAAAAGTAAAATAATAGATAAAAGGACTTGACCTTTTGTTTGAATGTTGTTATAATCAACTTGTTATTGGAATGATTATATTTGAGAAAATATAACATCAAACCAAACCTATATTTTAAGGAGGAAGAAAGTATATGAGGAAAAATTTCTTTAAAAAGAAATTAGCTTCCAGCCTTGCTTTGGCAATGGTTGTAACAAGCCTGACTGTACCTACCAGTGCATCAGCTGCTACAACTGTTAAAATTGTTAAAGAAGGCGGCGGCGCAGCACCATCCATTCTTTATGTTGGTGACAAGGTCGATTTAGGCCTGAGCAAAACTGTTAAAGGTTACAAATATACCTGGACAGTTAGCGATTCTTCAATTGCTACAATCAATAAAAAAGGTGTTGTTACACCAAAGGCTCCTGGAAAAGTAACTGCTAAAATTACAGCAAGAAATTCCAAGGGCAAATGGGTTGCATCCTATAAGCAATCAATTAAAGTAAAACTTCGTGCAACAAGCGTTGATATTGGTGCCGATGATTTCACATTAGTAATTGGTCAGGACAAAGACTTAAATGCAGTTAAGACTCCTGCTAAATCTACTGATGTACTGAAATATGTATCTGACAACCCTGAAGTAGCAACAGTTGATGCTAAGACTGGTGTTGTTAAGGCTGTTGGCGCTGGTGAAGCAACTATCACAGTTCTTTCCAAAGCAACATCCAAGAGCGCTGATAACAGCAAATACAACAGGACAGATTCTGTTAAAGTAACTGTTGTTGACGGTATCCAGGCTGTTAAGCAAACAACTCCTAATAAGTTTGAATTAACATTCGGAACTGATCAACATGAAAAATTAACAAAAGACCAACTTACTGTTACAGATGCTAATGGCGTTAAACAAGTAATTAAGGACATTAGCTTTGATGAAAGCGGAAAAGTTGCTACCGTAACACTTTTTATTGATTTAGTTGATAAGGCTACTTATAAAGTTACTTATGATAAGTCAGAAAAGACTTTTGTAGCAAGCGTTGGCGAAGTAGCAAGTATTCAGCTTTCTGGCAAGACCGTTCAGTATAACAAACCTACAGCATTAGATGTTAAATTGCTTGATGCTAACGGCGTTGATGTTACAAAAACGGATGCTTTACAGAATAATGTAACATTTACTGTGGATGAATCCAAGGGCTATGTTCTTTGGAACGATGAAACCAAAAAATACGAGATAACAATTTACAATTATCCTGAATCAGTTACAGTAAAAGCAACATATCACACATACACTTATGACGGTGCTAATGAAAAAACATATGAAAGCAGTGCTGTAATCAATTCAGTAAAAGAAATTCCTAATCAAGCTAAAGACATTACTTATACTTTAGCTACAGACAAAGCTGATTGGACAAAACTTAACACTACAATTCCTGCAGAATCAACAGGTTATCAGTTATTCTTAAAGGCAAAAGATATTGATACCGATAAAGATTTAACTGAAGCAGATTTTGATTTTGATACAAGCGATGCTTCTATCTTAACAGTAGTTAAGAGTGATGATGGTGTTTATGTATATCCTGTTAAGACTGGATCTGCATATGTTAAAGCAACTTACGGTCAGACAGTTAAGATGCTTCCTGTTACAATTGGAGCTAAAGCAAAAGTAACTAGTGTATCAGCTAGTACAAATAGCGTAAGCTTATCTGATGCAACAGCTTTAGGCGGAGACAGTGCAACAATTACTTTCACAGTTAAAGATCAGTATGGTAATGAACCTGACTATGAAAACAAGTGGTGAAACAATAACTGTTGTGCCTATTTCTGAAAAGGCTTCAGTTAATGGTAAAACAGATGATGTAATTAATTATCTACCAGAAAACAATAAACTGACTTTCAGTTTAGTAGCAGGTAAAAAAACTTGATAGAACAGCAGTTAATACTTATAAAGTAACATATTATGACAGAACATTTAATATTTCTGTTACTGCTACGAAGGTAGATGATTCATCTACAGTTTCAACAATTAAAGTTGAACGTGATGTGGATTCAGTTGATTTAGCAGTTAAAGATGGTACTACAGTTGAAGATAAGACTATCAAATTTACTGTTTATGGTTTAAATAGTTCAGGTCAGAAGATCACGAAGATCAATAATGCTAAGCTTCAGTTTAAGCTTGGCAGTGATGATAAGGGAACAGTTACAGCAAAAGATGGTGTTGCTACCTTTGGTGGCTTAACAACTAAGACTGTAGAGAGCAAAACTGTATTTACCAAGGCAGATACAGGTGTTTATACAGTTATTGTAACTGATCCTACTACTAAGAAGCAAACATCTACTTCTTTCAAATTATCTGATAGTCAATTAGCACCTACATTTACGTTGGAAAAGGCAACAGTTGACAGATACTCAACCTTAAGAGCTGCATTACCTGATGTTGTTAAGATTACATCTAAATATGACAGCTATGAGATTGGTGAAGTTGAAGCTATGTATGGTAAAGACTCTATCGATCTTGATACTCCTCTTAACAATAAGGGAAGTGTTTATGTGAAGTCTATTACTATTTATGAAACTGTTGGTAGTACTACATTCGCAACTAAGATTAAGACTGAAACTAGTCTTAGTGTTGTAGAATAATAAAAAAATCCAGGCATTTATGCCTGGATTTTTTTGGGTTCTTTGTCAAGCATTGGGGTAATATGTTTTTTGGTAGCCGGAGGGATATTCTCTCCGGTTACTTTATGATAAGGTTAACATCATTCTGTTTCTAAAGTTCACAAAATTCCTATATCCATATGCAGTTCGCTTAATTATGAATTATTATTCAAATCCTTAAGAATCCTTAAGAAATCTTGCATATATCCCTTAACTATGTTAAAATCCTTCTTAGTGGTAACCAAAACCAGGAGGAATACTAGAATGAATGAGTATAAAGTGAGTATCATTGTTCCTGTCTACAATGTTGAAAAATATTTAAGACAGTGTATGGAAAGCCTGGTAAATCAGACTTTAAAAGAGATTGAAATTATTGTAGTGAACGATGGTAGCCCTGATAACAGTATAAAAATATTGGAAGAATATGAAAAGAAATACCCCGATATGGTAAAAGTCTTTACGACAGAAAATCGGGGCGTCAGTCATGCCCGTAATTATGGCCTGGACCATGCCACGGGTGAATATATTATGTTTGTGGACAGTGATGACTTTGTTGAACTTAATATGGCGGAAAAGCTTTATAAGAAAAGCTGTCGAGGATAATAACGATTTGGTGATATGCTCTAGGTATAATGTTTATGAAGTGGAAGGCAAAAAGGAATTAAAACGAAAAGAAATGAAACTGTTTTCCATGAACCAGAATTTTAAAATGTCGGAACGAAAGTTTGAACTGGCTCATATATCCCCTTTCCCGTGGGACAAGTTGTTTAAGCGTACTTTGTTAGATGGCATTCGTTTCCCGGAAGGAATCCGTTTTGAAGACCTGGTAGTGGCCTTTGAAGCAGCGGTTATGGCAGAAAGTATTGGCATTGTACCGGAACCTCTCTATAATTATCGGAAAACAACTCAGGTAGGATTCTTAAACAGCTTTTCGGAAGCTACCAAAGATATTGTCAAAGCATTTACCCTTTTATTCGATTTCATGAAAGAAAATGATTTATTTGATACATTTAAAGAAGAGCTGGAATATATCTGTACAAGGCACTTCTTTTTTCGTTACGAATCTTTTTATACCGACAGTAAGAAGGGCCAGTTACAGTTAAAAAAAGAGATTATAGATATAACCCAGGATTTCTTAAATAAAGAAATACCCGGCTGGGTAGATAATCATTATCTGAAATATACCGCAAGTCCTGCCCTGAAAAAACATTTAAAATATTATGTGGACAAAAACAAAACCATCCGTTATGTAACCATGCGGGAAAAGGTACCCCCAAAAGTGTATAATGGGGTAGTTAAAATCATCAGTATTCAGGATAAGATAAATAAAAAATGGAAAAAATTTAAGAAGTCCAGGCATAAAGTAAAGTACATTATAGGCGGTTTAAAGAAGCTTCGTATTTTTAAAGTATTTAATCTGCCTCCGGATGTAAAATACGCCCAATATTATGAAAAACTGGCTGTAAATGATAAAATTATATTGTTTGAATCCAAGCACGGTGATGACCTGGCAGGCAATATTTTTAATATGATATATGAAACCAGAAGGGATAAATATAAAGACTTCCATGTTTTGCTTGTGCTGAAAAAAGAACTGTTTGAAACTTATGACAGGTTATTAAAAAACTACAATATTCATCATGTTACCTTTGTGGAACTTCATTCTGATGAATATTTACGGGCCCTGGCAGTTGCCAAGTATCTGGTAACGGACACCAGTTTCCCGCCTTATTTTATTAAGAAGCCGGAACAGGTTTATTTAAACACCTGGCATGGCACTCCTTTAAAAGCCATGGGAAGAATTGTGCCTGACAGAGAGTATGCCCTGGGCAATGTGCAGAGAAACTTTAATATAGCCGATTATTTGCTGTATCAGAATGAGTTCTCAAGGGATATTTTCTTAACCGACTATATGTTGAATAAAATATACGAAGGAAAAATTTTATTGTCCGGATATCCCAGAAACTCCTCCTTTTACCGTACGGACAGAAGGGATAAGATTCGAAGTGAGTGCGGCCTTGAACATATGCAGGTAATTGTTTACATGCCCACATGGAGAGGGCTGCTGCACAAGAAGGAATCCAAGGCCCAGGTAAACAGAATTTTCGGGTATCTGGCACATCTGGATCATAAGTTAAAGGAAAATCAGGTACTGTTTGTAAAACTCCATCCTTTTGTTAAAAAAGGAATTGATTATTCTCAGTTTCTGCATATAAAAGAATTTCCGGCTGACTATGAAACCTATGATTTCTTAAATGCCAGCGATATGTTAATTACGGACTATTCCAGCATTATGTTTGACTATGCCGTTTCCAAAAAGAAGATTATTCTGTTTACTTATGACCGTGAGGAATATTTGGGTGACAGAGGAATTTACATCGGACTGGATGAGATGGATTTGCCGAAGGTAGAAACGGTGGACGAGCTGGTGAAAGAAATCAATAATCCGGAGTTTTCCTATCCTAAGTTTTATAAGCAGTTTTGCAGTCTGGATTCGGCTGATACGGCTAAAAACGTATGCGACACGGTCTTTTTAAATGAAGAAAATTTAGTCAGAACGGAAAATTACTATAAAACCGATGTGGATAATGTCCTGGTTTATGTAAAAGCTTTGCGTGACAATGAGGAAGATAAGCACTTTATTGATGAAATAAATCATCTGGACTTAAAAGAAAAAAATTACTTCCTGCATTTTAAGTCAGGTGCCATGAAAAAAACATCCAGAATGCTTTCCTTATTGGATAAAGAAGTAGGCTATATTCCCATATCGGCAGGAAGAAATTATACTTTGTCCGAGTATATAGCCTTTACCCTTACTTTCCGCTTTGGAATTGAGAATTCTTATACGAAGAAAAAGCTACAAAGTCTTGCAAAAAGGGAAAGAGCAAAATACTATGGCACTACGGAATTTGATTATGTCATATATTATTCCGGTATGGATTTAATGCTGCTTCATATTTTTGATACTTTTGACGGAAAGAAAATCTTTAATTTTCATGATTTTGATATGCAAAAATACAAATCTTCAGGAAAATACCGCAGGAATGTAAGGTATGCCTTAAGGAATCTTGCAAATTATAACCTTGTTTTGATTCCTTCCAGTATGAAAAATTTAAAGGAAGTTCAGGAATTGAAAGATAAAGTAAGAATTGTGGTCTGTGACACAAGTGCCATATCCGTTGACGCAATTCTAAAGGAGGCTAGATAACATGAAAGTTGGCGTTATAACATTTCATAGTGCCCATAATTTTGGGGCAAGTCTGCAAACCTGGGCATTGCAAAGGGTCCTGAAAAATCATGGTATGGAAGCCTCTGTCATTAATTATCATCCGAGTGTTATTGATGACTTGTATAATCCCTTAAAAGGCAAATACGGGCTGGAGAAAAAGATTGCGGAGTTTAAGCTCCGCTTTCAGAATCCTGACAGCCTGAAAAGATATAAAAAGTATACCGGTTTTATCCGAAGAAATTTTAACCTTTTAGGTGATTTTAGCACTTATGAAGAACTAAAGGAAGCTAAGCTGGACCTGGATGCTTATATTGTGGGAAGTGACCAGGTTTGGAACAGCGAGCATATCGGAGGGTTTGATCCAGCCTACTTTTTGGATTTTGTAAAGCCGGGCCCTCTTAAAATTTCCTATGCCGCCAGTATAGGTAGAGACTTCCTGCTTCCGATTTATCATGAGCAGATAAGAAAAAGTCTGGAAAGCTTTACGGCCATTTCGGTAAGAGAAAAAAGCGCCAAAGAGCCGGTGCAAAACCTGACAACCAAGGAAGTGGATGTGGTACTGGATCCGACTTTATTGCTGGAGCGGGAAGAATATGACGCAATTAAGACCATGCCCAATATTAAGGAAAAATATATATTTGTGTATATGATGGAGCACAATCCGGAAGTAGTGGCTTTTGCCAACAAGGTTTCCAATGCGACAGGGCTTCCCATTGTCCAGAGAAGACCCAATAAGATATTTAAAAATGAAATCGCATCCTGCTATACTTCGGATCCGGGAGATTTTCTGGGTCTGATTGAGAATGCGGAATATGTTATTACCAACTCCTTTCACGGAACGGTATTTTCCATTATATATGAAAAGCCTTTTGTATCTATGCTTCACTCCAATACAGGAAGCAGAACGGTGGATCTGTTAAAAGCCTTAAAATTAGAGTCCCATCTGCTTTATAAGCCGGAAGAATTTGAGGACTTTTCTATGTTTGAATTTAAGGAGCCGGAAAAAGTAAAAAGAAGAATTAAGGAATTAAGACGGAAGTCCCTTGTGTTTTTACTGGATGCTTTGGGCAATAATGACAGGCAAAAGTGGGTGGACTGTCCCACTCAGATTAAAAAATATGACTGTTATGGCTGCTGCGCTTGCAAAGAAATTTGTCCTGTTAACGCAATATCCATGGTGGAAGATCAGGAAGGTTTCCGCTATCCGGTAGTGGATAAGGACAAATGTATTGACTGCGGTGCCTGCAGTAAAGTATGTATCCGTAAAGTAAGTCAAAAGATTGAATACACGAAAGAGTATCCGAAAGTTTATTGCGCCATGAACAAACGGGAAGATGTCCGCTTAAAGAGTTCTTCCGGCGCCGTATTCCCGGAACTTGCCAGATTTGTAATTGAGGAAAAGAAAGGTTATGTGGTCGGAGTCAAATACGATAAGGATATGAATGTGGTTTCTTCCATTGCGGATAATATGGAAGATGTAAAAGCTTTTTATGGCTCCAAGTATGTAAAGAGTAATTTTGAAGGAATCTTTCCCAGGATCCGTGACTTGCTAAAAGAAAATAAGACCGTGCTGTATTCCGGACTTCCCTGCGAATGTGCCGCACTGCGCTCTTATTTAAGGAAAGATTATGAGAACCTGTATATCTGTGAAATACTATGCCATGCTGCTCCTTCACCCAAAATTTACAGGCAGTATATTGAGCATTTGCAAAAGAAATATAAATCCAGGGTGGTTAACTTAACATTCCGAAACAAAAGTACCGGCTGGTTGATTCATAAATGCAGTATGATCGTTGAATTTGAGAATGGAAAAAACCTAAAAGTAAATGCCAGAAAGAACAATTATTTCCGTGCCTTTTTAAATGACTATATCTCAAGGCCCAGCTGCAGTTTTTGTGACTTTACTTACCATAACAGGGTTGGCGATCTTACAATAGGTGATTTTTGGGGAATTAAAGATATTGATCCATCCATGTTTGATGATAAAGGTGTAAGTTTAGTTACAATTAATAATGACAAAGGCAGCAAAATGTGGGATAATATTAAAGATAAATTTAATTATAAGGAGAGTGATATGACAACGGCATTTAAGAAAAATCATAATAAACCAAGTCCGTTTAAAGTAGAACGGATGGATGTGTTCCGTCAGTTGGATAAGGAACCAATTGATGATTTATTAGGTAAATTTAACGATTTGGTAAAATAAAATTAATCTGGATAAATAAATTTATGGGCCTATTCCAACGAATAGGCTCGTATAGGTAAATGAGCAACAAAAATTCTATCAAAATTTAGAGCCTGTTGGTTTAAACAGGCAGATAGGAGATTATAAAATTGAAACGATATATACAGAATTTCACAAAATACCGATTTTTATTAAGTGAATTAGTAAAAAAAGGGATTGCGTTAAAATACAGAAGATCATACCTGGGTGTTTTATGGACTTTAATCGAGCCATTGTTAACCATGATTGTTTTGACTATCGTTTTTGGTACCCTGTTTGGAAATAAGGATAAACAGTTTCCCGTATATATCCTGTCCGGCAGACTCCTTTATTCTTTCTTTTCCAACAGTACCAAGGTAGCCATGAGGTCCATACGTACTCACAGCGGTATGATTAAGAAAGTATACGTACCTAAATATATGTACCCATTGTCAAGCGTACTTACCGACTATATTATATTTTTAATTTCACTGATTGTACTGGTACTTGTTGCGGCTGTACTTAGGGTAAAACCGACAATTTACCTGCTGCAGATTGTAGTTCCGCTAATACTTTTACCTATTATGGCATTTGGAATCGGATTAATACTGGCTACTTTTTCCGTATTTTTCCGAGATTTGGAGTATATATGGACTGTAGCTTTAATGCTGGTTATGTATACTTCCGCTATCTTTTACAAACCGGCCAGAATTATTAAGGCAGGTTACGGATGGTTATTAGAGATTAATCCTCTGTACTCCGTCGTGGTTAATTTCCGAAATTCCATATTTGGTTCGCCTCTTGATCAGAGAGCTTTGGTATTATCATTGTTGTACAGCTTTGGATTTTTGTTTGTGGGTGTTTTCATATTCGTTAAAAAGCAGGATGAATTTATACTTCATGTATAACTCCTTTATTTACGAATTGAAAAAGATTTGAAATTAGTTTAGGAAAAAAAGGAGGTATACCATGGAAAAAATTGCTGTTGATGTACAACATGTCAGCATGCGTTTTAATTTGGACTCTCAAAAGATAGATAATTTAAAAGAGTATTTTATTAAATTTGTGAAAAGACAAATAAAATATCAGGAATTTTGGGCCCTTAAGGACGTAAGCCTTCAGGTGAAGAAAGGGGACCGTTTGGGAATACTGGGATTAAACGGTGCCGGAAAAAGTACTTTGCTAAAGATTATAGCCGGCGTGTTAAAACCTACGGAAGGCACAGTTACAGTAAAGGGAAAGATTGCCCCCTTACTGGAACTGGGAGCCGGATTTGAGCCCCAGTATACCGGTGCGGAAAATATTTATCTATACGGAGCCGTATTGGGGTATTCCAGAGAATTTATTGCCGAAAAATATGATGAGATTGTTGCGTTTTCAGAACTTGGAAAATTTATAGACGTTCCTCTAAAAAATTATTCTTCCGGTATGAGGTCAAGGCTTGGCTTTGCCATTGCAACCATTGTGGAGCCGGATGTGTTAATTCTGGATGAAGTTTTATCAGTAGGAGATGCCAAATTTAAAAAGAAGTGTGAGGCTAAGATTCAGTCCATGTTTGATAAGGGCGTTACCGTATTATTCGTATCCCATTCGCTGCCCCAGGTTCAGAAAATCTGCAACAAGGCTATTTTACTAGAGCAGGGCAGAATTGTCGCAAGTGGCGATATTGACGAAGTAAGCGCTATTTACGAGGAAAAAACCAAGTAGGAACAGGTAAATAATGACCTAAACAACATGATACAATATAAAATAGGTGTGAAAAATGGTTGAGTAATCGATAGGGCTTTAGTGGTCACTGAACGTAGAGCATAAAAAGTATTTTTTTACAAGAGAGGAAAAAAATGTCAATCTTAGTTACCGGCGGAGCTGGTTATATTGGAAGCCATACTTGCGTCGAACTTATTAATTCGGGTTATGAAGTTATCGTTTTGGATAATTTGAGTAATTCCAGCGAGGTTTCATTAAAACGTGTGGAAAAAATCACTGGTAAAAAAATTAAGTTTTATAAGGCAGATTTATTAGACCGTAAAGAGGTTAATAAGGTTTTTCAAAATGAAACCATCGATACGGTAATTCATTTTGCAGGTTTAAAAGCCGTGGGAGAGTCAGTTAAAAAGCCTCTTGAGTATTATTATAATAATCTGACGGGGACTTTAATTTTATGCGATATTATGCGCAAATGGGGCGTTAAAAAAATAGTATTTAGTTCATCTGCTACGGTATATGGTAATCCGGTTACAGTACCAATTCGGGAAGATTTTCCGCTTTCTGTTACGAATCCTTATGGAAGGACCAAATTGATGCAGGAGGAAATATTTCAGGATTTATACAAATCAGACCCTGAATGGAATATAATTATGCTTCGCTATTTTAATCCCATAGGGGCCCATGAAAGTGGGTTAATAGGGGAAGATCCCATTGGAGTACCTAATAACCTGGTACCCTATATAACCCAGGTTGCAGTCGGAAAATTAAAAGAAGTGAATGTTTTTGGAAATGATTATAATACTCCGGATGGTACCGGCGTAAGAGATTACATTCATGTTGTTGACTTAGCTATTGCCCATGTAAAGGCAGTAGAAAAATTAAATACGGATTCCGGTTTATTTGTGTATAATCTTGGAACTGGTAAAGGCTATAGCGTACTTGATATGATAAAAGCATTTTCAGATGTATGCCAAAAAGAAATTCCCTATGTGGTAAAACCACGCCGCCCCGGAGATATTGCTATATGTTATGCAGATGCTTCATTGGCTAAAAGAGAACTAGGTTGGAGTGCAAAGTTCGGATTACGAAAAATGTGCGAGGATACCTGGCGCTGGCAGAAAAACAATCCAAATGGTTATAGATAAAAATTATACTTATCTTTGCCCTTGAACGGTTGATTGGATTTATAAGTTGTCAGGAATCTGGTTATTATCATCAGACAAAGTACAATGGATTAACTTAATAAGTGCTTAAAAGAGCTTATTTTTGGTTCGGCTGCTTCGGATTCAATGCCATCGGCACAGCTTGTTAATGGGGGCTTTACTTCATGATTATTTTTTAATATGACTAGCTTGCTTGAGCTTGGTAGAATTATTGCAAGTGGCGATATTACGAAGTAAGCACCATTTATGAGGGAAAAACCAAGTAGAAATGTATGTTAGATAAAGTAGGTAATATATAGAGTGGAAATCATATTAATAAACATTCATTGATGACATTATTATATACTTTAGGTCATATAAAAAAGGGATGCTGTATAAATACTATGATGTGATCCCAAAAGTTAGACTTTTTTTAGCAAGGCAGTTTGGCTGCCTTGCTATTTTTATGCAGCCAAGGTGGCGAGCCGATATTCCACTGGACTCATCCATCCAAGTTTCTCTTTAATTCGCTTTTCATTATAATACTTTATATATTTCTCAATAGTCTCCTTTAAATCAGCGAAGCTATAGTATGGTATTACCATAGTATATTTCCTGTTTTAAGATACCAAAGAAATTTTCCATAATCGAGTTATCATAGCAGTTACCTTTACGGGATATACTTTGAAAAACCGACCTCCCAATCGTTAGATTTTTGGTCTAACTTTTGGGGGTCGGTTCAATCAGCATCCCTTTTTCTTTTGTTGGATGAATTTATTTAATCAAATCCTTGTTTTAGATCCACTAATTATGTGATTAATTGCAATACCTATACCAATTAATACCCAGAATACAGGTGCCACAGTAATTGTAGAATCATTAGTGATTCCGGAAATCATGTAAGCGATCGTTCCAATAAAAATTGATACGCCTGCACGGGAAAAGAAATCATCAAATTTGCCATTTCTGTACAATTTTATGCTACTGATAAAATACATTCCATAAAACACCAATAGGGCAATTAGGGATAAGATACCTGACTGAACGCCTATCTGTAAATACATACAATGTGGTCTTGTTAGAATTTGTCCGTCAAAACCATAATTATATTTACCTACGTAATCTTGTTGAGGAAACACGATGGAAAAAGAATCCGCACCAGTACCAAGCAGTATACAATTCTTAAGCAAAGGAATGGTTCTGGACCAAATATATAATCTCCCCGATGCGTAACTTTCATATCCTTTGAATAAACCGGAGTCTGTATTAACTATTTTATCCAATTTACCAACATTGTTGATATAATAGAATGTATTATCTCCTGTTTGGTTGGTGAAGTACCAATCTTTTCCTTGTATTTTTACATCAATACAGATAAGATTATTATAGAGAACCGGGCTTACTTGAATGCCTGAAAATCGTTCATCATTAATGATAAAAGAATTGGTTTCCTGATCAATATTATAATTAATAATGTTAGAATTATTATCTTTAAGCAATATGTTAATACCATCATTTTCTTTAGACACATTAATAATTAAATCATTTCCCTTGTATGTTATAATCAAATCGTTTTTTGTTTGAATGTTAGTAAGTACGGGTTCTGATTTAGATATATGAAAAATAGTATTTATTGTATTTTTAATTGAACTAATATTTAGAACCATAATTAATATAATTGCGATGCCTGCAATACTTACGCCAATAATTCCAACTTTGTTTTTTCTAATTATGTATTTCCTGAAGAATATAATAAAAAATAATGCGGCAATAAAAAGACTTATTATGCACGTTTTTGATTTAGAACCTATCATACTTATAACCAGGCCAATCAAAGCTAATATATAAAATAAACTTTTTTCAATTTTTCTTTTCCGTAACTAAAAGACCTGCAAAAAGCGGTACTAGCAGTGAAACATAAACACCTACATAGTTAGGATTATATAATGTTAAGAATACTCTATTCTTTTCAAATGTAAAATCTAAATCTGTTGTTTGCCTAAGTTTGGAAGGAATAATTAAATTTTTAGCAAGACTGGTAATAAAAATATTTTGGCCTAATATTTGTGTTAATCCTAATAATCCCATTACCAATACACTGATTAATAAAAAGCGAAGTATATATTTGATATCTTCTTCCGTTTGAATAAATAAAAAGGAATAATAAATAATCAAACAATAACCCAGAATTACAAATATGGATTCAAACTGTTCAAATATTCCTTTATAACCAAAAGAAGAGTATTTTGAGATTACTGTTGATAATAAGGCAAACAAACCATATAATGATATTGGTATTAATATAGGTTTTAGTTTAAAGGATTGCTTATCTTTTAAAACTTTGAAAATTATTAATAGCAACATAATTGTACAGGCAATAAGAAAATAGACCTGTTTATAATATAGAAATATATCGTCGCTTTCCCCGTTATCGGAAAACCATGAAAAAGAGGATAATCCGGTATCATATCTATGAAGCCGCATAATAAAAGGAAGAATGGCTGTAATAAAGACTAAGGGGAGCATTAGTAATTTATTATACTTTTTATCGCCTGTTTTTGAATTAGAGGATATACCATGTGTATTCCTCTTATATTTTGAAGCATTCGTTTTCATATCCATCTCCTCATGTTTTTTCATTACTTCATTCATTGTAATATGTTATTTTGTAAAATACAAGTAATTAATTCGACAAATAATAATATATTTATAACCATATCATTTCTAAAATAGGTAATAAAAGTAATTAAAATTAAGAAAGAAGTAAAGAATGGATAGTATATATATGGTATAATTAACAGAATAATTTAAATCTTGTAAGAAACTGTTCTTTTTATTATAATAAATCTTATATCAGAAATGTGGTGGTTTTAAATGTATAACAAATACCTTAAAAGAGTTTTGGATTTCATAATATCCATTATAGCGATGGTTATATTCTCGTGGTTATTTGTTATTTTTATGTTTTTAATTAAAATGACTTCGAAAGGCCCTGTTTTTTTCTGTCAAAAAAGGATTGGTAAAAATAAAAAAGAATTTAATATCATTAAATTTCGTACCATGAAAATGGGTACACCTCGGGATATCCCAACACATTTATTGAGAAATCCCGAGAAATATATCACACCTGTTGGTAAATTTTTAAGAAAAACAAGTTTAGATGAATTGCCTCAATTAATTAATATTATTAAAGGTGATATGTCCATTGTAGGACCAAGACCAGCGCTATGGAATCAGGATGATCTGATAAAGGAACGAGATCGGTATGGGGCTAATTCGGTGCGACCAGGTTTGACGGGTTGGGCACAAGTAAATGGAAGAGATGAGTTGTCAATAAAAGAAAAGGCTAGATTGGATGGGGAATATATAAAAAATCTTAGTTTTTTATTTGATATATATTGTATTATATTAACCATATTTTGTGTACTTAGACATAAGGGCTATAAAGAAGGAATAGAAAAAAACTACGATGAAAATATACATGGTTAATTATGTAATAACATAAGATATTCTGAAATATAGAATATTTCTGATGATAAAGAAGTTAAATAGAGATTTATCTACATATGGGTATAAACATAAACCAGAGATTAAGTATGTAAATAAACTTTTAGTAAAAAGAGGCCCAATATGAAAAAAATATTACTTATAGGTGCGAATAGTTATATTGGAAAATCATTTGAGAATTATATAAAAAATGTAAATGGCACTTACATACAAATTGATAAAGTGAGTGCTGCAAATGGGCAGTGGAAAAGTGTTGATTTATCATTATATGATAGCATAGTAATGTTATCAGCAATTGTCCATCATAAGGAACATAAATATATGAAAGAACTTTATATGGAGGTGAATTGTAAATTGCCTGTACAGATAGCTATTAATGCGAAAAATGCAGGCGTTAAGCAATTCATCTTTTTGAGTACGGCAGCAGTTTATGGATCACAAAATGAGAAAATTACTATTGAATCCACTCCTCAGCCTGAAACATTGTATGGATTAAGTAAATTTGAAGCAGAGAAACAGTTAAATGCATTAAGATCGGATAATTTTAAAATTGCAATTATTAGATCACCAAAAGTATACGGAGAAGGGTGTAAAGGAAATTTTAGCAAATTAGAAAAATTTATTATGCATGTACCTATATTTCCCAACTTTCATAATAAACAAAGTATGATTCATATAGAAAATTTATGTGAGCATATAAAATATTTGATAGATAATATTTCAGATGGATTATTTTTGCCACAAGATAATACATATATGGATATTGCCAATTTTGTAGTTGAGATGAGAGCAAAAAAAGGAAAGAAAACTATTTTAATACCAGGTTTTACGTGGATGATAAGAATTGCTATGAAGTATAGTAGTACTGTTAAGAAAGTGTTTGGTGACTTTTATTATGCTGAAAATAAAGAAAAAAATCCTTAATTTTTAATCTTTTTGAACTTTGCCTAAGTTTAGATTAGTTCCACAATTTATCGTAAAATGTTTCGGAGGATATTGTGAAAAAAATAAAGGTATTACAAGTGAATAAGCTATATTATCCAGTAACAGGTGGTATAGAGAAAGTTGTACAAGAAATTGCAGAAGGATTAAATGATAAAACAGACATGAAGGTACTTGTCTGCAAACAAAAAGGAAAGTCTGTAGTAGAAAAGATAAATGGAGTTACAGTATACAGAGCGGGAAGTTTTGGTGTACTTTTTTCAATGCCTATTTCTTTATCTTTTTTTATACAATTTTGGAAATTGTCAAAAGATAGAGATGTTGTACATTTTCACATGCCATTTCCTTTAGGAGATTTAGCTTGTTTATTATCAAGGTATAAAGGAAAAGTTGTTGTATGGTGGCATAGTGATATTGTTAAGCAAAAAAAGTTAATGTTTTTTTACAGGCCCATTATGGATCGTTTTCTAAAACGAGCAGATATAATAATTGTAGCAACTAAGGGACATATTGATGGATCAAAATATCTCCCTAAATATCGTGATAAATGTGTTATTATTCCTTTTGGCGTCGATAAAAATTTAGAAAAACGAGGAGATGAATATATTAAAAATCATTCACTTTATACTCCACATAAACCTATATTTTTATTTGTTGGTAGGTTGGTGTATTATAAGGGATGTGATATTCTTTTGGAAGCTTTTGCAAAAACAAAAGGAGCAGAATTAGTTATAATTGGAAGTGGTGAGCTTGAAGAAAATCTTATTGAAAGATCCAAGGAATTAAAGTTAGATTCAAGAGTTCATTTTAGAGGGAATGTAGATGAATCTGAATTAATTAAGGCTTTTGAAAATTGTGATGTGTTTATTTTGCCATCAGTAGAAAGAAGTGAGGCTTTTGGATTAGTTCAGATTGAAGCCATGGCTTATGGAAAACCTGTAATAAATACCAACCTTCCTAGTGGAGTTCCATTTGTAAGTATAGATAAGGTTACCGGATTGACCGTAAAACCTAATGATGTACAAGCTTTGGCAGATGCAATTCAGTGGATGATTGATCATGAAAAAGAAAGGATTGAAATGGGTAAAAGAGCTAAGCAGCGTGTAAAAGAACTTTATCAATTGGATAATATGTTAGAAAATATTATGAATGTATATAACACATTAGTGTAGTTTTTGATAAAAGATTAAAATTACGAATAGATATATAAGCAGAAAATCGAACAATGTAGATAAAAATACTTAAAAATGAAAGCAATAAAAATAGCATATAAGGATTGATACTATTAATATGAGTAAATTGTTAAAAGGTATTTTTTGTATTGCAATAAAATTCAAGCCTTTCTTACTAAAAATATTTCCAACAGAATTTTTAAGACATATAAAAAAAATAATGATTTTAAGAAGTTTGAAAAAAATTAAAAAGTTAAATATTGCATCCTTTAACCGAAGTAAATATAGAGATGGAGTAAATTTAATAGGAAATATAAAAGCGGAAACTGGACTTGGACAAAGTTGCAGGTTAGTTGCGAATGAATTAAACAATTGTAAATATGAGTTTTCCATATATAATTATAATCAAATTGGAAATGTTAATGAAAATGATAACTTATGGAGTAATAAAATATCTGATGAATTACCTTATAATATTAATTTAATCCATATAAATCCACATGAATTAGGGCTGGCATTTGCCCAACTTGAAAAAAAAGTGTGGGATTATAGATATAATATTGCTTTTTGGTTATGGGAATTGGAAGAATTTCCAGATGAATGGACATCTCTCTTCCCTTTATTAGATGAGATATGGACCCCTTCTGAATTTATAAGTAATAGTATACGTAAAAAAACAAATTTACCAGTAAAAACTATTCCATACTGTGTTACTGTTTCAATAAATAAATTATATGACAGAGCATTTTTTAATCTACCTGAAGGAGCGTTTCTTTACTTAACGATGTATGATCACAACAGCATAGTGGAACGTAAAAATCCATTTGCTGTAATAGAAGCATATAAAAGAGCGTTTGATAAGGAAAATCAAAATGTTGGTTTAGTGATAAAGATAAACAATGCAAATAACGAAGAAGTTAATGCTATAAAATCTATGTTAAGTGGCTATAACAATATTTATATAATTACAAAAGTTTTAAATAAAGATCAAGTTAATAGTTTGATTAAATCTGTAGATGTCTTAATATCCTTACATAGAGCTGAAGGTTTCGGCCTTGTTTTAGCTGAGGCAATGCTTCTTGGAACACCGACAATTGCAACGAATTGGTCTGCAAATACTGAGTTTATGAACAAAGAGGTGGCTTGTCTTGTGGACTATGAGTTGATAAACATTGAAAAAGATGTAGGACCTTTCAAAAAAGGAAATAAGTGGGCAGATGCTAATGTAGATGAAGCTACTGAATATATGAAAAAATTGTATAGTGATAAAATTTACTATGAAGAATTGGCCAGAAAGGCAAAAACATATATTGAAAATAAACTTAGCATGGAAAAGGCAGTTGAGTTAATTAATGATAGAATATCTGAAATATTGAATAATAAATAAAAAGACTTAGTATGGAGATTAACAATGAAAACACTGAAAGAAATATATGCTTATAGGCAAATGATTTATAGTTTAGTAAAAAGAGATTTACGAGGAAGGTATAAAGGATCGGTTTTAGGTTTTTTATGGACTTTTTTAAATCCATTATTGCAATTGGGAGTATATACTTTCCTGTTTTCATTTATATTAAAAAGTGATATCGAAAAGTTTTATCTTTTTCTATTTGTTGCGTTAGTACCCTGGCTTTTTTTTAGTACTTCACTTGCAAATGGTTCAAGTTGCATATGGGCACAGCAGGATATGGTAAAAAAAATATATTTCCCTAGAGAGGTTCTTCCAATTGCATTTGTTACAAGTCAGTTTGTTAATATGATTCTTACATTTATAGTAATATTTCTAGTTATTATTATTTCAGGAGTAGGGTTTAATCCGATAGCATTATTATTTTTACCATTGGTAATGATAGTACAATATGTTTTATGTTTAGGGGTTACCATGCTTTCTTCTGGTTTTACAGTTTATTTTAGAGATTTGGAATACATATTGGGTATTGTTTCTATGGCGTGGATGTATATGACACCAATAGTTTATTCAATAGATATTATACCAGATAAATTTCTTCCATTGTATAAGATAAATCCAATGACGCCAATTATAACTGCCTATCGGGATATTTTATATTACAAACAAATTCCTCAAATGAGTACATTATTACATGCATTTGTACTTGGTATAATTGTTTTGTTGATTGGATGTCTTTGCTTCTCAAAATTAAAAAGACATTTTGCAGAGGAATTGTAATTAAAATTACAAGGACAGCTGATACTTTTAATTTAATACATTTTACTATTTAAATTAATAGGTGTATATAAGCATAATAAAATAAAAGGTGCGAATGGAGACAATTATGAAAGATGGAAATAGTATAGAAGTTTATGATGTGAAAAAAAAATTTCGTGTATATTTCGACAAAGGCAGAACACTTAAAGAAAAAGTTTTGTTCAAGAATAGAAATAGGTATGATGACAGATGGGTTTTAAAGGGAATTAGTTTTGAAGTTAAAAAAGGGGAAGCACTAGGTATAATTGGCGAGAATGGATGTGGTAAGAGCACAACATTAAAATTATTAACTAAAATTATGTATCCTGATAGCGGAAGTATTGAAATAAAAGGCAGGGTATCTAGTTTGATAGAATTAGGAGCAGGATTCCATCCTGATATGACTGGAAGAGAAAATATTTATACGAATGCATCTATATTTGGATTAACTAAGAAAGAGATAGATAATCGTATAAATGATATAATTGATTTTTCAGAATTGCATGAATATTTAGACAATCCTGTTAGGACATACTCTTCAGGTATGTATATGAGATTGGCTTTTTCTGTTGCCATTAATGTTAATGCAGATGTTTTACTCATTGATGAAATTCTTGCAGTTGGAGATGCTAATTTTCAATCAAAATGCTTTAATAAATTGCGAGAACTAAAGGCATCAGGTGTTACAATTGTAATAGTGACGCATGATTTGGGAGTTGTCGAAAATTTTTGTGATAGTGCGATATGGATCGATGCGGGAAAAATAGTTTCTAGAGGTAAAGCTACAACTGTTGTTGATGATTACATGAAACATATGAATGATAAAAAAATTCAAACGTTAATGAAACAAGAAAAAGAGAGCGCTACTGTTAATGTAAATGATAAAAAACAGCAACAAAAAGAAGATCACGAGAGACCAGATAAAGATGATTTAACATGTGTAAATAAATCTGAAATTGATTATACTGCAAATCATTTTGGTTTAGGATATATTGTTATTGAAAATGCATATTTTAAAAACATGCATGGAGAGAAAACCAATGTTTTAGTTGCTGGTGAAAAAGTGGAGATTGTAATTCACTATAAAGTAAATAAACCATTGGACGAGTATGTTTTTGGAATGGGTTTTTATGATTTGGATGGCAGATGTATTATAGGTTCAAATACTCAACTTGATCGTTTATGCATTAAACATACACAGATGAACGGAACTGTTAAATTCATAATTGAGGAATTACCATTATTAACAGGTAAATATATTTTAAATGTTGCAATTGTTGATAAAAATGGAACTCCAATGGATTTTTACCGGGATTATTGTCATTTTGACGTGATTTCATATGATAGAAGTGTAGGGTATGTGTCAATTAAGCATAAGTGGGATGTTAGTACCTAAAAAAAATGAAATAAGGAGGGAAAAATTATGGAGTATGAAAGTATTGAAGAAAAAGTAATTTTTGAAAAATTAAAATCCGCATCGCAAAACACAGTAAAAGACTCTAAAGTATCCATATCAAGTGAACAGATTAATAGTAATAATTCAAATGATGTAATTTTGGAAAATTATTTAAATGAAATTTACAGACATATTAATACAATGGAAAGCACCAGAGTTAATACATCCAACAGATTTATAAGCAGCAGAAAAGGAAAAATTGGTGTTCTCTTAAAGAAGATTATAAGAAAATTATTAAGATGGTATATTGAACCAATCTGTGTTCAGCAAACTGAGTTTAATAATGCTGTAACTCCTACTATTGGAAGAATATCGGAAATTCATACAAAGCTCATATCAGATAATATGATTTTTCGTAAGAGAATGGATGAATTGGAAAAGAATTTACAAACAGAATTAGAGTCGATTAAAGCTATAAAATCTGATCTAAATAATATTTATGAACAGGTAAACAAACAATTTGATGAAAATGATAAAAAATTTGAATTTATCTCTAAAATTGTAGATAGTAATAATTATAAACTAAATAAATTGAATGAATTGAATCCTGATATATTTGAAGAAAATAGAAAGAATATATGGGACAAGCGAACACTATCACAATCTGGAGAAGACGCAATTATTGCTTATATTTTGATGGTGCTAGGTATTCCGTTTGAAAAGTGTAGATATTTAGATTTAGGAGCTAACCATGCAAAAGAATTAAGCAATACTTATTATCTTTATTCAAATGGGGCCAGAGGAGTTTTGGTAGAAGCAAATCCTAATCTAATACCTGAATTAAAATTCTATCGGCATGAGGATATTATAATTAATAAATGTGTTGATGTTAAATCGAATGAATATATCGATTTTTATATATTAAGCGGAGATGGGGTATCAACACCGGACAAAAAAGCTGCAGAGGAATTCATTTCTAAAAACCCTAATTTAAAAATAGTAGAATCAGTAAAAATTGAAACTATTTCAGTAGAAGATATATTTATGAAATACTTTAATGGAGCACCAACAATACTAAACGTAGACATAGAAGGTAAGGACTTAGAAATTCTTAAATCAATAGACTTTGATAAATATAGACCACTAATAATAATTGTAGAAATGATAGAGTATGATACTACTTTGGTTGTAGGGAAAAAGGATACAGAAATATTAGAATTTATGGAAAGTAAAGATTATGTAGAATATGCATTTACAGGAATAAATTCAATATTCTTAGATAAAAAGAAATTAGGCGAGGGAGAAGAAAAATGAATATTGCATTTGATGCAACGGCTATATCTAGGACCAATGAGTAAAAATAGAGGGATTGGTAATTATGCGTTGGGTCAATTTAAGACAATGATTGAAAAAGATACTAACAATAATTATTTTTTACTAAACTTTTATGAGGATATAAAATTTAAGGATTATTTAAGTAGAAGTGATAATTTTGAAGAATATTATTATTATTGTGGAAAAGATAATTTTTTACTAAAAAATCCAGAATACAAAGAAATTATTGGAGATATAATCAAAAAATTTATAAAAGAGCATAAAATTGATATATTTTATATTACCTCTCCGTTTGAATCAAGTAATGTTTTCTATGAGAAAAAATGGTTTGAGGGTGTAAATGTTGTAGCTACAGTATATGATATTATACCTTATGTTTTTAAAAATAAATATTTATCTGATCATTTCACATATAAATGGTATATGAGCTGTATCGATATGTTAAAATGGATGGATAAATTATTTGTTATCTCTAATAGTGTTAAAGAAGATTTAATTAAATATCTGAATTTTAATGAAGATAAAATTGATGTAATATATGGTGCAGTAAATGAAAAATATCGGATCATTAATATATCACAAAATGAAAAGCAGAGTTTATTTCACAAATTTGGAATTACTGATGATTACATTATGTGTACTGGCGGGGATGATGAACGCAAAAATATACAAGGATTAATAGTTGCATATTCAAATATGCCTCGCGAATTAATAGATAAATTTCAATTGGTTATTGTATGTAAGCTATCACCTGAAGCAGTTGCTTTCTACAAGAATTTAATTAAAGAGAATAATGTAGTAAACAGAGTAATTTTAACTAATTTTGTTACAGATGAGGAATTAATACAATTATATAATTTAGCTTATTTAATGGCATTTCCGTCGAAATATGAAGGCTTTGGATTACCAATTGTAGAATCCTGGGCATGTGGGACCCCTGTTCTAACATCTAATAATTCTAGTTTAGGGGAAATTGCAGGGGATGCGGCTATATTAGTTGACCCATTTGACATTAAAGATATTACTCGTGGTTTAGTTACTGCATTAACAGAAGTAGATTTATCAAAGTTAATGGAAAAAGCAAAAAATAGATTAGTGCAGTTTCAGTGGCCAGTCGTTGCAGAAAATGTGATAAAAGCATTTTCTAAAATTAGTATATGTGAAAAAGTAGAAAGTGAATCTCGAAAAAAGATTGCTTTTTTTACTCCGTTACCACCTATCCAATCAGGTATATCTGATTATAGTGTTGATATTATTAAAGAATTAAGTAATTATTTTGATATTGATGTTTATATTGATACTGGATATAAACCAACATGTAAATTAAGTAATAATGTTAATATTTACATACATAAAGAATTTAAAAAGAAATCAAATGAATATTTTGATATTATATATCAGATGGGAAATTCAGAATATCATGAATATATGGAGTACTATATAAAAAAATATAAAGGTACTTTAGTTTTGCATGATTATAATTTGCATTCTTTGGTACAATATTTAACTTTATTTAAACGGGCAAATAATATTAAATTATATAGACAATATCTTTTAGAAGACTTTGATATAAAAATAGTGGATGAATATATTGATAAACTTACTCGAGGCGAAATACCAATTCAGATTCATCAGATGGAGGTAAATGGTTATGTCGTTAATTATTCTAATAAAATTATAGTACATAGTAATGAAGCCAGAGAAAAGTTATTAACACGTAATATTGGAAGAAATGTTAGAACTATAAGACTTTATGCTAAAATTGAACCATTATCTGATAGCATAAAAACTAGGGAAAAATATAATATTTTAAAAGATGAAATTATTATTTCTTCTTTTGGACATATACATGAATCAAAGAGAATAATACCGGCTTTAAAAGCTTTTTCAATCCTCTGTAAAGAATATTCTAATATTAAATATTATTTTGTTGGAAAATTAGATCCATGTTTAGAAAATGAATTTCACGAATTGGTGAGAAATAACAATTTAGAAAATAGAATTTTTGTTACCGGCTATACAGAATTGGATGAATTTATAGAATATATAAAAATGTCCGATATCTGCGTAAATTTAAGATATCCATATAATGGAGAAACAAGCGGTAGTTTAATGAGAATTTTAGCGCAAGGTAAATGTGTTTTAGTTAATGATATAGGAAGTTTTAGTGAAATCCCAGACTCCTGCTGTGTCAAAATCCCATCTGTAGAAAGTATGGACATGCATACTGAAGTAGATAAAATTTATAAAGCATTAAAAAAACTAATTGAGAGTCCTAATATCATTAAAAAAATAGGTTTTAATGCTCGTAAGTATGCCGAAGAAAATCTTGATATTAAGGTTATAGGAAAACAGTATAGGGATTTTATATTAGAAGCTCATAAGCCATCATTGAACGAGAAGCATTTGAAAAATATAATAGACTTTGAGGTGATATCAAAACAATATAATATGGAAGAAATAAGTAGATTAGCTAAAACTCTTGGATACAGTAAGAGTCCAATTGTTAACTCATAGTAATGAAAAAATATTATCCTAGTAAACAATATATTCCAGACACGAATTAAATATTCTTTATTTTTACTATTGAGCGTGAGTATTTTAATCATGCTCCGATACTAGATATAGAACTTACAAAGTGCTTTACATTATGAGTTTCACAACAGCTAATTTCTTGAAAATAGGCAGATAGATTAGTATGAGCTTTTACTATAATGTCTTAGTTTAATACATTAAACATTAAGAATACTTAAAATTCATTGCATTATTACATTGTTTCATGTATTATATACGTAATAAGTAAACTACAATTAGATTAGGGAGAGAAGTTATAGGATGAAAATTACAGCACTAATTATGGCTGGCGGGCGTGGTGAACGCTTCTGGCCCAAAAGTAGAAAAACTTTGCCAAAGCAGTTTTTATCACTTACAAGTGATGGTAAGACTATGATTCAATTAACAGTAGAGAGAATTACGCCATTGATATCTGCAGAAGACATTTTTATCTCGACTAATGCAGACTATAAATCACTTGTTAAAGAACAGTTACCTAATATACCTGATTCAAATATTATTTGTGAACCTATGAGTAGAAATACAGCTCCTTGTATTGGTTTAGGTGCAGCATATATTTCTAAAAAATACGATGATGCTATTATGATAGTATTACCTTCGGATCATTTGATTCGTTATAATAGCATGTTTATAAATACTTTAAAGGATGCTTGTGAAATAGCAAGTATGAATAGTAACTTGGTAACAATAGGTATTACTCCTGATTACCCTGAGACTGGTTATGGATATATTAAATTTAATCCTAATAATTGCGTAGGTAGATCATATGAGGTAGAACGTTTTGTTGAAAAGCCCAGTTTGGAAGTTGCAAAAGAATACTTATCTACAGATGAATATTTATGGAATAGTGGTATGTTTGTATGGAAAGTTTCTACTATTATGAATAAGTTAGAGCAATTTATGTCTGATACATATACAGGTTTATGTAATATTAGAAATGTAATCGGTACAGAAGATGAAGAGGCAGTTCTAGAAAAAGAATATTTTCAGTTCCCTTCTATATCTATTGATTACGGTATTATGGAAAAATCAACCAACATATATACAATTCCGGGTACTTTTGGATGGGATGATGTTGGTTCATGGTTAGCTGTGGAACGTATTAAAAAGACTAATGAATTTGGAAATGTAGTTGACGGAAATGTTATTACAATAGATACTAGAAATTGTATTATTGAAGGCAGTAGAAAATTAATTGCAACTGTTGGAATTGAAAATCTTATTATAGTTGATACAGATGATGCTATGTTGATTTGTGAGAAAAATAGCGCTGGAGATATTAAAAAAGTATTGGAAAATTTGAAAATATGTAACAGAAGTGAATATTTATAAATTCAAAGGAGAAATTAAAATGAAGAATGCATTAATTACAGGAATTACTGGACAAGATGGTTCTTATCTTGCTGAGTTGTTGTTAGATAAAGGATATAGTGTTTATGGTATTATGAGAAGAAAAAGTGTGGTTGATTATGGTAATGTAGAGCATATTAAAGATAAAATTAATTTTATTTATGCTGATATGACTGATGTTATTTCGTTGATTAACGCTATGAAGATATCAAATGCTGATGAAGTATATAATCTGGCAGCTCAATCTTTTGTAGCAACCAGTTGGGAACAACCAATTGCTACTGCTGATATTGATGCTCTTGGTGTAACTAACATGTTAGAAGCAATTAGAACAGTAAAACCAACTGCACGTTTTTATCAAGCTTCTACCAGTGAAATGTTTGGACTAGTCCAAGAGATTCCTCAGAAAGAAACTACTCCATTTTATCCTAGAAGTCCATATGGTGTGGCAAAATTATATGGTCATTGGATTACTAAAAATTACAGAGAAAGTTATAATATGTTTGCTTGCAGCGGTATTTTATTTAATCATGAAAGTGAAAGACGTGGAAAAGAATTTGTTACTAGAAAAATAACTGACGCTGTTGCAAGAATTAAGTTAGGAGTTCAGGAATATTTAGAACTTGGTAACATGGATTCGAAACGTGACTGGGGACATTCACAAGATTATGTCCGAGCTATGTGGTTAATGTTGCAGCAGGATAAGCCTGATGATTATGTAATTGCTACTAATGAAACACGAACGGTAAGAGAGTTTGTAGAAGTTGCTTTTAAACAAGTAGATATAACTGTAGAATGGCAAGGGGCTGGTGTTAACGAAATAGGAATTGACAAAGCAACTGGTAAAGTAATTGTTCGAATTAACCCGAAATACTTCAGACCTGCTGAGGTTGATATATTATTAGGAGATCCTTCTAAGGCGGAAAAACAACTAGGGTGGAAAAGAGAAGTATCATTTGCAAGACTCGTAGAACGAATGGTTAGAAATGATATGGCATTAGTTGAAAAAGAGATTAGAATTAGTAGCATGAAATGAAGTATATTAAAAGGAGGTGTCTCATGAAAGCATTGATTATAGGAGGCGCCGGCTTTGTAGGATACTATCTCACTGACCATCTATTCCATGAATGTGGATGGTCAGTTTTTGTTACGAAGCTGGAAAATGAAGTTATCGAACAAAAGGACGTATCAGTGTATAATCTGGATATTCTAGATAGGCAGGCTATTATAGATATATTAAAAGAAGTTCGACCCGATTTTATATTTCATTTAGCTGCTCAAAGTTCAGTAGCATTATCATGGAAGGAACCTGCACTAACGGTAGATGTAAATGTTAAGGGAAGTATAAATGTACTAGATGCTATTAGAGATTTAGATTATAAGCCGCGTATATTGTTAATTGGCTCAGGAGAAGAATATGGGAACGTACTACCTATTGAAATACCTATTAGAGAAGATAATCATACTCGTCCTGGTAATATTTATGCAGCTACAAAAACATGTCAAAACATGATAGGTAAAATATATGCAGATGCTTATGATATGAATATAATAATGGTTAGAGCATTCAATCATATTGGTCCAAGACAGTCTCCCATGTTCGTAGTTGCTGATTTTTGTAAACAGGTAGCTGAAATAGAAAAAGGAATACGAGAGTCAATTATAAGAGTTGGTAATTTAAATGTTAAGAGGGATTTTACAGATGTTCGTGATGTTGTAAGAGCTTATTCTATATTGATCCAAAAAGGAAAAACTGGAGAAACTTATAACGTAGGAAGTGGGAAGGCTGTAGGTATCAATAATATATTAGATTTAGTATTAGAACATTCACATATTGATATTAAAGTTGAAACTGATGCAAAAAAAATAAGACCAATCGATCTACCGATTATTGAAGCAAATATTTCTAAATTACATGAATGTACTGGGTGGCTACCTACGATTTCGTTGGATAAAACTATTACTGATACAATTGAATACTGGAGAGCTGTTATTTAGTTTAATCAAACATTTTCAAAGCGAAAAATGAGGAGATTATGAAATTAGTTCCATTGTGTTTTTGAAGTTAGAAATATACAATATTTATCAATATGACGATGGTACTTTTTGTAAAAACATTCCATCCAAAAGTAAATTCCGGTGTGAAGGACTGAATTCCGGCTATATTAAAAAATGAGAAAAGTTTATTTTCAGTCTGACAGCAGATTTATGTGTGATGGTTAATGGTTAATTTTCACCGGTTCTGTAACTACTTAGTAATTCATGATAGTTCTTATCTGGGAATATGCATCATAGCGATACTTGTGGGTAAATCGTACAGTGATTAATCCTTTTGTCACACCTATTGCAGACGTAAGGAGCTTTATCAAATCGGGTGCAGCGCTCTTTAACAAAGTATTTGCAGGTCTGAATGTACCCAGTTTCGTCAAGATGGTCCTGATGAGGAGTAATGAACCCACATGTGCATACAACTCACGTCGGTTTTGATTAATTTGATACAGGAGCGAGTGGTTCAGAAAAGTACACTCAATGGGAATGCATATGAACTATAAGCTGAGGAGGGTTATATGAAAGAAAGGATTGTGAGTTTTGTGAAAGGAAAAGATAGTATAAAAAGATTATTACTTGGGCTATTTTGGATGGTTGAATATATTGTTAATATTTGGTATGTAAAGAGGTATTTTATAGTATATAACATGAATTCAGATTTTGCAGGAGATGCTGTCTTTGCCAAGCATTTGTCAGATACGGGACATTATATTTTTTCTGCCGATTGGTATCCGACAACGGAATTGTATATAGTTCATCATCAGCTGATAATGGTTCCGTTATTTAAACTTTTTAAAGATTATTCCACAGTTTGGGTTATGACTTCTGTTATCGCCTTTGCTCTCATGTCGGCGTGTATATTTTATTTTATGAGTTGTTTTAAGAGCAGTTTTAATAAGTCATTATTGGCGGTAATCTTATTTCTCAATCCAATAACCTTTTTTAACCTTGAATATTCTGTATGGTTTCATGGATATTTATTTTACTATTGTCTTTCCTTTATTATAATTGGTAATTTGTGTAAATATCTTGCAGGTGATGCAATCAGTAAGAAAGATGTAATAATAATTTTGATTACATCCTTTTTGGCGGGAGTATGTGGAATACGTATGTTTATGATTGTTTTTGTACCTTTTGTGATGGCATACATCATATTTTATTACAATGAAGATATAAGAAAAGCATGTAATAACTTGGGCAAAATGATGGTGGCAAGTTTAATGAGTGCATTCATTGGATTTGTTGTATATTATTTTGGCTTAGTACCAAGATATGGTGGTGATTCTGTTATTAGTGGAATAAAGATTAATTCATCTGAAATTGTAAAGGACAATCTATTGCTTGTCCCGCAAATGATTATAAATGGGTTAAATATAAATTATTCTAATACGGAAATTAATTTATATGCAATATTGACATCATTTACAGTTTTATTTTGGGCAGTAGTCTTCATATATACGATAAAAATGATTTTTTCCCAAAATGAGAAATTGCGATTTTTAGCCATACTTTCAGCCAGTTGTATTTTATTGAATATTTTATTTATGATTATGACTATTGGAAATAATACATTTGTTGAATCTTCGAGATATTTTTTACTATCTATTTTTATGCAAATTCCATTATTTGCATTGAGTATTGAGATAAGACAAATGCAAAAATTGAAAGATTATATTTTATCAGTTGTGATTGTACTTTCGTGTTTATCAATGTTTTTATGGTGTAAGAATAAAATAGATACTTATGGTTCTGAAACAGCAGTTTCATGGCGGCAACCATATATAGATTATCTAATTGATAATGGGTATAACTATGGGATAGCAACATATTGGAATGCAAATGTAACCATATTTTTATCTAATGGTAATATTCAGGTTGCTCCGGTATTGGATTTACAAAATTATTCTTTCTTTGAATGGAATACACAAAAATCTTTTAAGAATCGAACGCCAGAATTTGTATTGTTATCTACAGATGAGTATGAGAACCGTAAGGAATTAGGATTCGAGGATACTATTTTATATGAAGATAGTTCCGTAGTTATTATAAGTTACAATTAGCAAATCAGTGATTAGGAGTCAATTAGAAATGAAAAAGAAATTATCATTAATTATTCCTTGCTATAATGAACACGAGGTCCTGCCTGTTTTTTATAAAGAAGTAACAAAAGTTTGCACTGAAATAGGATGTGATTATGAACTTATTTTTATTAACGATGGATCAAGCGATGATAGTTTAGATATTTTGAAAAATTTTAGCAACATTGATTATCATGTAAATTATCTATCTTTTTCTAGAAATTTTGGCAAGGAGGCTGCAATGTATGCGGGATTTTGTAATGCAGAAGGAGATTATATTGCAGTTATGGATGCGGATATGCAGGATCCACCTTCTTTATTACCACAGATGGTAAAATTACTGGAGTCGGGAGAATATGACAGTGTTGCGACTAGAAGAATAAGTCGTGAAGGTGAGCCTCCAATAAGATCGTTGTTTGCAAGGAAATTTTATAAGCTTATAAACAAAATCTCTGATTCAGACATAGTTGATGGAGCAAGGGATTTTAGGTTGATGAAACGTGAAATGGTTGACGCAATAGTAAAGATGAGTGAATACAATCGTTTTTCGAAAGGAATTTTTGGATGGATAGGATTTAAGACATATTGGTTGCCATATGAGAACGTTGAAAGGGTGGCAGGAGGAACAAAATGGAAATTCTGGAAATTGTTTAAGTATGCGATTGACGGAATAATCAATTTTTCTGAGGTACCCTTGAGTATTGCATCATGGTTCGGAGTAGTGATAACAGGATTAGATTTTGTTTTTCTGATTTTTATAGTAATTCGAAGGCTTGTGTTTGGAGATCCAGTTGATGGATGGGCTTCATTAATTTGTGTTATTGGATTTATTGGTGGAATACAATTATTTTGTATGGGGATTATGGGGCAGTATATCGCAAAAACATATTCTGAGGTGAAAAATAGACCACATTACATTATTTCAGAAACTAATAGAGAAAGAGTAGAGCTGGTTAAGTAATGGAAAGCAGAAAAAAGGATATATTTGATAAGGTAATGATGTTTACCGGATTAAGAAATTTTGAAACATTATATCGAAAGTATAAAGAAATTCTCCTATATCTTCTATTTGGAGGATTGACATTTATAGTTGGTGTGGGTTCATATGCATTTTTTAATATTTCTATTGGACTTAATGAGCTTGTTGCCAATATTTTGTCATGGATTGTAACTGTTTTATTCGCTTATTTTACAAATAGAACCTGGGTGTTTGAGAGTAGGGCGAAAAATACTGCTGATTTTATGAAGGAAACGTTCTCTTTTTTTGGTGGAAGAATTCTTACACTTGTCGTAGAAGAAATCATCTTAGCTGTGTTTATTACATTGCTTGGTTGGAATAGTATAGCTGTAAAGATTATTGCTCAGGTTGTAGTGATTGTTCTCAATTACATTATTAGCAAGCTTTTGGTGTTCAAGAAAAAATAGTAAAGATTTTGATGAATATAATATGGTGCTTAAATTAATTGGTAGCGATGGACATAGGTAAACGCCCAATAGCGCGTACCCTCAATAACACAAGCCGCTTATGCAGCTGTGTCAGATTGAGAGTGTAAATATTTCTGTGGTGCGCCTAAATGTAGGTATAAAGGAATTGGCTGAAACGTCAATCGCTAGAAACCATCCTAGTGAAACTTACCGTAACTGCATTTCTTGAAAAGGAGATGTGGAGAGCAACGGGAAATAATGAATTACCGCGGGTAAATGCTCTACCTTCGATAACATTCGTGCGAATGGTAAGGTTAAAAGAAATTGAATCTCTGCGTGAAGCTTCGTTATATTTAGCATATCTTGGAGCAGATTGGACATGTATTTGTGGTGATTACAGTATTCACAGATTGCTGTGATGATGGTTCGTATACTACACGGAGTAAAGGAGAAACCTAACCCATTCAAGTCTTTATGCCAAGAATTTAGGAGAGCCTAAAGGGACAATGTCCCCATGGCTGAGGAAACAGAGGAAAGCCTCTGTAGCTGTTTAGCTTTGAAAAAATGTTATGAGGAGGTTGAATGTCTATGGCAGTGCAAAGTGCTGAACTTTACGCCATAACAACGAAACAGGCTGAAAAGAATGTACGTAACCTCCAACGCAGGTTAGTAAAAGCGGCTACGGTAAGAGATACCAAACTGGTTAAAAAGCTAATTCGCTTAATGCTACACTCCTATTCATGTAAAGTAGTAGCAGTAGAGCAGGTAACACGTAAAAACAAAGGGAAAAATACAGCTGGGGTAGACGGGATTACCATAACTACAGACCAAGAACGCCTGATAGCAGTAAGTAGGAAATATCAGAGGGTAAGAAAATATCCAGTGAAACGGGTATATATACCAAAGAAGAATGGGGAAGCAACGTCCTCTTGGAATACCTACCGTATCAGAGAGAATTCAACAAAAAATACATCAACTAATAATGGAACCCTTATACTCGGTGTGGGAAGTAGGAATTCCTATGGTTTTCGCCCCGGAAGATGCACAAGGGACTGCCTGGAAATTATGTGGTTATGTACAGGAACGACACAAGGTAAGAGAATTCTTATTGATGGTGATATACAAGGATGTTTTGACAACATTTCTCATGATACATTAATGGAACTACTGACCCATACACTCTACCTGTTATGAAAGAACAGATATGGTTATCATTAAAATCTGGTGCTATTGACAAAGGAGTGAAAATCAACACGAATTCTGGCACTCCACAGGGAGGTGTTAGTAGTCCACTTCTAGCTAATATAGCCCTTAGCATCTTAGACACTGCAATGGAAAAAATGATAAATCCAAGAAGAAAAACAAAGAAACAACCATTATCTGGATATGTAAGATTTGCTGATGATTTCGTGGCGATTCTTGACAATGAGAACCATGCGGAGATAGTCATTGGAAAAATCAAGGATGCCCTCATCCCTTTGAATTTAAAATTAAATATGGAAAAAGTTAAAGTGGTTGAAATTGAAGATGGACTAAAATTTCTTGGATATCATATTCGTCGGTATCCAACAGGGAAAGTCCATGTGGGAATACCACGGGAAAGTACCAAAGAGATAGTTACTAAAATCAAAGATATTTTCAGAAAACACCGCAATAATAAACAAAGTACCCTTATTGAGGAATTAAATCCTGTTATTAACGGGTGGGCAAACTATTATCGCTGGACAAGAGCTGGAAAAACTTATTGTAAACTGGATAGCTGGCTGTGGTACAAAACGTGGAGGTGGGCTTTGCGTAGGCATCCAAAGAAATCAAGGAAATGGATAGCTCATAAATACTATCGTAAAATAGGTAACCGCAAGTGGGTGTTTACCTGTGAAGATGAAAATGGAAAAGCTATCGTGCTAAGCCTGTTCTGTAGAAAATATAGTGAAATATATCCGAAACTCAACCGAAATAAAAACTATTTCATAGACGAAACATATTTTAATCAGTTAAAAAGCAGAAGGTCCTGGAAAAAAGAAATTAAGAATAATGTAGCCTAAGTTCTATTCTTGTAGTAATCCAGCTAAATGCTTTTCTCAAACCAAACAGGCGAGAGCCGTATACAGGGAAACTTGTACGTACGGTTCAACGAAAGGAGCGGTATAATCCGCTCCTATTCTACTCCGAAGCTAAAGTATGAATGATCAATACCATGCTTTTGGCAAGAACTAAATATGTATTTTCCATGTCGAATTATGTTCTTATCCTTAGTTTAACCACTTTATGGTTAATTATTCATAATCTAATATTTTTTTGCACAACAAGTAAATGTGGGCGCTGCCCACACCCGGCCTCTGGAATAAATATAGATTTATTGGCAATTCTTTAACTGCCGATGGAATAATTGCTTCCAGCGTATAGATTCAGGTTTCACGAATCTTACGCCGGTTGCTTATTCTGTTCTACAGGTATTGAGTCAATCTATTATCAAATAAGGGCTCTGTGTCAAGTGTTGGGGCATGACAAATGTAAACGCCAAACCACTCGCCTGACGGTAAAATTAACGCCGCTTTTTATAAGCGGCGTGGTTTCCTGCATTCTTCTGGAAGGCTTTCTGACCATGGCATCAAGTAATCCAGTTTTGCAGTCTCTGAAATGCTATAGACCAATGCGCTTGCACCAGCTCCTTTGGCGCTGTTATGGAACATCCAGTTCTTCTTACCCAGGCAAAACGTACGGATGGCACGTTCCGATGCAGAGTTATCAATTGGAACATCTCCATTGGTCAAAAATACTTTTAGATACTTTTCCTGATTTATGCAATACTGTAAACCTTTACCGGTTTTACTTTGTGGTGGAACTACGCACTCAGCCTGTTGCAGTTTTACCCACGCAAAGAATTCCTCAACCAACGGCTTGATTACTTCCTGCCGTTTTTGAAGACGTTTCTCTGACGAGAGTCCTTTCAGATCTGTGTCAGCATTATAAAATTTTGCAATCTTTTGCAAAGCCTGGTATGCAACGGATTGCTTCACTGCCTGCGGATTATTTTTATCCGCAGCCTTTAGCGCATCGGCAAAATCTCGCCTTGCATGTGCCTTATCTCAGAACTGGAATAAGGCACATCATCCCAGAAGTATCGTTATTCCAGAAGAAGTGCAGATCTCTGCTTAGATCCAGCGCCTCTTCTGTTATATCTGGAATAACGATGTACTATGATTTATCTCAAAAATCCAGGGATATTCCTTTTATCCTTACCATCGCTGCTATTCGCGTCCTGCTTAAGGAACCATTTTTCATTCCAAGCCTTAAGCTGTCGATTCATAGTATCCTGCGTGATCTCGGTGTAAATCTGAGTGGTCTGCAAGGATACATGCCCAAGAAAGTTTTTTACCACAATCAATGGGACACCTGCTTCGAGCATGTGAGTCGCGGTCGTATGTCGCATGTGTCAACGCCGGGCTATTTTTGACCGAATCGCCGGTTAAAAATTGACCCAATCGCCGGTCTTCAATCGCCGGTTTTTGTTTAAACACCCCGTGCCATATTATCTAATTCCGGGATATCGGCCGGGGGCACTACTTTGACACCGCCTTTTATCCTGCTTTTCAGTCTATAGCTATCACCCCTTATGTTTATGATATGTGCATGATGCAGCAATCTATCAAGTATTGCTGTCGCTATTACTGTATCATTCATTAGCTCTCCCCAGTCTCCAAAGTATTTGTTACTGGTCAGTATAATACTGCCGTTTTCATACCTTGTGCATATAAGTCTAAAGAATAATTCCGCTGATGCACGATCTAGCTGCATATATCCCACTTCGTCAATGATCAGTATGTCGGGCCGGGTATACACGCGCCACCTGCGCTCTAGTTTGCCTTGCAGATCTGCCTTTTTTAAATCTGATATCAGATGCGCCAGGCTGGCATAATATACTGTCATACCGGACCTTAACGCTTGCATCGCAAGACCTACTGCAAGGTGAGTTTTTCCGACTCCAGGTGGTCCTAAAAAAATTACGTTCTCCTTCCTTGCTACAAAAGCAAGTGTTGATAACTCTTTGATTTGCTTTACATCTATGCTGGGTTGAAACCCAAAATCGAACTCTTCCAGTGTCTTTCTATGCGGCAGTCTGGACAGCTTAATCCTTGTTTCTTCGCTGCGGCGTTTTTCTCCTGTATTTCAGCCTCCAAAAGCTCACTTAAGAACGACAGATAAGTTGCATCTTTATGCATCGCATCTTCAAGTTTTGCATCCAATAGCTCGGAGGCCGTGTTCAAACCAAGCTCATACAGGAGGTTGCGGGTATGCTCCAGTTCAAACATTGGATATCACCCCCGCCAGTGCATCATACACGCTTAAGGGCCGTATTTCTACTGCTTCTGTTCTTTCTTTTCTGGCGAAGGGAAGCGGTAGCGCTATGCCTCCTTTTTCAGCCAATCCCTGGTATTGGCCCTTAAGCCATACTATCTTCCCTGATGCATATTCTACTTTGTGGCGAGCTATTCTTACTTCACCGTAGTATGCTTCAAAGAAATCACCACATATCCTTACTCTTACTTCCTTGCCGCTATACTGCCAGGGTATACCGTATTTGGCACCGTCATAGCTTACAAATCCGTCCCTTGTTACATTTCTTGTTTCCCACCTGTATTTGTCACGAATCGCTTTATCCGGCAGTGGCAGAAGGGGTTCTTTGTTTAATGCCTCAAGAGGTATTTCCCCGGTAGTCCCGTGGCCCTTACTGTCTACCTTCCTGCACCATTCAAGCGCTTGAGAATTTAAATCATGCAGATCCTTAAACCGCCTCCCTGGCAGAAAATTATCTTTCACATAATCAACCAGGCGTTCAACTTTTCCTTTTGTCTGAGGCCTTTTTACCCGGCATACCTTCGGTACAAAACCCATATCTGCAGCAAAATCTTCAAACCTGCTGTTCCATATCGGCTTTCCTGCATCACTGCCGTTTATTACGGTCTTCATCCTGTCTGTCAGAACTACCTCAGGAACTCCGCCGAAATACTCAAAGGCGTTTACCATGCATCTTAAAAGGCTGTATATATCACAACGTTTGGTAAACTCAACATACTTACACCTTGAATTGCCCAGTATCATTGTGAAAACCGGGGTTTTATGAATAACTCCCTTCTCGTCTATGTAGTGGGCAATACCCCAGTCCATCTGAGCCTGCTTACCAGGTGGTGTTTCATACCTTCGAACTGCCGGAGCATTTCTGGCCGGCCTGAACGGCTTTACATAATCCTTGATAATGGTTATGCCGCCGGTATAGCCCATATCCTTTAATCTTTCAAAGATCACAACACAGTTAAATATACCATTTTCAATCATTTCATTTATTTGGGGCTTAAAAGGATCGAGTTTTGAAGGTTTTGTTCTGCCTTTAAGCCCATGCTCAGCTTTGGGCTGGTTCATGTACTTCTTTGCTGTGTTTTTTGATATGCCAAGTTCTTTACTAATGGCATAAGCACTCTTTCCTTTTTGTGAACCTTCGTGTATCATATTAATTGTCCCACTCCTTATCATACGGTCACCCCCATAAAAGTTTTCGTCACACTTTTATGGTAACCGTTTGGTTTGGTGTGGGTCAATTTCTGTCCGGCGCTATGGGTCAATTATACCCCGGCGGTGACACATGGAATGGGGCGTATAATTATTCCTGAACAGATCATGATTTTCATGATTTTCCTGCTTTGCCTTTGTTATATACTTTGCAAATATTTCTTCTATGCAGGAAACAGACATTTTTTCATGGGTCTGACTGGAAAAAACGTGTCTCCCATTACTAGAGGTTATGCCCCTGTGCTCTATATATTTTTTTAGCATCCACGCTGCCGCAGCCGGAATGCCTATCCTACGCATTTTCTGTCCTTTGCCATGGACATTGATACCTGCCCTGTCCGGATAAACTGTATTTCACCCACGGTCAAGTCACACACCTCCTGTGCCCTCATTCTACTGGCGTACATAAAGCACAAGAGAGTCTTATCCCTTAATCCAATCTCTTTGCTGGAGTCCGGGAGTTCAAAAAGGATCTTGACCTCTGTTTTTGTAGAGGAGCTCCTTCCCATGCGCGACGCCCTTTTCTTGGGAACTTTTGATACACTATTTCTAAAGATGGAGGCTGAACCGAAATCCCTGTTCTGTGCGTATATTGCAAAAGCAGCAAGTTTAGACAGACGCTGGTTCCTTGTTGTAATGTCGCATTCGCGTTCTGATTCTAACCAGTCTAACCAGTATGCCCGGCGGATATCGTGTGTTGATTGATCCATGATAGTTTTACCTCCTCTAAAAAACTACTAGTTTTTTCGTGTCTTTTAGAGTATGGCATAAAAATGCTAATTATCCAAGGCGAGTGGTTTGACGTTTACAAACTACCTCCTCACCAACTCATTCATCTCTTCCGCAATATTCTTAAGCATCTCCGCACTACTGGTCAGTTCTTCACTGGTAGCCAGGTTCTGGCTGATGGAATCGTGGACCAGGTTAAATTTATGTATGGTCTCATTAGTGGCTTCAGCTATTTTCGAATTAAATGCTACTGTACTTTGGGTTGTGAGTAGCATGGATTGGGTGAGGTTATGGATTTCATCGATGTTTGATCCAGCGTCTTTCAATCCATGAATCATATTGCTTACATTATGAACTGCGTCGTTTAATAAGGTATTGCCGTGGTTCACTTTTTCTGTATTTACTTCCATTAAAGATTTTACTTGATTAACTCTGGATTTAAATTCCTGAATTATGGCAGCTACTTCACCGAGAGACTTATTGGTACCTTCTGCCAGTTTTCGGATTTCATCGGCTACTACAGCAAAGCCCTTGCCCTGTTCACCGGCTCTTGCCGCTTCGATAGAAGCATTTAGTGCAAGAAGATTGGTCTCTTCTGCAATCTGGCCTATAAGTGATATGATATTGTTAATTTCACCAGATTTTTCTTCCAGTACCTGGGTGGCTTCCAGGGTATGTTCAATGTCTTCCTTAACATTAAGAATAATATTTAAAATCTCATTTAAAGCAGTTTCGTTATTTCCGGAAAGTTCTATCAGTTGATTGGACTTGGATTCGGTATCTTTTACCTTAGTTGCAATGGTTTCATATGTATTTAGCAGTTCGTTCAGACTTCGACTATTTTCCTCAATATCAGATAGCATCCGGTCTGAATCCCTGACAGCTGTATCACTGGTTGCTGCAATTTCTTCTACAGATGCACTTTCCTCAGTGGCAATTTCGGAGAGGCTTTCACTGGAAGAGAGAAGTGAACGGGTGTATTCCGAAATTCTTTCTAATATTATTTGATTCTTTTCATTGTGTTTCTGCAGTTCCTTATCGTGAATTTCTATGTATTCTAATAGTTTTGAGGAAAAGTAGGTGAAGATGGCGATATCTAAGTAAAGAAGTAAAATAACAATACCCCTTATAATGATTTCCTCCATAAAATTCTCGCTGGATGGCAGGGTAGAGGGATTTAAGGTAAAAATAACTCCCTGGCATATTATGCCCATAACGGAAAAGAGTAAATTAAAACGATTATCAAGGAATAAGGCTCCCAGAAGTACAAAATAAAAGACACACCACCAGATTTCCCTGGAAGAAACCAAAAGCCCTAAGTACAGGTAATTGATATAGGAGAAAATAAGGATGATTATTTTTAGGCTTAAAAATAATTTATCAAACTTTTCTTTATATTTGGTAACCTGACGAAACATTATAAATAAAGTAACAAGCTCAAGTATTACAATTGCAGTAAATGCGTTTATTTTCGACCATGGAATACCATTATTTACACCAGCCAGTTTCAGTACTGCAAATAAAACTGATGAAATCAGAGCGCTGATGGAATATATCAACAGCACAAATTTTAAAGTTCCAAATTGGTATTGACGTACAATACTTTTTTCATTTCCCATAATACACACCCATAGTATATCGCACATGAATTTTGCGATATAGTCACAAAAACAGAGTTGAAAGAAGTAATCTGTGACATCCTTTCTGTAATGTATTTTCTTCCAACTTTTTAAAACCCCAATAAGGTAAAGCTTATGCATTGTTATTACATTTTTTCTTTGGTACCAAATAGATGCAGTTTAAAAATAAATTTGGATAAATATAAAAGCAAACAGAAAAGAAATAACTGACAGAGGTAATGTATCTTATTTTTATATGTACTTTAAAAGATACTTTTACGACTTAAATAGACGACACTAAGAAATGCCCAAATGGCATACTCTCTGGCAACCTGGCAATCTTGGGAATACCTTTAGACCCACGGCTTTGCGTCCTTACCTTTCAGTAAGTTTGCTTTTATTCTAAGATTGAATATGTGAATATTTACGATATAAATAAATTATATCATGCAGTTGTATAGAATCAATAGACATATGAAATAATATGTCGAAAAGGGAATAAAAATACTACTTATTAATAAATTCTATCAACAAATATAAGTATAGAAGATGTAATCTAATCCCATTTTGATAATCTGCTTAATAATCAATTTTCATAATCTACTTAACAGTTATTGTTTTCCAATAGGGTTTTTGGTAAAATACTAAAATAGCATATCACTAATAGTCGGTCACAGAAAATAAGCTGTGATTAGACAATTTCAGAATTTTAATTATACTTAGAAACAAGATAAAGTCAGGAGTGTGATTATTATTAGGGAAGATACAATGGATCAAATCAATAATTGTTTAAAAGAGCTAATGGTAACTACATCTCTTTTAAACCTTGCAAGATATATGCAGCACGGTGATACCAACTGTTTATGGCATAGTATTGCTGTAGCTTATTACAGTTTATTTTTAGTCAGGTTACTTCGTATACCCTGTAATCTGCATAGTATGTTAATTGGAGCTTTGTTTCACGATTACTTTTTATATGACTGGCATGACAAAGATCCTTCCCACAGATTCCATGGCTTCCGGCATCCAGGAACTGCTTTGAGAAATATAAGAAAAATCAGAGAGTTAAATCCAATTGAAATAGATATTATAAGTAAGCATATGTTTCCCCTAACACCCATACCACCAGTATATCGGGAAAGCGTTATTGTTTGCATTGTAGATAAATGCTGCTCTATTTATGAAGTTTTCTGCAGAAATACTTATAAATCTCTTAAAAGCAGATGCATTATAACGGAGGCATAATCTAAATGTTGTATTAAACAATAAGCCAGATGTTTTTAATCAAGAAAAGCAGCATTTTTTGGCATAGTATGAAATGCCTTCTTAAATGCCCTGGAAAAGGTGGAATAGTTTTTAAATCCGCTTTCAAAGCAGGCTTCTGTCAGGGTTTTACCCTTTTGAACCAGATTTTTGGCATAAAGGAGGCGTTTCCTTGTAATATAATTTCCAATGGTGTAACCGGTGCCTTCTTTAAAAAAATGCATCAGATAGTATCGGTTTAAGTAAAACTTGGAGGACAGCTTATCGATGGTAATGTCATCCGTCAGATTTTCATTAATATAGTCTAAGATCTGAAGCAATTTGGTATTGGCCATATCCGAATCCTGATAATTAATCCGGTTGGATATGGCTGTTCTGTTTAACTGAATCATAAATTCCAAAAACAATATTTTCTGATAAAGTTCGTTGGCAAATTCGCTGCTTTGTAAGGAGTGCTCCAATTCCTGGCAAACCTGATAGAGCTTACTTTTGTCCATGGAATGAATCCGCAAAACATTGGAGTGTTCCTTTCTGGCTCTTTCAAAGCAATAACTTAAGTCATAATCGGCACCTTTATAAGCATCCAAAAACAGAGGCGATACATACATAATAATCCGTTCATAAGCCGAATCATCCAGAATGGAAGGCCTGTGGATTTCTCCCGCATTTACCAGGACAATATCATAAGGTTTTAACAGGTAACTTCTGCCTTCAATGGAGTAACTTACGTTTCCTTTTATGAAAATCATTATTTTGTTAAAGTCATGATAGTGAAAATCAAAAACTTTCTTTTGTTCATCCACAATATGAAAAATCCGAAAATCGTCATTTAAATAACCTAATTTATCAAAATCTTTCATTTCCAATCACCTCTGATTTCCTTTGCTCTTATTATAAACCAAATCAGTGGAAAACGACAGCACTATTTGCAATATTATAAGCATTTTAGTGGTATCCTAATAAAATAATGTTGTGTACAATAAAAGAAAAAAGGTGAGTGAAAAGCTTACTTACGCTTTTGCCGGCTTTTGGCCGGTAGCAATTTCTGCTTTGTTCAATAGAATAAAAAAGTAAACATTTGCTTTGAGATTTAGGAGGTTTTTTATGCCGATATCAGGTGTCTGGTTGCCAATCATTACTCCGTTTCAAGAGGGAAAGATAGACTTTGTGTCTTATAAAAGAATGATTGACCATTACGTAAATACGGGAATTAGCGGTCTGATTCCTCTTGGAACTACCGGAGAGATTCCTGCGCTGGATGATTACGAATTTGAAGAAATGATTGATAAGACTTTAGAGTACAATAATGGACGTCTCCCTGTTTATGTCGGGGTTGGAGGCAATTATACGGCAAAAGTTATAAAAAAGGTTAAGACAGCGGAAAAATACAAGATTCAGGGTATTCTTTCGGTCTGTCCCTACTACAACAAGCCAAACCAGGAAGGAATATACCGTCATTTTAAGGCAATTGCAGAGGAAACCCCTCTAAATATAATTATGTATAATATACCTTACCGTACCGGTGTTAACATGGAAAATGAAACCATTTTCCGCCTGGCTGAAATAAGCAATATTAAAGGAATTAAAGATGCCAGCGGTAATATTAAGCAAACCATGGAATTGCTGTTAAATCCGCCGAAAGATTTTTCTATTTTAACCGGTGAGGATATTCTGTTTTACTTAACATTAACCTTAGGCGGCCATGGTGGCGTCATGGCTTCTTCCCATATAAAAACGGAACAGTTTGTGGAAGTTTATAGGAAAATACAGGATAATGACCATAAGGGAGCATATGAAATCTGGAAGCCTCTTAGTAAGTTTATTCCTCTTCTTTTTAAGGAACCAAATCCGGCTCCCATTAAGTACTGCCTAAACAAAATGGGCTTAATTGATTCACCGGAATTAAGACTTCCCTTAACCGAAATATCCGATTCTCTGAAGGAAAAATTGGATCAGACATTACAGTTATAATAATAGGGACTGTTTTAAAGCAGGCCAGGAAATTTACTTGGCTTGCTTTTTTATATGAACCCAAGCTTATCCGGGTGGAGGGTGGCTTTTAAATATTGGCTGGGAGACATGCCTACGTTCTTTTTAAATACCCGGCTAAAGTAAAGAGGGTTGTCGTAGCCAACCAGTTCGGCTGTTTCGCTGATATTAAAAGTACCTGTTTTTAATAATTCTTTTGCCTTATTCATCCGGATATCGGTCAGATACTGTCCCGGTGTTGTACCGGTATGTTTTTTAAAACTGCGGATAAACCAGCAGCAGCTGATATTGCATTTGTCCGCATATTCCCGGACGGACAGGTTATTTCGGTATTCCTTATGAAAATATTCGATGGCCTGTTCGATGAGTTCGTTGCTTTTTATTTTTTCGGAAGTTTCTTCCGTAATCTGCCTGGAAAGTAAGAGTAACAGCTCCTCAAAATAAAGGCAGGTTAAAGAAAAGAAGTTCTTTCGCTTTAATTGAAGCTCCCGGATGATTTTATCAAAAAGCCGTTTGCATTCTTCTCCCGAACTGATATGAAAAATATGATGAGGAGAAAGTCCGTATTTATTTAGAATTTCCTCCGTTTGCTTACCGGAAAAGTGAATCCAGTAAATATCCGGATGATTTTTAAGAAAGTATGTGTAATGCTGGGGCTCACCCGGATAATACAGTACAAAGGATTCGGCCGGTATATGTACCATCTGGCCTTGAATCAGAAAATTAGCCTGCCCATGGGCAACATAGAGTAACTGGTAGTCTTTTCTTCCCTGGGGCCTTACGGTTTCAAATTTCTTTAAGGTAATTAATTTATAATGGCCACAGCTGCTGACGGAAATATTATTTTGTGTATCTTTTCTGTCTACGTCAAAACCGTTTAAATATCCGGATATATTTATCATTTTTCCCCTCCTGACACTGGACAGATTCGTTTAATTATTTGTATTTATTGTTTTTTAAAGTAACAAAGATTATATATACTATTATATCGATTGTTTCCTTGTTTTTAAGTATGGTGCATATTTTATGAAATGTAAAGAGGTATGTATCATTTTGTGCATGTTTTGGATAATATCTTTTATATGCTTTCCAGCCAAAATATATTATAATCTGATTAATGGGACTGTTTTGGAAAGTGCGTTTATCTTATTATATAACGGACAGCCCTGAAATTTTGTATAGTGAGGAGAAGCATATGAAGTTGCCAAAATATTATGAAGATCCAAAAACACTGCATTTGGGAACGATGCCTTACCGGGCCTATTATATTCCTTTTGAGACGGACAAATCCGCTTCGGAGATTTTAGAAATGCCCAGGGAGGAATCCAAAAAAGTTACTATGTTAAGCGGTGACTGGAAGTTTCATTATTATAAAAACCGCTTTGATGTGCCGGAGAAATTTGTGGAACCGGAATTTGACGCCGAAAGTTTTGACACGATTCCGGTACCCAGCTGCTGGCAGATTTTTGGCTATGAGATTAACCAGTATACCAATGTGAATTATCCTTTCCCCTATGACCCTCCTTATGTGCCGGAGGAAAATCCCTGCGGAGCTTATGTTAAGAAGTTCTTTATGGAGGAGGAAAAGTTAAAAGGGAAAAACTTTTTAAATTTTGAAGGGGTAGATTCCTGCTTTTACGTATGGTTAAACGGCAAGTTTGTTGGCTATAGCCAGGTTTCCCATTCCACCAGTGAGTTTGACGTATCCGATTTTTTAGTTCCGGGTGAAAATACCCTTTCGGTATTAGTTTTAAAATGGTGTGACGGCAGTTACTTGGAAGACCAGGACAAATTCCGCTTTTCCGGAATCTTTCGTGATGTGTATATTTTAACCCGTCCGAAAGAACATATATGGGACTACTTTGTAAAATCAGAGGTTTCCGATGACTGCAAAAGGGCTAAGATAAAAGTGGATTTTGAATACTATAAGAACAAAGAGGTTCCAACTACCTGCACCCTTTTGGAGGCCGATGAAAACACCGGGTATTTCAGTGAAGATGGCAAGGGGATTCTTGGCCAGGCTAAAGGAAGAGTACTATTTTCCAAAGAGGTAAAAGATAATTATGTGGAGTTTGAACTTAACGACCCCAAGCTTTGGAATGCGGAAAAACCGGCCCTGTATACCCTGGTTATAAAAACGGCAGAAGAAACCATTGTCCAAAGAGTGGCAGTAAGAAAAGTGGAAATTAAAAATCAGGTTATCTATGTCAACAATGTGGCCATTAAAATTAAAGGGGTAAACCGCCATGACAGTGACCCTTATACTGGTTCTGCCATAAAAGAAAGTCAGGCTTTAAAGGATATTCTCCTGATGAAGCAGCACAATATCAATGGAATCCGTACCAGCCATTACCCCAATTCTCCATGGTTTTTGCAGATGTGCGACGAAATGGGCTTTTATGTCATATCCGAATCGGACATGGAATCTCATGGTTCCGATGCGGTCTATAAAAGACATTTTGAACCCACTTTTGGAGACCTTGTACAGATGGATATTTTTTACGGTGCCATACGGGACCGGGTTGAAAGTAACGTAAGGCGGAATAAAAACTGCGGATGTATTATTTTCTGGTCACTTGGCAACGAATCCGGATACAGTAAGGCCTTTGAAGATGCGGCAACCTGGATTAAGTCCTATGACAATACCCGCCTGATCCATTATGAAAGCAGTATTTATGAGACCGGCGGCCATAAAAACGATACTTCCATGCTGGATGTCTACAGCAGAATGTATCCTTCCCTGGAAATGATTGATGAGTATTTTAAAAAGGGAGAAATTAAAAAGCCCTATATTTTATGCGAATTTATCCATGCCATGGGTAATGGACCCGGGGATGCTGAAGATTATTTTGAAAAAATATATAGTGAGGACCGGCTTGTGGGAGGTTTTGTCTGGGAATGGTGTGATCATGCCATTTATAAGGGCAAAACTGCCCAAGGAAAGGATATCTTTTATTACGGAGGGGATTCGGGAGAATTTCCTCATGACGGAAACTTTTGCGTAGACGGTCTTGTATTTCCGGACCGAAGAGTCGGCACCGGCCTTCTTGAGTATAAGAATGTGATTCGTCCGGTAAGGGCTTCGGTCTATGATTTGAATTCCTGTATGATTTATTTTGAAAACAAGCTGGATTTTACCAATTTAAAAGATTATCTGAAAGTTACTTATGATGTGGTAGCAAACGGCGAAGTTGTGGGAAGCGGCATGATTGACGAGCTGGATATTCCGGCCAAAACCGGCAAAGCCATAAAAGTAAACTTTACCATACCAAAGGAAGGAATCAGTTTCTTAAATCTTCACTATATTTTAAAGAAGGATTTTAGTTTTGCCAAAAAAGGCCATGAGTTAGGCTTTGATCAGCTTCTGATAAAAGAAGGCAGATACCAGCCGGAACTTAAGGAAGAAAAGAAGGATGAAAAAGATTATAATAAGATACCGGTTCAGGTAACGGAAGATGAAAGAAGAGTAGTTATTGCCGGATCCGGTTTCCGCTATGTTTATAATAAACTTACCGGCCTGTTTGACTCCCTGGTCAAAAATCAGGTTTCCTATCTGGCAAAGCCCATGGAATTTAATATTTTCAGGGCACCGACGGATAATGACCGCAATATTAAAGTCCAGTGGCAGGATGCAGGATATGACAGGCATACGGTTCGGGTTTATAAAACGGAAGTTAAAAAAGGCGAAGTGGTTGAGATTACCTCTGTTCTTGCAATTGCCGCTATCCAGAGAGAACATATTCTGGATATTGAGGTAAAGTGGGCTATTGATAAAGAAGGAGGCATTCAGGTTAAATTAAACGGAAAACGAAATACAAGTATGCCTTTCTTACCAAGGTTTGGTTTTCGGATGTTTATGCCAAAAGAATTTTCCAAAGTGGAATATTTCGGATACGGGCCTTATGAAAGCTATATTGACAAGCACAGATGTACTTATCTGGGAAAATTTAAACAGAAGGTATCCGATATGTATGAAGACTATATCAGGCCTCAGGAAAATTCCAGCCACTATGGCTGCCAGTTTTTAAAAGTTGAAGATGGGGATGAAAATTACTTTGCCGTTACAGGAAAAGAAGATTTCAGCTTTAACGCTTCCGAATATACCCAGGAAGAACTTATGACCAAAGGGCATAACTACGAGCTTGAAAAAAGCGGATTTACGGTACTGTGCCTGGATTATAAAAACAGCGGCGTAGGTTCTAACAGCTGTGGTCCGGAATTAATCAAAAAGTACCGTCTGGACGAAGAAAATATAAGTTTTGACTGGAAAATAACATTATCAAGATAAATAAACTATTTTTAAAAACTTTATAAGATTAATAACTTTATTATAATGATAAGTTAAATTATAAGCCGATAAAAAACCAGAATTAACCTCCCAGAATAATTACCTGTTAACAGGGTTGTTGCATAATGATATTGCAGAAATGATAGTTTGCATTAATGTTAAACGATCTGTACTATGCATTATGTAACAATCCTGTTTCTTTTTCTTGAATCTTCCATAAAATCCGGTTACAATAATAAAAAGAGAAATATCGGGGTGGAGTGATTATGCAGGCAGAACTGCCTTCCAGATTTCAGGAAAAACTTAATATGGATATCAGGACAATTCTAAATTCAGGTGTACCGGATATTACAAATATTATTTTATTTGGCAGCTGTGCCCGTGGCGAGGTCAAGATTACCAGCGATCTGGATTTATTGGTACTGACGAAAAAACCGGTTGACAGAGCCTTGCGGGGAGAGTTACGGGCATCTTGTGACGAGCCTTACAGAAATGTAACAACGGATTTGGTCTTTTATACGGAAGAAGATTTTAACAGGTCAGATTGCTTACTGGTAAAAAATATTAAGAAAGATGGTGTGATCGTATGGACAAATCAGTGAATTCCTATTATGGCACAGCGGAAAATGATTATTTGTTTGCAAAGGCCGGTATTATGAATGATTATACCAATGGCAATTATAATGTTGCAGCAAGTCTTTGTGCCCAGGCGGCAGAAAAATATATGAAAGCTGTTATAGAAGTTTTTGATGCGGATAATGAAAATTCACTCCAGCTTATGAGAACTCATAATCTCAGGCTTTTGGTTAACAGATTAAGAGAGATATTTGCTGATTGTCCTTTATCCAGTAAAGACTATAAATGGCTGGGAGATTTTTATTATGAAGCAAGATATCCCGGTGATAATTTTGTCATGGTAAACCGGGAAGACGCTTTGGAAAGTTTAAGGTTAGTGGAAGTTTTAAAAGAATGGGTTGATTCAGTGGCGGATAAAAAATAACTTAATACTTGTTTCCTGATTCAGAAACCGATGGTAATATCCATAATATATTTTTAGAAGCTGTCGCACAATAAGAATCGGAACTGTTGCATTCAAGTGGAATGGCAATATATAATGAGGATATTTGTCCATTCTTATGTTAAACTGCATTGCAACAGCTCTGTATCAGTATTGTGGGACATTTTTTTCTTAAAAAATACGGTAATTTAATGATTCTTTTTTCCTAATGTGCTATAGTATAGGTTGGACAAAATATTCATGTTTTTCTTAAGGAGAATAATTATGCCATATAAAGATATACAACATTTTATGAAATATCTGGAAAAGAAAAACCAGCTAAAGCGAATTAAAACGGAAGTCAGCCCTGTTCTTGAAATTACGGAGATAGCTGACAGGGTTGTGAAAAAAAGAGGCCCTGCCCTGTTATTTGAAAAGGTAAAGGGGTCTCCTTATCCCTTACTGATAAATACCTTTGGCTCCTACCGCAGAATGAGTATGGCAATTGGGGCGGACAAGTTCCAGGATATTGGGAAAGATATCGAGGACTTAATTGATTTGTCCAATTACCGGACTATGTTGGATAAAATCAAGTCCATACCAAGACTTGCAAGACTCCTTACGGTATTTCCCATAAAAGTAAAGAACGCACCCTGCCAGGAAGTAATTGAGGAACCGGACCTTAATAAACTTCCTGTTTTAAAGTGCTGGCCAAAGGACGGGGGCCGTTTTATAACCATGCCCTTAGTCTTTACCAAGGATCCGGAAACGGGACAGCAAAACATTGGCATGTACCGGCTTCAGGTCTATGATAAAACCACCACCGGTATGCACTGGCATTTGCATAAAGATGGCCGTGAAATTTATGAAAAGTACAAAAAACGGGGAGGGAAAATGCCGGTATCCGTTGTTATCGGCTGTGATCCGGCAACCATTTATGCTGCAACTGCCCCCCTGCCTAAAATGATTGATGAAATTATGTTTGCCGGGTATTTAAGGAGAATGCCGGTTCCCGTCGTCAAGTCTGTTACCAATGATATTTATGTGCCTGCCAACAGCGAATTTGTACTGGAAGGTTATGTGGATACGAATGAACTTCGGATGGAAGGCCCCTTTGGGGACCACACCGGTTATTATTCGGAAAAAGACCTGTATCCGGTATTTCATATAACGAAAATGACCAGAAAAGAAAAGCCGGTTTTTATGGCAACGGTAGTGGGCAAACCTCCTATGGAGGACTGCTTTTTAGGCAAGGCTACGGAACGGTTATTTTTGCCTCTGATTAAAATGATTGCGCCGGAAATAGTGGACATTAATTTTCCTCTGGAAGGCGTATTTCACAATTGTGTCATTGTATCCATTCAGAAAAAATACCCTGCCCATGCGAAAAAAATTCTCAATACCTTGTGGGGTAACGGTCAGTTAATGTATACCAAAATGATTATTGTGGTGGATGCGGATGTGGATCCCCATGATATTTCCACTGTGGCATGGAAGGTATTTAATAATATTGACGCCAAAAGGGATCTGATTATACAGGAAGGGCCTCTGGATGCCTTAGATCATGCGTCGCCTATGCATTTGTTAGGCTACCGCTTAGGGATAGATGCTACCAGAAAATGGGCTTCGGAAGGTTATGAAAGAGAATGGCCGGATGAAATCGTTATGTCAGAAGAAGTGAAAAAGAAAGTAGATCAGAGGTGGAAACAATATGGTATTGAATAGACTAAAAAAATATGGAGAACTGGTTATGTTCTCCCATACGGTGTTCTCTTTACCTTTCGGCTTGTTGGCCATGCTTTGGGCAGCGGACGGGCTTCCAAAACTTCGGATTTTTTTCTGGATACTGGTAGCCCTGTTTGGCGCAAGAAACGGGGCCAATGCCTTTAACCGGATAGCGGACCGGTATATTGATGCGCGTAATGAACGGACCAAGGACAGGCATTTGGCTACCGGAGAGGTAAAATTGTATGAAGCGGTTCTGATAACGGTATTTTGCTTTGCCTTAATGGCTCTGGCCGCCTATATGTTAAATATGACCTGCTTTATACTGCTTCCTTTTGCCATTGCTTTGTTTATTTTTTATTCTTATTCCAAGCGGATTACCTGGCTATGCCATTTTATTTTAGGGGTTGCCTGCGGTGGGGCACCGGTAGGAGCATGGATTGCCGTTACGGGAGGAATTACCTTAACTCCTCTTTTTTTAGGCGCTGCAGTTTGTTTTTGGGTAGCAGGATTTGATATTATTTATGCCACACAGGATATTGACTTTGACCGGAAGGAAGGGCTTTATTCGGTTCCGGCAAAATTTGGGCTAAACGGAGCATTATGGATTGCCAGAGGGTGTCATGCCATGCATATCCTTTGCCTCTTAACCTTGTATGTTTTCCTGCACAGAAGTATCTTTTTCCTGATTGGCATTATTGTGTCCATAATTCTTTTGTGCATTGAGCATTATAATGTGGCACCGGAAAATAAGAACAAAATGATTTTCGCATCCTATCATATTAACCAGATACTAAGCATTGTCTTTTTTATTTTTGCCTTAACGGATTTTTGCTATAGGAAGCTGGTATAGAACAATACTGAAATCAATTTACACAGGTCATTTATAAAATCAAAAGAAAGGTTAGGATACCGTAATGTTTACGGTTGAAAAAAATATAATGAAGCGATATATAATTGGTGTTACGGGTGCCAGCGGAAGCATCCTGGCAAAAAGACTCCTTTCTTATCTTGCTGGTATGGAAGCGGAACTTCATATTATAGCCACCGAAATGGGAGCAAAAGTTTTTGAATATGAAACGGGTATTGCCTGGCCTTACTTCATAGAAAGCCTTCGAAAAGAAAAAGCGGCTGTTTTTTCTTATGACAATAATGATATGTTTGCCAGTGTGGCCAGCGGCTCCTTTGTTACGGACGCCATGATGATTGTGCCCTGTTCCATGGCCACGGCGGCCAAAATAGCAAACGGAACCGGCGGGAACCTCTTATGCCGGGCTGCCGACGTTTGCCTTAAGGAAAAAACAAAACTTGTGATTACCCCAAGAGAAGCTCCCCTTCATTCCATTCATTTAAGAAACCTTTTGACGCTTAGTGAATGCGGTGCGGTAATACTGCCGCCGGTTCCCACGTTTTATTCCAAAACAAAAGAGTATGATGAAATGATTGATGAAATTGTGGGGAGGATATTAAAATCCGTAGGAATTGAAAACGATTTATATGCAAAATGGAAATAGGCTAATGAAAAAATCTGTCAAACATTGACATAAAAGATGAGCCGATCATATAAAATGATAAAATCATGTTTAAAAAATAAAGATAATATTTGATTTAATGAAAGAACGGAAAGGAATTACAATATGAAATTACGTAGTATGATGAAAAAAATAAGTGTTATAACTTTTATTTTCAGTGCGCTGTTACTTACAACGGCATGTTCCAAGGGAAAAAATACCTTAACGGTAGGAGTAATGCCTGATCTTGACTCGATTCCAATCTTTGTTGCCAAACAGCAGGGATATTTTGATGATAATATTAAAATAGAAATTTATCAGAGTGCAATGGATCGTGACAGCGCTCTTTATTCCGGCAATCTGGACGGAAGTATTTCCGACGTTCTGGCAGTTTGCCAGGCAGCCGAAGGCGGTTTTTCCGTTTATGCCACTTCCAAAACCAACGGGCGGTATGGCATTGTGTCCGGCAGCGGTTCCGACATTACCAGTCCAAAAATGCTGGAGGGAAAGGAAATCGGACTTAGTTTGAATACCATTATCGAATATGTTACCGACTGTATGGTTGAAGCAGAGGGAGGAGATGGGAGTCTCCTTAAGAAAACTTCCGTGCCTAAAATTCCTTCAAGGCTTGAACTGCTTAAGAATAATCAGATTGACGCCGTAGTTATGCCGGAGCCATATGTTACCGCTGCCGGCAAAGAAGGGCAGACAATTGTGGCCACATCCGACGAGCTGGGTATTAATCCTGGCATATTGCTATTTACCAAAACGGCGGTGAAAGAAAAAAAATCTGAAATTAAGGCATTTTATGAGGCTTATGACAAAGCGGTAGACTATATTAACAGCCATGAGAATGGAGATTTTATGCCAGATGTCATAAAGGAGGCAGGGCTTCCGGAATCCGCTATTGACGTAGTCTTGCCCCAGTATGAAAAGCACACTCTTCCGGAAAAAGAACAGGTATTAAGTGCCATGAACTGGCTCCTTGATAAAGGATTAATTAAGACTGAGTATGAGTATGAAGAGCTGGTAAAGGATATTTTTGCCGATTAGGTTATCTTAATCTGCCAGTTACCTGGTCAGATAGTTTCAGATACAAAATACATGGGGGATAAAATGATTGAATTTCAGGCGAAAACAATTTATTATCAGCCGGATATGCCCATATTAAAGGACATTTCATTTACGGTAAAAAAGGGCGAGATTGTGGCTTTAACGGGAGCTTCCGGAATCGGCAAGTCAACCATATTAAAAATAATAGCAGGCATACATAAAGGCTTTACGGGACAGGTCAGTATTCCAAAGGGAAGCCGTATCGCTTTTCTTTCCCAGAATAACAGCCTGCTTCCATGGAAAACGGTGTATGAAAATATTATACTGCTGCGTAAAATCAAGGACAAAAAGGTTGATAAAGAAAGTGCCAAAGCTCTTATTGCAAATCTTGGCTTATCCGGCTTTGAAAATAAATATCCCCTGTTTTTAAGCGGAGGACAATATCAGCGAACCGCCCTGGGACAGGTATTTTTTTATGAGCCGGAGATTATTTTAATGGACGAACCTTTTTCTGCTCTGGATATAAAAACCAAACATGAAATCCTGGATTTGTTTTTAAAACTGCAAAAACAGCATAATATTACCACATTATTTGTCACTCATAACGAGGAGGAGGCAAAATATATGGGGGCCAGGATAATTAACCTGAAAAAGGAGGAGAACCTGTGAAAAAGTGGTTTGGTATTGCGGCACTGATTGTAACTTGGCAAATCAGCGCTACTTTGGTTCATAACAGTATATTTCCGACTTTTATACAGGTAATGGCATCAATGGGGGGTAACTATGCAGTTATTTTAACCCATGGGGTATTCAGCAGCTTAAGACTGACAGCAGGAGTTTGCCTGGCGGTTCTTTTTGGCATGCCGTTGGGAATTCTCATTGGCTATCACCCTAAATTAAGCCAGTACGTTTCTCCAGTTATTTATTTGCTGGCTCCCATACCCAAGGTTGCCCTCCTTCCCCTTATTATGCTTTTGTTTGGAATTGGTGACGTTTCCAAAATCTTTATTATATTTATTATTATGTTTTTTCAGGTGGTGGTGGCGGCACATGATGCCGTTAAGAATATACCCCGGGAATATTTTATATCATTAAAAACCATACGGGCCGGTCACGGCGCAATTATCAGAAACATTATTGTACCGGCGGTCCTTCCGGAAATGTTTACTTCCATACGAATTGGGCTGGCTACCGGCATATCTGTCCTGTTTTTTGCCGAAACTTTTGGAACCAGGTACGGCCTTGGCTTTTATATTATGGATATGTGGCTGAGACTGGATTATAGGCAGATGTATGCCGGAATTCTGGTACTGGGTATACTGGGCCTTGTAAGTGTTGTGACAGTAAACCGCCTTCAAAAACACGTATGTCCCTGGATGCCTTCCTAGGCCGGATTCGGTTTTTGATACTTAAGAGAATGAAAAAGCTTACATTAGTTTACCGCATGCAGGCTTTTTTACGGTTAATTGGAAAAAAGATGCCAATAATAAAAGAAGGTGCTTTTTTCCCATTTAAAACATGTCCGTCTTTCGGACATGAAACTATTATTTTTTGTAATAAGTTACTGTGTAAATTTTCTGAAATCAATTATAATGTTTATGGCAAGCAGAAAGGGGCTTTACGTGGAAAAAACATTTACAATATTACTGTACCAATTACTGGAACTTAGAATTTTTATAGAAGAATTTTATGAAAATTTTTCTTTAAGCGATACAGCCAAGAACAATTACGCATTAAATAACACCAGCCGGATTCTGGCTGCGGAAGAAAAAAAGCATATCAATTTTTACAGGCAGTGGGTGAAAGAGGCAGAGCCGGAAAAAGACTATATCATAGAAAATGGTGTTTTTAGTCAGTTTGAATTTCAATTAATTAATTTGAAACAATCTTTAAGCAGCTATGGCATTTACACTGCCGGGCAGTTGATTGCCAAGGCTATTGATATCCAGAATAATTTGATATTTTTAATAACCAATATAAGGGATACCTTAAAAACGGATAGGAACTTTCCTATGAACCATGTTCTGGATGCTATTCTGAAAGAGGAGCAAAAATTTCTTGCAAGCCTTCTTCCTTTCCGCAGGCTTAGTTAAGGAAGGCTTTAAACTACCTATTGACATATATTTTTTGGAATTAGTATAATCATAGTAATGTTAGAATAAGTAAAAAAAGCAAAACGGAAGCGAAAAAAATGGTGAAGAGAAAAGCATTCATAGAAAAAGGCAAAAATGTTTATATTGTTCTAGTTCTGTCCTTTGTATTCAGCGTAGTTTTAAGAACCGGTTTAGGTTTGCTGTGCGGACAGATGAATGTGTTTTATGATGAACTGCTGCATTGGAATCTGAGCAAGTCCGTTTATTACGGTTTGGGAAGCAATTTTCGAAATGAAATATTAAGTTATAAGGAAATTCTGTATTCCATAGTAATTTCCATATCCCATGCTTTTGGGGATATAAAAACCCAGTATCACGTGGCGTTGGGGATTAATTCACTTTTAATGTCCTCGGTCATATTTCCGGTTTATTTTATGTCAAACCGGTTTTTAAAGAATAGGCAATATTCTCTTATTATTGCCATAATCAGTATTTTGATACCGGAAATGTATTATACCACGAAAATACTGCAGGAAAACCTGTATTATCCTATGGTAATCTGGTTTTTTTACCTCTTTATTTTTCTTATATTGGATGACCCTTACCGGATCAGAAATGTGGTTTTGTTAGCAGTTCTCCTTTTTTTCGCCAGTTTATGCAAACAGATGGGGCTTAATCTTTTTACCGGCGTTCTTTTGTATTACTTTTTGCAGTTCCTAATTTTTGATAAGGATAACCGTAAGGAATGCCTAATAAGCATGCTGTTTTTTGTCACAGTTTTTGCCAGCCTTAAATTTACTTATGACACACTGTTTGATATAGTAAACCACATTTCGGGAGAATCTTCTTCTGAAGTTACCATTGTTGTTATTATAAGAAACTTGCTTGACGGTTACCTTTTGCCCCGGTTAATTTTTCCGGTCTTGTCCTATTGTTTGCTAAGCATCTTGTATTTTGGCTATTTTACCGTTATTTTGCCCTTATCGATAGCCGATAAATTAGACAGTAAAGAAAGAAATCTCCTTTTAATTACCGGTTCTGTACTGATATCAACCATACTGGTAATCGCTTTAAGAATTGTGCCGGATGAAAATCTGGACGAAATCCAGATCCGGTTTCATTTCCGGTATATGTTTTTTTTAATGGTTCCTTTGCTTATGGTTTTCTTTCGTATTTATGACAAAATAAAAACCTACGATTTTCCATATAAAATCATTATACTGTCTGTGGTATATATTTTCCTGCTAAGGTTAATCAGCATACAGCCGGCGGAAGGCTCCACCATTGACTGTGTGGGAGCAAATTATATCAAGTACCTTTTTAACAGCGATATGATGGTAAATACTCTGTATATGCTGATTATTTTAGGAATTGCCGGCGCGGTTTATTTGCTGTACAAAAAGAAAGTTAAAGTATTTTATACCTGTATGGTAACGGCGCTCCTGTTAATGGGTATTATCAGCAATATTTATACTTATATATATATTCACAATGACAAACAGAATTCTGTAAATAAAAATGAGGATGCCATTGCCTTAAATCACTATTTTAAAGAACAGCCGGATTTTGACTGGAAGTCCTTATTAATTGTTTCGGAAAAAAATGCTTCTGATGCTAAGTTGGAATGTTTCCTTGACCGGCCGGATTATTACTATACGAAAACGGAAGATTTTATGGACTACATTAACCAATATCCGCAAGATTCGTTCTGGAACATGAATTTGTACAGTTTTAACCACATGTTTCATGATCAGGATATCGGTTATCCCAAATACATTATAACCAATAAAGAGATTTACATTAACGGTTATCGCAGAGTTAACCTGAATTTAAGGAGGTATTGTCTTTACGTGCGGTATGAAGGCAATGCGGAATAACACGTAAGGAAGTAAAAAATGTGGAAGCGATAAAGAAAAATCGATATTACAGTATGTTTTTCTGGAACAGCTTGGGAATGATTTGCAATGCCGGAACTTCCTTTTTATTGCTGATTTTTGTGACAAGGATTTGTGGTGACGTAAATGCCGGCATTTTTGCATTGGGATATGCCAATGCCCAGTTAATGTTAAGCATTGGCAGATACGGCATGAGAAGTTATCAGGCAACGGATATAAAGGATGAAATTTCCTTTTCCACTTACTTTATGTCCAGAATTATTACCTGTATTCTCATGATGATAATAAGTTTCCTTTCTATCGTGTGGAATGGGTATTCCTTTTATAAAGGGGCAATTGTTTATAATATCTGCATTATTAAAATGGCGGATGCCCTGGAAGATGTTTTTCACGGCTTGTTTCAGCAGCATGGCCGGATTGACCTTGCAGGCAAATATTTAACTTATCGCAATATTATTACCATTGGGGCTTTTATTGGAATCCTGATTATATCGAAAGATTTAATGTTAACCTGTATTTTAACCGGGATTCTTTCCGTAATCGCCTGTCTGGTAATTAATATTCCCACGGCCAGATGTATGGCTGTGATAAAGCCTGAATTAAATAAGCTAAAGCTAAGTAAGCTCCTTGTCTCCTGTTTTCCATTGTTTGCGGGCAGTTTCCTGGCACTTTACATTACCAATGTGCCCAAATATATGATTGATATGTATTTAATGGAGGATATACAGGCTTATTTTAATATATTATTTATGCCAACCTTTGTTATTAACTTATTCAGTGAGTTTATTTTTAAACCCTTGCTTACGGATATAGCCATAAAATGGGATGAAAATCAGTTAGGAGAATTTCTTAAGTATATATTCCGCTTCCTGTTGGGTATATTAATATTAACGGTGCTTGCGGTAGGCGGAGGTTATCTTTGCGGATGCGAGCTGTTGTCACTTATATATGGAGTGGACTTGCTTAACTACCGGAAAGAATTAACTATTTTACTGATAAGTGGAGGATTCAGCGCTGTTGTGTATTTGCTGTTTCATGTTTTGACAGCTTTGCGAAGACAAGTAAGCCTTTTGGCAGGATATGGACTTGCGGCCATACTGGTAACCCTTCTTGGTCCGGGGTTAGTAAGGCGTTTTAATATGTTTGGGGCTTGTGTACTTTGCATTATTTCAACTATTATATTAGTTTTGTTTTTTGCCGTTATATTAGTAAATGCTTTGATAAAAAAGTGCAAAACCACAGGATAAGTTTTGTTTGCCGGTCAGAGAATCCGTGTAAGCCAACGTCCGGGAAAGGTATGGGTCAGGATGAAAACATTAGTTATTATACCGGTTTATAATGAGGAACATAACATCGAACAAGTAATATCTGATTTGCAAAAGTATGCTCCCGATGTGGATTATCTTGTCGTAAATGATTGTTCTATAGATAATACCATAGCAATATGCAAAAAAAACAGGTATCATTATATATCTTTGCCGGTGAACCTGGGTATCGGAGGCGGCGTACAGGCAGGCTATCTTTATGCTCTGGAAGAAAACTATGATATTGCCGTCCAGATGGATGGGGACGGGCAGCACGACCCAAAATACCTGAAAGATTTAATACGGCCTATTGTGGAAAATCAGGCAGATATTGTAATCGGTTCCCGGTTTATCTTAAAAGAAGGGTTTCAGTCTTCTAAGATAAGAAGAATCGGAATTAATTTTTTAAGCTTTATGATTAAACTTTGCAGCGGCGTTGGGGTCAAAGACGTTACCAGCGGTTTCAGAGCCGTAAACAGGAAATTCATTAAAATCTATGCCAGGGAGTATTCACAGGATTATCCCGAACCGGAGGCTATTATTGCCGGCGCTTTTCACCATGGAAGAATTAAGGAAGTGCCGGTTATTATGCGGGAGCGCCAGTCCGGGAAAAGCTCCATTCGCTCCTGGAAAACCGTTTATTATATGATAAAAGTTACCATTGCTATTTTAACCTACCGTCTTAAATTTTAAACAGGAGGAATATACATATGCTTTCTTCATCTCTTCGGTTGTCTTTATCAGTTGGATTGCTGGTATACTTTCTTCTGATTTTTTCTCTATTAAAGAGGAAAACCTTATCCCTGCGTTATACTCTGCTGTGGATATTTGGCGGCATAGGTATGGGGATACTTCTGATTTTCCCGGAACTTTTGGCCTGGTTTACCCGTCTGGCAGGCATACAGCTAGTAAGTAACGGCTTATTTGCCATTATCTTATTTTTTATCCTTATTATTTTAATTTCCATAACGGCCATTGTGTCCAGGCAAAGTGATAACATAAAACGTCTGGTCCAGCACAATGCCTTATTGGAAAAAAGGATTCGGGAACTGGAAGAGATTATGGCAAAAGATAAACACAAGGATTCGACAGACTGATGGTTTAGGAGTAAAAAATATGGATAGGGTAAATCATACTTTTGTTATATGCGCATATCAGGAAAGTCGGTTCCTGGAAGAATGTATTTTGTCTTTAAAGAAACAGACTGTACTATCTGAAATTATTATGGCTACTTCCACGCCCAATGACTATATTCGCGAAATGGCGTTAAAATATGAAATCCCTTTATATATTAACACCGGTGAAAAAGGCATTGTACAGGACTGGAATTTTGCTTACAGACAGGCAAAAACCAGATATGTGACTATTGCCCATCAGGATGATGTGTATGAAAAAGAATATACCAGGGTGTTGCTTGGAGCAATGGAAAAATCAGAACACCCTTTGATTGGGTTTACCGATTATAGGGAAATCAGAAATGGCGTTATTGTGGACAAAAGTACCATGTTACGGATAAAAAGGTGGATGCTTTGGCCCCTTTCTTACAATATTTTCAGAAAAAGCAGATTTGTAAGGCGAAGGATCCTTTCCCTTGGCTGCCCCATTTGCTGCCCTTCCGTTATGTATCACAAGGAGAATCTGCCAAAGCAAATATTTAAGCCGGGATACCGTTCGGACCAGGACTGGCAGGCGTGGGAAAGACTGTCCCGCATAAAGGGAGAGTTTGTTTACGTAAATAAAAAATTAACCCTGCACCGGATACATGAGGAATCAACCACCACGGCAATTCTCGGGGATAATGCAAGAAGAAGAGAAGATTACGAAATGTTTTTAAAGTTCTGGCCTCCGGTTATTGCAAAACTTTTGGGTAAGCTTTATTCAAAGTCGGAAAAATCAAATGACTTGACTAAGAATTAGCATTGTATCCAATAAGGCCTTATGTTATTATAACAGAAAAGGATTTCTATTTGGTAGTGCGAACCCTAAGCTCACATAAAAACCCCGGGACTTTCGCACTGAAAAAACGGATATTTTTCCAGTTTTTGTAAGAAAATTATTATAAAAACAGGTCAGGAAATCAATATTTTGTTGTAATTTACACAAATCATACATTATATAGCTGTCGCACCCTACATGGGTGCGTGGATTGAAATCAGACTGAGCATTAATAAGTCTCTGCACTGGTAAGTCGCACCCTACATGGGTGCGTGGATTGAAATCTTTCATAACAAAAATGAACTCCTTCAGAAGGCCCAGTCGCACCCTACATGGGTGCGTGGATTGAAATTTGCTTGTTTGTTTTTTGACTGATGGAAAGCATTAGTCGCACCCTACATGGGTGCGTGGATTGAAATTCACCATCAGACAAATTGCTGATAGGTAGCCCGTGTCGCACCCTACATGGGTGCGTGGATTGAAATTTTTTTTACATCCAGAGGGATTCTCTTGAGTTTTTGTCGCACCCTACATGGGTGCGTGGATTGAAATTTTTTCTTAGCATTGATTTTGTCTAATAACTTTCTTAATGTCGCACCCTACATGGGTGCGTGGATTGAAATTTGGAATAGAAGAAAGTAGAATCACCGCTGCAGTAGTCGCACCCTACATGGGTGCGTGGATTGAAATTTATACTTATATAAATTTGTTAATTTTAACTGTTGTCGCACCCTACATGGGTGCGTGGATTGAAATTTCGCCTTCCGCTTCACCCCAATACCATTCGCTTAGGGTCGCACCCTACATGGGTGCGTGGATTGAAATCAATATGTAGTATCTGTAGGTAAATTTCCAACGGTGTCGCACCCTACATGGGTGCGTGGATTGAAATCTAATATGGCAAACATATTAAATAATTTTGCAACGTCGCACCCTACATGGGTGCGTGGATTGAAATAGCTGTAATAAATCACAAAAACAACATATATCATCGTCGCACCCTACATGGGTGCGTGGATTGAAATCAATATGTAGTATCTGTAGGTAAATTTCCAACGGTGTCGCACCCTACATGGGTGCGTGGATTGAAATCTAATATGGCAAACATATTAAATAATTTTGCAACGTCGCACCCTACATGGGTGCGTGGATTGAAATCTCAATATTTACACGATAAAAAGACAGGTCGCACCCTACATGGGTGCGTGGATTGAAATTTTGCAAAGGAAGCGGTAAGTTTAAAATCTTCTGCAAAGTCGCACCCTACATGGGTGCGTGGATTGAAATCCATCAACATAACCCCTACCAAGTGCTGTTGAGAATCGTCGCACCCTACATGGGTGCGTGGATTGAAATAATTACGGTCCAAAATGTAGTCGGGTCATAATCGTCGCACCCTACATGGGTGCGTGGATTGAAATTCCAATTGTTAAAGTGTTGCAATCTATTTCTGAGTCGCACCCTACATGGGTGCGTGGATTGAAATTTTTAACATAGCTTTTTAATGTTGTCAATATCAATTTAAAAGTCGCACCCTACATGGGTGCGTGGATTGAAATCAATTAATGCTGTAATTCCCCTCGTTTAAAGCGTGTCGCACCCTACATGGGTGCGTGGATTGAAATTTTGCTGCTATGACATCAAAGGTTGTCCATTATGTCGCACCCTACATGGGTGCGTGGATTGAAATGTTTTAGTGTTTGAAAATGGAGTAATTGTTATAAGTCGCACCCTACATGGGTGCGTGGATTGAAATGCGCTTGCTTTAATGATAGTATATTTGTAAAAAATGGTCACACCCTATCCGGATGCGAAATTAGTCTATATCTGCTGAAAAATGCAATAGTATTTTCCATTGGTACATTGTATGTATGAAGAAGCAGTAATAAAGAGGAGAGAAATTTGAAATGGTGAAAGGAGAAATGGGAAAACCGGACAGGACTCCGGATAGAACTATGAAAAGACAAAATGAAAGGACGTGTTGCAAACTAACAGTACGGTTAGTAAGCAATACGTCTTTTTTTTAATGCGGTCCGATTTAAGTAGAAACCTGTATTTTTTCAAGAAGCGGGATTAGGGCAGCAGCTACAATAATACCAAACAAATTCTGTACCAGGTTAAAGGGCACGCCGGTGAGGGCGGTTGGTACACCTAAGCCCATGATAAATGTTTCGAAGCAGAAATATCCTGTTGTTACGATAAAGCCTCCTGCAACACCGGCTAAAATTACCGGTACAACTTTAAATAACGGCTTGGAAAAGGAATGGTTTAGCAAATGATATGTGACTGACCCGGCTAAGGCAGCCAAAGCTTTAATGATTAATGTCGCAGGTGCGAAACCGGCATAGCCGGAAAATAAATCGGCAAACATGGATCCGGTGCCGGCAGCAATACTGCCATAAACCGGCCCCAGGATGATACCGGATAAAAGAACAAAACCATCACCCAAATGGATATAACCTGAGGTGGGGGAAGGTACTTTAATTGCCATCGTTGCGACACATGTTAAGGCGGTAAATAAGGCGGAAATTACAATTTTTATGTGTTTTGTTACTCATAAATGGCCCCTTTCATAAGGAATTTCTGATTTTTATTTACTTTATTATATTATTGGCATGATTGAAAGTTCCAGAATCTATATAATTAACAGTGCCAGATAGGAGCTAATTAGTGGAAAATATGTGAATACAAGGAGAAAGTAGTGTCTTTCCTTTGGAAATGTTGTATAATGAAAAAGACAGAAGATTATTGACTTTCAGGTCCAGGTAAAATTGTATAAGGGGAAAGTGAAATCTTGGATTGCATATAATTTGGTTTAAGCATCAGGAAAGAAGTGAGAAAAATGAAAAGGATACTTGTTGTGGGAAGCTTGAATATGGACGTTGTAATTGGTGTCGAAAATCTGCCCTTAGCAGGAGAGACCATTTTGGGAAAAGATATAAAATATATACCGGGCGGAAAAGGAGCTAATCAGTGTTATACTTTGGGTAGGCTTGGAAGCAATGCGACAATGTTAGGATGCGTGGGAACGGATGAGTTTGGCAATGTGCTGCTTGATAATCTGAATCAGACCGGAATTGATATAAGCCATATAAAAAGATGCCAGGACTCCACTACCGGCACAGCCATGATATATGTGGATAAGGCGGGAAATAACAGTATTGTGGTTGTACCGGGTGCCAACGGACAATGTAACGCCGATTATCTTAAGGAAAAGGATTTTCTGCTTCAAGAATGCGATTACTTGCTCCTTCAGCTGGAGATCCCCTTTGATGCCGTTTGTTATGCTATAAAAAGAGCAAAGGAGCTTGGCAAAACGGTAATTTTAAATCCTGCTCCCGCTCCCGAAGAAATTCCGGATTGTATATTAAAGTTACTGGATTACATAACACCCAATGAAACAGAATTAGCCAAATTAACAAAAAGCCCTTGTGAAAAAGAGGAAGATATTCTCTTTGCGGCCTATAGTTTAATATCCAAAGGTGTGGCAAATGTTCTTGTTACATTAGGAGATAAGGGGGCACTTTTGGTAAATGAAAACGGCAGTGAAAGGTTTCGGGCGGCAAAGGTAGAAAGGATAGTGGATACTACGGCAGCCGGTGACTGCTTTAATGCCGCCTTTGTGGTATCTTTAGCGGAAGGAAAAGAACCAAAGGAAGCCATACTGTATGCCACCGCCGCGGCATCGGTTTCGGTAACCAGATTTGGAGCCCAAAGTTCCATACCGGATAAGGAAGAAACCGACCGCGCCTATGAAATGTTAAAACAGGGACTTATATAGGAGGAAAATGTTATGGATTTACATAAATTATTGGAACAGGTTAAAAACAATGAAATTGATATTGCTCAGGCAGAAGAGCAGTTAAGGAACTTGCCTTATGAGGATTTGGGATTTGCAAAACTGGATCATCACAGAGCTTTACGCTCCGGTTTTGGCGAGGTTATTTTCTGCCAGGGAAAGGCCATTGAACATTTGAAGGATATTTATCTTCATTTTTATGAGCATGATACCAATGTTTTGGGCACCAGAGCAAACAGCGAACAGTACGAAGAAGTAAAGAAAGTATTGCCAGAAGTGGAATATGATCCCATATCCCGGATTTTGTCGGTAAAAAAAATACAGCGTCCCAAAAAAGGTCGTATTGTGGTATGTACCGGGGGTACTTCTGATATTCCGGTGGCTGAGGAAGCTGCCCAAACTGCGGAATTTTTCGGCTCAAATGTAACCCGTATTTATGACGTAGGGGTTGCGGGAATTCACAGACTTTTATCTAAACTGGATGAATTTCATAAGGCAAACTGTATCATAGCCGTGGCAGGCATGGAAGGAGCCTTAGGCAGCGTCGTTACAGGATTGGTGGATAAACCTGTTATTGCGGTCCCCACATCCGTTGGCTATGGTGCCAACTTCGGCGGCCTGTCGGCTCTTCTTACCATGCTTAATTCCTGCGCGGAAGGAATGGCTGTGGTAAATATTGATAACGGTTTTGGAGCTGGTTATATAGCTACCCAGATAAACCGTTTACGGGACAGTGAAGAATAACTGGGACTGGGCTATTGGGCTTTCAGAACAAGGGATTGTATCAGACTGTAAAGAGTTATATAATCCATGCCTGTTTCCTGAGACAGCTTTTTTACACTTTCACATTCCGGGTAAAAGAAGGTTTTGTCTTTGAAGGTACATACCTTTACAACAGCCTCCCCATAAGGAGTTGCTATGGTTTTACTTTGCCGGTTTAAGGTAGTTCTGTCCGCTTCATATTTTCGTATGCCAATGGTAGTGGTGTGGGTAAAAATTAATTCTTCCATGACTCCCACTTTATCTTTACTGCAAAGGACGCCAAGCAGATAAGCAGGCCGGTTCTTTTTCATATAAATTGGGGTATAATAAACGTCTTTTGCACCATTTTCCAGTAAAATGTCCATGGCAATGGATAAGGCCTCACCGCTGCAGTCATCAATATTGGCTTCCAGTACCCATACTTTATCGGAAGTTGTGTTAATGGCTGAGTCCTGATTGGTATCTTCAATTAACATAGCCCTCAGGAAACTGGGACGTTCATAATTTCTCTTACCGGCCCCAAGTCCAATTTTGTCTATGCGAAATTCAGTTGGAAGGATATCTGAAGTTTTAATGGCGGCCACTATAGCAGCTCCGGTAGGAGTAACCAATTCCCCTTTTATATTTGTAATATGAAGCCTTAAATGATGGTCAGCTGCTATGTTTACTACCGCAGGCACCGGTACCGGCAGTACGCCGTGCTGGCAGTTAACGTGGCCGGTACCTTCATATAGTTCGGAAACGATTACTTCTTCAATACCAAGGTTATCCAGGCAAATGGCTGTTGCCACAATATCAATAATGGAATCCACTGCTCCCACTTCATGAAAATGCACTTCTTCTATAGGCTTTCCATGAGCTTTTGCTTCGGCAGCAGCCACAATATAGAAAATCCTTTTGGCAGTCTGTTTTGCCTTATCACTGATATTTGCTCCGTCTATAATGGAATTAATCTCATTCAGGTTACGGTGCTCGTGATGACCATAATGAATGTGAGGATGGTCATGGCTGTGAGCGGCGTCCATGGAATGCTCATGAGAATGAGGATAAGAATGTTCATGGGCAGGTGACTCATCCACTTTATAATCGGCTTCCGGCACATCCAGGATTACATGAAAATCACAGGCATCAATGCTGTTTATTTTTTTTCTGCTGATTTCAATCTTATAACCGTCCACATGAAGGCTGTTTAATCCGGACATTAAAACATCCGTATCTGCTCCAAGATCAATGAGAGCTGCAACGGTCATATCACCGCTGATTCCCGAATAACATTCCAGATATAAGGTCTTTTTCTTCATTTTCAATCTCCAATCATTTCTATTATTCAGGCGAAAGCCTGTTACAGGTAGTTCCGAATACATGAAACGAATAAGCTTATCATATAAGTAAGCTTATCATATTATATCATTAAATATCCGGAACAGGCAAACATTTCAGCGTTAAGAAAAGTATTGACAGAAATACATGATTATGCTACACTTGCCATGTACTAGGGGTGTCTGATGAATCAGGCTGAGAGGAAACTGTTATTGTTTCAAACCCTGAAACAGTGAGAACTGTTCGCACCTGATCCGGATAATGCCGGCGTAGGGATGTATATTTGGTATGGTCTTAAGATCTATATTTGCAAATATACCTCTCTGCTAGCGGAGAGTTTTTTTAAGTTTTCAGAAATTTCTAGTCATAAGTCGAACAGCCTTCTTTCCTTATAAGGGAATTCTGTCATCCTGTCTATTCTCATTGTTTAAATCATCCTTAGGTACAAATTAAAATAATAAGGAGGAGCAAAAATGAATGCAAGCGTAGCCATACAGGTATTGCCACATGTGGATACCGACGCGGAAGTAGTACGGATTGTGGATGAGGTAATTGATTATATTAAAAGTACAGGTTTGAAGTATTATGTGGGGCCATGTGAAACTGCCATTGAAGGCGATTATGAAGAATTAATGGAAGTCGTAAAAAACTGCCAGTACATAGCCATTAAGGCAGGCTGTCCCAAAGTGGCCTCTTATGTGAAGATAACCTATGCCCCGGAGAGTGGTGTGCTTACCATTGATGAAAAAGTTTCAAAGTACCATAAATAAAATATCTCCGGTCTTAGCCATTGCCATTATCCTTATTTTTTGGCAGACCGCTTCCACTGTCGGGCTGGTTCCAAAGTTTATGCTGCCTTCTCCGGCCGATGTGGTTGTTGCCTTTTTTCGGGATTTTCCCTTACTTATGTCCCATGCGGGAACAACTCTGATGGAAGCGTTTATCGGGCTGATGGTGGGAATCCTTCTTGGTTTTGCTGTGGCAGTGATTATGGACCGGTTTGAAATTGCCTATAAGGCTATATATCCGGTGCTTGTCATAACCCAGACAGTACCTACGGTAGCTATCGCACCGCTTTTGGTATTATGGTTAGGATACGGCATTCTTCCCAAAGTTACCCTGATTGTAATTACTTCCTTTTTTCCCATTACAATTGGTTTGCTGGATGGTTTTCACTCTGCGGATAAGGACGCCGTAAATCTGTTAAAGGCCATGGGAGCCAACCGGATGCAGTGTTTTTTCCATATAAAGCTGCCAAGTTCCATGAGCCATTTTTTTGCGGGGCTTAGGATATCCGTATCTTACTCAATTATTGGTGCGGTTGTTGCCGAATGGCTGGGAGGCTTTAAGGGACTCGGGGTATACATGACAAGAGTCCGCAAGTCCTATTCTTACGATAAAATGTTTGCGGTTATTTTCTTTATATCCATTATCAGCCTTTTGCTGATGTTTGGAGTTACTTTGCTTCAAAAAGTGCTGATGCCCTGGAACAGGGATTCCAGAAAACAAAATCAAAATAAATAATGGAGAGCATAAATATGAAAAAGGGAATTATTTTATTATTTTTAGCCTGTATTCTGGCTGTCACCGCCTTTACAGGCTGTACATCCAAAGCTTCCAGTGCTGGGGATAGCAAAATCACAAAAAGAGGCGGAGTAGAAAGTTTATCGGAAGATAATGATTCTTTCTTAGGCGGTGTAAACGACAGCAAAGCGGAAAAGAAAACAGTGCGGGTCGTACTGGACTGGACCCCCAAATACCAACCACACCGGATTGTATGTGGCTCAAAATCAGGGATATTTTGATGCCGCAGGGCTGGAAGTTGAAATAATGCAGCCGCCGGAAGGAAGTACGACACAATTAATCGCGGCCGGCGGAGCAGAGTTTGGAATCAGTTTTCAGGATACCTTAGCGCCAGCCTTTGCCTCGGAAAATCCCATGCCGGTTACGGCTGTGGCAGCCATTATTCAGCATAATACTTCCGGAATTCTCTCCCTAAAAACTACCGGCATCAACAGGCCGGCCAAAATGGCAGGACATTCCTATGCAACCTGGGATTCTCCCATTGAACTGGCCATTATGAAAAAGATTGTGGAAGATGACGGGGGTAATTTTGACGATATTAAATTAATTCCCAATACGGTTACGGATGTTGTTACGGCCCTTCAAACCGATATAGAATCCGTATGGGTTTATTACGCATGGGACGGTATTGCAGCCAAATTGGCAGGACTGGATACCAATTACTTAAATTTTGCGGATTACGGGAAAGAACTGGACTATTACAGCCCGGTTATTATAGCAAATAATGATTTGTTAAGTAAATCACCGGAAACCGTAAGAAAGTTTCTGGATGCGGTAAGACAGGGTTACGAATATGCCATTGCCAATCCGGACGAAGCGGCTAAGATATTAGTGGAGGCCGTACCCGAACTGGATCCGGAACTGATAAAGGAAAGCCAGAACTGGCTAAAAGATCAGTACAAGGCAGAAGTAACGAGATGGGGCTATATTGACCAGGAAAGATGGGACAGATTTTATAACTGGTTATATGAAAATAAGCTGATTGAAAAAGAAATTCCGGGCGGATTTGGTTTTACCAATGAATATTTGCCGGAATAACCAGGAAGAAACGCAAAATTGGTTTTGGCCTTATAAGTGAGAGAAAGAAATTTCAATTGGTAAACGAATTCAGAAAGGACATACCTATGGAAAGGCTAAGGGCAAAAGGCATTCATGTCAGCTTTGACGGAACAAAAATAATTGAAGATGTTTCCGTAGAATTAAAAAATAACGAGATTGTCTGCCTTCTAGGAATAAGCGGAGTCGGAAAAACTACCCTGTTTAATGTGCTTTCGGGGCTTTTGCTTCCGGACTCCGGAACGGTGGAATTAGACGGGGAGGATATTACGGGAAAAGCGGGAAAAGTAAGCTATATGCTTCAAAAAGACCTGTTGCTGCCGTTTAAGACAATATTGGATAATGTATCCCTGCCTTTAAGGATAAAAGGAGTAAAGAAAAAAGAGGCAAGAGAAATAGCAGATCGTTATTTTGAAAAATTTGGTCTAAATAATACCCAAAATAAATATCCCCATCAGCTATCGGGAGGGATGAGGCAGAGAGCTGCTTTATTACGGACATATCTGTTTTCCGACAAGGTGGCATTGTTAGACGAACCTTTCAGCGCCCTGGATACCATTACCAAAGGAAGTATACACGAATGGTACCTGGAAGTAATGGAACAAATAAAGCTTTCCACTTTGTTTATTACCCATGATATTGATGAGGCAATCTTTTTATCGGACCGTATTTACATAATGACCGGTAAACCTGGAAAGATAAGAAAGGAAATCCGGATTCAGGAAGGCCGTCCGAGAAACAAGATATTTACGGTCAGTAAAGAATTTATGGATTACAAAAAGCAAATAGTAGATATTTTAGAAGGGCAATAATAGAAGGGCAATAATGCCAAAGGAGATGCCGCGTAACTGACACTGGTCAGAAAAGCGGCATCTCTTTTTGTTTTATAGGAAGTTGGTCCTGTGAAAAGTTCTGTTGAGCCAAAATTAGGTCGGAAAGAAACCAGTTTCCGGTATTATTATGTAAAAATATGTTGAAATCAAGGGAAATTTTAGTTAAAATGAATATGAAACAGAAAATATTGTAAAGTTCCAAGAATACATACTTAACAAAGGAGTGAGAGATATACCGGTAATATATTAGAAAACAAGCAAATGTAAAAATTTGAAAAAAATATTTACAGCAGAATTTGGTTCGTATTATAATGTAATAATAGTAAAATTATTACATCTATTATAATTTTTGGAGATTGGGATGAAAAAATCGGTAGTATATCTTAAAATAATTGTAAATTTATTGATTTTTATTGCTGGAGCCTTGTTTTTTATATTTATACTACCCAAAATACTGGCGTTTTTTATGCCTTTTGTAATAGGATGGATTATTTCCATAATAGCCAATCCACTTGTTAAGTTCTTGGAAAAAAAGGTGAAGATACTTCGAAAGCATAGTTCTGCCATTATAATAATAGGGGTTATCGCTGCCGTTGTGGGCACTCTTTATGCTTTGGGTGCTTTTTTCATAAAAGAAGTTACTCAATTCTTAAACGATATGCCGGGTATTTACAAATCCATTGAAGGACAGTTAAGTCAGGTAATGAATAAATTACATGGGGTTTACGTGCTACTTCCGGCAGGACTGAAAGACATTGTTGATAACATGAATTTCAGTATTTCAGAATATGGTTCCAAAATTATGTCACAGGAGAATTTGCCCAGCATCAGTGACGCCGGAACCTATATCATCGAAATACTTATTATGACCATTATTACCATATTATCCGCTTATTTTTTTATTGCGGAGAAGGAGAATATTTCCCGCAGTATCCGCAAAATTATGCCTAACAGTGTAATACAAAGTTATAATTTAATTATGGATAATTTTAAAACGGCAGTGGGAGGATATTTCAAAGCCCAGTTTAAAATTATGATTATTATTCTGATTATTCTTTTTATCGGCTTTGAAATAATCAATGCCAATTATTCTTTCCTGTTGGCAGCCGCCACTGCATTTCTGGATTTTCTCCCGTTTTTTGGCACAGGAGCGGTCATATGGCCCTGGGTATTGGTAGAATTAATTCTTGGAAATTATTTAAAAGCCGTAATTTTAATTGCCCTGTACCTGATTTGCCAGATAGTCAAACAGGTATTGCAGCCAAAAATGGTGGGAGACAGTATTGGTATAAATCCTTTTGCCACCCTAATTTTTATGTATATTGGTTATAAATTAATGAAAGTACCGGGAATGATTATCGGAGTTCCTATCGGTATGGTAATAATAAAGCTTTATCAAATAGGAATGTTTGATAGCGTAATCAAAGGTTTTAAGATTATTGTACATGATTTTAACCAGTTTCGAAAGTTTTAGTAATTTTTTGGGGAAGACATTATACTGAAAGGGATATAACTATGGAAAAAAACAATCTGCAGAATAATTCGAATTCAATTGTCACTTCAGCTGAAATCAGAAAAATATTAAGTGATTTCCGAATCGGTAAGAAGCCTCTTGCCAAACTATTGGGCTGGGGGGAAACCACCATCATCCGGTATATTGAAGGGGATATACCAACTGCGGAATACTCCAATAAACTTAAGGCTATTGCCCAGGATCCGGCTTACTATTATAAATTATTGCTGGAAAACAAGGATAATTTAACAAATGTTGCTTTCAGAAAAAGTTTAAAGGCGGTTATGGATAAATTAACGGAAAAGAAAATTAATCTGGTTGCCCAGTATTTGATTTATACATGCCAGGGCGATTTGTCGCCATGGTATATCCAGTGCCTTTTGTACTATTCCCAGGGCTTTTCCCTTGCCTTGTTTGATAAGGAGTTATTTGAGGATGATTATGGTGTTAACCAGGAAAATGTGCCCTATTATGAACTGTACAGCAGCATGAAAAAGCATGGTATTAATGTTTTTGAAGTTCCGGAAGTCAGGTTTACGAAAGACGAAATAGCCCTGCTGCGTAAGATAATTGATGCTTTCTGCTGGTATGGCCCCAAAGCATTAAAAGCCATGACCTTGGCGGAACGCCTGAACTTTAAGATATCCCGTGACAAAGAAGGGAGAAAAATTATCTCCAAGGAACATATTAAGAATTATTTTAAAGGCTTACTGACCCAGTACGATATAAAAAGCGTTAATGATATCCATAATTATCCTGACAGGAAATTTCTTGAATGTAAAAGCCTGTAATTGGTTTAATCGGGGCTGCTGTATAAGCATTTATCCCATTTATGCACAACAGCCCCTTTCCTTATTTAAGATATTGAGGCGGTAAATTTTTGATAAATATGGTATTTGGGCTCCAAACGTATGGGCTGATAGGAAAGTTTTGACTTGCGAAGCCCTTCCTGACCTAAGTCATCCTCCCTGTTTACGTATTTGGCTTCAGGGAAAGAATGCAATAAAAATTGCTGGTTTATAAAATTGTATAAGCCGGGAATATTTATATTGGCTTTTTCAATGTGAATAAAAGCACACTGAATATCCGGGGCATAGCTGCCGATGGAATAGGCTTCCAGTTTGTTGTCGATATAAACACCGCCAAATTTGCAGTTAACAATACCGCAATGTCTGAACAAACGGTGTATTCCGTTTTCTTCCATGCGCATACTGTTGTGTTTATCCTCATAGTCCCGATTATTCAGCCAAGTATCATGGAATGCTTGTATTTCATCAATATCCCCGCAATCAAGTGTTTTATATTCATACCTTCCCGCGTAATTTTTTAAGAAAGAGTTCACATGATTTTTTTTCTTGTGATATGCTTTACCGCTTAAAGTACGTAATTTTTCCGCATCGTAAATATAATCATAGCTGTCCCTGTCATCCACAATGTCAAATTCGTCCGTAAAGCCTGGTATGGTTTTAAGTTTTTCAATAAAAGTCTTATCCAGCAAATACATATTTAACGGCTCATGGAGCACATGATTCCAGTGATCCTTTATTTCCTGGAAAACATCTATAATATCTTCCTCTTTGCAGAAGGGCATCATAGGGCTGTTACGGTTTCTGGACTTAATGACTAACATCATGTACTTGTCATTCCGGTAATAATGAGTATCGTAATATTCTTCCCAGATAATTGCGTTGACAGGCTGGCGCTCGGAAATATAAACAGGACGCAGACAATTATACTTATCTAAATTCATACTTTCGTTTATTGTTAATTTTTTTAATTCAATCCCCATATTTATCACTCCGTTTGATAACTTGACTGGTTACTTGTTCTGGCTGTTTCTTTTTGCTCTCATTCGCAATGTCGGATCTAATATTTTCTTTCGGATTCTTAAACTTTTTGGCGTAACTTCCAGCAATTCGTCGGTGTCAATAAATTCCAGAGCCTGCTCTAAGCTTAATATCTTTGGCGGAATTAATTTTAATGCCTCGTCAGAACTGGAAGATCTGGTATTGGTTAACTGCTTTTTCTTGCATACGTTTACTTCGATATCTTCCGCTTTTGCATTCTGCCCTACTACCATACCGGCATATACTTTTTCGCCCGGTGAGATAAATAAGGTACCCCTTTCCTGAGCATTAAATAATCCATAGGTAATTGCCTCGCCGGACTCATAGGCAATCAGTGATCCTTGCTTTCTGTACTGAATATCACCTTTGTAAGGGCCATAGCCCTCAAAAATGGTATTTAAAATGCCGTTCCCTTTAGTATCAGTCATAAATTCACCGCGGTAACCGATAAGGCCTCTGGTAGGAATTAAAAATTCCAGCCTTGTATAGCCATCGCTTGAAGGGGTCATGCTTTGCAGTTCGCCTTTTCTTTGGCTTAATTTGTCAATTACCGTGCCGGTATATTCTTCCGGAACGTCAATTACCGCACGCTCCATTGGCTCCAGCTTTTTACCTTTTTCGTCGTATTTATATAAAACTTCGGCCTTGCTTACCGCAAATTCATATCCTTCTCTGCGCATATTTTCAATTAAGACAGACAAATGGAGTTCACCGCGGCCGGAAACCTTATAGCAGTCCGTACTATCGGTTTCTTCCACCCGAAGACTGACATCCGTATTTAATTCACGAAACAGCCTGTCCCTTAAGTGACGGGATGTAACAAATTTACCTTCCTGCCCGGCAAGGGGACTGTCATTAACCAGAAAATGAATGGCTATAGTGGGTTCGGTTATTTTCTGGAAGGGAATTGGTTTTGGATTATCCGGTGAACAGATAGTATCTCCAATGTGGATATCAGAGATACCGGAGATAGCGACAATGGAACCTACGGTAGCTTCTGATACTTCAACTTTTTTCAGACCTTCAAACTCATATAATTTGCTGATTTTTACTTTTACATTTTTATCCGGGTCATGGGCATTGACCAATACGGCATCCTGATTTACTTTAATGGTACCGTTATCTACCTTACCTACGCCGATCCGGCCCACATATTCGTTATAATCAATGGTACTGATTAAAACCTGGGTACCGGCATCCGGGTCTCCCGTAGGCGCGGGAATGTAATTAATGATGGTTTCAAATAATGGCTGCATGCTTTCAGGCTTGTCATCCAGATCCAAAAGAGCCACACCGGATTTGGCTGAGGCAAAGACGAACGGACAATCCAACTGTTCGTCAGAAGCATTTAATTCAATCAGCAATTCCAGAACCTCATCAATCACTTCTTTGGGTCTGGCTTCAGGCCGGTCAATTTTATTGATACATACAATAACCGGCAAATCCAGTTCCAGCGCTTTTTTCAGAACAAATTTGGTTTGAGGCATGGGGCCTTCAAAAGCATCCACCACTAAAATTACGCCGTCTACCATTTTTAGTACACGCTCAACTTCGCCGCCAAAATCAGCATGTCCCGGCGTATCTACAATATTTATTTTAATTCCTTTATAATTAACGGCTGTATTTTTAGAAAGTATCGTAATTCCGCGTTCTCGCTCAATTTCGTTGGAGTCCATAACCCTTTCCTGTACGACCTGGTTGGAACGGAATACACCGCTTTGCTTTAATAGTTCGTCTACTAATGTGGTTTTGCCATGGTCAACATGGGCAATGATAGCGATGTTACGAACATCTTCTCTTTTGATTTGCATATAGTACTTCCTTCCTTTATGGTATAAACAATACCTGCATAGACAGACTGTCAAAAATTATACTGCATTTTATATTATAAATCAAAGTTAAAATTCGTAAAGAATTATTTATAGGGTTTTACAGACGGTACCCTAACTTGAATATTGTATCATAAACATAAAATTTTACAAGGCTTTTCCCAAGTTACCGCATTTTTTTGCGTTAACTGCCACGAAACATAATTTTATAAAAATTTTACAGGAAAATATTTGAAATTTTTGTTCTAAAAAATTACAATTATTCATAGATATAATAGTGGAGAAAATATTTATCTTGAATTTCAGACAATTAAAATTGGGTAACCAATATGTATTGTACAATCAGGATTAAAGAGAAGGGAGTCATACGATATGACAGATAAAGTATTTGATAACAATCAAGTAAGTATTGCAGGAGAGGTAGTGACTGAATTTACTTTTAGTCATGACGTATTTGGAGAAGGTTTTTACATAATAGAAGTCTCCGTAAGCCGGTTAAGTAATTCTTTTGATGTTATTCCAATTATGGTATCTGAAAGACTGATTGATGTAAAAACTGATTTAAGGGGAAAATATGTGGAGGTAAACGGACAGTTCCGTTCATATAACCGGCATGAAGACAATAAAAATCGTCTTGTTCTTTCTGTATTTGCCAGGGAAATTAAGGTAAGGGATGAAATGGAAGGAGTAAAACCTAATTATATCTTTCTGGATGGATATGTTTGCAAGCAGCCAATTTACCGTAAGACTCCTTTGGGCAGAGAAATTGCTGATATTTTACTTGCAGTAAACCGTCCCTATGGCAAATCTGATTATATACCCTGTATCTGCTGGGGCAGAAATGCCAGATTTGCAGAAAATTTTGCTGTAGGAGGCCATTTGCAAGTCTGGGGAAGAATCCAGAGCAGGGAATACCAGAAAAAAATAAGCGAAACGGAATATGAAAAGCGCATTGCCTATGAAGTTTCGGTGAGCAAACTGGAATACTTGGATGAGTATTAATTCATTATTTCATTTAATAAGGAAATTATTTTGACTTGACTGCAACTAAAACAAAGTAATTTGTGCAAATTACTTTGTTTGGTTGCTTTTTTTATTAATTTTACAGCTGTTTTCTTAAGAATCTGGATTAATCTTCTTTTTTTCTTTGTCAAAAAGATGATTTTTGTCTGGATTTATGATATTTTTTTGCGCATTTTTTAAGGTCAATCTTGAAATAAGAAAAAGGATGGATTAAACTGGTATATGTGTAACAGTAGAACCATTCGGATGGGGAAGTTTGGGCAGGTGTGGCTATGGTTAGTCTTAAGCGTAATTATTCGCTGAGGAAAATTCTTCTTATTTTCATGAGTGTTTTCTTCTTTATTATCCTGATTCTTTTATGTGTGCTGGATTTCTATTCTATTGCCAATTACCAGAATGAAAGAACACTTGAAATGGAAAATCTGCTGTCGGAATATCTTGTTTATGATGAATTTAATATGGGAAGCATTAAGGCAGAACTGTATAACATTTATTCTTCCGATGTCTTTTTTGATGAATTAAGCAGAAATTATGATGCTATGTCCGCATATCTGGATATTTATAATCTGAAAGATAAGTATTTACTCCAAAGGGATTGCGCAGATTGCTTCCGTCACAAGATTGGACCTGCAGGAAAAAGAAATGGAAAATAAACTTAAGAAATATCGTGCGAATGTTTTCTATGTGGGGGATAACGAAATATTGGGGAACACAATACCGGATATTTCTTATGAAGATTTGCAGCCTTATCTTGATAAAGATACCTTTTCTTTACGTTATGAAAAGACTTTGGTGGAGAATTCCTGTTCTGTGGCTATTCGACCAAAATCCGTTTTGAAGCAAAACAATCCGGAAAACAGGCATTTGTATTGAGTAAAAAAGAATATTATCTGACGGAAAAAGGACTGACAGAAGGTCGTCCCCTAAACGGGGATGAGAAAAACAACCTGATTTTAGGACCGCAGCTTAGCATACAAAAGCTTAGCCTGTACTTAAGATAAATATTCATAAAATCCAATAACAGAAAATTAAAATATGGATAATTTGTTTTTTAAGAAAGCACCCTTATACTTTTGGGGCGCTTTTTTTGTTTTGCGAAGGAATCCTATGAAACAGAGTTGGCAGTTACATCCCTTTATCAGAATCATATTTTATATTGCGGGAAAAAAAGAGAGGAGCACAAAGAAGACCCGGGCTTTTCCATTACGGAATACAAAATAGAGGATGTCCGTAAAAATCTGCAAAAACAAATGCAAATCAGCCTGACAAAAGACGGTGATGCTATTTACGCAGATGTGGTATTTTTGTATTCCTGTTCCTCTTACAACATTACCATTCCGGGCGCCGGAACACAAAGTTATACTTTGGCAGACAGGCAATTCTTAAAACCGGAAGGCAGTGTTTATGTTTTTTATAATCCCAGTTACAGCGATTGTCTGCTGATTCATAAAGACAGCCTGATTACCAGGGATGTGGATATATTTGTGGCAAGGCAGGAACCGGACAGTGAAATGATTTCTCTTCCGGAAAAAATTGAAGGTATTATTCCGGACGGGATTCATTTATACAGTAATGTGAATTTTAGTTTTATTTCCAAGCCTTTTGTTAAGAAAGATACTGCGAAGAATCGAATTTTTGACGTTAGGGTACAGCTTTATGAAGCCGGATATAATTTTGCCCCGGAAAAACTCTGTGGTGAATATTTTGCCACAAAGGAGGAGTAATTGATGTGCAAAAGAAAAAGTATATTTGGTGATAATCAGGGTTCATCAATGATTCTGGTAATTGTCTGCATTGGGTTTATCAGTATTCTTTGCACCCTTTTAATGGAAATGACCCTAAGCAGTTTGCGGATGAAAAAAACAGAAACCAGGGCAAAGGCGAATTTTTACACGGCAGAAGGGGCAATGGATGAAATAAAAGCCGGCCTTGAAGAAGTAGTGGCCGTTCAGTTAGAAGAGGCATATAACCAGGTTATAAAGCAATATATCAAATGTCCTGAGGCAGAGAAAAAGCAAATATTTGCCGGCACATTTATTGATGGAATGACAAATGCGCTGGCTGAAAATACAGAAGGCATACCTGATTTAAACCGGTACAGTATTGGATTAATTATTATAAAAATAATATGTATGGTATATTTAATGGTTTTGCCAATGGGGCATTTCGGGTTAAAAAAGTAAAGAAAGATAAGTTAACATCCCAGGAAATAGCCGACGGAGGTTATGAATGGAAAGAATATAAGATATCTCATCAGGATGGCTATTTTGAAAAAGTAAAGGATAACACAGGACTTTATGATAAAGTAACGAAGAATGGACAAGTAATATTTGTTAAGAACAAGAAAGCAGCAGGAGATTATAACTGGGTAAAAGCAGAAAATGCGGATGGGATACCGACGGATTATGAAGCCGATAAAGTATGGCTTACGGATTATACCCTTGATATTTCCTGTTGGGAAAATATCGGAGACTGGTTGTTTGAAAATGCAGAGCTTTTTAAAAGAGAAGTTTTAAACATACCGGAAGATGAGTTAGACGATTATCATGTCAGAGTGGTAACAATTACACCGGAGGAATTAAATAAAAATGTTGCCAAATTTACCAAGTATTATGATCTTGCTGACAATGGGACGAATAAGAAGAAAATGCAAAAGGATATTAACGGAGAAATTGATTTAATAGCCAATGCAGACCTTATCAGCATTAGTCCCACAACCCATTCAAGCGGGCCGGATTCGGAAAAGGGAGTAGTATGGCTTTGGGAAAAATACGGCCGGGATCAGTCCGGTAAATTATCGACCCCTTTAAGATTTAATAGGGGATTTGGCGATAACGATTTAGACTGGCAAACCACTATGGAACTGTTTATGAAAATTGGAGTGGTGGAGGACTCTGCCGCCTTAGTGTATGATATTACCTGTTATGATGTACCACCTTCCAAGTCATGGGATTCGTCTAAAATCTTATCGGCTGATGTTAAGGGGATAATTTCAGGTACCAATGCCACCGGATATATAAATAATGTATATAAATTATGTTTGCTCCTAAGACAAAGGAATCCGGTGGAAACCTACAATTTATATTTTAATACCAACGGGGGAAAAATAACACCTTCTGTAACCACTGCCAGAGTAAATGGAATAACAACCGGCAGTTTTAATGTTCAAAATAATAATGCCGCAAAAATATACTGGAATAACTATACTTTTCTTCCGCCACTTCCGGATGACACCTATCCGGCCTATATAACTCAGGAAAAACCTAATTATCAGAAGTATCTGGCAGATATTGGATGTATTCTTGGATGGAATGACAAACACGATGCGGTTCTTCGCAATACCTATTCTTATAACGGAACTTCTGACATTGTACAATATTTTACTAAAATTAATTATGGCTTAACGGAAGTTGCCAAATCGGATACCGGTATCAGTTACAGCAAAGAATTTTACGACTGGATGGAGGAAAATGCCAGGAAAACGGATTCCAATGCTTTACGGCCGGTAAATGCAACTTCCAGCCAAGCGATAGAGTATATCGTTAACCTGGAAAAAACGAATCACAGCAAGGAGTCCATAACCATCCTGGATTTGGAGCCATGCAATGATTTTAAACTGACGGTTTCTGATATACGTAAAATGTTACCGGAATATACCGGAATTATTAACATAGAACAGCAGACCACAGCAGAGTTTATCGGAAAGATAGATGACTTAATCAATACCTATGACTTAATTTATATTGGTACCAATACGGGAAAAATGAATACGGTTATCGAAAATGGCAAAGTAAAAACAGTATATAACGACCCTATGCTGGACGGATTGATTTATACCCATGTGGGAGACAGAATTATCGGATATGACAGTTTTAAAGGGATTTTAAAGAAAAACGGACAGATTGTAAAAGCCATTGATTCCATTAACCTGAATATAGATATTTCTTATATTAAAAATTATATACTAAAAGGTGCCGGGAAAGTGACGGAGACAGCCTTTCGGAACATTATGAACAATGCGGATTTTTACCGGTTTCCTGGAAATGATATTACAGGCTTAAAAAAGCAGGCCCTTCAGGACTATGTGGACGGAGGATTTCCCTTACTGTTAGAAAATGACTTATACCAGTGCGACAAAGATATAATTGACGATTCGTCTCATTTATATCATTTTATTTATGAAAATAAAAACAAAAAGGAACTGATAAACCGAAAAAATTTAACCGAATATTCGGATCAATATATCAAAACCAGGGAAAATCTTAAAGAATTACTTGCCAAAAAGCGGCTGGAAATTCAATTAATAAGTGCTCCTACCGAGTACGGGGAAAAGGATAACAGTACCTTAATAACTGACGGAACCCTGTATTTTCAATTTCAGATTATGGCATTGTCGGATGCGGACCGGAATGCCGATTATCAATGGAATGTTTATGTGGATGCAAACGGGGACGGCAGATTTGTAGAAAATGAAAAAATACTGGGCGGCAGTGCAAAAGCCGGCGAAACCGTATCCGGAATAAAGAAGTTATTGGATAAATATACAGGGGTTGTTCCCTGGAAACTGGAGGCAGTCAGTAAGGACAAGAAAAATATCAGAGCAGAAAGGAAAGGATATGCAGCTTTTAAAGGACAGTTAACCGAACAGGAAAAAGAAAAGACCCAAATCCGTGTTTTACAGATAACATCCAATAAATCTACTCTTAATCTGGAGGAACTATTGAATCCGCCTTCCGGTAAAACCAGTCTTTTCTACAAATATACCAGTAATCTGGATGACTTTAATATTGATGTGAAAACCATAAATGTTACTCAGTTTGAAAATATGTATAAGGGTCCGGGAAAGGCCTATGATGTAAACAGGCCGGAGGAAACAGACAAACTGTATTACAAAAAGGATGCGGATGGGAAAAAGATACCTTACGATATGCTTATCTTTGGATTTGGTGACTGTTATTCGGATATATCCAATGAAAACGGGGCATTAAACAATGTGCAGGCCTTTATTGACAGTGGAAGAAGTGTAATGTTTACCCATGATACAACATCCTTTGTTAACCTGCCATCCGATGAATATAACCGATTAAACACCGGATTGGCCAACTGGGGCTATGGTTTTAATCAGTACTTAAGAAATCGGGTTGGCCTGGACCGGTTTGGCGTAATGAAGGAGGATGGTGACACAACACCCTATGACAGTGCCACTATGCCGGGCAAAGTGGCATCCGGTATATATAAAAACAGCACCGGCCTATATCCGGAAACCCAGGGAATTACATATGGAATTTTAAACGCATATGGTAATCCGAAAGATTTTAACGATATTTATAATATTTGCAGTTCATTCCCTGTTTTTTCAACAGGAAATGATACTGTAAAGGGAATTAACATTGCCCATTATTATACGACAAAAGTGACAAAAGTTAACGAAGGGCAAATTACAAATTATCCCTATAAGATACCGGAGGAATTTACAATAACAAAGACCCATACCCAATATTACCAGCTGAATATGGATGATCCGGAAATTGTGGTATGGTTCTGCCTGTCGGATGAGAAAGGAGGAAAGGGCCCCTATTCGACTTCTCCCAATGACGTACGCAATAATTATTATATCTACAGCAAAGGCAATATAATGTATACCGGAGTAGGTCATTCTTCCATTGATAAACTTTACAATATTGGCAAGGAAGACGAAACCAATGGGGATGAGGTTAAATTATTTATTAATACCATTATTGCATCCTATAGTGCCGGGGTAACTGCTCCGGATATTGAAATTACCAATGAAGATGCCATTCAAAACAGTCTCAGGGAATACACTTTATATGAAGATGAGAAAAATGCGGATTTGACAGGTACGTCAAAGAGAATACACTTTATTGTGGACGACAGAAATCTGTTATCCGACAGAACCATTGCAAGGATTTATTATTATGACAGTTCCGGTAACCCTATATTGGTTAATCCGGCTGTAAAAGCCATGGATGGTACGCCGGCACAAAAGTATGGTGGAACCGCAGACGGCGCGGAAGCCGGATACTATGTCACCAACGGAAAAGAATACTGTTTTGATTTTCCGCTGGATCAGTTTGCCGAAAAAGGGGTAGATTGCTTTACTATTACCGCTACCAATGAGGATAATGTAACAGGCAGTGTAAAGGGAACTGTGCTGGAGCGGGGATTATTTGATTTGGATTAGTCACGGCTGTCATGACAGGGCCTTCAGGACTGCTTATGACAGGATTGTGGATGAAAAATGTGTTTTGCTTCGCATTATCTGTATAAGAATTTACCTCTTTAAAAATCCTGCAACCATGCTATACTTAAAATATAATATCGTTACCAAAGTTGCCAAAGATAAAGAATATTTAATGACAGATAATCCAAGGGCATGGACCGGAAAAATATAGCTTTATGCATTATAAAATAAAACAGGAGTAAAAATTATGTTCTTCATGATGGGAATAACAAACGGCAGAAAAGATTTTGATTTTAATCAGCTTATTACCTGTGACGTCTGCGGCTCATATGGCAGATATCAGGTTTTTATGACATATATGGTTTTATCCCTTTTTTTCATTCCTTGTTTTAAGTGGAACAAGCGTTATTATGTGCAGACAAGCTGCTGCAATACGCTATATGAGCTTGATCCCCAAGTTGGAAAGAGAATTGCAAGGGGAGAATATGTAGAAATACTGCAGCAGCATTTAAGCCGGATACAAAGTCAGGGGTATCCCTATTCATACAAAAGGTGCAGGCAATGCGGATATACCACAACGGAAGACTTTGAGTATTGCCCAAAATGCGGAACCAGGTTTTAAAGGAAAATTATGTGTCGTATGTGACAGCTTAAGTTATTATGTATAAATATACAAATTGTATATTGACAATACCTTAAGTTAATGCTAATATGGGAAAAAGATAAAGGCAAAAGCCAAAAAACTAAATATTTGCTTTATGGTAGAGGCGCATTTTTTAAGAGTACAAAGCAGGATATGGCAGGCATAAGTGAATGCTTTGGAAAGGAAAAAATGCCGAAATTAAGGTAAGTCTGCATTACCTTAGTTGGGCACATGGTGAATAATCATGTGACTGTCATCAATACTATTGATGGAGAGCTGCCTAAAGATGATAATCCGGTATTCACATTTTTTGCGGTGAAGACTCTGGTATTACAGGATGATTCTTTAGTGTCGGCCCATGGCCGACTTTTTTTCGTATAAGGAATGATTATACGATAAAAAGCCCTCCAGCGATATGCGTACTCGCCTTTTTCAAAGCAAGAATCAGGAGGTGCTGTTATGGCAATTTTTAAAGGAGCCGGTGTGGCTATTGTAACACCATTTAAGGAAAACTTGGAAGTCAATTATGATAAGCTGGGTGAACTCTTAGATTATCAGATTGCAAATGGGACTGACTGTATTATTATCTGCGGAACAACCGGGGAGGCTTCCACTTTAACCCATGAGGAACACTTGGAATGTATCCGTTATACCGTTGACAGGGTAAATAAACGGGTTCCGGTCATTGCGGGAACAGGTTCCAACTGTACGGAAACGGCCATATACCTGTCAACGGAAGCGGAAAAATATGGCGCAGACGGACTTTTACTGGTAACTCCTTATTACAACAAGGCAACTCAGAAAGGGTTAATCGAACATTTTACGGATATTGCCAAAAGTGTGAATATCCCCATACTGCTGTATAATGTGCCAAGCAGAACGGGTTGCAATCTGCTTCCGGAAACGGTTGCCAGTCTGGTAAAAGAGGTAGATAACATTGTGGGAATTAAGGAAGCCTGCGGAAATATAGCACAGATTACCAAAATGCTTCATTTAACCCAGGGTGATATTGATTTGTATTCCGGCAATGATGACCAGATTGTGCCGATTCTGTCACTGGGAGGTATTGGTGTTATTTCCGTATTGTCCAATATTGCTCCAACCCAGACCCATGAGCTGGTAATGAACTATCTGGAAGGAAAGACAGATTTAAGCCTGAAGCAACAGTTAAAATACTTTCCTCTTATCGAGGCCCTGTTTTGTGAGGTAAATCCCATTCCCGTTAAGAAAGCCTTAAATCTTATGGGATTTGAGGTAGGGGGCTTAAGAAAGCCTCTTACGGATATGGAACCGGAAATACGAAAAAGCTGATTAAAGCCATGAAGGATGCAGGAATAAAATTAGTGCAGTCCTGAAAGAAATAAATACAGGGATATGGTTTAAACTTGTAATCTGTTTCCCGATGCGGTATATTATAAGCAGAAAGCATGGTATTTCCTGTAGCAGGCTTGTGTACCGATGGTATTCGTAAATAACCGTGCGGATAAAATTTATAAATTACCAGGAGGAAAAAATGACAAGAATAATTTTACGTGGATGTAACGGCAGGATGGGACAGGAGATTACAAGGCTTATAAAAAATGAGAAGGATGCATGCATAGTAGCCGGTATTGACCTGAAAGAGTCTGCGGATAATGATTATCCTGTGTTTACATCTATTTGGGATTGCAATGTGGCAGCAGATGTCATCATTGATTTTTCGTCCCCAAAAAAGTTAGACGAAATGTTAGAATATGCCAGAAAAAATAAGTTGGCACTGGTGCTTTGCACTACGGGATTATCGGAAAAAGATATCGAACTGGTTTGCCAGGCAGCAAATGATATTCCTGTTTTAAGATCAGCAAATATGTCGCTGGGTATTAACACGGTAATGAAATTATTGCAGACCGCCGCCAGGATTCTTGCTGCTTCCGGTTTTGATATAGAGATTGTGGAAAAGCATCATAACCAGAAACTGGATGCTCCTTCCGGTACTGCGCTTGCTTTGGCCGATACCATGAACGAAGTACTGGATGGTAAATACACTTATGTTTTTGACCGTTCCAAAGATTTAAAGAAACGTGATCCAAAGGAAATCGGTATATCAGCGGTAAGAGGCGGCTCCATAGTTGGTGAGCATGAAGTGATATTTGCCGGTACGGATGAAGTAATAGAAATAAAACATACCGCTTATTCCAGAGCTATTTTTGCCAACGGAGCTATTCATGCGGCTAAATTTTTAGCTGGAAAAGCACCGGGTATGTATCAGATGAGTGACGTAATTGGTTAAGGTACTTAAAAGATAAGGGTTAAAAGGCACTCCTTAATTTCGGTTTGGATTTACTGCATATTAAGTTTATAACTGTAAAGAGAATGGGCTGTCTCACAGTGTTGGATTGGGAATTATAACTTACCTTATAATCCCAAAAGTTTCATTGGGCGACAGCCTGTTCTTTTTTGTCTGATTAAATTCTAAGTAAACTTAGCAAAAATTAACTAAAAAGTCAGGCAATATAATAAAATTGCGGATATTTTATGTACATTAGACAAAAAACATGTAGAATATGCAAACACTATTGTAAAAGAATGGAAATTCCATATAATATAAATATAGAAAATAACACAGTGCATCTTAAAGGTCCCGAAAACATTTCCTTTTTCTTAGGTGCTTCCTTAAAACATTTGATTTGTAACTGATAACAATATTTTTAAAAAGGAGGATTGATCATGAAAAAAAATCGAAACAAGCTATGGATTACGACAACAAGGCAACTAATAACAAAAAAGGATGTACCTATGACGAAAGCAAAGGATAGAAGAAAAAAGGTTGCTTTCAGGGTACTGACTTTAGGAGTTTATTACTCCGTCTGACCGGATACCTCCCAGGAAGGGTGGTGATGTGATGATTACATACGATTCTTTATTTTTAATGCTCCAGTTTGAATGATGCTTTTGGCTATGCTTACCTTTATTGATAACAGAAGTAATAATCGCAGAAGATAATATGCTTTGTATGCATGATATCGGTTTATCAATATATAAATACCGAAAAATAAGTGATTTTTATTACATATAAAGCCGGAAAATACGAAAAATAAACGGAAGAAAATTGTCGGTAACAGGAGGCTTATGTATAATTTGGCATATAATAGGTGGGTATTTTACATTTACATTGATTTCCATAAAAAATTAATTTATAATTTAATAGGTTCAATTGTGAAAAATTTGTGAACAGTTGTAAGTTTCATATGATTGTTCACAAATTTTTCGCATTATCAGAGTAAAATACTTTTATTAGAGTCCAATTAATTTAAGGAGGAAAAAGTCTTGATAGAGGTTAAGAATTTAGTCAAAAAGTATGGGGACCATCTGGCAGTAGACAATTTGAGTTTTACTGTGGATAAGGGCCAGATACTGGGGTTCTTAGGCCCAAACGGAGCCGGAAAATCCACCACCATGAATATTATTACCGGTTATATATCAGCAACAGAAGGAAGCGTATTAATTGACGGACATGATATATTTGACGAACCGGAAGAGGCTAAAAAAAGAATAGGATATTTACCCGAATTGCCTCCTTTATATCCGGATATGACTGTAAAAGAATACCTTAACTTTGTGGCAGATCTGAAAATGGTAAAAAGATCGGAAAAAGCCCAAATGATCGCCAGAATTATGAGAATGACAAAGATTACAGATGTGTCAGACCGATTAATTAAACAATTGTCCAAAGGTTATAAGCAAAGGGTTGGATTGGCACAAGCCATCGTAGGATTTCCCGACGTTCTTATTTTGGACGAGCCTACCGTAGGCCTTGATCCAATGCAGATTATTGAGATAAGGGACTTAATCAAAAGTTTAAGCAAGGAGCATACCATTATCCTAAGTTCCCATATTCTGTCCGAAGTCAGCGCAGTATGTGACACTGTCATGATTATCAATAAGGGCAGATTAATTGTCAGTGATACTCCCGACAATTTGTCCAGACATATCGGAGGATCCAACGGCCTGCACTTAGAGGTTAAAGGTACCAAAGACAGAATTAAGGAAGCTTTGTCCAATATAAAAGAAATAACAAGGCTGGATTTTGAAGGAAAAGAAAAAGAAGGTATTGTGAAATTAACCGCTTACAGCGATGAGGAAAATGACATTCGCGAAGACGTATTTTATGCGTTAAGTGACGCAAGATGTCCTATTTTAAATATGCAGTCATCCAAGATGTCCCTTGAAGATATCTTCCTTGAGGTAACCCAATCAAAAGGAAAAGGGAAAAAAGGGTCAACACGCAAAAAATTTGCTCCTTTAAAACGTGCTGAAGCTTTAAAAGCAGCTGCTTCCAAAGAGGAGAAAACCAACGAAACTGATATTGAGGAGGGTAAATAAACATGCTGGCAGTCTATAAAAAGGAGTTAAAATCTTATTTCACATCAATGACCGGTTATGTATTTATCGCGTTTTTCCTGGTTATTGTGGGTATATATTATGTGGTTTACAATATGATTCAGATGTATGCTAATTTTGAATACGTATTATCCAGTGTATCTTTTATTTTCATATTGCTGGTGCCGATTCTTACCATGCGTCTGATGGCGGAAGAAAGAAAACAGAAAACAGATCAGTTGCTATTTACTTCTCCCGTATCGGTGGGAAAAATTGTTGCAGGTAAATTTTTAGCTGTATTTACCGTATTTTTAATAGTTATGGGTATTATATCTGTCTATCCCTTAATTTTACTCCAATTTGGTTCTTTATCTTTAAAGGTTGCATATGGTTCCATTTTGGGATTTACCCTGTTAGGTGCGGCTTATATTTCCATCGGCTTGTTTATTTCAGCCTTGACCGAAAGCCAATTGGTAGCTGCCGTAGTTTCCTTTGTTGTTATTTTGATTACTGCATTAATGGACAGCCTTGTCTCATTGCTGCCTACGGATAAAAAGTCTGCATGGGTTATTTTTTCCGTGATTATTGTGCTCATTTGCTGGCTTCTCCATTCTATGATGCATAACTTAACGGTTTCACTTACTGTAGGTATTATTGCCGAAGCAGTATTGACAACCTTCTATGCAGTAAAGCCTACGGTATTTGACGGCCTGGTATCCAGAGTGTTTAATTGGTTCTCCGTAATCGCAAGGTTTGACAACTATACCAAAGGTATTCTGGATTTGTCCTCTGTCGTATATTTTGTCAGCATTGTATTCCTGTTCCAGTTCTTAACGGTTCAGGAAATTAAGAAACGCAGATGGAACTAATGGAAAGGAGAAGAGCAGAATGAAAGATTTCAATAATGAAAATCAGAATAAATTAGATCAGGACAGCCAAAGCCAGGAAAGCCAAAACAGTTTAAATCAGAATGATGCTAATCTTTCTGAAGAAAAAAACAAGGAGAATTCTTCTGAAATAAAACAGGAGGAAAATTTAGCTCAAAACGAGTCAAAACAGGCGGAATCCGAGAAAAAATCGGAATCCGAGGAAATATCTGAGCCCGAGGAAACCTCTGAATCCGAGGAAGAGGAAGAAAAAAAGATAAAAGTAATTGATAAAATTAAAGCTTCCTTTACATCCAGAAAGTTCCGGGGCGGAGCTTACGCCACAGTTGTATCTGCCATCGTAATTGCTCTGGTTTTACTGGTTAACTTTTTTGTTACTCAGTTAGACTGGCAAATTGATATCAGCAAAGAGGGTATGTATACTCTTACGGATGAAACCAAAGATTTTGTAAAAGGAATTAAGGATAAGATTACCATTTATTATATTGTGGAATCCGGAAAAGAAGATGATACATTTACCAAGATTGTGGAAAAATACCCTGAGATATCCGATAAAATCAAAGTAGTTTATAAAGATCCGGTATTATATCCTAATTTCGCATCCAAGTATACGGATGAAGAAGTTAGCAGTAACAGCATTATCGTTGTAAACGAATCAAATGACAGAGCCAAATATATTGATAACAGCGATATGTACCAGACTGAGTTTAATTATAATACATATCAGTCTACGGTCACCGCTATTGATGTGGAAGGCCAGGTAACCAGTGCGCTGGAATACGTTACGACTGAAGATCTTCCTGTAATGTATACGGTAACCGGACACGGGGAAACGGAAATTGGCAACACCCTTTCTACTTCCCTGAAAAAGGCAAATGTAACAATTAAATCTTTAGAGACATTAAAAGAAGAAAGCATTCCGGATGACTGTTCCGTTCTTTTCATTAACGGACCTCAAAAAGATTATACCGAGGATGAAGTTGCCATGATAAAAGATTATCTGGCAAATGGCGGCAATGCAATTATTCTGGTAGACTACAATGCGGAAAATCTGGAAAACTTCAATAGTCTGATGAATTATTACGGTATCAGTTTTGTAGACGGTGTGGTTGTTGAAACCCAGCAGGGCTATTACATGGGTAAATATGTGAATAATCTGATGCCGAACATTAAAAGCCATGATATCACATCCTCTCTTATGTCCAAAAACACTGCTGTTATTATGCCAAGCGCAATTGGAATCAGAACCCTGGACAGTAAAAGAAGCACCACCGAAATTGATCCTTTATTCACCACTTCAGACAGTGCTTTTTCCAAGGTAGATGTTTCTAACAGCACCATTGAAAAGCAATCGGAAGATATTGACGGACCTTTTGATCTTGGAGTGGCAATTACGGAAAAATATAACGATATCGAATCCAAGATTATCGTGTTAGGTTCTACTCTTATGATAGACGAACAGATGCTGTCTTATAATACCATCGGCAATCTGGACCTAATGGTAAATTCCGTTAATTACGTAACCAATAAAGAAAGCAGCCTTTCAATCCGTACCAGAAGTGTGACTCAGCAGTATCTGACCTTAAATGCGGCGCAGGTTAATTTCTGGGCAATACTGGTTGTTGTTGTGATTCCTGTCTTTGTTCTGGCATTTGGTGGATTTATCTGTGTTAGAAGGAGGAAAAAATAATGGCAGGCAGTAAGAAAAAGAAACAAAGCTTAACCCTTGTACTTTTACTGATTGCATTGATTGTTTTAATCGGGGCCTGCTTTTGGTTATTAAAATATAATGAAAAGAAAGACAGCAAAAAGGATGAAAGCGATTCGGAAACTATTTTGAAGCTTGATGAGGACTCCATCGAAAAAATTTATTTTAAAAACAAAGACACAGAAATGACCCTGGTTAAAGGGGACGATGATAAATGGATATATACTGATGACAAATCTTTCCCGGTTAACCAGACTTATGCCGATAATATGAGCAAGGCTTTTACCAAACTGACTTCTACCAGAACTCTGGAAGAAGGAGTTGACAATCTGTCCGATTTCGGATTGGATGATCCGGCAATATTAGTTGTAGTAACGGATAAAGATGGAAATGAAACAAAATTGTGTATCGGTTCGGAGGTACCCGTTACCGGCGGATACTATGCCACCGTAAACGATGATGGAAAAGTTTACGTTATATCCTCATCGGTTTATGATAATTTTGATCATGACAAAATTGAAATGACAGAAGTCGAATCTTTGCCAACGATTACGTCATCCAACATTACTCACCTGCTGGTTGAGAAAAAAGACGAACCTAATTTTGAAATTCAGTATGACGAAAGTGATAATGCCAATGCGACTTCGGAATTTGCCGGTATTTCCAACTGGACATTAAAACAGCCGTATAAAACGCCTATTACTGCGGAGTCAAGCGAGGTAACTACTCTGCTTAAAAACTATTCCGAATTATCTTTTACTTCCTGTGTTGACTATAATGCCAAAGATTTAAGCAAATACGGTTTGGATGATCCGGCTGCCAGAGTTTATCTTGAGTATTATGAAATATATACCAAAGAATCTGATTCATCCGAAGACGATACAAAAGATAGCACTGATACCACGGATACAGAGGATGATACAACCAGAGTTGATTACACATTGGAACTGTTAATTGGAAACAAAACCGAGGATGGAGATTATTATGCGAAAACATCCGATTCCAATGCGGTTCATATTATGAGTGCAAGCACGGTTGAAAATATTATTAATATTGACGCATTCAGTATTGCAAGTCACTATTTAAGTCTTGTAAAGATAGATTCCGTCGATAAGGTAGATATTAATGTGGAAGGTAAAACCTATACTTTATCCATTGACAGAACCGAGAAAACGTCAGATGAACAGACGGATGAATCATCCGATGATTCGGATGAACAGACAGAAACTTACTATTTTAACGGAAAAGAAGTAAAAGAAAGTCCGTTTAAGAAGTTATATCAGACAATTATAACTCCGACGGCGGAACGTGAAATTCCGGAAGAATATTTTAACAATAATAAAGAACAGGCACCGTATATGACTTTAACTTTCTATTTAACCAATGGTGATACTGTAAAAATATCCTATAAACCTTACGATGACAGTTACTTTGTGGCCAATACCAACGGTATTGAGTACTTCTTAACGGATTTAAGACAAGTTAAGGATATAACCAATGCCCTGGAGTCCTTCACAGGTAAAGAGAAGTAATTCTATCAAGATATTCTAAGGGGCTGTCGCATAATATAGACTCATCCCATTTTTCCGGATAACACGTATCCCTCACACACAGGTTGACGGACATCTTACCTATTTGTCTGCCATAATCAAACAAAAGTGTTTGCTACTGGCAGACAAATCAACAATCTGTCCGTCAAAACAGTGTATTATGGGATACGTGTTATCCTTATATGGGATGAGTCTATATTATGCGACAGCCCCCTGTTTAGGGCTATCTATTTTCCGACAACCTCTTTATACAAATGTTATTGATTTATATCTCTTTATTTACAACCAATGCAGAATGTTAATCTGGTAAAAGATCAAATTTAAGCTGACCTATAACAATATTGGTATCGGATATGGTGTATCTGTATGTTTTTTCTGAACCACTCTTACTCTTCATTTTAATGTCTACCATGGTCGTCCAACCTTTACCTGGGAAGAATTTTGGATGAGTGAATCGAATCTTTTTAGCTTCTTCTACATATGCTTTAATCTCATTTGGATCAGTTATAATACTAGTATTTATGCCATTTGAGTCGTTCGTTTGTATTTGTACCATATAAACTTCGTCTATGTCTACCCTTATATGGTATGTTTTATTGTATAATATGATATATACCACCACAATAACCAAAAGGAATGCTACAGCAATAATTAGTTTTTTAATTTTCTTCATATCTCTACTCATTAACCGATTATAAAATCACTCTGTGTTATATCCATATACACTCCAGTGCGACCATGTCCGTCATTGATAATCAAATATTGTGTTCCTGAAGAATATTCTTTATATGAATATCCAGTAGCCCAATGTGCTCCTAAAGAGGATGAAGGAATAAAACCTGCTATGTATGGGGTGTCTGATGTTAAGCATCTTACAACATCTCCAGAATTCATTGTGCTACAAAAGATATCTCTAGTAATGCCTTGGTCACTGTAGTATTCCATTATGCCAAAGTATACTTGTCCAGAATAAGCACCTGATGGTATATATGTCTCAAGATAATCGATTAATAACTTTTCTGAATATAAATTATTTGGAATAATATTAGAATCATGGTACAAGTCTAAGTAACGTAAGTACATTGCAGCTGCATTTGCTCCACATATACCACGATTATTGTAAGAGTAGTTTGGCAATGTATGTTTTAAAGAAAACGTTTGTGATGATGATGCTCTAAACAGTTCATTTGAGTCTGAACCAGCACTCTTTACCATATCAACGTCTACAACTATATCATCACTACCATATACATTAGTTGTGTCTAATTCAGTCTTACTAACTTCTTGCTCATCATACAAATCAACCAGACTGCCCGATGTTCTTTCTTCATAATATTCTAATCCACCGTTGTAGTATTTTTTTGAATTATCATTGGAATAACACGAATTACTTTCAAATGAAAATTCAGGGATGCTGAAGTCTTTTATATTGACAATGATATAACCTGTACTCAAATTATATAACATTGCAACAACTTCATCGTTCAAATTATATAATTCATAAGTACTTATTATTTGTTCATTACTGTTATTTTCAGCGATAAAATCTTCAGCATACTGTTTCAAGGATTCAATTCTTGACTTGTCCAAAAGATTGTTGGACGCTGATTGTTCTACCGTTGTTGCATAAGCAATATTGGCAGTGCGAAACAACATGGAAAAACTTAAAATAACAATGATTATTTTTCTTATCTGCTTCATTAAATATCCTCCTCGCATAATATTTTTTATCCATGGACTAATTACATTGTATCAAAATTTACATAATATGTCAATTGAATTTATTTCATATAATGTGTTCATTTATGTTAAGTCACTAATTACTATTATCTATTATCTATAACCCATCTCCATCTAATACTTTCTGCGTTCATGAGTAGATTTGTATATTACCTTTTCAAGTCCTGGCAGGTAGTAAATATTACTCAGGTAAATTTATTGCATATTCTTTCATATCACGTATATAATTGTATTACAGGCGATAAGTAATAATACAATGGATCATTTCGATTCTGACATAAAATTACGGGTGAAAATTATGAAAAAGAAATTATGGTTGATGGGTATCTGTATTGGAATCCTTCTTATTATATTCGGCAAGAATATTTATAATCAGCTAAAAGGGGACAAGGAACCAGACCGGTTAAAACAAGATATAACGAATCTGACTGAAAATATGATGACAACTGGGGAAGCATTAAGACTTCTTAAGTTTCTTGGTCTTAATGAGGAACAGTTAATTGAAAAGCTGGATATTGAGAAAGAACAACCTATAGCAGATGAGACCAGTCTTACCTTTGGTAAATTAAGGACAGTATTGGATTTTGTGTGTACTGAATTAAAATTAGATAAGGAAAGTATCATAGGTAACCTTTCATTTGATATAGAAAAGGATGCAAAGAATCAACAGGTACATGTTGAAGAATTTTTAAATCTGTATGAGTGCCTGCTAAAAGGCTTTGAAGAAGATAAGGCACCAGTAACGGAAATGACCCTGTTTGTCCTGGGTAGGCCAGAAGACACAAAGAAGAATTCAGAGCAGACACTTGTAACGGATCAGGGAAATTATACATATACGGATGTAGTAAATTATGATGCATTCTATACAGATGGAGTACTCAAATTTATTGCTTCATCTGATTCCTCCGGAAAAGATCTGGAAAAATTAACAGATAATGAAGAAGGGGACAACCAGACAGAAAAGACTGAAAACAGGTCTGGGAAAACTGAAAATGACAGTAAGGATGGGACTGCATTTATAAAAGATAACAAGTTTAAGCTGGAGGATTATGTAGATCGGACTATTATTGCTTATGTAAGTGGAGCCAGTATAGTATATGTAAAAGACAGCTTAGGAGGAGAAACCACACTTAGGAATGTCTATATTACAGCAGGAAAAGACACTACTGTAACAGCCTTTCTTAATGATGTAACAAGGGATTTTAAGACAAAGTATAAATTATCTGTGGACATTAAAAATCAAATTGGTGATTTGGTCATTGAAGATGGAGTAATCACAAAAATCAGTATAAAACCAGACAGAATAAATGGAAAAGTATTAGTGGCTAACAGGGATTTTATTGAAATTCAGGGTTATGGAAAAGTAGAATTAGATGAGGATTATAAAATCTATAAAATATATGGGGAAATGTCCATGGATGTAACCAACAGCATACTGGTAGGTTATGATACCACGGATTTCGTAGTAGCTAGCGGTAAAATAGTGGCTGCCTTAATTAAGGAAGCAATAAAGGCCAAAAACATCAGGGTGTTGATTAAGACAAACAATTATGCAGATATTTTTCATAATGTGGTTAAAATCACATCAGATAAGGAATATACCCTTAAAGCAGGGGATGTGGTAAAAACCTATAAAGCGGGCCAGACCATAACCCTGAAATCCAGCAATAAATTGTTTAAAGAAGGACGACTTAAGATAGAAACCAAGTCAGAAAACGGTAAAATAAAGCTTTTGACCATAAAGCGGGCATATGGGAACCCATCCTATCGGGGAACCATGGAAATTGAGAAAACGGATAAAGGGCTGATTGTTATTAACGAACTTCCCATTGAGGAATATCTTTATGCGGTAATTCCCAGTGAAATGCCATCAAGCTATGGGTTAGAAGCCTTAAAAGTCCAGGCCATATGTGCCAGAAGTTATGCTTACAGGCAGCTTTTAGCCAATGGCTACAGTGAATACGGAGCCCATGTGGATGACAGCGTAAATTATCAGGTATATAACAATATTGAGGAAAATTCCAACAGTATACTGGCGGTAAAGGATACCTACGGAAAAGTAATTACGTATAATGATGAAGTCATAACCGCTTATTATTTTTCAACTTCCTGCGGTCATACCGCATCCTTAAAAGAAGTATGGAACAGTAACAGCGAAGCGGAATATCTTGTTGGTAAAATGCAGACTGTCTATGATGTGGCTGAAGGTGAAGCCGTTTATGCTTCCGGCGGTTCCTCAAAAAGTATGAATCTGTCAAAGGAAACGGCGTTTAAAAACTTTATAAAAAACCCGCCCACAGATACTTATGACAGCAAGTTTGCCTGGTATCGCTGGAGAGTAACAATCAGTAAGGAAAATCTAAAGAAATCCATAGACAAAAATCTCGCCAGCCGGTATAAAGCCAATCCGGATTTAATTCAGACATTGGTGGAAGGAAAAGTAGATAATAACCCTAAGTATGCCAGCAGACAGGTAAGTACCATTGGAACAGTAAAAGACATCCTGATTGACAAAAGAGAAAAAAGCGGCATTATTTCCTCCATTATCCTGGTTGGCTCTGAATGTACGATAAAAGTCCAGACCGAATATAATATCAGGACACTTCTCGCACCCATAGCCGACGAGGTAATCAGACAGGATAAAAGCAAGGTCGCAGACCTTAGTATGCTGCCCAGCGCCTTTTTTACCATGGAAAAAAGCGAAAAAAGCATTACCTTTTACGGAGGGGGATACGGTCATGGCGTAGGTTTAAGCCAGAACGGGGTAAAAGCCATGGCTGATTCCGGAAAAGACTATGAGGAAATTATAAAGCATTATTACACGGGAGTCGAAATCGGATTTATTTATTAAAATATCCGTACTAAAATATCAGAAAGCAACTGCAGGTGGCTTTCATAGGGCCACCTGTACAAGTGTTTATGGTATATGGAAGAATTCATTCGGCAAAAGATTTTATATAAAAATAAGGGAATGTGCAGAAAATCTTTAAATGCACATTCCTTTATTTTACATATATAATCTATAATCCAACAGCCTTAAAATAACTGAATAAAAATATATGAGAAAACACATAACAGAAAGCATTTTCTTTAATCAGTGGATATTTTGGTTTCATATTTGTTTTATCGTTTATTTTTTGGAAGACATAGAGGAATCCTTCAGAACATGAGCCTGCTTATTTTTGGGATTTATTTCGGCCTTATATTCTTTTCTTAGTTTAAACAAGTATCTGAGATAGTAAATTAGATCACCGGAAGATAAAATCACATTGATTTCCCCCCCAATAAAAAGAATATGCATACAAAAGTAAAACCAAAGCATAAACAGTACAATGGCCGTAAGGCTTCCGTACATTTTGGAATAATTGCTCATATTGTCAATATAAAATGAAAACAGATAGGAAAATATCATCCATCCGGTAGCAGAAACTAAAGCACCGGGCAGTTCTCTGTAAACTTTCGTGGACCGGTTGGGTATAAAAATATACATCAGTAAAAAGAAAAGGGTTAAAATAAACAGTCCGGCAATGGTCCGGATACTAATAATCAAAAGAGCGAAATCTTTTAAAAAAGGAATTCTGTTTTCAATCCATATATAAAGCCGGTTACCAAAAACAAGGATGGTTAACGTAATAAGCATCATAATGGCAAAAATAAAAGTGTAAATAGATGAAATAATACGAAGCTTAACATAACTTCTGGTTTCTTTAATACCGTAAACAGAATTTAACCCTTTTACAATAGCAAGTATTCCCCTTGAGGCAGACCAGAGGGCAGAAATGGCAGTAATGGATATGACCGTTCCGGAAGACTGATCATAAATTTCAGATACAATCGAAATAACCAAAGGGGATATACTGCTTGGAAAAACCTGAGTTAATGTTTGCATCAGCGCACTTTCCGTAATGGGCAGATACTGAAGCAGAGTTAGTAAAAGCATGATAAATGGAAAGAAAGAAATCATGACAAAGAAAGCGGCATGTGCGGAGAATGCCGAAACATAATCGTCTCTTACTTTCCTGTTAAAGGCACGTATTATTTTAAAAATTGAAATTGCTGTATTCATGCTGATACCTCATTAATATTTTACCCCAAAACGGTTATATTCGCTTATATTTAGTATATGTAATCAAACATATCCTTAGTCTCGGATTAGGGCTGTTCCATAAAATTAGATTATACCATTTTTTCTTGTATAAGTGAACGAATTTCAAAATTTATTTTTTTACCGGCATTGAACCGGTTTATTCTTATTTTAAAAAAGATATGATATGGATGGGCCGTTTTGGCTTTATGGTGCATATTATAGGATTATAGCCAGAACTTCATCGGATAAAGAAAAAGTTCTGAATAAGTAAGTAAAGGTAACTTTTAACAGGGGTTGTTGTAATCCTAAATATGAAGGAGAGATAAATATGCTGATCCGATCCATAAAAATGAGGCGAAAAGCGGTAAAAGAGAATAATACAGGCAATACATCCCATCATTTCATGGTTTATTCTCAGGAGCTGCAGGAAGAAAAGGAAGATAAACCCAAAGAAAATATTATAACAATTAATCCGGATATGTATACGGAAAAGGAAATTGTGGAGGAAAAGGAAAGACAGGCAGAAACAAAAACGGACCAGGAAGAAAATACGGCGGTTAAGGAAAGTGTTGACGACAAGGAGAGCAGCTCAGAGGAAAATATAACGGAAGAAAACAAGGAAAAGGAAGCTCAGGTAAATTCTTGTCATATTTTAAAAAAGAACCGGAATAAGGAAGAAGAGAATAAGAAAAATGAGACAAAGGACAAAAAGGTTCCGGAAATTAAGGAAGATTATGGCTCTGGCCTTAAGGAATTATTGGAAAAAGTAAATGACTTAAGCAGCCTGATTTATGATGTAACTTCCTGTACCAATTATCTTACCCAAAACGCAGTGGCAAAATTATCCGAACAGTCTTTTGTCGGTTCGGAAGGGGATACGGTTTCACCGGAAAACTCAACAAAATATGCGGACCAGTTAGCGGCCGATTCTGCCAAGTTGTCAAAGCTGGCAGAAGAACTGAAAGATAAGGCATTAAAATTAAACCATAGAATATAAATAATAAAATATAAAAAACAAAAATATAAAAATCTCATGGAATTGGGCCAGGGATAATTTTTGAATCTTACCTTGACATTGGAGAATTATGTGATAAAATAAAGCCATATATGTAAAAGGCTGTGAAGGTGCGGTGCGTTTTGCACAGGAGATAATTACCTTCTTTCAGAGAGAGGAAGTCACCGGCTGAAAGCTTCCTTAAGTTCAGGTAATTATTGATTTTCCCACTGGAGCTTCATCTTTGAACTTTCTAGTAGGAGATGACGTTTGCAGCGCGTTATGCTGTCAGAGTGCCTATGTGGTAAGGATATGTGCCTTATTCATAGGAATTTGGGTGGTACCGCGGATACGTGCCTGTCTGGTACGTGTTATTAGTATGATTTTATCCGTCCCTGTTTTTACAGGGATGGATTTTTTTTTCGCAGGAAATGAAGTCCTATGAAATATGCAGAAAAATGGTCGGGGAAAGACCGGTTCATTTAAGAAAGGAGATTGCCATGAAGGAAAAATTAAAAGCCATAGTGGACGAAGCTTTGGAAAAAATAAAAGCTTCGGAAGAATTAGACAAGTTAAATGAAATCAGAGTTGCTTTTTTAGGGAAAAAAGGGAAGCTTACGGAAATATTAAAATCCATGAAAGACATTGCCCCGGAGGACAGGCCTGCAATTGGCCAGTTAGTCAATGAGGCCAGAAATATGCTGGAGCAGAAACTGGACGAAAAGAAAGAGTATTTTGCCAAAAAATTAAGAGAGGAACAGATTAAAAAGGAAACCATAGATGTTACCCTTCCTGCCAAAAAGCCTATGGTAGGGCATCGTCATCCCAATTCCATTGCCTTAGAGGAAATAGAAAGAATATTTATCGGAATGGGCTATGAGGTCGTGGAAGGCCCGGAAGTAGAATATGATTATTATAATTTCGAAGCTTTGAATATTCCGGCGAACCATCCGGCAAAAGACGAACAGGATACCTTTTTCATAACCAATGATATTGTATTAAGAACCCAGACTTCTCCGGTTCAGGTAAGGGTAATGGAAAAAGGAAAGCTTCCAATTCGTATGATTGCACCAGGAAGAGTATTCCGTGCCGACGAAGTGGATGCCACCCACTCCCCCAGTTTCCATCAGATCGAAGGGCTGGTTGTTGACAAGAACATAACCTTTGCCGATTTAAAAGGTACCCTTGCGGAATTTGCAAAGCAGCTGTTTGGCGAAGAAACAAAGGTCAGATTCAGACCTCACCATTTCCCGTTTACAGAACCCAGTGCGGAAGTGGATGTATCCTGTTTTAAATGCGGTGGTAAAGGCTGCCGTTTCTGCAAAGGTTCCGGCTGGATTGAAATTTTAGGCTGCGGTATGGTGCATCCGAAAGTTCTTAAGATGAGCGGAATTGACCCCAATGAATATTCCGGATTTGCTTTTGGCCTGGGCCTGGAGCGTATTGCATTGCTAAAATATGAGATAGATGATATGAGACTGCTTTATGAAAATGATGTCAGGTTCTTAAAGCAATTCTAGGATTCAATTTTAACCAGTAAGGATAATTTATTAGGAGGTTTAAAGGGATGAATACACCATTATCATGGATAAAAGCATATGTACCGGATCTTGACGTAACTGCCCAGGAATATGCCGACGGTATGACATTAAGCGGTACGAAAGTGGAAGGCTATGTAAAGCTGGATGCAGATTTGGATAAAATTGTTGTGGGAAAAATATTGCAAATAGAAAAACATCCGGATGCGGATAAATTAATTATATGCCAGGTACAGATTACAAAAGAAGGGGGAACCGTCCAGATTGTAACCGGTGCTTCCAATGTGAAAGTAGGGGATCTGGTTCCTGTTGTTCTGGATGGCGGACGTGTTGCCGGAGGACATGACGGAAGCAAAACGCCCGGAGGCATCAAAATTAAAAAAGGGAAACTAAGAGGTGTGGAATCCTGCGGTATGATGTGTTCCATCGAAGAGCTTGGTTCCAGCAAAGAAATGTACCCGGATGCGCCGGACAATGGTATTTATATTTTCAATAATAAAGAATATGAAGGCCTTGAAATTGGTTCCAGTGCCATAGAAGCCCTGGGTCTTAACGATGTAGTGTTTGAGTATGAGATAACTTCCAACCGTGTGGACTGCTTCGGGGTACTGGGTATTGCCAGAGAAGCTGCCGCTACCTTTGGAAAAAGTTTTCATCCTCCTGTTATTAAAGAAACAGGCAACAGCGAAAAAGCTTCCGATTACATTTCGGTCGAGATACAGGATAAGGACCTTTGCAGCCGTTATGTGGGCAGAGTCATAAAAAATATAAAGATTGGACCATCACCATTGTGGATGCAAAGAAGACTGGCTGCCTGCGGTATTCGTCCGATTAATAACCTGGTCGATATTACCAACTATGTTATGGAAGAGTTTGGTCAGCCAATGCATGCCTATGACCTGGATCAGGTTGCGGGAAGAAAAATTATCGTAAGAAGGGGAAAAGACGGAGAAGAATTCCAGACCCTGGACGGCAATATAAGAAAGCTGGACTCCTCCATTTTAATGATCTGTGATGCTGAAAAGCCGATTGGTATTGCCGGTATTATGGGTGGGGAAAATTCAAAAATCACAGATAATGTTAAAACAGTATTATTGGAAGCTGCCTGCTTTGACGGTACCAATATCCGTTTGTCCGGCAAAAAGTTAGGACTTAGAACCGATGCCGCTGCCAAATTTGAAAAAGGATTGGATCCCAATACGGCCATAGAGGCTATGAACCGGGCCTGCCAGTTAATTGAAGAAATGGGGGCAGGAGAAGTAGTTGGCGGTGCGGTTGATATTTACCCGGAAGTAAGAAAACCAAGAAGAATCCCATTTAATCCGGGCAGAACCAATAAACTGTTAGGTACAAATTTAACCAAAGAAACTATGATTGGTATTTTTAAGAAAATCGAACTGGATTACGATGAAACAACCGGAGAAGTCATTGTTCCTACCTGGCGACAGGATATAGAAGGTCAGGCAGACTTAGATGAGGAAGTGGCCCGTTTCTATGGCTATGACAATATACCTACTACCTTGCCTACCGGAGAAGCCACTACCGGTAAATTATCCTTTAAGCTTCGAATTGAGAACATAGCCAGAAACATTGCGGAACAGTTCGGCTTTAACGAAGGAATGAATTATTCCTTTGAAAGCCCTAAGGTATTTGATAAGCTTCTTATACCGGAAGGCGATAAATTACGTGATACCGTGGTTATATCCAATCCTCTTGGGGAAGATTTCAGCATAATGAGGACCATTACCCTCAACGGAATGTTAACTTCCTTATCGACCAATTATAACAGAAGAAACAAAAATGTTCGCTTATACGAATTGGGCAATATTTACCTGCCTAAGGCCCTTCCTGTTACCGAACTTCCGGAAGAAAGAATGCAGTTTACGCTGGGTATGTACGGTGAAGGAGATTTCTTTGATTTAAAAGGTGTGGTAGAAGAATTCCTGGAAAAAGTAGGTATGAAAAAGCTGATTACCTATGATCCCAAGGCAGGCAGGCCATATCTTCATCCGGGTCGCCAGGCCAACATTATCTATGATAACACAATTATCGGTTACATCGGAGAAATACATCCTGACGTATTAGATAATTATAACATCGGAGACCGGGTATATGTTGCGGTGTTAGATATGCCGGAAATTGTATCCCGCGCTACTTTTGATGTTAAGTATAAGGGAATTGCCAAATATCCGGCAGTAACCAGAGATATCAGTATGGTTATGAAGAAAGAAATATTAGCCGGAGATGTGGAAGCGGTAATCCGTGAAAATGGCGGCGATATTCTGGAAAGCTATCATTTATTTGATGTCTATGAAGGTAGCCAGATTAAGGAAGGTTATAAATCCATGGCTTATTCCATTAGCTTCAGACATAAGGACAGAACTCTGGAAGACAAGGATATAACGGAAGTTATGAATAAAATTCTGGCCGGCTTAAATAAATTAGGCATTGAACTCAGACAATAAGGTTTTTTAAAAGGGATTGTTGCATAATGCAGGTTGATGCACAGGAATTGTGCAACAGGTATCCCTCACAAACTGGTTTCCTGACATCAGATTCATTTTGCTGACACAAATCAAACATAAATGCTTGTTTTATGTATACAAAATGAACCCGATGTCCGTCAAAACAGTGTGTTATGGGATACATAGTGCAATTCCTGCAGCATTGGAACATATTGTGTAGCAGTTCCTTTTTAGCTTTATTAAATAAAAACTCTTTGATTTCCCTGTTCAGTAAAGGTGCCGGGCAGATACATTTAATTTATTCTTATTTTTCTTTCCTAAGTTGCCGATAAACATTATAATGGAATTAATAAGTTTTGTGAGTTTCATATGGTTTGATGCAATTGCCGAACTTATTTGTACATACAAGGAGGAGATGAAATGAAGAAACACTGGTTAATATGGAAAGTATTTCTGTTGGCAATCATTTTATCGGCAACCATATTTCCAGCTAAAACTTTTGTTACTGCCGCGGCAAAACCTGCCATGTCTGTTACCAGTAAAACGGTAATCGGTACCGGGCAGGATTTTAAACTGAAAATTAAAAATTTGCCTAAGAAAGGAATAAAATCCACCAAATGGTCCTCCACCAATAAAAAAGTGGCAACCGTATATAAGGGAACAGTAACAACAGTGGGAAAAGGGACCGCAACGATTAAGTGTAAAATTACCTATAAAAACGGGAAAGTGGTAACTCCTGCCTGTAAGGTAACGGTAAAAATTCCCGCTACTGCAATTAAGATAAACAATGCTCAGGATGACCTGTCCAATAACAGCAGGCATGTTATTGCAGTAGGAGATACCTATGATTTTAATGCAGTACTTACTCCTTCCAATGCCAGCAATTATATTACTTACAGCATAAGTGATCCGACCATTGCAAAAGTGGATAAAAAAAGGGGTATTGTAAAAGGACTAAAACCGGGCTTTGTCACATTGACAGCCAGGGCCAAGTTAACAAAGCCTGCGGCCTATAAAAACAGTCTGGATGCCATTCTGGATATTAAAGACAGCATAAACATAGAAATTGTTACGAAAACCGCCAAGGTAACCAATGTGGAACTGGTGGATACCACTACCTTAAAAATAACCTTTGATGAGGCAATTGATGAAAGAACCGTATTGGATTCCGGTAAAAAGCTCTTAAGCAATGTTTCCATTACTGCCAAAACGGATAAAAATGGTGTTGTTGCCAGTGGGCTGGGCACTTTGACCGGAAGCCTTTCATCAGACGGCAAAGTACTTACGGTTACTACTTCCGGATATTTTAACGGACTGTATGGAATCAGGCTTTCCGATAATATTCTGACCAAAAAAGACGGACAGCCCCTGATGGAATATTACACCGAACTGTCCTTATATGATAAGGAACCACCGGCCTTTAAGGGTTACACGGTTGATGATACGGGTCTTATTGTCTCCATTAACTTTACCGAAGCCATGGATTTCTCCGGATTAAAAGTAGTGGATGTATCTCAGGTATCAGGTACCACCCCAATCCGGTCCTCAACGGTAAACAGATTAAGCCAGAAATCCAGTTACAAGGCTTCAAACGACAGCAAATCCCTGATTCTTGATTTAACCGATATGTCCACCTTAGATCGGGATAAGCAATTTAAGGTAGTATTTTCCGGATTAAAGGACAGGGCAGGCAATTATCCGGCCAATGACCGTATTACCGTTATTTTTGGTACAGATACGAAGCCAAAAGCCCAGGCCAGATTAGTATCCTTAGTCCGTACGGATGGACATACCTTAACGGCTACCTTTACCAGAGCAATTCAGACGCCCGGTAATATTCTGTTAAGCAATGGAGCCATCATATATGGCGTTGTTAAGGAAGACAATAACAAACAGGTAACCTATACTCTGGATTCGGAATCTGCAAAACTTACGGGAACACAGGAAGTCAAGATCGGATACTGGGACAGCTATAACGTAATTTCCACCGATACTTCGGCCAATACCTATATTACTGTAAAAGTAAACTTTACATACGTAACCGAGGTTCCTGAACTGGAAAATTATGTGCTTAATACAGACAGGTACAACGGAGAAGTAATTTATACCTTGTTGCTATATTACAACAAAGATGTATCTGTATTGTCCAGGTATGGCCAGTTTAAGGCAAGAGTCGTTGCCTCAGCCGGTTTTTCAAGTGATACTTACATTGACTATACGGCAAGTGCGGAAGGTTCTTTGGTTACGGTAGTATTAGACAGTGGTGATATGACTGAAACCGGTACCTACATCATTACCATACCGGAAGATTTTATTGAGGATGAATATGGCAATACCAATCTGACCACTTCCATTAAACTTACCAATACGGAAGGTTCCTCCACAGCGTTACCAAAGCCAAGAGCTATCGTACAGTCCTCGGATAATCCAAGCGTAATATTCGTAACCTTTGGTAACAAACTGGATGAAGAAAGCGCACAGAATACGAGCAATTATTATGTGGCAGGAACAGCAGTGGAATCAGCCGTATTAACGGATAATACCACAAGCGGTGCTACGGTAAAATTAACTCTTGCATCCGGCACAGTGGCCACATCCGGCAAATATACCATTACCATATCCGGTATCAAAGGGTATCATAATACCTATACGGAAATGGAGACCTATACTACTTTCGTATATTTGCGTGAAAATACGGGCCCTGGCAGTGGAACAGCCACTTATGTGTCACCGGATAAGATTATCATAACCTTTCATGAAACCATAACGGGTAACGCAAGTTTTCAGGTTATGCAAAATGGCGTAAATATTGTTGATCGTTGTGTCATCAGCGGTAAAACAGTTATCATTACCCTGGATGATAAGCCAGCTTCCAATGTGGAGATGCAAATTATTCCTACCAGTGCCAACAATATAACCGACGTATACGGCAATCCGGCTGCCATAAGTACTTATACCTTAATACCGGATTAATGAATAAACGATGAAGGAGCTTTTGCTCCTGGCCCAATGGGCCAGGGGTAAAAGCTCCTTTTTGAATGTAATGTAAAATTTAACAAAAATATAACATTTACACCATAATTAGCCATTATTTTGACAAATGTTTGAATTATATTATAAAATAGTTATTAAGTACTGCTGTTGTAATAATCTGGGGAGATTAGTTTCACTTAAGCAGTTGTGTAAAAATGATTATAAAATGGGATTTATAATTAGGAGGAATGAAAATGAAAAAACGCATACAAAAGTGGATGGCCCTTTTACTTGCCGTCTTTTTGGTCACATCACTATTTCCCGGAACCACAATAACGGCAACGGCTGCCAAAGCCAAAACGCCAAAGTTATCCATGTCTTCCAAAACACTGAACGGAATCGGATCGACTTTTACCTTATCCATTAAAAACCTGGATAAATCCAAGGTAAAGTCCACCACCTGGTATACGACCAATAAGAAAGTGGTTACTGTGAATGCCAAAACCGGTTACGTAACTGCCGTTGGTAAAGGTACCGCTTATATTAAGAATAAGATTGTGTATAAGGATGGAACGGTGCTTCGGCCGGCCTGCAAGGTAATGGTTAAAATACCGGCAACGGCAATTAAGATAACCAATACGCCTCCGGAAGGTACGGATTATTTTACTCTTACGGTAGGGGAATCGATTGATTTTAATGCGGTGCTTACCCCAAGCAATTCTACTGATTTAATTACGTATACCGTTGATAACACAACATGCGCCAAGGTTAACAAAAAAGGTATTGTTACGGCTTTAAAGGCTGGTCCCGTAATTTTGACAGCCACGGCTTCCAAAACCAAAGCTGCCGCAGCTACCAGCAAGGTTCAGGACAGGGTTAAAATTAATATTGTTCCCAAAACAGCAGGCGTAAAATCAGCCGTACTTACCAATTCAACCACATTAACCATAACATTTGACGAAGCCATGAACGGAACCACTATGTTAGACAGTAACGGTAAACTTTTAGACAGCATTACGATCCAGGCCCTGGCCAATTCTGACGGAACAGCAGCCGGTGATCTGGGTACCTTAACCGGTACTTTATCTTCCGATGGCAAAACCTTAACCATTACTTCCGAGAAGGCTTTTAACGGAAATTATATACTGCATTTGTCAAGCAGTATTCTTACGGCCAACGGAACTGCTCTGACCGAGTACTACAAGGACTTAAAACTGGTTGATAAAACTCCTCCGACATTCAAATCCTATAAAGTGGATGATACCGGTTTGATTGTAACGATTGAATTCAGCGAACCTATGGATTTTACCAATATGGCAGTATCCAAGGTAAGTCTGGTAAAGGCAGGTGAGACTGCCAATACTTCCACCATTAGTCTGTTAAAAACCAAGACCAATTATGTGGCATCGGAAGACAATAAGTCTTTGGTAATTGACTTAAGCAGTATTCCGTCTTCTGATTATAATAAGACTTTTTCCGTCGTTTTCTCCGGCTTAAAAGATAAAGCGGGTAATTATCCTGCCAATTCCGTTATTACGGCCTATGTGGCGACTGATACTACGGAAAAGCCACAAGCCAGATTAATCAGTTTAACCCGCACGGGTTATTATACCCTGACGGCTACCTTTAGCAGGTCCATTAAAACACCCGGCATTGTAATTTTAAGCAATGGAAAAACCATCGATGGCGTAGTCAGCAAAACAGACAAGAAAAAAGTAAACTTTACCCTGGATGCCGCTTCCGCTAAGCTTACCGGCTCTCAGAAAGTATCCATCGGTTACTGGGACAGCTATAATGTGAAGGCTACGGATACCACCGCCGATAAATTAACGGAACGAATGGTTAATTTTACCGTAAGCACAACCGGACCTCAGTTAAAATCTTATAAGCTGACAACGGAAACAACAAAAAATAATACCACCAATTATATACTGACTTTAACTTATGATAAAGAAGTGGTATTGCAAAATGATTCCGGTAAATTTACCTCTAAGTTAGTTGCTGCCAATGGGGATATATCTTCACAGAAAATGCTGGAATATACTGCTACTGCAAAGGATACGGTAGTTACGGTAAAATTAAACGAAAAACAGTTTGATACCAACGGAATTTATACCATAACCATACCGGAAGGCTTTGTAAAAGATAATTTTAACAACGACAACAAAAAGACCCAAATTACTATAAACCGTACGGATACAAACGGAACCGGACTGCCGGCGCCGGAAAAAATCGAACAGTCTTCCGAAGATTATAACATTGTTTATGTAACTTTCGGAAATAAACTGGATAAAACATCTGCGGAAACCGTCAGCAATTACTCTATACTGGGTGTAAGTATTGCCAAGGCGGAGCTGATTGAAAACAGTGTAAGCGGGGCTGTTGTTCAGCTTACCCTGAACTCCGGTTCGGTTTCTGTTTCAGCGGTATATGCCGTTGTCATTAAGGGTATTAAAGGTTATGGAGATTCTTATTCTGCCATGGAGCCATACGAAACAACCGTTTATTTAAATGAAAACAAAATGCCTGTCATAAGCAAAATAACCCAGACAGGAGCTACCACCATTGCCATAACCTTTGATGAAGAAATTACCGGAACACCGGATTTTTCCGTTATGCAATATGGAACTGAGCTTGCCGACAGTTCTGCAATAGCAGGAAATACGGTATACATTTTCTTAACTCAACAGCCGACGAAGGGAGTAACCGTAACGATTACGCCTACAAGATCCAATTCCATTACTGATTTATCCGGTAATAAAGTAACGGTTACCACAAGATATTTTACACCTACTTATTAATAAACTTCGTTTTATTACATCTTTTTAACCTACTTTAGAGAAAACCATTAAATCAGGATGAGACAGATTCGTTAAAAAAAGTATAATTGTATAAAGCCTGGTTAAATTGGGCTGCGGCGTAAGCTTCTTTTGCCGCAGCCCTGTTTTTATACAGATGAAAGATATTTGACAGAGAAAAGACATAGAATTGGCAAGTTTCAGACATGGTTTTGACATAAAATGGAAATACAATCAGGGGGTAATCAGCGAATAGGAGGAAATTTATGAAGAAAAAAACTTATAAGGTATTATCATTTGTATTAATTTTTTTACTCCTACTCCCGATGATTTCCCTTCAAAGTACCAAAGTTTCCGCTAAGCCCAAGCCTTCTTATCAGTATAAACAACCGGCATTGTCAGTGACAGAAAAGATTCTGACAGGGAAAAATAAGACATTTGAACTGTCCGTTAAGAACTTAAATACTTATGATAAAAGCATACAGTGGTATTCTTTAAATGAAAAAGTGGTAACCGTAAAAGCATCCGGAAACGGAAAAAGTGCCACCGTCACGTCCGTAGGGCCCGGTAGTACTGATGTTCGCTGTAAAATTAAGCTCTCTTACGGATTTACGGTAAATTTGTACTGTAAAGTGACGGTTGTTGCAGTGGCAGAAAGTATTCAAATTACCAACGCAAGAAACGACTGGAACTTAAGGCATGTAATGAAAGTTGGGGAACGGTATACTTTTAAGGCCAAAATAATGCCGGAAAATGCGATGGAGAAAGTTTACTGGTTTGTTGATAATAAAAATTATGCCACCGTTAATTCCAAAGGTATGGTAACGGCAAAAAAAGCGGGAACCGTAACCTTGACCGCTGTGGCAGCAAAGAATGAGAGAGAGGCCGCCACTAGCAGCATACGTAACCAGGTATTAATCGAAATTGTAAATTATAATGACGGATACTGGAACGTAAAGTATGAACCTCAGGCCAAATTGTTATCCTTGGTCCGTACTGACAAATACAGATTAACGGCAACTTTTGACCGGGCTATACAGACACCGGGCCTGGTTTTGGTAAACAACAAAACGGAATGTATTGAGGGCAAGGTGGATTCTTCCGATTCCAAAAAAGTAAACTTTACCTTGTCCAATACTTCCGCCGGATTAACCGGATGGAAGGAAGTATACATCGGTTACTGGGAAGGATATCAGGTTGCCCCGTCCGATACTTCATCGGATAAATTTATTAAAATGAATGTTGATTTTACAATCAGCACCGTAAATCCTGTAAATCCTTTACCGGCACCGGTATCCGTAACCCAGTCCCAATCTGACAATAATGTTGTGTTAATTCAGTTTAATAACCGGCTGGATAAAACTACCGCGGAAAAGAAGGCAAATTACAGCATATCCGGGGTAAAGATTCAGTCCGCAGAATTGACAAATGATTCTTATGGCAAAGTTGTAAAGTTAACTCTAAACACAGGCAGCATACCGGCAGACGGCAATTATTCCATTGTAATTAGCGGCATAAAAGGATATGAGAATACTTATACCGTTATGAATCCATATTATGGTTCCGTTTATTTAAAGGAGAATTCCCCTCCGGTGGTAACCAATGTAAGCTATATTTATCCTGGCACCATTGAAATTTCCTTTAACGAACCCTTACAGGGAACCCCGTCTTTTCAGGTATTGCAAAATAATAAAGAATACGCGTCCTATTCTTATGTTGATTATGACAAAATTTATATAATATTAAAATCCACTCCGGAAATGAATAAGAGTCTTAAGATTATATCCACAAAAGACAATGATATAGCCGATTTATCAGGCAATAAACTAAGCTCATTAACAAGAAACATAGTACCCTCCAAATAATTTTTATTTGTTCCATATTATTATAATAGCTGTCTTGACACAGGTTACAAAATTTGTGCCGGGGCAGCTATTTTATCTTTACTTTCCCTGAAGTTTACCCCTTTACGTAATGACTGAATTGATTTATAATAAGTAAGATATGGAAATACATCGGAGGAAAAATCATTGAAATCATTTAGCAGAACAGTCATTTTATTAGTATGTCGTGTGCTGTTTATATTATATATTATTTTATTGGCTTATTTTCTATTTTTTAGTGAACGATATGGACGAACCGTTGCGTCGGAAGAATATAAGTATAATTTAGTTTTTTTGAAAGAATTAAGAAGGTTCATTTTATATCGGAAAGAAATTGGATATGAAGGCTTTATTGTAAATATCTTCGGAAATGTTCTGGCATTTGCGCCGTTTGGTTTTGTCTTGCCTATTATCAGCAAAAGTAACAGAAAAATAATTAACATAACCTTATTGAGCCTGGAATTCAGCCTTACCATTGAATTAATCCAGCTGATTTTTAAAGTTGGAATTTTTGATGTGGACGATTTGTTTTTAAATACCATTGGCGGTACTTTGGGAGGTATTTGTTTTTTTATCTGTTATAAACTATTTAAAACAATGAAAAGATTAAAATAGATATTTACTCAGAATGTGTAAAGATAGATGGGAGTGAATATGATAAAACGTAAAAAGGAAGTTGTTAAATTTTCGGACAGGACCCATTCCATAAAGGGCCTTATATCAGTCATTATGGGAGTGATTGTTTTACTTGCTTTCATTACCATTTCAATTCTGTCAAGTCTGTCCGGCGGAAACGGAGGACTTATACTGGGTGCAATCGGCATGTTATTATTTGTCATGTCCGTAATTGGCTTTGTACTTGGCATAAAAAGCTGTATGGAAAAAGAAATCTATTATATGGCCCCCGTTACCGGCATGGTTTTAAATGGATTTTTATCTGTTATTTTCTTTATCCTGTATATGGTGGGCATAATAATATAATTTTTCGTGACTGTTAAGCAAAGATAAATATGATTTTCGCTAACAATATTTATGGAAAGGAGAGTCCTGTGCCTTGCTGGAAAAAGTAATGAAAGGCACCGGACGGTATAGGTTAATATGAAGTATTCGGATATATTTAAAGAAATCAATGAAGAAGTAAGAGAGCGCTACGATTTATCCATGGAACGTATCGGACAAATCCTTACGGAAAAAGTGGTAAAAGAACCTGCAAGGGATTATTTTGAAAGGGTTGCAGCCTTTATTCTGCAAATAAAAGATTTAGTGGAATTAGTTAATGAAGATAAGCTTGGTAAATTAAGCCTTTCCGAACTTCAGGAACTAAACCGGAAGCTGTATGAGGACATTCTTCCGGAGCAATATGAAACCAGTTATGCAAATCCGGCCTATGCGGTAAAGAAACTGGGCAAAAGCGGAAAACTTTTGTCATTTTTGTACTCTGAAATCAGAGGTTTAATCGTTTATGCCTTTGAATCCAGGCTTTGGGATATTACCATATATCTGGAATTGTTTATTGAAATTTATAATTATTTTGAAGAAGAAAACGAGTATACCTATAAAGATGTAAAACGGGCTATTTATGACTTTATCAGTGATTATACCGGTGATTTTGTAGAGTACAGGATACGGGAACTGGTAGATCCGTCCCTTTCCATGGCTAATGATATCATTATGAACCAGGATCTGACAGATCTTAGATATTTGTATCAATTTGGCGAATATATAGGGGAAAACGAAATAAAAACGGCACAGTTTTTAAACAGCCTCCCCGAAGAAGAAGTAAAAGCCATGGCTTTCACTTATACGCAAGGGTATAAAAGAGGTTTTGAAAACGCAAGGATTGACTTAAAGAAAAAGAAAACCGTAAATATCAGATATAATATTGGCTTTGAAAGAATGGTTCGGTATGCCATCGAATATTTTGCCCAGATGGGATTAAAACCGGTTATTTACCGTGCCGCGGTAAACAGTGTCAATAAGAGGCAACATTTAAAAATCGGCTATCATTCAACCGGCCCCAATAAGCAATACGATTATGATCACAGGTTTGACAACGGCTTATACCTGGACAAGGCATATAACGAGCGTAAACTGGCTGCCCTGAAAAAAGCCTATGAAAAATATAAAGAGGAAGCTTCTGTTTACGCCGGACCGGCACTGATTGAGGTGTTTGGAGAAGAAAACTTTGTGCCGGAAAACAAGGAAGAAGCTGTCAAGCTGGATAAAAGACAGCAAAAACTTTATGTGGACTATAACCGTGATGCCAGCCTGATTGCCAATGAGTATATTAAAGGGGAAGAAACCAGTTTTACCATTATTGCTTATCCGATTCCTGAAATCGGTGACCGTTTTTCCGAAATATTTGCGGAAACCGTAAAGGTAAACACACTGGATAATCAGACATATAAGAAAATACAGCAGGCAATGATTGATGAACTGGATCAGGGAGAATATGTAAGAGTAAAGGGGAAAGGTAAGAACCGTACCGACCTTAAGGTTATGCTTTATGAATTATCTGATCCGGAAAAGGAAACCATATTTGAAAACTGTACGGCAGACGTAAATATTCCGGTGGGTGAGGTATTTACTTCTCCGAAGTTAACCGGCACCTGTGGTACCCTTCATGTAAGCCAGGTTTATTTAAACGAACTGGAATACAGGGATTTATGCTTAACTTTTGAGGATGGAATGATTCGATCCTATACCTGCAAAAATTTTGAATCGGAAGAAGATAACAGGCAATTTGTGAAAGAAAATTTAATGTATAACCATGATACGCTTCCTATCGGGGAATTTGCCATCGGTACCAATACAACTGCCTATGTTATGGCAAGAAAGTACAAAATAGCGGACAAGTTACCTATTCTTATAGCGGAAAAAACCGGACCCCATTTTGCGATGGGTGATACCTGCTATAAGATGAGTGAAGATTTAAAACTTTACAACCCGGATGGCAAACAGATTGTGGCAAAAGAAAATGAAATCTCCGCTTTAAGAAAAACAGATCCGGACAAGGCTTATTTTAACTGCCATACGGATATTACCATACCTTATGATGAACTTGGTGAAATTACGGTTTATAAAAAGAACGGAGAATCGGTTACTATCATAAAGGACGGAAAATTCGTTCTTCCCGGCACAGAAAAGTTAAACGAAGCGTTTCTTGACTTATAGGAAATCCTGTAAGTCAGGAAACCTTAAGGAAGTTGTGCATGACGCTAATGATGATTTTGTTACTTGCGTGTGAAATAATAAACAGTTATTCTGTTTTTGATTTCAGATAATTCTGATAGTTCTATTTTTGAAATACATAGTTATCAAAAGAATTGAATAAAAAGAATGAAAGCGAGGATGAAAACATGGCGGCAAAAGTAGGAATCGTAATGGGAAGTGATTCGGACCTTCCTATCATGAAAAAGGCTGCGGAAGTTTTGGATGTTCTGAAAGTGGAGTATGATATTACTATTATTTCAGCACACAGGATGCCGGATGTATTTTATGATTATGCCAAATCGGCAGAAGAAAAAGGCTATAAAGTAATTATTGCCGGAGCCGGTGGCGCGGCACATCTTCCCGGGATGACGGCGGCAATCTTTCCCTTGCCTGTGATTGGCGTGCCAATTATGACCAAGTCTTTAGGCGGAGTAGATTCCCTGTATTCGATTGTTCAGATGCCGGGAGGCATACCGGTTGCTACGGTAGCCATTAACGGAGCCCTGAATGCAGGGTTACTGGCTGCTAAAATTTTGGCGGCTTCCGATCCGGAACTTTTAGAACGGATTAAAGCATATTCGGAAAAATTAAAGGAAAGTGTTCAGGAAAAATCGGAAAAATTAGCCGAGATAGGTTATGAAGCTTATTTAAAGCAAATGTGAAAAAGGCAATATTGGATTATCCAAAGGACTTAATAGCAATTTTAGAATAATATATTGCAACTTTTGAGTAATATGAAAAAAAAGGCAATGTAAAAAGTTAATATAAGTTAATATAAAATGTGGCTGTTGCATAGAAAAATGGCGTAGGCACAGGAATAAGCACATGTGTTATATGTGTTGCTGTTCTTACGGTACCAAATGAATTATGCTGCAGCCGCTTTTATATTTCATAGAATATATGGATCACTTTAATGTCCGGGTAGTTTATATCAAATACTAATAGAAAACTTATTTTTATTAACAATGCTTATAAACACCATAAGTAATTAATGAAACTGAAAATCGGGACAAATATTATGGGGTATGATAAAATAAGTTACATAAAATGTATGTCAGGTTTTCAAATTGAGTAAATGACGGTTGTATGACAGTGGTAACTGCCTGTTTATACAAATGGTTAATACAAACGAAAATCAAAAAGGAGGATTTACCATGGATTACAAAAAGGCAGGAGTGGATATTGAAGCAGGATACAAAGCAGTTGAACTCATGAAAGAACATATTAAGGGGACCATGCGAAGGGAAGTACTTACCGGAATCGGAGGATTTTCCGGTGCCTTTTCCTTAAAAAATTTTAAAAATATGGATGAGCCTGTATTGGTATCCGGGACAGACGGCGTGGGAACAAAACTGAAACTGGCTTTCCTTTTGGATAAGCACGATACGGTTGGCATAGATTGTGTGGCCATGTGCGTAAACGATATTGCCTGTTCGGGGGCTGAACCTTTATTTTTTCTGGATTATATTGCCTGCGGTAAAAATGAACCTGAAAAAATTGCATCCATTGTAAAGGGGGTGGCAGAGGGGTGCAAACAGGCAAATGCTGCTTTAATAGGTGGTGAAACAGCGGAAATGCCAGACTTTTATCCGGAAGAGGAGTATGACCTGGCAGGATTTGCCGTAGGTATTGTGGACAAGAAACAGATGACTGACGGCAGCAATCTAAAGGAAAAAGATAGTATTATCGGAATCGCCTCATCCGGTATACACAGCAATGGGTATTCCCTGGTGCGAAAAGTATTAAATATGAAAAGGGATGCTTTGGATACCTATTATGAATCTTTGGGTGCTACCCTGGGCGAAGTATTATTAACTCCTACCAAAATATATGTGAATGCCTTAAAAAATGTGAAGGAAGGCGGTGTGGCCATAAAGGCCTGTTGTCATATTACCGGCGGCGGATTTTATGAAAATGTTCCGAGAATGCTGCGGGAAGGTACACATGCGGTAATTTATAAAGACAGATATGAGATTCCTCCCATTTTTGGAATGCTGTCCGTAGATGGTAATATAGAAGAACGTGTTATGTATAACACCTTTAATATGGGAATCGGAATGATGATTGCGGTAGACAGTTCGGATGCTGATAAAACCCTTGATTTGCTAAAAGCGGCAGGAGAAACAGGATACCTGTTAGGAGAAATAAAGGCAGGAGAGAAGGGCGTAACCATATGTTAAAAATTGCGGTTTTAGTATCAGGAGGCGGCACCAATCTTCAGGCTATTATTGATAAGATTGAACAGGGTGTCTTAAAAAATGTGTCAATTGAAGTGGTTATCAGCAGCAAAAGTGGTGCTTACGCACTGGAGCGGGCTAAGAAGCACGGCATAAAAACCGCTGTGATTTCCCCGAAGGATTATGAAACAAAGGAAGCCTTTGAGAAGGCTCTCTTATCGGAAATTAACTGTAACAAGGTAGATTTAATCGTATTGGCCGGGTACCTGGTTATTTTGCCGGAACAGTTAGTCAAAAATTACGCCAATAAAATTATTAACATACATCCGTCACTAATACCTGCTTTTTGCGGTACAGGGTATTATGGTCTGAAAGTCCATGAAGCTGTATTAAAAAGAGGGGTTAAGATAACCGGAGCCACCGTACATTTTGTGGACGAGGGAACGGATACCGGCCCCATTATCCTGCAGAAAGCAGTAGAAGTTCGGGATAATGATACGCCGGAAGTATTGCAAAGAAGAGTTATGGAAGAAGCGGAATGGCACATACTTCCCAAGGCCATTGAACTTATTGCAGAAAACAGGCTGAAGGTGGAAGGAAACCGGGTTTTTATAACCAATAAATGAAATAATTTGATAAAGCTCCAAAGACTTATATGAATATGAAGTTCTATTTTTCTGTTTTTCATAAGTATGTCAGGTGAAAGGAAGTAGGGTTGATGAAAGTATTAATTATCGGATCAGGTGGCAGGGAACATGCAATAGCTTATACAGTATCCAAAAGCAAACGGGTGGAAAAGATATACTGTGCTCCGGGAAATGCCGGAATGGAAGAATATGGGGAATGTGTAAATATTGGTGTAATGGAATTTGAAAAATTAGCCGATTTCGCAGCGGAAAAAGAAGTAGATTTGACCATAGTCGGCCCGGATGATCCTTTGGTAGGAGGCATTGTGGACGTTTTTAAGAATAAGCATCTAAAAGTTTTTGGCCCGGATAAAAAGGCCGCCATCATTGAAGGATCCAAAGCATATGCAAAAAAATTGATGAAAAAATACAAGATTCCCACAGCCTCATACGAAGTTTTTGACAATCCTCATTCGGCCATAGCCTATTTGGAATCCTGTAAGTTCCCTGTGGTATTAAAAGCCGATGGCCTGGCCCTTGGAAAAGGCGTGTTAATCTGCGGCAGCCTGGAAGAAGCCAAAGAAGGCGTAAAAACCATTATGCTGGATAAAAAGTTTGGTGCAGCCGGTGACCGTCTGGTGGTGGAAGAGTTTTTAAAAGGCAGAGAAGTATCCGTACTGGCTTTCTGTGACGGCACCCATATTAAACCTATGACCAGTGCCCAGGACCATAAACGTGCCCTGGATGGGGATAAGGGACTTAACACAGGTGGAATGGGGACTTTCTCGCCCAGCCCTTTTTATACAGAAGAAATCCATGACTATTGTATGAAACATATTTATCAGCCAACTCTGGATGCCATGAAGGCGGAAGGCAGAGATTTTACCGGAATCCTGTTTTTCGGCCTTATGCTAACGGATGACGGGCCAAAGGTATTAGAGTATAATGCCAGATTCGGGGATCCGGAAGCGCAGGTTGTTCTGCCAAGGATGAAGAATGATATGATTGAAGTGATGGAAGCCTGTTTCGACGGCAGATTAGATGAAATTAGTCTGGACTTTGAAGAAAACGCGGCGGTGTGTGTTATTCTGGCTTCTGGCGGTTATCCGGGACATTATGAAACAGGGTACTTAATAAAGGGCCTGGATAAATTTAAAGGCAAAGAAGGATATTTTGCTTTTCATGCGGGAACCAAAAAAACAGCAGAAGGTGTTGTTACAAACGGCGGAAGGGTTTTGGGGATTACCGCCACAGGTAAAGATCTAAAAACTGCCAGGGAAAATGCCTATGAAGCTGCCAAATGGGTTTCTTTTAAAAATAAGTATATGCGAAAAGATATCGGCAAAGCCATTGACGAGGCTTAAACGATAAATTTTCATTTCCTGAAAGCGTAAATATAAAATTTATATGATTGCGAAACTCTTAGCTTCATGTCGGCTAATGTTTATTTCTTTAAAAGTCATACCTCCAATTTTAGAGGCCCATGGCAAAAACATGCAATAAGCCGCAAGCTAAGAGTTTCGCATTTTGTTTTGACAAAATTTGCGTATTTTGTCACAGAAGTGCCATAAGTATTTTATAATATATGAAAAAATGGCAAGGGTATGCCAAATATGACTATTTTTTCAAATAGTGAATTTATACCAGTCATGTGGCGATTATTACAGGAGGAAGCAGGAAATGAAAAAACGTAAGTTTTTGGGATGGATGTTACTGATGTTGTGTTTGTGTCTTATAACCCCTTATGGGATTATAAACAGAGATTCCATCGCATCTGCCGCAACAACCGGTGAAGTCACTGCATCCAGTTTGTATGTTCGAACTGGTCCGGGGACGAATTATGACAAGGTTACGGTCAACGGAAGTTACGCATTTTTTAAAAAAGGTGAGAAAATAACTATTACAGGTGAAAAAAATGGCTGGTATAAAATATCCTTTACATTTAACGGGAAAAAGCTGGAAGGCTACGTACTAGGAGACTATGTGAAAACTTCTGGGACGAAAACAACGGGGACTTCCGGTAACAGCTCTTTTACTGCAAAAAGTACCACATCGTCCAATTTAAATTTAGCCGGCACCGTTACCGCTACCAATTTAAACGTAAGGCAAAAAGCTTCAACGGCAAGCAAGAAGCTGGCATCTCTTCCTAAAAGTCATAAGGTAACCGTGTTAAGCGAATCCATGGTTAATTCAAAAAAGTGGTATCGGATAAGCTACAAATTAAACGGTAAGACGAAAACCGGCTATGTGCTCAGTGATTACGTGAAACTGACATTATCCAAAACCAAAAGCATAAAAGCAACAGTTAACAGCAAAACAAAAGTAAATATAAAAACGGGACCGGGAGACAGTTATAAGAATTTAACCAATAAAAAGGGAAAGGCAATAACCCTAAGCAATAAAACGGAAATAACCCTGACAAAGGAGGTTACGGATTCCAAGGGGAAAAAGTGGTTTTTAGCAAGCTTTACGGTAAGTAAGGTAAACATGAGCGGCTATATCCCCGGCAACAAGGTTTTGTTTCAAAAAACATCCGCTAAAACTAGTGAGAATACAACGGTTACACCTACGCCAACCCCAACTGTCACGCCAACGCCAACTCCAACCCAAACATCTGCAGTAACCCCTGCTCCAACACCGACTCCAACCACCACAGACCAGCCTTCAACGGTACTTTCCGATGAAGAATTCGAAAGCTGGATGACTGGTCAGGGATTTCCGGAAAGCTATAAGCCCTATTTAAGGGAATTGCACAGCCTGCATCCAACCTGGGTTTTTGAAGCTTTTCATACGGGTCTTAACTGGAATACGGTTATTACAAAAGAAAGCGCTTTGGGTGTTAATTTAATTTCCAATGGCAAAAGTATTGAATGGAAGTCGCTGGAGCCCGGAGCCTATAACTGGTCAACGGATACGTTTATTCCTTTTGACGGCTCCACCTGGGTTACTCCGTCCAAGGAAGCTCTGGAATATTATATGGACCCCAGAAACTTTTTAACGGAAAAAAGTATATTCCAGTTTGAACTGTTAACTTTTAAAAGTGAATATCAGAATATAACCGGTGTGGAAGGAATTTTATATAATACGCCCTTGTATAATAAGACATATACATATTTGGATGACATCGGAAATAATGTGGAAATAACCTATTCGCAAACCTTTATGGATGCGGCGCAGTATTCCGGTGTCAGTCCCTATCATTTGGCAAGCCGGGTTAAACAGGAAGTAGTTACGGGAACCACTACCTTAAGTTCCAGTGTTTCCGGAACCGTACCAGGTTACGAAGGTTTGTATAATTTCTACAATATCGGAGCAACGAACAGTACGGCTTCCGGCGGTGCTGTCATTAACGGACTAAAATATGCGAAAAACGGCACATCTAATAAAACTTTAAACCAACTTTACCGAATCCCTTGGGACAACCCTTATGATGCCATTGTGGGCGGCGCCTATATCATAGGAAGTACGTACATAAACAGGGGACAGAATACCGTTTATCTGCAGAAATTTAATGTGACATCTACCAGTACCTTTTCTCATCAGTATATGTCCAATATTGAGGCACCCAATGCGGAGGCGAAAAAAACATATGCCGCATACAGCGTTATGGCGGAAACCCCCATAGTATTCAGCATACCGGTATATGAAAATATGCCGGAGGAACCGGCACCTCTTCCTGCGCCTAAATTAAATCCCAATAACTGGCTTAAGACATTAAAAGTGGAAGGTTATAGTCTGACACCAACTTTTGATCTCACAAAGGATCAGGTTTATTCCCTGATTGTGGATGGGTCAGTTACCCAAATTAATGTAACTGCAACGCCAGTCAGCAAAAAAGCCACTGTGTCCGGAACCGGAACAATTCCTTTGCAGGAAGGCATAAATGATGTGGTTATTACCGTCACTGCGGAAAACGGAGATATAAGGGAATATCTGATACAAGTGGTTAGAGAATCTCAATAAGAAATAAGGAAGAACCTGTACTAAACTTTGGAAAGAAGCACTTATGGTTAAATATTAAAAAGTGCAGGAATCAGAGTTTGGACAGGTTCTTTTTATCATTTGGAAGTTTGGACGTATTTTACCGGTGATAAAGGTGATTGACAGAATTTCGTTTTTATCTGCGAATATGGGAAGAAACTCATAGAAATACTTAGTTTAAAGGAGAAACCAATGAAAAATTCAAAAAAATTTTTTTATCTGATTCTATCTGTTTTGTTTTTTGGCATATTGTTCTTACCTGGGAAAAAGTGTTTTGCGGAAAGTGCAACTATAACTTTAAGCACGGATACGCAAAAACCTCAGGTCGGTGATGACATTATCGTATATTTAACCATATCTTCGGATGTTAAACTGGGTGATTTTGTAGCCTATATAACATATGATGCCGATGTACTGGAATTTAAAACGGATGCCTCTTTTATTGCAGGGGGAGAAGGTTTATTAAAGTTAACGGATAAGAATCCTGCGGGTCAGGATACATCCAGAAAGTATGCTATTAAGTTTAAGGCTAAGACAATTGGTGTCAGTGAAATTGCTATAAAAGACAAGCCTGAGGTTTATGAGGCCGAATCCGGCAATGATATGTCCGTGTCCAGCAACAGTATTAAAATTGAGGTAAAAGCTGCAAAATCTGCTTCGGATAACGCAAATCTTAAATCATTAAAGGTAAGCCCCGGTAAATTATCACCGGATTTTGATAAGGATGTTACCAAGTATACGGTAGATTTAAAATATGAGGATGAAAGAATCGTTATAAGCGCTGTGCCGGAAGACGAAAACGCCAATGTTACCATTGATGGTAATGAAAAGCTTTCCGTTGGCAATAATAAATTGCGTATTAAAGTAAAGGCAGAGTCAGGCCATATAAAAGAATATACCATAACAGCCGTAAGGCAGGATAAAGGCACAGAAGATACCAAGGAAACAAACGATGGGGATACTTTGGATGACAATGATAAAAGCAAAGAAGAATATAATAATAAGGGAGATAATTTTGCCCAAATCGGAAAGCTGGTCTTAATAAGAGAAGGAGATGATTTATATATCCAAAACGGTTACCGGTACCGTGTGCTGGAACCGACAGAAGAGGTACAGATACCGGATGGGTTTACGGAAACATCTTTGATACTGGATTCACAAAAAGTTACGGCATTTACGCCTTCCGATGATTTGGACAGCGATTTTCTGCTTCTTTATGTCATGAATGAAAACGGGGAAACCGGATTTTATCAATATGACAGAAAGGAAGAAACTCTCCAGCGTTATGTAAAAGCTGCCGGGGAAGGCGGTAAAGTAGTAATGCCGGAAGAACTGATCCGGTCGGAAGAATACAAAGATAAGTTAATTTCAATGGGTATTCTTGCAGGGGTACTGGGTTCTGTCTGCATTCTGTTGTCTGTGGCTTTGATACGGGTTTATTTAAAAAAGAAAGATGATAAGGAAGATATAGGCGAACAATAATTATATGTGAAAAAGCTTGACAATATTGTTTAATCTGTTATACTAATAATATAACAAATATAACGGACAACAGGAGGTGGATGATTTGATCGTTAACATAGATTTTAACAGTGATGAAGCATTTTACATCCAGCTTAGAAATCAAATCATTTTCGGAATTGCTAGTGAAGAGTTCAGAGAAGGAGATAATCTGCCTTCTGTTCGTGAACTGGCAGAAGACATTGGAATTAACATGCACACTGTTAATAAAGCATATACTATGTTAAAGCAAGAAGGCTATGTAAAACTGGATCGAAGAAGGGGTACCGTTGTTTCAATTAATCGCGACAAATATAAAGCCATGGAAGAGTTGGTAAATGATTTGAAAGTTATACTGGCGAAAGCTGTATGTAAGAAAATAAGCTGTGAAGAAGTTCATGAGATTGTGGACAATATTTTTCATGAATTCTCCTCATCAACAAAGTAACCAGGTAACTATCAAAGGAAGTTAAGTTGTTGTTAACCGGTATTGTATAAAGGAGGTAGTTACTATGTTATGCAGTAAGTGTAAGAAAAACGAAGCTAAAATATATTACACTGAAATTATAAATGGTCAAAAGACAGAACAACATTTATGTGAGGAGTGTGCTGCTGAATATACTTCATTTCCTATGGGTACCGCTTTTATGGATCAGGAGCTGACTTTGGGAAGTTTGCTTTCTTCCATATTAGGTAATTATTACAACAATAATCCGCATGGAACCGGACAAACTGAAAAAGAAATAAGCTGTGACGGTTGCGGTATGACATATTCCGAATTTATGAAGGAAGGCAGATTTGGCTGTGCAAAATGCTATGACAGTTTTCAGAAGATACTGGAACGCAGCATAAAAAATATACAGGGTTCTGACACCCATACCGGAAAGAAACCGAAAGGCTTTGAAACCAAAACACAAAAACTGGTCAAAGAACTGTCCGAAATTGATAAGCTTACAATAAAACTGCAGGATGCCATAGAAAAAGAAGAGTTTGAGGAGGCAGCGAAGTTAAGAGACCGTATCAGGGAGCTGAAAAAGGAGGAGATTAATAATGGCTAAATGGTATGAAGAAGAAGGCGAAAACCATGATGTGGTAATCTCCAGCCGGGTAAGGCTTGCCCGTAATTTAAAAGATTATCCTTTTTCGCCAAAACTTACTGACAAGCAGGCTGCCGAACTGGTTGAGAAAGTAAAGGCTGCCGCCCCTGTAATTGAAGAACAAACATCCAGGAAATATTACAGCTGCAATGCGGATATTCTGGATGATACAAAAAAAACTGCCATGGTGGAAAGGCATATTATAAGTCCTTTATTCGTTACCAAAAAGCAGACTACCGGTTTGATTCTTTCCGAAGACGAATCGGTCAGCATCATGATTAATGAAGAGGATCATTTAAGAATTCAGTCCATAACCGGTGGTATGAATATAGGTGCGGCTTTTCAGGAAGCAAACAGAATTGATGACATTACCAGTGAATTATTTGATTATGCTTTTCATGAAAAGTATGGTTATCTTACCTCTTGTCCAACCAATGTAGGTACTGGACTGCGCGCGTCTTATATGATGTTTTTGCCTGCACTTACCGTTGCCGGAAGAATTATTAAGCTGGCAGAAGAATTAGCCCAGTATGGAATCGCTTTAAGAGGAACCTACGGGGAAGCATCAAAAAGTGTAGGTAGTCTCTATCAGATTTCCAATCAGAAAACCTTAGGAAGTACGGAAAAAGAGATTATGGAAGCCCTGGATCGCATTGTGGAACAGGTTATGAAACAGGAGCGCAGACAGAGAGAATATTTCCTAACCAATAATTATGACGAATTTGAGGATAAAGTATACCGTTCTTATGGCATATTAAAATATGCAAAGCAGATTTCCTCCAGTGATGCCATGTCACTATTAGCCCAGTTAAAACTGGGAGTGGATCTGAATCTGATTAACTTAGGTGATGATTTCAATATACATGAATTAATGATGGAAATTCAGCCTGGCAATTTACAATGTCAGCTGGATAAAAATGTGGGCAGTATAGAAAGAGACAAATACAGGGCAGATTATATTCGTAGGAAACTGCCTGAGCCAATCGGCTGACAAAGGATTTATTACAGTAAAAGGCGGTTAATTACCGACATCTGTAAAACGGAAGAAATTTGGAAGTAGGTAAAAGCACTTCCTATAAGAACAGGAGGCCAATATGAACGAAAAATATACGGAAAATGCAAGAGCCGCAATTAATTATGCTACGGAAGCCGCTTATAAGCTTTCCCATAATTATGTGGGCACAGAGCATCTGCTTATTGGGCTGTTGCAGGCCGATGGAGTTGCTTCCACAGTGCTTGAAAAAAATGGAGTAGATGTGGATAAAGTAATTGAGCTGGTTAATCAGCTTATTGCGCCAAACACTACTTTAGAAATCGTGGAAGTGGATGGTTTTACTCCTAGAGCCAAAAGAATTTTGGATCAGAGTTTCAGGGAAGCAATCCGGTTAAATGCTCAGTTAGTGGGCACAGAGCATATCTTAATTGCACTGTTAAAAGAAACGGATTGCATTGCGGTCAGATTGTTAAATACCTTAGGAATTAATATCCAAAAACTTTATATTGATATACTGACGGCAATCGGTGCCGATATGAATACGGCAAAAAGCGAATATGCAGCAAGCAAAGGCAAAATGAAGGCAAGGTCCAATACTCCTACCCTGGATCAGTACAGCAGGGATTTAACCGAATATGCCAGGGAAGGAAAACTTGACCCTGTAATCGGAAGAGAAGAAGAAATCCAGCGTGTTATCCAGATACTAAGCCGGAGAACCAAGAATAATCCTTGCCTTGTGGGAGAACCGGGAGTTGGTAAAACTGCCATAGCCGAAGGACTTGCCATAAAAATTGTGGAAGGCAACATACCGGATATTATAAAGGATAAAAGGGTATTGACACTGGATTTGTCCGGAATGGTTGCCGGCTCCAAATACAGAGGAGAATTTGAGGAAAGAATTAAAAAAGTTATAAACGAAGTAATGAATGACGGCAATGTATTACTTTTTATCGATGAAATTCATACCATTATTGGTGCCGGTGGCGCGGAAGGTGCTATCGATGCTTCCAATATACTAAAACCTTCTCTGGCAAGGGGAGAATTGCAGTTAATTGGTGCCACTACAAGAGAAGAATATCGTAAATACATTGAAAAAGACGCGGCTCTTGAACGGCGGTTCCAGCCAGTTGTAGTAGAGGAACCTTCCGAAGAAGAAGCAATTCAAATTTTAAAGGGTTTAAGAGACCGGTATGAAGCACATCATAAGGTAAAAATTACCGACGAGGCCATAGTGGCTGCGGTAAAACTGTCCAGCAGATATATCAACGACCGTTATCTGCCGGATAAAGCCATTGATTTAATGGATGAGGCTGCTTCCAAGGTACGCTTAAGTACATTTATTACTCCTCCGGAAGTTAAGGAAATAGAAGCAGAAATAGCCCGTCTGGAAGAGGAAAAAGAACTGGCTATCAAGCAGGAGGAATATGAGAAGGCCGGTGAGATTAAAAAACAGCAGGAAGAATTAAACGCCCGCTTAAATGCTATTCAGGTCAAGTCAGAAAAAGAAAAAGTGGATACCAAACTGGTTGTCGGGGAAAATGAAATTGCCGAAATTATATCCAGCTGGACTAAGATTCCCGTAAAGAAATTGGCGGAAGAAGAATCCGAGCGCTTAAGGAATCTGGAGCAAATACTCCATGAAAGAGTAATTGGTCAGGATGATGCGGTCAGTGCCGTGGCTAAAGCCATCCGAAGAGGCAGGGTAGGCTTAAAAGATCCCAACAGACCCATTGGTTCCTTCCTGTTTCTTGGACCTACCGGTGTAGGTAAGACAGAGCTTTCCAAAGCTTTGGCAGAAGCCATGTTTGGCAATGAAAATTCCATGATTCGTGTTGATATGTCCGAATATATGGAAAAGCACAGCGTGTCCAAACTTATCGGATCACCGCCGGGATATGTAGGTTATGATGAAGGCGGACAGTTAAGTGAAAAAGTAAGGCAGAATCCTTACTCCGTTATTTTGTTCGACGAGGTGGAAAAAGCTCATCCGGACGTATTTAATATTTTGCTTCAGGTATTGGATGACGGACACATTACCGATGCCCAGGGAAGAAAAATCAGTTTTAAAAACACAATCATTATTATGACATCCAATGCGGGTGCCCAAAGTATCATATCACCGAAACGGTTAGGCTTTACCTCCGCTACCGATGCAAAGGAAGACTACAAGAGAATGAAAGAAGGAGTAATGGAGGAAGTAAAACGTATATTTAAACCGGAATTTATCAACCGTATTGACGAAATCATTGTATTCCATTCCTTGACCAAAGAGGATGTTAAGAACATTGTGGCTATTATGCTTAAGGGAATTACCAAGCGAGCAAAACAGCAGATGAATATAGATCTGGAAATCAGTAATGAAGTCCTTGATCACATTGTTGAAATTGGATATGACCAGAATTACGGAGCAAGACCTTTAAGGAGAGCAATACAATCCAATATTGAAGACAAACTGGCAGAAGAAATCCTGGAAGGGAATATAAATACCGGAGATACTGCGTTAATACAGCTTCTCGACAAAAATATAAAAATAACCAAAAAATAATTCGCATTTCTTGTGTATATATTTGTAGAAATTGTTAGGCAAATATTATATAATAGTATAAGCTTTCATAATCATATACAACGTGTACCATTTATATATAGTTATGGAATACCCATTTGACGTAATGTTAGACGATCATTGGCATTGTTCCGCCGATATATGATATGGTTGGATGACGAAGCGGTAGAAGTATTAACGAATTTTTAGGAGGATTTAAAATGTCAGTTGTCAAAGAATTAATACGTGAAGAAAGCAATGGGACAATCAGTTTTGGCAATTACGAATTAGCCGTAAAATCGAAAGTAACTGATTTTGAGCATAACGGGGACCTGTATAAAGTAAAAACTTTTAAGGAAATCACCAAACTGGAAAGGAATGGAATGATCGTATATGAATCTGTTCCCGGAACCGTAGTGAATAATATGAACTTTACCGAAAAAGAAGTAAACTTTACTGTGGAAGGACCTGAAGATGCGCAGATAACTTTGGAACTGGAAGCAGAAAAGGAATATAAAATTTTTATAGATGATACGAATATAGGCAAAATGAAGACCAATCTGGGTGGAAAGCTTACGTTCAGTGTTGAATTAAGAGAGAATAATAAATCAGCAATACGGGTTGTGAAACTCTAATAAATTTCAACCATTTGTTAAGACGGAACTGTTTTAGGTGCCTGAACGCCCTAAAACAGTTCTTTCTGATTATGCAGATAATTATATACGAACAGCCTAAAGGCTTAAGTGAGGTGGAGAATGGGAAAAGTAAAGACGGTTTTTTTCTGCCGGGAATGCGGCTATGAATCTTCTAAGTGGATGGGTCAGTGCCCAGGGTGTAAACAGTGGGGTACTTTTACCGAGGAACCGGTAGTAAAGAAGGGTTCCGTAAGTTTGGTTAACCTGGAAAATGTCAGGCCAAAACACCTTTCAGAGGTAACGACGGCAGAAGACGAAAGAATAAAAATAGGAATAGAGGAATTTGACCGGGTTTTAGGCGGCGGAATTGTAACCGGGTCTTTAGTCTTAGTAGGAGGAGATCCCGGCATAGGAAAATCGACCTTGTTGCTTCAGATGTGCAGGGAATTAACCGATAATAAAATTAAGACCATGTACATATCCGGCGAAGAATCCCTAAAGCAAATTAAAATGCGTGCCGACAGGTTGGGTGTCTTTAACGATGAGTTATTGCTGCTTAGTGAAACAAATTTGGACAGTATCGAGGCCACCGTACGAAAAATAATGCCGCAAGTTCTAATTATTGATTCCATACAGACTATGTTTAAGGAAGAAGTCGGAGCGGCTCCGGGAAGCGTCAGTCAGGTCAGGGAAACTACAAGTATACTGATGCAGTTGGCCAAGGGGTTTGGCATAAGTATCTTTATTGTAGGACATGTTACAAAAGAAGGTGTGGTAGCAGGTCCCAGAGTACTTGAGCACATGGTGGATACGGTCCTTTATTTTGAGGGGGAGAATAGTGCTTCCTACCGGATACTCAGGGCCGTTAAGAACCGCTTTGGTTCTACCAACGAAATCGGCGTATTTGAAATGAGTGACAAGGGATTAGTAGAGGTAAATAATCCGTCTGAGTATATGCTTCAAGGAAAGCCGGAAGGAGAACCGGGGTCTGTGGTAACGGCCGCTATGGAAGGTACAAGGCCAATCTTAGTGGAGGTACAGGCATTAATTTGTCCCACTAATTTTAACATGCCAAGAAGAACCGCGGCAGGTACGGATTATAACAGGGTAAATTTGCTTATGGCTGTACTGGAAAAACGGCTGGGTATTCAATTGTCCGGTATGGACGCCTATATTAACGTGGCAGGCGGAATGAAAGTGAATGAACCTGCTTTGGACCTGGCTATCGTAATGGCTATTTTATCCAGTTATAAAAACAAGGCCCTTGACAGTAAAACCCTCTGTTTTGGCGAAATAGGCCTTACGGGAGAGGTAAGAGCGGTTAATATGGCCGGACAGCGTGTTATGGAAGCCGCTAAAATGGGATATAACACTATAATACTCCCCCGGATTAATATGAAAAATGTGAACAGTACCAATGTTAAATTAATCGGTATCAGAAATATCCGTGAATTATTTCATTTTGTTTCATAAGGTTCCAATAAAGGCGAGTGGAGGTAAAGGTTATAATTATGGAATGTACAAAGGATTGTGAGAAAATAAAGGAAATTGTTAAAAAGCAGGAAGAATTTTTAAAAAACTTAAGTGCAATTATGGAAAACCTGGATGCTTCTCAGCTTAAGGTAGAAAAGAATGCTTTTGACGCCATAAACAGCTCGGACACATCCTTAAATCTGGTTAAGGACGGAATCAAGTGTGTGGATGAACTGTTAAGCAAAATTGATTTATTGCATACGGCTGTGGAAAGCTCATCCCAAAATATGAACCAGATGAAAAATCTGTCCATTATGATAGAAGGTTTTGCAGATGTCATTGCCGGCATTTCCAATAAGACCAATATGCTTTCTTTGAATGCTTCCATTGAGGCAGCAAGAGCGGGAGAACATGGAAGAGGTTTTGCAGTCGTTGCCGGTGAAATCAGAAATCTGGCGTCTCAATCCGCTAAATCATCCAAAGAAATTGCTGAAACCATTCACTCCATTCAGTCATTTGTTTCCGATACTGTCCAGTCCATGAAAAATATTTTTGAAATTGTGGAAAAGCAAAATTCCATGATCAGTGATGTAAAGCAGGTTTTTCAAAAGATTTTGGATGCCGCTTATATTTCCAATGACGTAGCCAGAAATATGGAACAGGAAATTGCTTATCAGAGGGATATTACTGACGAGGCCAAAAATTCCTTAAATTCCATCCAGAAATGGGAGACAGTAAGCTCCCTGGAATAAAATAACGCAAAATCAAAAAAGTAAAACAGAGGATGCCGGTTATTTGGCATCCTCTTCTCCTTCTGCAATGATTTCTTCCAGCACATGCATCAGATCATAAATATTATTCAGACGGACATTCCGTTCCAGGATAGAGTTTTTCAGTTCTATCGGCAAAGATTCAAATTTTTCCCGGATAGCCGGTGCTACATATGACATATAATCACCTCGATATTAATATGTCCTATGTAAGCTTATTTATGTATGTATTAAGGCAAAATATTAAGAATCAAAATTACGTATGTGTATCTGACACATTTTCATGGCTTTAAGGGCATTTTCATGACTTTCCGGAGTGACCCCGGCACAGCAGGCAGCATCGACAAAAACCGGTACTTCCGGCAAAAAAGTCTTAAAAAGCATGGCATTGGTAATGACACAGATATCGGTGCATATTCCAACTAATTCCACTTCCGAAACGTCATGATAGACACCGTTTAACAGGTCCTTTGCCAGTTCACTGGAACCGAAGGTAACTTTTTCATATATTTTATATTTATTAAGGTCAAAAGCTTCTTTTATCCGGCTATGAATTTCCCAGCCCTGTGTATGGGCAATACAGTGCTTCACAGGAAGATTTTGTCCTTCTTGTGTATCTAAGTAATTATCCCTATGGGTATCCATAGTAAAGATAATTGGTTCTTTTTCGGTTTCATATTTCCTGATTTTTTCTATCACATTATCAACAATACCGGTTGCCTCTTTGGTTCCCAATGCACCGTCGATGAAATCGTTCTGCATATCAACAACGACTAATAATTTACTCATATTCATACTCCTTTCAGGATTATATCTTCCATAATCATACAATAAGATTTTTTATTATGCAATGAAAAATATGCCGGATAAAACTTTTTCTTCATGATTTTGTTTAGTCAATAAAAGACATGATAATAATAATTATCTACATTTACATTTTAAATTCCTTACAATATACTGTTAGTCTGCAATAATTTCTTACGTTGATAACAAAAATTGGACACCGGGTAAGATTAACAGCAAAGACTAAGGATACGGAGGAAATAAAATAATTAAATGCTGAATAACTTAATGTATTTAAACAGCTATATTATAGCCAGAATACGCAGAATTTATTTTATGGCTTTACCTGAGGGAAAAAGTGATTTAAAGAAAAGCAGAGTTTGCTATACGGTCGGAGACACTTCGGTACAGACTATTGCACAGTTGGCGGGCGGAACCTTTTTGGCAACTCTGATGTCATATTGCGGTATATCGGATGCCAATATTGGAATTATTACATCCCTGGTAAGTTTTGCTGCCATAATTCAAATATTTCTTATTAATTATTTTAAACGCTTAAAAAAATTTAAATTTTTAGTTTGCTTTACGGCTTTGCAGAGAATACTGTTTGCCTTTATTTATTTCATACCTTTGTTATCCATTGGCAACAGCATGAAAGCGGCGCTTATTGTCATCCTTTATCTGGCTGGTCAGATATTTGTACAAATCGGAACCCCGGCATCCCAGGACTGGATTGCAAGCCTTGTGCCCAGCAGGCTAAGGGGTAAGTATTTTACCATTAAGGATTCCATAGCTGTATTTGTGGTATCCAGCTCCATGCTTATATGCGGTATTATTTTGGATTTTTTTGAAGCAAGAAACCTTAAGACAGGCTTTCTCTTAATCGGTATTATTATATTTTTGCTTGCGATGATTAATTTTATAGCATTTTCAAAAATGAAGGAGCCCAGATTGTCCTATATCAATACAGAAGGAAAGGAAATGCATGGAAGATTAGCAAAAAAGGCAAAGGAAAAAGAAAAGGCGGAAAAAGGACATGAAAAATCAATCTTGGCGGAAATAAAGGAGGCTTTCCAGGACCGCAAGTTCAGAAAGGCTTTTAACCTTCAAACCATATATATTTTTGCTTATTACATAAGCCTGCCCTTTAACTCCAGCTATCAAATCAATGAACTTGCATTGCCGTACACTTTTATGATGGTGGTTATATTTGTCTGCAATTTGTACCGGATTTATATAGCGCCAAAGCTGGGGCGACTGGCTGATAAATACGGAATGGGCAGAGTCCTGCGTTTTTCCCTTCTGGTTCTTGGATTAAATATGCTTAGCAATGCCTTAACAGTACCGGGCAATGCATATCCTTTGTATATTATAAGTAATATTATATCATCTACGGCCTGGGCTTTTGTGGGTGTGGGCCTGTTTGGGGTGCAGTTAGACTTTTTTGTAAATGAAAAACGAATGGTTTGGCTAACCCTGGTATCTTCCATATCCGGATTACTGGGATTTCTGGTATCCGTCATTGGTGGCAAGATGCTGGATATGCTGCAGAAGGCAGATATACACCTGTGGGGCATCAAAATTTATGCCCAGCAGGTGTTAAATATGATAGGTTTTCTTATTATACTGATTGCAGTATGGTATATCCGGTTTTACATAGAAACGGAAAAAGTTAACATGAATCATAAAGATGGTACCATAAATGTATAAATAAGGAATACATAAAAATAAAACAGTCTGTGTATTTACGAGAAGAAAATAGAAAAATAGACGTTTTTTTTGCAAAATATTCTTGACAATTAGCACAATTCATTGTATTATAAATAGGCAATGTTAAAGCACAGGGGATTGGTCAAATGGTATGACAAGGGTCTCCAAAACCTTTAGTGGGAGTTCGATTCTCTCATCCCCTGCTTTACAATGATTCGGAATACTTAAATTAAGTATTCCGTTTTTTTATGGAAAAGGTAATATTTTTGAATTTCTTTCGGGCAGGATGCCCATGGCACTTAAAGAGAAATGCACTTTGCGTGGCAGGGCTTTCTTGTGTTAAGCTGAATGATTCCGCAGTATATTCTTTACTTGCAGTACGTCTTCTTTTGTACACTTATAATTGCTGTACCTGGCCAGTTCATAATAGGCGGTTAGGGCGGTTATTTTCTCTTTCATGGAAGCATCCCAGTCCATTCCGATTTGGCCCGTTAAGGCATATTCTGAAAGCTGGATGGGAGTAAGCGTTTCCCTTATATTGTTTCCCTTATTTTTTGTTTTGACCGCATGGAAGAAAAGCTTTCTGATTTTTTCATTGTTGGAACGGGAGAAAAAAGGAAAACTACGGTTGCCGGATTTTTTTCCCGTTTCTTTTTTTAATTTTTCTCTTTTGTCAAAAGGGGATACGAATTCGGTATGATCCGCAAACCGGACAGTTTTATTTGCATAAAAAAGCTTGTAAATCCGGTATATTGCGTATATAAGCAATAAAATCAGACCGGCTGTCAAAGCCAGGGTTATTGCCCCCAATATGATATTTTGAATAATCTCAATAATAGCGGAAGATTTGCCCTGGTCCATCATTGGAAAAAAATCGGTAGAGGTTTTGGTTTCCATTTTTTCCGTTTGTGTCTTTCCTTCCTTGTCCGGTATCAGCGAAATCAGAAATCTTAACAGGGACAGAAACAATGATCCTACTGCCAAAAGAAATTCTTTTAAGGGCAAGGCAGTAAATGACAGCATAATTATAAGACACAGACCAATAAACAACAGGATTAAAATACGATGGATACTTTTCATCCGTTTTATGGGAACATCGGATAAGTTAATGTGTTTGGCAAAATAATTTTTAAAATTAATCAGATACATATTTATAAAATACAGTAAAATAAAAAGAATTACGAAAAACAATAACAGATAGTTTAAATGAATTCCAAGGTACTGACTTAACAGATATAAAATGACAAAAGGAGATAAGTAAAAAAGCGAGGTATTTCCCTTAGCCTCTTTTTCGGGATGAAGCTTTTTATAAAAGGAAACGGCAGTCAGAAAAATTAAATATATAACAGAAACAACAGTTACGTAAACATTTAATCCTGTGCTGCCGTAAATGGCTATTAAAATCAAATGAATAGCCAGAAACGACCAAATATGCTTTATATAACGTATTGCCAGGTAGGAGATAAAAGGTGCCGGCAGTAAAAAAAAGATATAATAAACAGCATGGGTATCATCTAAGAAGGGCAGAATACCGGTGCTTAACAGGGCAAAAGAAGCCAGAAACTTAAGAAAAATATTTATAAAATCAATAAGCAGGTTATTTGACTGATATTTCATTAAAATCTTCCCTTCTTCAGGTTTTATTGAAAGGTTCTGCTTCCCAGGGAATGACATATGGGCTTAATTCCTCAACAGGACTAACGGCAACATCCCTGTTGCAGGGAACAATCCAGGAAAAACCGTAGCCGTCTGTCAAAAGTCCGTTTAACAGGTTCTGTAAGTCCTCTTTCTGATAAAAGGATATGATTACAATATAATCCTCTTTTCCGGAATCATAAAAATCCTTGTAAAAGGCAGGGACAAAAGCTTCCACTTCCTGACTGGTGTCAATCCGGGCCAGGACCTCATTAAAGACAGTAATGTGATTACTGCCGGAGCCTGCCGGAATAATGGATTTTTCATGGGTAAGAATGTCTATTCCATTGGTGTAAAGGGAGACTGGTATGCCTCGGGTTATAAAAGCCGATGCCAAGGAGAGGGTTAATCTTATGCTTTCCTCTTCTAAGTCTTCGCGCTTCCAGATAGAGTCGGATTCCAGGTTCAGGAATATTTTGACCTGCCAGGATGAGGTATAGTCATTTACGTTAACCTTTAGCGAGCCGGTTTTGGCAGAAGCTTTCCAGTTAACGGATTTTAAATCATCATAGGTTTGATATTCCCGGATTCCCCGAAACTCAAAAGGATCTTCATTAATAAAACGTTTGGTAAGGACAGAACCTAATATTTTATTAAAAGATGCCTCCAATTTTTGAAAATTAACCGGTTTTGGATAAACATACAGCCGAATATCGGTATCCAGTGTGGCAACTGCTTCCGAGGTCATAAATAAATCCGAACAGACGACATCAATATTGTGAATGGTATAATATCCTCTCCGGCTGCATATAAAAGGCAAGGATCTTGTAAGCTTTTGATACATCATAACTGACAGCAAGTCATTCCGGTAATAAAAATCCGTTATATTGGAGTTATTCATATTCTGGAAGATTAAATTTCTGGATGTCTTAAATTTTACTTCCAGAATAGGAAGGGGAAGGAGTTTTTTGTTTGTTACCGTTTCATACAAAATGACTTCATCGCCTTCCACAGCCTTTTCGGCAGATAAGCTTAAATTTACGGACAAGTTTTTATCCCAGTATTTACGATACAAATATTTTTGCAGAAGGTACATTAAGAAAGCACCTAGCATAACAGACAGTAATATCATAATTTACCCTCGTTCCTGGTATATGTTTTTGGCATCTTTGCCATTTATTTATTTGCTATTTTAATCCGGAAAAATCCTCCGTAGGAACCGGAACTTTTGCCATAATATCTTTCATAATACTTGCAGAACCGTGCTGAAACTGATTCCGCAGTACCAAACGGTGGCTTAACACATATGGGGCAATGGCCTGAATAAATTCCGGAGTCACATAGGTAAATCCCTTTATTGCCGTATAAGCCTGTACGGCTCTTAATAAGGCTAAACTCCCTCTTGGACTGACGCCTAAAATAATATCTTTATGGTTTCTGGTTTGATTTACTATGGAAACCATATACTCAATCAAAGAAGGGTGGATATAGACCGTTTTAATTAAATCTTGCATGGCAAGCAGGTCTTCTTTGGAACACACACTTTTTAAATCAGACAAAGGATTGTCATGAATAAACCGGTTTAATATGGCAACCTCATCTCTGGTATCCGGAAAACCCATGCCTATCTGCATCAGAAACCGGTCTAACTGGGCCTCGGGAAGAGGAAAGGTACCGGACGTTTCCACCGGGTTTTGAGTGGCGATTACTAAAAAAGGCTTTTCCAGTATATGGGTATGCCCGTCAATGGTAATTTGTTTTTCTTCCATACATTCCAAAAGGCTGGACTGAGTCCTTGGGGTAGCCCGGTTAATTTCATCTGCCAATAAAATATTGGTAAAAACCGGGCCGCTCCGGAATCGAAATTCTTCTTCTTTCTGATTATAATAATATAACCCTGTTATATCGGATGGCAGCAAATCCGGAGTAAACTGTATACGTTTAAAGTCCGCGTCAATGGATTTGGCCAGGGACTTGGCAAGAACGGTTTTACCGGTTCCCGGAACATCCTCAAGAAGAACATGGCCGTTGGCCAGAAAGGAAGTTAATATCAGATCAATTACATCGGACTTGCCAACTATTACTTTTTCGATATTTTTTTTAATCTTTCCGGTTATTTCCTTAAATTCTGCAAATTCCATAATGTCTCCTTTTGTGGTTTATGCCGAAAGCTATTGAAATGGTAAGTACTTTTTTTTATAATTATAATACATTTCGGATAGTATAGCTACCGGATGTTTACAATTCAGACAAATACTTTAGTGACCTTAATAAATAGTAAAAATAGCACTGATTTTACTACGTTTATAAGTTATATAAAATTTTAGTTGAAAAAGATATTTATTAAAGGTATACTTGTAAAGATAGATGGTGCATAATGAAAGCATTATCTTATTATGGATTTAGAACGGAGACATATATGTACAGGTTAATATGTAGAGACGGTAATGCAAAACGTGGTGAATTTCATACCGTTCACGGCACCATACAGACCCCTGTGTTTATGAATGTGGGGACCGCGGCGGCAATTAAGGGAGCTGTGTCCACCATGGATTTACATGAAATTAAAACGCAGGTGGAACTTTCCAATACTTATCACTTACATGTCAGACCTGGTGACGAGGTGATTAAGAAACTCGGCGGCCTTCATAAATTTATGAATTGGGACAGACCAATTTTAACGGATTCAGGCGGTTTTCAGGTGTTTTCCTTAGCAGGCTTGCGAAAAATCAAGGAAGAGGGAGTTTATTTTCACTCCCATATAGACGGCCGTAAAATATTTATGGGGCCGGAAGAAAGCATGCGGATTCAGTCCAATCTTGCTTCAACCATAGCCATGGCTTTTGATGAGTGTCCGCCCCATCCGGCAGACAGAGATTATATGCAGCAGTCGGTGGACAGGACCACCAGATGGCTGAAACGTTGCATAAAGGAACTTGCAAGGCTGAATTCCCTGGATGATACGATAAATAAACATCAGATGCTGTTTGGAATCAACCAGGGAGGTACTTACAGGGACATTCGTATTGAGCATGCCAAGGAAATTTCGGAATTAAATCTGGATGGCTATGCCATTGGAGGTCTGGCAGTTGGGGAGTCCCATGAGGAAATGTACTATATCATAGAGGAAACGGTTCCTTATTTGCCTCTTGAGAAACCAACTTATCTGATGGGTGTGGGAACACCCGAGAATATATTGGAATCCGTGGAACGGGGAGTGGATTTCTTTGACTGCGTGTATCCGGCAAGAAACGGAAGACATGGACACGCCTATACCAATCATGGTAAAATGAATCTGCTCAATGCAAAATATGAACTGGACGACCGGCCGATTGAAGAAGGCTGTAAATGTCCTACCTGCAGACATTACAGCAGGGCCTATATCAGACATTTGCTGAAGGCAAAAGAGATGCTGGGCTTAAGATTACTGGTAACTCATAATCTATATTTTTATAATAATATGATGGAAGAAATCAGAACAGCCATTGAAGAAAAGCGGTTTAAGGAATATAAGAAAGCCAAACTGGAAGGCTTTAAAGAAGGCGAAACATAATTAAAAATTGCCTATGTATAAACTTTTATAGTTTCAGTTACAAAATAATATTATTAGGAGGAAGTTTATGAATAGTCCAATCTATTTAACTACCACAACCCAATCCGGAGGCATGACTTTGGGCATGATGATTATCTGGATTGTCATTATGGGTGTAATTCTTTATTTCATGATGGTCCGTCCTCAAAGGAAACAGCAAAGAGCTTTGGAAGCTATGCAGGCATCTTTGGCTCCTGGAGACAGCGTTCTTACCTCCAGCGGTTTTTACGGCGTAATCATCGATGTTATGGATGAAGTAGTTATTGTGGAATTCGGCAACAACAAAAACTGCCGTATACCTATGAAGAAATCAGCAGTTGTAGAAGTAGAAAAGCCCAATTCTGCAGAATAAATGAATCATAAATAAAAAAGCATAATTTAAACCTGTCCTAAGCTCACTGGTATTTGAATTGATAAAAGAGCTTTAGGACAGGTTTTTTTGCCGCTTTATTTTTCGTTTTTATTTAACCTTATTTTTAGGTTTTCCAGAACGGAATAAGGAACTTTTAAGTTGCCCCGTCCGTTTCCTATATTTAAGCCCGGTTTGTTTGCGCCGTGAAAGTCCGAGCCGCCGGAAACAGCCAGATTATATTTATTTGCAAGATGGAGCATACGGCCTTCGTCAAAACCGGTGTTGGAGGAGTAAATTGCCTCAATACCGTCTAATCCCAGATCTGTCAGATACTCTGCCATTTCTTCCACTTCTGCTAAAGTAAACTTATAAAGAAGGGGATGGGCCAAGACAGCCAGGCCTCCTGCGCCGTGTATTAATTGAATGGCCTTTTCGGGGCTCAGGTATTCCCTGGGCACATAGTAAGGTGTGTCACTGTTTAAATATTTTTCAAAGGCATCCGCCATGGTTTTACAGTAGCCGTACTTAACCATAAATTTGGCAAAATGGGCTCTGGTTATAACTGCTTCTTCCTCTTCTTCCTGTAATTTTTCTATCGTAATATCAATTCCGGCTTTTCTTAAATTGGCGGCCATTTTTTCATTTCTTTCGTCCCGTTTTTTACGGGCATTGGCAAGAGCTTGTGCAAGTTCTGTATTTTCCGGATTGATAAACAGGCCTAAAATATGAATGTCCCTTTTTTTATACATTACGGAAATTTCGGTTCCGGGAATTACTTCAAAGGGGTATCCGTTTTCCCTTTGAGCTGCGGCAGCAGCCTGTGCCTGCCTGACGCCGGAAAATGTGTCGTGATCGGTTAGTGCAATGGCCGCAAGCTGACTTTTGACCGCCAGATTTACAACTTCTTCCGGGGTAAGAGTTCCGTCAGATACATTAGAATGAACATGCAGGTCAATATATTTCATGCTTTTATCCTTTCTGGTAAAGTATATTTTCCATAAGTGCGAAACTTAAAAAAACTAACAGATGCGAAAGTCTGTATCCGATGCCGAAGTATGTGGGCATCAATGGATGCAATTTCAAGTTTGCGCTTATAATAAAGTATCATTTTAAATATTATTATAGCATTCCTTTTGCAGGATGTCATTATGAAATAAGGGTAACTAAAACAGTCAGAAGTTTTTGACTTGAAAAAGAATATTATATATTTTTTTATAATATATTACAGTAAAAACAAGCGGAGGTTTTTAATGGACAACGTAATACACCGTAATTCCAGGGTGGTTGTTATTTTAAAAGTTTTGCTGGCTTCTTATATTGTGACGGGGCTTCTTTTGCTGTTGTTAGCCTTTCTTATGCTGAAAACCGATGTGTCCGGATTAATATTAAACGGCGGCATTCTTTTTACCTACATAATATCTTCTTTTACCGGTGGTTTTTTGCTGGGGAAAAACACAGAACACAGAAGATTTCTGTGGGGCCTTGGCATGGGAGGTTTGTATTTTGTCACTCTTGTTATCATATCGGTTTTAACCAATTCTCTTATGGGAATGAACCCGGTCAGGGCAATGACTGTTATGGCGGTTTGCCTGTTGGGCGGAATGCTCGGCGGTATGATAAGTTAGCAAAAAATATCTTTTCATATGATTGGGTGTATGCTATAATAACAACGGATGTTTCCTGTTTGTATACAGTGAGAATGTTTTTAGGAGGAACTTTATGAAACGTATTAAGACATTAAATACCAGAAATTTAAAAGACACTATGAAAAAAGGCGGATGCGGTGAATGTCAGACTTCCTGCCAGTCAGCATGCAAGACATCCTGCACTGTGGGAAACCAAAGCTGTGAAAACCAGTAAGTTTTTAAGTTACATATATTGACTTAGATATGGATAGGTAACTTATTTTAAGCAGCGTCTTTTCTGGTCGCTGCTTATTATTTGTCGCAGGGAAAGGGAGAAATACATTGATTCACCAGTATAAAAACAACGGATACAATATTGTGCTGGATGTAAACAGCGGAATGGTTCACGTAGTGGACGACTTGGCTTATGATATAATTGAAAGATATAATTATTACATAGATAAAAAGAAGCAAAAGACTTTATCCGACGCGGATAAAGCCGGTATTATGGAAGAAATTCTTACAAAGTATCGTAACTTAGAATACAGGGAACTTTTTAAAGGTGAAACAGATGAAGAAGTGGTAAAAACTGCTATTTCGGATACCTTTTCGGATATAGAAGAACTCATATCCCAGGAAGCACTTTTTACCGAGGATATTTATGAAAAATATATCACAGATTTTAAATCCAGGAAAACGGTAGTAAAAGCTCTTTGCTTACATATTGCCCATGACTGTAATCTGGCCTGCCGATATTGCTTTGCCGGGGAAGGGGAATATCGGGGAGAGCGCGCCATCATGAGCTATGAAGTGGGAAAACAGGCTTTGGATTTCCTGATTCAGAATTCCGGCAGCAGAAAGAATCTGGAAGTGGATTTTTTTGGCGGCGAGCCCCTTATGAATTTTGAAGTGGTAAAACAATTGGTTTCCTATGGAAGGAAACAGGAAAAACTTCACAATAAGAAGTTCCGTTTTACCCTGACAACCAACGGTATATTGCTAAATGATGATATAATAGAATTTATAAACCGGGAAATGAGCAATGTGGTACTTAGTATTGACGGCAGGAAAGAAGTCAATGACCACATGCGGCCCACAAGAAACGGCAAAGGCAGTTATGATTTGATTTTGCCCAAGTTTAAAAGGGTAGCCGAAAGCCGTAATCAGACCAATTATTATGTAAGGGGGACTTTTACCCATTACAATCTGGATTTTTCTGAAGATGTAAAGCACCTGGCAGAGGCAGGCTTTAAACAGATTTCCGTTGAGCCGGTTGTTGCCGGTAAAGACGAAAGCTATGCTATAAGAAAAGAAGATCTTCCAAAGATTTTTAAAGAGTATGATAAGTTAGCCCGTTACATGATAGAAAAGAAAAGGGAAGGAAAAGGTTTTAACTTTTTTCACTTTATGATTGATTTATCCGGAGGCCCCTGTGTGGCAAAACGCCTGTCCGGATGCGGATCCGGCACTGAATATCTGGCTGTGACTCCTTGGGGCGACTTATATCCCTGCCATCAGTTTGTGGGAGAAAAAGACTTTTTAATGGGTAATGTTTTCGAAGGTATTAAAGAAACCCGTATAAGAGATGAGTTTAAATGCTGTAATGTATATGCCAAGGAAAAATGCCGGAACTGTTTTGCAAAATATTACTGCAGCGGAGGTTGTGCCGCCAATTCCTATAAATTTCACGGAACGATTCATGATGCTTATGATATCGGATGCGAAATGCAGAAAAAAAGAATTGAATGTGCCATCATGCTAAAAGCGGCGGAAGCTGCCTTGTAACAGACATAAGGACATAAGCCTGCCACTGCATTTTTAATATAAATGGAATGCGTGACAGGCAATTTTTATGGTGCGGTAACCTGTCAGATTTTACGTTTCATAAAAGAAGAATAAAAGTACCAATGAACTTGGAAAATACATGAGGTTATATTATGGAAAAATGGGTTATAAAAAATAAAAAAGCGGATTTTGCCGCTATGATGAAAGAATATAATATCAGCGAAGTAATTGCAAGGCTCCTGGTTAACCGAAATATTGTAACAAAGGAAGACATAGTCGCATATTTAAACCCGGACTTAAGCCATTTGAACAATCCTTTAAAAATGAAGGATATGGAAAAGGCTTGCCATATTCTTGCGGATAAAATCCGGCAGGGAAAAAGAATCCGGATTGTGGGAGATTATGATGTGGACGGAGTTGCCGCCACCTATGTGCTGTATACTGCCCTGCAAAGATGCAATGCCAGTGTGGATTATGAAATTCCGGACCGGATTAAGGATGGCTACGGCATCAATATAAATATAATTGAGGATGCTTACCGGGATGGAATCGATACCATATTAACCTGTGATAACGGCATAGCAGCCATAGACCAGGTAAAAAGAGCCAAAGAGCTTAATATGACAGTAATTGTTACGGACCACCATGATATACCTTATACTGAATCGGAAGGGGAAAGAAAATATCTGATTCCGGAAGCAGATGCGGTGGTAAATCCCAAACAGCCGGTCTGTAATTATCCCTTTAAAAATTTGTGCGGGGCCGCTGTGGCATTTAAGTTGGTCCAGGTCCTCTATGACCGGTTTGGCATTGATAAAAGGGAGATGAAATCAATGCTGGAAGTGGTAGCCATCGCAACGGTTTGCGATGTCATGGAACTGCTTAACGAAAACCGGATTATCGTAAAAAATGGTCTGGAGTTATTAAAGAAAACCAGCAATTTGGGGTTAAAGGCCTTAATTGAAAAAAACAATATTCACTTGTCTTCCCTGTCAGCCTATCATCTTGGGTTTATCATAGGGCCCTGCTTAAATGCTTCCGGTAGACTGGATACGGCAAAGAAAGGTCTGGCACTTTTACTGTCAAAAAACAAGGAAGAGGCGGATAAATTAGCTGACGAACTGAAAAACCTAAACGATATCCGCAAGGAAATGACGGTAAAAGGCCTGGAAATGGCAGTAAAGCAGGTAGAGGAAAGCGAAAAGAAAAAGGATAAGGTGCTGGTAGTTTATTTAAAAGACTGTCATGAAAGCCTGGCAGGAATTATTGCCGGACGGCTAAAAGAACGTTACAATAAGCCGGCTATTGTACTTACCAATGCCCAGTCCGTTGTAAAAGGTTCCTGCCGGTCTATTGAGAAGTATAACATTTACGAAGAACTGGTAAAATGCAAGCACCTGCTGCTAAAATTCGGAGGACATCCATTGGCCGCAGGTTTATCTTTGGAGGAAGATAAAGTGGAACAGTTAAGGGTTGAGTTAAATCAGAATTCCACCCTTACGGAGGAAGATTTTATTCCAAAGGTATCCATTGATATTTTGCTTCCCTTAGGCTATTTAACGGAAGAGCTGGTAAAGGAATTAGAACTGCTTGAGCCTTTTGGCAAGGGAAATGAAAAGCCAATATTTGCCGAGAAAAACATAAGGGTAAGAAGAGCCTCTATTTTAGGTAAAAACGCCAATGTTTTAAAATTAAATATCGTTAACGGATACGGAAGAGTTATGGATGCCCTGTACTTTGGCGATGTGGAAGAATTTTTGAATACCTTGTCAAACTATTACGGCAAAGATGAAGTGGATAAAATGTTTCAGAACCGGGATAACAAAGTAAGGCTATCCGTAACCTATTATCCGGCCATTAACGAATACAACGGCTACCGGTCAGTACAGATTGTGATTTTAAATTACCGGATCGAAAAATAGGCAACTGGATTTTGGCATAAATTCACAGAAAAAATTTTAATAATATTAATCAAAATTTTACATAATCAGTTTATGAAAAAAATTGATATTTAAAATAGGAAATGCTATAATGATATTCGTTGGTTTTATTCATATATGGAAAGTATAGGAATACTATTTGCAATTTAAATTGAAACAAATAGGATAAAAATGCAGAAAACTGCATTGACGGATGAGTAATCAGCCAGAATATCCAGAAAGAGGTCAAAATGAAAAAGTTAGAAGAATATGTGAGAAGTATACCTGATTTTCCTGAAAAAGGAATTATTTTCAGAGATATAACAAGCGTACTGCAGGATAAGGATGGCTTAAGAATGGCTATTGACCAGATGCAGGCATTGTTAGACGGCGTGGATGTGGACGTAATCGTAGGTCCTGAATCAAGGGGATTTATTTTTGGAGTACCCATTGCCTATAATTTAAACAAAGCTTTTGTTCCGGTACGTAAAAAGGGTAAGCTTCCTTGTGAAACCATAGAAATGGAATATGAACTGGAGTATGGTACTGCTACCATTGAAATGCATAAGGATGCAATAAAGCCTGGACAGAAAGTAGCCATTGTTGATGATTTGATTGCCACCGGCGGAACCATTGAAGCCATAACCAAACTGGTTGAAAAATTAGGCGGCGAAGTGGTTAAGATTGTTTTCCTCATTGAATTAAAAGGACTTCACGGACGTGACCGATTAAAAGGATATGATGTGGACGCCGTTATAAAATATGAAGGAAAATAAGTACAATTTTTGCATAAAATAACCTTATTCCGGCAGGGCTTGCTGTGAGAACATTGTGATGCGAGAATCATATATTTATATTAAATTTTTGCCATGGATTTGATGTATGAAACATCTTGTCTATGGCAAAAACTTTATACAAAGACTGGTGTGAAATATTACCATTTTTTAGAAACGGACTTGACAAAATATATCAGTAAGTGTCATTATTCAATTAAATGAATTGATTTTTTTATAGAGATTGTTTATAATTAAAAGATAAAATTTACAGACTGGTGGTGATTTCATGAGTGATTTGGCTTATAGGATGGGTGAGAATGATGATAAAAAGAATAAAGAACTGACGATCCCCGCAGATTTTACAAGCCCTGAAGAATTGTATCAGAAGCTTGTGGAAACTGTGAAAAGTTATCATCCGTCAGCTGATATTTCCATGATTGAAAAAGCCTACCATGTTGCGGATATTGCTCATAAAAACCAGTTTAGAAAATCGGGAGAACCTTATATTATACATCCGCTTTGTGTGGCTATCATATTGGCGGAACTGGAACTGGATAAGGAGACCATTGTTGCGGGCTTGCTTCATGACGTACTGGAAGATACCAACTACACCATGGAGGAGTTAAAAAAAGAATTTAACGACGAAATTGCTCTTTTGGTTGACGGAGTAACAAAGCTGACTCAGTTAAACTATTCCAAAGACAAAGTTGAGATTCAGGCCGAAAACTTAAGAAAAATGTTTTTGGCTATGGCAAAGGATATTCGCGTAATCTTAATCAAACTGGCTGACCGTCTTCACAATATGAGAACTCTTCAATATCAGACTCCCACAAAACAAAAAGAAAAAGCAAGAGAAACAATGGATATCTATGCTCCCATTGCACATAGACTTGGTATTTCCAAAATTAAGATTGAGTTGGATGATTTGTCCTTAAAGTACTTAGAACCTGAAATATATAAAGAATTGGCTGAAAAGATAAACTCCAAAAAAGGAGAAAGAGAAGAAATTATCCGAAGAATCGTAGAAGATGTCAGACACCATATAAAAGAAGCACAAATCGAGGCCAAGATAGACGGACGTGTAAAACATTTCTTCAGCATCTATAAAAAAATGGTGAATCAGCATAAGACGCTGGATCAGATTTATGATTTATTTGCGGTACGGATTATTGTAGAGTCTGTCAAAGATTGTTATGCGGCATTAGGTGTTATTCATGAAATGTATAAGCCTATTCCCGGCAGATTTAAAGACTATATCGCAATGCCCAAACCTAATATGTATCAGTCACTTCACACCACTTTGATTGGACCCAACGGACAGCCTTTTGAAATACAGATACGAACTTATGAAATGCACCGCACAGCAGAATATGGTATCGCAGCACACTGGAAGTATAAGGAAGGAAAAGACGGAAAAAATACCCAGGATACGGAAGAAGCCAAACTTACCTGGCTGCGCCAGATCTTAGAGTGGCAGAGAGACATGTCTGATAATAAGGAATTCTTAAGCCTTTTAAAAAGCGATCTGGATTTGTTTTCCGAAAGCGTATACTGCTTTACTCCTACCGGTGATGTGAAAAATTTGCCCAATGGTTCCACACCTATCGATTTTGCATACAGCATTCACAGCGCGGTGGGAAACAAGATGGTAGGAGCCAGGGTTAACGGTAAGCTCGTTAATTTTGACTACGTAATTCAAAACGGGGACCGTATTGAAATCATCACTTCCCAGAATTCCAAAGGACCCAGCAGAGACTGGCTATCCATGGTAAAAAGTACTCAGGCCAAAAATAAAATAAACCAGTGGTTTAAGACGGAATTAAAAGAAGATAACATTATTCGCGGCAAAGAAATGATTAACTCTTATTGTAAGGCAAAAGGCATTAATTTAAGCGAATTGTTAAAGCCTGAGTTTATGAGTAAGGTTATGTCAAAATACGGGTTTAAGGACTGGGATTCCATCTTAGCCGCAGTAGGCCATGGTGGCTTAAAAGAAGGCCAGGTAATCAATAAGTTAAAAGACGAATATGATAAAAAGCATAAGAAGGAATTAAATGAAGCAAAGGCATTGGACACTCTGTCCGGAGTACGGGAGAACAAACCGACCATTTTTCCAAAATCAAAAAACGGTATTGTGGTGGAAGGAATTCACGATGTGGCGGTTCGTTTTTCCAAATGCTGCAGCCCTGTGCCGGGAGATGAAATTGTCGGTTTTGTTACCAGAGGCCGGGGAGTATCCATACACCGTACCGACTGCATCAATCTTATGAATCTGTCGGAAGAAGAACGTTCCAGACTAATTGAAGCAGAATGGAATGTATCGCCGGATAACGCCCAGAACGGAGAATTATATACTGCGGAAATTAAAATTTACGCCAATAACAGAAGCGGCGTATTAGTGGATGTGTCCAGAATCTTAACGGAAAATAAGATTGATGTGACTTCCATGACGGTCAGAACCAGTAAGCAAGGCACTGCGACCATCAGTGTGGGATTTCAGATTAAAGGTGTGGAGCAGTTACGGTACATTGTATCCAAGCTTCGTACGGTGGAAAGCGTACTTGATATTGAACGTACAACCGGTTAATATAAAACGGTTAGCAACCTCCTTTAAATAAGGAGAAATGGAGGCAGATATGAAAATATATTCTTACCCGTTAGGTATGATTTATACCAATTGCTATATTGTAACCAATGAAGATACAAAAGAAGGCCTTATTATTGATCCGTCGGATCAGGCGGCCGATATTAAGGCAAGGATTCAAGAACTGGAAATAACGCCGGTTGCCATTTTGCTTACGCATGGGCATTTTGACCATATTATGGCGGCAAAGGACTTAAAAGAAACATATCATATACCAGTTCTGGCCGGTGAAAAGGAAAAGGCAATGCTGGAAGATTATAATTTAAACGGAACCCTTTCGGTGGGGAGAAACTATACCCTGTCGGCTGACAGACTTTTAAAGGATGGGGAAGAACTTACTCTTGGCGGCCTGAAGATAAAGGTAATTCATACACCCGGTCATACTGCCGGAAGTGTCTGCTATTATTTTGAGAAGGAAAAGGTTTTATTAAGCGGCGATACTCTGTTTTTGGAATCTGTAGGAAGAACCGATATGCCTACCGGTAATACTCATGACCTGTTGGAATCCTTAAACCGCAAATTAATGCTTTTACCGGATGACGTAATTGTTTATCCGGGACATGGGGATAAAACTGCCATAGGTCATGAAAAAGCTAATAATCCTTTTATTGGTTCCCGTAATATGTGGGATTAGGATAGACAGGAGAATTTATGATTCACATATATTTATCTGACGAAAAATATCGGTATGACATATATCATCTTGTAAAAGAATTTTTTACCCAGGATCCCATTACGGTAACAATTAAGGAAAATGACCAAAGCCTTGACTGTCCGGCAGATGACCTTATTTTTTCTGTTGCAGCGGATGACAGGAGTGTTGAGATTACTGCCATTCAAAACCGGAATAAACTGTATGCAAAAACCTATACTGGCCCTCCGGATAAGAACGAGTTAAAACGTGCTTTTTACGAATGTTTGCGCCACGTTACCGGAAAGAAATTGCCTTGGGGTACCCTAACAGGTGTAAGACCAGCCAAAATCGCTCTTGAAAAAATGGAACAGAATATGGAAGAAGACCGGATAGCAGCATGTATGGAAGAAGAATATTTGTGTTCTAAGGAAAAGGTGGATTTAAGCCTGAAAGTTGCAAGGAGAGAACTGGCTTTACTAAAACAGCTGGATTACCAGAATGGTTACAGCATATATATTGGAATCCCATTTTGTCCAAGTACTTGTCTGTATTGCTCTTTTACCTCCTACTCCCTTGAAAAATGGGGCCATTTGGCGGAACAGTATCTTGATGCCTTATATAAGGAAATAACTTATGCCGGACAATGCGGCCTGAACAAAAAACTGACTACTATATACTTAGGAGGGGGAACGCCTACTACTCTTTCAGCAGGCGAACTTGACAAGCTTCTCTCCCATATCGGTAAATCTTTCGATTTTACCCATGTACTGGAATACACCGTTGAAGCGGGAAGACCGGACAGCATAACGGAAGAAAAACTGAAAGTGTTAAAAGCCCACGGGGTAACCAGAATCTCCATAAATCCTCAGACTATGAATCAGAAAACACTGGACTTAATCGGAAGGAAGCATACGGTTAAGCAGGTTACGGATGCCTTTTATTTAGCCAGAAAATACGGATTTGACAATATTAACATGGATATTATTATAGGGCTTCCCGGAGAAGGCAGTGAAGAAGTAGCACATACTTTAAATGAGATAAATAAGTTAAATCCGGACAGCTTAACGGTTCATACTCTGGCAATCAAGAGGGCTGCCAGATTAAATATCGAAAAAGAAAGTTATCTGGGACTGGTGCCAAAAGACACAACCAATGCCCATATGCTGGCTCAGAAATTTGCTTCGGATGCGGGATACTTGCCTTATTACCTGTACCGGCAGAAAAATATGGCAGGAAATCTTGAGAACATAGGTTATGCCCGGTATGGTAAGGAAGGGCTTTATAATATATTAATTATGGAAGAAAAACAGACAATCCTGGCACTGGGCGCAGGTGGTCTGTCCAAATTTGTGTTTCACCATGAAAACCGGATTGAACGGGTTGAAAATGTAAAAAGTTTAAAAGACTATATAGAACGTATTGATGAAATGATTGAGAGAAAGCGTATTTTCCTGCTAGAAAATTCTCACGTTTTATAGAAAGGAAAGACAGAAAGTGTTACAGAATACTCTTGAATCATCAGTATTGGATCAGGAAGTTGTTCTGACAGATGATCTGGAAGAAGCAATTGACCATGGAATACTGGTCAGTAAATTGGCATATCTGTTGGCTTCCGAAATGAAAATGGAGAATAGCTTTTGTAAATTAATGGCACAGGCCGGTCTTGTTCATGATATTGGAAAATTAAGACTGGGACAATTTTTATATAAAAAAAATGATCATGCTTTAACCGTTGAAGAAATGATGTATATTCGCTTACATCCGTCTATCGGATATGAAATATTAAGAAAATATGATTACTCTGACACCCTGCTTCAGGCAGTGCATCATCATCATGAAAACTATGACGGAACCGGTTATCCGGATAATCTGTCAGGAGACAATATTCCTTTGGGAAGCAGGATATTAAGAATTTGTGATGTTTTTGCGGCCCTTGTATCCCATCGAAAATACCGCAAAGCATATGATATGGAAACGGCTGTTAAGCTTATGATAGAGGAAGTTAAGAACTTTGACATGAAAATGTTTCTTGCTTTCTTAAGCGTAATCCACTCAAAGGAGTTTTCACAGGTAGATGAGTATGTAAAATGCATTAATAAAAAGAATTATTCATGGAGAAAAATACTTCATGACGGATATTATTAAAATTTAGGTAGATTTGGAGGCTGTAAAATGATTACACAAAGACCGAAAGGTACTCAGGATTGGTTCGGAACCAATATGTATAAAAGAACCCAAATTGAAAAATTGGCGAGGGAATTATGCAGGTCATATAATATAAAAGAAATTATAACTCCTGTTTTTGAACATACGGTTTTATTTCAAAGAGGCGTAGGCGAAACAACAGACGTAGTGCAGAAGGAAATGTATACTTTTACCGATAAGGGGAACAGAAGCATTACCTTAAAACCTGAAGGAACGGCAGGGGCAATCAGAGCATATCTGGAGAATAATCTGTATGCGGAAAGTCAGCCAACCAAGCTGTTTTATATAACTCCGGCTTTTCGGTATGAACAGCCTCAAAGCGGAAGGCTTCGTCAGCACCACCAGTTTGGCGTGGAGTTTATCGGTTCCAAAAGCCCTTTGGCAGAGGTGGAATTAATCACCCTCATTACTACTTTTATTCGCAAAATCGGACTAAAAAATGCCAAACTTCATATTAACAGCATCGGATGCGCCAATTGCCGCAAAACATATAACGAAGCCCTTCTTACCTTTTTAAAACAGCATGAGGAACATTTGTGTCCAACCTGCAAAGAAAGAATGCAAAAAAATCCTCTGCGGGTTCTTGACTGTAAAGTGCCTACCTGTAAGGAAATTGTAAAAGATGCGCCCAAAACCATTGATTATCTGGATGAAGAATGTAAAAACCATTTTGAAGAATTAAAAAGTCTTCTGGATGCGTTAAAGATTCCTTATGAAGTGGATACCGGAATCGTAAGAGGCCTGGATTATTACACCAAGACTGTGTTTGAATTTGTAAATGACGAAGGATTTACCTTATGCGGCGGCGGGCGTTATGACAATCTGGTTCATGAAATTGACGAGAAACAGGACATCCCTTCCGTAGGTTTTGGCATGGGCATTGAACGGATTCTTTATTTCCTGGAAAAGGAAAATGTGGAATTTGAGCCTGAGCCGGTACCGGCTCTTTATGTGGGTATTTTGGGAGCCGAAGCAAAACCGGAAGCTTATAAAATAGTGGAGACCTTAAGAAATCAGGGCATTATCGTAGAAACGGATTATATGGACCGGAGCGTTAAGGCCCAAATGAAATATGCCAATAAGATTGGCGCCAAAAACACCGTTATTATCGGGGCTGACGAACTGGAAAGAAAAACGGTTATCGTTAAAAATATGGAAAACGGAGAGCAAAAAGAAATTCCATTGGATAAGATTGTCGATTATTTTCTGAATCGTTAAACCAGTAATTTATTATAAAGCCACTGTTTACAGTTTAGCTTTACAGGCTTTTGGCAACTTAAAACTGCCGGCAAAAGCGGAATGCACGAAATATTGATTGGATGGAGGATATATATGATAAGACATATTGTTATGTGGAAACATCAGGATCAATTTACACAGGAAGAAAAAGAAGAACACGCTAAGATCATAAAAGAAAGACTGGAAGCATTAAAGGAGAAAATACCGGGAGTGATTTCAGTTCGGGTTATAACGGATCTTCTTCCATCCAGTTCCGGTCATGCAGACCTGATACTGGACAGTACCTTTGAAAGTGTGGAAGCTTTGAACAACTATCAGGTTCATCCAGAGCATGTGAAAGTTTCCGCCTATATCGGATCAGTGGTAAAGAATCGAATTTGTATTGACTATCAGGATTAATCAGTGCTATTATATCAAAGGATTTTAACGCATAGAATGCGTAATTTAGGAGGACAATATGGCAGAATCAATGAAAGGCTTGCATAGAAGCCACAGATGTACGGAAGTTGGAATCCAAAATATTGGGGAAACAGTTACCGTAATGGGCTGGGTTCAAAAGTGCAGAAATAAAGGTGGAATTATCTTTGTAGATTTAAGGGATCGTTCCGGTATATTGCAGATTATTTTTGAAGAAAGTGATATTGGAAAAGAAGGCTTTGAAAAGGCCGAAAAGTTAAAAAGCGAATATGTAATTGCCGTGGTTGGTAAAATCGAAGCCCGTGCCGGTGCCGTAAATGAAAATCTGGTTACCGGTAATATTGAGTTAAGGGCCACAGAACTTCGTATTTTATCAGAAGCAGAAACACCGCCGTTTCCTATCGAAGAAGACAGCAAAACCAAGGAAGAGTTAAGATTAAAATACAGATATTTGGATTTAAGAAGACCGGATCTGCAGAGAAACCTTATAATGAGAAGCAAGGTAGCAACCTTAACTCGCCAGTTTTTATCAGAGGAAGGTTTTTTAGAGATAGAAACTCCCATGCTTACAAAAAGTACTCCGGAAGGTGCCAGGGATTACCTTGTTCCAAGCCGTGTTCATCCAGGAAATTTTTACGCACTTCCTCAGTCACCCCAGCTTTTTAAGCAGCTGTTAATGTGTTCCGGTTATGACCGTTATTTCCAAATTGTCAAATGTTTCCGTGATGAGGACTTACGTGCGGACAGACAGCCGGAATTCACACAGATTGATATGGAATTATCTTTTGTGGATGTGGATGATGTTATTGAAGTAAACGAAAGATTACTTAAAAAGTTATTTAAAGAAACCATAGGGGTGGATATAACCTTACCGATTCAGAGAATGACCTATACCGAGGCAATGGAGCGATTTGGCTCAGACAAGCCGGATATCCGTTTTGGCATGGAATTAAAGAATGTTTCCGATGTGGTAAAAGGCTGTGGTTTTTCCGTATTTACCAGTGCTCTTGAAAAAGGAGGTTCCGTAAGAGGAATTAACGCAGAAGGACAGGCGGGAATGCCAAGAAAGAAAATCGACGCCCTGGTAGAGTTTGCCAAGGGTTTTGGCGCAAAAGGACTGGCTTACCTGGCAATTAACAATGACGGAACATATAAATCTTCTTTCGCCAAGTTTATGAAAGAAGAAGAATTGTCCGCCCTGGTTAAGGCCATGGAAGGAAAACCAGGGGATTTATTGCTGTTTGCAGCTGATGAAGACGAAATCGTATTTGATGTTCTTGGCAACTTAAGATTAGAACTGGCAAAAAATCTGAATCTGCTGAAGAAAGACGAGTATAAATTCCTTTGGGTTACTGAGTTCCCGTTGCTGGAGTATTCCAAGGAAGAAGGCAGATACACGGCAAAACACCATCCGTTTACTATGCCTATGGAAGAAGATTTGCCATTACTGGATACGGACCCTGGCAAGGTAAGAGCAAAAGCTTACGATATTGTCTTAAATGGTACTGAAATCGGCGGCGGAAGCGTGAGAATACACCAGAATCATATTCAGGAAAAAATGTTTGAGGTATTAGGCTTCAGTAAAGAAGACGCATATGACCGTTTCGGATTTTTACTGAACGCATTTAAATATGGTGTTCCGCCTCATGCCGGACTGGCTTACGGCCTTGACCGTCTTGTTATGCTTATGGCAAAGGTAGACAGCATCCGGGATGTCATCGCATTCCCGAAAGTAAAGGATGCTTCCTGTCTGATGACAGATGCGCCAAATGTGGTAGACCAGAAGCAGTTAGACGAACTGGGAATTGCCGTTGTAAAAAATAATTAAAATGGATAAATAAAAAGACAAATAGAAGAATAAAGATTGAAAATGCACCTGGCAGGTGATGTGCTTAATAAAAAGGACAGCATGAATTTGATTGCGGTAGGTAAGCATACAAAAAATTGCCAGGTGTTTTTTATTGTGTAAAGTTTTTTTCCAGGTAACAATCTGAATTTTAAAAGAATATATTATAGTACAATTAAAATTATTTCACCAGTAACCAATAGCAAGAGGAGGATATTGAATGACGATTCAGGAAATTCAGAAAACCTTGGACGAACAAACAAAACTGCTGGACAGTGCGGCTCAACAGCTTGTAAACGCACCGGAGGATGTAAAAGAAAGACAGGAAAAAATTTTTCAGATTGTTAAGGAACAGTTGACATCCGTGGCAAACGAAATTGCCAAATATGCCGATAAATTCTAGGTTTACCGCTTAAGAATTCATAGTTACATGTGTCAGGAAAACAGGTAAGGTATATGCATAGCAGACTAAAGGGGGTGTTGTATAATTTTATGCAGCGCCTCTTTTAGCTGTTTCGATTTGCCTGGACTTAAAATATATGATAGGGTAAAAGAAATAGAGAGAACAGGGATAAAGGAAAGCAGGAAATAAGATGGCCGTATTAAATGCTATTTACCTATATTTTATTTTAATGAACATAGCCGGATTTACGGTTATGGGAATTGACAAAAACAGAGCAATAAAGAAAAGATGGAGAATACGGGAAAGCTATCTGTTTTTTATAGCCATATTGGGAGGAAGTGCGGGGGCAGTGCTGGGAATGTATTTTTTTCGACATAAGACGAAACATATGCGTTTTGTTTATGGAATGCCTTTTATCCTTATCCTTCAGGCATTGGCTTTTTTCTATTTTCTGAAATAGTTCATCCCGACAGATAAAAAGGAAAGTAAGGAAGCTACTGTAAACCAGATAGAGTGTCAACATATTTTAAGTCAGTTGAACACAAAGGCACTTAAATCGGAGTAATCTTTCATTGGTTGTTTTCGTCACTTGATATATTGTATTGCATTACTTCATTATATCAGTTGTTTTTTTTGCATTTGTTCACTTTTGATTCTAGTATATTTAATATTTCCTTTTTTTCAGACGGACTTAATTTACTGTACAGATTAAATAATTTCTTTTCATCATTGGAAAGATGTATAACACGTGATGGCACAGTGGCTTGTTTTTGGTTGCCTGCCTTTATGGTATAATCTTCATTTTCATGAAGTGTTTCATGTACGATAGGAGTAGTTTGATTATTAATTAATTCTCCTATGTCCACCTTATAGAGTTTTGACAGTTTGAGCAAAGTTTGATAGTCCGGATGTCTTAAACCTGCCTCATAATGAGCATAACCTTGTCGTGTCATGTTAAGATACTCACCGACTTTACTCTGGGTTAAATGCATTCTGGTACGCAGTTCGCGTAATTTATCTTTTAACAGCAAGTCAGACATGCTAACCCTCCTTATGTATTAATAAGCATATTAAGAGTATTAAAGATGAATCAGTATGTTCTTTTGAAATTAATATTTATGGAAATAACTGATTTTAATTTCATTATTATACCAGTTTAAATGGAAAATATATGAAAAGGCAACAAAATGTAGCATTATCGTATACTTCTTACTGGTTTTATCAATAATATTCAAAAAGTTATTTTTTTAATCATATATAGAAAAATAGAATTTTTCAAACAAAATAGTATCCGAAAGATAAAATGTTAATTTTTAGCTGAAAATCCACAAATTTTATTTGACAGATTCATAAAATAGTGTTATTATCAATGTATTGCAATTACTGCAATAATTACTGTCAAAAGAGCGACAGTAATATCTTATTTTTATTTTTTGGAGGAATTATCATGAACAAAGGTACAGTAAAATGGTTTAATAATCAAAAAGGCTTTGGCTTTATCTCCGATGAACAGGGCAATGATGTATTCGTACATTATACAGGTCTTAACATGGAAGGCTTTAAATCCTTAGAAGAAGGACAGGAAGTTACTTTTGATATTGTTCAGGGAGCTAAAGGCCCTCAGGCTACAAACGTAACGAAATTATAATATACAAAAGTTTTACGTTTTTACGTGTACCTTTTTCTCTATATATATATTTTAAGAATGATAATTTCTTAAATATTGTTATACAGAAATAGCTATATTGTAAGAAACGAAAATGATGAAAGGTTATTCTTCGGAATAACCTTTTTTTAATTCATAGGAAATTGTCCATTTCCTAATCAATAAATCAATTTACACTCTGGTAAAGGCTGTAAAACAGGATTATAATAAGGATAGGAAAAAGAAAGATATTTGAATGAAAGGATACAGGTATGTGGAAGTTACAGCCTAAAGCAAAATTTAAGAAACTGGAAGGAGAAAAAGATTTTCAGTATATTTTGGATTATGACAGGGTAAAAAACACCCATGGATTTGTATTAGATCTTTTGACCAGGTTTACGGAAAATAAAAATTGTCTTTTTGTCATTGATTCGGATAACCTTTATATTCGAAAAACCCTGGATATGGAAAGTAAAATAGCCGAACTGAAAAGAAATTTGCAGAATCAGAATATTTCCTATAAGGAAATAGTAACCCAGAAAGAAGCCGAAAATAAACTGCTGGGAATTAAAATCCAAAGCTTAGTTAAGGTAAACAGTTATAAAATCGCTTTGCCCGTTATGCCGGATCCAAATCAGATAAAAAAAGTATTGGAACTGGTAAAAGATTATAATCTCTATTATTATATTCCTTTCGACGAAACAGACTTTGTGGGCCTTGAGACATTGTTTGAAAATGGGCATGGAAGGTTTGATGAGCTTTGTGAGAATTTTAAGTACATACTGTATAATGACAGTTTATTTCATCGTATCCGAATCATCAGTAAAGCAGAAATCAACACACTTCTTATGGAGATAACCAACAAAGAAAAATAGAGCATCCCATAAAAAAGCTTGACTTTTTTGTGAATTGCAAATGCCATAATTGTAACAGATATGGAGATTGCATTTATACAGGCAATTGGCTGTCAAACAGTGTATATGGGATGCTTTTTGATTTTTGTTAATAAGCAGATCGGATTTTCGTATGAATTTTAAAGCTTACTGGCTAATAATGAGTTTCGGAGGCAGTAATCATGTGAAATATTTTCATAAGCGGCTTAAACAGTACCAAAGTAATAATAAAGTTACCGATGCCATGAGGAATGTCAAAAAGTATTCCGCTGATCCAATATGCAAAAGCACTTTGCAGGCCGGTGCGCACGGATCCTGATGATAGCCCGATAAAGAAATAAGGAATTGCACATAGGGCGCCAAAAGATAAGCCAAAGCCGCCGGAAATTATGGCCCAATGCAAAGGGGACTGGTTTTTGCGAAAGATTCTGACCAAAATATATAAAATATACCAGATATAAAGGTAATTCAGAAACCATAGTCCAAAACCATACAACAGCCCTTCTGTAATAACAAATACCGTGATTATGTACAGGGTTTTTTTATGCATTGTTAAGGTATAGATTATAATAAAAAGTGATACCAGTTCAATGTTTGGCAAAAAGGAAAGGCTGAATTTGGCGGCAATCAGCAAAGCAGTCAGCATGCCAATAAGTACAATATCTTTGATTCTCATTTTTAGTAACCTGCCATTAAGGTTATTTCGAAATGATCCCCATCCGCTATTGGTGTGGTATCTACACTGGTGTTGATGGACTGACCGTTTAACGTAAAGCACCACCACTCTTGTTTGGATTTATCGGCAGTCCTTCCGTCCACAGTGGTAACAAAAAGGCCGTATTCCGATTCTGTTCCGGAAATAAGGTTTACCTGTTCTAAAGCACCTCTTAAGTAATCTTCATTGGTTTGAATCTCATAAGATTTATTGGTTCCATCCATAATTACTTCCACCGTAATTTTCTTTTCCCCTTCTGTTGGTTTTGGCCGAAACCGATTATACAATAAAAGCATTCCGGCCACAACAACTGCCAATATTAACAGCCCAATAAAGGTTTTTACCGCATTGCTGTTTTTTTTCATTTTTACTCCCTTCTACCGTAAAAAACGGAAAAAATTTAAGAAACATTTTGTACTTAATTTAGTTACAAATAAATACCTGCAGGTAAAATGAAGACAAAAAAAATTCCTTTTACCATAGGAAAGGAATCTGCATCAAATAATGACTGAAAATAGCAGCGACAGTCATAAAGATAATCCTGACGCCCATAATTTAAAAGTGCTATTTCAGCCCTTATTGTACTTCTCTCCAAATCCTCGTGGCAGTTAAAGTACGATTTCAAGCAGGTATTCTGACTTATGAATCATCATTTACGAAGAGTCTTCCCAGGTAATTTACCCAGTGACTTTTACAGAAAATTCTGCCTTCGTAAACTCCTCATATACAGCGGCGAGACCGTACAGGCTTTTCACCTGTTTCCCTATTATGCTGCAAATATGCAGTCACTTGAAATCTCTTTATAAAGTGACTTACTAATTTCAATTAATAAGTCGGAACTTGTTTTGTCGGATATAAGTATAACATTTATCATTTATACATGTCAATTCCGGAAAAAGAGAATAATAGCACTAATAACATTTTTCAGATTTGTATTATTGAAATGAATATATTTACTCAAAGTTTGGCTTGAACTTTTTTATAAATTGGATTATTCTAGTAAGTATAAGACATGCTTAGATAATTGCGAAACATAAAAACTGGAGTCATCAATCGTTGCGTGCTCGTAAACTTTGAAAGACTGATAAAAGGCATGTTGGATGAAATGTTCGCATTTAAAAATTACTATGTTTTAAAAGGAGATTTGCTATGAGTATAATGAAACAGCCCTTTGGCAAAACAAAGGAAGGAGTAGAAGCAACTCTTTATTCATTAAAAAATAAAAATGGAATGACGGTTAATGTAACTGATTTTGGTGCCAATATCGTCAATATTTTTGTGCCGGATAAGAATGGCAATTTTGATGATGTGGTTTTAGGTTATGACAATGTTACCGGTTATGAGGATAACGTTCCGGGATTCGGTTCGTTTATCGGGCGTCATGCCAACCGTATCGGGGGAGCGGCATTTGAATTAAACGGCAAGAAATATGAACTTGAAAAAAATGATGGAGAGAATAATCTTCACAGTGGTTTTAAAGGGTATAACAAATTTTTCTACGAAGTTGAGACCTTTGAAGATGAAGATTCTTCTTCCATAGAGCTTTCCAGATTAAGTCCTCATATGGAGCAGGGCTTCCCTGGGAATCTGGATATCAGTGTAACCTATACCTTAACGGATGAAAATGAATTAGTAATAGAATATCTGGCGGCTACGGATAAAGATACGATAGTCAACCTTACAAACCATTCCTATTTTAACCTGTCAGGTCATAAATCCGGCTCCGTACTTAATCATAAGGTTATGATTAATGCGGATAAATTTACTCCAACCGATGATGCCCTCATTCCAACGGGCGAAATACGCGATGTTACCGGAACACCTATGGATTTCAGAAAATTGAAACCATTAGGACAGGATATTAATGCAGATTACGAGCCTTTAAAGCAAGCCGGCGGATATGACCATAATTATGTGCTTAATATAAGCGGTAATGATGTGGAAAAAGTCGGTGAACTGGTAGACGACAAGAGCGGAAGAGTCATGGAGATCTTTACGGATATGCCCGGAATGCAGCTTTATACGGGAAATTTCTTAAAGGATGAGCAAGGCAAGGACGGAGCCATATATAAAAAGCATGGCGGCGTTTGTTTCGAAACCCAGTTTTTCCCTGATTCCTGTAATAAACCTCAATTCCCGTCCTGTGTTTTAAAAGCAGGAAATGAGTATGAATACGTAACGATTTATAAATTTTTAGCCAGATAACAAATTTTAAGTCTTGTCTGAAAACTATTCATGTTTTTTTGAGTGCGCAAAAAAGTTTTGAACGAAAAAAGGGGATGTTGCACAATTCCTGCAGTAATGGAATATATTATGCAACATCCCCCTTTTTGTTACTGTATATAATTATTTCGTACCGTAGATTCTGTCACCGGCATCGCCAAGGCCTGGAAGAATATAACCATGTTCATTCAGTTTTTCGTCTAATGCTCCAATGTAAATATCCACATCAGGGTGTTGTTCTGTCAGACGTTTTACACCTTCCGGTGCGGCGATTAAACATAAGAAGTGAATTTTTTTGGTAATTCCTTTACTCTTTAACAATGTTATTGCGGCACTGGCCGAACCGCCTGTTGCAAGCATGGGATCTACTACGAATATTTCACGTTCACTGGCATCGGATGGAAGTTTGCAGAAATATTCCACCGGTTCAAGTGTTTTTTCATTACGATATAAACCGATATGACCTACTTTAGCATTGGGGATAAGATTGAGAATTCCATCAGCCATGTGAAGACCGGCTCTTAAAATAGGAACAATACAGAGTTTCTTACCAGCTATTTCATGGGCGACTGTTTTTGTAAGAGGTGTTTCAATTTCGATATCTTTAAGAGGAAGTTCTCTTGTTGCTTCATAACATATTAACATAGCAACTTCGGCAACCAAATCACGAAATTCCTTTGTTGTAGTCGTTTTACGTCTCATAATGCCGATTTTGTGTTGAATTAAGGGGTGATCCATAATTATAACTTTAGACATACTTTTGCCTCCAAAATTAAACTTTTTTTATGTTCCGTATATGAACATACTATTTTTACACTATCAGTCATTATAACAAAATTTAATGTCAAAGAAAAGTATAAATTTAAATTTATTGTATTATTTATATTTATTACTGTAGTCTTATTTTAAGCTTTTATGATAAAGGAAAGATTGGCTGATTTGTCATACGTTCAGACAGAGGAGAAGCCCGGTAGAGGGGGAGAGGAACTACCAGGCTTTATTTTATGAAAAAAAGTTATCTTGCTGTCATTGATGGCATTTATTTGATTTTCACATTTTATATTATAGAAAATATATATGATTATAGTGTGGATTTTTTATGAACAATTTGTTAATTATAAAAAATTTGAATTTTCTTATATTTCTTATAATAAAAGGAAGATTTCTCAATAATTACAGAGGCTACATTTTTGCAAGGTACAAATACTAAGAAAAACACGAAATCCAAATCAGAGACAAAGGCCTTTGTCTTTCGTTTTAAGAGATGAGAGGATGGTATCCTATGGCAAGTATATTTAAAAAATTAATCAGCAAAGAGTTTGGTGAAAATAACTATAATAAGTATTTTTTTGCCTGTCAGAAAGGACTGCAGGACCGGGTATTTGACAGCAGAGAAATCTATAATGATATTTATGAACGTTTAAAAAATAAAGACAAGATTACCTTAAAACAAATGCAGAAGCGATTAAATGATACCATGTTTATCGTAATGCGTATCTGCAGAACCTATTTTTTTTCCTTTCTGTTTTTTATTGGAGCTGTATTTTATGTGTTAACCAAAAATATGAATCCTATGATTACCATAATCAGTATTTTGCTTATGAGTATTTGCTTTATGGCAAAAACCTATGAATTCATTGTCAATAAATATTGCTTTATCGATGCTCAGATTGTGCTGGTATATAAAGCAGTTTTAGACAGAATACTTCTTCTGCACGAAAAGGAAAATTACTGAGAAAATGGTTTGAAAATATATGATAATTTGTGAATAAATTTAAGATCCTATCTATTGTTATTGGAAAATCTGAAAACCGGAATATTAAAAAAACAGAGGAGAAGCCCGGTAGAGGGGAGGGAAAACTACCAGGCTTTATTTTATGAAAAAGTTTACTTATTGGCAATAGATAAATTTCTATGATTTTATTATATTTGTCATATATGATGATTGCGTGGCTAAAAAATGAACATTTTGTTAATAATTTATTTTAAAAATATTGCTTTGTGTTGGCAGGCTGTGGCGGGCTGACCAAGGAAAAAACTGTAATAGATAATCCAGGAAATCAATATATTAATATTGAAAACATATTCTGTGGTGAAGCTATGGACGACAGTAAGCAACAGCGGGAAAAACTTAAGTTTTTTGTTAAAACAGGCATTGTGGTTTTATCGTTTCTAGTTTTTGGCATGTTAGGCATCAAATATATACCGAAAGCAGTTTCTGTTACAAATTTGTCTGGTATAAATAAATTACCAATCCATAGTGTTGATGTAAAAGAGAATAAAGTGGCGCTTACTTTTGATGTGGCAGGGGAAGAAGGCATGAAAGACATTCTTGAAATTCTGGCTTTGCATAATATTAAGGCAACATTTTTTATGACCGGGGACTGGATAGAAAAACATCCGGAAGATGTAAAAATAATAGCAGCGGCAGGCCATGACTTGGGAAATCACAGTGAAAACCATAAGCACATGTCCTGGCTTTCCTTACAGGAATGCAAAGAGGAAATATTAAGCGTACATAATAGAGTAAAAGAAATAACCGGAATGGATATGAGTTTATTTCGGGCACCCTATGGAGACTATAACGCCACTTTAATCGATGCAACAAGGGAACTGGGTTATTACTGTATTCAGTGGGATGTGGAAAGTATGGACTGGAAGGATTATGGCGTAAAATCCATTATCGATACGGTGCTAAACAGTAAACAATTAAGAAACGGTTCCATTATCCAATGTCACAGTGGTTCTAAATATATCGAAGATGCTCTGGATGGTTTGATTCTTGGCTTGAAAGAGATGGGATACCGTATCGTACCGGTTTCACAGCTAATCTTTACAAGCGATTATTATATGGATAAGACGGGAAGGCAAATGAAAAAGGAGTAGAAGAGGGCTTTTGAATAAAGCCCTTTCTTTTTTACAGGAAATTGGGACAAATTTCAATCCAAATTTAGGAAAAATGATATGTTTGGCTGTATTGCTTATGTCATATATTATGTGATAGAATTTAGCTTAGGCCAGTTTTGCAAAATATGACAATTAATTTTAAGGTGATAAAATAATTATGATATTTCAAATATTAACCGCAATATGCGTATTTATATGCTTAACACTTACGATATATGCTTTACGTATGAAACATGCCCAAAATACGGTTATATTTGCTTTGATTATGCTTCAGATTACCATTTTAATCATTGGCAGTTCCTTTAACCCTTACACATTGATCGCAAAGTTGTTGGAAATAATTTATATTCTTTTTTCCGTAGTATTGCTGTTATTTTTTCATAAAAGGATAAGAAAAAAATATAAGATGCAGTATTATACTATGGTAGCTGGTCTTTTACTATTTTTTTTAGGATTCGTTTTATTACTCTTATTTCCTGATTCCAGGGTCAATATTTCCATTACCTCCATATTATTTACTCTAGCGGGAATTTTACTTTTTTACAGCATTTTCCGGAATCAGTTATTTCCCGTAATACCGGCCGCCAGAGATAAATTTTTAGACTGTATACCGGAAGGAATACTTACTGTGGACAGCACAGGAATTATAATCGATAAAAACAGGGGGGCGGATAAGTTTATTGAAGATATTTTCGGCGTTATCATAGATCCGCTGGGGAAAGACGTAGAAACATTATTAAAGAGCTGGCCTAGGTGGTATCTTGCCTGCAAAAATATGGAACAGGATGAGCTTGAAATAAATGGGAAAGGGATAGGGGCAAATAAATATTATTTCGTAAAAATTTATCCCGTTATTAATAAAAGGAATAATAAAAAAGTTGGAACTGTATCTGTTCTGACTGATATGACAGAAAAGAAAGAGGCAGAAGAAGAATTGACAAATTCCCTCAAATCCAATGATGATTTTATAAATAGCCTTACTGAAAATCAAAACAGAAAAATCCGGCTGGATGAGGCTATTCGGGCTGCTTCCGATATGGTTCATATTTTCGTTTTGGATCACAATGCCGATTTTGTATATGACAGTCATAACTCGGACAGAATATTTATCGGTCATTATGGAGTTGGCCCGTTTGGAAGGAAAGGATATAATAAAAATAACAATCCGGTAATCGGATATTTTTTACAGCCGGTTTTAAAAGTACTAAAGGGTGAAAAAATAGTTAATTTACATTCTGTGGTCAAAAAAAATGAGAAAGACATACATTTATTGTTCAACGGTTTCCCTTTGTATGATAAAAATGGGGGTACAGCCTATGGTGTATATTTTATTCTGGATATAACCGAAGCCATTCGCCATGAAAACCTGGTAGATATAACCAGACACCTGGCTGATATGAATTCCCTGAAAGATAAACTCTTTTCCGTTTTTACTCATGATATCCGAAATCCAATTGCAACTATGGTCAGCCTTGTAGAATTGCTGGAACAGGATAAAGAGTGTTACAGCGAGGAATTCCGGGAAATTATGGAGGAGGTTAAAAATCAGGTCCATTATACCTATAATATTATTGAAAATTTGCTGGATTGGCTTAATTGTCAGCGGAATGGAATAGTACTTTCTCCCGCAAAGTGGAAACTATCCGAAATAATTAAAGAAACCATTTCTTTGTATTTGGTAAGCGCCGATATGAAGGGAATTAAGTTAGGGTATAAGCTGGACAAAGATTTTGTAATTTATACGGATAAAGAAATACTGGGGCTGATTTTGCGAAATCTTCTTTCCAATGCAATTAAATTTACCAATCAGGGGGGGAGTGTAACCATTGAAGCTTACGAAACAGATAAAGAATTGACAATTGCAGTAACAGACACAGGAATAGGCATGGATGAGGAAAAAGTGAGAAATCTTTTTCATGAAGGGTATATAAGTTCCACTTTGGGAACTGCCGGAGAAAAAGGAATTGGTTTAGGACTTTTGATATGTAAGGAATTTACATTAAAAATTGGAGGGAAAATATGGACAGAAAGCATTCCGGGCGAAGGAAGTACTTTTTACATATCTTTACCGGTTAACCAATAAAAGAACCCGTCACAAAAGTTTGATATATCCGTTGCAACTAATATTATTAATAAAAAGAAGATCCATTGTTGAGGAATATTTATGCTTAAAAATAACTATTTAAGTATGGCTTTTTTTCTTTCCATGTTCCTTCTTCTTTTGATTGTTTTTATAGCATGGAAATACAAAAAAATACCAGTCGCAATAAAATTATCATTAATAATGCTTGCCACTTTCTTTTATTTGGGTGGCTATGCCTTTGAAGTTATGATTCCTGACCGGAAAGTAATTCAATTCTGCCTGCAGGTTGAAAATCTTGGAATACCTTTTATACCGGTATTATGGTTGATTTTAATATCTGACTGTACAGGTTTTGCTTACCTGAAAAAATCCCATTACTGGAAATTATTTGTCATACCGGTATTAACTTTAATTATACAGCAAACAAATGACTGGCATTACCTTTTTTATAGAAATTTTAGTTACCTGCAAGGCAGTGGATATACGGTCGCTTATTTTGAAAAAGGCCCATGGTACTGGATACATATTATTTATTCCTACCTTTCTGTTGCCGCATGTGTGATTCTTTTAATTAAGTATATAAAAGAAAACGGTTTGTACAGAAAAGAGATTCTTGCCTTTAGTATGGCAATCAGCATTTCCTGGATTTATTACTTGTTTTATCTGTTTAATGAAAAAAAATTACTGAACTGGACACCTGTGGGGATTGCCATTGGAGATATTATACTGGCATTTATCATATACCGGATGAATCTTCTTAAAATTACGCCTATTGCCCTGGAAAATGTTTTTCGGTTTATGTCGGAAGCCGTAATTGTGCTGGACAACCATGACCAGATTGTTTATTTTAACGGGCCGGCGGCTGATATTATTCCGGAGCTAAAAGACATTAAGGCGGATCAGAATCAAATGGAGGTATTTCAAAAATATCCGGTTATAAATGATATTCTGTGCGGTAACCTGGCAGCAGAAACCCGGTTTCAATTGCGAAGAAACGGCATGCTTGGCGTATATAAACTTAAACTGACATTTATCAGTAAGAAAAAGCTTTTGTTAGGCAAAATGCTGATATTGTCGGATATAACTGCCATTGAAAAAAGCAAGAAGGATTTAAGTATCACATCCGCTCAGCTTTCGGCTTTAAATATTTTAAAAGACAGGCTGATAAAAATTGTTATCAACGATATTAAAGAACCATTGGATATGTTAATGAACCTGACGGAACTTTTAAAAAGCAAGGAAATTGATCCGATTATGAAAAAGGAAATTCTGAATGAAATACAAAAGAATATAAATTGCATTTACTTAAGAATTGAAAGTATGCTGGATTATTTTCAAAACAAACAGCACAATAACATTTATGCTCCGATGAACTGGAAACTTTCCCTGCTGGCAAAGGAAGCGGTAAATTCCGTTGTGGAGAAAGCAAAAAAGAAAAATATTTCAATCAGTTGCTTTATCGATGATAATATTATGGTATATGCGGATAAGGAAATGATTGATATTGTACTTAAAAATTTGCTTTCCAATGCGGTGAAATTTACAAACCGGAACGGGCGTGTAACCGTAACGGCTCAAAGAGAAGGTGATTATATCATTCTTTCAGTTAAGGATACCGGCATTGGTATCGATGCAGAAAGAATACAGATGTTATTTCAGGATGTGGAGGCTGATCCCATTCCGGGCACAGAAGGTGAGATGGGTATGGGATTAGGACTATTACTAAGCAGACAGATTATTAAACGCAATTATGGAGACATATGGGTTGACAGTACAGTAGGCAAAGGAAGCGATTTTTATATATCTATTCCTGCTGCCAATGAAAACAATTGATAATAGGATGATATGGTGATGATATGAAAGTAATTCTTGTGGATGATGAAAAGTCAATGTTATTGATTATGAAGAAAATGTTATCAAAAATACCGGGTATTGAATTAGCCGGAAGTTTTCAAAGCCCCAGTGAAGCTTATAAATATATTAAGGAAAACAATGTGGATATGGCTTTTGTGGATATTAATATGCCGGAAGAAAATGGCTTAGACTTTGTAAAACGGGTAACCAAGGAAAAAGATGACATTGCCATTTTCTTTCTTACCGCCTATAAAGAGTATGCTCTGGAAGCCTATGGAATGTATGCCTTTGATTATCTGGTAAAGCCAATTACCCAGGAGCGACTGGAAAATTCCATTCGAAAAGCAAGAGAAAAACTTACCTTTTTACAGCCGGGCAGAAAAGAAAAAGAGGAGACAAAGCTTACCGTCAATTGTCTTGGCAATCTTGAGGTTAAGGGAAAGAATGGTGAAACCGTACAGTTTACGTCATCCAAAAGCTCTGAGTTAATGGCTTATCTGATTTTACACAGAGGAAGATTTGTTTCCAAGTGGAAAATCATTGAGGATATTTTTCCGGGGATGCAGCCCCAGAATGCGGAAACTTATTTAAATACCACCATTTATAAACTCAGAAAAGCATTGGAGCCTCATGGCATGAAATCTATTATTATATCCGCCGAGGAAAGTTATAAAATTGATTTGACTGAGATTTATATTGATATGTTTGATTTTGAGAACCGGATATTAAAAATCAAAGAATTTAGTGAAAGTAATCAGGAAGAGGCAATGAATATCGAAAAAATGTATCAGGGAGAGGTGTTTGGCGAAAAGGATTATCAATGGTGTCTTCCGGAAAAGGAACGTATTACGGAAATCTATTTTTCATTTTCCAAAAGGCTGGTAAAATATTTCATAGACAGCAGTCAGTTGACTCAGGCTTTATATATAACAAAAAAGTTAATTAATTTTAATAATATTGATGAGGAAATAAACTGCCTGCTGATGAAAATTTACGCACTTCAGAAAAACAGAGATTTGCTGACAAGACAATTCAATCGGTATTCCAGTGTATTAAAAAAAGAATTAGGTATTGAGCCTGACAAATCGGTAATTGATTTATACAAGTTATTAATAAAGTCTATCAATTAAAATTTTTAATTAAGGAAGAAATAACGTGAGTTTTTACATATTTGTCAGAAATTTGTCAGTTAACTCGTATATGATAAAACTAAATAAGCTCATTTAGGAAAAGTTTACAGCGGGCTTTGGAATGAGCGAGAAGATAAGAATAAATACGAGATTCATTTCTACAAGGAGGACAAATTATGAAAAACACACGTACCATAAGCAATACTTATTATTATGAGGATATGCTTAATCGAATCTCAAGGCCAAAGATTCAGTTATTTACACTGGAACGGGTCAGACTAGACATTAATAAGATGATTACGGACAGCGATGATTTATTTATTAATCCTGAACTTGAAGAAAAAGGAAAATGTTTTGATAATCTTTTAAATACATGTTATGACTTAGGAGAAATATAAGAGCTACATATATTAAATCGATATATTAGGAAATTACACAAACATATAATTTAATGATAGAAAGCTGGTATAAAGGGGCTGTTGCATAATATATTCCAATGCTGCAGGAATGGCAATATGTATCCTAATACACTGTTTTGACAGACATTATATTGATTTTGTAAAAGCAAACAATTATGTTTGATTTGGGTGCACAAAATCAATAGGATGAAACCGGTGTGTGAGGGATACATGATGCACAATTCCTGTGCATCAACCTACATTATGCAACAGCCCTCATTTTTGAACTGTTATAAGAAAATTATATAAATTCAAAGACAGATAAAAAGTTCAACATATTACTGAAATCCATATAATTTTTAAGCTTTTTTAAAGGCCACGTTGGAGTTCCTTTTCTTTTTCCAGGCTACCCACAGAGGACCGGCAATACAAATGGTGGAATAACAACCGCTGATGGAACCGATTGCCATAGGAAGAGCGAAGCTTTCTATGGAATCAATGCTGTTAATATGAGCCAGTATATATACAAGAGTAACACTTAATAATACGGCAACGTTTGTATTAACGGATCGGGTAATGGACTGGGAAATGGAAAGGTCCGCCAGGGTTTCCACAGGTAATTTTGGATGCAGCTTTGTGTTTTCACGGATACGGTCGTAAATAACAATAGTGTCGTTTACCGAGTAACCGATAATACTTAAGGTAACGGCAACAAAGGAGTCACCGATAGGAATTCCGAATATAATGCAGGTGAAAAATACCACCAAAACGTCATGAATTAATGCCACAAGAGCCGTAACGCCGGCTGAAAGGCCTCCCATTCGGCTGAAGCGAATCCATACGTAAATCATAACCAGTAAGAAAGACAGAGCAATTGCCGTAATTCCATTTCTTAAGAACTTTTTGCCGAAAAAGGGTTCTACCATGGAGGATTCGGAAAGGTTTAAATTGGAATCAGGAAATTTTTCCTTTAATGCATTATCAAAGCTGTCCTGATCTTTTGCATCCATTCCGTAGTTGCCGGCTATGTTTATAATAAGCTTTTTCTCATTGGTAGATATATCGGAAGTAAGCTGTGTGGTAACGGGCCTGTCCAACAGGTCAGAAGCAGCGTCTGCCACCGCGTCAGCATTGATGTCACCTTCATAGGTATATTTTAGGAGGGCACCGCCCTTAAACTGAATGTCCAGCTGTACGCCTTTGACAAAAATTGAAATAATACCAATCAGCATAATTGCCAGTGATATGGAAAAGAATATCCAACGTTTTTTATAAAATTCGATGATTTTTCCTGTCATAATGTTACCCTCCTTGACCTACATTTGTAAAGCGCAGGCTTACGCAAGGCTTTGAATTCACTTAATGACCGAATCATCAATCGGGAGGCAGTAACACCTGCAACGAAGTTGAAGACAATACCGGTTAACAGTGAATAAGCAAATGATAATAGTGAGCCGGAACCAAAAATGTATAAGATAATTCCGACGATTAATACGGTGATATTACCGTCAAATACGGATGAAAAAGCGTCCTTGAAACCGGAAGAAATTGCCGAAGGAACACTTTTTCCGGATTTAATTTCCTCGTTAATACGTTCGGAAATAATAACATTGGCGTCAACACCCATACCAATGGACAGGATAATACTTGCAATACCAGGTAAAGTAAGTGTTATCTGAGGAATGGATAAGGCTAATATCTGGCCGGAAACCTGAATCAGCAATGAAACACAGGCCACAACACCAGGCAGACGGTAATAAAGAACCAGTAATAAGCAAATAAGGCAAAAGGCGATAATACCTGCCTGAATCATTACTTCCAAAGCACCGGAACCAAGAGTAGGACTGATGGTGGAGTGGTTTTTGGAAATCATAGAAAAAGGCAGGGAACCGGCATTAATTTTGTCGGAAAGAGATTTTGCCTCTTCATAGCTTCCGATATTGTCAATCTGTGCTTTACCGGAGGTAATGTGTGCTTTAACGGTTGCACTTTGAATTAAAGTATCATCCATATAGATACTGATTGTTTTTCCAAGTAGTTTTTTTGTTGCTTTGCTGAAAAGCTTGGTTCCTTCGTCATCGAAAGAAAGGCTTACGGCATAGAGCCCTGTGGTTTGATCTCTTACCGGTGAACTTTCAATTACATGGGAACCTTCTAACAACACATTGCCGTCGGAATCCTGGAAAGTAAGCTGGGCGGTTTCTCCTAATTCAGCTATGGCTTCCTGAGGATTAAAGTCTGTTTCTTCTGATTTCCATGGGAAGCGAACAATAATATAACCGTTATCCTTATCTATGGTTACATCACGGTCCAGAATATTTTGCTGGTCAAGGCGGGTTTCAATAATGGAACGGGCCGCCTCCAGTTCGCTGGAAGTAGGCTTACGGTCAAGACCAACTGGTTCAAAAGCCGCCTCAACACCTCCGCGAATATCGATACCAAAACGTATATCGGGGGCTCCCGGTATTTTAAGGGTTTTAGAACCAATAGGAATTGAAACACCAAATCTTGCAGTTAAGGCCATAAGCACTGCAATAATCAGAATTATAAAAAATACTGGTTTTTTGTTTTTCATTTCTATTTTCTATACCTTCTTCTGCCATATTGACTGAAAGAATAAGTTTGGCAATCCTTTCCTAATAATATTTTCTTTCAGTTCATTTGATTGGTATTAACATAATCAAATAATTAAGACCGGCGGTGCATGTCCACCGATGTGATGCGCTAATTCTGTCGCATTAAAAAAGCCCTTGATAAATAAGTTCAAAAACAGAAAAGATAACAAAATAATATTAAAAAGGGTTAATTTTAATAGAATTACATCACTGGGAAAGAAACGCTGGGGGTACTGGTAAAACCTGACGTCATTCCTGATAAAATGCACTGGAATGTTTTCTTCATTCGGCTGATTTTTAATAGCCACACATAAGTAATAAAGAGATTTATTAATAGCGGACTGGAAATTCGAAGCTTCCCTGTCCTGGTTTATATTCTCCAAATCAGTATGAATCAGGTTTAATATTAAAGCGGGCAGTACAATAACCAGAATTCGCGTCATCAGTTTATTATATTGTCCGTATCGCTTCATTCACTCACCCCAGTTCCGGTAATCTTAATATAAAATAACATATTTTTTCGTATTTGCCTATAGTTATTGTCAATAGACTTAAATTTGATATTATGAAATTTATTAAATTTGCCTTGAATAGTATAACAGGTTATAAGCGGAAAGAAAAGAGGTTTCAGTGAAAATAATTCAATATAGCAATAAATAGGAATTGGTTAGCAAGCAGTAGGAAGAAAAATAATGAAACAGGGTTTAAACTTTGTATGAATTAACATATTCCTGGCTTTAATCCGTAGCCTGAAATAATTCAAATAGTTAAGGGAGGAAATTGTTTAAGATGAAGAACGAAAAAAAAGGAAAGCTGCCATGGGCAATTTTTCCTCCGGTGGCAGTAATACTTCTTGGTATATTTGCGGGAATGATGCTGAAAGAAAAGCCTGAAACATCCCAAAAAGAATCGGATACACCAGAAGGGGCAGATGCAATACAGGCAGTAGCACAGACAAAATCAGGAAAGTACGCAGATACAAGTTCTTATGAGGAGTTAGATGAACTTTATAAGGATTATTTTATTTTGGGAACCGGTTGTGAAGCAATTGACCATTGGAACAATCAGTTAGCGGAAATCGGTAATCCTGATAAAGAAGCATTAATCAGCAGAATGTATAACAGCATTACCTTTGGAAATGAATTTAAACCCGCATATAATTTTGATGCTTCATCGGAAACCTTATTCACAGTGAATTTTGCGGCGGAAGAATTACTCAATTGGGCCAAAGAAAACGGAGTTGGTGTCAGAGGACATACCTTAGTTTGGCATGGTCAGATAAATCCGTCTATTTTTGCAAAAGATTTCAAGGCCTATTCCAATGGCAAACTGACGGTAAGCGATACAGACGTTTTAGATGAAGATTGTCTGGTTAGTCGTGAAGTTTTGCTGGAACGATTAAAAACATACATATATGGAGTACTAAAGTATACCTATCAGAATGGTTATGCAGATATTATTTATGCATGGGACGTGGTAAATGAAGCCTGTGATGAGAGCCAGCCGGATGGATTGCGTCGCAGCTATTGGTATCAGATTATTGGCCCGGATTATTTGTATTATTGTTTCTTATATGCAAGAGAGGCAGTGGTACAGTATTCAAATCAATATGCATCCCTTTACGGCTTGAATCCGGAGACCGATGATTTATCCCCGATTCAGCCCAAATTATTCTATAATGATTACAATGAGTGGGTAGCTGGAAGAAGTAATGCAATTGTTCATTTTCTGACAGAGGAACCCTGGAATGAGAATCATGAAAAAGTAACCAGTCCGGTGATTCGTCCCCATGGTGACGGGACCATATATGGGGATGGACTTATCGACGGTATCGGAATGCAGGGACATCTGGATGATACACAAAATATTGAGCAGTATATGACCGCTTTGGAAAAATATAATGCTGCTGTAGGCGAAGTACATATTACAGAGCTGGATGTGGGTTGTACGAAAACGGATGCCAATGCAGAATTTTATCAGGCAAAGTTCTATTATGAGTTTTTTACAAGACTGATAGAGGAAGTAAAAAGTGGGGTTAATCTTACGTCAGTCACATTATGGGGGCTGACAGATGATGCTTCCTGGAGAAAAGACGTAAAGCCTTTGTTATTTAACGGAGACTTATCAAGGAAACCAGCCTTTGAAGCCCTGGTTATGGCTGCAAAAGGAGAAGAATTTTCATTGACAGCCCTTAAAATTGCTGTGGATGCAAAAGATATGCATGTTACTTTTGAACCGTACAAAGAAGGCGGAAAGACGAAAACAGTAACACCCCAGAGCGCAGGAATTTACAGTCGTGGAACGGGGCATCAGTCGGCAATTAACATAGTAAATACAGAAAATCATACAAAAAACGCCACAATCGGATTTGCGCTCAGAGTAAGAAGAAGTGAAAAGGACGCATCCATGAAGATGGATCTGTCATCGTTTATTGGGCGTACTATAAAAATTACAGCCTTTGTCAAAACACAGGATAAAAAAATCTTTATGGGATTAGATACCACAACATCACAACAGCTTGCAGAGGAAAATGCATCGGATGATTGGGTGGAGGTATCTGCAACATGCAGTATTCCGAAAGAACTGAATTCGGCCAGTTTGTATTTTGAAACAGATGGAAATGCAGATTTCTATATAGATGATATTGACATTACAGTAATTTCTCAAGATGGGGAAATGACAAAAGCACAAGATGAGTAGACAGTAAAAAATATGGACAGATAAAAGTATTTCTTTAGAATTTGTTCCAGCATAAAAAAGAAAGGATGTTTGCTTTGAATCAAAAGAGATATCGAAATGTATTTGCCGAAATAGGTATTACTAAGGCCGAAATAGAAAAACGCTTAGAGGATATAAAACAGTTTTTTTTCTACGGCGGAAAGGACAAACAGGTTTATTTCCCGGCAGGTAATGATATGGCTTATATTATGGATACCGGTAATCATGATGTGAGAACAGAAGGCATGTCCTACGGTATGATGATTTGTGTGCAATTGGATATGAAAGAAGAGTTTGACCGTCTGTGGAAATGGGCAAAAAAATATATGTGGATGACCGAAGGGTATCATGAAGGATATTTTGCGTGGTCCTGCGCACCGGATGGAAGAAAGAATGCGGATGGCCCGGCACCAGATGGGGAAGAATTTTTTGCAATGGCCCTTTTCTTTGCATCTCATCGCTGGGGTGACGGAGAAGGAATTTTTGAGTATTCGAAAGAGGCAAGAGATATTTTAAGTGCCTGTTTGCATAAGGGTCAAAACGAAAGACCTGGTTCTCCCATGTGGAATCTGGAAAACCATCAGATTCTTTTTGTACCTGGAGCTGATTTTACGGATCCTTCTTATCATTTACCTCATTTCTATGAATTATTTGCATTATGGGCAAAGGAAGAAGACAGAGAATTTTGGAAGAAGGCTGCAGATGCCAGCCGTGATTATTTGGCAAAGGTTTGTCATCCGGTCACAGGATTTAGTCCAGAGTATGCGGAATTTGACGCAACACCTATGAGCAGACCGATTCCGTGGATGAATGACAGACATGATTGGTTTTATAGCGATTCTTATCGTACTGTGGCTAATATAGGCCTGGATTACCAATGGTTTGGAGAAGATAAAGGACAATGCGCAGCAGCAAAAAGCATACAAAGATTTTTAATCGATTATGCAAGAAAAAATTCCTATCACATTTTTGAAGTGGATGGAAAAATTGCCCAGGAAACAGTGCTGCACCCGGTAGCAATTACGGCGACTGTGGCACAGTCTGTATTGGCGGCAGAAACAGAGTACAGTAAGGAATGGGTGGAAAGATTCTGGAATACGCCCATGAGAAGTGATGAAAGAAGGTATTACGATAATTGCTTGTATTTCTTTGCATTTTTAGCCCTTAGTGGTAATTATAGAATATGGTAGAAAAGGAGTGTAGAATATGAATGGTCCTAAAGCACCAAAAGATCCAAGGATAAAACATAAAGGCTTTTATATCATGCGGGATAAGGCAGTGGCAGGCTCTGTACAGCCGGATGGAAAGGGAGTCCAATTTATCTATCTGAATGATGATCGTATGGTCACTGCTGCCCGAATTGTGGGTAATATTACAGATGAAAGAATACTGGGACTTTTAAAAACCGCAGAAGGTTTCCGGCAACTGGTTCATAGTATTGGAGTTACTGTTGAAACAGAAAATAAGGATGAAGTTGTTGATTTTGTGTTTCAGATGTATGGGAAAAAGGACGTGTACCGTTCAGGTACTATTTTGCATATGCCGGTAAAAGGGGATGGCATGGAGAAAATTTTATACCTGGAAGAATGTCAGTGGATGGAGGATGATAACATCCCCGGGCAGATACGTTTTGTATTTAAAAAACCAAATACTCTGGCTACCGTTTCGGTGAAATTGTATCTGCAGGACGGCTTTAATGTGCCGGAAGCGGAAGAAGAGAATCCGGTGGATTTTTCATCACCTTTTTATCAGGAAATGTTACAAAAATCGTTAATTCAGACCGGAAATAATGTGAGACTGAAAAAAGCCATAGAAAAGGCAAAAAACGGCGAAGATGTGACCATTGCCTTTATCGGAGGCTCTATTACGCAGGGTGCAGGAGCAATTCCGATTCATACGGAGTGCTATGCATATAAAACTTTTGAAGGGTTTTGTAAGCTGGCAGGAAAGACAACGAATGAGAATATTCATTATATTAAAGCAGGTGTAGGCGGCACACCTTCAGAATTTGGTATGATTCGTTACGAAAGAGACGTATTAAGAGATGGTAAGGTTTCCCCGGATGTGGTTGTGGTGGAATTTGCAGTAAATGATGAGGGTGATGAAACAAAGGGAGAATGTTATGAGTCTTTGGTACGTAAAATTCTTAACAGTGCAAATCATCCGGCAGTTATTTTGCTTTTTGCGGTTTTTGCTAACGACTGGAATCTGCAGGACAGATTAAGTCCGGTTGGAAGGGCCTACAATTTGCCCATGGTAAGTACTTTAAATGCAGTGGTTGAGCAGTTTTATAAAAAATACGGAGAAGGCAAAGTGGTTAGTAAGAATCAATTTTTTTATGATTCTTATCATCCTACCAATATCGGACACAAGATTATGGCAGATGGCATCATTCATTTACTGAAAACAGTTGATGAATCAGAAATGGATAAGGAAGATATTTGTATAAACAATGTTGTTCCGGTTTTCGGTAAAGATTTTGAAACGGTAAAGCTACTTGACAGAAAAGATACATATGCAAATGCAGTAATTGATTGTGGTGATTTTTGTGGAGTTGATGAGGAATTACAGGCGGTAGAGCAGGATCAAAATCTTTTTCCGACAAAAGAGATGCCATATAACTGGATGTATCAGGGAAGTCAGAAAAAAGCAGTTAGCAAACCCTTTTCCATGGACATTACCTGTAGGGCATTATTGATAATTACGAAAGATTCGGGTTCAAATACGGTAGGTTGTGCGGAAATTTATGTGGACGGCGAAAAGGTGCTTTTTGTAGATCCCCACGTGAATGGCTGGACACATTGCAATGCTTTGATTTGCTTTAGAAAAAGAGAGCGAAAAACATATCACGTGGAAGTAAGAATGCAACCGGGAGATGAAGAAAAAGACTTTACCATACTGGGATTTGGATATGTAGAATAAGAAAGGTGAGATTATAATGTTTTTGGGTGGTATTGATAAAAATACGGTATTTTTCGTAGAAGAATCTGCTTTTTTAGGGGTAAAACGAGTAGCAGAAAAAGTATGTAAAGACGTTGAAAAAGTAACTGGCAAAAAACCGGTAATTGTAGATTCCCTTAAAGGCCTGGATCCGAATGGGACCCAGGTGATATTGTGCGCTACAGTAGGAAAAAGTGCCGCCCTAAAACAGCTGGAATGGGAAAAACACCTGGATATATCCAGTGTGTCCGGTAAGTGGGAAGTATACGGAAGGAAACTCTTACAGGATGCATTAGGCGGGTTTGAAGTCCTTGTAATTTACGGTAGTGATAAACGAGGTACTATTTATGGAATGTTTTCCTTTTCCGAGTATATTGGAGTGTCTCCCTTATGTTTCTGGGGCGATGTCCGGCCAGTAAGAAAAGAAGTACTTGCAATCGATAAGCAAGTGGATACAATATCCAGGGAACCGAGTGTAAAATACAGAGGTTTTTTCATTAATGATGAATGGCCTTGCTTTGGGAATTGGGTATTCTCCCATTTTGGGAGTTTTAATGCAGAAGCTTATGATCATGTGTTTGAGTTTTTGCTTCGTATGAAGGGAAATTATTTATGGCCTGCAATGTGGTCATCTTCTTTTCCACTGGATGGACCAGGCAGTAAGAATGAGGAGCTGGCTGATATTTACGGAGTAGTAATCGGTTATTCGCACCATGAGCCATGTTTGCGGGCCAGCGAAGAGTGGGATAAGGTAAGAGGACCAAAGAGCAGGTATGGGAATGAATGGAATTTTTATACCAATGAACAGGGACTTTTAAATTACTGGGAAGATGCATTAAAAAGAAGCGGTAAGTATGAAAATATGATTACCATTGGTATGCGTGGCGAACGGGATTCTTCCCTGTTGAAAGAACATGCAAACCTGGAAGAGAATATTCGTTTATTAAAGGATATTATTCTGAAACAGCGTCAGTTAATTAAAAAAAATGTAAATGAGAATTTATCAAAGGTACCTCAGCTTTTGGTTCTTTACAAAGAGGTGGAGGCTTACTTTTACGGGGATGAAAACATTAAGGGACTAAAGGACTGGGAGGAACTGGATGATGTCATTTGCATGTTTTGCGAAGATAATTTTGGTAATATGAGGACACTTCCAACGGAGAAAATCCGCAATCACAAAGGTGGTTTCGGGATGTACTATCATCTTGACTATCACGGCGGACCAATTTCTTATGAGTGGGTGGATTCCACACCGCTTTCCAAGATATGGGAACAGATGAGCATGGCATATGAGTATGGCATTCGGAAAGTCTGGATTGTAAACGTGGGTGATATCAAGTTTCATGAGGTGCCTCTGACCTATTTTCTTGCCTTGGCATATGACTATGATAAGTGGGGTTATGGAAACAGGAACAGTTACAGAGAATATACTGTTTCCTGGGTAGAAAAAAACTTTCCTTCGGTCAGCCCTGATATACAAAAAAAAATAGGAAAGGTTCTTACGGATTACATAGATATAAACAGTTTGCGCCGTCCGGAAGCACTGAATTCTAAGATTTATCATCCGTGCCATTACAATGAAGCTGAAAGAATGATTGCAAAAGCAATAGAAACAGAAAACCTTTCGACAGAGATTTATAATTCTCTAAATGGGATAGAGAAAGAAGCATATTACAGTATGATTCATTTTCCTGCAATGGCCAGTATGAATTTACTGAAGATGCATTTATATGCAGGTAAAAATGCTTTTTATGCGAAGCAAGGAAAGACTATTGCAAATCAATATGCAGATATGGTCAGAAAATGTATTGCAAAGGACAGAGCATTATGTGAAGAATTGGGAAATTTTAAGAACGGAAAGTGGAATGGTATGCATTTGGCCCAGCATATCGGTTTTACAAAATGGAACGAAGATGATTGCCGTTATCCGGTAATTATGACGGTGGAACCTGCAAATAAGCCGAGACTTAAGGTAAATCGAAAAGATTCCTTTGCTGTGGCTACGAAGACCTATGGCGCCCCTATGTCGATTCAGATTGATGATTTCTGCTATGCAGGTTGTGATCAAGTGGTATTAGAAATTGCTAACGACGGCATTGGTAGCGTACATTTTTGGATAGAACCTCAGACAGAGTCCGGGACTATGCCGGCATGGCTGAAAGTAAGTTCCATGGAAGGTACAGTCTTACAGCAGGAAGACTTGGTAATTACCTGTGACAGAAGCAGGTTGCCGGAAACCAAAGAGCAAGTAAGACTTTTAATTAAAGATGAAGAAACCTGTGTGGCAGTGGATATTACTGCAAAAGGGGTTAATGTAGATGGTTTGCCGGAAAAGACCTATCTGGAGCAGGCAGGTATTATCACCATGAATGCAGACGGCTTTTATAAAAAGAAGGATACAAAGAAAGGCTCTTTTGAGCTTATGGAAGGGTATGGTAAGTATGGAGCAGGAGTCAAAGTATTCCCAAGCACGGCAGTATTTACCGAAAAAGAGGAAAAACCTTTTGTATATTACCGTTTTCTCATAGAAGAAGCAGGGGAATATATGGCAGAATTGATCGTAGCGCCTACGAATTCTGTTGTTTATAAGAAAAGTGTAAATGTTGTTTTGCAGATAAATAATAAGGAACAAAAGGTTGAGGTGCTTCCGGCTGATTTTAAAGCAGGGGATTGTAGTGATGAAGACTGGAATAAAGGAGTACTTAATCAGGAAAGAAGTATATCGGTACAGATAACCTTAGAAGAAGGAGTTCAGAGTATTGGTATCGGAGCATTGGAGGCTGGTTTCATCCTGGAGCGGATCATCCTATATAAAAGGGGGATAAAAAGAAAAGAAGCCTATCTTGGACCTTACGAGTCCTGGTTCACATCGTAACTTTTACTCCGACAGGGTTTGTTCTGGAAAAATAAGAGTCAAGTAAAACAATAGACAGGAGAGGATAAACATAAGTATGAATGCTGTTAGAAAACAGGGAATTAATCCATTGATTTGTTTAGACTATCCGGACCCAGATGTTATCAGGGTTGATGATACCTACTATATGGTCAGTACTACGATGCACTTTATGCCGGGATGTGAAATTCTGCGTTCCTACGATTTGGTAAATTGGGAGCATGCATCTTATGTTTATGATGTATTGGACTCTACGCCTGCACAGAAATTGGAAGGAGAGCAAAATATATACGGAAAAGGTATGTGGGCAGCATGTCTGCGTTATCATAAAGGAACTTTTTATATATGTTTTGTTGCTAATGATACAAAAAAGACTTATCTTTACTCGGCTCCTTCTATAGAAGGGCCCTGGAAAAAAGATTATATTCAGGGATTTTATCATGACTGCTCCATTTTATTTGATGACGATGACAGAGTCTATATTGCATCTGGAAATAAATACATTCGTTTGCAGGAATTAAAGGCAGATTTATCCGGTCCAAAAGAGGGAGGGATAGATCGAATTATTGCAAAAGATGAGGGCCATCCGGGCCTGGGTTATGAAGGAACTCATTTTTATAAAATAAACGGTAAATATTATCTGTTCTTTATTCATTCTTTAAGAGAACAGTGGAAACGAGTGGAAGCTTGTTTCGTATCAAGTTCTTTAGAAGGAGAATTCCTGGGCGGTGATGTATTAAATGATGATATGGGGTATTACAATCAGGGAGTGGCTCAGGGTGGAATCGTTGATACGCCGGATGGAAAATGGTACGCAGTACTTTTTCAGGACAGAGGCGCAGTAGGGCGTATTCCTGTATTGATTCCAATTTCATGGGAAAATGACTATCCGGTATTTGGCGAAAATGGAAAAATTCCTGCTGAATTTGAGATTGTCAGTACACGTCCGGACTACCAGTATATGCCTTTGGTACAAAGTGACGATTTTAAGGGCGGTTTTATTATGGACGAAGGGGCAAAGAGTGACGGCAGGGTGACAAAACAATGCGCATATGATAGTTTTGGTTTTAAAAGCTGCTGGCAGTTTAATCATGAGCCGGATTTATCTCTGGTGAAAAGAGATTTAAAGAGGGGAACAGTAGAAATTACAACGGATAAGCTTTGCAAAAGCCTGACTCAGGCTAAGAATATTCTGACCCAAAGAATGCGTTTTCCGGCTTGTGCAGGAGAAGTAACGGTGGATGCATCTTCTCTTAAAGAGGGAGATTATGCCGGGATTTGTGCATTACAGGGCTGCTATGGGATGGTAGCTGTTACAAAAGAAAAAGGAAAAACATTGTTGGTAATGAAGAATCGTCTTCCGGATAATTCATCCTTACAAGCAATGGAGGGGGGTAAGGAGGAAATTTTGCAGGAAATTAGAGAGCTTCATACAGACAAACTCAAACTCAAAATAGAAGTTGAGTTTGAAGAAATGAAAGATGAGGCAAAGTATTATTTTGATACAGGAAAAGGATGGACGCAGATAGGGGGCAGTCACAAGCTTTATTTTAGGTTGGATCATTTTACCGGATGCCGATTTGGATTGTTTATATATGGGACAAAAGAAATTGGCGGAAGCGTAAGATTCTCCGAATTTGTATACAGGAATTAGGGTGACAAAAACAGAGCGCATGTTGATTTCTAAGACACATTGCTTGACAGACATAAAATGTAAGTCAGACAGTGTAGGCGAAAATCTCATGCGCTCTTTTATTATGGACTTTAGTCTGTTGAGCATGAAGTGAGTTTCTCAACAGAGAAACGAGCCATGCGAAACAAAAAACCACCTGCTATGCGGGTGGTGTAACATTTGCTTATAGCAAAAAATCACCTTTCCGTTATAATAGAGTTGTTCAGGCTACTATCATAACGAGAGGAAAGGTGATTTCATGGCTAACAAAAGCAATGATATGTCACACACAAAATGGGTGTGCAAATATCACATCGTCTTTACACCTAAGTATAGACGAAAAGCTATTTATAATCAATACAAAGAAAGTATACGAGATATAATAAAACAGTTATGCAGTTATAAGGGAGTAGAAATAATAGAAGGACACCTCATGCCAGATCATATACATATGTTGGTAAGTATACCTCCCAAAATGAGTGTATCAAGTTTTATGGGATACCTAAAAGGAAAAAGTGCTCTTATGATATTTGATAAGCACGCAAATCTAAAATACAAATACGGTAATCGTCACTTTTGGGCAGAAGGGTACTATGTAAGTACAGTTGGTCTGAATGAGGCAACCATTAAAAAGTATATACAAGACCAAGAACGAAGTGACATAATGCAGGATAAGCTGAGTGTAAAGGAATATGAAGACCCCTTCAAGGGGTAGCCGGTAGTACATACGCCCTTTGAAGGGCGGCGACGAGTCAAGGGCATAGTGGCTTGAACATAGTGAAAGCCAGCGTCTTTAGGCGCTGGCCGGTAACAGAGGCTTATAGCCTCAGAGCAAACCACCCGTTTGACGGGTGGTTATGATTTTTAACTTTACCTGCGACAATTGAGTTTACAGTATGATTTTTTTAATATCTATTGAGAACAATATGTTTTTTGGTGCGATACTCACTGGGAGTACAGTTTTTGTAGTGCTTAAAAAGACGATTAAAGGTAGAAATACTCGGAAAACCTGACTGTAAAGCAACTTCTGTGATGGATAGGTCTGGATTTGCCAATAACTCTTCGGCGGCTTTAATACGTCTGTAACATAAATATTCACAAAATGTAAAGTTGGTATATTGTTTGAATAACCTGGAAAAGTGATATTTACTGAAACCCACAGATTTTGCCATGCTTTCTAAGTCCAGATCTTCCATATAATGGCTGTCTATATAAGTCATAAGATTATTAAATTTCTGTATATATACTTTTTGCTTGTATAGTCTGACATTCGGAAAAAGTGTATCGGTATTGATTCGATGGTAGCCAAATTTTACAAAAAAATTAATGAGCAGAGATATAATTATCAATTCACTGTATTCATTGCCACTGAAATATTCGTTGCGCATCTGTATTAACAAATCATATACCTCATCATAAATCTGAGGATAAGTCTCAGGAGTGATGTAAAGAGGTTGCACAAGAAGGGATTGAATGGCAGAAAAACCCTTTAGTTTGGTTATTAATGTGATATCAAATAAGAAAATAAAACGCCTGCCTTCCTTAGGTGCAACTAATTCATGTACTTCCCCTGGCGGGATTACAACCGCTTCTCCGGGAAGTATATGATAATTGGTATCATTGACAATGACATCATAGTAGTTTTCAATTGGCATCAAAATTTCCATGGCAGTATGCCAGTGGGCCGGGAAACTATCGGATTGTTCATTACACCAAATACGCATAGTAGTGGCATTATGAAATTCTACCTTTTCTTGATTGCCTGTGAAAGATCTGGAGCCGGTATAATCACTGTTAATACTGTAAAAATCTAAATCTTTTTCATTAATACGAGTATTGGTCATGATTCCTCCTTAATTCTGTTGGCAAATCAAATTGAGCTCATAAATACCATTTTTTTCTAATTAAAGTCTATCACTTTGAACAGAAAAAATCAATAATTAAGCACTATTATGGTAAATTGGCCGAAAAAAATAAGCAATACATGAAGAATAAATAGCAAAATCTAGGAAGTAATGCGTATCCAATTTCGGTATACTATATATAAATTATACAAACAGATTACGAATTGGAAAATTTATGGAGGCATTTTATGAAGGGCTCTACAAGAAAAATACTTATTACAGTTGGTGTCTTGATAGTATTTGTCATTGTGTGTGCACTGCTGAATTTAAAGCCGGTAAAAAATTTTAGTGAAAAATATAAGGGGGTTGATTTAAATAAGGATGTAGAAGGTACTGTCAGAGAAGGTACCTATACAAAATATTTGAGTGCCCATGAAGATGCAGGATACCCTGCTAAGAGTGTGGAAGTGGATTTGTTTGCATACACCGAAGGGGAAGGTGTGGAAGTGTATGAGAATTATGAAGGGGAAGGAAAAGTACTTTATACAGATACAAAATCCACCGTTTCATGGAAGATAAATGTACCGGAAACAGGTTTCTATAACATATATATAGAATATCTGACGGTAAAATCCAGAGGCGTTGCAATAGAACGTTCCTTCTACATTAATGGAGAGCTTCCATTTGATGATGCAGGGAATATAACTTTTAGCAGAATATGGACGGATGCATCGGAACCGAAAGTAGACAATCAGGGTAATGAATTCCGCCCCAGACAGGTTGAAGTATATGCGTGGCAGAGTGCTTACTTTAAGGATGACATGGGTTACATAGTGGAACCTTATCAGTTTTATTTTCAGGCTGGTGAAAATACTATAACTATTAAGGGCGTAAATGAACCAATGGTTTTAAGAAAGCTGGTACTGGATGCTGTAGATGCACCTTATACCTATGCAGATTATTTGGCAGATAATGCAGATAAAGAAGTTTCCGATGTCAAACTTAAATTTGTGCAGGTTGTACAGGGAGAGGATTCGACAATCCGGTCGGAACCTTCATTATATGCAAAGTATGATAAATCTGCACCAAATACCCAGCCATACAGTGTTACCAACACCATTTTAAATTATATAGGCGGTGAGACCTGGTGTAATTCAGGACAGTGGATAGAATGGGAATTTACGGTTCCTGAAGATGGATTTTACAACATTACTGTTAAGGGAAGACAGAATTATTCCCGTGGCAGTGTATCTTCCAGAACAGTGTATATTGATGGAAAGATACCTTTTGATGAAATGAAAGAAATTTCTTTTGAATATGATAATGACTGGAATAGCTTAACCCTTGCAGATAAAGACGGCAAGCCATATAAGTTTTACCTGACAGCCGGGACTCATACGATACGTCTGGAGGCAACTTTAGGCGGTTCCGGTATCATTTTGGAGGAACTGGAAGATTCCATTTACCGTTTAAACCAGATTTACAGAAGAATTCTGGTGTATACAGGCGCATCACCTGATAAATATCGTGATTACAATATTGATAAAGTATATCCGGAAGTAATGGAAGCCATGGATTTGGAATCTAAGCGCCTGTATAAGATAGTAGATGATATGGTTGCATATACAGGACAGAAGGCAGATAAAATTGCAACGGCCCAGACGCTTGCTCAACAGTTGGAGAGATTTACAAAGAAGCCAAATAAAATCACGGAAGAGTTTACAACATTTAAGGATAATATTACTGCTTTAGGAACTGCGGTTTTGAATATGAGCCAGACAAAACTGGATATTGATTATTTGGTAATTACCAGTACTGATACAAAACCGAAAAAAGACAAAGCCAATATCTTTACTAAGATGTGGCATGAAATCAAGGCCTTCGCCGCAACCTTCTTTGTTGATTATAATGCGGTCGGCGATGTTTATGCAGAAGAGAATGACGTAGTTACTGTATGGATTTTAAGCGGTCGTGATCAGGGAGCAATTTTAAAATCTATGGTAGATGACACCTTTACGCCGGATACGGGAATAAAGGTTAATGTAGAGATTGTAGCAGCGGATGCATTATTAAGTGCGGTTATGGCAGGAAGAGGTCCGGATGTTGTTCTTAGTGTTGGTTCCGATCAGCCTGTAAACTATGCACTTCGCGGTGCGGCTGAGGATATTACACAGTTTGAAGATTATAAAGAAGTTTTGAGCAATTATACAGAAAGCTCCTATGAACAGTACTGTCTGGATGGTGCTATTTATGGAATACCTGAAACACAAACATTTAACGTAATGTTTTATCGCAAGGATATTCTGGAAGAATTGGGGCTTACAATACCTCAGACATGGCAGGATTTGATTGAAATGTTTCCTACCATTCAGGGCAATAATATGTCAATTGGTATTCCATCGGCGGCAGGCAGCAGTACCAGCGCAAATGCCAGTACATCGGTTGCATCCAATGCGCCGGATTTATCACTTTATTTCAGCTTACTGTTTCAGCAGGGTGGAGACTTATATAATGAAGCAGGGACGAAAGCGATAGTAGACAATGAAGCCGGTGTTAAAGCAATGGATGTATATACCAGATTCTTTACAGATTATGGTATCCCTGTATTTTTTGATTTTATCAGCCGTTTCCGTACCGGTGAAATGCCTATCGGTATTGCAAGCTACCAAACTTACAATACTCTAATGGTATCAGCCCCTGAAATCAGAGGTTTATGGGATTTCACACTAATTCCGGGAACTGAAAAGGTAGATGAAGAAGGTAATACTTATATTGATCGTTCTGATTTTATTACCGGTAATGCAACCATGATGATTGCCTCCGAGGATAAGGAAGCAAAACAAAGAGCATGGGAATTTATGAAGTGGTGGGCAAGTACCGATACACAGGTTCGCTTCGGACGTGAAATTGAAGCTTTGCTGGGTTCTTCCGCAAGATATGCAACGGCAAATATAAATGCCTTTAGCCAGCTGGCATGGAGTGCTGATGATATAGAAACATTAACAGAACAGTGGAATCAAACGGTAGGAATTCGTGAAATCCCTGGCGGATATTATACGGGAAGACATATTACAAATGCAATGCGTAAGGTCATTAATTCTCATGAGGATCCCAGGGAAACCATTATTGATTATACGATTACCATAAACAATGAAATTGCCAAGAAACGTTCAGAGTTTGGTTTGCCGCTTAAATAGGAGGAGATGAGAGATGAAAGAATATATCCGTAAATATTTCATATTACGCAGGCACAATTTGAAAGTGGCAATTAAGCAGGCCAAGAAAAGTAAAATGTGTTATGTATTTCTGGCGCCTTATGCAATCTTGTTTACTTTGTTTTACATAGTACCTGTTGTTACGTCTATATTCTACAGCTTTACCTATTATAACATTTTGGAAAAACCAAGATTTGTGGGACTACAAAATTATATCAACTTAATTCTTCAGGATGACGTATTCTTAATTGGTGTAAAAAATACTTTCATAATTGCAATTATTACAGGCCCCCTTGGCTATATAAGCTCCTTCCTGTTTGCATGGCTGATTAATGAATTACCTCGGTGGATTCGAGCAATTGCGGTTGTTGTATTCTATGCTCCTTCCATAGCAGGTAATGCATTTGTCATCTTCGCCATTTTGTTTCGAGGTGATGCTTATGGATATGTAAATGCAGCCCTGATGGATATGGGGATTATTAATGGGCCTGTATTATGGCTGGTGAATCCCAAATATATGCTTCCGATTTGTATGCTGGTTATTCTTTGGATGAGTTTAGGTACCGGATTCCTTTCTTTTGTGGCAGGTTTGCAGGGAGTGGATCATTCCCAGTATGAAGCAGGCTATGTGGATGGGATTCGAAATCGATGGCAGGAATTGTGGTACATTACTCTTCCAAATATGAAACCAATGTTATTATTTGGCGCAGTTATGTCAATTACTCAATCTTTTGGCGTTTGCGATGTGACTATGGCATTATGCGGTTATCCAAGTACGGATTATGCAGCAAGAACGATTGTTACTCACCTGTTTGACTATGGTTATTCAAGATTTGAAATGGGTTATGCATCTGCAATTGCAACCATGTTGTTTTTCATCATGATTTTGTGTAATAAGGCAATTCAAAACATGTTAAGAAGAGTGGGAACCTGATATGAAGAAACAGAAAAGAAATGCAAATAGAATAAAAAAGATTTCAACAAAATTAAAAAGAAGACAGCCAAACCGTTCCAGAATTGTAGATTTTTTAATTTACATTTTGCTGCTGTTTGTAGCATTACTCATGGTGTTCCCTTTGGTATTTGCCATTAGCAATGCACTAAAGCCATTGGATGAGTTATTTATGTTCCCGCCTAAATTGTTTGCACGAAACCCTACGCTGGATAACTTTTCGGATTTATTTGTAACCATGGGTAAGAGCTGGGTTACATTTCCCAGATATGTTTTTAATACCGTGTTTATTACAGTAGTAGGTACGGCAGGACATTTGCTTTTTGCATCTATGGCGGCATTTGTGTTGGCTAAGTATCAATTTCCGGGAGGAAGAACCTTCTTTAAACTGGTTACGGTTGCGCTGATGTTTAGTGGTTATATAACGGCAATTCCAAACTATCTGATTATTAACAAATTAGGTTGGATTGATACATACTGGGCAATTATTATTCCTGCTTTTGCTGCACCTATGGGACTTTTCCTGATGAAACAGTTTATGGAAGGGCTACCAATGGCTTTGATTGAGGCGGCAAAGATTGACGGAGCGAATGAATGGAAAGTATTCAGCAATATCGTAATGCCAAACGTAAAACCGGCATGGTTAACGCTCATAATCTTTTCCGTACAGGGACTTTGGAATAATAAGGCGGCAACTTTTATCTATTCTGAAGAGAGAAAGACCTTAGTATATGCATTACAGCAGATTCAAAGCGGTGGTATTGCAAGAACCGGTCAGGCTGCGGCAGTTACGGTAATAGTTATGGCAGTGCCGATTCTGATTTTTATATTCTCAGAGAGTCAGATTATGGAGACAATGGCAAGCTCCGGTTTGAAGGATTAAGGAGGTTGAGTGCGGAGTATGAAAAAGACAATAAAAAGACTTGGCGCATTGCTTATATGCGTGATGATGGCACTAGGTTCCTCCGTGGTAGTTTATGCAGATGAGGGATATACATATAACTATGATTACTGGGGTGATATACAGTATTCTCCTGATGCATATGAAGTTTCTGGTGTGTATTCAGCAGTGGATTTTGGTTTAGAGACAGGTTTAAAAACACCGTCCGGTTTATTTGTAAATGGAAACAGGATTTATATATGTGATACCGGAAATAATCGGATTTTGGAAATTGAAAGAACAGATCCTCAGACTTTGGAATTGGTTCGCGTGATTGATAGCTTCAAAGGCGGTGAAGGTGTGGATACATTCTCTTCTCCGGAAGATGTTGCGGTAACAGAGGATGGTTACATATTCATTGCTGATACCAATAATAACAGAATATTAAAAATTGACATGGATTTAAATTATGTAATGGAATTTACCAAGCCTACAGATGCTACATTTGATCAGTCTTTAAGCTTTTTACCTACAAAGCTGGCTATTGATACTGCAGGACGGGTTTATTGCGTAGCAACCAATGTTAATAAAGGTTTAATTAAGTTTGAAGCAAACGGTGATTTTTCCGGATTTATCGGAGCAACCAAAGTTACATATGATTGGACAGATTATATATGGAAGCGTTTAGCCACTCAGGCTCAGAGGAAACAGATGCAATCATTTGTACCGACGGAATACGACAATATTTATATGGACCATGAAGGCTTCATATATGCATGTACTACACATGTTACTGAGTCCACTTTGGATAACGGCACTGCAGATCCGATTCGGCGGTTGAACATGATGGGCAGTGATATTTTAATTCGGAATGGTAATTGGTACATTATCGGTGATATTTACTGGGGAGATGGTGGAGGATATTCCGGCCCTTCCCTGATAACAGATATAACTGCTTTTGATAATGACGTATATGTTGCGCTGGATAAAGTAAGAGGTCGTTTATTCGCCTATGATGATCAAGGCCGTATGTTATTTGCTTTCGGTGGAAATGGAAATATGAATGGTTATTTTAGGCTCCCCAGTGCTGTCGAACATATGGGATATGATCTTTTGGTTCTGGATGAACAGGATAACAGTTTAACAATATTTACACCTACGGAGTTTGGCAGATATATCTATCAGGCAATTGATCAATTCAAGGCAGGAAATTATACAGAAGCCACGGAAAGCTGGCAGAAGGTTATGCAGTTAAACGGAAATTATGATTTGGCTTATATTGGTATTGGTCAATCTTTGCTTCGTCAGGAAAAGTATAAGGAGGCAATGGAGTACTTTAAACTGAAGTGGGATGATGAAAATTATTCAAAAGCCTTTAAGCAGTATCGTAAGGAATGGGTAGAAGAGCATATAGGTGTAATTTTTATACTAGTGTTTGCGGTGCTTATTATACCTTTATTAATAGGGAAAATGAAGGCAATGAAACGTGAGATCGATATGGCAGATATCTTTAAAGATTAAAGTATTAAGGTATTTAACAGAATGGAGGCAGGCATGTTAGCTTCACTGAGAAAGAAAGAAACATATAAAGATATAACAGAAAAATTAAGGTTTGCCTTATATTGCAGTACACATCCGTTAGATGGGTTCTGGGATTTGACTCATGAAAAGAGAGGGTCCATAGCAGCGGCAAATATCATATTGGTTTTAACGCTAATTACCAATATATGTAAGTTACAGTATACCAGTTTCCTGTTTATGAGGGTTTATTGGCCAGAGGAAAATATTCTGATTCACTTGGCCAGTGTACTTTTCCCTCTTGCACTATGGTGCGTGGGGAATTGGGCGTTGACTACATTGTTTGACGGTAAGGGGCGGCTGAATCAGATATATATGGCAACTTGCTATGCAATGACACCATATCCGCTTATTCAGTTCCCGTTGATTATTTTAAGCAATATGATAACGGTGGAGGAGGGGTCATTCTACAATGTGTTAAGTATACTGTCCATTTTATGGACAGCAATGTTGATTGTAGCTGCCATGATGCAGATTCATGAATACTCTTTGAGTAAAACAATATTATTTACCATAGCAACAATTTTTGCAATGCTTGTAATGGTTTTCATTCTGTTAATATTTTTTAGTATGATTAGTCAGGGTGTGTCGTATTTTGTTTCCATAATACGAGAAATCCTATACAGGATGTAGCGGTTTGGAGGAAAAAGCTATGAGAAAAGAAAAATCAGTAAGAAGGCAATGGAAGAGCCTGATTGGACCGCTCATTGTCGTTGCTATTATTCTGGTAGGGGCTTTAGTTATTAACTTTTGGCAAGAAGAAACTGAGCCGGAAGAGGCTGTTAAGGTACATGGATTTGAGGGAAAGGAAGAAGAACTTATCTTAGAAAATGACAAATTACTTTTTTCAATGAATTCTGCTACAACACAGTTTACGGTTACTGTGAAGGAAACCGGAGATGTATGGTCTTCTAATCCGGATAAAGCTTCAGAAGACAGTGCTGCTCTTAATATTGAAAAGAATAAGTTACAATCCACAGTTCTTTTGACTTATAGTACGAAAAATGGGGTTGATACTCTCCTAAATAATTTTGAATACAGTATTAAAAAGGGAATCTATGAAATTGAAACCGGTAAAGATTATATTAAAGTAAATTATTCCATTGGTAATTTAGAGAAAGAGTTTGTTATTCCGTTAGTTATCGAAGAAGAACGTTTGGACCAATATGTAAGCCAGATGGGACAAAAAGAAAAGCTTATGGTTGCTGAATATTATAAAAAGTACGATATCAACAATCTAAGTAAAAGTGACAAGGCAAAAAAGGATCAATTGGTAGAGCGTTATCCCTTAATGGAAACTACGGTAATTTATGCTTTGCGTGATAATGTGAAGGCAAGTATTCAGACAAAGCTGGAGCAGTATTTCGAAGCAGCCGGATATACTTATGACGAGTATCTTAAAGATAAGGAAAAGGATAAACAGGAAAAAGTTTCGGAAAATCCGGTATTTAACGTAAGTGTTATTTATCGTTTAGAAGGAGATGATCTGGTAGTAGAAGTTCCTTTTGACAATCTGGAATATAAAGAAGATTATCCAATTTATTATCTTAGTGTACTTCCCTATTTCGGAGCGGCAGGTACAATGGAGGAAGGATTCTTATTTGTACCGGAAGGCGGCGGTGGCCTCATTGAATTTAATAACGGCAAAATCAGTCAGAGCAGCTATTACTCTAATGTGTATGGCTGGGATATGGGGCAGGACAGAGACGCTATTGTTCATGAAACGAGAACCTATTTTAATGTTTTTGGCGAATCAAAAAATAACTCTTCCTTTATCTGTATTATTGAGGATGGCGCGCCATATGCATCCATTCAGGCAGATATCAGCGGAAGAAATCATAGCTACAATTTTGTAAATGCGGTGTATTCCGTATTACATAGAGAGCAGTATGATGTGGCGTCAAGAAGTACGCAATCCATGTTTGTATATGAAGATGGCACCACAGCGGGAGAAGGTATTGTACAAAGATATTGCTTTATCAATTCCGGAAATTATGTAGATATGGCAGGAAGGTATCGCAAATATCTGGAGGATAAATATGATGGTTACTTCTTCATGAAGGATGACTCAGAGACACCGGTAATTATTGAAATCCTTGGAGCTGTAGATAAGGTGGAACAGGTTTTTGGCGTACCAACATCCAGACCTTTGGAATTAACTACCTTTAAGGAAGCGCAGGGAATATTTGAAGAGCTTTATAAGGAAGGCTTAAGGAATATGTCTGTGAAGTATACCGGATGGATGAATGGCGGCGTTAAGCAAAAAGTACTAAGAAAAGTAAAATTAGTATCTGACCTGGGAAGTAAGAAAGATCTGAAGAATCTGATTCATTCGGCAGCAGACAAAAATATCACAGTTTATTTGAATGGTATAACAAATTACGCACAGGACAGCAAAATTTCGGATGGATTCTTTGTTTACACCGATGCAGCTAAGTTTGTAAGTAAGGAAAGTGCAAAATTATATCAGTACAACACAGTCTCTTACGGAAAGAGAGAAGGATTGGATCCTTACTATCTCTTAAAAGCAAAGTTAATTTATAAAATGATGGACAATTTGACAGAGTTTGCCAATGACTATAACGCAGGAGTTTCTTTTGGTGATATCGGGTATGAATTATCGTCTGATTTTTACAGGCGGGATCCTACCAGCAGGCAAATGGCAATGGAAGAGCAGGCCGAAAAGGTAAAGAATATTCATGACAGCGGAACGAAAATAATGATAAATATGGGCAATGATTATGTCATTCCTTATGTAGATTTGGTTACGAATATGGATTTGAAAGGAACCGAATATTCCATTATTGATAAGAGAATACCCTTCTATCAAATGGCACTTCACGGGGTTGTAACTTATACCGGTAAATCAGTTAACTTAGCACAGAATGCGAAGGAAGAAATTTTAAACGCAGCGGAATACGGAGCAGGCTTATCATTCACACTGATGGATGAAACAACGTTTACTTTGCAGAAAACACTTTATACACAGTATTTTGGAGCAGACTATTCAGCATGGCATGATGATTTGATTGAAATCTACAAAAGATATAATGATGAGTTGGGTCATACCTTTAATCAGAAAATGGTGGGACATGAGTTTGTGACAAATGAGTTAACATGTACCACTTACGAGGACGGCACAAAGGTTTATGTGAATTACAGCTATGATGAATTACAGGCTAGTGACGGTACTGTGATTCCTGCAAGGGACTATGTTGTGGTTCGATAACCTTAAAACAAGATTAATTGGAAGTTTAGAAAGGATTGGATTATGAAGAAACAGAAGAAATTAGTGGGTCTTCAAAGGCGTAAGGCAATATCCGGGTACTTGTTTATAATGCCGTTCATTTTTGGATTTTTAATGTTTATGGTTAAGCCCCTCTTTCAGTCCCTTTACATGAGTTTCTGCAATGTGGAAGTTAGTTCGGGCGGATTTCAAAATCATTTTGTAGGATTATCAAATTACATCAAGGCATTTACAGTTGATCCGGAATTTAATAAGCGGTTAACAGAAGAAATCGGAAAAATGTGTATTAATTCTTTAGCGGTTATGGTATTTAGCTTTTTTGTGGCATTGATATTGAATCAGAAATTTAAGGGACGTGCTATGGTAAGAGCAATATTTTTTCTCCCTGTTATTCTTTCCTCCGGTGTTATTTTGGGAGTTGAAACGAATAATGCATTGCTATCAAGTGTACAGGAGATGATTGGGGAAAACGGAACAGGTAACAGTATTTCAACAGCCCTGCAGGATATATTGTCGACTTCCGGTATTGGTACAAGAATGTTCAAAACGGTTTTTGAAATTGTAGACGGTATTTATGATGTGGCAATTGCTTCCGGTATTCAGATTATTATTTTTCTGTCCGGACTTCAAACCATATCGGACAGTATGTATGAAGCGGCAGCCATTGAAGGTTGTACCAGATGGGAAAGCTTATGGAAGATTACTTTTCCTATGATAAGCTCTCTGTTTTTAGTAAATTGGATTTATACCATTGTAGATTTTTGCATGAGATCAGACAGCAAGGTGATGGAAAAAATAAGTGACGAAATGATTGTTCAGATTAACTACGGTTTTTCATCAGCTTTAGCCTGGGTGTATTTCCTGATTGTTATGGCCATCATAGGTATAAGCTCACTTATTATTTCAAAGGGGGTTTACTACTATGAGTAAGCGGATGAAAACATCATATGAAAAAATTGGCTTTTGGGAAAGAAACCGAAATTCGGGTGGATATTTACTTAAAAAGACCATTGGTGATATTGCCATCAGAATAGTAAGAGCAATCTTGCTATTTGGTATGTGCTTTATGATATTACAGCCCATATTGAATAAAATTTCAATTAGCCTCATGGCAGAGGAAGACTTGTATAATCCTATGATTATATCGATACCGGAACATTTTACCACAGCCAATTATAAGTTGGCATCCCAGTTTATGTCCTATGGTACTTCATTGGTAAACACCATAGTAATATCATTAACGATAGCGCTTTTGCAGATTACGGTATGTACTTTAGTAGGATATGGTTTCGCAAGATTTGATTTCCCGTTTAAGAAGTTCTGGTTTCTTTGTGCCATGCTGATTATTGTTGTACCGCCTCAGACCATTTCAACATCCCTTTACCTGCACTTCCGATTTTTTGATATATTTGGAATTATAAAAGCCATAACAGGGTCATCCCTGAATTTGAGAAATTCGGTAATACCATATTACCTAATGAGTGCAGGTTGCATGGGACTAAAAAATGGATTGTACATATTTATGATACGCCAATTTTTCCGTAACATGCCAAAGGAATTGGAAGAAGCGGCATATGTAGACGGATGCGGTATTTTAAAAACCTTTATAAAAATTATGCTTCCCGATGCAAAACCTATTTTAACGTCCTGCTTTCTGTTTGCCTTTGTATGGCAGTGGACAGATAAGTTTTATTCTAAGATGTTTCTTGGCAATATAAAACTTTTGTCAACCCAATTAGCACTGATTGGAGACCGGCTTGGTTCTTATATTGTAAACACATTGGGAAATTCTGCAGGAGCATCCATTGGTTATACAAATTGTATTACATCTACGGGTACTTTGATGGTAATTGCACCCTTGGTGATTTTATATCTGTTTGCACAGAAGGGCTTTGTAGAGAGCTTAAGTACAACCGGTATTAAGATGTAAAAATAAAAATGTATATTGGCAGGATCCTGCAGTTTAGGAATGCAGGTGAATGCTATAAGTAATATAAAATAATATAAGGGGGATTAAAATGAAAAGCAAACGAATAAAAAAGCTTATTGCAACTTTCTTGGTTGCAGCTATGGCAGTGGTTATGGCTGCCTGTGCAAAAAACGGCTCAGAAAGCACTCAGGGTACTAATGTATCAGAAAATTCTAAGGACAGCGTAGAATCTGCCGGTGATTCCAAAGAGACCGAAGCCGTACAGGATTCAGAAGAAGATGAAAAGTATACTGTTATCACGGATGATGAGGGAAAGCCTGTCGATTTAGGTGGTATCGAAGTTATTATCCGTGACTGGTGGTCTACAGGGGAAGAAGAAGAACCGAAAAATGCTTATGAAGAAGCGCGTAAAGAATATCGTGACTGGATTCAGGAAACCTATAACTTTACGATTAAAGAAAAGGCTATTTCTGACTGGGGTTCAACTCCTGAAGATTTCTTAAATTATGCTACCACCGGCGGTGATGAATATTATGTATTCGCACTTCGTCAGGGCAGTGAATTAGTAGCCGCTATGAACAGTGGATTAATGTATGATTTATCTACTTTAGATTGCCTTGATTTTTCCGAACCAAAATGGCAGAAAAATGGTATTCATAAGATGATGTCTAAGGGTGGTGCTATTTATGCCATGAGAGGTATTGATCCTGAACCTACCGGAGGTATGTATTTCAATAAGAGATTATTGGAAGAAGCAGGATTAAAGGCTGATGATATATATGAATTACAGGAAAGCGGTGAATGGACCTGGGATAAATTTGAAGAAATTTGTTCTAAGGTTCAGGCCGACACGGATAACGACGGTGTAATTGACCGTTATGCTATGGTTAATTTCCACAGCACCTTCTATGGCTTAGCTGTTGCATCCAATTATGGAGATTTCATCGGTAAGGATGAAAACGGCAAGTATTACAATGCACTTGAAACAAATAATACTTTAGATGCATTAAACTGGGCACTGAAAATGTTAACCACTTATGATTATCCTCAGCCGGAAGATAGTGAATGGGATTATTGGGTTGAAGCATTCCAGAATGGTAAAGGTGTATTTATAGCAGGTGCTCCTTATCAGGCAGGTCAGGAATGGGCCGAAATGGAGGATGATTTTGGCTTTGTTTGCTTCCCTAAGGGACCTTTGGCAGATGACTATACTAACATTTACAGTGATAATCCATATGTAATTCCGGCTTGCTATGATGCACAAAAAGCTTGGAAAATTGCCTTTGCTTATAACCTTTATACAGAGCCGGTTCCTGGATATGAAGATTACAACGATGCTTTATCAGGATACTATAATTCATTCAGAGATACAGAATCCGTTGATTTAACTATAAAAAGATTAATGGAAAATGGTAGGATTACTTACCATAACATGATTCCAAATCTTGATCTTGGTTCTGATTTACTTTGGGGCCTCAGTAAAGACAACACTCCTGCACAGGCAGCAGAAGCGATCAGAAATACCTGGGCAGCCTATATTGAAGAAGCAAATAATAATTAGTTTTATCATGTTGTTAATATTTAAGAAAAGAGGCGGGTGTTTTAAACACCCCCTCTTATTAATTAATATAAGGAGTAAATTCAAAATGAAATTAATTGCGAAAAATCCTATTTTGCCGGGATTTTATCCGGACCCTTCTATTTGTGCCGTGGGAGAAGATTATTATCTGGTAAATTCCACTTTTGCTTATTTTCCCGGGATTCCTATTATGCACAGTAAAGACCTTGTACACTGGGAACAAATTGGTAATGTTATGAATAGAAACTCTCAGTTGCCTCTGAAAGAAGCAGGACACTCAGCAGGTTTGTTTGCTCCGACAATTCGTTATCATGAAGGAACTTTTTACGTGATTTGCACCAATATATCCTATGGAGGCAATTTTGTTGTAACCGCAGCAAATCCGGAAGGCCCATGGTCTGAACCATATTACATCGACGGAGCAGATGGTATTGATCCAAGCTTATTCTTCGATGAAGACGGAAGGTGTTATTACATCGGCACACATCCTAATCCGGAAGGCTGCAAATATGACGGAGACTGGTATATTTGGATACAGGAATTTGATGTAAAATCTATGCAACTGATTGGTGAACCAAAAAATGTGTGGAATGGTTCCATGAAAAATATTATTTGGCCGGAAGGACCACATTTATATAAAAAAGGTAAGTATTACTACATTCTTCATGCAGAAGGAGGTACGGGGCCTTATCATGCGATAACGGTTTGCAGAAGTAAGAATATCTGGGGCCCTTATGAAAATAATTTCTGCAATCCTATTTTAACTCATAGACATTTGGGACAGAAATATCCCATACAGTATGTCGGACATGGAGATCTTATAGAAACTCCTGCAGGAGAATGGTATATGACCGTGCTGGCGGTAAGGCCCAAAGAAGGTTATACCACCTTAGGACGTGAGACCTTTCTTGCAAAAGTGGTTTGGGAAAATGATTGGCCCGTAGTTAATCCTGGTGTTGGACTGTTAACGGATACGGTAGAGATTAATCTCCCAAAGTGGAAAATACAAGAGGACAGGAATTCTTATACATACAGAACTGGTAGTAAGACTTGTATACCGGGAAGTAACCGGGTGTATGATTTCAGGAACATGAAGGAACTTGGAGATGAATTTTTATTCCTTAGAAATCCGGAAGAAAAAATGTATCAATTAACAGAAGAGGGATTAAAACTGCGTTTCGGCTCTGCTACGCTGAAAGAAAAAGCAAGTCCATCCTACATTGCCATCAGACAACAGCATCACAAGTGTAGAGTGGAGGCAACTTTAGAAACCAAAAGTCTTACCACTGCAAAAAGGGCTGGTATTGCATTGTTACAGAGTGACGAATATCAGTTGCGCATGGAAGTAAGCGACAGTAAGGCAGAGGTAATTCTTTCTGAAAAGGGAATCGACAGGCGTATAGGATCTGCCAGGGTGGATGCAGAAGAAGTAAAGTTGAATATATCGATAAATAATATCAAAGCAACAGCCGGTTTGTTGATTCATAATAAAGAGGTGGTCCTTGCAGAAGATTTGGATATTCATACTTTATCAACAGAAGTTGCAGGCGGTTTTGTTGGCTGTACAATAGGTATCTATGCAGTTTGTGAGGAAGAAGATACATTGGATACGGCACTTTTTAAAAGTTTTTCTTATGTAAGTATGTAAAAGAAAATGTTAAAGTTATGATGTCAAAAGGATAAACTGCTGTACATTTTTCTTAATTAATTTTATAATTAAGTAGATACAGGATAATGAAGATTAGAAAACAATTCAGACTCATGAATTGATGCCTGTATCAAAAAGTAATATAAAAATCCAAGGAGTTTATATGAGCAAAGGATTAATTCATGTTTACTGCGGAGAAGGAAAAGGTAAAACCACAGCTGCCATTGGCCTTGCCGTACGTGGTGCCGGAAGCGGTATGAAGGTAGTGTTGGTACAGTTTTTAAAAGGAAGAATGGTAAGTGAGCTTGGTACCTTAGCCCAGATACCGAATATTACCGTAATACGGAATAAGAAAGATTATGGCTTTTATAACACCATGTCATTGCAGGATAAAAAAGAAATTACCATACTTCATAATGAAAATCTGAACAGGGCTCTTCAGATGGTAAAAGAGGGAAGGTGTGATATGCTGATTTTAGATGAAGTTATGGCAGCATATAATTACGGCCTGATTGATCAGGATGCGGTAAATGATCTTGTAAGAAACAAAAAAGAAGAACTGGAATTGGTTCTCACTGGTCGTGATCCGGCTCCCCTGTTTTTAGAATATGCGGATTATATTACAGAAATGAAAAAAATAAAGCACCCTTATGACCAAAAAATTGGGGCAAGAAAAGGTATTGAATACTAAAGACACCAGAACCTTTACAAGAACCTTTCTGTAACACAATATGTAGGCTGCCGGCTGAATTCAGGTAGTGGAATTATTGTTTTTCTGTGCCTTTTGCTGGTCTAAGTAAAGCTGAATCATTTTGCCTTTAATGTAATCCTTATGTTCGTCATTTAGACGCCTGTAATAATTAAGAACATTCCATTCATCTTTACTTAACCCGCCGCTTATATTACGGTTGTAATCGGATGTTTCTCTGGTAATGCTGGAATTATGCAACTCATTATAATCAAAGAGATAATCGATGCTTACTTTAAAATAATCAGCTATTTTTACTAATAATTCAGGGTCCGGTGTACTGTAATTTCGCTCATAATTGGACATAGTTGATTTGCTTACCCCAAGTATTTTAGCCAAATCATTTTGCGGAATATTTTTTTGAAGCCTTAAAGTTCTGATTTTTTTGCCAATATCCAAAATAACACTCCCTTTACTATCTAAATAGTAACATAAATAGAAATTTATAAAATAGTATTTAAAATATTATGGATTTAATTCAATAATATTTGACAAAGTTCAAAAAAGTGGATATAATATACATAGATAAATACATCAGAAAGAAAAATTCAATGAAATACTCAAAAAATAAATAAACTTGTAACACTCATAACACTCATAACACGAAAAAGAGTGCCATATGGATTTTCAATAAGGCATAGGGTCTTTTCCTATAAAAATATATCCCCTCAATATTTTTATAGGCCTTATGCTTTATTGAAAGTCTGTATGGCACTTTTTTTACGTATTTAAGAAAGATTTCTGCCGGTGGCAGAAGAAAAAAATGCAGAGAAGTTTATTTAATATTTCTGATTACAATATCAAATTCTTTATATTTTTTATAGGATAATTGGCCTTTCATTTTCAAATATTTATGCAACCATTCAGATGGAAGATAATTTAAACCAGATATTGAAAAACTAATTGACAAAATGTTTAAATCGTTATAGACTTTAACCATTAAAAGCGTAACGCTTTAATGTTTTAAAGCATTTTGCTGTTAAAGCCAAGAATTATAAGGAGGAGATCTATGGGAAAATCAAAAATAACAGTATTTGTAATTATAATAGCCATGCTTGCCGGTGTATCCTTATCCGGCTGCGGTAAAAAAGACACCGCCAAAAGCGGAGAGCCTTTTCGTATCGGGGTAGATCAGTTGGTTGAACACGATGCCTTAAACGCGGCCTACAAAGGATTTGTTGATGCACTGGCAGAAGCCGGTTATGTTGACGGTGATAAAATAAAAATTGATTATCAGAATGCCCAGGGAGACCAGGCCAATGCCAATACCATAGCCCAAAAGCTGGTTAATGATAATAATGATTTAATTTTAGCCATTGCGACACCTGCGGCTCAGGCAGTTGCCAATGCCACAAAAGACATACCTATCTTAGTTACTGCAGTGACGGACCCGGCCGCTTCCGGCTTGGTGGCATCCAATGAGGCACCTCAAGGCAATGTAACCGGAACTTCGGATCTTAATCCGGTAAAGGAGCAGATTGATTTATTAAAGAAGTTAGTTCCGGATGCCAGGAAAATTGCCATATTATACTGCTCCAGTGAAGTTAATTCCAAAATTCAGGCCGATATGGCCATAGAAGCGGCAACCGCATTAGGTATTGAATCCGAAGAAGCAACCATATCCAATACCAATGAAATTCAGCAGGTAGTTGAGTCATTAATTGGAAAAGTAGATGCCATTTACGCTCCTACGGATAATGTCATTGCCAAAGCGATGCCTACCGTTGCCCAGGTTGCCAATGCCAACGGGCTTCCGGTTATCTGTGGTGAGGAAAATATGGTTGAAAAAGGCGGTTTGGCTACATATGGAATTGATTATTATGAGTTAGGCAAATTAACCGGCAAGCAGGCAGTTAAAATCATAGAAGGTACTGCTACGCCTGCCGAAATGCCCATCGAGTATCTTTCGAAGGATCAGTACAAATTAGTTGTCAATGAAGAAGTAGCGGCCCAGTTAGGAATTGAAATTCCTGCCGATTTACAACAAGATAAATAGTGTTTTAAAACATATAAGCTGTCCCGCTAAAAAGGATTTCTGCAAAAGTTTTTTTATAAGAAAATTTAGGGGTGACAGCTTTTTACAAGGGAAGGTTAGGTATATATGGACATAATAACAAGATTAGGACTAACGGCATTAAGCGCTTGTTCACAGGGACTTTTTTGGGCCATTTTGGCCATTGGGGTTTTTATCGCATTTCGAATTTTGGATTTTGCAGATATGACCAGTGAAGGCAGTTTTGCTTTAGGGGGGAGTGTCAGCGCAACGCTGATTGTTGCCTTTGGCTGGAATCCGTTTTTAAGTTTAACTATTGTTATTCTGGCCGGAATGTTATCCGGAGTGGTGACGGGACTGTTACATACCAAATTAAAGATTCCGGCAATATTGTCCGGTATTCTGTCAATGATAGCATTATATTCCATAAATTTAAGGATTATGGGACAGGCCAACACACCCTTATTAGGTAAAGATACAATCATTTCAAAAATAAAAGCAAAATTGCCCTCGGCCCAGGAACTTGGAATCAAAGATTCCATGCTGCAGACCCTGGTTTGTATTGGCGTAGGTATTTTGTTTATAACCGTTGTAATTGTATTTTTGTATTGGTTTTTTGGTACTGAAATAGGCTGTGCCATTCGTGCTACCGGTAATAATGAGGCCATGGTAAGGGCTCAGGGCGGCAATACGGACCTGATGAAAATAATTGGTCTTGCCATAGGCAATGGCTTAATTGCCTTATCCGGCGGCCTGGTTACCCAAACTCAGGGCTATGCGGATGTCAATATGGGGGTAGGTGCCATTGTTATAGGGCTTGCATCCATAGTAATCGGGGAAGTTATCTTTCACAGGCGCCGTTCCTTTGCCCATAAATTACTGGCTATAGTCATCGGATCCATTATTTACCGCATTATAATTGCATTTGTTTTATATCTTGGTTTAAATACCGACGATTTAAAGCTTTTTACGGCAATTTTAGTAGCGGCGGCATTATCCATACCGGTTTTAATGAAACAGAAAATAAAGTTGCGCTAAAGGAGGGGCAGAAATGTTAACTTTATCTCATTTATACAAGACCTTTAATCCGGGTACGATTAATGAAAAAACAGTCTTAAAGGATTTGAATCTGGAATTGCATCCGTCGGATTTTGTAACCGTAATCGGCGGAAACGGAGCCGGCAAGTCAACCATGTTAAATATTATAGCAGGGGTACATTTTCCGGATAAAGGTACTATTACCCTGGATGGTGAGGATATTACCAGACTGCAGGAACATAAAAGAGCCAAGTATTTAGGCAGGGTTTTTCAGGATCCTATGCTTGGGACCGCAGCAGATATGGAAATCGAGGAGAATCTGGCCATGGCTTACCGAAGAGGAGAAAGAAGAGGACTCTCCTGGGGAATTACAAAGGCGGAAAAAGAGCAATTTGTGGAATTGCTAAAAACCCTGGACTTAGGATTGGAAAACCGATTAACCGATAAGGTAGGTCTGCTTTCCGGCGGTCAAAGACAGGCCCTGACTTTACTTATGGCAACCATAAAAAAACCTAAGTTGCTCCTTTTAGACGAGCATACGGCGGCGCTGGATCCGAAAACCGCAAGAAAAGTACTGGAATTGACAGAGCAAATCATACGAAAAAATGCCCTTACGGCCCTTATGATAACCCATAATATGAAGGATGCCATACAGTATGGAAACCGCCTGATTATGATGCATGAAGGTCATATCATATATGATGTTTCCGGGGAGGAAAAGAAAAATCTTAAGGTAAGTGATCTGTTAGCCAGATTTGAAAGTGCCAGTGGCGGAGAATTTGCCAACGACAGAATGATATTAGCTTAATATTTCAAATTGAGTACTTAGGGAATTTGAATACTCTGGGGATTGCAATTGATACAAACTTTTAAGAAAATGGTATACCAGTTTCTGCCATAATATGATATAATGGGACTTTGTATAGCATGTTAATGGTTAATGCATACCGGGAATCATCAGTCCGGCGAATCATATTATGTAGTTTGGAGGATTACGATGAGATTTCTAGCAATCGACAGAGTGGAACCAGGTTCCCGCTTAGCAAAACCTTTATATGGCCCTCACGGAGTAGTTCTGTTAAGGCAAAACGTAATATTAACTGAATCAATCTTATCCAGATTGAAGCAAAAAGGGTATAGCGGATTATTTATTGAAGATGAAATTTCAGAAGGCATAGTTATATATGATGTAGTTGATGAAGAACTTAAATTCAGAACTGCCTCCAGGCTGGAAAGTATTTTAAGCCAAAACGGAAATCTGGAGGAATTAAAGCCGTTAATTACTGAAATTGTAGATAGTATTATCAGCAATGCTGATGTGGAAATAAATATGAATTATATGTGGACACATCACGAGTATACCTATTTTCATTGTGTGAATGTAGGTATTTTAGCGGTAAGTATCGGTATCAAACTTGATTTATGTCGTGAAGAACTGATTAATCTGGGAACCGCAGGTATTTTGCATGATATCGGTAAAAAGGATATACCTGTGGAAATATTGGATAAGCCCGGAAAACTTTCCGATGAGGAATATGATATGATAAAGCTGCATCCGGAGTACGGATATTATATCCTGGCTGATGCCGACAGCCTTAGCAGTGTTACCAAAATCGGAGTTTTAGAGCATCATGAAAGATATGATGGTTCCGGTTATCCCAGAGGACTAAAGGGAGATGAAATTACCTTATTTGGCAGGATTCTGGCCGTGGCCGATACTTTTGATGCCATGACTTCGGACCGCACATACCGGAATGCATATTCCCCGTCAGAAGCGGTGGAATTTCTGATGGGAACAGGAAATCATTTATATGATTCGAAAGTAATACACGCATTTATTAGATGTGTTACTGTGTATCCGGTAGGTACCTGTGTGGAGCTAAGTGACGGTACCCAGGGAATTATTCTTAAAAATTATTCCGATAATGTTCTAAGACCCTTAGTGCGCAATATTATAACCAAAGAAATAATAGATTTAAAAAATGATCCCAAATATCTGAATCTATGTATTTCAAAAGTTATCGTATAAAAGTCGAAAAACTGCTTGGTGTGTCTATTAAATATCAGACTTGTAATAAGAGTGTATAAGTGCCCTTTGCTGCTCTGATTTCATTTATGAAAAATAAAATATGTTATAGGAAATTACGTCTTTACATGAATATTTACTGAATATTTATAAAAAAGTACGTATACAACAATTTTATGTATTGACAAATAATGTGTTCACTGTTATCATGTTATCAGCAAAGCGAAGGCGTTCTGCGGAATGCTTTCGCCTTTTTTTTATTGAACAGGAAATTTCCTGTTTAATAAAAACTTGAAAAATGGAAGATAGTGTCAGCTTATGCGGTATTCAAAATTTTCAGTTGTCTAAAAATAAGGAAAAGGGAGAGATAAGATCATGAATCATTACACAAAACAAGATATAATCAGATTGGTTGAAGAAGAAGACGTAGAATTTATCAGGCTGCAATTTACCGATATATTCGGTAATCTTAAAAACATAGCCGTAACTACCAGTCAGCTGGACAAAGTGCTTAATAATAAATGCATGTTTGACGGCTCTTCCATCGAAGGTTTTGTGCGTATTGAAGAATCCGATATGTATTTATATCCGGATCTTGATACATTTGAAATCTTTCCCTGGAGGCCTCAGCAAGGGAAGGTGGCCAGATTTATTTGCGATGTATACAGACCGGATGGAACGCCTTTTGATGGCGACCCCAGATATATATTAAAAAAGGTAGTTAAGGAAGCAAAAGAATTGGGTTATACATTTAATGTAGGCCCTGAATGTGAATTCTTCCTCTTTAATGCGGAAGATGACGGAGAACCTACCAATGAATCATTGGAACGGGGCGGTTATTTTGACGTGGGCCCGTTGGATGCAGGAGAAAATGCCAGAAGAGAAATGGTTTTAACTCTGGAAGACATGGGATTTATTGTGGAGGCATCCCATCATGAAGTGGCCCCGGCCCAGCATGAAATTGATTTTCAATATGATGACGCGTTAAAAACTGCCGATAATATTATGACTTTTAAACTGGTGGTCAGAACCATTGCCAAAAGACACGGGCTTCATGCCACCTTTATGCCAAAACCAAAATCCGGCGTTAACGGTTCCGGCATGCACATTAATATGTCCCTTAGCAAGGACGGAAAGAACATTTTTGATGATCCTAAGGGGAAATTAGGCTTAAGTGAAGATGCTTATCATTTCATTGCAGGCATTATGAAACATATGGAAGGTATGACTGCAATAACCAATCCTTTGGTAAATTCTTATAAAAGACTTGTTCCGGGTTACGAGGCACCGGTTTATATCGCATGGTCCGCTACCAATAGAAGCCCTCTGATCCGTATTCCTGCGGCCAGAGGAGAAAGTGCCAGAATAGAACTCAGATGTCCTGATCCTTCCGCCAATCCTTATCTGGCTTTGGCTGTATGCCTTGCGGCAGGACTGGACGGCATTAAAAATAAACTGACACCTCCCGATAGTGTGGATTTGAATATTTTTACCATGCCAGAAGAAGAAAAGATAGCAAGAGGCATTAAAAGCCTTCCCACTTCTTTAAAGGAAGCCCTGGTTCAGTTTGAAAAAAGTGAATTTATAAAATCCGTTCTGGGAGAGCATACGGTTGAAAAATTCCTGGAAGCCAAATGGGCAGAGTGGAATCAGTATTCGACCCAAGTATCCCAATGGGAATTAGATCAATACCTGCATCGCATATAATGGAGAGTAATCGGGTGGCTAATAACCGCTAAACGAAATGCGATGGGGGTGATCAAATGTGTTAAGTATTATTGTAGCTTTTCCCAAGATAGAAGATGCTAATAAAATAAAGAATGCATTAATAAGAAACGGTTACGAGGTGAATGCAACCTGTACTACCGGGGCAGCTGCTATCGGAATTGCAAATGAATTGGATAACGGAATCCTGATTTGTGGATACCGTTTCTCAGATATGCATTACAGCGAATTAAATAGCTATCTTCCTAAAGGGTTTGAAATGCTTTTGATTGCTTCCGCCAGCAAATTGGATGAATGTACCGATAACAACATAGTTTGTCTGAGTATGCCAATAAAAATGCGGGACCTGTTGAATACCCTGCAGATGATGAGCTATAATTATACCAGAAAAAAGAAGAAAAATAAGGATAAACCCAGGCCAAGAACCGAAGAGGAGAAAGCAATTATTAATAAGGCAAAGCTTGTTCTTATGGAGCGGAACAATATGACAGAGGAGGAGGCACACCGCTACATTCAGAAGAATAGTATGGATACTGGTACCAATATGGTGGAAATGGCTGAAATGATTTTAAGCCTGCTGTAATTCTATATAAGAAAGGTTATGAAGAGTATGAAATTTACCAAAATGCAAGGATGCGGCAACGATTATGTGTATGTAAACTGTTTTAAGGAAACAGTGGATAATCCCAGTGACGTAGCCATCCGGGTCAGCGACAGGCATTATGGAATTGGATCCGACGGTTTAATCTTAATAAAACCTTCGGACAAAGCTGATTTTATGATGGATATGTATAATGCGGACGGGTCAAAATCATCTATGTGCGGAAACGGTATCCGCTGCGTGGCAAAATACGTGTATGATTATGGCTTGACGGATAAGCAGCATATCAGCATTGAAACCGGAGCCGGAATTAAGTACCTGGATTTAAAAGTTGTGGACGGAAAAGTAGAGGAAGTTACCGTTGATATGGGAAATCCCATTACGGATCCGAAGCAAATTCCTGTCTTTTGTGAGGAAAATGAAGTGATTGACAGACCCATAACGGTTGACGGCACAGTTTATCATATGACCTGTGTTTCCATGGGAAATCCTCATGCGGTTGTTTTCGTTGATGATCCCGGTAAAATTCAACTGGAAAAGGTCGGCCCTTTATTTGAAAATCACAGCCTTTTTCCTGAACGGACCAATACAGAGTTTGTTCATGTCATAGATCCGAACACCATAAAAATGCGAGTCTGGGAGAGAGGTTCTGGCGAAACATTAGCCTGTGGAACCGGAGCTTGTGCCAGTGTATATGCTTGTATCAGAAACGGTTATACAAAGGATTCTGTTACCGTTAAGCTATTGGGCGGCGAATTGAAAATAAAGTATGACAGACAAGAGAACAGGATTTACATGACCGGACCTGCGGTTAAGGTTTTTGATGGTGAGATAGATATAAATTAAGAAGGAGAGGAAACATTGTTTAAGATTAATGAAAATTATCTGAAACTGCCTGGCAGTTATTTGTTTTCGGATATTGGGAAAAAAGTAAAGGCGTTTGCCGAGGCAAATCCGGATAAAAAGATTATTCGTCTGGGAATCGGTGATGTAACCCTTCCTTTAGTACCTGCCGTGATTAAAGCTTTGCACAAGGCAACCGACGAAATGGGGGTTAAGGAAACCTTTAAAGGGTATCCTCCGGAATTAGGTTACGAATTTTTGCGGTCGGCCATAGCGGAAAATGACTATAAGGCCAGAGGCGTTGCAATTGACATAGACGAAATATTTATCAGTGACGGGGCAAAAAGCGATTCTTCCAATATTCAGGAAATTTTTGATCTGGATAATAAAATCGCGGTATGTGATCCGGTTTATCCGGTTTACGTTGACAGCAACGCCATGGCAGGAAGAAACGGAGATTATATACCGGAACTGGGAAGGTGGAGTAAGGTTGTTTATATGCCTTGTACCATGGAAAATGACTTTGCGCCGGAGCTTCCCAAGGAAGAGGCAGATATTATCTATCTGTGCTTTCCCAATAACCCCACCGGCTCAACAATAAAAAAAGACAGACTGCAGGAATGGGTTGACTATGCAAATAAAAATGGTGCGGTGATTATTTATGACGCTGCTTATGAAGCCTATATTTCCGAAGAAGATGTGCCTCATACCATTTATGAATGTGACGGAGCCAAAACCTGTGCCATTGAAATCAGAAGTTTTTCCAAGAATGCCGGCTTTACCGGGACCAGACTGGCTTTTACCGTAGTTCCCAAGGAATTAAAATGCGGTAATGTCAGCTTAAACAGTCTGTGGGCAAGGCGTCATGGCACCAAGTTTAACGGAGTCCCTTATATTATACAGGCGGCGGGACTTGCGGTTTATTCGGAAGAAGGGAAAAAGCAAACCAGAGAACAGATTGCTTATTATATGAATAATGCGAAAGTAATAAGAGAAGGGTTAAAAGCAGCCGGATATCAGGCTTTTGGCGGTGTGAATGCTCCCTATATCTGGCTTAAGACACCAGATGGCATGACATCCTGGGAGTTTTTTGACTACCTGTTAAAGGAAGCTGCTGTGGTTGGTACCCCCGGATCGGGATTTGGACCTCATGGGGAAGGGTACTTTAGGCTTACCGCCTTTGGCTCTTATGAAAATACCCTGGAAGCTGTCGAAAGAATTAAGAAGCTCTAGATTTGGAAAGGGACTGTTGCTTTACTGCATTTAGTTAAAAGCGGCAGCCCTTAAAATTTACATAAAAGAGGGATTTAAAAACGCAAAAACCGGATATAATGATTTTGATAAAAGAAGCGAAAACAATTGACAAAGAAATTATAAAAAGATAAAATGTTGTCAATATTAGAAGAAAAAGTCAGGCAGTGTCTGATTTTAACATATCTAACGTCAGTAACGTGGTGAAAAGAAAATGATTTATCCAGAATTTATAAAAAAGGGCTGTACCATTGGTATTACGGCACCTTCCGATGGCAATAAAAAAGAAACAGACTTTATCCGTCTGGATTCCGGTAAAGAAAAACTAAAGGCCAGGGGATATGAATTGGTGGAAACTGCCCATGTCCGTTCAAGTTTTAAGGGCAGAAGTACCGATGGGAAAACCAGGGCAGAGGAATTTATAAGTCTTATAAAAAATCCGAAGGTTCAATGGATTATTTCGGCAAAAGGAGGAGATTTTCTGATGGAAATGCTTCCTTTTGTGGATTTTCGTATAATTGGGGATAATCCTACCTGGATACAGGGTTATTCTGACAATACGGGCATAACATATACGGTAACTACTAACTGTGATATGGCAACAATATATGGCTGTAATTTTAACGATTTCGGAATGGCAAATTGGCATAAAGCCATTTCGGATAATCTGTCATTATTAGAAGGAAAACCGGTACTGCAAACCAGCTTTGATATGTATGAAGACGGGTTTTATGACCGGATTACCGGCCTTGAAGAATATCGCCGTGATAAAAAGGTATACTGGCGTAACATAACGGGACAAAGGGAAGTTACCCTGTCCGGAAGGCTTTTGGGCGGATGTCTGGATGTACTTCTTAATCTGGTGGGGACCAGGTATGATAAAACAGTTCCTTTCCTTGAAAAATACAGGGAAGACGGTATATTGTGGTATTTGGAAAGTTTCTCATTAAGCAGCGAGGCTTTAACGAGAGGCCTGTGGCAGTTAAGAGAAGCAGGGTGGTTTCAGACGGCAAGAGGTTTTGTTTTTGGAAGGCCGGCTTTCTTTGACGAGGAAAGTGAAATTTCTTATGAAGAAGCGGTTTTATCCGTTATCGGAAAGTCAGGTGTGCCGATTATACTGGATGCGGATATTGGCCATAAACCACCGGCAATGACCATTATTAACGGCGCAATAGGTACCGTAACCTGCAAGGACGGAAAAGGGTCTCTTACAATGGAACTTCGTTAATACAAATTAGATTTATATGCAATCTATTTTTTTATATCAAAATTTATTGAAATTTATATCAAAATTTATTGAAATAAAATTATATTTTACCCTTGCCATATAAAATATTCTGTGTTAATATAAGTCAATAATGGAAAAATACACATTAGGATGTATATTAATGAATGATTGCGTTTCCATTTTTGCAATCAGATGTTTGAAATTCACTAATTATTTTATGGTTAAATAATTACAATTTCATAGTTATTATCAGCTATGAAGGAGACTGACCTGTGTTGATTTCACCGATAGACAGGAATGGCGTGTCACCGACTGAGAGCATGCCTATGGTGATAGATACAGGAAGGAACACTCTGGAGCTCGTGGGTCGAAGGGATATCCTTAAAGATATCCGCAGTAGGTTCACGCGTAACACGCGTTAAGTGTAAAAGTGGAGGGCCATATGGCTCTCAATGCGGGTGGTACCGCGGGAATATACAGTAAAGTCCCGTCCCAGGCAAATGCAGATGCATTGCCTGGGGCTTTTTTTTTACATTAAGTGTTATGAGGAGGGCACGATTATGGATTTTGTAAACGGTTTAAAGCAAAAAGATACGGTGGAAATCAGGGATATTCTTACCGGCAATTTTAACGGAAAAGAAGTTAAAATCAGGGGAGCGGTTCATATCATACGTGATATGGGTGAATTTGCATTTGTTGTTTTAAGAAAATATGAAGGTTTGGTTCAGTGTGTGTATGAAGAGAGTAAATTGCAGGACTTTGACAGTAAGTTATTAAGAGAAGGAGCTACCCTTGAGGTTAAGGGAATCGTGGTACCGGAAAACCGTGCTCCCGGTGGTTTTGAAATTCACATTACCGGTATTCGCGTCCTGTCAGAACCTGCCAAGGATACAACCATGCCTGTTCCCATCGGTAAATGGAAGTTAAAAACATCATTGGAAACAAAATTATCCCTGCGTCCCATAACTTTAAGAAATATAAGGGAGCGAGCAATCTTTAAAAATACAGGAAGGTATCGTAAGAGGCTTTCGTGATTTCCTTTATTCACAAAACTTTACAGAAATCAGAACTCCAAAAATAGTAGCCGGTAATGCGGAAGGCGGTGCCAATGTTTTTAAACTGGAATACTTCGGCAAGAAGGGCATTTTTGGCACAAAGCCCTCAGTTTTACAAACAGACTATGGTGGCAGTTTATGACCGGGTATTTGAAGTAGCTCCGGTATTTCGTGCCGAAAAACATAATACCACAAGACATCTTAATGAGTATACCAGTCTTGATTTTGAAATGGGCTATATTGACGGCTTTGAAGATATTATGGAAATGGAAGCAGAAATGCTAAAATACACCTTCGGGCTTTTATCAGAAAAATATGAAAGGGAACTTAAGTTATTAGACGTTAAACTGCCCGGTGCCCTAACTTTCCCGGCCGTTCGTTTTGATGAGGCAAAAAGACTGGTTTCCGAAAAATATAATCGAAAGATACGTAATCCTTATGACCTGGAGCCGGAAGAAGAAATACTTATCGGCAGATATTTTAAAGAAGAATATGACACTGACTTTGTTTTTGTTACCCATTATCCATCCAAAAAGAGACCTTTTTATGCTATGGATGATCCGGCGGATCACAAATTTACGTTAAGCTTTGATTTACTGTACAAAGGAATGGAAATAACTACCGGAGGACAGAGAATTCATTCCTATGAGGAACAGGTAGCCAAGATGCTTGCAAGAGGCATGGATCCGGAGGATTTTAAAAACTTCTTAATGATTCATAAACATGGTATGCCACCTCATGGAGGACTTGGCATTGGTTTAGAGCGTTTTACCATGAAACTAATAGATGAGCAAAATGTAAGGGAAACTACCCTTTTCCCAAGAGATGTGTCAAGGTTGGAACCCTAGATTTTGTACGCAGGAAAGGAGTAAGATTATGACCATATCAGATGAAACCATCGAATATGTGGCGGCTTTAGCCAAACTTACCTTAAGTGATGATGAGAAAGAAAAAGCCAAGCAGGATTTAGGCAAAATTTTAGCATATATGGATACGATGAATGAACTGGATACGGATAACATTGAGCCAATGTCCCATGTGTTTCCTATCCGCAACGTGTTCCGGGAAGACGTGGTAGTTAACGAACCGAATCGGGATGAACTTCTTGCCAACGCACCGGCAAGTAAGGACGGATGTTTTATGGTACCAAAGACCGTGGAATAAAAAGGAAGGTGTTCAAATGGATATAACAGCATTATCCGCCCTGGAATTGGGCCGGAAAATTAAAGATAAAGATATATCGGTTGTGGAAGCAACCAAAGCCCAGTTAGAAAAGATTCAGGAAAAAGATCAGTCTTATAACTGTTATATAACCGTAATGGAAGAGGAAGCACTAAAAAAAGCAGAACAAGTACAAAAAAAGATTGATGCGGGAGAACTGGCAGATTCGCCTCTTGCAGGGGTACCGGTAGCCATTAAGGATAATATCTGTACCAAAGGGACCAAAACTACCTGCGCATCCAAAATATTGTATAACTTTGTTCCTCCCTATAATGCTACAGTAATTGATAAGCTGGAAAAAGCCGGTGCGGTTATTATCGGAAAAACCAATATGGATGAGTTTGCCATGGGAAGTACCACGGAAACTTCTTATTTTGGTGCTACCAGGAATCCAAAGAATACAGACCATGTTCCCGGAGGTTCCAGTGGCGGCTCGGCAGCGGCAGTTGCCGCAAACGAAGCATTTTATGCCTTAGGTTCTGATACCGGAGGTTCCATTCGTCAGCCCAGCGCTTTTTGCGGTGTAACGGGAATTAAACCTACTTATGGTACCGTATCCCGTTATGGCCTTATTGCTTACGCTTCTTCTCTGGACCAGATTGGTCCCATTGCAAGGAATGTGTCTGACGCAGTAACCGTTCTGGATATTATATCCGGCCATGATGACAAGGATTCCACTTCGGTTGACAGGGAGAATTACGAATATTCCAAAGCCCTGATTGATGATGTAAAGGGAATGAAAATCGGTATTCCCAAAGGCTATCTGGGTGCAGGCTTAGAGGAAGATATAAAGAAGAATATTTTGGCAGCTGCCAAGGTTTTTGAGGAAAAAGGAGCTGTTGTAGAGGAATTTGATCTGGAAGCAGTGGATTATGCTATTCCAGCTTATTATGTTATTGCTTCGGCGGAAGCCAGCTCCAACTTATCCAGATATGACGGCATGAAATACGGATTTCGTACCGAAAATTACGAAAGCCTTCAGGACGTTTATAAAAAGACCAGAAGCGAAGGGTTTGGCATAGAAGTTAAACGAAGAATGATGATTGGGGCCTTTGTATTAAGTTCCGGATATTATGACGCATATTACAACAAAGCACTGAAGGTAAAAGCTCTTATTAAAAAAGGCTTTGATAAGGCTTTTGAAAAGTTTGACATTATTTTGGGACCCACAGCTCCCACTACCGCGCCAAAACTTGGGGCAAGCTTATCGGATCCTTTAAAAATGTATTTAGGAGATATTTATACCGTGTCCGTTAACCTGGCGGGCCTTCCGGCCATTAGTTTACCATGCGGAATTGATTCGGCCGGGCTTCCTGTTGGCTTGCAGCTAATCGGAAAGCACTTTGGCGAAAAAGATATTATCCGTGCGGCTTATAGTTTCGAACAATACCGGCTCAATAAGAAGGAGGTGCAATCATGAAAGCTTATGAAACAGTAATCGGTTTGGAAGTACATGCAGAATTAGCTACAAAAACAAAGATATTTTGCGGATGTACCACCCAGTTTGGCGGAGAGCCTAATACCCATTGCTGTCCGGTTTGTACCGGTATGCCTGGTACACTTCCCGTTTTAAATAAAAAAGTTGTTGAGTTTGCCGTTGCTGCGGGGCTGGCAATGAACTGCAAAATCAATCAGAACTGTAAATTTGACCGGAAAAATTATTTTTATCCGGATCTTCCGAAAGCCTATCAGATATCTCAGCTATATCTTCCCATTTGCCATGACGGGGGTATTGAGATTGAAGTAGGCGGCATTAAGAAAGTCATAGGTATTCATGAAATCCATATGGAAGAAGATGCGGGCAAACTAATTCACGATCCATGGGAAGACTGTACCTTGGTTGACTATAACCGGTGCGGAGTTCCTTTAATTGAAATTGTCAGCGAACCGGATATGAGATCCGCGGAGGAAGCGATTGCTTATCTTGAAAAATTAAAATTGATTCTGCAGTATCTTGGCGTATCCGACTGTAAGATGCAGGAAGGTTCTCTTCGTGCCGATATAAATTTATCTGTCAGAGAAGTAGGAGCCAAGGAATTTGGAACACGTACGGAAATGAAAAACCTAAACTCCTTTAAGGCCATTGCCAGAGCCATAGAAGGGGAGAGAAAAAGGCAAATTGAGCAATTGGAATACGGAAAAGCAATTATACAGGAAACCAGACGTTGGGATGATAATAAGGATACCAGTTTTGCCATGCGGTCCAAGGAAGACGCACAGGATTACCGGTATTTTCCGGAACCGGATCTGGTACCCATTGAAATCAGCGACGAATGGTTAAATGAAATCAGATCCCGCCTGCCGGAACTTCGGGATGAAAAAATGAAGCGCTATGAAACCGAATATGACATACCGGCTTATGACGCATCCATTATTACCAGTTCCAAGAGAATGGCTGATATTTTTGAGGAAACGGTAGCCCTATGCGGCAAACCTAAAGAAGTGTCCAACTGGCTTATGGTAGAAACCATGCGCCTGTTAAAAGAATCCGAAATGGAGCCGGAAAATATTCGTTTCAGTGCTGCCAATTTGGCCAAATTAATCGGACTAATCAGCGATGGAAAGATTAACAGGACTGTTGCCAAGGAAGTATTCGAAGAAATATTTAAGTCCGATGTGGATCCTGTGGAATACGTAAACGAACGTGGTTTAACCATGGTAAGTGACGAAGGGGTGCTGCGGTCTGTTATAGAGAAAGTCATTGCCGCCAATCCCGGGTCGGTAAATGATTACCGGAGCGGAAAGGAAAAAGCTCTGGGATATTTGGTGGGCCAGACCATGAAAGAATTGAAAGGCAAAGCGGATCCCGGCGCTATAAACCGGATATTAAGAGAACTGTTATAACAACAAGGCTTTGTTGTATTGAAAGAAAAGTAATAGCAAACTGATAATACTTTACGGAATAAAAGACTGCTGTAAAAAATACTTCGTTTACAGCAGTTTTTTTATAGTAATTTTTTGGAATTACTATAGAACGAATATATCATAGGGATCAAAACATTTTACGGATTCTTACTCTGCTTTTTCAGTGCTTTTTATCATAATCTTTTACTGAAAATTCGTGTTATATTGACTTAGCGTATACAGGCCTCAATTCCAGGTTAAACGGCCAAAAAGGTAATCTGGTTTAGTACAAATATATAAATATATTTAACATAAAGAGATTATTTTATATAATTTTAACTAAAAAAATTTTTGGACCATCAAATTTTGATAAAATATTGCTAAATGAATTAAATTTCTATATAATGATTTTAGATAAAGATTTCAAAAAAGATAATTTAGTGAATGTAAATTAGAAAGAAAATTACTTATTTTGCAGCGTGATTCATTGACTTTTACGGACATAATGGTATTATATGAGGTTCTATAATAAATATTGGGGTGCACTGTATGAATTTCTAAGAAACTTAATACGATTCATACCTCACCCCAATTCTTTTTTATATTAAAATACACTTATAAATCACCTGCCACACTTTCGTATTACTCCACAACGAGAAACTAGAAAGAAGGTGAATTATAAGTGTATCCTAATTATATCAAACATCTTCTTCAAATTGAAGATGTTAAGGTTAAAAAAGTTTATTATGGCATTGATAATACTATCAATATAATGCTAGAAACTAAACCTAGTCAACATATTTGCCCTTGTTGTGGTAAATCGACTTCTAGAGTACATGACTACCGCAACCAAAAGATCAAGCATATTCCTATGGGTATGCATTCAACTATTCTGATTTTAAGGAAAAGACGATACTCTTGTTCTTGTGGCAAACGTTTTTACGAGAATTATACTTGGTTACCTAAATATCAGCATATGACAAGACAACTTATCAAGTACATTTGTCACAAACTTCGCGATACGGTATCTTATAAACATGTAGCCAAAGAATCAAATGTGTCTATATCTACTGTTATAAGAACTTTTAACCGAATTAATTATCCTAAATTAGATACATTTCCAGAGATACTTTGTATAGACGAATTTAGAGGGAATGCAGAAACGGATAAATATCAGTGTATTTTGGTTGATGGGAGAAAGAAGCACCAGCATGTAATTGAAATCTTACCAGATCGAAAGCAGCATCACTTAACTGAATACTTTATTAGTATTCCAAGAAAAGAACGAGAAAAGGTAAAGTTCTTTATCCAGGACATGTGGTTACCTTACAAAGAAATTGCAAATACATATTTTAAAAACGCAAAGATTGTTATTGATAAATACCACTTTGTTAGACAAGTTATCTGGGCCATTGATAGAGTTAGAAGGCGACTACAAAAAACAATGTCTGCTAAATTACGTAAATATTACAAATATAGTAAGAGTCTTATACTTAAACGTTACAAAAACCTTACTAAAGAGCAAAAAGAAAAATGTGATGTAATGTTACTTTATAATGATGAATTAAGGCAGGCCCACTTTCTAAAGGAATGGTTTTTTGATATTTGCAGAGAAACTAAATACCGTGTAGTAAGAGAAGAGTTTTCAAGATGGATTAAAAACGCTGAAAGCTCAGGCATAAAAGATTTTGAAGATGTTGCAGCCACCTTCCAACGATGGTATAAGGAAATACTAAACTCCTTTAAATACGGTTATACAAACGGTGCTACAGAAGGATTTAATAATAAAATAAAAGTACTAAAGAGGGTTTCATACGGCATAAAAAATTTCGACAGATTTAGAAATAGGATATTACATATATGTGGGTAATTCGAAAATTTCAAAAATATAATTATGGCAGGTTTTTTTAGTGTGCTCAAAAATAGCTATTAGAACTTAAAGACATTAAAATAGCTCTAAGTCTAGTAATGGAGCATGATTCAAAGGAATCATACCCCAAAACTTGACAAAGAGCCTTATATGAAAACATATACAAGTTGCTATTTTATTCAAAGGGAGTGGGAATGTGAAACAATATGTTGTAAAAGAAGATATATATGACGATAAAGGAATATTGTTGCTTCGTAAAGGTGAAATAGTAAACAAATCAATTGCTGAAAAATTAAGAAGATACAGGATTTCATCTCATCCGATATTTGAAAGCAAAAGCGTTGATTCATATATTACAAGCAGAATTAATAAGAATAAAGCCAAGTTTATTGAGAAGTTTAAAATTAAGGATGAAAAAATGATTGATTATACCAGCAAAATAGTTGAGAATATTATTTTTGAATCAAAAGATAAATCTTGGTGGCTTCATGTGAAGGCATTAATTTCCTATGTTGACTGGTTGTATACACATTCGCTGGATACGGCGCTGATTTCGCTGTTGATTGGAATACAACTAAATTACACAGACACTCAGTTATGGAATTTGGGTTTAGGTGCCTTGCTTCATGATGTGGGTAAAATGCTTATTCCTAAGGAAGTTTTAAATCAGCCTGACCCGTCCAATGATGTAGAAATGGCTATGATGAGGCAGCACTGCATATTAGGTACCAAATCTATGAAAGAATATAATCTGACTGACGGATGTCTGGATATTATTTTGCACCATCATGAAAGGCTAGATGGCAGCGGTTACCCCGATAGATTAAAAGGAAAGGAAATCAGCTTAAATTGTCGGATTGTAATGATTGCCGATACTATTGATATGATTACATCGGCCAGAAAAGATAATGTTCCCAATTCCATGGATGAGGCAGTGAGTATATTAAAAAATGATAAAGAAAAGTATCCGCAAGAATTACTTGAATTAATTAGTGACCTATCATATGATGGACCATGATTGCATGCAATCATGGTCTTACACTTGATTAACAAAGAAGAATATTTCTTAATTAAGCCCGTAAATCAAATCGGTACCGAGTCATGGATGAAGCCTGTGTATCTGCTTTTAAAATATCCTCAATTATATTTACTTCTTTTTTCCGTTTAAATACTTCTGTATTCAGAATATAGCCTTTCTTTTTTAATACTTCTTCCAGCTGATAAAGATTTGAAGATATAATGTTCATTGCAGATTCATCTTCCAGATAAAATTTGCTGGTTAAATGCTGGTCCTTCAAATCCAGACATATGTCTAATGGCCCCAGGTGCTCCATATTTAAATGGAGCAACACACGAATGCCATCCCCAATGGTGCCTCCTGGTTTCTTTCTGGAAAACACGTAGAGTTCGCCGTCGGTAAACTGATTTTTGAACTTTAAAGGTAACGGTATGTAGGTAAAAATTTGATTTAAGTTCTGGATAAAATCCATATTGCTGTTGAACTGATTTACCTGTTCCGTCAGGTCATTTCCTTTTTCCCCAAATATCTTATCCGCAAGTTCCTTCCAATGATTTAACTGGTTTAAAAGATTTTCGAAATGTTTTTCAATGGATTCGTTTTTGGTTAAATCTTTGGGATTTAGGGCCCATTGTGACAGCAAGTTATCTTTTACCAGCATGCGGAATTCTTTGGAAGACAGTAAATTTTTTACCGATTCTTCCCCGGCTTTATTAAGTTTTGAGCTTATCCAATTAAGAATTTCTCCGGAAGTAATGTTACCGGAAATAATTCGTTCTTTCAGCATAAAGAGTGGCTCATGTTGGCCGGAAGCATTAAGGTCTGAAATAAGCCTTTCCAGGGAATTATATAATCGGATTCTGTCAGAGGCAGAAAGGGTCATGGCAATGGACGGCTGATATGTGTATTTTCCCATATTTTCTGCAGCCGTTAAAATTTTCTGCATGGACGGTGAAGAGGTAAGTTTCTTAAGTAACTCAGGGAAAGAGTCCGATTCACCGGCAGAATTTAAAATCTGATTCAGGGTATGGGAGGCAGTTATAATATCCATGGTGCCATCAGACACAGAAGCAATAAAATCTTTCCCAAGTAAATTTTCTAACATTGGGTTTGATTTAAGCAATTCAGCCAGGCTTTTTCTTTCCTCCTGAGATAACAGGTTACCTATTGTTTGAGGAGCCTGGAAATCTGTCGGCGCTTTTTCATTACCATATGCATTATTAAATTTTAAAGCAGACTCTGAATTCCCATCCGGTACAGATTCTGTGGCAGCCTGACTGGTGCCGGAATTTAACAGAAGTTTTATAAGTTCGCTGCTTTCTCTTAAATAATTCTCAAAGGATGCTTCTTCGGAAGGAACAAATAAACCGGTTACAGAGTCGGCTATTACATTCAGGGAATCCAAAATACTTTGTTTGGAATTTTCATATGCGTGAAATTGCTCTATGCTAGCTTCAGTGACAGGTATATGGTATTTATTCATCAGTACCAGAGTTTGAATGGGAGTATCTTTATGCAAAACGGACTGCTTAATTATCAGGGAAATAGTCTGCTTGTCTATGGACATTTGCTGGTTTAATAATTCTCTTACAATTTCCCTGTTTCTTTCATTTCTTGCAAGACCGGCTTCCATTAAAGCTTTGTCAATGGCATTTTCCGCGGATGTATACGAAGAGTTGGGAATAATTTTTAAGGTAAGATTTTTCAGGGAAACATCTTCCACCCGAAAAAGAACCTTATCTCCGATGGAAAGATCATTGGTACCTTCCAGTTTGCCTGTAAGAGTTCTGCCGTCTTCCAGTTTTACAGTGATTTCATTGTTATGCAAATCCGTAACTTCACCCCGGATTAACTGGCCTTTTTCCAAACCGGTGGTTGTGTTGCCGGATTGAGAAGAGTTAATGCCTGTTAAGAACTTTGAGGAGGAATTTCTGGTATTTTGTATGCCTGTATCCGTATTTTGTATTCTGTTGCTGATCATATTGGAACCTTCTTTTTAATTTATCGTCAGATAATGTTACATTTCATATTTAAATAAACAGTGTTATACTTTCTATCTAAACAAGGATATGGCAAATAATTATAATGCATATTAAGTTACTTGTAAATTTCCTTATAATATAAAGGTAAAGGCTGTTATTATTTACAAGTTATTTACATTTATGATACATTTATGAGGTATAATGATACAAAATGATATTTCTCCTATTAATATATCGGTAGAAAAGCAGAAAGACTTAAACTTAATGTGTTTCATTTATACTTTTTAGTTCGATGGTTTGGGTGGTACCGTTTACTGTAATGCTAACTTCTATTGTTTCATCCGGGCTTTCAATTGTCCCTCCGGAAGTTTCCGAACTTATTGAAATTGAAAAAGTGTTATCAGTAGGAGGCTTTTTGTCACAGGTTAATCTGATATATGATATAATGCAAAAACTGAAACTATATAACTAAGATTGTATAAAATAAAAAAAGTAATTTGTAGAAAAAAAGATTGCCATTATAATTATTCTGTATTATAATAATCAAAGAACAAAGGCGTTCTTGTGTACTTTTTGTGCGCAAGAACGCCTTTTTTGCAACCATATTTTTAGGCTTCATCAAATTGGGTTTTAATGCAAATGGGATAGACAATTGAATTATTATACAATTTTCTATTACAAAATAAAGGAAAAGAGGCGTGATGAAAATGAAAAAACATAGTTTCGAAGAAGCAAAACGTGTCCGGCAAGGTTTATATGACCCCAGATTTGAACATGATAACTGTGGTATCGGTGCCGTGGTGAATATAAAAGGAATAAAAACCCACGCAACCGTGGAGAACGCGTTAAAAATTGTGGAAAATCTGGAACATCGCGCCGGTAAAGATGCGGAGGGCAAAACCGGTGACGGTGTGGGGATCCTGCTGCAAATATCCCACAAATTTTTTTCAAAGGAAGCCAGGGCTTTAGATATATCACTGGGCGGTGAGCGGGACTACGGCATTGGTATGTTTTTCTTTCCCCAGGATGAGTTAATGCGGAATCAGGCAAAGAAAATGTTTGAGATTATTGTGGAAAAGGAAGGCATGGAATTTCTCGGATGGAGAAAAGTTCCCACCAGCCCTGATATTTTAGGACAAAAAGCATTGGAATGTATGCCTTACATTATGCAGTGTTTTATAAAGAGGCCATCGGGGGTAAAAAAAGGCATAGATTTTGACCGGAAATTATATATTGCAAGAAGGACCTTTGAACAAAGTAACGACAATACCTATGTGGTCTCTTTATCCAGCCGGACCATTGTATATAAAGGAATGTTTCTGGTTAAGCAGCTGCGCATGTTCTTTACAGATCTGCAGGACAAGGATTTTGAGTCAGCCATAGCCATTGTGCATTCCAGGTTCAGTACCAATACAAATCCCAGCTGGCAGAGAGCCCATCCCAATCGTTTCATTGTTCATAACGGCGAAATCAACACAATCCGGGGCAACGTAGACAAAATGCTTGCCAGAGAAGAAACCATGGAATCCAAATATTTAAAAGGCGAATTACATAAAGTTTTGCCTGTTATCAATACGGAAGGTTCCGATTCAGCCATGCTGGACAATGCTTTGGAATTTATGGTTATGAGCGGTATGGATCTGCCTTTGGCTGTTATGATTACTATTCCGGAGCCATGGAGCAATGATAAAAATATTAATCCGGAAAAACGGGACTTTTATCAATATTATGCCACTATGATGGAGCCATGGGACGGGCCGGCTTCGATTCTGTTTACTGACGGCGATATTATGGGGGCAGTACTTGACCGAAACGGCTTAAGGCCATCCCGCTATTATATTACCGATGATGACTATCTGGTTTTGTCATCGGAAGTGGGGGTCTTAGATATTCCGCCGGAAAAAATAGTTCAGAAAGACAGGCTGCGTCCAGGTAAAATGCTTTTGGTTGATACGGTAAAAGGAGAACTGATTGACGACGAAGAATTAAAGTTAAGCTATGCAAGGCGTAATCCTTATGGAGAATGGCTGGACAGAAATCTTGTCAGGCTAAAAGATCTTCCTATACCAAATAAAAAAGTTCAGGAATATGACGATGTGGAAAGGGCAAGGCTTCAGAAAGCCTTTGGCTATACCTATGAAGATGTGAGAAACTGCATACTTCCTATGGCTAAGACAGGATCAGAGCCGGTAGAAGCTATGGGTGTGGATAGCCCTCTTCCGATTTTGTCCAAAAATAATCCGCCTTTATTTAATTACTTTAAACAGCTTTTTGCCCAGGTTACCAATCCTCCTATCGATGCCATCCGTGAGGAGATTGTTACCTCTACGGACGTATATATTGGTGAAGATGGAAATCTCCTGGAAGAGTGTGCGGAAAACTGTAAGGTTTTAAAAATTCATAATCCGATACTTACCAGCACGGATTTATTAAAAATCAAATCCATGAAGATACCAGGCTTTAAAGTGGAAACTATACCGATTATTTATTATAAAAACACCTCCTTAGAACGGGCCATCGACCGTATTTTTGTGGAGGCAGACCGGGCCTATAAGGACGGGGCCAATATTTTAATCCTTTCCGACCGGGGTGTGGATGAAAATCACGTTGCCATTCCGTCTCTTTTAGCAGTTTCTGCCATGCAGCAACATCTGGTAAGGACCAAGAAAAGAACTGCTGTTGCTATGATTTTAGAAAGTGCGGAACCGAGGGAAGTACATCACTTTGCAACTCTGCTTGGTTACGGTGCCTGTGCGGTAAACCCTTACCTTGCCCAGGAAACCATTAAACAGCTTATTAACAGTAATATGTTAGACAAAGATTATTATGCCGCCGTAAACGATTATAACAAGGCCATTTTAAAGGGCATTGTAAAAATAGCCTCCAAAATGGGCATTTCCACCATTCAGTCCTACCAGGGTTCCAAAATATTTGAGGCCATTGGTATCAGCAAGGAAGTAGTGGATAAATACTTTACGGATACGGTAAGCCGGATTGGCGGTATTACGATTAAGGATATCGAAAGACAGGTAGATGAGCTGCATACCAGGGCTTTTGATCCTCTGGGGCTTTATGTGGACTTAAATCTTGATGACAGCGGGGCTCACAAGCTAAGAAGCGGAAAAGAGGAACATTTGTATAATCCTAAGACTATTCATATGCTTCAAAAGGCAACCCGTACCGGAGATTATGGTGCCTTTAAGGAATACACCAGAATGATTGAAGAGGAAGAAGAAGGCATTAATTTAAGAGGGCTTTTGGATTTTAATTATCCGGAAAAGGGAATACCCATTGAAGAGGTGGAAAGCGTAGATTCCATTGTCAAAAGATTTAAAACCGGTGCCATGTCGTATGGTTCTATTTCCCAGGAAGCTCATGAAACACTGGCCATTGCCATGAATCAGTTAGGCGGCAAGTCCAACAGCGGGGAAGGCGGGGAAAGCCTGGAACGCTTAACCACAGGAAAAGACGGGCTAAACCGGTGTTCCGCCATTAAACAGGTTGCTTCCGGCAGGTTTGGGGTTACATCCCAATATTTGGTAAGTGCCAAAGAAATCCAGATTAAGATGGCGCAGGGCGCAAAACCTGGCGAAGGAGGACAGCTGCCTGCCGAAAAAGTATATCCCTGGGTAGCTAAAACAAGGCATTCCACACCGGGGGTGGGCTTGATTTCACCGCCGCCTCATCACGATATTTATTCCATTGAAGATTTGGCCCAGTTAATTTATGATTTGAAAAATGCCAATAAAGACGCAAGAATATCCGTCAAACTGGTTTCGGAAGCCGGCGTGGGAACAGTTGCGGCCGGTGTTGCCAAAGCTGGAGCAGGAGTTATTCTCATTTCCGGATACGATGGGGGAACCGGTGCGGCACCACATAACTCTATTCACAATGCGGGGCTTCCATGGGAATTAGGTCTTGCGGAAACCCACCAGACCCTGATTTTAAACGGTCTTAGAAATAAAGTTGTCATTGAAACCGACGGTAAGCTTATGACCGGACGGGATGTTTTAATCGCAGCTCTTCTTGGGGCGGAGGAATTCGGATTTGCAACGGCACCCTTAGTAACCATGGGCTGCGTTATGATGAGGGTATGTAATCTGGATACCTGCCCGGTTGGTATCGCCACACAGAATCCGGAACTGCGTAAAAATTTCAAGGGAAAACCGGAATATGTCATTAACTTCATGCGTTTTATAGCCCAGGAACTTCGTGAATATATGGCAAAACTGGGTATCAGGACCGTGGATGAATTAGTGGGACGTACGGACTTGCTAAAAGAAAAACCTGTTGCCAGAAAAGGAAGGGCAAGCAGAATTGACTTATCCAGGATTCTAAATAATCCTTTTGCCGGTAATCCGTCGGAATATCATTTTGACCCCAAACATGCTTTTGATTTTGAACTGGAAAAGACTATAGATGAACGGGTGCTTCTGAAGAAACTAAAGAACGCCATAAGTACAAAGCAGTCTAAAACTATTGAAGTAAAAGTAAGCAACGTGGACAGGGCATTCGGTACCATTTTAGGTTCGGAAATTACGAAGGCCCATGGCAATTCGCTGGATGATGATACCTTTGTGGTAAAATGTTTTGGCAGCGGGGGCCAGAGTTTTGGTGCCTTTATTCCAAAAGGCCTTACTTTGGATTTACGGGGCGATTCTAATGATTATTTCGGAAAGGGCTTATCCGGCGGCAAATTAATTGTGGCACCTCCACAAGGTTCACGGTTTGCGGCAGAAAATAATATTATTATCGGTAACGTTGCCCTTTATGGTGCCACAAGCGGTAAAGTGTATATTAACGGTGTTGCAGGGGAACGTTTCTGCGTACGCAATTCCGGTGCCACTGCCGTAGTGGAAGGCGTTGGAGATCATGGTTGCGAATATATGACCGGCGGCCGTGTTGTGGTGCTTGGCAGAACCGGTAAAAACTTTGCGGCAGGTATGAGCGGAGGTATCGCTTATGTACTGGATGAAGATTCCGATCTTTATAAAAGGCTGAATAAGGAACTGGTATCTATGGAAGCGGTAACGGAAAAATACGATGTACTTGAGTTAAAGGGCATGATTGAAGAACATGTAAAACATACCAATTCCGCAAAGGGAAAGAAAATTTTAGAGCATTTTGGGGATTACCTGCCAAAATTTAAAAAGATTATACCCCATGATTACAGACGTATGCTTTTGACCATTGTCCAGATGGAAGAAAAAGGCTTAAGCAGTGAACAGGCACAGATTGAAGCGTTCTTTGCTAATACCAGAGGCTAAGGAGGTAGGAAATGGGAAAACCAACAGGATTTATCGATTATGAAAGAAAAGTAAGCCGTGCCCTAGGGCCGAAGGACAGAATTAAGCACTTTAATGAATTCCATATTCCAATGTCGAAGGAAGAACAAAGGATTCAGGGTGCCAGATGTATGGACTGCGGCGTACCCTTTTGCCAGTCCGGCATTATGATTGGCGGCATGACCTCCGGATGCCCCTTAAACAATTTAATTCCGGAGTGGAATGATTTGATTTATAACGGAAATATGAAGGAAGCCTTAAACCGCCTGCTGAAAACCAATAATTTTCCTGAATTTACGGGAAGAGTTTGTCCCGCTCCCTGTGAGGCAGCCTGCACCTGTAATGTGGTAACAAACCCGGTAACCATTAAGGAAAATGAATTGGGCATTATCGAAAACGGTTATAAATCCGGTTATATGAAACCCAATCCTCCAAAGGTCAGAACCGGTAAAAAAGTGGCTATAATCGGTTCGGGTCCTGCCGGCCTTGCAGCAGCAGACCAGTTAAATAAAAGAGGGCATTCCGTTACCGTATTCGAACGGTCGGACCGGATCGGAGGACTGTTAATGTACGGAATTCCCAATATGAAACTGGAAAAACACATTATTGACCGCAGAATTGATATTATGAAACAGGAAGGAATAACCTTTGTAACAGGGGCAGACGTAGGAAAGAACTACAATGCTTCCAAAATCAAAAAAGAATTTGACTGTGTTGTTTTAGCCTGCGGCGCATCCAATCCAAGGGATATTAAGGTTGCCGGAAGGGATTCCAAAGGTATCTATTTTGCGGTAGACTACTTAAAAGGAGTAACGAAGAGCTTACTGGATTCGGATTTTGCTGACCAGGCCTGTGTCAGTGCCAAGGATAAAAAAGTTCTGGTTATTGGCGGCGGAGATACCGGCAATGATTGTGTGGGAACTGCCATCAGACAGGGTGCCAAATCCGTAATACAGCTTGAAATGATGCCAAAATTACCGGATACCAGAAGGAAAGATAATCCATGGCCCGAATGGCCGAAGGTCTGCAAGACCGATTACGGTCAGGAAGAAGCTATTGCGGTATTTGGAACTGATCCCAGGGTTTATGAATCTACCGTTAAGGAATTTATTCCGGACAAAAACGGCAATGTTAAAAAAGCCAAAATTGTTAAATTAGAGAGAAAATACCATGAGGAAACCAAACGTTTCCAGATGGTTGAAATTCCGGGCAGCGAATATGAAATAGATGTGGATTTGGTTTTAATTGCCGCCGGGTTCTTAGGAACAGAAAATTACGTAGCCAAGGCCTTTGGGGTAGAATTAAACGAAAGAACCAATGTGAAAACCAAAGAAGGGGAATATCTGACCAGTGCACCAAATGTATTTGTAACGGGAGATATGCACAGAGGCCAGTCCCTGGTTGTATGGGCAATCAGAGAAGGCCGGGAAGCTGCGAAAGCTGTGGATATGCACTTAATGGGATATACGAATCTGGAGTAGCTGTGAAACTTCGTCCATCATACAGGTATCATTCATGTATTACAACCGGTGCAAGCAGAGATAGCCAACCTTTGATTATTTTGGAGTATAAATTATTGTGATTATCAATACAGACTAAGCATAAAAGAATGTACATGTATCATTTTATATGCTTAGTCTGTATTTTTAAGTTTGGCATAAACTGCAGAAATGTTAAAATATGGGTATTTGGAGTTCTTCCTGTGAAATGAAATTTAATAGAAAATAAAAGGGAGTTGAAGATGAATAAATACATGAAATTAATCATTATTGGCTTTACACTCATGCTGTATGGAGGCATAATGTTTGCATTGGTATGATAAAGTATCCGAAAAACAAATAAATATACGTACTTATGAATTTTATTTCAAAAAAAGAAAATATTGCAAAATGAAGTTCTAAGAATTATGCCTTGATTTTTAATAAAATGAATATGGGAAGTTATAACCCCAGCTTATTAATTTCACAGTGTTTTCAGGTATTTATTAGCACAACTTATAATGAAATAAACGGATAATAACTTTTAATATGCCGGATTATGTGTTATACTACAGATAAAATGTCAATGGAGGTAAGAAAATGTATTCATTTGAAGAGATTAAGGAACATGATCCGGAACTGGCAGAGGCCATACAAAAAGAGATGGAGCGGCAAAATGATCATATAGAATTAATTGCTTCTGAAAATTTTGTCAGCAAAGCGGTTATGGCGGCTATGGGAAGCCCTTTGACGAATAAATATGCAGAAGGTTATCCGGGAAAAAGATATTACGGCGGATGCCAATTTGTGGATATAGCGGAAAATCTGGCAATTGAGAGAGCAAAAAAATTATTTGGCTGTACTTACGCCAATGTTCAGCCCCATTCCGGTGCCCAGGCCAATATGGCAGTGCTGTTTGCACTGGTAAAACCCGGTGAAACGGTTATGGGTATGAATTTGGCTCATGGAGGCCACTTAACTCACGGCAGTCCGGTTAATTTTTCAGGCTGTTTTTATCATATTGTTCCTTATGGTGTCAATGAGGAAGGCTTCATTGACTATGAGGAAGTCAGAAAAATCGCGCACCAGTGTAAGCCCCGTTTGATTATTGCCGGTGCCAGCGCATATGCCAGAAAGATTGATTTTAAAAAGTTCAGGGAAATAGCCGATGAAGTGGGAGCCTTTTTAATGGTGGACATGGCCCATATAGCAGGCCTGGTGGCAACCGGCTATCACGAAAGCCCTATTCCATATGCCCATGTTACAACTACCACCACACATAAGACCTTAAGAGGACCCAGAGGCGGTATGATTTTATCCAGTGCCGAATTTGCCGAAAAATATAAATTAAACAAAGCAGTATTTCCGGGTATTCAGGGAGGTCCATTAATGCATGTAATCGCGGCCAAAGCGGTCTGCCTTAAGGAAGCCCTCCAGCCTGAATTTAAAGATTATGCCCGCAGAATTATTGAAAACGCACAGGCACTTTCCAACGGATTAATAAAAAGAGGTTTTCATATTGTATCAGGGGGAACGGACAATCACCTGATGCTTGTGGATTTGCAAAACAAAGGAGTAACGGGCAAGGAAGCGGAAAAGCTGTTGGATGCAGCCAATATTACCTGCAATAAGAACACAATTCCTAATGATCCTCAGTCTCCGTTTGTAACCAGCGGTATCCGTCTTGGAACTCCGGCGGTTACTACCAGAGGAATGAATACGGAAGATATGGATGTTATAGCGGAGGCGATTGCCATGCTGATTGAAAATGTGGATGCCAATAAAGCCAAAGCTATGGAACTGGTAAAATCATTAACCAGCAAATATCCTTTGTACAAAGGTTAACCGGAGTTATCGGCTATGCCGACCGCGCTTGGCGCGAGGGTCTGGTATGCCAGACCCTATTTTATTGAATAGGAAAATTCTGCGAATTTCCTATTCAATAAAACCCACCGGGTAAGGTAAAACTGAATTAATCATGTTTGCTTAGTATGTTGCTGATGCAGTTTGTGATAAAAATAATTGCCACAATGAAAACTCCTGCCATGCAGACATATTTTACGATTTTTGTTACGTCAACGTGAACATTAGAAGTGGTTTTTACCGGTGTATCAGAATTTTTATTACAACACATAAATAACCTCCAATAGTAATTTTTAAGTCAGGTACCTGTAAATTTCTGGCTTTCTTTTGGTTCTATTAATATCCAAGTTCTTCCCCTACCAGTATAACTTTAATGCGGCCGGGAATTCTGGATTTTCTGGTAATTACAATTTGGCAGCAGATACAGTCTTCGGAAAGGCAGTTGGCACATCTTCCAAGTTCGGCACAGGGGGTTTTGAATCCGAGTCTTACCACATTGGGAGGAGAAGCCATATTCCTGATTCGCTCGATTCCAGTGTTAACGTCTGTTACAATTTTATTCATTCCTGCAATAATAATTACATTCTTGGGACCGGCAATCAGACAGGCTACCCGGTTGCCGCTTGCATCAATGTTAATCAGCTGTCCGTCCAGAGTTATGGCATTGGAACTCATGAAAAAATAATCGGAAGTAACGATTTTACTGTACATGTCTGTCCTTTCTTCAGGAGTTTTTGCCAGGGAACGGTCATATAAAATATAATCCGAGGCTTTCAGGTCTGAAATTAATCCGATTTCATTCAGAGTCTCGGAACCGCCCCAGGAAATAGAGCACCCGGGAGTCAGAAATCGTTTGGCCATTGTCAATGCCTCTTGCCTGTTATCACAATAATAACCTTCAATACCTCTCAGATTAAATTTTTCAATAAGACTGTCAGCTAAATTTTCATAATACAGCTTTTTTGGTGTCATGGTACCCTCCTTAATTTACAGTTCATGCGATGTAAAACCAATTATTTTGCATCGAATTTTTTTGTAAAACAGATACCTACTGCGCCCGGACCGGTATAGGTGCCGATGGTAACACCAATCTGAAATACGGGATAAGATAATTTACGGCCAATGAGGTCTTCTAATTGGGATTGGACAAATGCGGTATCCTCAGGAGTTGTGGCATTTGCCATGCAAAAATCATAATCCTCATATTTCTCACCGGTTTCATTGAAATATTCCGCAGTCATATCCAAAGTTTTTTGTAATGATTTTTTGCGACCCCTTACGTTGGAGTAGGGAAATAATTCGGCCTCTTTTAACTGAATCATGGGTTTTAAATTCAGCATCGCTCCTGCCAGGGAAGCTACCTTACCGATACGCCCTCCCTTTGCCAGGTATTCTAAGGTATCCACAGTAAACATTATTCTGGAAGTGGGTTTGATTTCATTGAGGCGTTTTACGTTTTCTTCCAGAGTATAACCGGCTTCTTTCATATAGGCCGCCTGCAATAACAGAATTCCCTGTCCTGCCGTTGCCTGAATAGAATCAACAATTTCAATTCTGGCATCCGGGTATTTTTCCTCCAGTATTAATTTGGCATTTACCGCGGACTGATAAGAGCCGCTGAACTTTTGGGTCAGGCAAAGACATAGGATATCTTTGTTCTCCTGCAGCACAGGTTCAAAATGATTCATATAATCCTGAACAGAAGGCAGTGAGGTTTTGGGAAATACCTTCTGGTTTATTAAAAGATCATAAAATTTTTCATTGCTGATTTCTATATTTTCTTTGTAGTAATTTTCCAGGTCAAAAGTAACATAAAAGGGAACTAAAGTAATATTATGCATGCGAAGCAGCTCTTCCGGCGTATCGCAGGATGAATCGCTGAATATCTGATAATCGTGCATAGATGTCTCCTTAAAATGTATTTTTCTAGTAATTATTATATCGAATCCTATTGTAATTGTACAGCGAAAAATAGACCTAAAACAATATGGACAAAAACGCACCCCTTTTTTTGCCCGTTTGTTACGTAAAGGGTACAGAAGGATATTTTGACACCTTATGTTTCATATGATATGATTAGTAATGTTTAAAATGGCTGAAAGATAAGGAAAAGTTTTAACTTTAGCAAATCAGTAAGAAATATGATAAAAACTAAAATATACGCTTCATTTATATAAGATTAGCTTATTAAGATTAGTTTACATAAGATTATTTGAATTAAAAATAATGATTTAATATAAGCTTTTTATAAGTTTATAGGAAAGTGGGAGGTTATGTCAAAAAGTTTATACATATCGGAAAAGCCCAGCGTAGCCCAGGAATTTGCCAAAGCCTTAAAGGAAAATTTCAGAAGGCAGGACGGCTATTTGGAATCGGAGAATTCCATTGTAACCTGGTGCGTAGGTCATCTGATTACTATGAGTTATCCGGAAAAGTATGATCCTGCCCTTAAGCGCTGGTCTTATGATACCTTACCCTTTATACCGAAAGAATTTAAGTATGAAGTAATACCTGCGGTCAGCAAGCAGTTTAATATAGTAAAATCTTTATTAAATCGGCCGGATGTGGAGAAAATTTATGTTTGTACCGACTCCGGGCGGGAAGGAGAATACATTTACCGTCTGGTTGATCAGATGGCACAGGTTTCTGACCAGAAAGAAAAGCGGAGGGTATGGATTGATTCCCAGACAGAAGAAGAAATTTTGCGGGGTATAAAGGAAGCAAAACCCCTGTCTGCCTACGATAGCCTGGCTGATGCGGCTTATCTGCGGGCCAAAGAAGATTATTTGATGGGAATTAATTTTTCCAGAGTCCTTACTTTAAAGTATGGTCAGAATATAACCAGCTTTTTGGGAAACGAGAAACGGTCTGTCATATCGGTTGGCAGGGTAATGACCTGCGTACTGGGTATGGTGGTAAGAAGAGAACGGGAAATTAGAGAATTTGTGAAAACACCCTTTTACCGGGTACTTGGCACAATGGAAATTTCGGGAAAAACCTTTGACGGAGAATTCAGAGCCGTCGAGGGATCCAAATATTTTGCTTCCCCATTATTATACAAAGAAAACGGTTTTAAGGAAAAGAAGGATGCCGAAGGTCTGATTCGGGAATTAATTGAGAAAGAACCGGAACTTTCCAATCGGCAGGAAAATGGTAAAAATATATTTTTTGTTAACCTGAATTCATCGGAACAGATTAAGGCGGAAATTGTAAGCTTAGAAAAGAAAAAGGAAAATAAGAAACCTCCTTTGCTGTTTAATCTGGCCGAATTGCAGAACGAGTGCTCCAGATTGTTTAAAATCAGCCCTGATGAAACTTTAAAAATTGTCCAGGAACTGTATGAAAAAAAATTAGTTACCTATCCGAGAACGGATGCCAGGGTTTTGTCTACTGCGGTAAGCAAAGAAATCAGTAAAAATATCGGAGGCCTCAGGGGATATGTCCATGCAAAGGAATTTGCGGAAGAAATATTAAAGGCAGGAACTTATAAAAACCTGGCAAAAACCAGGTATGTCAATGATAAGCAGATAACGGACCACTATGCTATTATACCCACTGGCCAGGGCCTTAATGCCTTAAATTCCCTGCCTGTTATGTCAGCCAGGGTTTATGAAACTATCGTACGAAGATTTTTAAGCATATTTTATCCTCCCGCCGTTTATCAGAAAATAAACCTGGTAACAAAAATAAAAAGCGAATCTTTCTTTTCTTCCTTTAAAATCCTGGTAGACGAAGGTTATCTGAAAGTAACGGGAAATTCTTTTGCCCAAAGAAAAGACAGCACAAAATCAAGTACTGACGGAGAAAATCCGTCCGGCGAGGAGGAAGAATTTGATTTAAACTTTTTTGAGGCTGTTAAGAACCTGAAAAAAGGCATGTTTTTGCCTGTTAATGCCATGAGCATTAAGGAAGGGGAAACGGCGCCGCCAAAACGCTACAATTCCGGTTCTTTAATCCTTGCTATGGAAAATGCGGGACAGCTTATTGAAGACGAGGAACTTCGCGCTCAGATAAAGGGAAGCGGTATCGGTACCAGCGCCACCAGGGCGGAAATACTGAACAAACTCATTAAAATTGAATATCTGAATTTAAATAAAAAAACGCAGATTATTACGCCGACCCTTTTGGGTGAGTTGGTTTACGATGTGGTTAATTACTCCATTAAATCATTGTTAAATGCGGAATTGACTGCCAGCTGGGAAAAAGGGCTTACCATGGTGGCCGAAGGCACCATAACCAAGGAAGAGTATATGGAAAAACTGACGGGGTTTGTAAGCCGTATGACCAACGGCGTAAAAGGGTTAAATAACCAGTACCTGTTAAACAACTGCTTTAAGGAGGTAATTGAAAACTATAAAAAATAGCCTGGTATTTTTGATTTTGAACCGTTTATATAAATCAGGTAAAAATAATATTCATAAATAAAATATAATAATATTAATATTAAATAATTTATTTAAATAATAATTTATTTAAATAATAAAGAGAATAATATGCATGTAAATGCGGTAAGGAGAAATTATGTACGAAAAAATGTTCATTAAAAATAATTATGACTTAACTCAAACTATAGCAGCTTCTTTATTGGAGAAATATACATATCCCTGGGAAGTGCTTCCTGAGATTGGAAACTTTATCATACAGCTGGGTAACCAGTTGCCGGAAGCAGAATATGAAAAGGCAGGAGAAAATGTATGGATAGCCAAATCGGCTAAAGTAGCGCCCACCGCATTCATTAATGGCCCGGCCATTATTGGTAAAAATGCGGAAATCAGACATTGTGCCTTTATCCGTGGCAATGCCATAGTGGGAGAAGGGGCTGTTGTGGGCAATTCCACCGAATTAAAGAATGTAATATTGTTTAATAAAGTACAGGTTCCCCACTACAATTACGTAGGCGATTCCGTACTGGGTTATAAAGCCCATATGGGAGCTGGAGCCATTACCTCCAATGTGAAATCGGATAAAACCCCGGTAACCATACAGTATGAAGGAATTAAAGTTGAAACCGGACTGAAAAAAGTCGGTGCCATGTTAGGCGATAATGTGGAAATCGGTTGCAATACCGTTTTAAATCCGGGTACGGTAGTGGGAAAAGGCACTCATGTGTATCCTTTGTCCATGGTAAGAGGATTTATTCCGGAAGGAAGTATTTATAAGAAACAAGGAGAAATTGTGAAATTAGCAGAAAGAAATTAACTGCTGAATTTTTACACCAAGTAAAGCACATGTTGCCAAATTTGCATATATCCATTAATTTATATGTATTATTTGCAGTACAATATCCTCTTTACATGTAAATTCAGCAACATGTTAAAAACAGTGTTGCCCTTTAATTCCATCTGCATGCGGATTCCAGTATTTTTACAACTTCCAGAAGCCCATCCTGATCCACAGAATCAAACCGGGCTGTCAGGGGACTGTCAATATCCAGCACACCTACGATTTTTCCCCTGGCGTGGATGGGAATGACAATTTCGGAACGGGATGCGCTGTCACAGGCAATATGGCCGGGAAACTGGTGCACATCTTTTACTAACTGGATTTCATCTTTTGCAACCGCGGTACCGCAGACACCTTTGCCAATGGGAATGTGAACGCAGGCAGGCTTTCCCTGAAAGGGGCCTAAAAGAAGTTCATTATTATGTATCAGGTAAAAGCCAACCCAGTTAATGTCTTTTAAGGCACCGTTAAGTAAAGCAGAAGTGTTACTTAAGTTTGGTATGACATAGGGTTCATTTTCCAGTAAAGACTTTAACTGTGCGTGAATAAGTTTGTAACATTCTTTTTTATCATCCGGATAAAAACTGTTTATAGCCTCCATATAAGATACCTTTTATCGCAGTTAACCTGCGATAAGCCACAGGAAAATGTGAAAGAATTTTATTGTGGCACCTTTCTAATTATTTTCTTTCACATAAAATTTTACAATCGGAAGTAGTTTGTCAATTTTGTTCTATTTTTTAGGATTAAAATTACTGTGTACACTGGATTTAAATTTTATTTTTAAATAAAGATTTTTATGACTTTCATAATACAAACTTTTTTGAATAGTATATCTGATATAGACAAATACTGCAACATTTTATTGTTTTCTTGAAATAAAGAAACGTAAATAATCAGAAAAGCAGGCGGCCTGTTTGGCCGCCTATGGCATAAAAATCTTTTACGATTTAAATTGATTTCCTTCTACCAGACTGGAAACGTACTGACGCATTTCTTCTTTCGAGCGAATTCCATGGCAGTTATTAATTACTGCCTGCTTGCTTTGTTCATCCAGAGAGGCAAAATAATTCATAGCTTCCCTGTTTTGAGCCAAAGCCATACCAAATCCTAAAGGAAAACCTTGTCCGTCCACATAATTTTTCTCCATAATTCCTCCGTTTTTACCTGGTTGAAGTGTTCGGGTTACGGAATTAGTATGGATGTTTCTTAAAAATCTTATAAAGTTAATTTAAAACAGTAAAATTTGAATAATTCAGGTACAGATCGGATATAATAAACCAGAATTTAGTAATAAGGAGGCAGTTTATGCAAAAATATATCTGTCAGGTATGCGGTTACATCTATGATCCTGAGGAAGGGGATCCGGATAATGGTGTTGAAGCGGGAACATCCTTTGAAGATGTCCCAGATGACTGGGTATGTCCCCTTTGCGGCGCAGGTAAAGATGAATTTGAGGAGTATGAGGAATAAGTAGACCTTGAGGCTGTTTTTATGATTATCATCATAGAATCAGTCTCTTTTTTTTGCAAAGGATAATGGTCCTGTGTTATAATGTAGCTGAAATCTTTTAACAGCTATTATTGCGGTGCCACCGCCTGAAGCTGAAAGAATGGGATTGTTAGCAGCAGTTTACAATTGATTATAAAATATTTTTATTTCTAAAATAAGCCACATAAGAATGGAGAACGAAATGAAGAATGATTTGTTAACTATTGGTAAATTCACCGTACACGGTTATGGGCTTATGATCGGAATCGGAATCATTGCGGCATACCTGGTAGCGGAATATCGGGCAAAAAGAAAAAATCTGGATTATAATAAAATCTTTGACCTGACATTATGGTGCCTTATTGGAGGACTTCTTGGGGCAAAAATTTTGTATTACTTAACGGAAATCAAAGACATTCTTGCGGACCCGAGCCTTCTGCTGGATATTGGCAATGGCTTTGTTGTCTATGGTGGAATTATTTTTGGTATTTTGGCAGGATTTTTGTTCTGTAAACGGCATCAGTTAAATTTTTTCCGTTATTTTGACCTGACAATGCCATCCATTGCACTGGCTCAAGGATTTGGAAGGTTGGGCTGTTTTTTGGCAGGATGCTGCTATGGTATCGAAACAAAAAGCGCATTTGGCATTGTATTTCATAATTCAGATTTTGCTCCCAACGGTGTTCGCCTTGTCCCTACCCAGTTAATTTCCAGCGGTTTGGATTTCTTAAATTTCCTTGTGCTGGTATTACTGTCAAAAGGGGTGATGGCAGACGGACAGGTCGCCGGTTTTTATTTAATATTTTACAGTGTCGGTAGGTTTATTCTGGAGTTTTACAGAGGAGATATTGAACGTGGAAACGTTGGACCTTTATCAACTTCCCAATTTATATCCATTTTCCTTTTCCTTTTTGGATGTGTCTTTACTGTCATAAGAGGGCGTATGGCGAAAAAAGAAATAGAGAATGCTGAAATGGAAAATGAAATGAAAAGGGAATAATACTGAACCATCTAAGCCAGGTAACACACGTATATTCTATATAACCTAAAGTGTAAATTAAAAGGATGGAATAATGGAGTTAGAGAGTATTAAGCAGTATAGGTATGTATATAGAGATTTCTATCAAGTATCCTTTCATTTGTTACTATGCCTACTTATGGATCAGGGTGAGTAAAACAGAATGAATGGAGCCATTTTATTTGGGTATATTATTTACATCAAAACTTCTTAAAAGAAGGTGGTCTTATGGCAAACAAGGAAGTATCCAATAGATTAGCAAAAGAGAAGTCTCCGTATTTGTTACAGCATGCTCACAATCCTGTAGATTGGTTTCCGTGGGGGGAAGAGGCTTTTTATAAGGCGAAAGCAGAAGATAAACCAATATTCTTAAGTATCGGCTACTCTACCTGTCATTGGTGCCATGTAATGGCACATGAATCCTTTGAAGATAAAGAAGTGGCGGATTATTTAAACCGTTATTTTGTCTCCATAAAAGTGGATAAAGAAGAGCGGCCCGATATAGACAATATTTATATGTCAGTCTGTCAGCATTTTACCGGAAGCGGCGGGTGGCCTCTTAGTATCTTTATGCTGCCGGATCAAAAGCCCTTTTTTGCGGGAACTTATTTTCCAAAAAGGTCAAGATATAATATGCCGGGCTTCTTAGATTTACTAAAAGCAATTAAGGAAAAATGGGAAAAGGACAGAGATTCCTTATTACGAACCGGTGAAGAAATTACCAGCTTACTAAAAGAAGAGACAGACCAGAAAGGAGCTTTGGAGGATATATCCGAAGAGCTTATAACAAGTGCCGTTAAAAGTCTTACCGGCTATTTTGACAAGGAATACGGCGGTTTTGGACGGGCTCCTAAGTTTCCCACACCTCATAATCTCATGTTTTTATTACGGGAAGCTTACTATAAGAGAGACAAACTTTCTTTAACCGCAGTGGAAAAAACATTGGACGGTATGTACCGGGGCGGAATTTTTGATCATATTGGTTACGGCTTTTCCAGATATTCTACCGATGAAAAATGGCTGGTACCCCATTTTGAAAAAATGCTGTACGATAATGGTTTATTGATTTTAACTTATTTGGACGCATACCAGTTTACAAAAAAAGACCATTACCGTCAGATAGCGGAAATGACAATGGAATACGTTCTGCGGGAAATGACATCGGAAGACGGGGGCTTTTATTGTGCCCAGGATGCGGACAGTGAGGGAGTGGAAGGAAAATATTATGTTTTTACTCCGGAGGAAATCATTGAACTGTTAGGAGAAAAAGAGGGCAGGTATTTTAACGAATATTATGGGATTACGGCAAAAGGAAACTTTGAGGGAAAAAGCATACCAAACAGGCTTCATGGGAAAACAAAGCAGAATCTGGAAGATGACAGGATTACCCCATTACGGATAAAGGTACTTAAGTACCGCATGGAAAGAACCAGCCTTCACAAAGACGATAAAATACTGACATCCTGGAACGGTATTATGATTGCCGCTTTTGCCAGGGCTTATAAAATTTTAGGCAGGGAAATGTATTTACAGGCTGCCAAAAGGGCAGAAGCCTTTATACGGGACAATTTGTGCAAAGAAAATACCTTATATGTCCATTATCGGGACAAAGAAGCAAAAGGGATTGGGCATATTGATGATTATGCTTATTATTGTTTGGCCCTGATTGAGCTTTACGAAGCAACTTTTGATTTGAGTTATTTATGCCGTGGAGAAAAGCTGGCCCGTATAATGATGGAAAAATTTATGGACGTTGATAAGGGTGGTTTTTACCTTTATGCTTCCGATGCGGAAAATTTAATTCACCGTCCCAAAGAAATTTATGACGGAGCCATGCCAAGCGGCAATTCGGTGGCGGCTTATGTCTTAGTCAAACTATCGGCCTATACCGGTGATATTTACTGGATTGAGGCAGCAAAAAAGCAAATGGCTTATATTTGCAGTAATATTGCCGAATATCCAGGCGCTCATTGTTTTTCCTTAATGGCTTTAATGTTAATGGTTTATCCGTCCAAAGAACTGATTGCAGTGATTCCGAAAGAAGCTATTAGTAAATTGCGTAAAGGATTATCCGAACATTTCTTACCGAACCTGACTGTTTTGGTTAAGACGAAAGAAAATAAAGAACCGCTTACGAAGTTTTCCAAATTTACCGAAGACTATCAGGTAAATGAGAAAGAAGAAGCCTATTATTTGTGTGAGAATCATGCCTGCAGGTCACCAGTACATGATATCAGAGATTTGAATAAGCTGCTGATAAAATAAAGTCTGACAGATGAAATAACTTTGTAAAAATTGGATAAGTATGCTAGAATAGACATAGAAAATAATGGAAAGGGGAAGTACAATGAAAGTATTTGGTAAGTTTAAAAAATCTCTGATAGCTTTACTTGTATTTAGCCTGCTGTTTGCGGTTCCCGGACAAGTTTGGGCAGCAGGAACTTCCACATCGGCTGGGGCAGAGACAACTGCACCGGCTGCCGTTTCACCGGCAAGTGACGTTTCAAAAGGGGACATTGTTATTTTATATGATAATGACGTTCATTGTGCTGTTGACGGATATGCAAGTATGGCAGCACTTAAGGCAGATATGAAAGAAAAGACTGACTATGTGTCTGTCGTATCCTGCGGAGACTTTGCACAGGGTGCAACCATTGGGGCTATCTCAAAAGGCGAATATATTGTAAGAATTATGAATAAGGTTGGCTATGATGTGGTTACTATTGGCAATCATGAGTTTGATTACCAGATTGATCAGCTAAGGTCTCTTACCAGTATGTTGCACAGTAAAGTGGTAAGCTGCAATTTTATGGATTTAAGAACCAATAAACCATATTATAAGGGTTATACCATTATAACATATGGTAAGAAAAAGGTTGCCTTTGTCGGAATTACAACACCCGAATCCATAACCAAATCAACGCCCACTTATTTCCAGAATGAGAAAGGCAAGTTTATTTTTGGTTTCAGCAACGACAGTAGTGGAAAAGCCTTATATAAACGTGTGCAGGCTACTGTCAATGCTGCCAGGAAAGATGGGGCAGACTATGTTGTGGCACTGGCTCATCTGGGAGATGAAGGCATTGAAGCCCGTTGGACCAACGAAGGTGTAATTAAAAATACAACGGGTATTGATGTTATGCTGGACGGACATTCACACAGTACTTTTGCCTCCAAGACCATGTTAAACAAAAATGGAGAAAAGGTTATCGTATCTTCCACAGGATCTAAGTTTGCCAATATTGGTAAGCTTTTGATAACAAAGAAGGGTAAGATTTCAACTCAATTGGTTTCATTAAAGGACTATACCAAAAAAGACGAAGCTGTAAGCAGTTATATTGAATCCATAAAAGAAAAATATAATTCCGTTATTGCAAAGGTAATAGGTGAAACCAGTGTTGATTTAACTACTTTAAATGTCAATACCAATCAGAGAGCGGTTCGGAATGCAGAGACTAATCTTGGAGATTTTTGTGCTGATGCATTGCGTATTGTTCTCGACGCAGATGTGGCTATTATGAACGGCGGAGGTATCCGGGCTAATATTGCCAAGGGCCCTATTACATATAATGACCTGTTGTCCGTATTTCCATGGGGTAACATGGGCTGCGTAATAGAAGTTACGGGTCAGGAGATTAAGGACGCCCTTGAAATGGGCGCAAAGAATTATCCTGCTGAGAGCGGCGGTTTCCTGCAGGTTTCCGGTATTACCTATGAGATTAATTCCAGTATTCCTTCTTCCGTAAAGGTTGACGATACGGGACTGTTCATCGGTGTGGAAGGTCAGTATCGGGTTCAGAATATTAAGGTATTAAATAAGGAAACAGGAAAGTATGAGGATCTGGATTTGAATAAGACTTATACGTTGGCAGGCATTAATTATACTTTAAAGAGCGCCGGAGATGGATTCACCATGTTCCAGGACAATAAAATTTTAAAAGATGAGGTGGCAGTGGATAACGAAATCCTGATTACTTATCTGACAAAATACCTTGACGGGGTAGTCGGAGAGGATTATGCTAATCCGGCAGGTCAGGGAAGAATCGTCATCAAATAATTAATAAAATAATGCATTTTTGTGTAAACTAAGAACAGCCGCAGGGTCTGGTTCAGCTCCTTCATCCTGATTGTTGTGAAGAGAAGTATCGGACAATGCGGCTTTGATATTGTATAAGTTTGATTTTTTCATTGACTTTTTATGTAATTCATACTATACTCCTTTATTAGATAATACATTGTAAAAGCAAAGAAAAGAAGAGTAAGAAGTAAAGGAAATCACAGAGAGCCCCGGCTGGTGAGATGAGGTATGGAGATTATTTCCGAAAATAGTCTTGGAGCTGCGCACTGACTGCATTGATTCAATGAACAGGCTGCGACGGATGCACCCGTTAACGTGCCAGGCTATCGATATATTTTTAATGGTATGTCCGTAGCTGCTAAGGCTTGTATCGTGAGATACGGGTAAATCAGAGGTGGTAACACGAAGCTTAAGTAAGCTCTCGTCCTCGAAATAAAATTTCGGGGGTGGGAGTTTTTTTATGGAATAGGAATGGAATTTATACCACTTTTGAATAAATTATTTATATATTTTTCTTTAAGTTGTAAGATTTTCGTAAGAATGCAAGATTTTGATGAATCTTCAATTATATAGGAAAGTGGGGAATCTATGTGAAAGTTTTAATCGGAGGTGCGTGGCCCTACGCAAATGGTCCTCTGCATATTGGTCATATAGCCGGCTTATTACCCGGGGATGTGATTGCCCGTTATTATAGAACCAATGGAGATGATGTTTATTATGTGTCAGGCAGTGATTGCCATGGAACGCCGGTAATCATAAGAGCAGGTCAGGAAGGAAAAACACCAGAAGAAATCAGTGACCGGTACCATAAAGAATTTATGTATTGCTTTGAAAAATTGGGTTTTAGTTATGATTACTATGGGAAAACCACTCAGCCTGAACATGTGGAATTTGTAAAAGATTTTCATAAAAAATTATATGAATCAGATTATGTTTATGAGAAAGAAACACTTAAGGCCTATTGCTCAGAATGCGGCAGGTTTTTGCCTGACCGGTATGTAAAAGGAGTCTGTCCCAAGTGCGGAGCAAAATCCAGAGGGGATCAGTGTGATCACTGTGGAAGCGTAATGGAGCCGGAACTTTTACTGGAGCCGGAATGCAGTATTTGCGGCAGGATGCCGGAGTTTCGCAAAACGAAACATCTTTATATCGCAACCAGCAAACTGGAGCCGAAAATAAGAGAGTTACTGTATTCTCAGAAAGGGTGGCGTAAAAATGCCGTTTCCTTTACCATGCGGTATCTGGATGAAGGACTGCGTGACAGAGCTCTAACCAGGGATTTGGATTGGGGAATACAAGTTCCCAAAGAAGGGTATGATGATAAGAAAATCTATATCTGGGCCGAAAATGTGTTAGGTTATTTATCCATGAGTAAAATTGTGGCTAAGAAAAGAGGAGAAGCCTTTAAAGATTTGTGGGGAAAGGATGCCCTTCATTATTACATCCACGCAAAAGACAATATTCCCTTTCATACAATTATTTTACCGGCTCTTATTATGGCTCATGGAGAAGAACTGCATCTGCCGGATTATATTATATCCAATGAATATCTTACCCTGGAAGGAAGAAAAATTTCGACCAGTGATAATTGGGCTATCTGGGTAAAGGATATCATAGACCATTATGATCCGGATTCCCTTCGATATTTTCTCATAACCAATGGCCCGGAAAAGAAAGATACGGATTTTTCCTGGCATAATTATGTAAAAGTTCACAACGGTGAATTACTGGGCAATTACGGAAATTTTATTAACCGGACTTTGGTGTTTATCGAAAAGTATTACGATGGCGTCGTACCGGCTGGTATATTCCCCATCAATATTGTAAATGAACTTAACAAACTTTATATGGATGCCGGTAAATTTATAAGAGAAGGAAAATTAAAGGAAGCCTTATCGGAAATTTTTCAGTATATTCGTTTTGCCAATAAATATTTTGATGCTCAAATGCCCTGGATAACCAGAAATGAAGATAAAAATAAATGTGCTAATACCATGTACACCTGTGTTCAGCTTGTTGTAAACTTTGCAAATCTTTTGGAACCCTTTCTTCCCTTTTCTTCGGAAAAGGTACTGGGCTGGTTTGATATGAAGCCTGACTGGAATATCCGTTTTGTCCCGGCAGGGACCAAATTCAAGGAGGCAGAAATATTATTTAAGCCACTGGAAAAAAATATTGCGGAAGAAGAACTGGATAAATTGGTAGAACTAAAGAGAAAAACCGGCTGAAAATAAGTATCCTGGGTGAAAACCGTAAACTAACTTTCTGTTGCAGGATTAATTTTAAAGATTCCGGCCCTGGTAAAAATATCTTGTTTATACATGGAACCTCTTTTGTTTATATAAGTTAAAAAAATAATCAGGTAAAAAATCCGAAAAAAACATTCAAAGACAATTCGAAAATAGAAAACTTTAGAATACATTGGATAAATGAGAGGAAAATATGAAAATTACAAGAGATTTTTATTTAAGAGATGCGGTTACCGTAGCAAAAGACCTTTTGGGTCTTACTTTGGTACATGAAACAGAAGAAGGAATAACAAAAGGAATTATTGTGGAAACCGAAGCTTATATGGGGCCGAAAGATCCGGCAGCCCATTCCTATAAAAAGAGTCCTTCCGGCAGGACCAATGTCCAGTACCAGGAAGGCGGGTATGCTTATGTATATCTGATTTACGGTATGTATTACTGCATGAATATTGTAACCAATAAAGTAAACATACCGGAAGTAGTACTTTTGCGTGCTTTAGAGCCGATCGAAGGTCTGGACCTGATGAAGAAGCGAAGAGGTACGGATAAAATAGTAAACCTTTGCAGCGGTCCCGGCAAATTATGCAAGGCCATGGGTATTGATAAAAACAGTTACGGAATGGATCTTTGCGGGGACCGGCTGTATCTGGAAAACAATCATATTTATAAAGATTTTGAAATTGTTCCTTCAAAACGTATTAATATTGACTATGCGGGTGAGGCTAAGGATTATCTTTGGAGGTTTACAATAAAAGACAATAAATATGTTTCGGTTAAAGTAAAATAAAGAACAAAAGTGCTAAAAGAAAGGTTTTGTTAAACTCCCCAATTTAAAAATCAAAAATTTCCTTTCATATGATGAATTACTTTTTGATAATTTTTTTCAAAAACTATGGACTAATTTGTTTTTTTATGAGAAAATAGGTGCGGGTGTGATGTTAAAAATATAACATTCCACAGGTTAGTATATTTATGTACATTGAAAGGAGTCTAGACATGATTTATTCACATGAAGTAGAAAAGATGTGTCCGGTTGCGCAAGGCGTAAACCATGGGGCAGCACCTATACCGGAAGAAGCAAAATGGGTACAAGTTAAGGAAGTAAAGGATATATCCGGTTTAACACATGGTGTTGGCTGGTGTGCACCTCAACAAGGCGCATGTAAATTAACTTTAAATATTAAAGAAGGCATTATCCAGGAAGCATTGGTTGAAACAATCGGATGTTCTGGTATGACTCATTCAGCAGCCATGGCAGCTGAAATTCTTCCGGGAAGAACGGTTTTGGAAGCTCTGAACACAGACTTAGTATGTGACGCAATTAACACTGCTATGAGAGAGCTTTTCTTACAAATCGCTTATGGTAGATCTCAGAGTGCTTTTTCCGAAGACGGACTACCTATCGGTGCTGGTCTTGAAGACTTAGGAAAAGGTTTAAGAAGCCAGGTTGGTACAATGTACGGTACATTAAAGAAAGGTCCTCGTTATCTTGAAATGGCTGAAGGTTATGTAACAGGTCTTGCCCTTGATGAAGATGGTTTAATCATCGGATATCAGTATGTAAACTTAGGAAAAATGACTGACTTCATTAAACAGGGTGATGATCCTAATACAGCTTATGAGAAAGCTAAGGGACAATATGGACGTGTTGCTGACGCAGTTAAGATTATTGACCCGAGGAAAGAATAATAGAGGAGGATACATAAAATGGCTTTATTTGAATCATATGAAAGAAGAATTGATAAAATAAATTCGGTATTAAACAGCTATGGCATTGCTTCCCTTGAAGAAGCGGAAAAGATAACAAAGGATGCAGGCCTGGATGTTTACAATCAGGTAAAAAGTATTCAGCCTATTTGCTTTGAAAATGCTTGTTGGGCATATATTACAGGTGCAGCCATTGCAATTAAAAAGGGTTGCAGAAGAGCTGCCGATGCGGCTGCAGCTATTGGCGAAGGACTTCAGGCTTTCTGCATTCCAGGTTCCGTTGCTGACCACAGAAAAGTTGGTTTAGGACATGGTAACTTAGGAAAAATGTTACTGGAAGAAGACACAAAATGCTTCGCGTTCTTAGCTGGTCATGAATCTTTCGCAGCTGCAGAAGGTGCCATTGGTATTGCATTATCTGCCAATAAAGTCAGGAAACAGCCATTAAGAGTAATCTTAAACGGCCTTGGTAAAGATGCCGCTCAGATTATCTCCAGAATCAACGGATTTACTTACGTTGAAACACAGATGGATTATCATACAGGCGAATTAAAAGAAATATTCCGCAAATCTTACTCAAAAGGTGACAGAGCAAAGGTTCTTTGCTATGGTGCCAACGATGTAACCGAAGGTGTTGCAATCATGCGTAAGGAAGACGTTGACGTTTCCATTACCGGTAACTCCACCAATCCTACCAGATTCCAGCATCCTGTTGCAGGTACCTATAAGAAAGAATGCATCGAAAGAGGTAAGAAATACTTCTCCGTAGCTTCCGGTGGCGGTACAGGTAGAACTCTTCACCCGGATAACATGGCAGCAGGTCCTGCATCCTACGGTATGACAGATACTATGGGTAGAATGCACTCCGACGCTCAGTTCGCCGGATCTTCATCCGTTCCTGCTCACGTAGAAATGATGGGCTTAATCGGCATGGGCAATAACCCTATGGTCGGTGCTACAGTGGCCGTAGCTGTTGCGATTCAGCAGGCAGCTGAAGCTGGTAAGTTCTAAGAAACAATTGTAAATACTAAGAAAAAAATAATATTTTAAGTATATTAGGAAGTTTTAAATAACTTTATCCTAGAGGATTTCGTGAGTCATATATTGACTTGCGATATCCTCTTTGTTATCTAATGGGAACTTCTCTGGGTTTAGATAGTTGCTTTCGTTATTGGCTGTTTCCAAACTAAATATAAGCTTGAGAAATAGAAAAGAGAAAACTAAAAATTCATAAGAATCTTAAATATAAATCTAAATGATTTTCAACTCGAGTTTTGAATCTGAAACTCGACAGTTTGGCACGGGATAGTTAGTATGATTAAAATGTTTGATCCAAGAAGTCATTCTTCGATACCCCAATATATGATTGAAGGAGAGTGTAAATATTTCTGTGGTGCGCCTAAATGTAGGTATAAAGGAATTGGCTGAAACGTCAATCGCTAGAAACCATCCTAGTGAAACTTACCGTAACTGCATTTCTTGAAAAGGAGATGTGGAGAGCAACGGGAAATAATGAATTACCGCGGGTAAATGCTCTACCTTCGATAACATTCGTGCGAATGGTAAGGTTAAAAGAAATTGAATCTCTGCGTGAAGCTTCGTTATATTTAGCATATCTTGGAGCAGATTGGACATGTATTTGTGGTGATTACAGTATTCACAGATTGCTGTGATGATGGTTCGTATACTACACGGAGTAAAGGAGAAACCTAACCCATTCAAGTCTTTATGCCAAGAATTTAGGAGAGCCTAAAGGGACAATGTCCCCATGGCTGAGGAAACAGAGGAAAGCCTCTGTAGCTGTTTAGCTTTGAAAAAATGTTATGAGGAGGTTGAATGTCTATGGCAGTGCAAAGTGCTGAACTTTACGCCATAACAACGAAACAGGCTGAAAAGAATGTACGTAACCTCCAACGCAGGTTAGTAAAAGCGGCTACGGTAAGAGATACCAAACTGGTTAAAAAGCTAATTCGCTTAATGCTACACTCCTATTCATGTAAAGTAGTAGCAGTAGAGCAGGTAACACGTAAAAACAAAGGGAAAAATACAGCTGGGGTAGACGGGATTACCATAACTACAGACCAAGAACGCCTGATAGCAGTAAGTAGGAAATATCAGAGGGTAAGAAAATATCCAGTGAAACGGGTATATATACCAAAGAAGAATGGGAAGCAACGTCCTCTTGGAATACCTACCGTATCAGAGAGAATTCAACAAAAAATACATCAACTAATAATGGAACCCTTATACTCGGTGTGGGGAAGTAGGAATTCCTATGGTTTTCGCCCCGGAAGATGCACAAGGGACTGCCTGGAAATTATGTGGTTATGTACAGGAACGACACAAGGTAAGAGAATTCTTATTGATGGTGATATACAAGGATGTTTTGACAACATTTCTCATGATACATTAATGGAACTACTTGACCCATACACTCTACCTGTTATGAAAGAACAGATATGGTTATCATTAAAATCTGGTGCTATTGACAAAGGAGTGAAAATCAACACGAATTCTGGCACTCCACAGGGAGGTGTTAGTAGTCCACTTCTAGCTAATATAGCCCTTAGCATCTTAGACACTGCAATGGAAAAAATGATAAATCCAAGAAGAAAAACAAAGAAACAACCATTATCTGGATATGTAAGATTTGCTGATGATTTCGTGGCGATTCTTGACAATGAGAACCATGCGGAGATAGTCATTGGAAAAATCAAGGATGCCCTCATCCCTTTGAATTTAAAATTAAATATGGAAAAAGTTAAAGTGGTTGAAATTGAAGATGGACTAAAATTTCTTGGATATCATATTCGTCGGTATCCAACAGGGAAAGTCCATGTGGGAATACCACGGGAAAGTACCAAAGAGATAGTTACTAAAATCAAAGATATTTTCAGAAAACACCGCAATAATAAACAAAGTACCCTTATTGAGGAATTAAATCCTGTTATTAACGGGTGGGCAAACTATTATCGCTGGACAAGAGCTGGAAAAACTTATTGTAAACTGGATAGCTGGCTGTGGTACAAAACGTGGAGGTGGGCTTTGCGTAGGCATCCAAAGAAATCAAGGAAATGGATAGCTCATAAATACTATCGTAAAATAGGTAACCGCAAGTGGGTGTTTACCTGTGAAGATGAAAATGGAAAAGCTATCGTGCTAAGCCTGTTCTGTAGAAAATATAGTGAAATATATCCGAAACTCAACCGAAATAAAAACTATTTCATAGACGAAACATATTTTAATCAGTTAAAAAGCAGAAGGTCCTGGAAAAAAGAAATTAAGAATAATGTAGCCTAAGTTCTATTCTTGTAGTAATCCAGCTAAATGCTTTTCTCAAACCAAACAGGCGAGAGCCGTATACAGGGAAACTTGTACGTACGGTTCAACGAAAGGAGCGGTATAATCCGCTCCTATTCTACTCTGAAGCTAAAGTATGAATGAGCAATACCATACTTTTGGCAAGAATTAAATATGTATTATCCATGTCGAATTACGTTTTTATCCTTAGTTTAACCATTGTATGGATAAATATTCATAATCTAAGTTTTTTGCATAACAAGTAAATGTGGGCGCTGCCCACACCCGGCCTCTGGAATAAATATGGATTTATTGGCAATACTTTAACTGCCGATGGAATAATTATGTTAAATAGAAATATTTATCTATTATTGATAACTATATTAAACTCCACTAATTATGAAATATAAAAAAGTATGGTACTGAATGGAGAAGAAAGATTATCATATAAACTGGTCATGGCAAAACGGATGACGAAGCTGATGAACTGGAATGTTTAAACGAGAGAATCATGAAGCGCCAGCTGAAAGAAAAAGATAAAGCAGTTGAGTTGTTGAAAAAGTAAATAAGAACTTTATCGTGAAAAGTCATAGAACATACAAAAAGCTCTAAAGTATGAATTCGAGCATATTAGCAAACGTCCTCAAACCTTAGAGCCTATATTATTTATTTTTCTTATAATAAGTTAGAACTAATTTAAGTTTTCTGAAATTATCAGTGGTTTAATTAAGATTATTGTTAATAACGAAGTGACTAATAAGAGAAGACCAAATGGTACAAACACTATTCTCATTTCATAAATTTCTCCAAAATATCCGGCTAAAACTATACCGGCTGGGCCAGCAATATATGAGATACATTTAAAAATACTGAATGTTCTTGCTACCATATCTTTTGGAGTCTCCAATTGTAATATGGCGGCATTCATAATTGACACAACTCCATATGAAATTCCTATCAATACTGTTGAGATATATGGTATT
>JBKEEJ010000030.1:0-32441 GCA_047777345.1 Lachnoclostridium sp. | reverse complement strand
ACAAAATTGAAAAGCAATAATTTGCACAGGGTAACGGGAATCCTGGCAAGCCTCCTTCTTTTAACGATACTGTCAGTTACGGTAATGGCCTTTTATCCGGTAATTTTAAAAAATGCCAGCAACCTGATGGAGAAAGCGAAAAAGCTGAATGAAATAGCAAGAAGTAAAGATAAAAATACATATAAAAGTGAATTTATTGAAAACCTGTATCGGGGAAATTATGTGCTTTACTGGGATATTTTAAACCAGGCCGACCCTGCCGGTGTTTTTTTGCCCGATTTGTGGAATAATCAGACGCAAAATTATGATGTGAATAACAATCAGAATTACGAAGAGGCCGAATACGATAACTGTCAGGATTTTATCTATTCTTTTAATCAGATTTTAAACGATTGGCGCGATTCTTTCTATTCGGATGTTATTGATAATTATGGCCTGGAATATTATATTATTAACCATAAAACCGGCAATTTATTGACCAATGCCACAACTACCTTAAACAGTATTACAGATAACACCAAAGAAGCGGAATATGTCAGAGCATCCTATTCTTTTTACAGTGTTTTTGAATATGATGAGGAAGGAAATTTGAATATACCCCTGGTTTATGGCCTGGATGACAGTGATATTATAGATTATAAGGCACTGGAACTGAACAAGAATCTTTTCCGTGACGAATTTTTAGAGGATACCTGGATACATTATAGTAATTACTTAAAGCCGCTTGCTGATATAACCATAATTTATGCGGCAAAATCGGATAATTTTTACATTCCGAATGGCGAGGCAACTGGTAATAATTCCATTTGGAGAGAGAATTGGGCTTTTCAAAACGGCGGATTTCGTTATGCATATTTTATTTCACTGGGTATTGTTACCTTATTGGCCTTTGTACTGCCCCTAAAAAAATCTTTTGCCCTTGGGGAAGGCATGGAAAGCAAAGTACCTTTTGAAATAGGTTTTATTGGTGCCGTTATTATCCTTGATATTGTGGATGAGTTAAGTAGCATGGCAAAAGATACCGTCTCCGGTAATTTCCTTGGATTTTCTGATTATTCCATATTACCCGGCTGGATGAAAAAATTATCGGATTACGGAGTAAATTACATAGTCTGGATGATCGTATTTTTTAGCTGGTTCATCATTGTGTTATCTTTTCGTTCCGTATTTCAATTGGGTATAAAAGGTTATCTAAAAGAAAGAACCGTAACCAGCAAGCTGATAAAAGGGATAAAACATTTTGGAAAAAAGATGTTTGCATATCTTACGAATTTTGATTTAAAGGATAATACCAACCGATTTATAATCAAAATACTGGCCGTTAATTTTGTCATACTTTTGCTGTTATGCAGTATCTGGTACTATGGAATTGCAGGTTTGATACTTTATACCGTAATTTTGTATTTTATCATGAAAAAATATATGGATGACTTACAAAGAAAACATGCTGTTTTGTTAAATGCCACCAAGGATATGGCCCAGGGCAATCTGGAAGTATCCATTGATGAAGATCTTGGAATTTTTAATTCCTTAAAGGAGGAACTTACGAAAATTCAATATGGTTTTAAACGGGCAGTGGAAGAAGAAACCAAAAGTCAAAAGATGAAAACAGAATTAATAACCAATGTGTCCCATGACTTAAAAACCCCCTTAACGGCAATTATTACTTATATTAATCTTTTAAAAGAGGAAAACATAACGGAGGAAGAAAGAAAATCCTATATTGAGACATTAGACAGTAAATCTATGCGATTAAAAAAGCTAATTGAAGACTTATTTGAAATCAGCAAGGCTACCAGTCATAATATTACACTTAACCTGGTGGATGTGGATTTGATTTCGTTAATAAAGCAGGTTCAATTGGAATTGTCAGATAAAATAAAAGAATCCAATATCGAATTCCGGTATCAGTTTCAGGCAGAAAATGTGATTTTAAAGCTGGACAGTGAAAAAACTTACCGTATTTTTGAAAATCTTTTCGTAAATATCTTAAAGTATGCTATGCCGGGTACCAGGGCTTATATTGAAATCTGGACCAGGGATGATGAGGTAACGGTTACATTAAAAAATGTTTCTGCCGCGGAAATAACATTTAATCCGGAAGAGATTACGGAAAGATTTGTGCGTGGAGATGAGTCAAGAAATACGGAAGGGTCCGGCCTTGGACTGGCCATAGTGAAAAATTTCGTAGAACTGCAGGGCGGCAAATTTTATATACAACTGGATGGAGATTTGTTTAAGGCAATTATAAAGTGGAAAAAGGGATAAAAAGAAGCCAAAAACCTGACTGAAAAAATGTGAACCTAAATAGAGATTTCAATAGAGATTAATGGAAAGACAGAGAAAAAGGGATAACCTTTTACAGGCCGGGAGGCTAAAAAGGATTCCTTTTTCTTTTTTACATCCAAAACAACCCCCAGATTTTTTTGGATGCACACATGGGACAGGACATAGTTGTCTATAGCAGAACACCCGGACTCTTTGCTTATTTGTATTGACTTTTACAGCAAAAAATGTTATTTTTTCTGTATCTCACTAATTCTATATGTATAAATATCAAAATGAAAATGAAACAGAAGAAAATTTCATAAAATTTCAGATTATCCGAGGTTTAACACCCGAAAGAATGGATTGAAAAATTGCGTTAAAGGAGAAAATGCATGACCAAGATTAATGACAAAGAAGAGAAAAAAGCATTTTACAAATTGGTATTTACTCTGGTATTTCCTATGGCACTGCAGAATTTGATTAATGTGGGGGTTACTTCGGCAGATGTTATTATGTTGGGACAGGTTGGTGAAACTGCTCTTTCCGGCTCTTCCCTGGCTGGTCAGGTACAGTTTATTATGTCTCTCATATTTTTCGGGCTTACGTCAGGCGCCGCTGTTCTTACGGCACAGTACTGGGGGAAAAAAGATATACGTACCATTGAAAAGGTACTGGCCATTACCATGCGTTTTGCCTTGCTGGTATCCGTAATTTTTACACTGGGCGCTTTGCTTTTTCCGGCTCCTATTATGAGGCTGTATACTTCGGAGGAAGCTGTATTAAATGAGGGAGTAAAATATTTAAAAATCGTCGGATTATCCTACATATTTGTGGCTGCTACAATGATTTACCTAAATGTAATGCGTAGCGTGGAAAGGGTTATTATTTCAACGGTGGTTTATTCCATTTCATTGGTTATAAATGTTATTCTGAATTCCATATTTATTTTTGGATTATTTGGATTCCCGGCAATGGGTATTCAGGGAGCGGCTCTGGCTACTTTGATAGCCAGAATATCGGAATTTCTCATTGTATGGTTTTATGCCAGGAAGATTAACCGGGTGGTACGGTTTCATTTCAGGGACTTGTTTTTAAGAGATAAAATACTTATGAAGGATTTTCTTACCTATTCCATACCGGTTATGTTAAATGAACTGCTCTGGGGAGCCGGTACATCCGCTAATGCTGCTATCATCGGACACCTGGGCAGCCCTGTAGTTGCGGCCAACTCAGTAATACAGGTAATCAGACAGCTTGCCATGGTAGTCGCTTTCGGTATTGCCAATGCTACGGCAATTATCATTGGCAAAACCATAGGAGAGCAGAAAGAAGAGTTAGCCAAAGTGTATGCAAAGCGTTTTATTCGTATTACCCTGATTGTCGGATTGATAGGCAGCCTTGTTATTCTGGTGGTATCACAGATTGCCCAAAACCGGATGACCTTAAGCCAGGACGCAAAATATTATCTGAAAATAATGATGATTGTCATGTCTTATTTTGCCCTTTGCCAGGCATATAACACCACCATGGTTGTGGGTGTGTTCCGCGCAGGCGGTGATACCAAGTTTGGCTTAATTTTGGACAGTACAACTCTTTGGGGATGTTCCATCCTGTTTGGGGCATTGGCAGCCTTTGTATGGAAACTGCCTATACCTGTTGTTTATGCAATTATTATGAGTGACGAGGTGATTAAAATTCCTCTTAGTACCATCAGGTATAAATCCTATAAATGGGTGCGCAATGTTACCAGGTAAGCGCTGCTCCGCCAGAAGGAAAATTAGTTAAGCAATTAACAACTAGAAAGAGACGGGTTCTGGTTAATCAAACAATAATCAATAATGAATATCACTTTCATTTGAATAAAACAGAATATGAAATTCGATTATAATTATTTTACATTTCCTATTTACTTAAGAAGAAATTGGGTGTATAATGAACATGAAGTTGTTAATAAAATAACAATACACAAAATTAACAACAAGAAATTTAATGTAAGATTTTCATATAGGTTAAATAGCAATACTGTTAATATAACAATATTGTTATTGGAAAAATGGTTCATGCATATATTTATGCATAAAGTAATAGAGAATAAAGTTGTCAGTAAGAAAATCCTATTGAAGGATTCTTTCGGACAGATTCCGACAAGCGGATGAAGAAAATACTGGCAGGAAAATGAAATTAAAAAATTAAATCGTGCTGAGCACAAGGGTACGTCCCAAGTGATAAGACGAAAGTATAGTGTGATAACTAATATTATGGAATATTAGATTTTGCTTGTCTATCCTTGTGCTTTAAGCCGGCACAAGGATTTTTTTATATTATTGTTTTTATACGCTTACCGCGTATGGACAAGGGCTGTTTTCCAGTCTTTGTACTATAAAGTCACGGCAAGGAAAGTAGGTTATTCAGATGTCACATATTAAAGAACTTATTGACACCTTAGAAAAAGAGAGAACATTAAGCAAGGAAGAGTTTATTACCCTGTTGTCAGATTATAAAGAGGAGGATGCGGAATACGCCAAAGAAAAAGCGGTAAAAATCGCAAGACAATACTTTGATAATAAAATCTATACCAGAGGGTTAATTGAGTTTACAAATTATTGCAAAAACGACTGTTACTATTGCGGAATCCGCAAAAGTAATACCAAGGTAAAACGCTATCGGCTGACGGAGGAAGAAATCCTCTCTTGCTGTGAACAAGGATATGCATTAGGCTTTCGGACCTTTGTGCTGCAGGGAGGGGAAGACTTACGCTACACCGATGAGAAAATGGTTCGGATAATTTCCGCCATAAAGAAAAATTATCCGGACTGTGCCGTTACCCTGTCCATTGGTGAAAAAAGCTATGAATCCTATTTGGCATATCATGAGGCAGGAGCTGACCGGTACCTTCTTCGCCATGAAACAGCCAATGAGGAGCATTACAGGAAACTTCATCCGGCCAGTTTAAGCTTAAAGGAAAGAAAACAGTGCCTGTGGAATTTAAAGGAAATCGGCTATCAGGTCGGTACGGGATTTATGGTGGGTTCTCCCTGGCAGACAGCGGAATGTCTGGCAGAAGACCTGCTGTTTATTAAGGAACTGTCACCAGCTATGATAGGAATTGGTCCTTACATTCCCCATCATGACACTCCTTTTGCCGGGGAAAAGCAAGGCTCTATGGAGTTAACCCTGTTTTTAATCAGCATATTGCGCCTTATGATACCCAATGCGTTAATACCGGCAACAACGGCTTTGGGGACCATTCATCCTCTTGGCAGGGAGAAGGGAATTTTATCCGGCGCCAATGTGGTAATGCCTAATTTATCTCCGGTTTCCGTAAGAAAACAATACGAACTTTACGACAATAAAATCTGTACAGGGGAGGAAGCGGCAGAATGCAGATTTTGCCTGCAAAGAAGGATGAATCATATCGGTTATGAAATTATAACTGCCAGAGGGGATTTTGTACCAATGCAGGCGTAACGAAAGTTTTACGTAACCAATGTTATTTATAGATAATTGCCCGGTTTAACTGTGTCACCAATTATCTAATTATTATAAATAATAGAAAGGATTAAAACGATGTATAACGTATTATCAAAAAAGGCAGAAGAATTTATTGATGATGAAGAAATCAAGGCCACAATAGAATATGCTCTGAAAAATAAAAGCAATAAGCCGCTTATAAATGATATTATTGAAAAAGCCAAAGAAATGAAGGGATTAACACACAGGGAAGCGGCAGTTTTGCTGGAATGTGATTTGGAAGAGGAAAATGCAAAACTATGTCAGTTAGCCAAAGACATAAAAAACAGGTTCTATGGGAAACGGGTCGTTATGTTTGCCCCCCTTTATCTGTCAAATTATTGTGTGAATGGATGTGTATACTGTCCATATCACTATAAGAACAAACATATTACCAGAAAAAAATTAACCCAGGACGAAATACGAAAAGAAGTAATAGCCTTGCAGGATATGGGACATAAGCGTCTTGCACTGGAAACCGGCGAAGACCCGGTTAATAATCCCATTGAGTATATACTGGAAAGCATTAACACCATTTATTCCATAAAACATAAAAACGGAGCAATTCGCCGTGTCAATGTAAACATAGCGGCCACTACTGTGGAAAACTACAGAAAATTAAAAGAAGCCGGTATCGGAACCTATGTTCTTTTCCAGGAAACCTACAATAAGGAAAATTATGAAAAACTTCATCCAACCGGACCAAAACATAATTATGCTTACCATACGGAAGCCATGGACCGTGCCATGGAAGGCGGCATTGATGACGTAGGCTTAGGCGTTCTTTTCGGCCTTAACATGTACCGTTATGATTTTGTAGGGCTTTTGATGCATGCCGAGCACTTAGAGGCAGCCATGGGTGTAGGACCTCATACCATCAGTGTTCCACGTATTCGCCCGGCAGATGACATTAATCCCAATGATTTTAAGGATGCTATTTCCGATGAAATATTTGAAAAGATTGTAACCGTACTTCGAATTGCGGTACCTTATACCGGAATGATTATATCCACCAGAGAATCGAAAAAAGTAAGAGAAAGAGTACTGGAACTGGGAGTCAGCCAGATAAGCGGCGGTTCTAAAACCAGTGTAGGCGGATATGCGCAAGAGGAACCGGAAGAAGACAATTCCAGTCAGTTTGATGTGGAAGATAAGCGTACGCTGGATCAGGTAGTTAATTGGCTGTTAGATTTAGGATATATCCCTAGCTTTTGTACCGCATGTTACCGTGAAGGCAGAACCGGTGACCGCTTTATGAACTTTTTTACTTTATAGGAAAGTTCTCAAAATTAGAAAAATAGTGTATAATGATGTTAAAATAAAGAATTGCATAGCAAAAGAGCGAAGGGGGCTTCGCCATGACGTTGTTTATGAAATTGTTTATTTTAAGTGTTGGCGAACTGCACTATTTGACAGATTGAGAGAATTAGTGAGTATGGATTTATCCAGAACGCATGATTTTCCGATATTGTTCAAATAGTGCAGTTTTTTTGTAATAGACTTCTAACGCCAACATAGAAGTCCCGCATTTTGGACATTTTAAAGGATCATAACCAAAGGATAAAAGTATAGATTCACGCCAATATAAAGTGGAACGGAGAAATTTTCGTTTTTCTCTTGAAATACAGCGTCGAAGGACTTTTTCTTGTTTATGATGTTTTGCATAAAGACCATAATAACGAAGCATTTTAAAATGCTTTTCTGGGATATGTACAATAAGCCGCTTAATAAAATCAAGGGCAGGAATTTTTTCAGTTATAAGTTGGTTATCTTCATGTCTATTATAGTGAAATGTTACGAAGTCACCATCATAGGAATCAATTCGTGAAGTTGCAATAACAGGTCTTCCAAGATAGCGACTGATATATTTAATAGTAATATCAGGAGTGCATAAGTTAGGTTTGGCACGAACATAAAAGCCATTTTTCTGACTGTTATAGATGGCATTTTTAACTTTTTTAAACGAAGGGCCAAGAATCTTTGACATACGATCAAGAAGGACCTTTTGAAAAGAGTTACGAAGGAATCTATAATCAAAATGTTTTACATGACGCCAAGGAGAAAAATTGCCAGCACCACCTTCAGAGATAAGTGCATGAATGTGCGGATTCCATTTAAGATCTCTACCAAAGGTATGTAGAACACAAATGAAGCCGGGAGTAAAATTTTCAGATTTATTTATTTTTTGAAACATACGAAGAACACAATCACGAACAGAATGAAATAGACAGTTAAGAAGATTTCTGTCATTTAGAAAATAGATACGAAGTTCTTCTGGAATTGTAAAAACACAATGACGATGATGACATGCAATAAGCTTACAAGACATGGAAAAGGAACGATGCAGGTTATATTTGTTACCGCAAGAAGGACAAAAACGGCTTTTACAGTGAAAGGCAACGTATTTAAGGTCACCACAAGTAGGGCAGCCCCAAAAGACGCCACCATAAGAAGGGTCACCACAATGAATCATCTTATCGACATTTTCAACAACAGAAGACCTAGGATGAAGTTCATAAATAATATGTTCGTAATATTCGTTAAAAATCTTTTGTAGTATATTCATACGAATATTTTACGATAAGTTTGAGAAAAGAAAAAGCCCCAAACCCCTCATGAGTGAGGGGCAGGGGAGTTGAGAGTGCCTAAGGCACTTTGTTCTTCTTATTTTATTTACCAATACGGTATCTCATAAAATGGTTGTTTCTGCTTTGCAAGCAGTTGAAAAACAAAATACAATAATTAAAAGATGTCACAGCAGCAGTGCCTATGCCTTAAAAGAAATTCTGGAAGGACAGTGTAAAGCGGCGGTATAAACATATATGTTTATGCTAAAAAATATTTTCGTTTACTTTTAAATATATTGACAATTATTAATGCATAATTAGGAGGCTGTTATGGATAAAGTTTTTATTCTATATTGGAGTGGTACCGGAAATACCAAAGCTATGGCAGAAAAAATTGGTGAAGGTGTTGTATTGGCCGGAAAAGAGGCAAAGGTAGCCGAAGTTACCGAAATAAATGCAGAGGAACTTCGGGATTTGCCGGCATTTGGTCTTGGCTGCCCGGCTATGGGTGACGAGGTATTGGAAGAAGAATACATGGAACCCTTTGTGGCGGAAATAGAAAAGTTTGCAGCAGGCAAAAAAATTGGTCTGTTTGGCTCTTACGGATGGGGCAATTGTGAATGGATGAGAGACTGGGAAAACAGATTAATCAATGCCGGAGCCGAAATTATAAACGGCGAAGGAATTACTGCGCTAAATGAACCGGATGACGAGGCACTTGTAAAATGCCTCAAGTTAGGTAAAAGCCTGGCGGTTTTATAAGGTATGGTTACATAGATTTAATGAAGCGTGTGATTATATTCATTTCATTAGCAAGAATTGCTTGAATATAAATGCCGGACGAAGAAATAATTAAATTGTAACCAAATTTATAAAAGATTGTGACACAACTGTAACATTACTTTCCGATGTATAAGAGGTAAAAAAAATACCGAAAGGAGTAATGTTATGATTCAATCAGTTAACAGTAATTCTGATTATTGGAATGGTCAGTACAGGAATCGGAAGCCTCTTACGGTAAAAGAAGCGGAAGAAAGCAATACGGATTCCATTCCAGAAAAAAAGACTGTACAAAGCAATTTATCCCTTATGGATGTAATGGGATTAATGAGAAGTACAGGAAAGGTCAAGGAAGAAGAGGTTAACCGTGTCAAGGATGACAATATTAGTTCATTGGATTTGGATGGGGACAGGTACGTGTCAACGGAGGAATATGATGCTTTTGTATCGGAACTGGACGCAGAAAATCCTTTAAGTTCAGAAGAATTCCTTGCTCTGCATGACACCGATAATGATGGGAAAATCAGTCCGGAAGAAGTAAGATACGGCATCGAAAAAGCACAGAATATGCCGCCGAAACCTCCCATTAAAGATATCCTTCCGCCAGACATTGATATGGATGGAGATGGCACCCTTTCGGCCGACGAATATGAAAAACTGGTATCACTTATGGGAACAGAGGACACATTGCTTTCGGAAGATTTCTTTAATCAGTATGATACCAATGAAGACGGAGAACTAAGTGCCGAAGAAGCAAGAACAGCTTTAGAAGCAACCGCAGGGCAAAGGTCAGGGGCAAAAGCCTATGAAAACAATTATCGCTATGTGGATGACAATTCCGTTTTAGATAACATTATATAATATAACAGAAAGAGGCTGTTCTTACCGAAAGAGCAGCCTTTTTTCTTGATTCATAGAAAATGGGTCCTGTGAATCAAAAACCATAGGAATTCTCCCAAACTTCCTGGTCCAAACTCTTTCATTTCACTTTTTGTCCACAATTATCTGATATATTAATAAAATGATAAAGGGGATTAAATTTATCAAAGAAAAGCCATTACCAATGGCCCCAATGGCATGATAGCCGGAATCGGAAAACATAAGGGAACTAAACCGGATAATAAAATTAAGAAAAAACCTTCTGCTTTTATTATTACCAAAGACCCGGACTATGATATTAACACTAATGTTTCCCATGAATTAAAAACGCCGGTTTTTCTCATACAGGGCTACGCGGAAGGACTTATGGAAGATATCGCCGATGATGCCGAAAAACGGTAATTTTACTGCCAGGTTATTATGGACGAAGCAGAAAAAATGGATGCCTTAATAAAGGAATTACTGGATTTATCAAGACTTGAACAGGGCAAATTTTCCACTGCAAAAGAAAAATTTAATCTTTCCCTCCTTCTTGAAAACCTGATAAATAAATATATGGATATTATGAAGGAAAAAGGGTTTTCCTTTAAAAAAATATACCGGAAAATGTTATAATTAATGCGGACCGTATCAGAACGGAGCAGGTTTTGACCAATTATTTAGTCAATGCGATTCGTCATGGAAATGAGGCACCGGGATTACCGGGAAAAAAGGTAATCCGTATTTCTCTGAAAGAGGAAGAAAACAGGGTAATCTTTTCCATATACAATACCTGTCCTCCCATACCGGAGGAGGGATTAAATAAGTTGTGGCAAAGTTTCTATAAACGGAATTCAGCCAGAACCAGAGAGGATCATGGCACAGGGCTGGGCCTTGCCATTGTTCGGGCCATACAGGAAGCCCAGGGGTTTTCCTGCGGTGTAAGAAATGAAAAGGATGGGATATTATTCTGGTGTGATTTTTTAAAGGAATAATTAAGTCCGGTCAGATATAAGGCTTTGTTACAGGTGTTTTTGAATCATTTGAAAGTAAAGAGGGAAAATTTAAATAAATATGCAATGGATAAAAGGAAAGGGAATATAATAAAAGAGATTTCCGCTGCACCAAAAGTGGATTTGCTTTATACATCCTGTTTTATTACTTAACCTATAACAGGAATTGCATTGAAAACAGAAAAAAAATTATATATAATTAGTTTATGACAAAAAGTATAAGATTTTTTTTAAAATATGTGGTAAAATAAGCTAGATTACCAAATAATATAAGAAGCAATTCTGACAGAATGCTTTAGGAGGATTTTTGATGAAAGGAATTATTCTGGCCGGTGGTTCCGGAACAAGATTGTATCCGCTTACCAAGGCAGTTTCAAAGCAAATACTTCCGATATATGACAAACCCATGATTTATTACCCTCTCTCCATCCTTATGTTAGCAGGTATTAAAGAAGTCTTGATTATATCAACGCCCAGGGACCTGCCTGTCTTTGAGGAACTGTTAGGAGACGGAAGCAGATTGGGAATGCGCTTTTGCTATGAGGTTCAGGAAGAACCGAGAGGCCTGGCGGAAGCTTTTATTATTGGAGAAAAATTTATTGGAAACGACAGAGTATGCTTAATTTTAGGGGATAATATTTTTTATGGAAGAAGTTTTTCCGCAACCCTGCAAAAAGTTGCGGCAAGGGAATCCGGAGCGACCATATTCGGGTATTACGTACGGAATCCGGTGGCTTACGGTGTGGTAGAGTTTGATGAAAATGGCAATGCCATTTCCATAGAGGAAAAACCGGAAAAGCCGAAGTCCAATTATGCGGTACCGGGCTTGTATTTTTATGATAACAAAGTAATTGAAATAGCCAAATCCATAAAACCTTCCGCAAGAGGCGAACTGGAAATAACGGAAGTCAATAATGTATATTTAAAGAATGGCCAATTGAAGGTGGAAATCCTGGGAAGAGGTATGGCATGGCTGGATACCGGCAATCATGACTCATTGCTGGATGCCTCCAATTATGTGGCATCCATACAAAAAAGACAGGGATTATATATATCCTGTATTGAGGAAATAGCCTATAAAAAAGGTTATATAAGCAGAGAACAGCTATTGGCGCTTGCCGAACCCATGATTAAGACTGATTACGGCAAATATATGGTAGATGTGGCAAATGGTCTATAAACAGTCTTAAGAAACATTCTGAAACTTTATAATGAATTTACGAAGAGGGTTGTTGCAAAATAAAGGAAACGGATTCTAGGAATGAAAAACATAATTTCGGCTTTTGTTTTGCAACATTCCTTGCCAATTAAGATTATAAAATACGACAGGAGAAAATATGGGACAATTTAATTTTATAAAAGGTGAAATCGAAGGATTGTATATTATTGAGCCAAAGTGTTTCGGTGACAATCGTGGATACTTTATGGAAACCTATAATTATAAAGATTTTAAAGCTGCGGGAATAGACTGCGTATTTGTTCAGGATAATCAGTCTATGTCCAAAAAAGGGGTTTTACGGGGACTTCATTTTCAGAAAGAACATCCTCAGGGAAAGCTGGTCCGGGTGATTAAAGGTAAGGTATTCGATGTTGCGGTTGATTTGCGGACTGACTCACCCACTTATGGAAAATGGCAGGGGATAATCCTGTCCGATGAAAACAAAAGACAATTCTATATACCGGAAGGATTTGCCCATGGATTTTTGGTTTTATCGGATGTTGCGGAATTTGAATATAAGTGCACGGAGTTTTATCATCCGGAAGACCAATGCGGAATTATGTGGAATGATCCGGATTTAGGTATTAAATGGCCAATCGAGAAGGACGTCGAACTGATACTTTCTGAAAAAGACACAAAACAACCCAGGTTATGCGAATTAAAAAAGTAAGCTGCGAATAATGAAGGAATTATGTATTTATTGGGGTGGAATGAAAAGTAAGACACTTGAGGTGTAGAAAAGAGGTTAAAAGATGGAACGAAGAATCGTAATTACTGGTGCTAACGGCCAGCTGGGGCGGGCTTTAAACCAGGTACTAAAGACGAGGACCGATCTGACAATCGTAAATACGGGCACAAGAGAACCGACGGCATATTGTCCGATTATATTGGATATTACCAATCCGGTGGCAGTCATGAATTTTATACAGGAGATTAAGCCGGAAATTATCATTAACTGTGCGGCCTATACAGCTGTGGATTTATGTGAAAGCGAACAGGAAAGGGCATACCGGATTAATGCAATAGGTCCCAAAAATCTGGCTACAGCGGCAGCTGCCTTGGATGCCAAGCTAATCCATCTTTCCACTGATTACGTGTTTGGTGGAGAAGGAAATACGCCTTTACCGGAAGATTCGGAAACGGGCCCCATTAATGTTTACGGAAATACGAAACTTGCCGGAGAAGAGTTTGTCAAAAGCATCTGTGATAATTATAATATTGTCCGTACCGCATGGCTTTACGGAGAAGGAAAGAATTTTGTAAGGACTATGCTTACGCTGGCTGAAAAAAACAGCGAAATCAGAGTGGTAAATGACCAATATGGCTCGCCTACCAGTGCTCTGGAACTTGCCAGAGCAATTGCTTTTTTAATTGATTATGAAGGGCAGGGAATTTACCACGGAGTTTGTGAAGGAGCCGCAACCTGGTATGAGTTTGCCTTAGAAATCTTTCGGCTTGCGGGAAAAGATGTAAAGGTTCTCCCAATTACCACGGAGGAATATCCGACTCCTGCCAAACGGCCAAAATACACGGTACTGAAAAATGAAAGGCTCGCCGAAGCGGGATATACACTGAAGTTTTGGAAAGATGCTCTGAAAGAATATATCGAATCAATGGAGGTAAAAAATTGAAAACTTATTTGGTAACCGGAGGAGCCGGCTTTATCGGATCCAATTATATACAATATATGTTTCATAAATACGGGGATTCCATACGAATTATTAATGTGGACAGTTTAACTTATGCCGGCAATCTTGAAAATTTGGCTGCCGTTAAGGATTATGAAAATTATATTTTTATCAGGGAAGATATCTGCAACCGAGATGCCATAATAAAGATTTTTGAAAAATATGATATAGACCGGGTGGTGCACTTTGCAGCCGAAAGCCATGTAGACAGAAGTATTAAAAATCCCCAAACCTTTGTAAACACCAATGTTTTGGGTACCTTAAACCTGCTGGATGCGGCAAAAAGCGCCTGGGAAACAAAAGATGGCTATTTAAAAGATAAGAAATATCTGCAGGTTTCCACGGATGAAGTATACGGTTCTTTGGGTGATACCGGCTATTTTTATGAAACAACCCCGCTTGATCCCCACAGCCCTTATTCGGCCAGTAAAGCATCTGCGGATATGCTGGTAAAGGCATACATAGACACCTATCAGTTTCCGGCCAATATTACCAGATGCAGTAACAATTACGGCCCCTATCAGTTTCCGGAAAAATTAATACCCCTTATGATTAATAATGCCTTAAACGGCAAAAAACTTCCTGTTTACGGAGACGGAAAGAATGTTAGAGACTGGCTTTATGTAAATGATCACGCCAAGGCAATCGACATGGTTATGGAACAGGGAAGGGTTGGACAGATTTATAATATTGGCGGCCACAACGAGAAACAGAATATAGAAATTGTTAACTTAATTATTGAAACTCTGGCTGAATTGCTTCCGGATGATGATCCCAGAAAAGCCCATATTAATAAAGATTTAATTCAGTATGTGGAAGACAGAAAAGGCCATGACCGCAGATATGCCATTGCACCGGATAAAATAAAAAAGGAAATCGGATGGGAACCGGAGACCAAATTTGCCGATGGCATTCGTCTGACCATACAATGGTATTTAAATAATCAGGAATGGTTAAATCATGTAACCAGCGGAGATTATCAGAAATACTACGAAGAAATGTATCAGTCCGGCAAAGAATTAAAGTAAGGTAAAATATCTAAGGCTGTTGCGTAATGTATTGAATGCCGCAGGCAGGCGCCTTTCGTGGAAATATAAGGCTAATTCCTGTGTAAGCATTATATATTATGCAACGGCTTTTTTTGTAATATATTTAAAAATAATTGCAAAGAGTTTAATAAATTAATTTTTCTTTTTTAACATTTTCTTCATAATTTATTGGTGGATTTTGTCCTTTTTTAGCCTGCTTTAGCGATTTTTTTATGAAGATTTCCTGTTTTAATTAGTCTAAACGGCTTGATTTTTCCATTCTTCTATGCTACAATTATTACATAATTATTAAATGATTGTTACTTCGTCTTAACACATGTTCGATAAATTGTAATAATTTGATAGTTATAAATGGAATGACTTATTAAAATTAAGCCGTTAAAGGAGACTATTATGAAATTTAGAAATTTGCTATTGTGTCTACTCTTAGGAATTGTGTTAACCGGATTTGCCAATGTGTACACATACGCAGCTGAAGAAAATACTGTTACAAAAGACACTGGGGCACAGGGTACTGCTACAGAGCAAGATACAACAGACAAATCAAAAGATTTGAATACCACAAATGATACGGTGGCTGACAATATAACTTCGGTAAGCAACAGTGATGCCATAAACGAAAGTACGGAAACTGCCGAAACAGACTCTGCCAAAGATGATACCACAACAGAGAGGGCAGACGATTCCCTTCAGGAAGAAACTTTAAAAGAAGATACTTCTAAAGAAGATAACACAGCCAAAGCCGAGGAAACAAAGACAAAAAAAGTAAAAAAAGCAGTTAAAAAAGCTTCCACGTCAAAGAAAACGGAAGCAAAAAAACAAAAGCCAAATATTCGAAAGCAGATTTACGATTATTATCCGCATTAATTTACTGTGAGGCTAACGCAGAGTCTTACAATGGCAAACTTGCCGTAGGCATTGTAGTAATGAACAGGGTAAGATCGAAGGCATATCCTGATACCGTAAAAGGTGTTATTTATCAGAAGTATCAGTTTGGGCCTGCATCTAACGGAGCTTTAAGCAAAGCACTGGCTCGGTATGATAAGGGAAGATTTACATCAGGCAGTGAAAAAGACTGTATTAAAGCTGCCAAAGAAGCTTTAAGCGGAGTTACGACCATTACGGTAAATGGCAAAAAGATAGATTTTTCAAAATATTTGTATTTCAGCGGATATTTAAAGGGATGTACATTTACTCTGGGAAATCACGAATTTAAATAAAATTGAAAGACTGTTGCATAAGGTATTATAATATTGCAGGAATGGTAACGTTTATTCCATAAGGGATACAAACGGCAACCTGTATTAATACCATATCTTATGCAACAGTCTTTTTTAATATCTGAATGGATAAAATGATACATGTTGACAAAATAAGTTGATTTACAATCAGAAGCGCTGGGGGAAACTTATGCTGGACATAAAAAACGTAACTATATCAAAAAAAGAAGACGGAAGATTTTTGATAAAAGATTTTAATTTTACTTTAAATATTGGGGATAAAGTAGCCATTATCGGGGAAGAAGGAAACGGCAAAAGTACCCTGATAAAGTTTATTTATCAAAAGTCTTTGCTGGATCAGTATTGCGATTATACAGGGCAGGTCCTTGGAAATATAAAAATAGGCTATTTAGCACAGGAGATGGAAGAAAAGTGGCTGGACAAAACGGTAGAAGAATTTTTTTCAGACACGGATATTTATGGTTCCTGTAATCCTGATATTTGGAACATGAATCCGGATGCTTCGCTTTTTCACAGCAGTCAGCTTATCCGAACTTTGTCTGGCGGTGAAAAGGTAAAAATCAGACTTACAAAATTGTTGACACAAGAACCGGATGTTCTTTTACTGGATGAACCGACCAATGATCTGGATATCCGTACCCTGAAATGGATGGAGAACTTTATTAATCAGGCCAAGTATCCCATAATGTATGTTTCCCATGATGAATCTTTGATTGAAAAGACAGCCAATGTGATTATTCACTTAGAGCAGGTAAAGAAAAAAACGGAGCCTCGTCACACAATTGCGTATATGGGATATGAAGAATATGTAAACAACAGGCTTAATCGATTAAAAAAGCAGGAGATGATAGCAAAAAAACAGCGTGAGGATTATAAGAAACAGATGCAGCGCTGGCAGCAGATTTACAATAAAGTAGAAAGCAAGCAAAATTCCATATCCAGAGGGGACCCTTATGGCGGAAGACTCCTGAAAAAGAAAATGAAAAATCTTTTGTCTCAGGAGAAACGTATCGAAAAACAAGCGGAAGGTTTTTTGGAAATACCGGATGTGGAAGAGGCTATTCTGTATGATTTTCCCCAAGATGTAATGGTGCCAAATGGAAAAAAGATACTGGAATATTCCTTAGATAGCCTGAAAATTACAACAAAAGAGGGGGATAAAATTCTGGCCAAAAATGTTTTTCTTAGAGTTATGGGCCCGGAACATGTGGCTATTGTGGGAGACAATGGCATAGGCAAAACCACATTTCTTCGTAAGGTGGCAGAAGAACTGCTAAAAAGAAAGGACATAAAGGCAGGATATATGCCTCAGATTTATGAAGAAGTGCTTTATTACGGTGGATATCCTATTGACTTTCTGGTTCCCGGTGGGGATAAAGAAGCAGTCACCAAAGCTTTTACATTTATGGGCGGGATGAAATTTACAAGAGAAGAAATGGAGAGCAAAATAAAAGATTTAAGCGGTGGACAGAAGGCTAAGCTAATCCTCTTAAAGTTTATACTGGAAGGCTGTAATGTGTTAGTGCTGGATGAACCTACCAGAAATTTAAGTCCCCTGTCCAATCCGGTTATTCGAAAAGTCCTGTCCCAATATAAAGGAACCATTATCAGCGTAACCCATGACAGAAAGTATATTGAGGAAGTGGCTACCAGTGTTTATACTTTGACAAAGGAAGGACTTAAAAAAACAGAGAAAGAAGAGGTATTATAATAAGATAAGTTTAAAGGTTTATAACAGTTTAAAATTTGTTGGGTAAGTCATAATCCGGAATTAAATTTTTACGTCCTATAAATAATATATTAAGATTTCTATTGTAACAGTTGGTTTATGTAAATATAATAAATTTATTTGTTATTCATGTGTTTGTGAGAGAAGGTATTCCTGTATTTTGTAGGGGTAATACCTTCTATTTTTTTAAATACTTTCATAAAAACTTTTTCATCGGAAAAGCCGCATAGTTTTCCTATGGTACTAACCTTTAAGGTAGTATCATAGGTTAAAAGATTTTTTGAAACCGCGATCCGTGTCCGGTTAATATAAGCGGATAGGGGATATCCGGTGTATTTTTTAAAAAGGCCGGACAGATAGGTGGGATTATAGCCGCACATTTCTGCCAGACCCTGTACGGATAAAGGCTGGTTATAATTCAGGCGAATCCATTCGATGAGGTTGACAATAACGGCAGGTATATCATGTTCGGTCAAATCCGGCATAAATAATGCTTCCGCGCTTAATTCCAGCATTAAGGAACATAGGCCGTAGTGGCACCGATAAGTTGAGGCATAATTTTCCCTTTTGGCCGTATCAAGAAGCTGTACAAAATATAGTGTAGTCCGATTATTTTCCGGAAGGCTTCCGTATTCCGGCATAATGTAATTGGTTTGGGTATAGGGTGTCTGAGTTGGTGCGGCTTTCCAGATATCGAGGCTTTTCTTTAAACCGGCCGGAGTATAATATTTAAAATCCGGATCCTGAATTTGAAAGTGGACCCAGTAGTAAGACAAAGGTCCTTCGCTGGGTTTGTATCCATAATGTCTTTCTCCTGCAAACAGGATAATAAACTGGTTGGGGCCAATATCATAATTTACACCTTTCTGGCTAATGTGAAGAGTCCCTTTCCGGACAATAATTAAGACATGGCAGTCCAAGGTCCTGTCCGGGTGTACAAAATGATTATTATTTGTCAGATTTCCGCAGGTAAGATAATGGAGCGGATATTTTACATCACTAATCAAGTATAACATATGGGATTTGACCACCTTTTTTGTATTATGGTGAGTTGAAACAGGGATGCTTATATCATATGATTAAGCTATGCATAATGAATGGATTATAACCCGGGTAAGACATTTAAATTATGTTTTTTATGCACTTTATATCAATATAATAGCATAAGTGGTACAAGACAGCAAGGATAGGCGGATAAAGAATCATAATTGTAATCCTATTAAGATTGGAGTGTAGAATGATGGATTTATTGTCAATGAAGGATATTAAAATCACCGATAAATTTTTTGGCAAATATATGGAATTAATCAGGACCCATGTGATTCCATATCAGTGGGAAGCTTTAAACGACCGTATCGAAGGGGCGGAACCCAGCCATTGTATGGAAAACTTTAAGATTGCGGCGGGAAAGCAAAAAGGAACTTTTCATGGCTTTGTTTTTCAGGACAGCGACGCTTACAAATGGCTGGAAGCGGTAGGGTATTCTCTTATGTGGCATCCCGACCCGGAACTTGAAAAAACTGCCGACGGAGCAATTGATGATATTTGCGATGCCCAGCAGCCTGACGGGTATCTGAATACCTATTATATCATTAACGGACTGGAAAAGCGTTTTACCAATTTAATGGACAATCATGAATTATATTGCCTCGGTCATATGACAGAAGCGGCGGTTGTATATTATCAGGCAACTGGAAAGCGCAAGCTTTTAGACGCTGCCATACGCTATATTGACTATGTGGATAAAATAATTGGGCCGGAACCGGGTAAATTACATGGTTATCCCGGACATGAAGTACTTGAAATGGCACTGGTACGCCTTTATGAAATTACAAAGGACAAAAAGCATCTGGCACTGGCCAAATACTTTATTGACCAACGGGGAAAAGAGCCTTTGTATTTTGATGAAGAGAGAAAAAAGAACAATAATAAATTTTTCTGGAAAGACAGTTACTTTCAGTATCAGTATTACCAGGCCGGTAAGGAAGTAAAAAAGCAGGATAAGGCGGAAGGCCATGCGGTTCGGGCTGTATATCTCTACAGTGGCATGGCAGCCGTAGCCAAGGAAACAAATGACGAAGAACTGTTGCAGGTCTGTGAAAGACTTTGGGACAATATAACCCGGAAACAGATGTATATTACCGGTTCCATTGGGGCCACAGCTTACGGGGAATCATTTACCTTTGATTATGACCTGCCCAATGATACCATTTATGGAGAAACCTGTGCGGCCGTTGGTTTAATCTTTTTTGCCAGAAGAATGTTTGAAATAACCAAAGACAGCAAATATACCGACGTAATGGAACGGGTTTTGTTAAACGGAACCCTCAGCGGCATGTCCTTAGACGGTAAGAAATTTTTCTATGTAAACCCGTTGGAAGTTTTTCCGGAAGCTTCCCTGAAAGATCATAACAAAAGCCACGTTAAAGTAGAACGTCAAAAATGGTTTGGCTGTGCGTGCTGCCCTCCCAATATTGCAAGACTGCTTTCTTCCATTGGTTCCTATGCTTATACGAAAACCAAAGACTGTTTTTATATGAACCTGTATATTGGCGGGCAGATTAACACGAATATAGGTCATAGGAAAGTAAATATTACGGTGGATACGGATTATCCCTGGGACGGAAATGTGAAAATCCACTTTCATCAGGAAGAGGAAGCAAGTTTTGCTTTTGCCGTAAGAATCCCAGGCTGGTGCAGAGAGTATAAGATAGCAGTAAACGGGGAAGCAATAACGGCAAAAAGGAAGAAAGGATATGTCTATATCGACAGGGCATGGAAGAAGGGGGATGAAATTACCTGTAATTTTAAAATGGAAGTTGTACTGAATCAAGCCAATCCCAATGTACGGGAGGACTTAGGAAAAGTGGCAGTTTCCAGAGGACCGATTATTTACTGCCTGGAAGAAGCTGACAATGGGGCTGGTTTACACCGTATCTATATAAATAAAAATACATCATTCCGTGAACAGTTTGAAGAAAATCTGTTTAACGGCGTTGTAACCTTAATCTGTGAAGGAGAAGTATTAACTGATACCAATTGGAATTCCGATGTTTTATATCAGCCTTATCAGGAACCGGTTTTTGCCAAAAAAGAATTAAAATGGATTCCGTATTACTCCTGGGCTAACCGAAATCCCGGTGAAATGTTAGTATGGGTAAAGGTAAAATAGTATATCATCAGAAAAATTAATAAAATAAAGTTGTATAAAAAGGGCCTTTAAATAAAGACCTTGATATTGGGTTTTAATATATTATTTAATTATTTAAAAATGGGAAATTACAAGAAAAATTGTTTAACCATCTTGTAAAGTCCCATTTTTTTATCGAATAAGAATTCCTTTGATTCAATAAAAAAGCCCTCCGGGCAGGATGAACATGACCTTTAAATTCTTTCAAATTAGGCTTTTCCATTACTTTTTCGTATTTGTTCTTTTTTAACTTTTATCTTCTTTTGTTTTAATTCTTTTGTTTTAAATAATTAAAATGTGTCATATTTTATCTGATTTCAGTGAAGCAGCCACATTATTGTTGCTTTGGTGCAGCCGGGAATGCTATAATTTTTTATGGCATAATCAAAAAAGAGTTATTCAAAATGCCTATAGCGAAAATGATTAAACTTCAAAATGCGAATAAAAAATGGAGGCTGTTATGATTAATACAATCGTACTGGATATCGGACAGGTACTGGCGGATTTTAACTGGAAAGGATATTTAAAAGACCGGGGATTTGATGAACAAACCATAGAACGAATCGGTAAGGCTACCGTTTATAGTGATAATTGGAGAGAATTTGACCGTGGCACATTAAGTGATGAGGAAATAATAGAAAGATGCTGCCGTATGGATATGGAATTGGCAGAAGAGATTAAGACCTTTGTTAAAGAAAGCTATAAAACCGTTAGGGAATATCCTTATGCGGAAAGGTTCGTAAGGACTTTAAAGGAAAACGGTTATCATGTCTATTTATTATCCAATTATGGCAGAACCAATTTTTCCTATGCAAAAGAGAATTTTAAATTTATTCCTTTGGCAGATGGCGGCATTATATCTTACGAAATTGAACATATAAAACCGGAACCGCAAATCTATAAGGCATTAATACAAAAATATGGAATCGACCCGGAAAGGACCGTATTTTTGGATGATGTGCAGGCTAATTTGGACGGTGCAAAAGAATTTGGCTTTAAAACCATTCTGGTTACGGAATTTGACAAGGCTTTGGAAGATTTGCGTAAGCTTGGTGTGAATATATAAAGGAATCAGGTTCTTAAGCTGACAAAATTTCAATTATTCAAAATGTCTGGATTTATTAGTGCATCATAGCCTTGACATTGCCTGTCCGCAAAGGTAAGATTAGAGTAACAAAAGGCTTTCATATGAAAGCTTTTTCAGATGGGGTGGGGGTTAAGTAACATAATTCGAAAATAAAAGGAGATGGAGAAGAAATATGAATAATTTTACATTTTACAGTCCTACCTTTTTTGCTTTTGGAAAAGGGCAGGAAAATAATGTAGGGCAATATGTGAAACGATTTGGCGGTACCAAGGTACTGATTCATTATGGTGGCGGTTCGGCTGTCCGTTCTGGTTTATTGGATAGAGTAAAAGAATCTTTAAAGAAAGAAAATATCGAATTTATGGAACTGGGCGGAGTAGTTCCTAATCCAAGAAGCGGTCTGGTTTACAAGGGAATCGACCTGTGCAAGAAGAATAATATCGATTTTATTCTTGCGGTAGGTGGCGGAAGTGTTATTGATTCAGCCAAAGCCATTGCTGCAGGTACCTTATATGACGGCGATTTCTGGGATTTTTATGAAGGAAAACCCATCGAAAAAGCATTAAAAGTGGGTACGGTTTTAACCATTGCCGCAGCCGGCAGCGAAGGAAGCGGAGATTCGGTTATAACCAAGGAAGAAGGAATGTTAAAGAGAGGGGCCGGAAGCGATGTTTTACGTCCGGTATTCTCCATTTTAAATCCGGAACTGACCCAGACTCTTCCGGCATATCAGACAGCCTGCGGGGCCACAGATATTATGGCTCATGTTTTGGAAAGGTATTTTACCAATACCCAGGAAGTAGAAGTAACAGACAGATTGTGTGAGGCAATTCTTCTTACTATGATTAAGGAAGTTCCAAGGGCAATTGAAAATCCCAATAATTATGATGCCAGAGCCAATATTATGTGGGCCGGCATGGTGGCACATAATAATCTTGTGGGTGTGGGACGTGAACAGGACTGGTCCAGTCATGGCATTGAACACGAACTATCCGCGCTGTATGATTGCGCCCATGGCGCCGGACTTGCGGTAGTTTTCCCGGCCTGGATGACCTATGTTATGAATCATGACGTGAATCGTTTTGCTCAGATTGCCGTACGGGTATGGGGATGCCAAATGGATTTTGCTCATCCGGAAGTAACGGCAATGGAGGGAATTAAACGGTTCAAACAATTTTTGACTTCCATCGGCATGCCGGTTAATTTTAAAGAATTGGGAGCCAAAGAAGAAGATATTCCTTACTTAGCCGCCCATATTGGACTTGGTGAAAAAGGAACATTAGGTAACTTTGTAAAATTAAAGACAGAGGATGTTGAGAAAATATTAAAATTAGCATTATAACAGGTTTACAGGATATTTTTAAAGAATAACACCAGAAAGAATAAAACTGTACTGGAAATAAATGCCCACGAAGGATAAATACAAGTAGAATAAAGTATAAATTTATAAATACAAAAGATAAAAAGTATAAATACAAAAAAGAGGCTGCCTGCTTATGGTAATTTAGTGTTACAAAAAAGTAACACTTTACCCAGACAGCCTCTTTTTTAATTCACAGGAAATTGCGCCCTTATGAATCTGCAGTAGTTGTTATTGTAGTAGGTACATAATGAAACGAAAATCAAGGAAATAAAAATAAAGGAAATAGTTATTTTATTTTTTCAAATGCCTGGCTTAAGTCATATATAATATCATCGATATGCTCAATGCCAATGGACAGGCGGATAGTATTCGGCTTAATTCCGGAGGCCAGAAGCTCTTCTTCTGTCATCTGGGAATGAGTCGTACTTGCCGGATGTATAACTAAGGATTTTACGTCGGCAACATTGGCTAATAAGGAGAAAATCTCCAGGTTGTCGATAAACTTCTGGGCATCTTTTGCGTCACCTTTGATTTCAAAGGTAAAGATAGAACCGGCACCCTTTGGAAAATATCGTTTGTAAAGCTCATGATACGGATTGTCCGGCAGGGAAGGATGATTTACATTCTCTACCTGAGGATGGGATTTTAAAAACTCCACTACCTTTAATGTATTTTCGATATGGCGTTCCACACGAAGGGAAAGGGTTTCTAAGCCCTGCAGGAATAAGAAAGCATTAAAGGGACTTAAAGTAGCACCGGTATCTCTTAATAAGGTAACGCGGGCTTTTACAATGTAAGCGGCAGCACCAACATCTTTGGTAAAACTAATGCCATGGTAGCTGGGGTTCGGTTCAGTCAGGCCAGGAAACTTTCCTGAAGCAGCCCAGTCAAACTTGCCGGAGTCAATAATGACACCACCAATGGAAGTTCCGTGCCCCCCGATAAATTTTGTGGCAGAATGAACAACAATATCGGCACCGTGGTCAATGGGACGTAACAAATAAGGGGTTGCAAAGGTATTGTCTACGATAAGTGGTATGCCGTTTTTATGAGCAATATCCGCAACGGCCTCAATGTCAATCAGATTTGAGTTGGGATTTCCAAGGCTTTCAATAAAAATTGCTTTTGTATTGGGCCTGATTGCCTTTTCAAAACTGCCTTCTTCGTCGGGATTCACAAAGGTGGTTGTTATGCCGTAATCTTTGAATGTATGTGCAAACAGATTATAGGTTCCGCCGTAAATCGTATTGGCAGATACAATGTGATCTCCGGTATGGGCTATATTCTGAATAGCATATGTAATAGCGGCAGAACCAGAAGCTGTTGCAAGGGCGGCAATACCACCTTCCAGCGCGGCAATACGTTGTTCAAAAACATCATTGGTAGGGTTCATAATACGGGTGTAAATATTACCGTCTTCTGACAGGTTAAAACGGGCAGCAGCTTGTGCTGAATTGGCAAAAACATAGGAAGTAGTCTGGTAAATGGGTACGCAGCGGGCATCGGTGGCCGGATCCGGCTTTTCCTGTCCGGCATGGACCTGCAGTGTTTCAAATTTCAGATTACGATTTGACATATAAAAACCACCTTTCTAATTACATAAAATCCTAGTGAAATAGTATGAAATGAAGTATACTTTAGTTTATTCCAATTGTCAAGGGAAATTTTTACGATGCTTCATAAATTTTTCTGGACAATTTTTCACGTTTCGGTTTTTCGTTTTCGGTTTATATAAGAGAAAAGACGGGGATTTGCAAAATCAATATATGTTCAAAATCTGTGAGAAGCAGGTTATTATCTGACTCCTGTTATTTTGCAATACCCCATCTTTCGTAATCTATCTGTGATAAAGCAAATAAGCATCTGGAAAATGATTATATAACATAATCATTGCCGCTTAAGCTGTTTTGCTTATCTACCAAGTCTGCCAAAGTTATATTGTCTACCACATTATTGATGGCATCGTTTAATTTCATCCATACGTCAAGAGTTGCACATTGACTACTTCTTGGGCATTGATTTACTTCATCCTCCAAGCAGGCAACCGGTGCAAGACTGCCTTCAATCAGACGCAGAATCATACCAACTGTGTACTCTTCCGGGGCTTTCGCTAAACGATAACCACCCTGTGCACCACGTGTGCTTTTTACATATCCGGCTTTACTTAACTGGGTTATAATTTGTTCCAGGTATTTATCCGATATTTCCTGCCTTGCAGAAATACTTTTAATTGTTATATATTCGCCTGTATTGTGCATGGCAAGGTCCAGCATTAAACGCAGTGCATAGCGTCCTTTTGTTGAAATCTTCATAAAGACCTCCTTATTCATAGTATATATTAAGGGTTTAAAACAAAAACATTATTATAACTATACCACACAGTTCACTTATATTCAAAGCTGTTTTAGTTATCATACTAAAAAAGCCATTAAATATGTATCTTTGTATGGTAAATTTGACATAAAAATTTTGTGGTTCCTGGTGCCTAATTATTATATTACCATGGGAATACTATGTTTACAAGCCCCAAGCATTATTTTAAGGGGTATTGCTTTTTGGTTTGAAAAATCTTTTCCAGGATTTTATACCGGCTCTTTATTGTAACTTGTTTTTTGTTATGATAAAATGGTCCTATAAGATACCGTAAAATTTATTGCAAAAAATGTGGTAATGGTAATAAATTGAAAAATTATGCCGAGGAAGGGCAATATGAAAAATAGATTAATTTGTTTTTTAATTGGACTTTGTCTGTTTTCCCTGACGGGCTGCGAATATAAAGGCAGGGAAACGATTATGAAACAGATAGCCGCCAACCAGGAAACGATAGAAGATATACAGAATCAAATCGAAAATGATACTGTTGACACCTCAGATACTTTAGATGGGGATGAAACGGAACCGGTTACCGGAGATGATCTTACTGTGGCAGCCCAGTTTGCAAAGGATCTGTCCAAAGAGAATTTTGACAGACTTCTTAAGGCCTATTCTTACGATGAGGCAATGGCCGAAGCCATGAATTCGGATGAAACCAAAAAAACCATTTTGTTTTATAATGCCGAATACGGTGAAGTGAAAAAAATAAACGATCCATATGTTTTGTCACTGGAAGGATACGAGTATGTTATTGTACCGGTGGAAAGCTCCAACAGCAATTTCAGTTACCAGATTGCTTTTGACGGAGAGCATCATATTGTGGGTTTTACCTATGGTGAATATGCTCCCAGGGATACGGACAAGGAGGATACCATACCGAATGGGGTTTTTGAAGAAGAATATTCCTTTACCAGTGACGGTTATGTGATTCCCGGTACTTTTACTGCTCCGGAAGATTCTGCCGGTTTACCCGTAGTTATTCTTATTCAGGGCTTCGGACCTTTAAACAGGGATGAGGGCATTTATGAAAATAAGCCTTTTCGGGACATAGCCTGGAGCCTTGCCAAAGAAGGTATTGCATCCTTTCGGTTTGACAAAAGAAGTTATCTGTACGGGGAGCAGATGAAAGAAGACACATCGGTGACAATAAAAGAAGAAGTAATTAATGATGTACTGGCAGCAGTGGCTATGGTGAAAAAAATAGAACAGGTAGACCCAACCAGAATTTATCTGTTGGGCCATAGCCTGGGCGGTTATGTGATCCCTATGTTAGCGGAAAGTCTGCCTGAGGCATCCGGATTTATTATTTTGTCAGCTCCGGCACAGCATATAAAAGAATATATTTACGACCAGTATAAATACCTGGCAGAAGAAGACGAAATTATTACGGCAGAAGAAGAAAAACAGTTAAAAGCCATAGTAAAAGAAGTGAAATATCTGAATACGCCTGAAAAAATACCGGATAATCAGATGATAATGGGGGCTTACCGGGATTATTGGGTGGATTTGTCCGAATATTACCCTGTAAAAGCAGCAAGAGATATTACAAAACCGGTTCTGGTTCTTTGGGGGGAAAGAGATTTCCAGGTAACCATGGATCAGTTTAAAATATGGGAAGAAAGCTTTAAAGATTTGCCAAACTGGTCTTTTAAGTCTTATGCAAACTTAAATCATTTTATGATGCCAGGTGAGGGAAAATCCTATCCGGAAGAATATAAAACGAAATCTCATGTGGCCGATGAAGTGATACAGGATTTGATTCAGTTTATCATTAATAACTAAAAATCAGCCTTACGTACTTACAAATTTTTAGACGGATACTGCATAAATACCTGGCAGGACTGTTATACTGATAGAAATCAGAAAAAGGAGTTAAGTACATGGAAAATGAAAATAATTCCGATAAAAATGAGTTGTCGCTAAAAAACTCAGATATGTTAATTAAAAATGCAGGCGGAGGGAAGCGGATACGGCTATTAAAGGAGAATGTCTGCAGAAAACTTATATCGGAGGCAATTCAGTGTCTTAAGTATTCCTATTCCCCTTATTCCGGTTTTCAGGTAGGGGCCGCCTTGCTGACAAAAGATATGCGAATCTATACCGGCTGTAATGTGGAAAATGCATCTTATACCCCTGCAAGTTGCGCCGAGCGAAACGCATTTTTCAAAGCGATAAGTGACGGGAAAAAGGAATTCCAGGCTATTGCCATTGTGGGAGGTAAAAATGGAATTATCAGAAATTATTGCCCTCCTTGTGGCGTCTGCCGCCAGGTTATGCTGGAATTTTGCGATCCGGATAATTTCTATATAATACTTGCCAGATCAGAAACAGATTATTGGATTTATACCTTGTCGGATTTAATGCCTGCAGCTTTCGGGCCTGACTTTTTGTGACAGGATATGGGGCTTTTATCCCGGAAATATTAAAAACATTCAGAAAAATGCTTGACAAAAGCTTGTTTCATAAATATAATAGTAAAGTACCTGTTGTAAAGCAGGAGCAATAATGGGATCTTAGCTCAGCTGGGAGAGCATCTGCCTTACAAGCAGAGGGTCATAGGTTCGAGCCCTATAGGTCCCATTAACACTGCCAGTAACAGGTTTTTAAAGTAAATAATATGGCGAAGTAGCTCAGTTGGCTAGAGCATGCGGTTCATACCCGCAGTGTCGGCGGTTCAAATCCGTCCTTCGCTACTAAAAAGATTGCTTTAAAAGATTGCTTTTGGGCAGTCTTTTTTTTGATGAAAAAAATTATTATTAATTTGGTAGATAATATGCTTTCATTTATTATATAATAAAGATAACCTGTAAGGTTAAATCTTTGGCAGATAGGAGCAGAAGATGAGAATAGGATCAGGATACGACGTGCATCGTCTGGTAGACGGGCGCGATTTAATTATCGGGGGAGTAAAAATTCCGTATGAAAAGGGGTTGCTTGGTCACTCGGATGCGGATGTGCTGCTTCATGCGGTTATGGACAGTCTTTTAGGGGCAGCGGCATTGGGAGATATCGGAAAACATTTTCCGGATACCGATGAAGCTTACAGGGGCATTTCAAGCCTGGAGCTTTTAAAAAGGGTAAGGAAGCTAATCGAAGATAAATTATATGTAATTGAAAATATAGATGCAACCATTATTGCCCAAAAACCAAAGATGGCTCCTTATATACCGGCCATGGTAAAAAATATTGCCGATGCCTTGGGTATAGAAGAGAGCCAGGTTAACGTAAAAGCAACGACAGAAGAAGGATTAGGCTTTACCGGAGAAGGACTGGGAATATCTTCAAGCTGTGTTTGCCTTTTGACAGAAGTGGCAAATTACCGTTATGATTACCAGATGGACCGTAGTATTAATTTAAATGGCTGTGATGGGTGTCCGGGTTGTTCCGGCTGTGTAAAAAACATGGATGAATAAATCAGGAGTAAATATGGATTATAAATTATATAATTCAATTAATGAAATAAAGATTATTGGAAAAAGCCAGAGCCAGGTTAAAAAGGAACTTTATGACTTATGGCGGGAGTGTTTTGGCGACACAAAGGCATACACAGATTTTTATTTTACCTGGAAAGTAGAGAATAACCGGATTATTACCATTTACAGAGATAAAATTTTAAGTTCCATGCTTCATCTTAATCCCTACGATATAAAGGTCAGGGGAAAAAACCAACGGCTAAATTATATTGTAGGTGTGGCCACCAGGCCTGAAGACAGAAGAAAAGGGTTAATGAGGCGGCTGCTTGAGACAGCCTTAAATCAGATGTATGAAGAAAAAATGCCCTTTACTTATCTGATGCCTGCCGCCGAGGGCCTTTATCTTCCGTATGGATTTCGCATTATATATAAACAGCCTTCCTGGAAGCAAATGTTTATGCATAAAGATTTCAAAATAATAAGAGACAAGGATACTGCAAAAAAGGGCGAGGTAAGCATAATACGGATAAAAGATACGGATGAAGCAAAAATTCAGGAATTAACTTCCTTTACCGAAAAATATCTGGAAGAACACTATGAAATTTACGCAAAGCGGACTCCTTACTATTATAAAAGACTTATTAACGAAATGAAAAGCTGTCAGGGCGCCGTGCTTTTAGCAGAAAAAGACGGTAACCCTATCGGATATTTAGCCTATATGAAAGACGGGGGGTTTGGCGTAGCGGAATGCATTTATAAGGAAGAAGAAAAGGATTTATTTTTTAACGCCGCGGTCAATGAAATCGGAAATGATATTTATGCAAATCTTTCTGCTTTTGAAGATACTCCCGCAATTATGGCAAGAATTGTGGATTTTAAAGCCTTTATTAAAAACATGTCCGCAAAGGAGGAAATGACCCTGACGGTAAAAGTAAAGGATGAGATTATTAGGGCCAATGACGGAGTGTATGAGCTTACCTTTTCAAAAGAAGGCTGCAAAGTGGTAAAAACCAGTAAGGACCCGGAGTTTGCAGCCGATATTTCAGAACTGACTGCTTTTTTCTTTGGCAGATTAAAAGAAAAAGATATTTACAGGCTTACTTATCCTATGGGAAGCAAACAAGTACGGGCCAAAATAGACAAGATTAACTTCTATACCAAAATCTTTATCAATGAAATCGTATAATTCTGAATCGGTATACTCTTAAAAGCCTGTTTAAAAACTTATTTATAAATCATAGTTATCATTTCATATAGTATTTTAAAATTTTTAAGTTCCGTAACATTTGTTACGGAACTTATTTTGTCTTCCTGGTATGATAGAGTCATCGAAGCGCTTCAAAAACCGGAAACCAAGGAGGAAAACAAAATTATCCGTCCGGAATTGATTCGCGCATAATCAGAAATGAAGGAGGATTTAAAATGGAAAATAAGATGTTTTGCTATCAATGTCAGGAAACGGCAGGATGCAGCGGCTGTACACAGTCAGGTGTCTGCGGCAAGACCCCCCAGGTAGCCGCAATGCAGGACCTTTTGGTTTATGTAACAAAAGGCATTTCCGAGGTTACCACAAAACTGCGTGAAGAAGGAAAACCAGTAAGTAAGGAGATTAATCATATCATTACCCTAAATCTGTTTACAACGATTACAAATGCAAATTTTGATAAGGAAGCCATTGTTTCCCGCATCATTTCCACAATCGATGCCAAAAAGGAATTGTTAAAGCAAATGGATGACAAAAGATTTTTAAGTGACGCGGCATTATGGGAAGGTGACAGAAAAGAGTTCGAGGCAAAGGCAGCCACCGTAGGGGTTCTTTCTACGGAAAATGAAGATATCAGAAGCCTTCGTGAACTTATTACTTATGGATTAAAAGGACTATCCGCTTATACCAAGCATGCCAATGCGCTGCTGAATGATGATGAAGAAATCGATGCTTTCCTTCAAAAAGCCTTAGCCAAAACTTTGGACGATTCTCTTGGGATTAATGATTTAATTGACCTTACCTTAGAAACCGGCAAATATGGCGTAAAAGGAATGGAACTTCTTGATAAGGCCAATACCACGGCATATGGCAATCCGGAAATTACCAAAGTAAATATTGGTACCGGGAACCGCCCCGGAATTTTAATATCCGGCCACGATTTAAGAGATTTGGAAATGCTGCTAAAACAGACAGAAGGAACCGGTGTGGATGTCTATACCCATTCCGAAATGCTTCCCGCCCATTATTATCCCGCTTTTAAAAAGTATTCTCATTTTGTTGGTAACTATGGCAACGCATGGTGGAAACAAAAGGAAGAGTTTGAAAGCTTTAACGGTCCAATCTTAATGACGACCAACTGTATTGTTCCTCCAAAGGACAGTTATAAGGACAGACTTTATACGACGGGAGCGGCAGGATATCCGGGGTGTAAACATATCGACGGGGAACCCGGCAAGGAAAAGGATTTTTCAGAAATAATTGAGCATGCCAAAAGGTGTGCGCCTCCTGAGGAAATCGAAACCGGTGAAATCATCGGAGGATTTGCCCATAATCAGGTGCTGGCCCTTGCGGACAAAATAGTGGATGCGGTCAAATCCGGTGCAATCAAAAAATTCGTCGTTATGGCAGGCTGTGACGGCAGGGCCAAATCCAGAAATTATTATACGGATTTTGCCAAGTCACTTCCCAAAGACACAGTTATTCTAACTGCCGGTTGTGCAAAATATAAATACAATAAGCTGGATCTGGGGGATATCGGCGGAATTCCAAGAGTACTGGATGCGGGACAGTGCAATGACTCTTACTCCCTGGCCGTAATCGCATTAAAGCTAAAAGAAGTATTTGGCCTGGATGATATTAATGATTTGCCGATTATTTATAATATTGCATGGTATGAACAAAAGGCGGTTATTGTCTTATTGTCCTTATTGTACCTGGGTGTAAAAAATATTCATTTAGGGCCCACACTGCCGGCTTTTCTTTCACCTAATGTGGCAAAAGTGCTGGTTGAAAACTTTGGCATTGCGGGAATTGGTACCGTGGAGGACGATTTGGAACTTTTCTTTAGTAAGAAAGAGAAAGAACCTGTTTTGGAAAAACCGGTAATT